>JAIQFC010000058.1 GCA_020073465.1 Terriglobia bacterium
GACTGAAGTTCGTGCGGGAGCAGTTCTTCCTGGCAGCGGTAGCCCAGAACATCAAGCGCCTGGTGCGCTTCCTCAGCCAGCCGACAACAGCGGTTCTGCCAGCTACTACTTAGCCGAACTGAGAGAAGAAAACTCGCCAACGGCTTGCTCGCAGCCCAAAAGATCTTCTGCTGACCTACTTTTTCAACACCCACAGGCGTTTACACTCATTGACCCCGGAACAGGGGGGAGAACCCCGTCAATGAGTGTAATCGCAATGTTACAACAGTTAGGATTTCTCGCTGCCGGGATAGACGGTATGAGTCGCGCTACGCTAGATTCGCTCGGCACTGACGGCGGGGTTAGTGGGCTTCCCGGCTATCCCGCAGATCCAGCGTTTATCGTGTTCGTCAAAGATCTCAACGTCTGTATAGCCTGCCTCTGACAAAAACGGCAGGGGCCACTCTCTTACTCCGCTTGGGTGCACATCGCCCCTGTTTTCCGCCACGCCGGACATGGGCCTCTTCCTCGAGAAACCCATGTCCGGAGTTTGCGAAGCTAGCTAGAACGTGTACTTCAATGCGAACTCGAACACTCGCCGGCCAACCTCATATGCGGGTTTGCCAGTGAAGTTCGTGTTGTATTGCTCGTACTGGCCTGGTTGTTCGGCGATTTCCCTGAACCGCATTGTCGTGTCATCTGTCTTCTGGAACTGACCCAGAGGATGGTTCACGAAGTTAAACGCCGAAACACGGAACTGCAAGTTTTGACGCTCGGTCATCTTGAAGTTCTTGTAGACCGAGAGGTCACTCGAAACGTAGGCTGGACCTCGGATGTATGGCCACGTATAGGGTCCATTGACTCCCGGCGTGGTCGGTACAGCGAAGCAATTCGGGTTGAAATACTGCCCGCTTGCCAGGCCGTTTCTCGGGTCGCAAGTCAGTAAAGGCATCACGACCCCAGCCTGATCCGTACCCAGAATCGTATAGACGCTTACCGGTAGACTCGCATAAAAATTGCCAGCCGTATTCGGCTGGAGCGGCGGACCGCTCTGCAACTGCGTAATGCCGGCAACCTGCCAACCGTTCACCACGCCCTCGAGGAACGGATTATCGTGCATCGGCTTGGGAAGGTCGACAACATAGGAAGCATTGAAGATGTGTGTGTGATCGTAGGCGAGAACGCCGTAGTTACTCCTCGCGTTGAAGGGGTTTACCGTAGAGCCATCGCCATTCCCGTTGTTTGTCTGGCCGTCACGGATGCCGAGTACTTTGCTAAACGTGTAGTTGGCATTGAACGTAACCATGCCTGTTTGTTTCTGCCAGCTCGCCATCAGAGCGTGGTAGTTTGAGTAGCTCCCGTGCGTGACTTCGATCAGCGCCTTTCCGTAGTTGTGATAGGGACGGAAGTCCGCAGTCACGTCCGGCCAGTTCGCCCATGACTGTCCATTGCAGGTGCCGTCGGGATTCAGTTGGCGACACGCCTCTCCAGTCACCGGGTCCGTGGTCGCCCACAGAGCACCGAGAGGGATTTTGTTGACGTTCTGGATAAAGTTGCGATTGTCGCCGTTGCCGGTCAGCAGAGCATCGCGCGTGCGGTTTCCTGCATATTGGAGCTCCAACGTTGATCTGCCAGGCAGCTGCTGCGAGATGATGAAGTTCCAGTTCTGCGTGTAAGGGATTTTGTTGTCGCCTTTCTTCAAGGCAAAACTGGAGTCGCCGTTGAAGGCGCCCAGATTGCCAGGTGTGTAGCTGTTAACGTCGGTAAGGTGAGTGAGCGCTCCCGTCGTCACGGTGCGGAATCCCAATGGCACCAGATAAGTCCCGCCAACATCATTGGTCGTGACTTGCCACGGGTAGATTCCGAAGCCACCACGCAAAACCGTCTTGCCGTTTCCAAACACGTCAAAGGCCGCTCCCACACGCGGCGAGATGGACCACTTCGACTCCCAACCGGAAATGGGGATGTTCTTGTCGGTAGCGTGCCAAGCCATGCCCGAGTACGGTGAAGCGGTGGAACTGTCGCTGTATTGCGATGCATCCCAGACCGCAAATCCGGGGTGGTTCCCCGTCGGGTACCACTGGCCCAGGTGATCGAAGCGAAGGCCGCCAGTGAGAGTCAGCTTGCGCATGACCTTCCACTGATCTTGCGCATAGAACGAGGTTGTCCGATAGCGAATGTCGACGATCGGGACCTCTTGCGTTTGCGTGTACTGGCCATGACCAATTACCAAGTCGGCCAGGTAGTTGCCGGTCGAATTGCCCGTCCAGTTGTCGAAGATGTACATGCCCTGGCCCCAGCTGCCGTACGCGCTGGTCTGCGCCTGAGCGGAGACGTCCGTATAGAAACCAAACTTCAGTGTGTGTTTGTTGAGGACCTTGGTGAAGTTGTCAGCGATGGAAGGCACACTCTTTCGGTTTCCAAAGCCTCCACCATTGAAGCTCTCTGTCATGCCTGGCGCGTAGAGGTGCGGGAAGCATCCGACGTTGCCACCCCAGTTGCACGACCAACTCACCATGTTCGGTATCTGCGGGATAATGTTGGGGCTCCAGATCTTGCTGTCTGTGTAGCCACTCACGTTCGCTGGATCAACCGCCGAAGCATTCGAGAACTTGGGCGGAAAGGTGAAGAACGAATAAGCAAAGAGGAGCTCATTCGTCATTGTGGGGTTGAAGGTGTGAGTCAGGTTCGCGCTCAAAATGCGCGAGAGCGTCGTGGCCGTCAAAGTGGTGGGATAGGGTACCGTCCCTCCCGGCCACCACCACACACCAAAGCGGTTCGTATTCCCCTCACTTTGTCTCGTGTAGGAACCCGATAAGCGCGTCTTCTGGTTGATGTTGTAATCCAGCTTGAGCTTGTACTCCCAGCGATTGACGGGAGTCGAATCCAGGATGGAGTAGTTGAAGCCCGCGTGCGCGGCCGGATCCTGGTTGGGTTTCGGCAACAGCTGCGCCAAGGCCAGCGAGTTCGGATCGAGCGTCCCTGCGTAAACGCCGTTCACGAACTGATTGCCGGTGCTTCCGCAGTATGAGCCGTACCACCAATTGCCGGAAAGGCTGGCATCGCACGGGACTCGTCCAGTATCCCCGGCTAGACCCGCCACCGACGCTGCACTGAAGTCGCCTGACAGCATCGCCGGGGTGGGCACGATGGACTGGTAGAGCGTGCCCGGGGGTGTCTGTTTCATGTATTCGAAACCAGTGAAGAAGAACAGCTTGTCCCGATTCCGGTTAAAGCTGGTGCCGGGAATCAAGACCGGGCCGCCAAATGTGAAGCCGGGATAGTAATAGCTGTCCTCTGGCTTCGCGATTTTCTGACTTCTGAGGTAAGCGTCCTCGGAGTTGAACACGGAGTGGCGAGCGTAGAAATAACCAGAACCGTGAAAGTTCTTTTCGCCGCTCTTGCTGAGCGCTTGGAAAGTGACGGGCCCTTTGGCAAACTCCGCGCCGAAGGTCGAGTTAAGAATGGTCACTTCCGCCGTCTGATCCTGATTGATATTGGCAACCTGAGTGCCCATGTTGCCAATATCCAGAATGCTGGCTCCATCCGAGGTCATCGTGATGCTGCCATACGGCTGGTTGCCGCTGGCGCTGTACTGCCCAATGGGACCACTGTTGGTTTGAGTCGTCTGGCTATTCCAGGCGGAGTTGTCCAAGCCTCGGTTGAATCCCATGCCGGGCATCACCTTAATGAGTTCGCTGGCGTTCCGCCCCTGGATGGCCATCTGCGTAATCATCTGGGCATCGAGGGTCATGCGGCTTTCCGGGGTGTCGAGCGGCACTGCGGTTACGTCTGCGGACACCTCCACGGTTTCATTCTGGGCGCCCGCACTTAAAGCAATATCCGGAAAGGTGCGGTTTTCAGCCTGGTTGAACACGATGTTCTTCTGCACCCAGGTCTTGAACCCCGGTACAGAAATCGCCACTGTGTATGAGCCGGGCTGAACCGCGATGAAGTTGAAAAAACCAACACTGTTTGCGACCGTCTGGCGAGCAACGCCGGTGGCCTCATTGCGCATTTCAATCTGGGCGTTTGGAACTACCGCTCCAGTTGTGTCGTACACCGTACCGCTTAGCGATCCAGTCGCGACTTGGCCGCTTACTACCAACGAAGTGGCAAAGAGAGTGAGGATAGTAAGCGCTAAGAGACGGACTGGTACCCGCCAGAACCGATGGCGGCCTTTCCATTGCGTGTTTTGCATTGTGCCCTCCGCGCGAAATTGCGACCAGAGCGGCACGTCTTTCCAACTGCCACTTCCGTCCGTGCGGCAATTGGCATCGACGGCAGCCATCGCAGCGCAAGGTGAGAAGGTTTCCTGGTGATCAGCTAGCGTGGGCTGAAATCACCGGGAAATCGCGTGTTTTTTTCGGGCAGTCTGTTGAGTTTCTTCGCAGGTTGCGGGGCGCGCGTGCGCATTTTATGTGCAGAAGTGTTTCCCGCAAACGTTGTTCGGGGCTCCCCACTCCAACAATTCATATTGCGTAGGGGCCACTACAACTCTCCATAGGGCGTCTGCTGGCACAGCGCCCGTAAACCCAAGTCTTAGAACAGCAGGGCTAAAAGAATAGATTATCTACTTCAAAAGTTTACTATTTTACAGTTTGTCTAGCAATCGATGTGCCAAGACTTGACCCTAATCGGCTGGGACGTAGAATTCGCGCCGCAGAAGTTCTCGCGCTCTGGGAATCGGTGCACCTGTAATCCTCGTCACGTTGTTCTGAGCAGGAGCGGCTTCCAGAATTTGTCCCAGGATAGTGATAGAATGTCCCAACTTCTGGGGTTGGCTGCATGCATTTGCGATATACGTTGGGGCTTCTGTTAGTTTTCCTTTCGGCTTTCCGAGTGGCCGCAATCGCTCAAACCGGGGGCATCTCAATCAGTGGCTACGTTCGCGACGAACTCACACAGGAAGCGGTCAGTTCAGCGCAGGTGGAATTGAGGACCCAATCGGGGGACACGGTTGGGCAGTCTGCGGTGTCAGGCGACAACGGCGAATTTCGTCTCGCCACCTCTGAGAGGGGCGACTACTACCTCACGGCGGAACGTAGCGGTTACCAGCTTGCGAGCATCCCGCTTGGGAATCTTTCGCAATCTAACCTGGTTGTCTTGCTTCGACGGTCGCAGTCGGTCCACGGCTCCGAGTCCCGGAGTGCAGTCTCTGCTCACGACCTCAGCGTGCCCTCGAAAGCTCGAGACGCTCTTGCGAAAGGCACCGAGATCCTAACCAAGGCCAGCCCTGACTATGGACGTGCGATTTCTCAGTTTCAGCGAGCAATTAAGGCATGTCCCACTTACTACGAAGCCTATGTCGAGATGAGCATTGCCCAGTTTCGAATGGGTGAAACGCAAGCCGCCGAAGAATCGCTGCGGAGGGCCGCGGTCCTGAGCGAAAACCACGACGCCAGAGCGCTAGCGCTGCTTGCCGAATTACTGAACAGCCGAAATCGCTTCTCCGAGGCAGAGTCCGCGGCACGCCAGGCTATTGCCGCTGACGAACGTTCATGGCGAGGACACTGCCAATTGGCGCGTGCTCTCAGTGGCCTGAAACGACCATCCGAAGCCGAGAGTAGCGCCAGGAGAGCGCTGGAACTCGATCCCGGAAATCCCGTGCCTTCGCTGGTACTCGGGAACATCCACGTCCAGGAGCACGATTACGCGGCTGCATTGCGTGATTTCAATGACTACCTCGGACGCGCACCGGGCGGTCCGCAGAGCGACTTGGTGCGGAAGAGTCGAGATCACGTTCAGCGCATTCTCAGCGCACCAGCCAGTTCGTCCGTTCAGGCGCGATAGCCGGTTGCGTTTCGACGAAGGCTAGTGGTGAAGAGGGCAATGTTTCACGCCCGTGATTCTGGAGTCCTGCCGAGCCAACTAACGTGCACACCTGCCTGCTACCTTGCTGGTAACGCGTCAAGCCTGCGAAGCATTTCGGTGATCTCGGGGTTCGACATGAAGCTCTTCCATACCAGGCCGGTTCTGTAGTTCTCCACCATCACCACGATCGGAGCTTGATTCAGTCCCATGTAAATGGGTGAAACCCAGTCGTGCCCGGAATCGAACGCATCGCGCGGGCCGTAGATATCCCAGAGCTGAGCGCCCAGGTCGCGGTAATAGTGCTTGAACGCCGCCATCGAAGCTTCGGGCGTGTATGGGAATGACGCCAGCGCACCGGTGGGCGTAAGCGTCCCGCGGTCAGAATTGTCGTCGGGCGCATGTGGCACGTAGCCCTCCGGGCCATCGCTCGCTGTGAGACCCCATGCATTCGGGCCGTAACCTTCGAAATGCTTCGGGTTGGCAATGCAGTACGCGCGGTTGATGAGGGCAAGGTTGCGGTTATTCTCAAAATAAGAAGACGTATAGCGGTCGTGCAGGCTGCGAGGATCGAAACCGATATAGGAATAGTGCGTGAAGAAAAGGGGACCACCCGTGCCCACGCCAACGTCGAGTTTGATCCCGTAGTACGTGTGGCCGTTGCCATAGTGATCTCCGTCGCTGGCGCCGGACCAGCCGCCCCGATAGCCGATCGCCGTCTGGGATTGTCCAGCCCATCCGGAATAGTACATATCGACAGGCACGCCATGGGTCGGCGAGGACATCGCGAGGATGTACGTGATCATGACTTCGTTGAATCCGATGAGCGGGTGCCGGATCTGCTGAGCCCACTCCACCGACCAGTGCCAATAAATGAAGTCACTCTTCGGATCACCGCGGTACCAATCCCATTCAACCGTTTCCCAGAGCTTTGAAATCCGTCGGTAGAGATCCTGCTCGGCGTCGCTCTTGCCGTGGAAGTACTGGCGCGCGGCCAGAAGCCCTTGCATCAGGAAAGATGTTTCCACGAGATCGCCACCGTTGTCGAACATGCCAAACACTGGCATCGTCTTCCCTGTGCTGCCATCCATGAAGTGCGACCAGGCTCCGTGATAACGTTGCGCATGTTCGAGGAAGTTGACGATCTTCGTGAGGCGCTCAACTCCCTGAGTGCGCGTGATGAATCCGCGATCTACGCCGACGACCAGGGCGGCGATGCCAAACCCGCTGGTTCCGGTCGCAACGATGCGGTCGTCTCCCGGAATGCTCTCGCGAGCCATGCCCGAGGACGGATCCGCACCCTCCCAGTAGTAGCGAAAGCAGGCCTCCTGCAGCATGGTCAATAGTTCGTCATCATTGAACTCACGAGTCGATGCACTGGCTGCAGTCGAGAGCGGGGAGAGCCGGTACTGCTTGTCCGACGCCGCGACCTTATACGCAGCGGTGACACCCGACTTGCCGAGGAAGTCCGAGTAGCGCTCTGTTCCCGGCAGCTGAATGCCAATCGGTTCGAAGTTCTTGCCATCCAGCGAACGATAGACCACGTAGCGGCCGAGCGACGAGCTGTTCACGGGATTCCAGCGCACTTCCACGTGGCGATCGTAGCCGATCGCCTGCATGTTTTCGGGCGCAGGCAGGGGTGCAGCATCAGCGGCCGGATCATCGTCCACTCGAACTTCGTCGACAATCAGCGTGTGACGCACACCATCGGCACGGGCCTGATGAAAGACAACGTTCTGCAGATACTCAGGCCGAAAGTTGTAGATGGATGCGGTGTGGAACTCTGCGAACGGAATGCGCGCCCGAATCCAGCGTCCGGCGGGGATGTCGCCGGTAAACTTGCCCATGGGCAAAGGCTCAGTAAACGACGCGGGAAACTCCGCAACCTGCAAGCCCTCCCGTGATGTGGAGAGCACCAGCACCGGCAGGTCGGCTGCCGCAATGGCCTGGGGAGCGAAACACCAGAAATAGAGATTGTGTCCCGACACTTCCGGATATCGATTGCGGAAGTTGGCGACGCGGACCTCGGCTTCCCATCCGCCGCCGGGTTCCGATTGCCATTGCAGGCGCAATGCGTTCGGCGGTGTTAGAAAAGTCTTCGTCTCAACTGGCAAACGCGAATTTATCTGCTCCAGAAAACTGGGTCCGTTCGCCATGCCCGCACTATAGAAGTAGGACTCGGAGGTGAGACTGTTGTCGAAGGCGACATGGCGATAGTACTCCGTATTCGCCCGCGCAACCCCCAGGTAGAACGAAAAGATCCCGAACAGCAACAGCCAGTGCGCAGGTCTTGTCGCCAGGGACTTGTGTTTCCGCAATTTCATGAGCATCAACCTCGAGACTTCTTCAGTTGTGAGGCGCACACCAATTCGTTTGGCGTCCTGTATTCAAAGCGTTGTAGTAGATGGGTACCTGCCCCACACCGCGGAAGGGGAAATCGCCCACATTCCTACAGAAGACATCAGCATTAAAGCAAGGGTCGTGGCAATCCATTCTACTTTTTTCATATTGAGCCTCCTTTGGCCACGAAATCTCGCCTGTGTTTCTGCTGTGCGGGAAATCAGGCCGGTCCTGTGCGTTAAGGCCGGAATAACTGCTTACTGCCTCGTCTCCAGGGATGCTGCGTCCCGCGTGCTGCGAGTTGCTCTTCAGTGAGGCGAGACAACCGAAGTTGCTAGCAAAGCAGCGTGCAGATTAGTGTCAATAAGACTCGTCTGTCGGCGGATCGATTTGCAGTGGTGTGGCGGATACGTGCAGGAGGAGATGAGAACGCAGCACCATGTTGAAGTTGTAAGGAACTCAGCGCCGCCCGAGTTGTCCGGGCAACCACCAGCGGCACCACGATTGAGATCAGAGGAAGAACTTCGTAAGGCTGGGTCTCTGATTCATCGTAGTCGGTTTCTAGGACGTCCTCCGCTGGCAGAGCCGAAAACAGGCCGAAGCACAGAATCAGAAGAAGAACGAGAGCGGAGCGCGGCTTTCTCATACGCGCACCTTACTTGGATCCTTAGGGATGCCTCGGCGGGTGGGTACACTCCCACAGAATTAGAGTGCTGCTCGTTCGGAGAGGCTAGCGCGGTCTTTTTACCGCAACAACGATCCGCTGTCAGTGATGCTGGTCACGGTAAAGGAACAGGTGTCTACTGGCTCTCCCATCTGGCCCTATCGGGAGAGAGACTCGGTTGTGCGGGCGCAGGCTTTGTCAGTTGGTGAAATATCGCCGTTAGACTCATTGACTAACGGTGATGAAAATCACTGACAGCAGAGGTGGAAAACGCTTGTAATAGAGGCTGGAGGAATCAAAACTGAATACCTCTGAATTGGGCCCGGTCCCGCTAAGGTGCGGTCGCATCATTCAGCCGCTGCTCGGCGGCTAGGGGCCGGGCCTCTAGTTCTCAAGCGAGTTCCTCCGAACCCCAAGGAAGCGGGAAAGCCCCCTGCACCTGGGTCGGAATCGGGCGTGAGGTGGCTTATGACGCTGACTGTCGTGGCAGTGATCTTCGGAGTTTTCGCAATTGGTCTGATCGTCCTCCTGATCTACAAGAGCACACTCACCATGCACAGGGATGACCAGTTGTTTCTGGATGACACGAGTTCGCACATGCACGCTGAGCAGACGGAACTGTTGGCCAAGGTCAACCGGCTTACCATACCGGTGCGCGCGTTTAGCATCGGGTCTGGGGTATTTCTGCTGGTGCTTGTGGCGATGTTGATCTACCAGAAACTGAACGAAGTACAGTAGCGTCGAAAGCGGGGGACTTACGTCATCCGGCCAAGATCCTCGCGCAGTGCATGGCGAGGCGGAACCTAGCTCGTAGTTGGCGAAAAATTGCCATTACGCTCATTGACCCTGGATCACCCATTCTCAATGAGTGCAAACGCCTGTGGGTGTTGAAAAAGTCACTGAGATTGGCAGGTGAGAATTAGCGAAAGCATGGTAGAAGGAAAAGTTCCTTCTCATGTTGCGCTGGATTTCAATGTTCGGAGGCCTGCTGATCATGATGGGGCGCCAGGACCGCTCAGAAGCGTTGTTCTACTACTTCCGTCTGGAAGATCAAGTTCCTGAAAACCATCTGCTGCGGCTGATCGACAAACACATCCGTTT
>JAIQFC010000059.1 GCA_020073465.1 Terriglobia bacterium
GCACTGGATCTTCACCCTGGCCTGTGCCGCCTACAATCTGGTGCGCATGCGAAACCTGGCCCCGGCAGTTCCGCTGGCATAAGTCGCGGCCGACGTGTGTTTTGAGCAGCATCAAGTTAGAACCAGAGACCACAAAAACCAGAAATCCAACCGTTCGACATCATCAACCATGAACAACAGAAAGAAAAACACGCTGCAAATCACTTTTTCAGCAGCCTGCTAGAGCGGTAAGTAGGGACACCATCAGCGTGAAAGCCAGAACACGTCCATCCAGGATTGAATATGACTGTGTGTCGAGTCGTGGGGGCTGAACCTTCGCTGCCAGGGACGTCGTCCAATAGGCCATCAGCAATCCGATCACAGTGGCAACGAAAGAGAGGAGCAGGCACTCAGTGAGCAACTGTCGCGCTAGCCTGGCGCGACTTGCCCCCAGCGCGGAGCGGATAGACAATTCCGCGGCGCGATCGGCGGTGCGGGCTATCAAGAGATTCGCAACATTCGTGCATGCAATCAGCAGGACCAACACCACAGCGCACATGAACATCAGTGAGGCGTTCTTCACGGGACCGGCGAGTCCGTCCTGAAGCGAAGTCATCCTCGGGCGTAAGCTGTCGGTGCCTCCCGGCGACAGGCGCTCTGCTTCAACGGCAAACGCGACACGCGCCTGCGGCCACGTGATGCCGGGTTTCAGCCGCGCGATGGTTTCCCAGCCATTGTTGCCACGGTTGAAGGCTGCCGGCTTCCAAAGAACGGTCTTGCCCGGATAATCGAACCCCGGCGGCGCGACGCCGATGACGGTAAGCGTGCTTCCGTCGATTCGGATGGTGGCGCCCAGGGCTTTCGGATCGCCTCCAAAGAGCTGCTGCCAGAGTCCGTATCCGATCACCGCCACTGCGTTGCGTCCGGGCAATCCCCACCCTGTCCCATCCACATCGTCCCCAGGGGTGAACCCACGTCCCACTACTGGCTGCGTTCCCAGTACTGAGAAAAAATTCCAGGATGTCTGGGCGACATGCGCCCGACTCACGACCAGCATCCCACCGAGGTTCACGTCGTTTTCCTCAATAAGTGCCGAATCGGCGAGATACGTGCTCTCCTGCCTCCAATCGTGAAACTCTTTCGCGCTATCGTGTGGCGGAATGAACTGATGCAGCAGGGCCAGGCGTTCTGGCTCATGAAATGGCAGGGAGCGGAGCAGCAATGCGTTGACTATGCTAAAAACACCTGTGTTTGCGCCAATGCCAATGGCGAGGGCAGCGATAGCGAATCCTGCGTGCCACGGACGATTGGCCCAAAGCCGCAGAGTGTACCTGAAATCCTGAAACACTTCGCGTGAAACCTGCACCGGACTCGTTATCGCCATATGACAGTCAAATCCTTACTCATCGGTGACACCGTCACGTCGTGCAACTGTTTTCCTAAAGCATAGCCCTTCCAAAAAATCGTGAGTTTGCCGGCCACGGTCATTCACAGGTGCTTAATGTAAACGATCTCTTGAGAGATTGCTTCTCTGTATCGAGACATGCGCACGCCTCCGAGGCGGCGGCGTGTGCCCGAGCACCTTTGGCACACAGCGATTCGGGAAGACCTCGAGGGCTCAGCAATCGGAGCCAACAACATCGCAGCTGGGCTGAGAAGGAGCTTCACTGCTGCAAAATCGTCATTGCACTCTACAACACGTCTACTTCGCGAATCGCCGAACGCTGAAGGAAATCGGCAGCCCGACCACGACCATGTGCACAAGCAGCCCCTGAAGCACGTCATGAAGTTCGTAAGGGCCCCTTTCGTGAAGCGCGGAGAGCGGCAAAACGATGTAACCCATGACAACCTCAACCGCGGCGCCATAGAACAAGCCGCATACCAGCGGGTGCTCCTTCAGAAAAACCAGTCTGCGACTTGCCGCGTAGTAAATAGCTGTCGCTGAGAAAGCGATGAAGAAGTGCAGGAGGACACCCAGGAGATACGTGGCTATCCCTCCGTGCAAAGCCTGCCGTCCCAGCAGGCCTGCGGCAATCACGAGCGGAATCTTCGCTCCAAATAGAATGCAAGCTTGTGTAAGGTCCAAAGCCCCGGCAATCAGGCCGCCCACTGCGATGGCCAATCGAGCGTTCCTTTTCTCCAATGGCCCAGGTGCAGAATCTCCAATCATCCGATACCTCTCTTTCACGTCAGACTTGATTGCAATCCGAGGTGCAGTTGGCCACCATCTTCCAAACTCATGGCCTAAATCGCGTTCGAGATGCACGATACGCAGGTGAGACCCGAGAAGTCCTGAACTTGGTCTGAAACACTCTGAATACTTCTGAAATAACGCTGCATCGGCGTTCTCCACGGTGTTGGTACAATCGGCGAGCGCTTCTTTTCTGTTTAAAAACAAAGGGGCAATAACCGATCTGCATGGAACGCCCAACCCCGACAACGCTTCGCATCGGCGCCTGGTGCGTCAATCCGGCGTCCGGCTAGATTTCACGAGATGGAGAGACCGCTCGGGTGGAGGCGCGGACGATGCGATTGCTGCTGTGCCTTGCCGAGCACACCGGAGAGGTAGTCAGCATCGATGACTTGCTCAACCAGGTCTGGTCTGACGTCATCGTCACTCCGGACTCCGTCTACCAGGCTGTGGCATCGCTCCGTCGTCTGCTCGGCGACGACCCTAAGCAGCCCACTTACATCGCGACAGTGCCGCGACTAGGGTATCGGATGGTGGCGACGGTCAGTCCCTGGGTGCATCATTCAATCGAAGATCGTTCCATCGAAGATCCGTCCATCGTACAGGCGGGCTCTTCGGGGGCTTTGGACAGCGAAAAGCCGACGCCGACGACCGCCGATGCGCCGACGGCCGGCTTCACATGGGCCGCAGGCGCGGTGCTTTGCCTCGCGCTCGTCGTTGTTTTACTGTTCGCTTTTCAGTTTCGCGGCAGGGTCGCGAACAACAATCGCTCAGCCTCGCCCGCCATTGCTCCGCAGCCACAGAACGCCATTGCCGTGCTGCCGTTTCTCGACCTGACCACGGGGATGAAGGAGGAGGAATTCGCCGACGGCATGACCGAGGAACTGATCGACAAATTCAGTAAGATCCCGGGCCTTCGGGTTCCGGCTCCCACGTCCTCGTTCTATTTCAAGGGCAAACAAGTACCCATCGCCGATATCGCCAAGACGCTGGGCGTCGCCTATGTACTCGATGGGAGCGTGCGCAAGTCAGGCGCCAGGCTGCGGGTCGCCGCGCGGTTGATTCGGGCGGACAACGGGTACGTTGTCTGGTCTGAAACCTACGACCGGCCGTTCGACGACATCTTGATGGTTCAGGACGACATCGCCGGCGAAGTAACGAAAGCGCTGAGGGCATCCATCGAGGCCAGACCGGAACACTAGCCACGACACTGCTGGCAGTCTTTCTCCACTACAGCATGAGAGTTTGCATTGGCGGCACGCCCAAAGCGTTTGTTGCGGCATTCTGGATATCTTGCGCAATTCACATCGGATGTATCGCGCGGCGTTCCGACTGCCTGTGAGGCCAGAGAAACCTGAGATCGCTCAATTCCTGCGGACCGTAGAGGCCTTGACGAAGTAGGCCCGCGCCTGCCTCGCTGTTGAGCATGCAGAGAACATCAAGCATCAAAACCTTAAGCGAGATACTCCATGCCGGGCTCATTTCCGAATTATCGGTCAACCGGCAGCTATCGGAACCGCCATCCTGGTAGACACCCACCTCAAGTGGTGAAGCATCGTCATTACACTCATAGGGGGTTCCAGCCTCTGGGGCACGGTGCATCTCTTTGGGTCCGCTCTTGGGTCCAACTGAGATGTTAAGATGGTTCGTAAGTTGCGCCGAATCAACGAGAGCTAAAAGGCTGCGAACCAGAAGGTCGGGAGTTCGAATCTCTCAGGGCGCACCATGATTCCGCTGATCGGCCCCGTAGCTCAACTGGATAGAGCATCAGACTTCGGATCTGAGGGTTGGGGGTTCGACTCCCTCCGGGGTCGCCATCATTCTGGCGCCTGGGTTCTTTCCCTGCTATCTCCGTTGGCGGTCGATCATCGCCGTCCCTGAGCAGCGCAAAACCTTTTCTGCTAATCTTCCACCAGCCTTGTTGTACCCGCAGTCTCCGGAAACGCTGCTCTCACGGAAAGCAAGCTAGCACGCCATGTCGAAGACGCTTGAACAGGATTTGTCTGTACTCTCCAGTGCCAAGAATGGACTCGTGTACCTGTCCTCGAACGATTGGACGTTGATCGCCGATAAGGCCTCCCGTATGAGTTTCAAGGCGGGAGCAGCCATCGTGGAACAGGGACGGCGAACGCACGGCGTCTACTTGTTGCTCAAGGGCACGGCCCGCGTGCAAATCCCCTCGCAAGCGTCGGAGCCGACGATCGGTGCTGGTGAAATTTGCGGCGAGCTGTCGTTTCTGGATGAACTGCCGGCGAGCGCAAATGTCGTAGCCGAGGGGGCGGTGGAAGCGTACTATCTCGACCGGCCCACACTGACCTCCCTATTTGAACTCTTTCCGCATCTGGCGTCGCGGTTTTACCGTTCCCTGGCGACAAACTTGGCGCGACGGTTAAGAGACGTCATTGGCTCCAAGCTTCCGGTGGCTGTTCCGGCCACAGCGTCAGCCAAGAAGAAGTAAGCCATGAGTACCGGGAGTTCGCGGCGGCGGGGAGTACACGCTCTTCAGCCTGCCAACGACGGCGAGAAGAGCAACACTCAAAGGGATTAGAACCGCACTCGCGAAGACGGGAGGGGAGCGCCTCGTAGTGACGTCCAAATAAGAGGCGCCCCGAGACTCTTTCGAGTCGCGGGACGCCCCGAACAGCCCTCCCCCAGAACTGCTCAATTGCTAAGTTACGCGTACTGGTACTTCCTGTGAACTCCACTTCCGTGCCATGGAATGGCACGAGGCGGCTAGAGTGTGCAGGAAAGCGTCCGAACGGTAAGTCCAATGGTTCCGCGCAGTTATCCGGTTGCGATTGCCACGATCTCCATTGGTGCGCGAGCCCGGAATCTGGGGTTGCTCGGAACCGGCATGGTGGGATGGGCTGGGGGGCCTGAGCTGCAAGTTCAAAACCTGGCTTCCTGAGCTGAAAGACAGGCCCCGGTTGCGTCAGGGCTTTTCAATATTGGGGAAGCCCATCCGAGCAATCCTGGGCAGCCGATCCTCTTCCCTGACAAGCGATTACCGGGGTAACCCAAAAGGGGGGATTACCGTTGACCCTGAATGGCGGGCTCCTTAGATTTGCCAGCAGGGGGTTGTATGAAAGATATCCATGAGGTCCTGCGGCAAAAGCAGGCAAAATACGCCCAACTCGGGAAGCAGATCGAGATGCTGCAACAGGCAGCGGAGAAACTTCGCGAGGTAGCTCCTCTGTTGGCGGAGAACGACGACGAAGACAATGCGGTCCTGTCGGAAGTGGATGAGGCTTCGCTGCAGCCCGACGCCATGGCGGCGAAAGCCGGTGCCAACTCCGGTGCATCGGCGGCTTCCAAGTCTGCTCGTCCGTCGGCGCCGCGCTGGCCGTAATCTGGACCGAGCGCATAGCGAAACTTACCTATGACTCTTCAGGCGTTACTGCTCTCGAGCGACGATGCCGCCACCGATGTGCTGGGCAGGGTTCTGCCCGGCTTCGGCGTGGTGGTGGAACGCTTCAGCCAGGCTGAGGCGGCGATTGCCCGTCTTCAGGAGCAGAAGTTCGATGCGTTACTGATCGACTTCGAGGATCCCAGCGCGGCGGGCTTGGTGCTCGAGGAAGCGCGGAGATTGGGCTCGGGTCATCCGCCGCTGACGGTCGCTCTGGTGAGTGATACCAAGAAAGTGCGCGACATCCTGAGTGGCGGCGCGCATTTCGTGCTGTACAAGCCTCTGTCGGAAGACGCTGCGAGCGCCGGATTGCGGGCTGCAGCGGCATTACTCAGCCGCGAGCGGCGGCGCGCGTTTCGCGTTCCGGTTCAGGCTCCGGTGGAACTCACGATGCCCGATACGCGAAAGGTGGAAGGAATCCTCCTCGACCTCAGCGAGACCGGCATGGACGTGCTCACGGCCGAGACGCAGTTTCCGGGGGCTCTGCTCGGATTCAGCTTCAAGCTTCCGGACGGAGCCTTGGAGGTTGCCGCCCACGGGCAGGTGGCCTGGGCCAATCCCAATGGCCAGACAGGAGTCCATTTTCTCGACCTTCCCGAAGAGGTGTCGGCGGAGTTAAAGAAATGGGTGAAGGCAGCCGCAACCACGGCTGGGGCCGCCCCCAACGAGACCGTTCCCCATTGCAAGCTCACGGATCTGAGCCTGGGCGGTTGCTACGTGGAAACCGACGCTCCTTTTCCGGAGCGAGCGCTCATCGATCTCTGCTTGAAGACGGACGAACTGGACATTCACACCGAAGGCATGGTGCGCGTCACGCATCCTGGTCACGGCATGGGAGTCGAGTTCCCTTCCCGCACGCCCGAGCAACGGGCGCAGGTGGGAAATCTGATCGGGTTTCTGCGCAACTGCCCGGAGACGATGCTCGAATTAATCGTATCGCCGCGGGCTCTGGTTGCTGATTTGACTCAGTTTCAACCGGACGAGACCCAGCCCGTCGAAACTGGGGAAGACCTTGAGGACGCTCTGCTGGAACTGCTGCGCCGTGGCACGAACCTGCAACAAGAGGATTTTCTGGCAGAACTCTCCCGCCAGCGCACTCCCGAAGACTTGGCTTCCGTCTAAGCCTCACTTTCATTTCAAGCCAGCTGTCAGTTCACCTATTTTCGTCTTCCCTTGCCGTCTGAGCAAAAAGCCTCCCGAGGGCAGGTTCGTGATCGGATTTTGAGGAAGAGTGGAGCTTGCAGAAGATTGTAGGGTCGGGCGGTTTGGGAAGAGAGCTAAACGAGGCGAGAGGCTTGGAGGCGAACTGAACCCGAAAGACTGAAGAACCCGGGCCCCGTCTCTGGCTCGGGTCCTTCACGTCTTCGTGGTTTGTTCCACCCCTTGTGGGAATACCCTAGCGAAGGTACGTTGCACATTGGTTTCAGCAACGTTAAGACTCGGTTAAATGTAGACTTGAGCGCGAAACGCGCTTGCACGCTTTGCGGTTCGGGGGAGATAGAGTCACTGGGAACGTCTGGAAAAGAATCAGCACCTTCGTCACCGCGGGCCGCCGCTAGCCGCGTTGCGGTCCGCGAACCCGCGGTTTTGTGGACGCCGCTGCTCGCCATCAGCGCCACGGCCTTTGCGGTCGAAACCCCCTTTTTCTTCTTCGGAACGCCGTCCGGACACGATGTCGAATTTCACCTGTATTCGTGGCTGGAAGTGCTTACGCAGTGGAAGCAAGGAATTCTCTATCCGCGGTGGGCTTCGTTGGCGCACTTCGCGTATGGTGAACCGCGCTTCGTTTTCTACCCTCCGGCGTCATGGACCATTGGAGCAGCTCTCAGTTCGATTTTTCCGTGGACGCTGGTTGCCAGCATCTACACCTGGCTGGTGTTGGTGGCTGCGGGAACCTCGATGTTCTTACTGGCGCGAAAGTGGCTCAGCCGTCGTGACGCGGTCTTTGCGGCGGCGCTTTATGCGGCGAATCCCTATCATCTGGTGATTGTGTATTGGCGGAGTGCATTCGCGGAGTTGCTCGCGAGTGCGTTGCTGCCGCTGCTGGTGTTGCTGATTTTGAGAACGCGAGAGGATGGACGGCGGGTGATCGTGCCGCTGGCGCTAGTTTTGGCGGCAGCGTGGCTCACGAACGCTCCGGCGGCGGTGATGATCCATTACTCATTGGCGCTGCTGCTGATTGTGTTCGCATGGAACGATCGGTCACCGCGTCTGCTGTCTGTCGGAGTAGTTTCGGTTGCACTGGGCGCGTGTCTCGCAGCGTTCTATTTGCTGCCCGCTATCTACGAGCAGAAATGGGTGAACATTGCGGAGTCCGTTTCGGCGGGCTCACGGCCGCAGGACAACTTCCTGTTCATCCACACCACCGACGCGGACCACGATGCTTTTAACCGAATCATCTCGTGGGTAGCGGTCATGGAAATCCTGGTGACGTTTGCCGCGGTGTGGGCGGGCAGGCTTTGGCGCGATGAAAGGCGTGCGGTGTGGAATGCTTTGGCTGGATGGGCGGTTGTATGCAGCGTGGTCATGTTTTCGGTGAGCGGCGCGCTCTGGGATTTTCTCCCCAAGTTACGCTTCATGCAGTTTCCGTGGCGATGGCTGCTGTGCCTGAGCATGGTGCTTTCTGTCTTCGTGGCGGTGGGCGTGAAGCGGTGGGGGGCGCGCATTGCTCTCTGTCTGGCTATGGCGACGGTGGTCGCGCTGGCGGGGCAACGGATCCAGCCACCCTGGTGGGATAACGCTGGAGATCTTCGCGAGATGCAGGACAACATGGAAAGTGGCACAGGCTACGAGGGCACTGACGAGTATGCTCCCGTAGGAGCCGATCCGGCAGCTATCGATAAAGACGCTCGCCGCATCACCGTCGACGGGCCGCAGCACGCGGCCTTTCATGTGTTCCAGTGGAGTGCACGGGGGATGGTCTTCACCGCGGAAATGTCGGCGCCGGCGAAGCTGGCGTTGCGACTGTTCAATTATCCTGCCTGGCAGGTCGAGGTCAACGGCCGATTGGTTCAGCCCGATACACGCGAAGGGACGGGCCAGATGCTGGTCCCGGTGGAGGCTGGAGCCAATCGAGTGAAGATCACTTTTGTTCGAACCTGGGATCGCATCGTCGGGGCGTGGATTTCGGTGGCGTCGTGGGTCTGCCTGATCGTGTGCGCTCTGGTGATGCGGAAAAGTCAAGGCGGCCTCAGCGGCTAAAGCCGCTGTCCTTTTGCGGTATTTCCGGCGCGGCTTGAAGCCGCGCCCTTTCAAAACACTCGGTCATCATGCGAAGAATCCTTATCGCCACGTCGAATCCGGGTAAACTGCGCGACTTTGCGGGCGCTGCGGCGGCACATGGAGTGGACGTTGCGGGCGTTCCCAACTTCTCTTCTCTGCCACCTGTGGTTGAGGACGGTCTTACTTTCGAGGCGAACGCACGCAAGAAGGCTGAAGCCTACAGCCGATATGTGCCGGGTGAAATCGTGGTTGCCGACGACTCCGGGCTCGAGGTCGATGCGCTGAATGGCGCTCCCGGAGTGCACTCTGCGCGATACGCTGCTCCTGACTTGCTTAATCAAGAACCGCACCAGGCGGGCGCAAACACGGATGACGAAGCGAACAATGCGCGGGTGTTGCGTGAATTGGAGGGCGTGGCACCGGAGAAACGCACCGGACGGTTTGTCTGTGTGCTCGTGGCCGCTCGTAATGGTAAGACACTCGCGACCTTTCGCGGCATCGCGGAGGGAGTCATCTTGGATCGTCCTCGCGGATCGAACGGGTTCGGTTACGACCCGCTGTTTTATTTTCCGCAGATTCAAAAGACGTTTGCCGAACTCAGCGCCGAGGAAAAGGCGCGCTACAGTCACCGCGGGGCAGCCTTCCGACAGTTTCTGGACTGGTGCGATGGGCTTGCCGATGTCCCGGCACAGGCAATCCTGCCGCACAGTTGATCGTTGGAGAAGATTTGATCCGCTACACAGGACTGACTCTCAGGAATAGGGCGAGACGCAACGTCAAAGGCGGCGAACAGGAGTGTCCGCCCCACACACGCTTCCTGTTCCCGTTCAGAATGATTGGTGACACTCGAATAGAGTGTCGGCATGCAAGTTCGTGATGGAGAAGTTCCCCGTGCGCGCCAGCTGGCGCGCACGGGGAAAGAGCTGAGCCGGGAGGGTCGAGTCCGTCTGGAGTGGATGGATTACTACCGCCGCTGTCAGAACGCGGCCCGTACCTGCCGCCACTTCGG
>JAIQFC010000008.1 GCA_020073465.1 Terriglobia bacterium
AGACTCTGCGGCTGCAGCGGAGTGTGGCACAGATGCAGGCGGCGCGCGACGTGGCGGAACTGGAATATGAGATCGCGCAGAAGGGTCTGGAGGCCGTCCATACGCGCATCGATGCGGGGACGGCGACGCTGCATGATCTGGACGACGCGCGGGGCCAGGCGAGCGAGCGGTTTATCGCGCTGCAGGACGTTACATTTGAGCTCGAGCGGACGCAGGTGGGGCTGATGCGGGCCACGGGCGATTTGGAGAGATGGGCGATGGGGGCACACTAGGCAGTGCCGCCCCTACGGGACTCGCTCGAGCTTCCCACTCTACCCGGCACTTCCGTGCCGGGCTATCACATACCGCCCCTACGGGGCTGGAATTTGCTGATCCCTTCCACGTCTTCATTCGGAATTCAGTTCTCACCCTCACTTTGAAACCGTTCCATCCTTGGGGACGCCAGCCGGTGGCCGCCGGGACGGCGGCGCTACTTTCGCGTCGCCCCGACCCGTTTACCTCGTTCCCGCTCAGCGCGTCTTTTGCCTGTTCAGGGCATCTAAAGTTCTATTCGACTGATGAGGGTTCCCTCCCCCGAGGCTAGCTAGTAGATTGAAAGCACGGCATTTCCTGTTGCAACAGTCCGTGTCCTTCTGGGGTTGGGGAACCTGCGGAAATACTGGGTCGAACCGAGAAACTCCGGGCCCGAATGCTAAAATAATTGGATACTCACTATGCCTCTAAAAACACTGTTTCTGAACCCCCCTTCGTTTGAGAACTTCGACGGAGGCGCCGGCTCGCGCTGGCCTGCCACCCGCGAGATAGAAAGCTATTGGTACCCCGTTTGGCTGGCTTATCCGGCGGGCATGCTGGAGGGGTCGCGGCTTCTGGATGCGCCTCCGCATTATGTAACGGCGGAGCAGACGATCGAGATTGCCAAGGAATACGAGTTCCTGGTGCTGTTCACCTCAACTCCGGGGTTTCCGGGGGACATTCGGCTGTCGCAGGCGATTAAGAAGGGGAATCCGAAGATCAAGATCGCTTTCGTCGGACCGCATGTGACGGTGCTGCCGGAGAAGTCGCTGCGGGATTGTCCGGCGATCGATTTCATCTGCCGCAAGGAATTTGATTACGCAGTAGTCGATTACGCCAAGGGCAAGCCACTCGCGGAGATTCCGGGAGTGTCCTTCCTGAAGGATGGGAAGGTTGTACACAATCCGGACGCGCCACAGATTCAAGATCTGGATGCGCTGCCGCACGTGACCGACATCTACAAGCGCGATCTGGACGTGACGCGGTACAACGTGCCGTTTCTGTTGAATCCGTATGTTTCGCTTTATACGACGCGTGGCTGTCCGGCGCAATGCACGTTCTGCCTGTGGCCGCAGACGTTGAGCGGGCATCCTTGGCGGAAGCGCTCGACCGATGATGTGGCGCGGGAGATGGCGAAGGCCAAGGAATATTGGCCGAACGTAAGAGAATTCTTCTTCGACGATGACACGTTCAACATCCAGAAGGCGCGCACCATCGAGCTTTGCGCGAAGCTGAAGCCGCTGGGGCTGACGTGGTCTTGCACCTCCCGTGTGACCACCGACTACGAAACGCTCAAGGCGATGAAGGAAGCGGGATGCCGGCTGCTTATCGTCGGCTACGAGTCGGGCGACCAGCAGATCCTGAAGAACATCAAGAAGGGAGCGACCGTCGAGCGGGCGCGGCAGTTTACTAAGGACTGCCACAAGCTGGGGCTGGTCATCCATGGCGACTTCATCATGGGGCTGCCGGGCGAAACGCACGAGACCATCAACAACACGATTGCGTTTGCCAAGGAGCTGGACGTGGAGACCATCCAGGTATCGGTGGCGCACGCTTATCCGGGCACCGAACTCTACGACTACGCGGTGAAGAACGGGTTCATGGCGGCGGACAACAAAATGGTGGACGAAGGCGGACACCAACTGGCGCACATCCAGTATCCGGGGCTTCCGGCCGACGACATTCTCTCCGCGGTCCATCGCTTCTACGACGAGTATTACTTCCGGCCGAAGGCTGTGTTCCGCATTCTGAAGAAGGCGGCGTTCGACGGCTCGGAGCGGAAGCGGTTGTACAAGGAAGCGAAAACCTTCCTGAAGGTGCGGTCGATGCGCAACAAGCTGGTGAAGCAGCACAGCGATGAAGCGGCGGCCGCGGCCGCCGGAGCCGATTGAAGCAAAACAGACTTGTTACCACGGAGGCACGAAGACACAGAGAAAGTCACTTATTGTTCTTGTTTTTCTTTTCTTACTCCGTGTCTCCGTGCCTGTGTGGTGAGTTAATCTTCACGTGACTTTTCGCAAGTATCTGGTGGTGGCGGGAGTAACCGTCTTTGCGGCGGCGGGTGACTCCATGCTCTCGCATGGGATGAAGCAGGCCGGCAACATTTCCCTACACCATCTGTCGAGCCTCTTTCTGGCGCTGTTGAATCCCTGGGTAGCGGTGGGGATTCTACTCCTGCTGGCCTTCTTCGCAGCCTACATGAACGCCCTTTCCTGGGCAGACCTTACTTACGTACTGCCGGCGACTTCGCTGGGATATGTGTTGCTGGCCCTGGTGGCGAAGTTTGCGCTGCATGAGCAGATCAGTCCGATGCGCTGGCTGGGAATTGCGCTGATTTCTGGCGGCGTGGGATTTGTGGCGGGAGGCGAGGCGCTGACCTCGCATGCCCATCATGAACATGCCCCGCGCAGCGTGGAAGCGGAGCCGATCGCGATTCCCAGTGGAGCGGAATCATGAAACATCTCCATACGTGGGGCGCGATTTTCGTGATTGTGTTCGCGTCGGTTGTGGGCGATGTACTGCTGACACGCGCCATGAAGCAGGTGGGAGACGTTCATGCCCTGCTGCGCCGCTCGGGATTGTGGACGGTGGCGGGGCGCGTGTTGAGTAATCAGAATTTTGTGTTGGGCGTGGCGGCGATGGCCGTCGCGTTCTTCAGCCTGCTGTTTGCCCTGTCCTGGGGAGACGTCAGCCTGGTCGCGCCCGCGGCCGCTTCGCTGACGTTCATCGGCAATGCGTTTGCCGCCAGAATTTTTCTGCATGAGCGCGTCGACCGCCGGCGGTGGATTGCGGCTTCCCTCGTGGCGGCGGGTGTGGCGCTGCTGGCGGGGTGAAATGCGTTGAAAGGGCACGTCCCCGTGTGGGGACGGACACTCCTGTCCGTCGCCCTTGACGTTGATCTTGATTTTGACGCTGATCTCCCAGAGCACCGAGGCTGCCCATTTGCCAGCACATCAGCAGCGTACTGAATCGACTCCATTTTGAAAAGGGCGCGGCTCTAAGCCGCGCCGTATGCGTCTCAAGCTCAGAGCACGCCATCCTGTTGAGGTCCGTGGTTCCCCGCTTTCGAAGTACCAAGTCCTCTTGATCGTCAGCGGCGAAACCGTCTCCGTACTGCCAAGAGCAACAGTGCCGCTTGGATTGGAACTAGCACTTGCTCCGCAATCACGATCAACCGTCCCCGCCTCAAGGTAAAGGCGTACACCGCGTCCCTCTGAAAGGTCGCGACCTGGAGAGAGTGAAATAGGCCAGCGGGACAGCGCCTCAACCACGAGGAGGCCATTTGCACAGCTCCGGGGTTGCCTCGTGCTGGGCCAAGCTCTAGCCATGGAATAGCGAAAACGAAACCGGTGACTAAAACAATCCCCAGCAGGACGAGCAAGGCCTGCACATAGTTGCTCCCGTACGAACTGGCTAGCTTGTACACGCTAAGAACTGCCCTTGAAGACAACGACTCCTTAGGGTCACGCCGCTTCATCTCCATTGCTCCACAAAAACAATCCTCAGCGAGGTCCAAAGCGCGGACATTGTCGAAGTTATTGATCAACTTGCGGTAGGCAATCGCGACAAGTTCGTATTCGGAATGACCCGCTCCCGCGTCAACGGTTCTCTCTTTTTCCCTACCGCCCTCCAAGATGTCTAGCTCGTCCTGCAACACCATGCGCCCCGACCGCCGACGATGCCAACGCACGTCTTCCAAGTTCACGTGTTCCACATCACAGTTGAGGAACCGCGCCCGCAGACCTCCCTTGGAGCCTTTATTGACTTGTGTAAACCACACCCGAGTCGGCTTCTCAAATTGCACGTCGCTGAAATCTGCAACCACCTTATTGCCAGTGCTGTCGCTCCCGAAAGTTGAAAGCTGAAACTCCGCCTCGCCGGAAAACGTTGCTCCGTCAAATGTTGCACCCAGCTGGAATCGGGCTGCCCCGAACCTAGCACTGCCGAACTTTGCCCGCTCGAAGGAGGCTCGGCCGTCGAATGCGGCGTGTCCAAACTCCGCCAGTTCCGAGAACTCCGCCCAGTCGAAACTAGCGGTTCCATGAAATGTCGCCCGGAAGAACGATGCACCACCGCAGAACCTAGTGAAAGTAAAGTTTCCCGCCTCAAAGCTGGCATTGTTGAAGTCAGCCTGGACGCGAAAAGCCGCAGTGCCAAAATCTGCAAGACTGCCAAACCTACTGTTGCCAAATGACACCCGACTGTGGAAATCAGCAGACTTGAAAATTGCCTCGCCGAACTCTGCGCCACCGAAGGTGGTAACCGCCTCGAAACGAGCCTCCTCGAAATTGGCTTTCTGCTTAAAGATCGCCTCGATAAAATTCGCCTCGCTTCTATTGAACGTCGCCCTAGCAAACACCACGTTTTCTTCGAACATAGCAGAACCGAAGTTGCACCCATAGAACGTTGCCTGTGTGAAGTTTCCGTCTTTCGCGAATCTAGCACCACAAAATGAGACCGGCCCCGGAAACGCCACACCGATGAAACACGCGTATTCAGAAAAGACTGCCCCTTCAAAGTTCACTCCTGGCGGAAAGTAGAAACTCCTGAAATCTAGTACTCCCAATGTAGTGCGTTGAGACTTGCCCGCAATCAGTGCCTCCACCTCGAACTGGAAGAGGTCGACTGGCTTGGTCCCAGCATAGTGCATCAGGCACTTTGATTCGGGGGGGCGGCGTTGCTCCCGTATAACGGTCTACCGCAAGGCTTGTGATCGGCCATCTCGACTGGGCAACCGTCCATAGAGCTGTCCCACCCTTCTGCTGCTGCGTTGGGCCCACCACTGCAGAGGTTGCCCCATCTTTGCGCACTTTGCAAGGTTGGGCCCACTCTGCGGACTTGTGCTTCCTCGCGTGCTAGGTTGCCCCACCGTTCGTTTCTTGAAGGGTGGGATTCCACGTCGTGTCCGGCTTGGGATTTCTCGCTGAGGCCCCAGGCGACCTTCGTCCCCAAGGCGCACTGATGATCCCCATCGCTCACCGTCTTCGCAGTGCGGGGAAAGGATGTTGCACTCCGGCCTCGCAAGAGTTGGGGCCCTCTACGGCGAGAACGATCAAGGCACCGGGGCTAAAGCCGGTTTTGTTTCCGGCTTACACGGCGCTGAAAGCGCCGCCCTTCCATGGTGGCGAAGTGGATCGTGGTGGTTAACAAGAGTTGAGGTGGGACAGGGCGGGCGGACAGGAGTGTCCGCCCCACACGGGCACTGCATACCTCATTGGCGCTCCATTCACCGTGGTGGTCTTCACTCACTTACGTAAGGTCCCCTTCGGCTTCGCTCAGGGCAGGCGCTACTGGACTCGCGAAAATCCGATGCCTACCCAGAGCTCACGCGTCACAGTCGTTCCTCGGAAATGTGTTAGATTACGTCGCCATGACGGGCCACTCGGGCCTGAGGTCAGCGAAAACCAATGAGACACCAACCCTGGAACCCAAAAGTACCAATTGAGTCGGCCTTGCCAGACAAGGACAAGTACAGTTCTCTGCACGAAGCCTACAAGAAGCACTCCGCGGAGTTGGCTTCCCTGGAGGATCGCCACAACAAGTCTTTGCTCCTGATTCTCGGGCTTTTCGGGGCAGGCACAACCGCCGCCTCCACCGTCAGCCTGGAGGGAGAGCCGTGGGCTGCAGGGTGTTTTACCTTGATCGTGTTCTGTATCGGATGTGTGGGCTTACACCTTACTCATGAGGCCGATGATTTAAGAAAGGCCGTTCGGGATTTGTTGGTGCGGTGTGAGCTGGCGATGCAGTTTTACACCCCGGATGCGTTCGTGAAGGGTAAACCGCTGTATGACGATGCGGAGCGTGAGTATCCCACGAAGGGTGGAACTCTGACGATACCGAGCTATGTCGCAATCGCCTTTGCCACAGTCTTGCTCATCTTCCTCATCTGGTACAACTGCTGCCACGGGCTGCCCAAGAAAGGTTAGAGGCGTCCAGCTCCAATGATCTTGAAGGCTGCTCAGGGGGGTCAGTTTCGGGAAGAGGGCGAGTAAGAGCGAGCCGAGCTTTGCTCGGCCTGGACGGGCGAGGGCGCCCGTCCCTACACGCGCCTTCCCGCACGAGCCCTTCCTTATACAACGGCGGGATCGTCAGCGTGTGCTCGGGAGGCTTGGCACCTGCTGGGGGAGATGAACCCCGTCCCCCGCTCCTTTCGCAAAGTGCCCGAAAGAATGGGGCACCCGGCTCACATGATGCGGAAAGGTGAGCCAACCCATTCATCCAGGTCCGTAACAGATTACTGTCCCAACCATCGGCCTTTTGCTCATGCCGCATGCACCTCCGTCACCTGTCTACGAGCGAGGGCTGCGGCGTACTCTTTCCGAACCAAACCATGAACTCAATACCCTCCCCGCAACGACAAGAACGACGTGACACGCGCTATCCTCTGCAACTGCCTGTCTCCGTCAAACTCGACTACAAGCAGATGCCCGCGCGCTCGGAGAACATCAGTCTCCGGGGCATTCTCCTTTCCAGCGCGTTCCTGATTCCGGAAGGCTCCACGGTGGATGTGGCGGTTGGAGTCGCGCATCTGCCCAACCCCGGCATACAGCTCAGCGCGCGCGGCACGGTACTTCGAGTCCAGCCGTGCGTCTCTGGGGCTTTCGCCGTCGCAATCGCATTGGAGCGCCCTTTCGGGTTTGCGCGCCAACACTCAGACTCAGGCTCCCACGGGAAGGGCTCTCGTGCCGCCGAAGGGAAAGGTAACACCTCCGCGAGCCGAGGGATGTACTTCGCCCCGGTCTGGTACACGGAGACTTAGCCGCGGCCCCCTGTAATGCCCCGGCTCCCATCTCCACTGAGGGCCACGGTACTCAGGCTCGCTCGAAGGAAGTTCGTCCCATCTACGGCTGAAGTTGTGCGGTGCCCTTGGCAACGGCCTCATCGAGAAGCTGCTTCATCTGGCGGGAAGCCTGTCGAGCCAGCTCGCCCTGCTTGCGGCCCAGTTCGCCTTGCTGTTCGCCGAGTTTTCCCTGCTTTTCTCCCAAGGCGCCCATTTCCTCACCCAGCTTCCCTTGCTGCTCGCCGGCCTCGCCCTGCAGGCTCCCGATCTTGCTCTGCAATTCCCCAATCTCGGACTGGATGTGGCCGATTTGCTCCACGGTAGCGGTGGAATTGAGCTGCTTCAATTCGGCTTTGAGCTTGTCGAGCTCCGCCGTCATGTCCGGAACGTTCACACGAATCTGTTCCATTTTTGCGCCAAGGTCTTCCTGCTGTTTTCCCAGGGCTTCCTGCTGCTTGCCAAGTTCTTCCTGCTTTTTGCCGAGTTCCTCTTGCGGGGCCCAGAACTTTCTGGCGCGATCGATCGTGGCCTGGTCGCGAATGATGTAGGACTTTCCGTCGCGCCGGAACCAGATGAAGTCACCCTGGATTGTTTTCCTGAGTTTCTCGACCCTCTCGGCATCTTCTGACATGCCGGACATGGTGAAGGAATCGGTCTTGCCGGAGACGATTACGAAGCGCAGGTCGTCGTCGTAGCCGTAGGAATAAGAGAAGCCGTGGCCGGAGGACGATCCTGAGGTCCCCAACTGGCCACTCCACCTGGCGGAAGGCAACGGCGGGGCCGGCGCCATCGCACTGGCCGGTGCTATATGTGCGGCAGCCGCGGGAGCAACACCCGCCACGGGCGCGGCGCCGGGCGGCGGCATTGCGGAGACTTTGCCGCTGATCGTTCCGGGGACAGCGGCCGGTGCGGCAGTTGGCTCAAGTTGAGAAGCCGGTTCGGGCGGAGGAGTCGCGTCTGACGTCGGAGCCAGGGTAGGCGCCGGGGTGGCATTTGGCGGAACCTCTTGCGCATGCGCAGGATCCGGGGCCGGCGGTGTCTGGTTTTGCGCGATCTCCAGGCCGCGCGGGCCCGCGGCGTACTTGGCTGGGTGCGCGGAAGCAGCGAGATAAACAGCCGGGACTGCAAGTGCGAGGACGACAACGGCAATCGATTTCTTGAGACGCATGGCAACCGATCCTTTCCAAGCAAGAATTCTTTCTACTCTTTGTTCGGCCTGACCTACCTTGGCCATCGAAACGCCCTGCCACCACACCCGTCCCGGGGCAGCGCGCAACGCTTCGAAGAATCCGAGCAGAGTCCGGGCGTAGTCCGTGCGGTCGACACCACCGGACAAGGCCGCTTCATCGCTGGCTTGTTCTGCCAGGTCAGACAGATGCCGGTCGAGCCAACAGGCAAGCGGGCTGAACCAGAAAATCGCACGATGCAGAAGCGACAAGAGCTGCGTGAGCGCGTCGCGCCGCGCGACGTGCGACATCTCATGCGTGACCACGGCGTCGAGCGCAACATCGTCCCATTCACGCCATCCGGCGGGCAGCAGGATCGTGGAGCGCAGCGCACCGATCGTGACTGGTACCGAAATCAATTCGGATTCGGCAGCCTGCGGGATGAAGGCCAACCCCGAGGCGCACGCACGCGCGGCAAGCCTACGGGTCAAGCGCGGTTCGTCAATCACCCTTGATGCTTGCATCAGCCTGCGACCGAATGCGAGTCCCACGAAGAGGCGTGCAAGAAGAAGGAAAGCGACGGTGAGATAAATCCCCGCCGCGACTGTACTCCATCGAATCGAGTGCCACAGAAACGATGCGGAAGCCGCCGGGTGGCCCACCGGAGACGGGGACGATAGCTGGCTGCTGACTTCGGCGCGCGATGCCACCTCTACGGTTTCGGTTCGTGCGCTGAGAGCCTCGCCAGCCACAGGACCGAACAGAGCGGCGGCAGGAGGCTGCGAGACTCGGACATCCTTGGGTACGAACTGCTCCACTCCATAATACTTCGCCCCATACTGTTCCGCCCCATACTGAAGAAACGCCGGCACGGGAACCGGCAGCGGCGGCAACAGCCATCCCAGCACTGGCAAAGCGAGGGCGGCGTAGAGCACAGCAGTCCAGGTGAAGAGGCGCACGGAAGTGGCTTTTACGCGAAACACCGCCAGGCCGAGCGCCGTGGCGCCAGCCAGGGCGAGGGCGCGCGCAGCTGGATTCACAAGCTGCACGAGAAAGCTTGAAGACGCTTCGATGGCGGCGTTGGGCGTCATGGCTTTCCTCCCTTTTTGTCAGCGATCTTGCGGGCCAGGCGCTCCAGTTGTTTTCGGTCGAGCACTGCGTTGTCCACCATACCGAGGAGGAGCTGCTCGGCCGATCCGCCACAGAAGCGGTCGATGATCGCCTTCACGGCCCGGACCGCCACGTTCTGGCGCGCGTCCGAGGCTTTGTAAATGAACGTCCGGCCCTGAACCTCGTGGGTGAGATAGCCTTTTTCTTCCAGACGTCGCAGCACGGTGCGGATGGTCGAGTCTTTCATCGGACGCGACGAGGCCAGCGCTTCTCTGCAAGCTTCGGAAGAAGATGGGCCGTGCGTCCAGATGTAGTCCATGACAAGCTGCTCGACCTCCCCCAGGTTCCTTAGACGCGCCAGCTTTGTGTTAGTCATTGTAGCGTTACAACGTGTAACAGATAAGAGAGGAGCTGTCAAGCGCGCAATTCAAGATGCCGGGGTTCCCCGCGCTTCAAGAACTGAGAAGGGGCAGCCTCAGCAGATAAAGGGAGCGAAAAGGAACTGGCCTATCGTGGCTCGCAGAGAAGGCTGGGAATGGGGCATGTGCCCCTACTGCGACACGGGGACGGTCTGCCTTACCTCGTTCGAACGAGTGCTTTCCACACCCGTAGAACTGACAGCAGTGGTCACGTAGTAATAGGTTGAACCTAGAGTTACCGTTTGGTCTTCGTAGGACAGCGTCACCAGTGGAGCACTATTCAACTTGAGGTACGGCCCTCCGCTTCGGCTGGAGCGATAGATGTTGTATCCGACAACGCCGGCAGTGGCGCTCGGGTGCCAGGAAAGACCGAAGGAATACGGGCCCGAGGGTGATGCCTGCCTGATTTGCGGCTGTCCCAGGGTCAATAGTATCTGTTGAATCCCAGTTTCGACGGTGTTCTGCAACCTTGCTATTTGGGCTTGATCCTCGCTGTGCTGCCTGGCGAGCTCTTTTCTGTGATCCTCATCATCCTGCTGCGATTTGCGCGCTTCCAAGTAGGCAATTCCACCCGAGAGCATGAATCCGATTACGATCCCAGCGAGGGCGACCTTTCCAGCCCGGGTGATCTTATGATGTTCGTCCTTGAACTCCTCGAGCAGGCCGTAAATGCCAGATAAGGCCGTCAGCGCATCCGCCAGGATCTTACACACAATGAGCAAGGCGCCGTACATGTTGGAGAGAGTGTACTACCTCACCAGTCGCCAATCGCCAACCCTGAGGATGGGAAACCCATCTATTCCTGGCGCAAGGCGCGCATGGGATCGACTCGCGCGGCCCGTTGCGCCGGGACGTACGTTGCCAGCATTGCAACCATGAGAATGGCCAAGGGTACTAGGAAGTAGAGCCGCGGCTCGCTAACGTGGAGGTCATAGAATATGGCGCCGAAGATCCTCGGCAGCGGCAGGGCCATTGCGAGTCCGACGGCGCCACCCAGCGCCGTCATCTTCATGCCTTCCCTCAGAACCATGCGCAGGACGTGATGGCTTCCGGCTCCCAAGGCCATACGGATCCCGATTTCGTGGGTTCGCTGGCCTACGGAATAAGCGACCAGCCCGTAAATTCCGATCGCCGCGAGGATCAGCGCGAAAACCGCGAAGCTGCCCAGCACGCGAACAAAAAAGGGATTCCCTGCCCTCTGGGAGTCGATCACAGCGGGCATGCTCATCACGCGACCCAGGGGAAGGTCGCTATCCATCTGGGCAACAGTGTTGCGCAGAGCAGAGGCGAGGCTGTCCGGACCGGCAGCGGTACGCATCATAATAGAAACGGAAGCTACAGCTCGCTGCAGGAACGGCTCGTAGACCTGAGGTTCTTCGCGAGTGGATTCGGAGTACGTTTTCACGTTCCCGACAACCCCGACAATCTCGCTCCATTCAGGGGATGCACTGCCGACATCCAGCCGGATCTGTTTTCCGAGCACATCCTGGTCGTTCAGAAAGCGATGCACAAACTCCTGATTTACCACGACCACACGTGGGGCAGAGTCGTCATCCATCTCAGTGAATGCGCGCCCGCGAAGCAGCGGGATGCCTGCCGTCCGGAAGTAGTCCGGCGTAACCACACCATCGAGAGCGTTCAGACTCTGGCTCGTCGGTAAGTCCGGCTGACCTTTGATCCGGAAGGTCACACTGCCGGGGCCGGTTGCCGGCAAGTCGGAAGCGGCGGCCACGGTCTCGGTGCCGGGAAGCTGTTGCAGACGGGAAATCAGGTCCCGCACGAAGAGGACTCGGTGGGAGGCATCCGGATACCGGGCGTCATTCAGGGCCACACTGGCCGTCAAAAGATGGTCGGTCTGGAATCCTAGATACTGATGCTCAATCACAAAGAGTCCCCGGAAAAGAAGACCGGTTCCCACCAGGAGAAACAAAGCCAGCGCGATCTCGCCCGAAACCATCAGGGTCCGCAGACGGCTATGCGAGCGGCCGGGCGAGGCTGTTCGGCTTTCATCCTTCAGGTTCGTAGTGACGTCGGTTCGTGACGCGTGCAGCGACGGCACGAGGCCGCAGAGCACTGCGCACAGCAAAGAGACACCCGTCGCGAACAGCACAACGTTCCAATCCAGGCTCAGCGGTACAGCGGCGACTGCTTCGTTGAAGGTCATACTTGCCCGAACAAAACTGATGCCCCAGTAAGAAAGCAGAAGCCCCATACTGCCGCCGAGAAGAGCAGTCACCAGGCCTTCAGTTAGCAATTGCCGGACAATGCGCAGGCGACCGGCTCCGAGGGCTCTGCGAATCGCCAACTCCTTCCGGCGTCCCACGGCGCGCGCCAACATCAAGCCAGCCACATTGGCGCAGGCAATCATCAGCACAAACCCGACCGTCGTCATTATCACCGCCAAGGCACTGCGAATCCCGAAGGCGTAAACCAGGAAGTCGGGCAGCGTGCGCACCGCAGTCCCCCAGCCTTTTTCGATTTCAGGAAAGCTTTCCTCAGCGTGGTGGGCCAACGTGACCAGCTCGGCGCGGGCTTGTTCGACGCCGACACCGGGTTTCAGACGACCCAGCACGAACAAAGAGCGATTCCTGCGGGCAGCCACTGTTTGATCAGCAGCTGTCAGTACGAGTGGGGTCCACAGCTGCGGCGTGAAGCCCAGCAAACCGAAACTCGAGGGCATCACACCAATCACGGTGTAGGGTTCCCGGTTCAGGCGGACGGTACGGCCGATGAGCGATGCGTCCGAGCCGAAGCGCCGCTCCCAGAGCTCGTGGCTGAGAATGACGACGTGATCCTGCCCGGTCTGGTCTTCGCCAGCTATGAAGGTGCGTCCGAGTTGCGGTGTGACGCTCAGCACGCCGAAATAATTCGGAGACACGGCCGCGGAATGGAGGGCCTCTGACTCGCGCTGTGAAGTCAGACTGACGGTGCGATATTCATCCGCGGCGGCGATGTCCGCGAAAACGTGGTTTGCCTCGCGCCATGCAAGATAGTTGGGCACGGAGATAGGGCTCGCGTCCGCTTGGAAGCCCTGTGCCGGGTCGACTGAACTGACCACCGCGACACGCTCGGGTTTGCGACCCGGCGGTCGCCGCAACAGGAAAGCGCTCACCAGACTAAACATCGTGGCGTTTACGGCGATGCCCAGGGCCAATGTGAGAACAGCGATCGCGGTGAAGCCCGGGTTCTTGCGCAATTGCCGCAGCGCATATCGCAGATCCTGAAACATCGTTTTCATAGCCTGTGACTCCTACCGCTCCCCATGTGCAGATGTTCTAAGGGACGTTGCCAATCCGCAAGACACAGCAAATATCACACCAAACTCTCTAGCAGCAGCACGTTGGCATTAAAGGAATAAACGGATCCAGGCAGCCCGCGCACGGGACGATTGCGTCCGATAGTGGACGCCGGTGCCCGAGAACGGACAGTCGCGGGTAACGAGTGTCCCCGGCGAGAGCCGCAACGGGCAGCCTCGGCAGACGAGGGAACCGAAAAAGGGTGGAGCAACCGAGACAAAACAAGAGTGAAATGTTACGCAACTGCTTTGCCGACCCCTACGGATTGGGCGGGGCGTGGTTCGTACCGTTCCGCGACAACTTCTTCACGACAAATTCCTGAAAGAGATTAGCGGCGCCGGTTGCGCCAATCCCGATCAGCCCGTTTTCGAAAGTTAATCCGGCTCCATTGCGGTCTTCGGCGGGATAGTAGAGGTTTGAGATACCGCCAGCGGCGAAGTTTCCAAGGATATTCGAGTAGTTCGCCTGCCAGTGTCCATTGTCACCCTTGCAAATCACCGCATTGGCCAGCGCATACAGAATGCGTGATCGCCGGGTGCCAGTTCCCTTGTAGAAGTAACGGGGATCTTGTTTCAGCAGAGAAGGCAGGATGGCGCTGCCGAGAAACGTGCCCGAAACAACATTGGCATAGGAGGCGCCGTACCGCTTCGCGTACCCTTGCGTGCCCTGCCCGTACCCGCTGAAATCATTTTGTGCCTGCTGAAGTCCCGCAATGGCCCCGACCACTCCGAAGGTAAACGGATCGATGCTCGTTTTCCAGGCGAGCTCGAATTTCTGCTTCGGGCTGAGGGCGACCGGGTGTGGGTCGTACGTGACATAGAAGTTCGGAATGACCCGCAGCACACGCTGCTTCTCTTCATCCTTGACCTGCGCTTCTGCCACTTCGGGGGGTGAGAGTACGACCTGCACATCAGTTTCGGTGCTGGCAACTGGCAATGCGATCGGCGGGACAACATGGACCTCTCCCGAACGCAGGATTCCATTGGATGATTGCGTAGCGAAGCCCGCTGCCGTAATGGTGAGCTGGAAGGGCCCGGGGGCGACGTTGGCAAAAGAGAATTGCCCGTCATCACCGGACAGCGCATCTCGCTCTGGGGATTGATCCTCGCGTGTAAGGCTCACCCGAGCTCCGGCGACGACGGCCCCACTCCCATCCACCACTGTGCCGCTGATACTTCCTGCCTGACGCTGATCGGGGCTTTGCTCGCCGGGGGGACCGGGAATGGGTTCTTGCGGAGAGGTCTGCCCTGGGCAGAGCGAAGCGCAACTCAGGGCGACACACGTAAGAAATATGAGTCCAGACTTGAATTGGAGGGCCATGCGTAAGTCTCCGTCTCCTCTCCTGTACTTCCTGTGAAAATCCCCCAAAGTCTTTGCATCGATTCTGCTTGGGGAGGATGGCCTACGCTCATCCCGGAAGGAGTTGGCCTTCCGTTGCTTCGCTTTGGCTTTCCGGACTACCTCGAACGAGGCTGCCGCATCCTTGCGCCTTTTGCAAGGATGGGTACATCGAGTATTAATCGAAAGTAAGATGATGGACGCGGCGAACGCGTTGCCGGGGCCGGGTACCCTTTCAAGACGCGAAGGGACAGGGACGGAGTACCCTCAGAAAACACTTGGGGTAAGGCAAGATCTGGGCTAGTCCCTTTTGTGAAGCTGTTCAGAAAAGACAAAAGAGCAGCGGAGTTGCCTCCGCTGCTCCTGGCTTGTACCCTCCCCGGGTACTTCGCCAAAACTAGTTGTTCATTGGGTTCAAGCCCAGGCACGCGTTGTAGCTCGCGACCAGGGTGATGGTACCCGCAGCCTGAGTGCGAACCACACCGTCATCCGCAGCGCAATACGCCTTGGTACCGGTCGTGTTGGCCAGCGGAGTCGCGGTGGTGTAGAAGTTAAAGCCGGTCGCAGCCGCGCCGCCCGGTGTGGCAGCGAAGGCGTATCCGCTCTTACCAGAGCCAGCCGGCGTACCGTTCGAAGCCAGGTTGTTGTCGATCAGGCAGCCGTTGGCCGGAGCCGGAACGCAAGGCGCAGCAGCTCCGCCCAACGCGCCCAGCGCCGTGTAGCCCACTGTGGGGTACGAGGCGATATATCCAACTTCTGCAGTTACGATGGAGCGTTCGGAAGCGGCCGCAGACGAGTCGTTGGCTGCCATACGGGCGCGCATCAGGTTTGGAATTGCGATCGCTGCGATGATCAGGATGATCGCAACTACGATCAGCAGCTCAATGAGTGAAAAACCCTTCTGTGTCCGCATCTCGATGTTTCCTCTTTTCAGTCTTACGGTTGAATTTCTGTCAATGATGGTTGCACCTTACTGGCCAATGTCGTTAGTTACCTCAGTTCCCTATTTATTGCCGGGAGGGCTTTGTTTGCCGTCTCAAGGCAAACTTAAGTTCGTATCCCTAAGGTATATCTTAGACCCGTTTATGCCACAATCCGTCGCCAGACTGACAATTCGTGGTTTATCGCGACTGGCGGCGTTGCATTCCGGGAAGCGGTTCGGGGCAGTGTCGAAGTAGGATTGTTCATGCAATCAGGTCGAATTAGCGTGGATGCGGATCGATACCGCCGTGGGATTCAGCTGTTCAATCGCGAGGAGTTCTTCGAAGCGCATGAGGTTTGGGAAGACGTGTGGCGGGAGGCGGAAGGCCGAGAAAAGAAGTTTCTGCAAGGATTGATCCAGGTGGCAGTCGCCTTCCATCATCACTCGACGGGGAATCTGGTTGGGGCTCGGTCACTACTGGGGCGCGCGAGGAAGAATCTCGCGGGCTATCCGGAGGGATTTCTGGGAATTCGCGTGGCAGGTTTGTTGGAGTCGCTTGCGAAATGGCAGGCAGTACTTGCCTCGGGTGGTTCCAAGCCTGCGTTTCCTCAACTTGACCTGACCGAGTAACGGTGCACACTCAGCCTCGGGCAAACAGGCGCATGAGGCCGGTCGCGGGGAGATCAGGGACGAGAAATTCCCCAGGGATGAGTCCGGCTGCGCGAGTCAGTGCTTCCGCGGCGTAGTAGCCGCTGCGCACAGCCCCCTCCATAGTGGCGGGCCAGCCTGTGTCGGTCCAGTCGCCGGCGAGGAAGACACGGGGCCAGGCCGTGATCTGGGAAGAGCGGTATGCGTCAATCCCGGGGCGGGGCGAGTAGGTGGCGTGGACTTCTTTGATGACGGTGGACTTGACGAGGTTCGCGTCACGGGCCGCAGGGAAAAACTCGCGCAGCTCGCGGAGAGCCAGGTCGACGATGTCTGAGCGCGATTTTTCGATCAGGCTTTTGGAGGCGCTGACGACAAGTTCGACGTAGCTGCCGATCTTCTGAGGCGCTAAAGCGTCAGTTGCCAGACCATTCTTTCGCCCCTCCGGGGCTGAATCGTGTTTGTCTTCTGACCCACGGCTGGCGCCGTGGGCTGCATTCTGTCGCCGCTCCGCGGCTGGTTCAGAGGACATCCTTTCAACCCGCATGGGCTGGAGGCGGGATTTGTGGAACATCCATTGGATGGTGCGGTCGAGCAGTACCGCATGATCGAGATCTGAGATGTGGCGGTCGAACCACAGATGAATGCCGGTGATCGGAGCGCTCTCGAAGTGGCTCAGCATCTCGCGCAGGCGTGTGCTCTCGGGGGCTTCCGGCAGAACGCGGTCGAGACCATCGAAGGGGAGCGCGAGCACGAGATAATCAAAGACCTGCTCTCTGTCCGCGAGCTGCAGCCGCACTTGCGAAGGCTCCGCCTGAAATGTGCTGACCGGGGAGCGGAACTGCAACTCGCCACCGCGGGCTTGGATGTACTCGCCGGCGGCGTTGTAGAGGTCGGTCAGGGGAATCGTGGGCACTCCCATGTGGCGGGCGGAGGGCGTCTTCATCGACTCGCGGACGACCTGCGCGGCGTAGGGAATGGAGATGAGCTCGAGATCTTCGCTCAGTGCGCTGACCAGAATCGGCTTCCAGAAGCGGTCGATGGCACGCTGGGTTTGACCGTGTCGTTGCAGCCATTCGGCGAACGACTGTCCAGTGTCCTGCGGCGTAGTGAGGGTCAGCGGGACCATGGCGCGGGCGATGGCCAGTTTGTCGGTCGCGTCCAGGAATGGAAATCGCAGGAAAGAGGGCACGGTGTGCAGCGGGGCGGGCAACGGGGAGGCGTGCATCACGGAGGTGCGGCCGCCGGGCTCGATGAAGGTCATTTCGTCGTACCAGCGGATGTGCTGGTCGACTCCGATGCGCTGGTAGAACTCGACGAGGTTGGTACAAACGCGAAACAGGACGTGCTGGCAGTTGTCGACGATCTCGCCCGTACCAGGGTGCTCGTAGGAGGAAGCACGGCCACCAAGATATGGGCGGCGCTCAAACACGGTGACGCGGAGGCCGGAGCTGGCCAGGGCACAGGCGGCTGCGAGACCGGCGAGTCCGCCTCCGGCGATGGCTACTGTTGGTTTAGTCGGACTCTGGGTCATCAATCAGATTAAACGCTGGACGAAGCCTTTGCCCAGAATGCGCAGCTTTTCCGACACCGTGAGGCTGACTTTGCCGCTGAAGACGTCGTACTGGCGTTCGGCGATTTTTTCCAAGAGGCGCCGGTAGATGCGTACGAGCACCCAGAGCGCGGGCTGGCTGTCTTCCGAGACATAGGGAATCAATTCTTCTCCGGCCTGATAAAACTCACGGGCGCGGTCAGCCTCGAAGGCCAGCAGCGGGCGAAAGCGGGCGGGATCGGGGGTTGAAAGCAATTCGGCAGCCGACAAGCCGAACTTTGCCAGGTCTTCCTCCGGCAGGTAGACTCGGCCCAGCGCGGCGTCTTCTTTCACGTCGCGAAGGATGTTTGTGAGTTGAAAGGCCAGGCCGCAGCGTTCGGCCAGAGGCTCGGCGGCAGGATCGCGATAGCCGAAGACATGAATGCAGACCAGGCCCACCACCGAGGCCACGCGATAGCAATAGAGACGCAGGTCCTCGAAAGTCTTGTACTGAATCGCAAGGCCGGGAGTTGAGCTGGGACCCGCGACTGCTTCACCTACGTTCTCGTGTACGTCCATGCCCGTGCCCTGGGCAAGCTCGTCGAGCAGACCGGCGGGAATCTGGTAGCGGCGCTGGGCATCGGTCAAGGCCAGCAGGACCGCATCGTCGGTGGGGTGGCCCTGTTGCGCGCGGTGAAGAGCGTCGAGCCATGAGTCCAGTTTCTGGCGGCGCTCTTCGAGGCTGAGGCGGGGATCGTCGGCGATGTCGTCGCACTGCCGCATGAAGGCATAGACGGCGCACAGGGCTTCCCGCTTGCGGCGTGGCAGAACCAGGAACGCGTAATAGAAATTCTTTGCGGCCGACCGCGTGATTCCCCGGCAGACGGAATAGGCCATCACCAGTTGCGGTGGAGCGGGGGTCCAGGGGATGGGGGCTGGCGTGGCTCCTGCGCTCATCCGAGTTCTCCCAGCAGTTTGCCCATGGCAGCGCGTGCGACCAGGGCCAGCTTGCGTCCCTTGGAAATGGACGGGCGACAGCCGAGCACGGCGAATCCCTGGCGCTCGATGGCATTCAGGATTTCCTGGCCTCCGCGGGTGAAGAGTTCGAGGTCCACGGCTAACTCGCGATTGACTTTTCCAACCAGGGGCAAGCCCTGTCGAAACCAGTCACGGGCACGTTCGACTTCGAACTTCATCATGGCGCAGAAGGCGGGAGTATTGTGGGAGGTGGCGATGTCGTGCTCGCTCGCTTCAAAGCGGCGCAGGTCTTCGAGCGGAAGGTAGATGCGACCCTTGGCATAGTCAACGCTGACGTCCTGCCAGAAGTTTGCAAGTTGCAGCGCGGTGCAGGTGAAGTCGGAAAGCTGCTGGCGTTCTGCATCGCGATAGCCGCAGAGGTAGAGCACAAGATGGCCTACAGGGTTAGCCGAATAGCGGCAGTACCCCAGCACATCGTTGAAGGTCTCGAAACGCGTGACCGTTTGGTCCTGGCGGAAGGCGCGAAGCAAGTCGGAGAACTCGTGCCGCGGGATATCGAACTGTCTTGCGGTTTCGGCGAGCGCAACGAAAACCGGGTGCCGCGGCGTACGGTCGTAGCAGGCGTCTAATTCGGTCTGCCACTGATCGAGCAATTCGAGTGACGCTGCGGTATCGCCGACTTCATCGCTGAGATCGTCGGAGATGCGGCAATAGGCGTAGACGTTGAAAAAATGCTGACGGAGACGTGCCGGAAGAAACCAGGTGGCGACGGAGAAATTTTCGTAGTGCGAGCGCGCCAGGTGGCGGCAGTAGGCGCGGGCCTCCTCCAGCGACGGTGCGGTCTCAGGGATTGCGTAGTTGACAGGCAAACGGCTCCATCCCAGGCTCGCCGAGGGCGCGGGCGCAATGCGGGGATCGGGGCTGGCGATCTGGGGCATGTTCTAAAAGCGTTTCTCGTGTCGAGCAAAACCCTGGGCACGTTGAGAGCTCATTGCATCGCCGGAAGAACTGCGCATATACATGGGTCCTTCGCTTCGCTCAGGATGACAGTCCCCTTTCACTCAACTCCTCCGTGGGGACTGTGAAAATCAGTGTCCAGGGATGATCGCGGTCTTGATGTCGCCGCCGCGGTTCAGCATGTGTCGCAGAACCTGCTGCAGGCGCGAAAGTGGAGCCTCCCCGGTGATGTAGTCGGTGGGACGAATCTTTTTGGCCGCGATCAGACCGAAGGCGCGGCGGACGGTCTCAGGCGTGTGGTGGAAGGTCGCCTTGAGCGTGATCTCGGAATAGTGCAGGCGGTTGGTATCGAGCTGGACTTTTGTCCCGCTGGCACAGCCGCCGAAGAAGTTGACGGTGCCGCCCTTGCGCACCATTTCGATGGCCCACTCCCAGGCTTCGGGACGGCCCACGGCTTCAATTACCACATCGCAGCCGCGTTTCTGCGGACTGAGAGCACGCACGGCTTCGACGACATCGGGGACCTTGGTCGTCTGAATAATTTCATGCGCTCCCATCTGCTTGGCGGCTTCGACCTGGCCGTCGCGCTTGACGACGGAAATAACGTTGCAGCCGATGGCGCGGGCTACCTGCACGAACATCAATCCAATGGGCCCGCCTCCGATGATGACCACCGTGTCACCAATCTCGACGCCGGTTTCATGCAAGCCGCGCAGCACACAGGCCAGCGGTTCGGTCATGGCCGCATCTTCGAAGGTCACGTTGGGTGGAATCACCAGCATGTTGGCTTCGACAATGCGTCTGGGGACGCGAATGTATTCGGCGTAGGCGCCGTTGTTGAACAACAGATCTTCGCAGAGGTTCTCCTGGTGCTTGGAGCAGTAGAAACACATCTGGCAGGGCGCGGAATTCAGCGCCACGACGCGCATGCCCTTCTTGAAGCCATTGACGCCGGAACCGACTTCTTCGATCACGCCGGCCAATTCATGGCCGAATAACGCAGGGGGAACAATCATGCGGGCATGGTAGCCGCGCTGGTACACCTTGAGATCGGTACCGCAGGTCAGCGCCACCTGGACTTTGACCAACACCTCGCCATCTTCTACGCGGGGGATGGGTACTCTTTCAATCTTGAGATCTTCTTTGCCGTACAGGACGGCCGCTGTCATTTTTCCATTCACTGCGGATTTCCTTCCCGGGAGTTTGGTTCCCAGGTGCTACCCGGCTGAATCACGACCTTCATCGAAGAGGGCTGCGGGTGAGCCGCCAGGTCCAGAGCTTGCTTGCTCTCGCGCAGCGGGAAACGATGACTGATCAGACGCTCGAACTCCATCTCGCGGTTCATGACAAAACGAACTGATTCCTCCTGCAGATCAACAGAAGCGCTGTATGAACCTACCAAGGACTTTTCGTCCACGCAGATAGCCGCCGGATCGACGATCGCCTCTCCGCGCTGCGTCTGGGCAAACAACAACACCCGTCCTCCCGGACGGGCCGCATCCATCGCCGTACGAATCAGACTATTAGCGCCGACAGCGAGCATCACCGCGTCGGCTCCCCGCCCCTCGGTCAACTCCCGGACACGCTCCACCACGTTCGTCCGCGAAGCATCCATTGTTTGTTCTAACCCGAAGCTTTGTCCTATTCTAAGCCTCTCTGGATACAAATCGGAAGTAATTACCGTGGCCCCGGCTCGCCGGGCCAGAACGCTCAGTATGATGCCGATCGGTCCTTGACCGATGGCCAGAACTGTTTCGCCCCCTTCCAGGCGAAGAGCTTCGATACCCTTCATGCAGGTGTTCACCGGCTCGACAAAGCAGGCCTGCTCGAACGGAATACCCTCTGGAATGCGGACCGTGCCGTGCTGGACGATCCAATCCATGACACGAACGTACTCGGCGAAACCGCCGCCGGAAGGCTCAAATCCGGCGGTGCAGCCTACCTTCTTATAGGTCGAACATTGAGCGAAGGTCTGGTGACGGCAGTAGTAGCACTCGCGGCACGGGACGTGGTGGAAAACTACGACGCGATCTCCGGGATGGAAGTTGCGCACGCCCTGGCCGACGGCTGCGACCACGCCGGAAGTTTCGTGTCCGAAGATGCGCGGGGCGGAGTGCGAGCCGGTGGCAATCTTCTTGAGGTCGGTGCCGCAGACGCCACAGGTGTGCACCCGCACCAACAGCTCTCCTGGACCGACCTCGGGAACCGGGACGGTTTCCAGGCGGACGTCATTGACTCCGCGATAGACCGCGGCCTGCATGGTACCGGGGATGCGTAGTGTGCTGTTCTCGACTGCGTACTGTCCGACTATGGCCATCAATGGTTCGATGAGACTTCCCTTCTAGCTCCCTCTTTTCAATGCACTTCCTATTTCTGCGATCGCGGGTCGGTGTCGCTGAACTTCACCTCGACTACCATGGAATCCAAATACGGCGAGTCCAGCGGGGTGAAGTGATAGGCCTTCACCTGGATGACCACATAGAAACTGTCGACCTGGATGATGCGCTGCGCATAGACGGGTACGGGAGCAAAACCGTCCGGGTTCAGCCACCACAAGTTGTTGTTCGGATCGGAAGAGGGTTCTTGGGCGGCGCGCAGGATGTTGTCGTAGATGGTGTGGTGCAGGTCCCTCAACCTGACGTGCCAGGAAGTGATCTTGTTGTCGCCTTCCGGCCCCTTGGGAACGATGGTGAACTCGTACCGGTCGTTGCCCCGCAAATCCTTGATGAGTTCGCGGTAGTGGGAATTCCGGGGGTCCAGCTTGACCTCGAAGGATTCCTCCGTGACTCGCGTCGCCCCGCGGCGGAAGCTCTCGGCAAAGATGACCTGGGCCGGATTCTGCGCGGCGAGGGGCGCAACCATCGCGGCCCACACCAGCAGGCGAGGGGCAATCGACTTTATTGCCATCACGCTCAAGGTGCAACCTCCACACCGATCTTCGCTAACTCCACCTGCAAATCGTAGCCCTGAACAGTTTTGTACTCAATCAGACTCCGCAGGGCGGTACACAATTTTTCGGCGGCGAGAGAGCTATTGGCCGCCAAGGCAGCCACTGCGCCCCAGGTACGAGGTCGCAAGGCAACGTGCATGGCAAAGGCAGCCGTCCTGAAGGCTCCATCAGCGCTGATGAACTTACCAACGGGTGGCATTTTGAATTGGGCCTCGTCCGAAATTGACTTGATGGCAACGAACGGCACGTTGTGGGCAGCGGCGGCCTCGGCGACACCGGCAGCCTCCATGTCCACTGCCCAACAGTCAAAGAGTTGTAACCCGTCAGGAGGCGTGGAGTTTTCCACAACCTGAAATGAAGTCCACAGCCGGCCTCGACCGAACAGCGTTCTAAACGACTTCTTCCCGGCGATGTCAACAACCTCGGCCGGAATCGTGATGTCGGCTACATGTTGATCGTAGCGTAATGCGCGGGCAAAGCCGGCTGAAACCACCAACACGGGCTGAACGCTGTTCAGTATCGCCTCAGCAGCCCTGCGGCCTGCGTTGGCACCCATCCCCCCACAGACAACCACTGCCTGGTCGTTGACATAGGACTCAAAGGTCCTGCCGCTATCCTCGACGCGCATTGTGGCCCAGCCTCTGACCAGCGGGCGAACCTCGCGCTCCAGCGCTGCGACGATGGCGATTTTAGACATAGCCGTTGTCCTGAAACCATTTCACGGCGCGGATCAGCGCGTCGTCCACGGGCACAATCTTCCAGCCCAATTCGCGCTCCGCCTTGTCGGAGGCGGCGAACATTTTTTTCTTGCCCATACGCACGGTGTCGACGGTGGCGCGAGGCTCGCGCTTGAGTATGCGTCCGGTGATGGCCTCATCGACCACGCCCGCCGCAAATGCAAACACGTAGGGCAACTTTACCCGCGGCGAGGGCAGGCCCGTGATTTTGGCCAGCTTGTCGAGAATCTGCTTAAGAGTCAAATTCTCGCCGCCGAGAATGTAGCGTTCGCCGGACCTTCCCTTCTCCAGGGCGGCGACGTGCCCGCGTGCGCATTCTGCAACGTCCACCAGGTTGAGACCAGTTTCTACGTAAGCGGGAAACTTACGTTTCAGGAAATCGACGACAATGCGTCCGGTGGGGGTGGGCTTGACGTCCTGTTCACCGACGGGCGTTGTCGGATTCACAACAACCACGCGCATGCCGCTGCGGCCGGCCTCGAGCGCCAGTTGCTCGGATATGAACTTGGACCGCTTGTAGGGGCCGATCATGTCGGCCAGCGTTACTGGGGAATCCTCGTCTGCGGGATAGCCGTTGGCGGCGAATCCGACCGTTGCCACACTCGACGTGTGGATGACGTTTCGCACACCATTCTTGCGGGCGGCTTCCAGGATGGCGCGCGTGCCGTCGACGTTGGAGCGATACATTTCGTTCGGGTCGCGCACCCAGAGCCGGTAGTCGGCGGCCACGTGAAAAACTGTGTCGCAGCCGGCCATCGCCTTCTCGATCGATGCCGGATCGCGCAGGTCGCCCGTGGCAGTCTCCGCCCTGAGCCCTTCGAGATTGCGGAGATTGCTGGTGGGACGCACGAGCAGGCGAAGCTCAGCTCCCTGCTGGCTCAGAACCAGAGCCACGTGGGAGCCGAGAAATCCGGTTGCGCCTGTGACGAAAGCTTTCAAAAGCAGTTCTCGGTTCTCAGTTCTCAGTTCTCAGTCTCGACCCGTTCCGGTTTTACTGAGAACTAGCTTCCAGCCTTTTCCATCACCTTGGCGCATGTCGTGAACGCGAGCAGGGGGAAATATTGGCGGTAGAGATGGTATGTCAGGTAAAACACGCGGGGGAAGCCGGTGCCGGTGTAATAGGCTTCGTCCCAGGAGCCGTCTTTGTTCTGCGTGCGTAGCAGGTACGCGATGCCGCGCGCGACCGAATCGCTGCGGGTATCGCCAACCGCAAGTAAACCCAGGATGGCCCACGCTGTCTGCGAAGGAGTGCTGGGGCCAACGCCGCGGGTGGCGGGATCATCGTAGGAAGCGCAGCTCTCGCCCCATCCACCGTCAGCGTTCTGTACCATGCGCAGCCATTCCGCGGCTTGCTGGATGCAAGGCTCGTGGTTGTCCATGCCGATGGCTTCGAGACCACGTAGCACCAGCGCGGTTCCGTAGATGTAGTTCACGCCCCAGCGGCCGAACCAGCTTCCGTCAGGCTCCTGCTCGCTGCGGATGAACCGGATGGCGCGCTTCACGGCAGGATGATTCTTGTCGTAACCGTAGGTCGCCATCATTTCCAGAATTCGTCCGGTGATGTCGACGGTCGGCGGATCGAGCATGGCGTTGTGGTCGGCGAAAGGAACGTATTGGAAGACCATGCGGTCGTTATCTTTGTCGAAGGATGCCCAGCCTCCGTTCTTGCACTGCATGGAGAGAATCCAGTCGATGGCGCGCTGCGCCGACTCGCGCTGGTAGCGGCCGTTGGGGTGCTCCACCCGGCTCAGGCCGAGGCAGACCATGGCGCTGTCGTCGACGTCGGGATAGAACTCGTTGTTGAACTCGAAGTACCAGCCGCCGGGCTGTCCCTTCTTGTTCTTGACCTTCCAGTCACCGACGGTGCGCACTTGCTTCTGCAGAATCCAGTCAGCGCACTTCACCATGCGGGGATCGTTCGCGGGCACGCCAGCCTCGCCCAACGCAAAAAGTGCGTAGGCCGTGTCCCACACCGGGGACATGCAAGGTTGCATGCGGAAGGTATCGCCTTCTTCGATGCCGAGCTTTTCGAACTCATCGAGAGCGCGGATGACCTGGGGATCGTCGAGCGAATATCCGAGGCAGCGCAGGGCGATGATGGCGTTCATCATCGAGGGATAGATGGCGCCCAGGCCGTCGCTCATCTCGAAGCGTTCGAGCATCCACTTCTCGGCGCTCTTCAGCGCAATCGAGCGCAGCGGGCGGACATGAACGCGTTCAAACCAGTGGACCATGCGGTCGATGACCAGGAAGAAGTTGCGCCAGGAAATCAGCTTCTTGGCCCAGTGCAGGTGCATGCGGGATTTCAGCATGCCGCCCACAAACAGTTCTTCCACTCCCATCTCGCGGGGAATTTTCTTGAACGGTTTCTTGGCGTAGCAGATGGACAACGGCACCAAGATGGCGCGCGACCACGAGGAAATCTCGTAGATGTTGAACCAGAACCAGTTGGGAAAGAGCACGATCTCGGGCGGGATAGCCGGGACCGCGTCATAGTCATACTGTCCGAAGAAGCAGAGATAGATCTTGGTAAAGGTGTTGACTTCGGTGACCCCGCCGAGTTCGAGGATCTTTTTGCGCGCGCACTCCAGGGCAGGATGGTCGGCAGTGTAGCCGGCGAGTTTCAAACCGAAGTATGCCTTCACCGAGGCACTGATGTTCGACGGCCCGCCGCCGTAGATGCTCCAGCCGCCGTCTTCATTCTGATGCCGCAGGATGTAGTTCGCGGCTTTCTGAAAGCGCTCAGGACTGCCCGTCCCTAACAGAGTGTGCAGCAGGATGTAGTCGGATTCGAGGGTCGTATCGGCTTCGAGTTCGCCGCACCAGTAGCCCTCTTCGTGCTGCTTGGAAAAAAGATACTGGCGGGCGGCCGCGATGGCCGCGCCCACGCGGCTGGCAAGTTCATCGATTTTACCGAAACGAAGTTGAGGGGTTGACGCTATATGGGAGTCGGGAGAGTTTGTGTCCATCGATTTGCGTCTCCGTTAGTCCGCGGTGGCGCTGGCCGGAGCGGCGGCAATGGCCTCGACAATCTCCGGGGGCAGGCCGAAGCGCACGTTCTCCGGCATGACTTCGAGTTCCTGCACATTGGCAAAACCCTTGGTGGACAGGAACTTCATCGTCTCTTCAACCAGGCACTCCGGCGCCGAGGCGCCGGCGGTCAGCGCGATCGTCTTTACATCCTTCAACCACTCGGGCTGGATGTCTTCAAAACTGTCGATGAGATGCGCGTTCGTGCCCAGGTTGCGCGCCACTTCGACCAGGCGATTGGAGTTGGAGCTGTTCTCCGAGCCTACGACCAGCAGCAGATCGGATTCGGAAGCTACTTGCTTCACGGCGACCTGGCGATTCTCGGTGGCATAACAGATATCCTGCGCGGCCGGGCCTTTGATGTTGGGGAACTTCCGGCGCAGGGCTGCGATGATGTCTTTGGTCTCATCCAGGCTGAGGGTCGTCTGAGTGAGATACGCCACGCGATTCGGATCGGGGACTTCCAGCAACTTCACCTGTTCGGGAGAGCCGACAACCTGCGTGACCAGCGGCGCCTCGCCCAACGTTCCGATGACCTCGTCGTGATCCTTGTGGCCGATCAGGATGAGCGAATAGCCTTCTTTCGCGAACTTCACGGCTTCGACGTGAACCTTGGTCACCAGGGGGCAGGTGGCGTCGATCACACGCAGGCCGCGCTTCACGCTATTGTCGCGAACTTCGGGCGACACTCCGTGGGCACTGTAGATGATGCGCTCGCCGTTGGGGACTTCGTCTTCACTGTCGACGAAGATCGCGCCTTTGCCGCGCAGTTCGTCCACCACAAAGCTGTTGTGGACGATCTCCTTGCGGACGTAGATCGGTGGGCCGAAGGCCTCGAGAGCGATGCGGACCACGTCGATGGCCCGGACCACGCCGGCGCAGAAACCCCGGGGTTTCAAAAGAAGTAAAGTCTTGCCGTTGGTGTTGGGCACTATTGAACCCCTGCTCCTGTGATCTTCCCCAGACCGATTCGATGCAAAACCAGGCCAAAAAACCGTATGTATAGGGTACACGATCCCCATTGTGGTGGTACTACTAAGCTACCGAAAAGTGCCGTTCTGGTCAACGTAAGGTGCAGAAAGGGCGGGAATTAGGGGCGAAAGGGGAGAATCGAAAGGTGAATGGCAAGACGACCTTTTTGACAATTTGCGCAAACTGGGGCTTACGGGACAACTCCCTGAACGGCCGTCGCGGGTTGGAGAGAATGCAGGGATCCTTCGACTGCGTTGTCGTCCGCTTCGCGCACGACAACTTCGCTCAGGATGACAGCGTGTTAAGTAGTCTGATTGCGTCACGCTTCACCCGTTCGATTTGATCATCTGCTCGGCATGCTTGCGGGAGGTTTCAGTGAGCTTGGCGCCACTGAGCATGCGGGCAACTTCTTCGGTGCGTTCGTTGCCGGTTACGGGACGGATGGTGGTGCGGGTGCGGCCTCCCGACTCCTTCTTTTGAATCACGTAGTGGTGGTCGGCGAAGGTGGCGATCTGGGGCAGGTGAGTGACGCAAAGGACTTGGTTGGAGGCAGCAAGCGCTTTAAGCTTTTTGCCTACGGCTTCGGCGGCCCGACCTCCGATGCCGGTGTCGATTTCGTCGAAGACCATGGTGCGCTGGGCACGGGAGCTGCCGGCAGCGGCGGGCGAGGGCCCCTTCGACTCTCGCTCAGGGCAGGTCCGCCCCACACTTGCTTGGGTGCCCCATCCTTCGCGCCTTTTGCGAAGGGTGGGATCGGCTCCAGCCTCTACAGTCGCTTTCAGCGCGAGCATCACACGTGAGAGTTCGCCGCCGGAGGCAATGTGTTCGAGCTGGCGGAGCGGCTCGCCGGGGTTGGTGGAGATCATGTACACGACCTGGTCGATGCCGGAGGCCGACCAGCTCCCTTCTTCTTCCGACGTGGTGATCTCGATGCGGAAGGTAGCTTTCATAGCCAGATCGTTGATCTCGTCCTCGACCAGTTTTTCCAGCTTGCGGGCTGCCTGAGCCCGCTTTTTTGAGATCGCTCGCGCGGCGGCGAGATAGGCGCCGGCGGCTTCGGCCAAGTCGGCGCGAAGCTGGCGGAGAATCTCGTCCTTGTTTTCGACCTCGGAAAGTTTGCGCGCGACGTCAGCGCCGAAGTGGATGACGTCGTCGAGGGAGGGACCGTACTTGCGCTTCAGGCGATCGATCAACGCGAGGCGGTCTTCCACCTGGGCCAGGTGTTCGGGCGAGGCGTGGATGCCGCCAGCATAGTCGCGCAGAGTGGCGCCGACATCTTCCACGCTGATACGGGCGGTGTCGAGTGCGGACAGCGCCTCGGTGAATTTTGGCTCGTAGCGGGCCAGTTCTTCGATTTGTTTTTGGGCGGCGCGCAGCGAAGACGACGTCGAGCCGTTGCCTTCATAGAGCAGGTCGAAGGCATTCATGGCGGCGTTGTAAATCTTCTCGGCATTGGCCAGAACGCGTTTCTCGGTTTCAAGATGCTCGTCTTCGCCGGACTGCAGGCGGGCGTCGTCGATCTCGCGCTTCTGGAAGGTCCACAAGTCGACCAGGCGCAGGCGGTCCTGCTCGCCGTGTTCGAGGTCGTCAATGCGGGTGCGGATTTCTTTCCAGGCCGAGAATGCACTCGCAGGCTCGTCGAGCTGGCTGCCGGCAAAAGTATCCAGCAGAGCGAGCCTTGCGGGACCGTCGAACGAGACGAGGGACTCGTTCTGTGCGTGGATGGTCGCCAGGTGGGGGGCGAACTGGCGCAGCACAGCGACTGTCGCAGGTTGATTGTTGACGAAGACGCGCCCCTTGCCGGTGGTCGAAATCTCGCGGCGCAGGATCAGCGAGCCGTCATCCGACTCGTCGAGACCGTTGTCCTCTAGAATCTTGTCGAGCGGCTTTTCGGAAGCCCCCTCCGCCTCAAAGACCGCGGAAATCACGGCTCGTTCGGCGCCGGTGCGGATAACATCACTCGAGGCTTTGTCGCCCAGCAGCAGGGCCAGAGCATCGATCAGAATAGATTTCCCGGCGCCCGTCTCTCCGGTCAGCAGGTTCAGGCCGGAGGCGAACTCCACGGCTACGTTGTCGATGACCGCATAGTTCTCGAGACGAAGTTCGACGAGCACAAACCGTCCTGGGATGTGAAGTTGAGCGCAGCATAGCATGAAAACCAGTTGCCAGTGACCCGTTGCCCGTACCCAGTTCTTGGGCGGAGCTACTGCATCGAAGAATTGAGTTGCTGGAAGCGGTACGTGCGCCCGGAGATCGCTTCCCCATCATCTATAATTGGTCAGGGCTTTCTCCTAAAACCAATGCAACTTTCCCCCTTGCTTGCTCTCTTTGTCGGCGGCGAAATCCTGGATATGGTTTCGAACACCGGCGCCGTCGCCAAGCTGGTTCTTTTGTCCCTGCTGGCGTTCAGCCTGATTTCGTGGGCCATCATCCTGACCAAGTGGAAATTGCTGCGGCGGGCGCGCCTGCAGAGCGGGCGCTTTGTACGCGCATTCCGCAAGGCACAGCGGCTGCAGGATATTGCCGCGGTGGCCGAGCAGTTTCGTCCCAGCCCGCTGGTCGGAGTCTTTGAAGGCGGGTTTGAAGAATACAAGCGGCAGGTGGGGTCAAGCGGCATGCTGCGCAGCCTTACGGCGGTGCAGCGCGGAATGCAGATCGGGGCCTCGGAGGAGGTCACGCGCCTGGAGCGGAATGTGCCGTGGCTGGCGATCACGGCCGCAGTCACTCCGTTTGTGGGGCTGTTCGGGACGGTGTGGGGCATTATCGACGCGTTCCACGGATTAGGCACAGCGGGCGCGGCTACGCTGCGCGCAGTTGCACCGGGAATTTCTGAGGCGCTCATCACGACTGCCGCGGGACTGGCAGCTGCGATTCCCGCAGTTATCGCTTACAACCTGATCGGCAGCTCGATTCGCGAATTTGCGGCGCGCAGTGACGACTTCGCGCTGGAAGTGCTGAACGCGGTCGAGCACACGCAGGCGCAGCCCGTCGCGGAAGTGAGGCGCTGATGGCTTTCACCACCGCCAACGGCCGTACGCAGACGGCGCTTGCCGACATCAACATTACTCCGCTGGTGGACGTCGTGCTCGTACTGCTGATCATCTTCATGGTCACGGCGCCGGTGCTGCAGTCGGGAATCGACGTGAGCGTACCCAAGACGCGCACCGTGAAGCAGATCACCGAAGAGCGGCTGGTAATCACCATCAACAAGGATCAGCGGGTGTTTCTGGGCAACGATGCCATCAACATCAACGAGATTGGCGGCAAGCTGCGGCAGAAGATTCGCGATCCCCGCAACCAGTTCATTTTTGTGCGGGCGGACGAGAATGTGCCCTTCGGCGCGTTCGCAACTGTGATGGATGCGGTTAAACAGTCAGGTATCACGAATGTCAGCATCGTGACACAACCTTTGGATCAACGTGCGGGCAAACGCTGAAATCTTTTTCGAGCACGACCGCTGGGGACGGCCACTGGCGTGGTCGGTAGGCCTGCACGTCGGGATCACGGTGGCGGCGCTCATCTATTCTGCGGTCGCTATGGGTCCCGGCGGCGAGGGATGGGGAGCGGGCGGAGGCGGAGAGGCCATCGGCGCGACGCTGGTGAGCACTGTGCCGCTGCCGGCAAATCCTGCGCAGACGCAGAATGTGCTGGCCAACGAATCCAAAGGAATCACCAAATCGCAGCCCAAGCCGGAAGAAAAAGTAGAGCCGGACGCGATCGAAATTCAGGGCAGGAACGCGAAAATCAAGCCGAAGAAGACTCCCACGGTAACCAAGGAGAAGCCGCAGCCCGAGCCTGAGGAAGAAACTAACCAGGTCGCTTTCGGCGAAGGCGGGCCGGTCAGCGGGCCTTACGGAACTTTCAGCGCGGCCGGCGCCAAAGGGGGCTTCGGCTTCACGGGTGGTGGGGGTGATTTTGGCACGCGCTTTGCCTGGTACGTGCAGGGCGTGCAGCGGAAAGTTTCGGAAAACTGGCTGAAGTACGAAGTCGATCCCCGGATTTCGACGGCACAGCGGGTTTACATCACATTCGACATCATGCGCGACGGGCATCCCGCCAATGTGCAGGTGGAGCAGTCGAGCGGCGTGCCGTCGCTGGATATCTCCGCATCCCGGGCCATCCAGCGGATCGACACGTTCGGATCGCTCCCGCCGGAGTATTCCGGCAGCAGAGTTTCGGTTGAGTTCTGGTTCGACTACAAGCGATGAACCTGAAGGGTAATCAGCGATGTCTTCCTGATTCTGGGTTGCGCTCCCGAAAAAGCGCACAATGCCTTCTAAGTTTGTTAACGTTGAATAACCGGGAAGAGGAAGGAAATCTTGCCAAGCAATACCTATCGGATTACGATATTGTCGTGTGGAGGATGTTTCCCCGGAAAAGGAATGAACGCTAGCGCGAGACTCACCGCGCGTCTCCGACGCCGGAGCGGAAATGCGTTTCTGCTGGTGCTGACACTCTGCCTGTTGGTTCCCTCGCTCTTCGCGCAGGACTGGATCAAGACCGGAACCGGCTTGGGGGTCGAGAAGGTTCGCCTGGCAGTCTCCGACTTCAAGGCCTCCGCCAGCGATGCGCAGAGCACCGCTCTTCTCAAGACTTTCAACGACACGCTCTGGAACGACCTCGATAACTCGGGCGTGGTCGAACTCGTTTCAAAGAGTTTCTATCCTTTACAGGTTCCGGGTCAGCCGTCGGAGGTGAACTTCATCGCCTGGAACGCGCCGCCTCCGAACGCGGCCATGCTGGCCTTCGGTAACTTGGCAGCGGCGCCGGACAAGCTGACCATTCAAGGCTGGCTGTATGACGTGAAGAATACAGCCTCGCCGCAAGTGCTGGGCAAGCAGTATGCAGACGCGCCCACCGAGGACGCGGCCCGCCTGATCGCCCACAAGTTCGCCGACGAAATCATCATGCGGCTGGGCGGGGGCATTGCCGGCATTTGCGAGAGCAAGATTTATTTCGTCAGCGACCGCAGCGGTCACAAGGAAATCTGGGTGATGGACTACGACGGTTCGAACCAACGCCAGATCACCCAACTCGGCTCGACTGCGCTGTCGCCACGAGTCTCCCCCGACGGATCGCGGATCGCGTTCAGTTCGCTGACCAAAACGGGCTGGGAGATCATGATGTATTCATTGGATCTCAACCGGATGGTCAGTTTCCCGCGCGTCGGAGGTACGAATCTCTCGCCGGCGTGGTCCGGGGACGGCCTGAAGCTTGCGTTTTCCTCGTCACGGGGTGGCGGGCCGCAGATTTACGTGTCGGACGCTTCCGGCGGCAATGCGCGGCGGCTTACCAATAACAAGGGGCCCGATGTATCTCCGGTGTGGAACCGGAAGACGGGAGCGCAGATCGCCTTCGTCAGCGGCCAGACCGGGCTTCCGCAGGTCTATACCATGGAAGCTGATGGCACCAACCAGCAGCGCGTCACCGACCAGGGCTACGCGGTCTCGCCGGCCTGGGCGCCCAATGGCCAGTTTCTGTCGCTGGCCTGGATTCGAAAATATGGTCCGGGCGAACCTGGTTCGCGCGACATTTACCTGATGGACATCGCCAGCAAGCAATGGGTACAGCTGACGCACGATGGGGGAGCCAACGATTCTCCGTCGTGGTCGCCGGACGGGCGGCACATCGTTTTTCAGTCGAGCCGCTCGGGCAAGGAAGAAATCTGGATGATGCTGGCCGACGGCACCAAGACCCGGCAATTGACTTTTACAGGACGCAACACCCAACCCAACTGGAGTTGGAAATAAATAACGCTTCGTCGGACCTCGAACGCAATCATTTGGGGTCGCAGGGAGGATAATAAGTGAAACAGCAAAAGCTGAAGTGGTTCACACTCGTCGTCGCCTTGGGCGCTGTCATGATGTTGGGCGCCTGCAAGAAGAAAGCAGCTCCGCCGCCACCGCCACCGCCGCCAGCGCCGCCGTCACCCACGGCTTCGATCTCGGTGGATCCGAACACCATCCAGAAGGGACAGTCCGCGACCCTGGCGTGGCAAACCAGCAATGCCACGGATGTTTCCATCGATGGCATCGGCGCGGTTCAGCCCAGCGGCTCGCAGTCCGTGTCTCCGGCGGATTCGACCACGTATCACTTGACGGCAAAGGGTGCGGGAGGGACTCAGGAAGCCACCGCGCGCATCACCGTGACGCCGCCTCCGCCTCCACCGCAGCCGGTTTCCGCCGGGCCGACCGAGGAGGAACTGTTCGCGCAGAGCGTAAAGGACATTTACTTTGACTACGACAAGTCCGACCTTCGCGCTGACCAGCAGAGCTCGGTGCAGGCTGACATCGCGTTTTTGAACCAGCATGCCAACGTCAGCTTCACCGTTGAGGGGCACTGCGACGAGCGCGGCTCGACTGAGTACAACCTGGCTCTGGGCGACCAGCGCGCCTCATCGGTAAAGAATGCGCTGACTGCCGGTGGCGTTGGCGCCAGCCGTATCAAGACGATCAGCTACGGCAAGGAAAAACCGTTCTGCACGGAAAGCAACGAAGCTTGCTGGCAGCAGAACCGCCGTGGGCATTTCGTTTACCAGAAGTAGTGGCTTCACGGGGAACGCAGACCAGGTCTGCGTTCCCCTTCACTTGAAGTGGTGTGTCTGATTGGCCGTCTCGGCGCTGCGCCAAAGGTTTGGGAACCATTGCGTCTCGGGCATGTTTTGCCCGTGAAGCCTGCGGTTCGACCCGTGCGCTTTCTCAGCCGATTCCTCACAGCCTGTGGGATACTCAAGGTATCTAACATTGTTTTCAGGGAAATTTCTATGAGACTACAACGCGTTTCTACCCTTCTCGCCTTGTTCTCCGTGCTCTGGCTGGGAGTGATGCCAGCCTGGGGCGTGAATAAGGAAATGGTTCAGCTGCAGACGCAGGTCGAGCAACTGCAGCAGCAGATGACTGCCATGCAGCGCAGTTTTGACGAGCGCATGGGCGTGATGAAGAACCTGGTGGAGCAGGATACCGACGCCGTCAACAAAGTGGCGGCGGCGCTGACCAGCCTGCAGAACACGCTGCAGAAGCAGCAGGGAGACGCAGGCGGCAAGATCGATCAGCTCTCCGGGCAGATCCAGGCGCTGAATGACACCATGGATGAGTTGAAGGTCCGCCTGGCCAAGGTCAGCAAACAACTGGAGGACATGCAGGCGGCCCAGCAGAGCCTGGCCGCTTCGCAGGCCCAGCAGCAGGCGCAACAGCAAGCTCAGGCGCAGGCGCCGCCTCCGGATGTGCTCTACAACAACGCACTGCGCGACTACAACGGCGCCAAGAACGACCTGGCGTCGCAGGAATTTTCGGACTACATCAAGTTTTATCCGAACACGGACCTGGCGGGAAATTCCTACTTCTATCTGGCGGAGATTCAATACCGCCAGGGGAACTTCCAGCAGGCGGTGCAGAACTATGATCTGGTGCTGCAGAACTTTCCCAGCGGGAACAAGGCTGCCTCAGCGCAGCTGAAGAAGGGGTTTGCCCTGCTCGAACTGGGAAAGCAGGATGACGGCGTTCGCGAATTGCGGCATCTGCTCCAGCGCTATCCGCATTCTCCAGAGGCGCTGCAGGCGCGGGATCGGCTGCGCAAGCTGGGGGTTCCGGCGACGTCGCGGAGTGGGGAGTAACCTGGCCTGCAACACGCGCACGTCATCGCGACGAGAGCGATAGCTCTCGGAGAGCCTGCCCTGAGCGGAGTCGAAGGGGACCTCACGACCTGCATGACCCAGCTGCGCTGCAATCGGGAGTAATCTCGCTGCTTGCGTTGGGTGTAGTCCCCGCCCACTACACCGAAACTGTCGCCCGACGTCAGGTCCCTCACCCGGCTTCGCCGCGTTCGGGATCTCATGCCCCGGAAGTTGCGCTACACCGTCCGATGGTGCCTCGGCCGGTGGTGCTTCCCTGCCTTATGCGCGTGGTGGCGCGTTGCGTGGTGCCGCCTGGAGGACACAAGCGTGAGCGCGGATGTGTCCGAGGACCAGCCCGATCCGAGAGCGGCGAACAGCACGAATGTCACGAGGATCGTGATAAATCGTTTCATGCACCGCCTACCTGAGTGCCGGGTCATACATTATCCCTATTCCCCGACGAAAACTTTCGGAGTACCCTCATCGTGTCGGTAAGTTAGAGTCCTGTCGTTAACGCCTTGCCGCCTATCATACGAGAAACCTGGAAGGAGCACGCATGCACGTCATAAAGCCAGATCAGGATACAACGAAAGGCGCAACGGAATTGGAAGATCATAGCGTGCCCGGCAACCTCGGCATGCAGAATCAACTGGGCCACCGCGACCAGGATCCCATGCTCAAGGCCGCAGACACCGACTTCCCCGAGCCTGGTGAAAACCCCGAACATAGCGGCGAACGGGTGGTTGCCCAGGTGACGCGCAGCGTGTAGTTCATCGTCTTCAGTTCCCAGTTGTTGCCAGAAGGCCGCCCGCTTTTTGTCGTGCTGACCTGTCTCGGCCTCCGCTGAATGGAGGAACGGTCGCGGACACTGAACAGCTCTCTCCAGGCATGTCATCCCGAACGCGGCGATAGCCGCGTGAGGGACCTTACGTCGGGCGGCAGTTTCGGTGCAGTGGGTAGGAGCCACCTCCAGCGCATGCACCGAGGTGACGCCCGCCTGCAGCATCCATAGTTCACAAATAGCGTAAGGTCCCCTTCGACTCTGCTCAGGGCAGGCTCTCCGAGAGCTACCGCTCTCGTCGGGATGACAATGCGAGCGGGAGAGGCGCAACTACGACGCTCCTGCGATCCGGTTGATAGCAGTGCCTCTGGTACCAGCCGTAGCTTAGGTCTCTCCACGTGGGATTCATCGACTCGATGAGAGTGAGCTTCTTCTCCCGCCGCCAGGCCTTGACTTCCTTCTCACGTCGTATGGCTGTCAGAACGGCGCCGTGACGCTCGAAATAGACGAGCGAGGTCACCTTGTACTTTGCAGTAAACCCGCCGAATGTATGCGCTTTGTGTTGGAACACGCGCTGTTCGATATTGCTGGTGATGCCTTCGTACAACACGCGCCGCTGGCTGCTCATGATGTAGGTGTAGTAGGTCTTCTGCATCGACCCATGCTCTTTCGACGACTACGAGGAAGTCTGTGCCGGATGTCACAAGAGAAGACGGAGTTTTCTACTGCTACCGAATTGGGACGGAAGTTATTGGAAACTGAAACAAAGTTTGTCATCCCGAACGCGGCGGCAGCCGGGAGAGGGACCTTACGTCATCCAGCAGTTTCTGCGCAGCGGGCAGGAACCATCTCCAGCGCATGCACTGAGGCGACGCCCGCCTGCAGCATCGATAACTCTTGAGGAAAGTGAGGTCCCTCCTAGAGCTACCGCTCTCGTCGGGATGACATCACGTTTGGAGTGTCTTGCTATCGCGCGACAGCAGGTGTCGAGCACTGAATACGACCCTACCGCAGCTCCTCCATCGCCGCTTCCAGCACTTCCCTGCCCGGCCGGGTCAGCGATTCCGGCAGCGTGGCCAGGGGTTGATCGACCATGTTGAGCATGTCGAGGAAGTTGGGGGCCTTGGTGTTGACGTAGAACACTCCGGTCAGCACTTCGCCCTTGTCGTGGGCTTCCGTCAGTCGTGTAATTGCGCGAACCTTGTCGGTGGGATCGTAGTCTTCTTCCAGCTTGCGCAAATGCAGGCGCGAACCATCGTGCATGGTGACTTCTACCGTCGAGCCGGGATCGTACTCCACAGAAATATCTTCGAAGCTCGGCACGAAGCTCACGTCCTGCAGGATTTCCTCGTGTTCTTTCACATACTTGTAGGACTTGGTCGAGCCTTCGTGATCGTTGAAAGTTACGCAGGGTGACACCACATCGAGCATCACGGTTCCCTTGTGCGCGATGGCGGCTTTCAGCATGGCGCCCAGCTGCCGCTTGTCGCCGGAGAACGACCGACCAACAAATGTCGCGCCGAGCTGGACCGCCAGCGCGCAGGTATCGATCGGCGGCAAGTCGTTGAGCACGCCACTCTTCAATTTCGACCCGAGATCGGCCGTCGCCGAAAATTGGCCCTTGGTCAGGCCGTACACGCCGTTGTCTTCGATGATGTAGATGATCGGGAGATTGCGGCGCATGAGGTGAATGAACTGGCCGATGCCGATCGAGGCCGTATCGCCGTCGCCGCTCACGCCGATGCAGACCAGGCGGCGGTTGGCCAGCATGGCTCCAGTGGCGACCGAGGGCATGCGTCCGTGCACGGCATTGAAGCTGTGCGAGCGGTTCAGGAAATAAGCCGGGGTCTTTGAAGAGCAGCCAATTCCGCTGGGCTTGATGACGAGTTCGGGCTCCACACCCATCTCGTACATGGCTTCGATGATGCGCTCGGAAATCGCATTGTGGCCACAACCGGCACACAGCGTGGTCTTTCCGCCCTTGTACTCCATCACGGTCAGGCCGATGCGATTCGTCTTCGGTTCGGCGGCAGGCGTGGTCGCCATCTACTTGCCCTCCATCGTAGTCAGTTCGTCGGTAATGGACCGCGCGTCCAGCGGCAGTCCGGTGATGTGCGCAATGCTGTGCAGGCGCGTGATCAGTTCCGGCTTTACGTCGAGCTTGATCAGGCTGAGCATCTGGGCGTCGCGGTTCTGCTCGACGACGTACACGCGTTCGTGCTGCTCGATGAACTCATGCACTTCGCGGGTGAACGGATATGCCCGTAGCCGTAGGTAGTCCGTCTCAATGCCGTACTCGTCGCGCAGCTGGTCGCGGCTCTCGGTGATGCCCCAATGCGACGTGCCGTAACCGATGATGCCGATTTTCGCATCGCGGCCTTTCATGATCTCGGGCCGAGGAACGAACGAGCGTGCGGTTTCGAACTTACGGTTCAATCGCTCCATGTTCTTTTCGAAATCGTCGGCGCGCTCGCTGTACTGCGCTTTCTCGTTGTGGCCGCTGCCACGCGCGAAATAGGCGGCTGCGGGGTGCAATGTTCCCGGCAGTGTGCGGTAGCCGATGCCGTCGCCGTCCACATCTTTGTAGCGGGCGAACCCGCCCAGCTTGTCGAGATCTTCTTTGCGGAGCACCTTGCCACGGTTGATCGGCGCGGTCGGGTATTCGAAAGGATCAGACATCCAGTTATTCATGCCCAGATCCAGGTCCGACATGACGAACACCAGCGTCTGGAACTGCTCCGCGAGGTTGAACGCTTCCGGCGCCATGCTGAAGCATTCCGCAACCGAGCATGGCATCAGCATGATGTGCTTGGTGTCGCCGTGCGAGAGAACCGCAGTCGAGAGAATATCGCCCTGCGAGGTGCGGGTCGGCAGGCCAGTCGACGGACCGACTCGCTGGATATCCCATATCACCCCGGGAACTTCCACGTAGTACGCCAGTCCTGCGAATTCCGACATCAGCGAAATGCCAGGCCCCGCAGTGGCCGTCATCGAGCGAGCGCCCGCCCATCCGGCGCCAATCACCATACCGATCGCGGCCAGTTCGTCCTCCGCCTGCACGATGGCGAACGTCGCTTTGCCATCGGGACCGATGCGGTGTTCCTTCATGTATTCGATCATGGTCTCGACCAGCGAAGACGACGGCGTGATGGGATACCACGTCACCACCGTGCACCCGGCGAACATGCAGCCCAGAGCCGCGGCGGAGTTGCCGTCGATGATGATCTTGCCCGCGGTCTTGTTCATGCGCTCGATGTAGAACGCGCCACGCTTTACCAGATTGGCCTTGGCGTAGTCAAAGCCGGCCTGCGCCGCGGCCATATTCAGATTCGCCGCCTTCAGCTTCTTGGCAAACTGTTTGCGGATGGCCTTCTCCACCTCGCCCATGTCGATTTCCAGCAGTTGCGCCACGACTCCGACATACACCATGTTCTTGACCAGCTTGCGCAGCTTGGCCTCGGGACACACCGCGGCAACGAGCTTGTCGTAGGGAACGGAGTAAAAAACCAGATCATTGCGAAGCTTGTGCAGAGCCAGCGGCTCGTCGTAAAGAACGGAGGCGCCCGGATCCAGCGACATGGTGTCTTCCTGGGCAGTCTCCGGATTCATCGCGACCAGGAAGTCGATTTCCTTCTTGCGTCCGATGTAGCCGTTCTTGTTGGCGCGAATCGTGTACCAGGTGGGCAGCCCGGCGATGTTCGACGGGAACATGTTCTTACCCGAGACCGGCACCCCCATCTGGAAAATGCTGCGCAAAAGTACCGTGTTCGAGCTTTGCGAGCCGGAACCATTGACCGTCGCGACCTGAATGCTCATGTCGTTGACGATCCGCTTGCGCCCCAACTGACCTCCCGCCTCTTGGGGCACGACATCCGTGGTGGCCATTCCTGTACCTTCCTTCAAAAAAAGAACGGAGAATCTCCCCGTTTATGGTTTGGTGGATTGAAGAAGAGAAACATTACATTATACGGCGGCCTGCATTGCGCTGTCGCTCAATTTGCCTGTCTGGAGCCGAGAGGAACCTGCTTTGGAACGGGAGAGATGCTCTCGCGCTGACGATCTCGGCACTCAGGATTCGGTCTTGAAGAACTGCGCCATGTTCCGGAACTTATTATATCGTGAGGCGATCAATTGAGCAGGGGGGATCTTTTTGAGCTCGGCGTAGTGCTTTTGCAGGGCGGCATCGAGCAAGTTGGCGGCCGCCTCGTGATCGCGATGGGCGCCACCGTCAGGCTCGGGCACAATGTCGTCGATACAACCCAGCTCACTCAGATCGGGCGCCGTGATCCGCATGGCCTCGGCCGCCAGTTCTTTCTTGGTCGCGTCCCGCCACATGATGGCCGCGCAACCTTCCGGCGAGATGACGGAGTAAATCGAGTTCTCCATCATCAAGACTCGATCCGCCACGGCGATGGCCAACGCACCACCGCTTCCGCCAACCCCAATTACGGTGGCGATGATGGGGACCTCGAGCCGGGCCATCTCGCGCAGGTTGTGTGCGATGGCTTCGGCCTGTCCGCGCTCTTCGGCGTGAATCCCGGGGTAGGCGCCGTCAGTGTCGACGAGGGTAAAAATTGGCCGGTGGAATTTTTCCGCCACTTTCATGATGCGCAGGGCCTTGCGATATCCCTCGGGATGAGGCGTGCCGAAATTGCGGTGCACACGCTGCTTCATGTCGCGGCCTTTTTGCGTGCCTATCACCAGGATCTCGTCGCCGTGGAAGCGAGCCATACCGCAGACGATCGCGGCGTCGTCTCCGAAGCCACGGTCACCGTGAATCTCGCTCCAGTCGGTGAACAGCCGTTCAATGTAATCGAGAGTCTGCGGGCGCTGCGGATGTCGCGCCAGTTCGGTCTTTTGCCAGGCCGTGGAATTGGCGGTGATTTCGCGCCGGAGAGTGTCGATGCGTTCGTGCAGACTTGCCAGCTGGCGGCGAGTGGCCTCGTCCTGCTCGGTGGCTTGCATCTCCGCCACCTGGCGCTCGACCAATTCCAGTTCTTCCTGCGCTTTTTGTGTCGCTGCCATGAGTTTCGACTTGGGGTTCAGTTGATGATGCGAACGCTGCCGCGACCGCACAACTGTTCGACCCGTGCGATAAAGTTGCGGTCTGGCAGCACATTATAGCCTTCCGCCTCCATCACCACCATGAAATCACCCGGACGTTCCACGTCAAACAACACCTTCGCTTCGCCTTTGCGTTCGAGGAACAGGGCGTGCAGGTCGTCGACTGTATTCTCGACGGCGGTGTCGAGAGGCACGCGAATCCGGATGGCGCGCGGCAGCGGAACCTTGGCGTCTTCGAGCGGCATGATCTCGGCGGCGGTGATTTTCGGATTGGCGCCTTCTTCGATGCGCACGCCCGCCTTCACCAGGACGGGCACCTCGAGCTTCACCTTCTCTCCGATCTTCTTGAACGCCTCAGGGAAAACAATCATGTCTATTGAGCCGGACATGTCTTCGAGCGTGGCTTGCGCGTAAAAATCACCCCGCTTGGACTTCAGCACACGCACATTGGCGATGATGCCGGCGGTGACAATGGTCTCCTCTTTTCCAGTCGAATTCTTCATCGCGGCAATTTCTTCCGTGGTCAGCGCCTGCAGGTCTTCGAGCTTGTCCTTGTACTTCTCCAGGGGATGGCCCGTGATGAAGAAACCGAGGATTTCCTTCTCGGCCTGCAGGCGTGTGTGCTCGTCCCAGTCGGGAACGTTGGGCAGCTTGTCGTTGTGCGCTTCGGTGTCTTCCTGCTGAAAGACGCCGAAGAGGCCGTGCTGGCCGGATTCGGCATCGCGCTGAGTCTTTTGCGCGCGCTCGATGGCACGGTCGAGAACTTCCATCAGCTGGGCGCGGCGGCCCAGGGAATCCATGGCGCCGCTCTTGATCAGCGATTCCAGCACGCGCTTGTTTAGCAGCCGCAGGTCAACGTTCTCGCAGAACTCAAAAATCGATTTGAAGCGTCCCAGCTTCTTCCGTGCGGCCACGATCGATTCAATCGCATTGCCGCCAACGTTCTTCACCGCCGCGAGGCCGAAACGGATGGCCTCGCCATGCGGCGTGAAGTTCGCATCGGAGACGTTGATATCGGGCGCTTCGACCGAGATTCCCATCTCGCGGCATTCGTTGATGTACTTCACCACGTCGTCCGTAGAGCCTGTCACCGAAGTCAGGAGCGCCGCCATGAACTCCACGGGATAGTGCGTCTTCAGATACGCGGTGTGGTAGGCAAGCAGCGCATAGGCCGCCGAATGCGATTTGTTAAATCCGTAGCCTGCGAACTGCGCCATAAGATCGAAAATCTTCTCAATCTTCTTCGGCGGGAACTTTCGCTGCGCCGCGCCTTCCACGAACCGCTCGCGCTGCTGCGCCATCTCCTCGGCTTTCTTCTTGCCCATGGCGCGCCGCAGCAGGTCGGCTTCCCCGAGCGAGTATCCTGCCAGGCGGTTCGCGATCTGCATGACCTGCTCCTGATACACGATCACGCCCAGCGTCTCTTCCAGAATTTCTTTCAGCTCCGGCAACTCGTACTCGACCTTCTTGCGTCCGTGCTTGCGGTCAACAAAGTCGTCGATCATTCCGCCCTGAATCGGGCCGGGACGGTAGAGGGCATTGAGAGCCGTCAGATCCTCAATCGAATTCGGCTGGTACTTGCGCAGGACGTCGCGCATGCCGTGCGATTCAAACTGAAAGACGCCGGAAGTAAGTCCCTTGTGGAAGACCTTCTGGTAGGTCTCCGCGTCCTCCAGCGGAATCTGTTCCAGCGTGATGGGGGTGCCGCGAGTCTGCTGAATCAACTTCAGCGTGTCGGTGAGAATCGTCAGCGTGGTCAGGCCGAGAAAATCCATCTTCAGCAGGCCCATCTTCTCGATGGCAACCATGTCGAAGGCGGTGACGATTTCGTCGTTCTTGGTCTTGTGCAGAGGAACCAGTTCGGTCAGCGGGCGTGGTGAAATCACGACGCCCGCGGCGTGCACTCCCGAGTTGCGCACCAGCCCTTCGAGCTTCTTGGCGGTCTCCATCAACTCGCGAATCTGCCCGTCCTTTTCAATCGCTTCCCGCAACTGAGGGGAGTCTTCGATGGCCTGCTCGATGGTGATGTTGAGCTGGGTCGGAACCATCTTGGCGATGCGGTCGACGTCGCTGTACGGGATATCCATGGCGCGGCCGACGTCTTTGATCGCGGCCTTCGCCGCCATGGTGCCGAAGGTGATGATCTGCGCCACGTTGTCGCGGCCGTACTTTTGGGTAACGTAATTGATGACCTCGCCGCGCCGGTTCATGCAGAAATCGATGTCAATATCGGGCATCGACACGCGCTCCGGATTCAGGAAGCGCTCAAACAGCAACTCGTGCTGCAGGGGATCGATATCCGTGATGCCCAGCGCGTAGGAAACCAGCGACCCCGCCGCCGATCCCCGTCCGGGCCCTACCGGAATGTCGTGCTCCCTGGCGTAGCGAATGAAATCCCAGACGATCAGAAAATATCCGGGAAACTTCATCTGCTGGATGATGGCGAGTTCCCGCTCCAGCCGCTGTTCGTAGTCGGCGATCGAACGCTTGAGCTTGCCCTGCTCATGCAGGGGCCGCAACGTCTCCATCCGGCGCGCGAAGCCTTCCCGGGCAACATGCACGAAGTAGCTGTCGATGCTGAATCCCGGCGGAACATCGAACTGCGGAAACGGCGTTGCCACTTTTTCCAGCCGCAGGTTGCAGCGGTCCGCAATCGTGAGGGTGCGACTGACCACGTCGGGCGAGTCCTTGAACACGCGGTACATCTCGTCGTGGTTCTTCACGAAGAACTGCGTGCCTTCGAACTTCATGCGCGCGGTGTCGCGGATCGACTTGCCGGTCTGAATGCACACCATCACATCCTGTGCGTGCGCGTCTTCTTCGCACAGGTAGTGGCTGTCGTTGGTAGCCACCAGCGGCAGGCCAAGATCCTTTTCGAGCTGGAAGAGGCCGGGATGGATGCGGTGCTCCATCGCCAGGCCCTGATCCTGAATTTCAAGAAAGAAGTTATCGTTGCCGAAGATATCGCGGAACGTGCCCGCTGCCGTGCGCGCCGCGTCGTAGTTCCCTTCCATCAACCGCTCGGCCACTTCGCCCTTCAGACACCCTGAAAGTCCGATCAGTCCGCGCGAGTGTTCCGCCAGAAATCTTTTGCTCACCCGCGGCTTGTAGTAAAACCCGTGCAGGGAAGCTTCCGAGGTGATCTTCACCAGGTTGCGGTAGCCTTCCTCGTTCTCCGCCAGCACTAGCAGGTGGTTGTAGGTATCGCCTTCGGGCGGGGTGCGCTCGATGTTGTGGTCATCTTTCTTGCACACGTAGAGTTCGCAGCCGACGATGGGCTTCACGTCATACTTATGGGCTGCGTTGACAAAGTGCACCGCGCCAAAAATGTTGCCGTGGTCAGTCATGGCCACGGCGGGCATACCCAGCTGTTTCACGCGCTGGCAGAGCTTTTCCACGTCACAGGCGCCGTCAAGCAGGGAGTAGTCGGTGTGCAGGTGGAGGTGGACGAATTGGGACATGGGGCTCAAGTTGATTCTACGTCGGCGTCATTCTATCGGGAAAGGCAAGGGAGGAAGGCACAAGTTATCCACAGCAATACTCATGTGGAGACAGCCGCCCTCGGCCGTCCGGCCGGGCAAAGCCCGGCATTGCGCTGTACACAATCGTTGCGTCCGAGGGAATCTACTGACCTTCGCCAAGTCCAGGCACCCGGAAGTCCACGCCCCGCTCGTCATTCGCCTTCGCGGTTGCGGGCAGGTCGAGGTCCGCGAGCGGAATCTTCTGGGTGCGCTGCGGAGCGAAACTCCACAGCGTCTGGCCGATGATAGCGTAGTTCTGGATCTCCAGCTTGTGCTGGTCGCGGAACACCAGCACCGTAGCCAGCGCGGGCGGTTCGGGAGTTTCTGCTTCCCGCGCCCGCGGCGCAGGATCGGACCGCGCATACAAATCCTGATCTTCCGACTCGTGCATTCTCCGCTGCTGTTCGAGGCTCCGCGCATTCATCTCGTTGGCCAGCTGAATCTCGCGCTCGCGATCTTCGTCGTAGGAGGAATGCGAGTCCCAATACCAGTACGGATCGTAGTAGCCGGAATACAGCCAGGGCCATCCGCCCCCAAAGCAGCCAAAGCAGTTTCGGAACCCGAAGCTGTGGAACCGGTGATCGCGGAAGCGGCCTCTGCGGAAACGATCACCCTGGAAGCGGTCTCCTCGAAAGAAGTTTGGCTGATGAAAGGAAGGACCGCGGTTGAAGCTGCGCGACTGGAAGTGCGGTCCGGAGAAGGTCCTGCCGGAAGGCATGCCACCGAACACGTGACCCCCACCGCCGTGACCGCCGAAACTGCCGTGTCCAGCGAAACCACCGTGCCCGCCAAATGAGCCGTGACCACCGCCACGCATCTGCGCCGAGGCAGGCGCCAGGCTCAGCACGAGCACAAACGTCGCAATGGAACAAAGGCGACGCATCAAGGACATTATACTTCCGGCGGCTGGGGAAGTTCTGGGCTAATTCTGGTCCCCACCCCCGTGCTTCTGTTTACAGAGTCTGCAGTACGTCGGAGGCAGCGTGTTGTCCACCCGATGCTTGACTGGCTTCACCGTGCGCAGATACGCAAAAATGGCTTTCAGGTCGTCATCATTCAGGTTCTGGAGTTCCCCGAAGGGCATGATCGAACTCAGTTTTCGCGCACCCACGTATCCGGTTCGCAGCGCCTTGATGAAGGTCGCCTCATCGTAGTAGCTGATGCCGGACGGATCCGGCGTGATGTTGGCGCTGGTCACGTCTCCCCATGGCCCTTTCAGATTCTCTCCACCGCCATAGGGGCGGCTCTCCACCGCGCGGTGGCAGCCGCACCCAAGAGTTGCGTAGTACTTCCCGGTCGCAACCCGATCCGCGAGATTAGGACCAGACACAGGTTCAGTCACCGGCTCCGGCGCACCGCGAACCAGATAGTTCACGGGAAACTTTACTTGCGTCGGCTGTAGTGGATTACGCACGCCCGGTAGCGACCGGAGATACGCCACAACCGAAGCTAGATCTTCATCAGAAAGATTTTTGTAGGCGTCATAGGGCATGATGGGAAAAATGGTGCGCCCGTCATGTCCGATGCCCTCGCGAATGGCCCGCGCGAATTCGTCGTCCGTCCAATTGCCTCCTCCGGTCTCGCGATCCGGTGTGATATTGGCGGCCGTAACTGAGCCAGGGAGAGCCGGCAACGGCAGCACCTGGCCGGCGAGTTCCATTCCCGCCAAGTTGGGTGCGCCATGCGCGGTCCAGTCCTTGGGGGAATGGCAGGTCTCGCAGCCCAGCAACCCCTGCACCAGGTAACGGCCGCGGGCCAGGCGCTCCGGGGTTGGCTCAAACTGCCGGTTGGTCACGGCACGCATCCTCGGACCGAGGAATGGCCGCCAGCCAATGGTGAACGTAATCCCCACCGCCAGCAGCACAGCAAGCACAAGCAAGCTGATGCGCAGAATTTTCCCTGCTCTTTTCACAAGCTCACCTCATAGATTGATTTGGCGCTCGGAACGGGGGCTGAGCGCGTCAACGACAGAGCCTTCTACCGCTTCTTCGCCTTCTTCGCTGGAGCTTTCTTCCTCACCGGCGCGGCCGGACGCTTGGGCACGGGCTTGCTCGCTGGCTTGGCAGGCTTGGCAGCAGCCGGCTTCCCCTTCGTTTTCGGATCCGCGGCGACCGGGGGAGGCGCGGGCACAGGCACCGGAGCCGCCTTCCCTTTGCCCTTCGGAGCCTCTCCCTTCTTGCCAGCCGCCGTCGCAGCGCCCTCAGCCACAGCCTTGGCAGCACGCCCACGCCGGGGCGGCGGTGGAGGAGGAGGCGGCGGTGGCGCGAATGGCTTCAGGAACTTCAGCGTCTCGGTACGCGAACGCAGTTTGCCATCGAGCAGCAGCATGAACACGTCGCGCGCGATCTTGGGATATTCCGGCAGTTGCGGCGTGATCAGCAACTCCGTCATTTCCGGAAGAGGAATCTTCTGCTGCACCTGGCGCCACTTGGTCAGGAAGTTCTTGATCTTCTGCTCGACCGCCTGCTGCCGCGCCGTAATCCCGAGGAACAATATCATCTCGGGCCGCGCGCTCGATAGTAGTTGCCAGGTCCGCGATGGGGTGGCTGCTTCTTTCCCGGTTAGCCGCTTGGCGAGTTCCTTGGCGTGGTCCTCGATGTCGCGCCACGCTTCCACCAGGTCCTTGCGCGGAATCTGCTTGCGCAAATCCGCGATGTCCTTGTCGGACAACTTCGAAGTCAGGAAGTACATCACCGCCGGCCCTGCATCGGGCGCGTACCCCAGATCGACCATCTGCTGCCGCGTCTTCATCAGCTGAGCCAGCCCGTTGGCGTCCACTCTGGCGGTCGTCCAACGGGGGTGCAGAATCTCCAGCCAGCCTTCCTTCTCCAGCATCTTCACCACGTGCAGAGGATCATCTTCGTGCGCCAGCGCGGCGATCTCATGTCCGATCGAGCTGCGCAGGATGTGCTCAATGTACTTGCCCTCTTTAGCCGCGTCGTAGCGCGCCTGCGTGCGTTCTTCGAGCGGCCAGTGAAAGCGGGCCGCAAAGCGCGTGGCACGAATCATCCGCGAGGGATCTTCGAGGAACGAGTAGTTATGCAGGATGCGGATCAGCTTGGCTTCAATGTCGGCCACGCCGTTGAAGGGATCGAGCAACAGCCCGCGCGAGCCCTCGTTGAGCGACAGCGCCATGGCATTCACGCTGAAGTCGCGACGCCGCAAATCCTCGTGAATGGTGGCGGGGCCCACAATGGGAGGCTTGCCCGTTTTCTCGAAGCGCTCCGTTCGCGCCATGCTGATTTCGGCGCGCGCGTTTCCCGGCAACTGCAGAAAAATAGTCCGCATGTCCTCTTCGACGGCGGCAATCTGCGCCCCCGCCCTCTCAAAGTCTTTTTGCAGCTTGAGAGGATTACCCTGGACGGTGAAGTCCAGATCGCGGATCGTAAAACCGCTGATGATGTCGCGGATTGCGCCACCGGTCAGGTAGAGGTTCATGCCTGCGGCGCGACATACGTCCTGGACCAGGCTGACGCCTTTCAACTGGTCCGGCGTCAACCGGATCTCCATGGTGTAAATGTAATCAGCCATTCGCTTTCAACCGGCCTTCAGGCCGTCGTTTCTGCTGCGGGCCGGGGCTGGACGGTACCCAACTTTCCACAAGATTTCCACAGGGGCCCACCGCCGGGCACAAAAGCCCATCCGCCACTCGAATGCAAGTGGCTTAATACAAAGTACTTAGACAAAGCGGAGTAGCGGGTGACAAGCTACAGAAAATAACACAACGTTTATAATTTGGCTACTGCCATCGTGTATCCCGCCAGTTTCTGCCGGAAAAGTGGGAGAATCGCATTGCGGCTGTCGGGCTTCGGCTATCGGGCTTCGGCAAAACCGCAACCGGGATGAGGTTCTAGGAATACCCTGACTTCTGAGCCTTGGAGGAGTCGATTCTGCCGAAGCCCGAAGCCCGATAGCCGAGCGCCGAATGCCCTCAACTCACAAGAAAGTTATCGTCCGTAAGATGGACCGGGACTCGGTCTCGGGCTACGTCTCCCCGTCGCAGTTCGTGCACGACGGCAAACTCGAACTGCTGAATACTTCCGGCACCGTGATCGCGATCGACCTGCGCGAGATCAAGGGCGTCTACTTCGTGCGCGAGTTTGGCGATTCGGAGTCGCTTACGCGCAAGACGTTTACCTCGCGGCCCCGGTCGGAAGGACTATGGGTGCGCCTGCGCTTCAAGGACAGCGAGATTCTCGAAGCCCTCATGCCCGCTGATCTGACTCAGACCATGCCCGAAGGTTTCCTGGTCAACCCTCCCGACCAGCGCTCCAACACACAGCGCATCTTTGTCCCGCGCACCGCGCTTGAGTCCCTGACCGTGCTGGCCGTCATCGGCGCCACCCGCCGCCAGCGTCGCGGCGGCACCACCGATCAGCGCCAGGTCCCGATGTTTGAAGAGTGATTTCCCTCCGTTGACCCCGCGCCTGGCAGGGACTTGCCCCGCCACGAGCACAGGGCCATTCCACGCGTGATTCTGATCACATGCGGTTGTGACCGGTCCTACGGTTTCACAGTCACACCTGTGATGAGATCCTTCTCAACCGTTAGGTGGAACCCGTTGCGGATCGCGGCTTTCAGGGTGGGTGTGAGGATTATATGTGTGAGCAGTACATCCAGTCCGCGACCACGCTCCTTCCTCGGGATCGAGTCTGGCAACTCCTAACTGACATCGACAACTGGGTAACCTGTTCCGACGTCTACGCCAGCCTGCGCTGGTCGGGATTCCCCTGGCAGCCCGGCAGTTGTGTGCTGGGCCAACTCAAGTATCCCATCACGCTTCACTTTCGACACGTCCTTGAAGAGTTCCGGCCTCCCCGCCTCATCCGCTACATCGCGCACAGCACGGAGGCAGGGTTCGCAATCTCCAGAACCATCCGCCTGGAGGAGCACAACGGGGGAACGTTGATCACCACCGCGGCCTATGCCGTGGGGATCCCCGTGATTGACCTTCCCGGAGGCACGATGGGGTTCCAGAAGATGCTGTCAGAACGTTTCTTCCCGGATTTCGCCAACTTCTGCGATGCCCAGGCACAAAAGCTGGTGAGGCACTCGCCCGCGGGATTGGCCACATCCAAATTGCTCGCCTGAAGTGCGCGCGATCGTCCAGCCTGGACCTTCGTACTCGTGACCGTGCGCTGCGTACACCGGGCAAACCCGTGCCCACTGGGCGATCCGGGCCGCGAGGTTTGCAACAATCTGCACGCGATTGGTGATCAGAATTATTGCAATCCGGCCAAAGATGGAGTACCGTTCTCTGCTCCCAGACGCAGGTCAGGTACCCTGCGTGCGAAAGAGAACGATCAGGCCACTTCCCTTCCTCCTGCCTGGCTCCGATCTCTAAGGGCGTAGCCACATCCTCGTAGAGGTGCCAAGTAGAGGTGCCAAGTAGAGGTGCCAAGACTATGCGAGCCACTTCAGGGTTCTTCCCCAGAACGCATCTTGTTGTCTCGACCTTTGTCCTTGCGACAATCTGCTGCATTGCTTCGGTGGGACAGGATTCTGCTGCAGCCCAGCCAATGTCCGGGATGACGACCACGCGCCCGTTGATCACCCAGCCCATTGACGAGGCGCGCCTCACGACGCTCCGGGGCAATACGCACCCGCTGGCACGCCCCGAGTTTGATCTCGGCACGGCCCCCGCAAGCCTGCCCATGCAGCGCATGCTGCTGGTACTCAAGCGCAGCCCCGAGCAGGAATCTGCGCTCAAGAAACTGCTCGACGACCAGCAGGACAAATCCTCGCCCAATTACCACAAATGGCTCACCCCCGAGCAGTTCGGCCAGCAATACGGCCCCACCGACGCCGACATCCAGACAGTCACGTCGTGGCTGCAATCGCACGGATTCGAGGTCGGCACAACCAAGGGCCGCACCGTATTGGAATTCTCCGGCTCCGCCAGCCAAGTCCAGGAAGCCTTCCACACCACGATTCACAAGTATCTGGTGAATGGTGAGCAACACTGGGCCAACAGCAGCGACCCGCAGATTCCAACCGCGCTGGCGGGAGCGGTGGCGGGGATTGATTCCCTGCACAATTTCCTGCGGAAGGCCATGAATTCTCTTGTCGGAACCTACTCGGAGGAAACGAAACAGTTAACTTCAGCAGAACCGAATTTTACCTTTTCCTGTGGCAATGGCCAGGTCTGTTACGGCGTGGTTCCCTACGATTTCGCCGCAATCTACGATGTGCTCCCGCTTTGGAATGCGGGCATCGACGGCACCGGCCAGACCATCGCAATTGTGGGACGCACCAACATCAATCAGTCCGACGCGACCACGTTTTGGTCCCTGTTCGGTCTTACCGTGCCGCAGAACAAGTTGACGGTTACCCTCAATGGACCAGACCCGGGAATCAATAGCGATGAAGGCGAAGCTGACATCGACATCCAATGGTCAGGCGCAGTCGCACCTAAAGCGGCGATCAATTTTGTGACCTCACAATCTACCAACACAACAGACGGTGTGGACCTCTCCGCGGTGTACATCGTCGAGAACAATCTGGCCCCTGTGATGAGCGAGAGCTATGGAGCGTGCGAGTTGGGACTGGGCACAGCGGGAAATCAGTTCTTCTCCACGCTCTGGGCACAGGCTGCCGCGGAAGGGATCAGCGTCTTTGTGTCGTCTGGAGACAACGGGTCCGCGGGTTGCGACTATCCCGGCGGTCCAGCCCAGTACGGGCTGAATGTGAGCGGAATCGCCTCTACGGCGTTCAATGCTGCGGTGGGCGGGACCGATTTCAATCAGTACAAGAAGGAGTCCACTTACTGGAATTCGACGAACAATGCGACCACTCAGCAATCGGCGAAGGGATACATTCCGGAAACGACGTGGAACGATTCCTGCACGAATGCTCTTGCCGTCACCCTGGGCTACGGCAGCAATGCGGAACAGGCCTGCAACAATCCGCAAATGATCCAGGCCGGCGGACTGAACTCCATCGCCGGTAGCGGTGGGCCGAGCAGCTGCGTCGTTAATACTCAGGGAGTCGTCGGCAGTTGCACGAGCGGTTACGCGAAACCTTCCTGGCAGACTGGGACGGGAACGCAGACGGATCAGTTGCGCGACCTTCCAGATATCTCGCTGTTTGCCAGCAACGGATTCCTCGGAAGTTTCTACGTGGTCTGCCAGCAGGATCAAACCTTTGGAGTCTGCAACCTGAACAATTTCGCCGGCTATGGCGGCACGTCCGTGGCTTCGCCGGCCTTTGCCGGAATCATGGCTTTGGTCAACCAGAAGATGGCATCGCCGCAGGGCGTTCCGGGCTTCGCGCTCTATAAGCTCGTGAGCAAGCAGGCGAATGCGTTCCACGACATTCCCTCCGGGTCCACGATTGGCCCGCCATGCTACACGGGCAGTCCGAACTGCAAGACCAACACCCCGGGGGATAGTTACGGCATCTTGACCGGGTACAGCACCGCAACGGGATATGATCTGGCGACGGGTTTGGGATCAGTTGATGCCGCCAATCTTGTCAACAACTGGAATAAAGCGACGTTTACGGCCACAGCCGCTACCCTCACGCTGAACAATGGGAATGCCATCAATACCACGCACGGGACGGCGGTGTCGGTCAATATCGCCCTCAGTCCTACGGCTGCTACGGGGAACGCAGCCCTTCTCGTGGATGTCGGGCCGGGAACCACCACCGGCAAGGCGATCGACTTCTTCACGCTAAGTGCCGGATCGTTTTCCGGCAACACTAGCCTGCTTCCCGCCGGCACCTACGACGTGATCGCCCACTACGGCGGCGATGGCACCTACGGCGGCAGCTATTCCAACTCTGTCAGTGTCACCGTGAGCAAGGAGAACAGCACGGTGTATCTGCCGGGGCTGCAGCTTGGGGGAGCGGCTGTCACCACTGTCAAATACGACGATCCCTACACGTTGCTGGCCGGTGTGGAGAACGCAAGCGGAATGCTCTGCAACCCTCCGCCGTATGGTCAGATCGTATGTCCGATCGGAACCATAAGCCTGAGCGACGGCAGCGTTTCCCTTGGAAACGGGCCATACACGCTGGACAACACTGGCTTCGTCCAGACACCCGCCCAAGCATTCATCCTGACGACCGGGAAACATACGCTGACAGCACAGTACAGCGGCGACTCAAACTACAACGCCGGATCGGCTTCAGTTGCGGTCACGGTTAATCCGGCCTCCACGTTCATGTCGGCTCCGAATGTCTACAACGGAACGGTGGGTCAAGATCTGCCGATGTTTATTGAGGTAAGTACGACAAGCCATGGGATCGCACCAACGGGCACGGTCACGTTTTATGCCAATGGGAAAGCTCTAACTGGAACGTATTCCTCCAATTCCCAGAACGGAGGCACCGGATATTACGCATGGCTAGACGTCTGGTTTGACAGCGATCCGAACGCATTTCCAGCACCTGGGAACTACACGATTACAGCGACGTATAGCGGAGATACGAACTACACGGGCTCGACGTCGTCCGCCGCAAACATAACGATGCTTTATCCAGCGCCCAGCTTAACAGTGACGCCACAGAGCCAGATTGTGAACTACGGAGGAACGGCGACGTTGACAGCTTTAGTTTCCAGCGGCGACAAGAAGGTTTATCCGACTGGTACCGTCACTTTCCTCGATGCTCAAACGCAAGCGACACTATCGGGACCGACAACCTGCGCGAAGACGACGGACAGCAGCGGGAATTACGCGTGCCATGCTTCGGCGAGCTACACAGTAACCGACGGGTCTGGTGTGTATGTGAACTACAGTGGGGACAGTAACTATCCCGGCAATTCTGCCTGGGTTTACGTCGGCATGCCGGATTTTTACCTGAATTCGAATCCTTATCAGGTGAACGTGACGGCCGGCCAATCGCAGGACGTTACGCTCAGTGTTGGTTCCTATGCCAGCTTCAATGGGAATGTGACGAACTTCAGTTGTTCCGGTCTGCCGGCAGAAACAACTTGCACCTTCAACCCTCCTCAGTTGACGGCTGATCCGAATCAATGGGTTTCCACCACGCTGACGATCACGACTACGGCACTAGGACAATCGCGCAATCGGCTGCGGGCTGGCAAGCTCGGAACTGGTTGGTTACCGGCTGCGGGGCTGCTTTTGATGGGAGCATGCTTCATCGGCCTTTCGAATCCACGCAAGCGGGGGCTCCCTGTCGTGTTGCTGCTGTTGGCGATTACGCTAACCTTGCCAAGTTGCGGTGGCGGTAGCGGAGGCGGTGGTGGAGGCGGCGGTGGCGGCGGTGGTGGACAAAACAATCCCGCACCGTCGATCACGTCCCTGAGCCCCGCGAAGGTCGCGGCTGGATCGCAGATTTACCCTGGCATCACCGTCAACGGAACAAACTTCATGAGTACTTCGACGGTGACATTAGGTGGCGCCGTAGCGGGGTCGTATATGAGCCCAACTCAGATGTTGATCACCCCGACGACGAGCCAACTGGCGACGGTGGCGCAACTTCCGGTGGTTGTGACCAACCCGGCTCCCGGCGGCGGTCCTTCGAACGCAGTCAATTTTGTGGTAACAACCGGCACTCCGACTGGCAATTTCAACGTCACTATAACGGCCAGCGGTGGTGGATTTACGCACACCACGACGCTTTATCTGTACGTGCAGTAAACAGAAAGCTTCGGGCAGAGCATCAGCCAAAAGCCCCGTGTCTCGCGCTGGCGACACGCGAAACATGGGACACTCCGAGTATCGCCAGACTCCACATCTCTGCAATCCCCTAAAATCGATGCGCGGAGCCTGGTGTACGATTGACTTGTATCCCAAACCATCACCATGAAACTTTCCACCATCGCCACCGCCCTCGACGCCCGCCTCGACAACGGCTCTCCCGACACCGAAATCACCGGCCTCAACGGCATTGAGCAGGCCGGCCCCGGAGAGCTTACCTTCGTTTCGAATCCCAAATACGCGGCTGCGGCTCGCTCTACAAAGGCTTCCGCCGTGATCGTGGCCGACGACTTCCCTGCCATTCCCGTGGCCATGCTGCGCGCGAAGAATCCTTATCTCAGCTTCGCGAAGGCGCTGGAACTCTTCTACAAGCCGCTGGCTTATGAACCAGGCGTTCATCCGACCGCGGTGATCGATCCGACGGCAAAGCTCGGGAAGCATGCGCACCTCGGTCCCTACGTCGTAATCGGAGAGCACGTCGAGATCGGCGTCAACGCAGTCTTGCTTGCGCACGTCGTCATCTATCGCGGCGTGACGATTGGCGATAACTTCTTCGCGCACGCGCACTCCGTGGTTCGAGAGAATTGCCGTCTCGGCAACAACGTGCTGCTGCAGAATGGCGTGGTGATCGGCGCCGACGGCTTCGGCTTTGCCAAGACCGACGACGGCCGTTGGCACAAGATTCCGCAGCCTGCGCCGGTCGTGATCGGGGACGACGTGGAAGTCCAGGCCAACTCCTGCATTGACCGCGCCAGCGTGGGCGAAACCCGCATTGGCCGCGGCGTGAAGGTCGACAATCTCGTTCAGGTCGGACACGGCTCCCAGGTAGGCGAAGACGCGCTGCTGTGCGCGCAAGTCGGGCTGGGAGGCTCCAGCGAAATCGGAAACAAGGTCATTCTGACGGGACAGGTCGGCGTGGTTGGACACTGCGAGGTCGGCGACGGCACCATCGTTACTCCACAGAGCGGCGTGGCTCACGACATTCCTGCGGGCGCATTGGTCAGCGGCTCGCCCGCCGTCGATCACAAGTTGTGGCTGAAATACTCCGCGCTGCTGCCCAAGCTGCCGGAGATCGCACGGGCGGCACGGGGCAAATCCAAAGACTAAACCGCAACCTTCACTGTTGTTGCGACGGGGAATCGCCTGTCCCAGGAGGATTTGTGGGCCCGACCTCATGGAGTTCGAAGGGCTGCAGTCGCGATCCATCCGGCTTCGAGAAGTTGCCGGTGAGCACTTGGCAGTTCTGCGAGAGCTTTCCCTTGAAAATTCCAGTCACACGATCTCTCGGGTAGCGCTCCTCAATCTCAAAGTTGCCCATCGAGTCCGCCGTCCCCTGTAGCCAGAGCGTCTCCCCAATCCGGGCATACTGTTCCGTGCCAGAAAGCGTCTCGCCTTCTCTCATCAACTGCACCCTGATGCTGGAACCAGCACCAATTGTGCCGACAAGGCTCTTCTTGAATTTCGGGCACGAGGTCTCTGCGCGAGGCACGGTGTTGACGATGACAAAGTCTCCGTCGCGCAAAAGAATGCGGAAGGAAAACTTGGGATTCGCAAACACTTGAAAAAGGAATTCTTTTTGGTCGGGTGAAACTGGAAACAGGTCCCAGTATTCTGCGGTCCCGCTCCGATTGAAGTGAACATCGTAGACACCGGGGGAGCCAGAAAACGGTGTGAAGCCCGAAGGAGTCAGCTCCAAGGGAGCCTCGAGGTCTCCTTCCACGTCCTTTACCAAGGCCAAACCACTGGAGGAATACTGCTCCGTAGAAACTACCCCCGGCAACTTCGCCTGGAACCGCAACGCGAGTACGTAGGGGCGCTCCCGGAAGAAGTGAGGCGATTCAGAAGGGCTTTTCTCTCGACCTTTGGCCTGCATTTCCGGCGAGTCCGCCGGGCCCCAAGCAATGCCTATGAGCGATATCTCCGCGGCTCCCGACTTCCACTGAACGGGCGACGGAAAGGCCACCGTCTTCTCAAGCGTGTTCGATACAGTGCCGCCGCGCGCGCTGTCTGACGCGCACAGAAGCGCCAGAGCACCAGCGATTCCCAGCAACCATCTTCTTCCCAAGTCCGCCATGGAGACATTGTAGGGCGCGCCAGTGCACCGGCAAAGTTGCGATGGGTCATGTACCGAGAACGATTGAGGGGTTGCCTGATCAGACTTGCAGTGCGTCTTTTGCAGAGGAGGTACTCCGGTACTCGTCCGGCAACCCACTCTCAATCACCGCCCTTACTTTTTCCATCAGGCACTCTCGGCCGCCGAAGTCCTTCGGCTCAATCGCCGAATGAAAGATCACCTTCACCAGCCCCGGCTTGATCGCGAATCTCTTTTTCGGCATGGCGTAGTGTGTGCCCACGATGGTCACCGGCACCACCGGCACGCCGCACTCCACCGCCAGATAGAACGGCCCTTTCTTGAACGGCATCAGCTTGCCATCAAACGAGCGCTTGCCTTCTGCATAAATCAGCATGCTGATTCCCTTTTGTACGACTTCCTTTGCTGCCTTCACCGCCTCGATCCCCGCATCCCGATTGCCGCGGTCCACCGGCACCAGCGATGCCAACTTCATCGCAGGCCCCAGGATCGGCGTCTTGAACAATTCCTTCTTCACCATCACCGAGGTGCGACCCGGGATCAGCGGCATTTGGATCGGCGGATCCAGGTTCGACACATGATTGGTCATGTAGATGTAGGCGCACGCCGGATCGAGTTTGTCCAGCCCCACCGTTTCCACCCGGACACCGGTCAGCCATACGCCAGCGAATGCTCCCCAGGTGAATACCCGGTAGAGCACGCTGATATCGCCCGTGATAAACGTCCACGAAAATCCGATCACCGCCGCCACCGGAGCTGCCAGGCCCCAGAAGGTCAGCATCAGGATTGTGCGGATCATTGCTTTCCAGTCCTCATCTTGCGGCCCCCGCCTTGTCGCGCGTCTCTTTCTTCGACTGTGCCTCACCCTTCAGCCATGCCGCACGCCGGGCACGCTGGCCTTCGGAGGCATTCTCCAGGTCTTTCACTTCGTAGGAGATTTCCTCGCGGCTGCCAATCTTCCACTTCAGCTCGCGCTCGCCTCCGCGCCGGCCGCGAACTTTCACGGAAAGCGTGCCTCCGGGATTCAATCGTGCCAGGTCTTGCCTGGACTCCTGCCCGGCAGGCCTGCCTTGCATCTCCAGAATCGTGTCTCCCACCTGCAAGCCAGCCCGCTCGGCTTCGCTGCCCGCGGTCACCGCGCCCACGATCATGGGTCCATCAAAGTCTCGAGACGCCGCAAAACCAGCGTCCGGCACGGTATTTGGAGTTTCGACTACCCTCAACCCCACGCCGCGGAGAAAATCATTCCACGGAATTTCTTCATTTCCGGCCACGTACTTCGAGAAGAACCAGCCCAGGTCCGCGTGGCTGACGGCTTCGGCCGCCTCGCGCACGCCGTCGGAGTCTTTGAAGCAGCGCCCTTTCTTTGCGTAGTTCTGATTCATCCACTGCAGCACTTCGCGTAACGACGCCTGGCCGTGGCTTGCCTCTCTCACCTGCAGGTCAAGCATCACCCCCAGCAACTCGCCTTTGTTGTAATAAGAAATACTGCGTTCAGGCCGCCGGTAGTAGGCATTGCCCTCCAGCCACGCATCGAGACTCGATTCCTCCGCCGACTGCGTCAGGTGCGCCGGACGGCGTTCCAGTTCCGTGATTTCATCCCCCAATCGCTGCAGGTATCTTTTTTCGTCAAGTAGTCCGGCGCGCAAGTTGATGGTCCCTTCGGCTGTGCTGGTCACGCCCTCGCTGAACCACAGCGCCCGCGTGTAATTCTCCTTTGTGTAGTCGACCGGCTCCAGGGTCTGCGGCCGGATCCTCTTTACATTCCACAGGTGGAAGAATTCGTGGGACGTGACTCCCGGCAGCGCGCCGGCACTCTTCAGCACCTCCGCATTCAGATCGATCGCGGTGGAGTAGGCATGCTCCATGCCGCCTCCCGCCGGTCCTCGCGGAAAGTGGTAAAGAAACATGTAGCGATCAAAGGGACGGTCTTGCATCCAGCCGGTCGCCGCCGCAACAATCTTGTGCAGCTCGGGGACGATCTTCTCCATGTCGTAGTCGCCGGACTCAGCGTCGACGATCACGCGATAGTGCCCGCCGCCTTCCTCGAAATCGGCTTCGTGAAATTCGCCAATCTCAACCGGAGAGTCGACCATCCGGTCGTAGTTATCCGCACCGAACCTGCCGTCCGGTAGATCGGCGAGTGGCGTGGCAATGTGCCAGGCCTCAGGCACGCCGGTGAAGCGCACCGTCATCGGCGACGCGCGCGCGTCCACCGGATACATGAGAACCTGCGCCAGGTTGAAAAACGCGTGGTGGGCACTCAGCTGCGCGCCAAACGGACCTGGACTGTCGACGAATATCTGATACTCCACCACCGCGCCGTTTCCCGTGCCTGCAATCTGCCACTGGCTCTTGTCCAGTTCGTGCACGGCAAGCGGCCGTCCGGCACGGTCTTTCGCCCGCACCCAGTTCACGTACTGCGCGAAGTCGCGCACCTGGTACAGCGCATTCCACACTGGAAGCTGCAGTTCCCGCCGCGCCGCACCCCCGGGCAGGAGGATTTGCACATTGACGAGGTGCTGCGCTGGTGCGACGAGTGAAATTGTGTAAGCCACAGCTTGCGGCGACTCGGCAAGCCCGGGGAGGGTAACGGAAAGAATGCAAGTCGCCAACAGAAAACGAATTGTCATCCTGAGCGGAGTGGCGGCTTCGCGAACGCGAAGCCGTCGCGCAGTCGAAGGACCCCACATCTGCTCGCACCATCCCCAAGCTCCGACAGGCATTCTCTCCACGATCCCCTCAGTTCTTTGGTTGATATCTCCTAGAAAAACGCGCCGGGAGAGTTCATCCCTTTCCCACCGCATTCACCGATCCACTCACCACATCGCCCGCTAACTTCCGCAAGCGCGCTGGAAGCTTCTCGTAAATTCCGCCAAAGCCCCCATTCGACAAAATTGCCACCACATCGCCGCTGCGCATCTCAGGGGCAACTGCCTCGACAATCGCGTTCGCGTCAGCCAGCAGCCGCGCCGCACGCCCGCTGCTTTGAATTTCCGCCGCCAGTGCCGGCAATTCCAGACGCTCATTCTCCGGCACCGCCTCCGATCGGAATACTCCCGCTACGACTACTTCATCCGCCAGGGCCAGACTGCGGGCGAGATCGCTCTGCAGCACCCGCCGCCGCAGCGTGTTGGACCGTGGCTCCAGAATCGCCCACAACCGCGCCCCCGGATACCGTGACCGCAACGCCTTCAGCGTCCCCGCAATGGCAGTGGGATGATGCGCAAAGTCGTCGATGATCGTGATCCCGTTCACCTGCGCCTTCACCTCCAGCCGCCGCTTCACGCTCTTGAAGGTCTTCAGCGCCGCCGCAATCTCCTCTTTCGCGATGCCGCAACCGGCCGCCAAAGCTGCTGCCGCCGTGGCATTCCACACGTTGTACTCGCCCGCGAGCGCAAATTCGAAATCAGCCCAGGGCCGGCCGTCGTGCGTGACGGTCCAGGAAGTTCGCCCCGGTTCTAGTCGCAAGTTCAAAACTTGCCAGTTCGAGCGCGCGCCTGCGCCGTACCTTTCCACCGGACAAAATGCCTTTCCCAAACAGCGCTCCAGGCTCGCACTCTCCCGCACCTCGCCGGCCACGCCATCAAAAGCCACAATCCGCCCGCGCCGGGGAATCAGGTTTACCAGTCGCTTGAACGCTGTTTCCACCGCGTCGAGATCCTTGTAGATGTCGGCATGATCGAATTCCACCGAAGTCAGGATCACCGCGTCCGGGAAATAGTGCAGGAACTTCGGCCCCTTGTCGAAGAACGCCGTGTCGTACTCGTCTCCCTCGAGGATGAAATGCTTCCCTTGTCCGAGATGAAAACTTGATCCAAAGTTCTCCGCGATGCCGCCAATCAGAAACGAAGGCTGCAGTCCCACCGCGTGGAAAATCCACGCCAGCATCGACGTGGTCGTGGTCTTGCCGTGAGTTCCGGCCACCACCAGCACTTCCTTGCCTCGCAGAAACTCATCGTGCAGCAACTGGGGCAGTGAGCAAAACGGAATGCGCTGGTCGAGCAGGTGTTCCAACTCCACATTGCCGCGAGACATCGCGTTGCCGACAACCACGAGGTCCGGCCTGGGCTCCAGATTCCGAGGATCAAATGGCTGTGCCACCGGAATGCCCAACTCCCGCAAAAAGTCCGACATCGGGGGATATGCCGCCGCGTCCGACCCGGTCACGCGAAACCCGCGCTGCTTCAGCATTCCCGCCAGCGACGCCATGGCCGTCCCGCAGATGCCGATCAAGTGAATGTGCTTCTTTTCGTTCATCCCGTTTGCCCAGTCGCTGCTTGTTCTCAGGCCTCCATCACCGCCGCTTCGAGAATCCTTAGCTTTACCTTCCCCCCATGCACCGTCATCGTCGCCCGCACTCCAATCGGCAGGGTGATGTTCCCCGCCGTCACGTGCCCCGACCGCACTCCATAGGCCACAGGCACACCCAGCTCGCCCACGATGCGCTTCACCACTTCCTGCAGCGTGTATCCCTGGTTCGCAGTCTGCGCGCAGTCGAGCATCTCGCCGAAGACGATACCCCTTACCTCATCGAACTTGCCCGCGAGCTTCAGCTGCAGCAGCATGCGATCGATCTGAAACGGCTTGGCTGAGAGATCCTCAAGAAACAGAATCGCACCCTTGGTATTGACCTCATAAGGAGTGCCCAGGGATGCAACCAGCAGCGAAAGACACCCACCATACAGAGTCCCTTCCGCATCGCCGTCGACCAGACCACTCACTCCCGAACCTGACCCCAAATCCAGCTCCCACCCAGTCTTCCCCGACAGCGCCGCCTGCCACGAATTCAAATCCACGCCATCGTCATGCGTCCAGTCCTTCGCCACCATCGGTCCATGAAATGTCACGAACCCGCCCGCATCCGCAAAATACGTGAGCAGCGTCGTGATGTCGCTGTACCCCACAAAAATCTTGGGATGGGCCTTGATCTTCCTGAGATCCAGGGCCTGCAGCAGATAATTCGCACCATAGCCTCCGCGCGCGCACACGATGGCTTTCACATCATCCCGCACAAACATCTCTTCGAGTTCGTGCGCCCGTCGATCCACGGACCCGGCAAAGTAAAGATCCTGCTCCAGGATGGAATCGAAATAGAACGGCTGGTATCCCGCGCGCCGCAGCGCGTCGCACCCTGCCTCCAAATCGGACCGCTTGATGTTGCTGGCTGGAGCGACAATGCCTACGGTATCCCCCAGACGCAGGGCCGTGGGCTTGATTCGCGGAGTAGTTGGCGAAGACATGCAATAAGAGGTCGATTACGAAATCAATGACGAAGATGAACCCGACAGCCCCGGTCCGGAGAACCATGCACTCGCCAGCATGATCAGCGGCCCAGAAAAAACTCCCCGCGGCACACCAACTGGGCCGGACCCCGCAAGAAAACCTTGCCTCCATCCCGGCGCACAGTCTGCGTTCCACCCGCCGCATGCACCCGCACGGGAGACTGCGCTTTGCCCGTCGCTATCGCCGCGGCCGCCGAGGCGCACGAACCTGTTCCCGAAGACTGCGTCTCCCCCACTCCACGCTCAAAAATCCGCACGCTAATATCGTGCAGCGAATCCGCCTTCACGAATTCGACATTCACCCCTTGCTTGAACTGCCCGCTATCCTGTATCCGGGCGGCCAGCGCCCTCCAATCTTGCGGGAACTCATCCACGAATAGCACGTAGTGCGGATTCCCCATCGACACCGGAATCCCGCGGACTTTGTCTCCGCCAAGAAGGAAACACAACTCCGGCCAAACCTCGGCCGAGCCCATCTCCATTTCGAACTCGTATTCACCATCGCGCCGCGCGGTGAGCGTGCAAGTCTTCAGACCCGCTCCCGTAAGAATCGCAACCTTCTCAAGTTCTCGCTCGGAGCAAAGATACGTGGCCACACACCTGGTGCCGTTTCCCGAAATCTCTGCCTCGGAACCATCCGCATTGATCAGGCGAATCTCGATATCGGCCGAGGCATGCGGATGCATCCACTCCACACCATCGGCACCGACCCCCTCATGCCGGTCGCAAATCCGTCGCGTGAAGGCACTGATGTCGCCGGGCGCCTGCGCACCCTCGATGAGCAGGAAATCGTTGCCGCAGGCGCTGGCCTTCACAAATGGAATCGTATTCATCCCCTTCGTCATTCCCGGTCCACCGGCCCGATCCACGCCACGCTTCCCAGCACCCGCGACGCCTTCAGTTGCTCCAGCAGCCGTTTCTGCTCGCGCTGCGTCCTAGTGCGCAGCCCTGCCGGTTTGTGCTTGAGTTCGCGCTCCAGCCCGATGATTCCGACCAGAATCGCGGCCAGCACCAGACGGGCCATCGAACTCGAGACGATGCCGCTCGACATCTCGCCGCGCAGCAAGTCGATGACGTGCCGCCAGTTCACTGGTTCCGCCGCATGGAATAAGGTGGCTGGATTTTATCACCGCCACGCGCCGCTGCCCGAGACCGCTACGTAACCCGCGTGATTACCGCGCGCGGTAGACGATCGCTCGCCGTTGCCCAGTCACGTTGATCTCCACCAGCTCCGGCAGGTGCCGGGTGTGCACCGCCTGCCAGACAGCATCGCCCTCGAAAGCAACTACGTAGTCCGCCAACTCCGATGGATTGGCCAGCGCCCGCTCCCACAATCCCTCGGGATCCACCGGCCGCTTCCACACCCGGTGGTTGCCTTCATTGATCACGCGTTTCAGGGGGATGACCGCCTGCTGCACCGCGCCAGGATGCTCCCCCAGATACATCAGCAGCGTGCAGTTCGGCGGCAACGAGCTAAGCCAGCCCGCCAGTTGCTTCTCCAGCGCATTCCGGGTGCGCATGTTGACCGCAGCCTCGGTGTAGCAGATAGGCTGCGCCACCCAGATCGAGACGTAACTGATGCCTGCAACGGCGATCACTCCTGTGACTGACGCACGGCGCAACCACGCAGGCCAGTCGTCCGAGCGCAGCGCCACATAAACCAGAAAGGCCGCAGCCGTGGCGAACAGTGGCAGCAGCTGCAATCCATAGCGAACGTTGTAGTGCGTAAACGGCCACCACGCTGGAATGAAAATGGGGACGCCGCCGTACGCGACAGACAGCGCGTAGAACGGGAGCGGCACCAAGAGAAAAACGAGCGGCAGCGACGGCACAAACCTGGGTGCCCCATCTTCGCGTTCTTTGCGAAGGTGGGGATTTCCCACTGCCAGCGCCAACACGCACGCAATAGCCAGCACAATCCACAATCTCTGCAGCCACTCGTTCTCCGCGAGATTTGCCTCCGCCGACTTGAGAAAATACAGGCCCCCTACAACCGGATTCCCCGACCCCGGATGTCCTGGCGATCCCGATGTCTCCGTTCTCTTCTCAATCGCCTTCGCCGAATATGGCCCATTCTCAAACTCCAGCGGATTGTGATAGACCACCGCGTTGTAACCGAGCCAGAGCGCAGGCGCTGCTGCTGCGAACAAGACAAACTTGATGAGCGTCTTCCGCCACGCAGGCTCCGAGAACCAGGGTGCCCCATTTCTCGCGTCCTTTGCGAGAAGTGGGGCCTTTGTTACTGCCACCACTCCCACGACCAACGCCGCCGCCAGAAACCATGCGTCGTAGCGCGTCAAACAGGCAGCCGTCAGACACAGCCCACACTTGGTAGGCGCCTTCTCCTCGCCACGGGCAAACTCGGAGAAATAGACCACCGCCCAAATGAAGAATGCCAGATACAGCGCCTCTCCCATGGCGGTGGTCTGCATGTAAATCAGATTCGGATTCGCCCCATAGATCGCGGCTGCGGCCCACGCTGCCGCCCGTGCTGCCACGCCAGGTTCGGCCTTACGTGCCAGCGCCCCCCGCACCAGCCGGAACATCCCGATCACGCCGAAGACATACGCCGCCATCGACGGAATCGACCCGCCCACCCCGCTCCGCCACAGCCGATCGGAAATCAGAAAAGGAATCATCAGCAGATGCGGCAGCGGCAGCCACACTGTTCCCAACTGCAACAGCCCGGGAGTGCTGGAATCAAATACGCGCCGCGCGATATTGATATGCGCCACTGCATCCCCGTAGAGCATCACCTCTCCGCGCCGGAAATAAAACAGGAAGGAAAAAACAGAAACGCAGACCGCCAGCAAGGCTAGCAGCCTGACCTCGTAGTCCCAGCGAGAGCTGCCCGGCGTACTCATTCGTTATGGGTCACCCGTTATCGCTCGCCCGAGGCTATTTCATGAATGGGGTTGGGAAGGACACGGGTTCCAGCGGTGCCGTTAGCAGCTGCAGAAAAGTTGGGGCTTTAGCCCCTGAGGCACCCGGGACGCCAGCACGTGCACTTGATCGCGAAACAGCTTCTCGGCAGACCCACTCTATTCCAAATGCGTCAGTTCGCGGAAGACCTGGAAACGCGCTTCGATCTCGTCACGCGTCAGCCCCTGCAACCGCTCCGTCCCGAAGCGCTCCACCGCGAACGACCCCATGACGCCGCCGTAGAACAGCGCCCGCTTCAGAACTTCCCGGTTGATCTCCTGTTGCGCGGCCAGGTATCCCATAAATCCGCCGGCAAACGAATCGCCTGCACCGGTGGGATCCTTCACTTCCTCGATGGGCAGCGCCGGCGCACGAAATGGATGATGCCCGATCCCAAACGCCCCCTCACGAAAGAAAATTGTCGCTCCGTATTCGCCGTGCTTGATGACCAGCGCCTTCGGCCCCATGGCCAGCACCTTCTGCGCCGCCCGCGGCAGATTGCTCTCGTGCGCCAGCATCTTGGTCTCGGTGTCATTGATGAGCAGCACGTCGACCAACTTCAGCGTCGCAGCCAGTTCCGTAGGCGTGCCCTTGATCCAGTAATTCATCGTGTCGCAGCCGGTCAGCCGCACGCCGTTCATCTTGCGCCGTACATCTGCCTGCAGCGTCGGTTGGATGTTCGCGAGGAAGAGGAATTCCGTGTCTTCATACTCTGTCGGGATGCGCGGCTGGAATGTCTGGAAGACGTTCAGGTCGGTGAAGTTCGTCTTCGCTTCGTTCAAGTTGTCGGAGTACGTTCCTCCCCAGCGAAATGTCTTGCCCTGGGCGCGCTCAATACCCCGCGTGTCAATGCGATGTTCCCGGAAGACACGCTCCTGCTCCGGCCCAAAATCGTCACCCACGACGGCCACAACCCGCACCTGCGTAAAGTAGCTAGCCGCCAGCGCGAAATAGGTCGCAGCCCCGCCGAGAATATTCTTCACGCTCCCGGAAGGCGAGGTGACATCATCAAACGCCACCGATCCGACTACCACAATGCTCATCGTGTACGCTTTCTAGTGGTCAGTGGCCAGTGACCAGTAAAATCTCGTTCTTCTGGCCACTGGTCACTGACCATTGGCCACTCGCTTCCCGAGAATCAACTTCAACTTCTTCCGCGTCGCCGCCGGAATCTTTTTCGGGTCAGTCAGAATCGCATGCGCCAGCGCCGACCCGCACTTGCACGAACGCCCGCGCGGCATCGCAGCCACCGTCTCGCGCACAACCTTCGCGGCGTTCTCCGCATTCTTCAGCAGCACCGCCACGATCTGATCCACGGTCACCGAATCGTGATGCGGATGCCAGCAGTCGTAATCCGTCACCATGGCCACGGTCACGTAGCAAAGCTCCGCTTCGCGCGCCAGCTTCGCCTCCTGCAGGTTGGTCATGCCGATCACGTCCATGCCCAGCCCGCGATACACATTCGACTCTGCCTTGGTCGAAAATTGCGGACCTTCCATGCACAGGTAAGTTCCGCCCCGCTTGCCCACCACGCCCGCCTTCTTGCACGCCGCCTCGACAATACCCGCCAACTCGCCGCACACCGGATCGGCAAAGGCAATGTGTGCAACCACACCGCCGCCAAAAAACGTATCCACCCGATGCCGTGTGCGATCGAAGAACTGGTTCGGGATCACAAAATCCAGCGGCTTATGTTCTTCCTTCAGCGACCCCACCGCCGAAATCGAGACGATCCGCTCAACTCCCAGCTGCTTGAACCCATGAATGTTTGCGCGAAAATTCAGTTCGCTCGGCAGAATTCGATGTCCGCGCGCATGCCGCGCCAGAAACGCCACTTTGCGACCTTCGAGCGTGCCGCACACATAAGCATCGGAAGGCGCGCCAAACGGCGTCTTCACTCGCACTTCCTTCACCTTGCTCAGCCCCGGCATCGAGTACAGCCCGCTGCCGCCGATGATGCCAATCTCCGCTTGTGCCACTCAACCTCCGGAAAGCCCAGAGCTTCGACGCAGAACCCGCGATTATACAAGACGGCCCAGCAACTCCTCTGCGCCCCCTGTGTCCGGTAGTGGTGCAGTTTGCTTGTCATCCTGAGCAAGCGTACTTTGCGCCGCGAAGGATCTGGGCGAGCCGCGCGAAGCGTCGCGTTCTTTGCGACGCAATAATCGCGCGTTTGGCTCGCTTCCTTACCAAACTGCACCACTACCCAGGGCCCTCTGTGGTTAAATGGTTTTCTGTCATGAAACCAGCAGTCCCTCTCCTCGCACTCTTCCTTCTCGGCAGCTTGTCCTTTGCGCAGACCGCGCCTCCGCCTGAACCCAAGTCCGTCACCGTCCCCATCACCTTCGACCACAACCGCATCATCATCGACGTCTATCTCCAGCTCCCGGACGGCTCCACCAAACGAATCCGCGGATGGGTCGACAACGGCAATCCCGACCTCATGCTGTCACGCCGCGTCGCAACGCTCCTGGGCCTCAACGTCACCTGCAATGACAAGGAATGCTCCGCCCCGCCGCCGCAGGAGATCACGATCGGCGGCATGAAGGTTCCACTCGCCGCGATCAAGGAAGCCAAGATCCCCCTGAAGCCGGTAAACGCCGCGTCAGTCATGGCTCCCGGCATGTCTGCCGAGATCAATATCCCCGCCACCGTCCTGCGAAACTATGCCGTGCTCGTCGACTTCCCCGAGCGCGAGTTCACCCTCGCGGCGCCCGGCACGCTGAAGTTCAGAGGCATGAGTACGAAGATTCAGATCAACGCCGCCAATGGACTCGTCCAGGTTCCCAGCCAGATCGAGAACAAGAAATACAACCTTGCCCTCGACGTTGGCTCCTCGTTCAGCTTCCTGTCGCAAGAACTCAGCGACAAGCTGCTGGCCACACATCCCGACTGGCCGCACATGACCGGAGCCGTTGGCCACGCCAACCTGTGGGGCCTGGACAGCGAACCGAAGTGGCAACTGCTGCGCATGGAGCGCTTGCAGTACGGCCCCGTATTCCTCACGGGCGTTGCAGTGGCCGGCTTTCCGAAAGAAGCGATGGACTGGTTTGAAAAGCGCGCTGGCATCCCCACGGTCGGCCTGCTCGGCTCGAACGCGTTGCTGAACTATCGCGTGGGAATTGATTACGCACAGTCGACCGCATACTTCGAGATAGGTTCAACCTTCAAAGCCCCCGACTTCGACGTCGTTGGACTCATCCTGCGCCCCGAAGACGATACGCGCTTCACCATCCTCGGCGTCGCCGACTTCGAAGGCAAGCCGTCAGTTCCGGAAGTTCAGGCCGGCGACCACCTCGTCGCTGTCGACAGCACTCCCGTGCCCGACTCCACCATGGGTCAAGTCTGGTCCCTGCTCGAGGGTCAACCCGGCCAGGAGCGCAAGCTTACCGTCGAACGCGCGGGAAAGCAGTTCACGGTTACGGCGAAGGCGCGGCATTTCCTTGGAGAAGCCCCGGAAGACACAGGAGGCAAGGGAAAAAGGAGATGAACATGTGAGGCAGCCGCCTCGGCTGTCCGGCCGGGCAAAGCCCGGCGGGTCGGCTGCGCAACCGGATTCAATCGACAATTGACAACTGGAAGCCGGGAGTCACTTTCCAAATAGTTCCCTTTCCAGCGTCTTCGTTGTCTCTTCATCCAGACCCTCACTCACGAACACCGTGTCACCCTGCTCTTCAATGATGACTGTACCCTCTTCGGTCGACCACGAGTGTCGCCCCGTCAGCAGATCAGTTTTGTGCAGAGAATCCGGCGCTGCTGATTTGCTGGCTCGAGGATCCGCCACCTCTTCCGCCTTCTTGTACCGCTGGGCCAGCGACTTGGCGTAGATTGCCGCAAACTCCGACGCCTTCTCCGCGCTTGCCCACCGCGACACATACAGCAGCCCAAGCGGCGCCGCCGCGTCGTTCTTCGGTCTCGCCGCGTAGTAATATCCGCCACGCCATTCCGGATACATGCCCTTCGACAATTCCTTCCCGGCGTACTGCTCGATCAGCACCGCTACGTCAAACTCTCCCATGGCCCCGATGTCGAATTTCTGGTAGGCCTTGAAGTCCTGCTTGAAATCCGGCACACGCATGGGCTCAATCTTCTCGCCTGACAGATATTTGTCCGGCTCCATGATCTGCCGCGTGGTGTGCGGAGGATTGCGCAGCACGTCGGCAAACGCCTTCTGCTTGCCGCCCTTCTGCATCAGCTTCACCACGAATTCCATGCCGTAGCTGTAAGGGAAGGTGAGCGACTCTTTTAGAAAAATCGGGGCATCTTTGAATACCGTCGAATCCGGCGTGCCGCTGACCATGCCCGACTCCATGGCATCCACCAGATCGGGTGAGTCCACAATCGACCGCCCCACGGGCGCGAGCGCATACTGCAGCATCACCGTCTCGGCCTGCCCCTCGACCACGGCCTGGCGCGCGTTGTCCATTTCATCGTTCTCGATATCGGCGGGGGTGGGATCTTTCCTGGTCTCCGCCAGATCCTTCTCGCCCTTTTTCATCCACTTCTCGAGCCCGATGGTCTGATCCTGCAGTGCGTGCGTCAGTTCGTGCGCCATCACCGGCTCCTGCTCCTCAATCGGAACCCAGTCAAGCAGATTGACGGTCTTGGTCTTGGGATCGTAGTAACCCGCGACCTGCTCGCGCAGCAGCGCCACCAGCAGCTTCTCCAAATCGAAGTCGCGCGGCAGCAGCCCGAACTTTTTCAGCACCAGTTCCGACCGCCGCAGCCGTTGCGTGTCTTCATCGTTCATGTGCTTGGTCAAATACGAAACCACTTCGTCGCGGCTGGTGAGCTTGCGCTTCACGTCCTTCTTGATCGGCAACCCGGTCTGCTTGGAATCGAACGCCAAAATCTCATCGACCGAATGAAAAAGTTCATCTGCTTCCCGCGGCGTGATCTTGACTTCTTGTGTGGCGCGGGCGCCCTCGCCCGCGGGGGTTTGATCCGGTGTGGGGCGGACACTCTTGTCCGCCTGCTTTTGATCTTGTTGTTGATTTTGATCTTGCCCAACCGCAACTGGCGCAGTCGAGGCCAGTGTGGACACAGGTGACCCGCCCGCTGACCCCTGCCCCAGGCAAGCCGCACCGCCGAACAGCAACACAAATACTAGGAAACTCCCCAACTTTTTCACGCTGTCATCCTGAGCGAAGCGAAGGACCTATGCAACCCGAACCAGCACAGGCTGGTCAAGGAATTCTCACGCCGCACCCTGATCTTAGCAGCACCGAGAGAATTGCCTGACGCGTCCCTGCCAGTCCAACCGGTACAGGGGTCCTTCGACTGCGCGAGCCGATTCGCATTCGCGAATCGGCTCACTTCGCTCAGGATGACAGAGCTTGATTTTCATTCGCGGCCGACGAAGTTCGCCACCCATTCCCCTGCTTCCCGCGTTCCCAACGAGCCGCCGATGTCCTGGGTGGCCTTCTTCTGCCGAACGGCTTCGAGCACGGCGGCTTCGATCTTCTCGGCCTCGCGCGTCATGCCCAGGTGCCCCAGCATCATGGCCGCAGTCAGAATCGCGCCGACGGGATTGGCCACATTCTTCCCAGCAATGGGCGGAGCCGAGCCGTGGACCGGCTCGAACATCGATGTCTTTCCCGGATGAATGTTCCCGCTGGCGGCCATGCCCAGCCCACCCTGCAGTCCGGCGGCGAGGTCGGTGATGATGTCGCCGAACATATTGTTGGTCACGATGACGTCGAACTGGCGCGGATCGCGAACCATTTGCATGCAGAGCGCGTCCACGTACATGTGCTGCGCCATGATCTGCGGATACTCGCGGCTCACTTCCTTGAACACGCGCTGCCAGAGGCCCCCGGCGTGAGTCATGGCGTTGGACTTGTCGCACATCAGGACTTGCTTGCGGGGTGAGCCGTCGAGCTTCTTGTGGCGCTCGCAGTACTCGAAGGCGTAGCGGATGATGCGCTCGACGCCTTTACGAGTGTTGATGTCTTCCTGCGTGGCAATCTCATCGGGCGTGCCTTGCTTGAAGACCCCGCCAGCATCGGTGTAGACGCCCTCGGTATTTTCCCGGATCACGACGAAGTCGATGTCTTTGGGCTCGATTCCCTTCAACGGACACAACGCAGCATCGAGTAGCCGCACCGGGCGGACGTTGGCGTAGAGGTCCATCTGGAACCGCATGCCCAGGAGAATTTGTTTGGCATGAATGTTGGTCGGCACCCGAGGATCGCCGAAGGCGCCAACGAGGATGGCGTCGAAGTCGCGGCCGAGCATGGCGAATCCATCGGCGGGGACTGTAGTGCGATCACGCAGGTAGCGATCCGCGCCCCAGTCAAACTCGGTGAGTTCGACGGTGGCGCCGGTCGCCTGGATGACGTTGACGGCTTGGGGGATCACTTCCTTGCCGATCCCGTCCCCGGGGATAACGGCAATCCGCTTCTTGGATGGTGCTGGCTCAGTCACGGCAGGAAAGTTACCACAAGCCGTGCAGAATGAGTAGCTTCTATCGATATTTGCTGCTAGCTATAATACAACGGCAAAACTGAAGGCTACAAGGACTCCCATTCCTGGTCGGGAGAACTCCTGGAATCGACGCTGGGCTGCCTAGCGGTCGCGTAGAGCGACTTTCAGTGCCTCGCTGAGCCCAAGGGCTGTCCGCCGCAGGCGAGGGGCTAGAATCGCCTGCAATCGCCGCCTGTGTTAACTTCTGGCTAAGTCATTGATTCCCCGTAAAAGTCGTTGAGGATCGTGCAAGTGACTGATTGCGGGTCTCGGCAGGACTTCCAAGGAGAATCCCCAGCGACAGTTTGGGATCGGGGCAGCGGGCGGGGCGCCCGCTGGACAACCGCCGGGACGGCGGCGTTACTCTTCCTCTGCTGACGCCTTCGCTATAATCGAAAACTAGGGTAGTTATGGGTCTTACTGCACTCCAGGTTCATGCCGCCGCTCTCGGCGCGGCTCGGGTTGAGGATTATCGCGGGGCCACCACTGCAGCCAGTTTTGGCGATCCGCAGGCGGAGTTCTCTGCCCTGCGCACCGGTTGTGGCGTATATGACTTGGGGTTTCGCGCCAAGATCTCGTTGACCGGCGGCGACCGCGTGCGCTGGCTGAACGGGATGGTGACCAACAACATCCGCGACCTGGAGTCGGGCCGGGGGGTCTATGCGTTCCTGCTCAATCCCCAGGGGCACATTCTCGGCGATCTGTTTGCCTATAGCCGCGGCGACTCACTACTGGTCGACACCGACTACAGCCAGGTCGAAAAGATTCTGGCAACGTTCGATCACTACATCATCATGGACGATGTCGAGGTAAAGAATCTCAGCCATCAACTCACCGCGCTGGGCCTCAGCGGGCCGAAGTCGCGCGAGGCACTTGAGGCAGCCGGATTCAACATTGGGGATCTGCTGCCGCTGCAGTTTCAGGACTTGAACTGGCAGGGTGTAAGCTGCATGGTGGTTCGCGGCGACACGGAAAGTGTTTCCTATGAAATCGGGTTGCCACCGGCGAGCGTGAAGCAGCTTTGGGACGCATTGCTGGCTGGCGGGGCCGCTCCGGTTGGTGCGGAAGCGCTTGAGATGCAGCGCATCGTGTCCGGGATTCCGCGGTACGGAGTCGACATCCGGGAACGTGACCTGCCGCAGGAGACGGAACAGGCGCGCGCGCTGAACTTCAACAAGGGCTGCTATGTGGGGCAGGAAATTGTCGAGCGCATCCGGTCGCGAGGGAATGTACATCGAAAATTCACCGGATTCGTTTTCAAGGAAGGAACCTCGATTGCTCCCGGCTCGAAGATCTTGGTTCGTGGGAAGGAACTGGGCGAGATCACCAGCGTGACTTCTCTGCGTAACGGGCACGAGCGGCGAATGGCGCTGGGATATATTCGACGCGAGGCAGGGGTTCCGGGCAAGGAAGTCGAGGTCGGCGACGCGGCAGCCGTGGTTTCCGGCTTGCCCTTCCAAGAGGTCTAGTGTCGGGGTGAGGGACAGGTCTATGGCTCAAAAGAAACACGAACAGTCAGAGTTCACCGTAACCGACCGGCGGCTATTCACGTCGGAGGGCGAGCTGCGCAGCGACGTGCCGGAGGAAGCCGAGCAGGCAAAACCGGCTCCGCCAGCCGCTGTCGCCGACAACACAGCATCCGGCGTGAGGCCGGCGGCCCCGACCCTGGAAAAGTCCGATGGGGGCGGGGATCCCGATGTCCCCCCTCCACCGACCAGCGCCGAGCAGGATGCGCAGGCGGCCGCGTACCGTCAATCCTCCAAGGATCTGGATTCGCAGGTTGAACTGAGCGGGCGCTCGGCGAAAGAATTCGAGATGACGTTCGAGCGCTTCATGGCGTCGCTGTACATGACGGCGATGCTGCAGCTGGGATTGATGCACGAGCAAGGGGGGCAGCCGCGCATCGATATCATTGGCGCGCGCCAGACGATTGATACCATCGGGTTGCTGGCAGAAAAGACCAAGGGGAACCTGACTGCGGCGGAGCAGAATTTTCTGCAGAACAGCCTTTACGAGTTGCGCATGGCGTATGTGGAGGTCACCAACGCGCTGGCGCGTCCGCCGCAACCAGGACCGGCCACGGGAACGACCGGGCGTTAACTAAGACCAAAAGATCAACGATGAAAGCCACACTGACCGTGCTGGGCAGCGGGACTTCGATGGGCGTGCCCACGCTGGGCTGCGACTGCGCTGTCTGCCACTCCACTGATCCGCACGACCGCCGCACACGGCCGTCGGTGATGATCGAGTATGGCGGCAAGGTCGTCCTGATCGACACCACTCCTGACTTCTACACACAGGCAATCCGCGAGAACATCACGCGGGTCGATGCTGTTTTCTATACCCACACGCATGCCGACCACATCCTCGGCATTGACGACTTGCGGCCACTGAGTTACCGGCTCAAGCCCGAGAAGTTGCCGCTCTATGCGCGACCGGATTCAGCGGCGTTTCTGCGCCGGATGTTCAGCTACATTTTTGACGCCGACTACAAGTTCGGGGGCTTGCCTCAACTGGAACTGAGGCCCATCGATGGCCCGGTGGATGTATTCGGCGTGCAGTTCGATCCGGTCCTGCTGATTCACGGGGAGACGCAGATTAACGGCTACCGCTTCGGGTCGGCAGCTTACCTGACCGATCACAGCGAGATTCCAGAGAAATCGTTTGATCAGTTGGAGGGGCTGGACATTCTGTTTCTGGATGCACTGCGGCACAAGCCGCATCCCACGCACTCGACGGTGCAGAATTCCCTGCGAATCGTGGAACGGCTGAAGCCGAAGCGGGCCTTCTTTACGCACATTTGCCACGATCTGCCGCACGAGGCAACCAACGCGCTGATGCCGAGGAACGTACGGCTGTCGCATGACGGCATGAAGCTGGAGTTTGAGATTTAGGAGCGGCGTCGGGCGTCAGAACTCGGCCGGATTGAGCCGGCGATCGTGGAGTCTTGAACGGCGAGGTACCGATGGTTGAGGCCTGATGTCTGAGGTCCGACGCTGTTGTCGCAGGCTTGACGGTTCGTGCGGCGTCATCCTGAGCACAGCCGTTCTTCAGGCGGAGCGAAGGATCTGGCGTGGAGCACGCGAAACCGGCTTGTAGACGTCGTACCAGTCTTTTGCCAGGTCGTACCAGTGAGGATTGGCGCTTTCGATCAGCTCAATCTTTCGGCGGCGTAGCCAGCCCTTCAATTGTTTCTCACGGGCAATGGCCGCGTCAGGATAGAAGAACCTTTCGTAGTGGACCAGGTGGGTCAAGTTGTAACGGCTGGTGAAGCCGGGGATGAGCTTGTTCTTGTGTTGGAATACGCGACGAACCAGATTTCCCGCGACACCGATGTAAAGTACGTGATGTCTGGAGCCGTTCGTCATGATGTAGACGAAAAAGCATTTTGACTTGCGCATGGTTCGATGCTGCCGCACGCCGGATCCTTCGCTCCGCCTGAAGAACGGCTGTGCTCAGGATGACGCCCTCTGTTATTTATTCTGTATTGCTACGGAGCCGTAGTATGTGACAGGTAAACTGGCAATCGGCAGAGCTGTGGAAATTGTCGACTATTTCCCATGGAAGTCTTTCACAAACTTGATGATGTGCCGGCGAGCTTTGGTCCGACGCTGGTGAGCGTGGGGAATTTTGACGGGGTTCACCGGGCGCATGCGGCAGTGCTGCGGGAGATCGTTTCGCGTGCCCGGGAGCGCTCCGCTAAAGCAGTGGCGGTCACGTTCGAACCGCATCCGGCGCGGATTTTGCGGCCGGAGGGGGGGCTGAAGCTGCTGACGCCGACTCCGGAGAAACTTCGTCTGCTCGCGAGCACCGGTGTGGACGCGGTGCTGCTGCTGCCTTTCGGGCGGGACCTCTCTCTTCTTACTCCCCGGCAGTTCGCGGAACGAATCCTCAAGAAGAAACTGCACGCGCGCGAGGTGCATGAAGGCTACAACTTTCACTTCGGACACAAAGCCTCCGGCGACATGAACATGCTGTCAGAGTTTGGCCGCGAGATGGGGTTTGAAGTGAAAGTCTATTCCGAGATGAGGCTGCGGGGCGAATCGGTCTCAAGCAGCCAGATTCGCAAGCTTCTGGCCGATGGACGCGTAAGCCGGGCGCGGCACTTGCTGGCGCGTCCGTTCTGCATTCTGGGGACGCCGGGACGCGGGCGCGGATACGGTTCAAGGTATACAGTGCCGACCATCAACCTCGCGCGCTATGAGGAATTGGTTCCGAAGGATGGCGTCTACATTACCTGCACCCGTGTGGGGACGGAAACATTTGAATCAGTCACCAACGTGGGGAATCGTCCGACGTTCGGCACGGAACTGTTTGCGGTCGAGACGCACCTCCTGAATTTTCATCCGTTTGAATTGACGCCGGAGACGGAGATCGAGATTTGCTTTCTGGAGCGGATTCGCGACGAGATCAAGTTCCCTTCGGTCGAGGCGCTGCGGGAGCAGATTGCGCGGGATGTGAAGAAGGCGCGGAGGTATTTTCATCTGCTGAAGTCTGCGGGCAGAGTTTTCTGATCGCGGCTCTCCGTCCCTACCTGCCGCTATATACGTCGCGATGTCATCCCGACGAGAGCGACAGCTCTCGGAGGGACCTTACGAAATTTGTACAGTGCTAGCACCGCAGGCAGGCGCGCCCAAGCTACGGGCATCCGAGTAGTCCCCGCAACAGCATCGATACAACTAACCTCCGCGAGGTCCCCTTCGGCTTCGCTCAGGGCAGGCTCTCTCGCGGCTTCGCCGCGCTCGGGATGACATTGCTCGATAGGGTTGCTGGCCTGCAACCACAATTGGAAATTGGCAGTTCTCCCCGTACAATCGCGGCCACATGGCGATTGGTCCCATCCAACTGATCCGGCAGGCTACGCCCGGGCAGCGGCGCACGCTGCTCGCGGCGGCGCTGGGGTGGGCGCTCGATGCGTTTGACGCCATGCTCTACGCGCTGGTGCTGGCGTTGTTGATGCGCGAGTTTGGGATGTCGAAGACGGTGGCGGGGCTGCTGGGAACGCTGACGCTGCTGGCATCGGGGATTGGCGGCGTCGGATTCGGATTTTTGGCGGACAGCATTGGGCGGAAGCGGGCGCTGATGGCGAGCATCCTGACCTATTCGGCGTGCTCGTTTGCTTCGGGACTCTCGACCAGTATTGGCATGCTGGCTGTAGCGCGGTTCGTGCTCGGACTCGGCATGGGCGGCGAGTGGAATACCGGGGCTACGTTGGTGGCGGAGAGCTGGCCTACGGAATTTCGTGCGAAGGCGATTTCCATCGTGCAGAGTTCGTGGGCGCTGGGCTTTGCGGCGGCGGCGCTGGTGGCGGGTCCGGTGGCGCGGTATTTTGGGTGGCGGGCGGTGTTTTTCGTGGGCATCCTGCCGGCGGTGGTCACGCTTTGGATTCAGCGCAGCGTGCCGGAATCGGAGATGTGGGAGGAGCGCCAGCTTTCTTCCGGGCCGCGTCCCCCAGCGGCTAAAGCCGCTTCGAATAGTTCGCCTGCCACGGCGCGGCTGGAAGCCGCGCCCTTTCAAAGCGTTCCGGGCAAGAGCCGTGGTACGTCGTTTCGAGACGCTCCTGGACAGGACCGTGGCGCGCCTATTCCAAACAATGCTCCACAGGACCACGGGAGGTTCTCGCAAATCTTTCGGCCGCCGTATGTGAAGCATACGTTTGCACTGCTGCTGTTCAACTTTTTTGGGATGTTTGCGTGGTGGGGATTGTTTACCTGGCTGCCTCCGTACCTGTCGCTGCCGGTCGAGCAGGGCGGGCGCGGGTTTGGCGTGATGGGGATGACGACGCTCATGGTTGTCCTGAACCTGTGCGGGATGTTTCCCGGGTATGCGAGCTTCGGGTGGGTGGCCGATCACATCGGGCGGCGGAATGCGTTTCTGCTCTACACACTGGTGGCGGCGGTGTTGATTCCGGCGTATGCGGCGGCGCGGTCTCCGGGCGTGTTACTGGTTCTGGGAGCGCTGGTGGCGTTCTTCGGGACAGGAATTTTCTCGGGCTCGGGGATTATGGGCAGCGAGATTTTCCCGACCGCGGTGCGGGCCCGCGCTCTGGGTTTTACTTACAACGGAGCGCGGACCATGAGTTCGCTGGCGCCGCTGGTGATTGGGCGCGTGGGACAGGCGAAGGGGTTGAGCTGGGCGTTTTACTTGTGTGCGGCGGGATATCTGCTGGCGGCGTTGATGACCACGCAACTGCCGGAAACCAAGGGGAAGCGGCTGGAGTGAGGGCCGGTGCCGTCCCTACGGGACTTGTTCCGCCGTTCCATGTCTACCGGCACTGCCGTGCCGGGCTTTCACATTTCGCCCCTGACGGGGCTGGGGTGTCGGATGATTCCGTTCCGTCTCTTCTCCTAGGGATTCCAGTCTTCTTGGGTAGAGATGTGGACGAGTGGAGGCTACTGCCGACCTGGCAGGATCTGTCGTGGCTTTTCTTTCGCCCCGCTGGGGCTTATCCCCCTTCACTTCTTACCCACGCCTTGCGGCGTGGGCTGCATTCTTCCGCCGCTTCGCGGCTGAACACAAACACTCAGGCGCAACGGGGAACATGCAGCCTTCCCGTCACGGATCAGGTCCATCGGCATCGTTTCAATGCCGCTTGATGCATCCGGCGACGGGGTCGGTCATATCGGAGGTGATAGCAAGGAATCCGATTTCGCCCTGCGGAGTGGTTCCGGAGTCAACGCCTTCCGGACCTGAGCAACCGTCGATGCGGGTCAATGAGTAGTGGGCAGTCTGGGCAGGGCTGGTGAAGTTTACGAAGAACAGTTCGCCTTGCGCGGCAGAGTTGTTCAAGGCGTTGCTGCACAACCATCCCGCGACGGCGGTTTTGGGATAAGAGAAACTGGGAGTGCGCGTGCCGTCCACGATGCTCATCGACTTCCAGGCGAGATTGTCCTGCGCCCAGGTGGTGGTCTTGCTCTGGCACGGGATGCCCGTCCAGCGGCTCACCAGGGATTGAAAACCGACAACGTATTGCGGCCGATCGCGCCAGGGCGAGCCCACACAGCCTAGCTGTCCTGGGGGGCATACCGTTACCGGCGGCGCCTCCGGCACCATGCAGCCCTGGGCAATGTCACTGAGCACGGGCCCGGAGAGCAATTCGACTTTGTCGAGAAAGTTCGCGCTGCCATATAACGCCAGGGAGTAGGCGAGTTGGGCTGAGCCGGCGCTGAAACCCTGGGCGCATATGCCCCCGTTTCCATCGTAAACATTCTGGTCGAAAAAGTTCAGGAGAGTTGCCGGACGGCAGGCCGCGGCTTTGACACTCTTGCCGTTGGAAATACCGGTGTCCTCCCAATCGGTGGCCCATGCGGTTTGCACGATGCGATAGCCCGCCTGCAGATAACTGGCGCCGTAGTTTCCTAGGCCAGACCCTCCGCCGTAGGGCTGGGTACCTCCCGCACCTTTCAGCAGAACGATGGTGCCTCGAGGGATACCGCGAGGATTGCTGACGCCATAGGTGACCTGAATGCTCAGCGTGTCGGGACAACTCACACCGGCCTGAAAGCAGCGTGCACCAGGGTTGTAACCAGTGGGGCACGTGGTCAGCGGAGTCACCGCAGAGATGCTGCCCAGCGCAAGCGGTGCGGCCTGGGCAGACGCCACCTTCAGACCAAACAACAAGAAGAAAATGACGGCAATCGGTATGCGCTTCAAAGGCTTTTACCTCTCTTGAGAAACACGAACCTCCTCCCCCGGGGGCATTGCCCCTCCAATTCTCTTCGGAGTGAGGTTACGAGATCGAGGCAGGGACTCCGATCAAGCTGAAATTAGATTAGGTTGCGTCGCAGGAGCGCTGTGTCATGAGAGCGTCAGCGAGTTGTAAAAGGTTCGTCTGAACGCCGGGCGCTTTCGAAAAGACAAGACAGGGATGGGCTGTTGAGAAAAGAGCGCCGCCGGAGTTTCGTTTGGTCAACAGCTCACACTCGAAATCGAATCAGCAGCGCTTGCGCCTTGCGAAACCAGGTGCGTTCACGACGGCGAAGATATCCCGGCATGGTGGGTTTCTTGTTGAGAATGTTCTGGGCCCACTGCCGGGCTTCTGCGGTGCGTCCTTGGGACTGCAGGAAAACAGCGTAGTTGTAGTAAGTCTCAGAGATGGTTGAAATTTTGGTGGCTTGTTGAAAAAGGATGTCGGCTTTCTCAGACTGCCCGGTTTGGGCGTAGGCATGGGCCAGAAGGCCTTTGGCACGGTGAAAATCGTAGCCGGGATCGTCTTTGACCGCGCGCTCGAGGTCGGGAACAGCCGCGGCGAAATCTCCAAGCTCGATTTCGGCGACGCCGCGCCGGTAAAACGGGTCCACGTGATCGGTGCGCGACGAGATCGCCTTGTCATAGCAGGCGCGGGCACGTGAGAAATTGCCGTCGTCTAGATAAAGAAGGCCCAGCTCTTCGTAGTTTCCGGCTGAGGGATTGTCGAGAATGGCGCGCTCGAGTTCGTGAATGCGGCGGCGACGCGGGAATGCCTGGAACGAGGTGCTGAGCAGGCCGGCGTCGGGAATAACCTCTACCAGAATGTAGACGAGAGCGCCCAGCCACCCGCCGATAAGGATGATAAAAAGCCAGTATGTATCCGGCCGGCGGCGGATGAAGTGGAAAATGGCCACGGCCTGGAGAGCGAATCCCCACCAGGACGCGAAGAAGAACAGGAGCGATCCCATGAAGAGCGAAATATAACATGGACTCGGGCTTCGGCTTTCCGGCTTCGGCGAACCGTTCAGACTGCAGGTTTCGCAGAAAGGCACACGAGTGCCTCCCGGGCTGCTGCATCATTCGGCACCGCTGGTTACGGGCAGGTCAAATTTGTCGAACTGGACACGGCGGGCGACATGGCGGTGCCCATACTCGAGTTCGCCGACACCGTCGCCTGAACGGTAACAGTGCCCGCGGCTCCGGGAATGCACTGGGCGAGGCCGGTCTGGCTGATGGTAGCAATGGAAGAAGCGCCAACTCCCATCAAGAACCAGCTACCCGTGTAGGGAGGCTGGAACGTGACCGGGCCCGGCGATGGAGCTTTGCTGAACGTTCCGGTAGCGCTGAACTGCACCTGCCCGCCGGGAAAATTCTGGGCATCCGGATTCGCGGGAGAGATCACCATCGATTGAAGCACACGGTTGGAGTTCATGCTGGAGTTGCCGCATCCCAGGATTTGGAGGGCCAGGGCTGCCAGGAAGAGTATCGCAAGAACCGTCCTGTATTTGGTCATGGAGAACCTCACGCGCCGGATGGCCACGGCAGGGACGTGGCTCGGGTACTCATGGATCCTGAGAACCCTAGTGCGGTCAAAAAGTTGCTTGGAGAAGTCTTGACCAGGGAGAATTTCGCGTCAAGTCCGAACTTCGGTGCCGCGCAAGGTCGCGCCGGGTCCAAAGCACGGATGTTAGAATGACCAATGGTGAAGTCTTCCACGTCCTCCATTCGGCTGCTGGCGACCGATATCGACGGCACGCTGCTCAATCCAGAATTTCAGATTTCCGATGCCGACTTGCAGTCCCTGCGGCGGGCCCACTCTGCCGGGGTCGAGATCGTGCTCGTGACCGGCCGCCGGCACACCTTCGCGCTGCCGATTGCACGGCAACTCGGATTTGATTTGTGGCTGATCAGTTCGAACGGCGCGGTGACGCGTTCGCTCTCGGGCGAAACCTTTCATCGCGACCTGATGCCGCGCGAGACTTGCCGGCAGCTGTGCGGAGCAATGCGGGACTTCCGCGGGCACACGGTGCTGACCTTCGACAAGGAGACGAAGGGTGCGATCGTTCTGGAGCACCTGGACGATCTGAGCGCCAGCATCCGCCGGTGGCTGGAGAAAAATATCGAATACATCGAGTTTGTCGTGCCCATCGAGAAGGCGCTGGTAACGGATCCGGTGCAGGCGATGTTCTGCGGCTCGACGGAGAAAATGAAGGGGGCGCTGGCAGCACTCGAAAGCTGCGGGATGGATGGACAGATCACGGTGCTGCGGACGGAGTATCCGGCGCGGGATTTGTCGATGATCGACGTTTTGAATGCCGGGTGCTCGAAGGGACATGCGCTCGAACGGTGGGCCAACTATCGCGGCATCGCCCGCGAAGAGGTCATGGCCATCGGAGACAACCACAACGACATCGAAATGCTTGCCTTCGCCGGACACCCGGTTATCATGGGAAATGCGTGCGAAGAATTGCGCGGGCGGGGATGGACGGTGACGCTCGGCAATGATCGGTGCGGGGTTGCGGCGGCGGTGGATGCGATGTTGGGAACAGTGGTCAGTGGCTAGTGGTCAATGGCCAGTGCTGGCAACTTGGTGCTCGACATACTTTGCCTTCTAAGCATGAGACATCTAACTCCATTACGGCGGCGGCTGTGGATTATCGCGCTGGCGTTGGGTTGCTCCCTTCCCTGCTTTGCGAGCGAGCTGGCGGTGCTGCGGAACGGGTTTTCCATCCGGCACGAACGACGACAAGTCATGGGCACGGTCACGCGGCTCTACGTAAGCGTCGACGGTTCGAGCTATGTGGATGTGCCGACGTCGGAGATCGAGCATTTCGAGGAAGCTCCAGAAGAACGGGCTTCAGCTTTCGGGCTTCGGGCTCCGGCGAGCCCGGACTTGCGAGGAACACAACCATCCCAACCGGATGAATCCTGCCGCGCCGGCCTACACAACGATGTGCTGAAGCCCGCTTGCCGAAGCCCGAAGCCCGATCTCAACGACTTGGTGAATGCGGCAAGTGGGAAGTACCGGCTGGATCCCGATCTGGTGAAGAGCGTGATCAAGGCGGAAAGCGGTTTCAATGTGCGCGCCGTGTCGCGCAAGGGGGCGCAGGGGCTCATGCAGTTGATGCCGGACACCGCGTCCAAACTGGGCGTGCCGAATGCGTTTGATCCGCAGGCGAATGTGGAAGGTGGGACGCGGTATCTGCGCGAGTTGCTGGAACGCTACAACTTCGATTTGATCAAGGCGCTGGCGGCGTACAACGCAGGGCCGCGCCGCGTGGAGCAGTATGGGGGCCTTCCGCCGTACTACGAGACGCACGCGTATGTCGCGCGCATCGTGCGGGACTTTAATAAGAAGAAGATCGCGGAGAAGGGGGCGGGAGCCCCGGTCTCACGGAAGAGTTCGCCACAAAAAACGGGTGCCCAGACACGGGTTGCGGCCGGCAGATCAGCAAACACAAGCACGCAGGTTCAAGAGCAGGCGGGCAGCGCTCCGGCGAGTCAGCCGAGGTAACCGTTCCTTCCGCTGAGTCACAGGTCCAGTCAATTCGCGGGCGGGGGCCCCTTCGACTCTCGCTCAGGGCAGGTCCGCGCCACATGAGCAGATAAGTTTGACCCCTTGAGCAGTGTCATTTACCTTGGGAGCTGCCGTTTCCAGCTTCGCGTTGCGAAGAGCGCGGCGCGAGGCTTCTCTCTGAATGAACAAAAAGCGAGTAATAGCCAGCGTTGTGTTCCTTATCCTGGCCTTCCTGGTTTACCTGCAGTATCGCGAATGGCACAGCTTTGACTGGAAAACCTTCTGGAGTCAGACCCGACATATCAATTGGCTCCGTGTAGCGCGAGGCGTCGGGCTGATCTACGTGGCCTACGTCATGCGGGCAATACGGTGGAAGATTTTTCTGAAGCCGGTACGGCCCGAGGCGAAGGCGATGGATCTGGTCTCGCCGACTCTAATCGGCTTCACAGGGTTAGCAGTCCTAGGAAGGGCTGGCGAACCTATTCGACCATTCTTGATTGCGCGGCGGCTGAAGCTCACCCTTTCGTCGCAACTAGCCGTCTGGGCGGTCGAGCGCATCTTTGATATCGGAGCCTTCACGCTCCTTCTGGCCATGGCTGTTTTCCGGGAGGGTGGAATGGAATCGATCCCGGAGCCAGGATGGTACACGGACCTTCAGCGTGGTGTCTTAATTCTGATTGGTTTCGTCTTGGGAGTTGTAGTGGCAGCGGTTGTGATCCACCGTAAGGGCGAAGCGGTGGCACGGTGGGTCGAGAAAGAATTTGGACACTTGTCGGCCAACTTGGGGCACCGGATTGCGCAATGGGTCCGAGAGTTTGGTGCGGGGTTGAATACGATCCATGGGCCGCTTTCCTTTGTATGGCTGACTCTAGCGTCCGTAGGAATGTGGTACGTCATTGCGCTCGCATACAAGGAAGTGACTCATTCGTATGGCGTAGCTTCATTGGAGATTCCACTATTGCAGATTCTGATCCTGATGGGATCGAGTATGGTTGGATCAATGCTGCAATTGCCGGCGGTTGGAGGGGGTTCACAGCTCGCTACCATTAGAACGCTATCAAGTTTGTTCTCTGTGCCTCCAGAATTGGCCGCGAGCTGTGGGATTCTGCTGTGGCTGGTCACGTTTGCGGCGGTAGTGCCGGTGGGGTTGCTCTTGGCTCATAGGGAGAGATTGTCGCTACGAAAATTGTCGGTGGAGAGCCACCGAGCGGAGGAGGCAGAGATGGGGGCGCCGCCTGCGGGGTGAGAGTGGTGTCGCCGCCCATACAGCTCGACCTCAGGGGCTGAAGCCCTGATTTCTTGGGTGCCTCCTGCGGCACGGCTGGAAGCCGTGCCCTTTCAAACCTAATATACGAACCATCCTCATGAGACCCACTCAGGTGCGTGGGATCACTGCACGGCCGCTCCAGAGCAGTACAATTATGGAGAACAGGGTTTGTCGGGAGGTCCTTATGACCGCGACTACGCTTTCGCTGTCCTTGACCGACGAAGAGAGAGATCTGGTGCAAGAAGTTCTCGAAGAACGCCATCGTACCCTTCTGCTGGAAATTGCACACACCGACCACCACCATTTCAGGACCGTTCTGCGGAAGAAGGCGGAGCTACTGGAGTCGGTATTGAGCCGACTGATGGTTCACGCCTGAGTCTCCCACTCACCTCAAAGACCGCATCGAACGAGTGGCGTAGAGAGACGAGAAGCGGGTAGGGATGCTTCGACTCCGCATCGTTTTCACGTGCGCGAAAGCGATGCTGCGCTCAGCATGACAAGCTGCAACGACTAGGAGTGAAACTCCCAGCCTTCATCCTTCATTTTATTGTTGGTCCAGTGCTGGAGTTGCTCGAAGAGAGCGGGCTCGATCACCACGAAGCGGATGCCGACACGGCTTTCGTCGCCCACCCACATGAGTCGTGCCTTGGCCTGAAAGGCGATGTCGCTCTCAGGCAACGTAAAGCTTACGTCGAGCAGGCCGGCGAAGCGCAGCGGTTCCTTCAGTCCGTCCAGGCCCATGCCTCCCGTGCTCAGGTTCACGCCCCGCACACGGATCTCTTCTCCTTGAGAGTTCTTAATCGTGACCTGAAGCTCGACCCGGGCACGGAAGAATTTCTGCTGTTCCAAGCTGATGTAGCCGAGCGATGCGGCGGTGTCTCCCGGAGCGAAGCTGATGCTGTATTCCTTCAGCTTGCGGCTGAGGGTACGACGCGAAATGCCCAGTTGTTCCGCGGCCTGGGTGCGATGACCTCCCGTACGCTCCAAGGCCTTGAGGATCATCTGCTCTTCCATACTGTCGAGGTTGCCGATGGGCATGGACGCAGTCTGGCGAATCGATGCCGGTTCGCCCGAGATGGAGGCGTTGATCTTTGCGGCATCCACTTCGGCAGCCGAGGATTCCATCGCCACCTTGGCGACAAGATTTCTCAACTCGCGAATATTTCCCGGCCAGGAATGGGAGAGTAGGGCGGAAATCGCTTCGGGCGTGAATTGCTTCGCGGGAGCTTTCAAGCGCAGGAAGTGTTCGGCCAGGGCAACGATGTCTTCCGGGCGCTCACGGAGCGGAGGCACCCGAAGCTGGAACTGGCCGAGGCGATGGAAAAGATCCTTGCGGAAGCGACCGTCTTTGACGGCGGCTTCCAGATCCTGGTTGGTGGCGGCCACGATGCGAACGTCAACTTTGATCTTGCGGTGGCCGCCAAGCCGGTAGAAGGGCTGGCCATCGAGCACGCGCAGGAGTTTGACCTGAGTGTGCAGTTGGAGCTCACCGATCTCGTCGAGGAAGAGCGAGCCCTTCTCGGCCATCTCAAACAAGCCGGGCTTGGAGGACTCTGCGCCGCTGAAAGCTCCTTTTTCATAGCCGAACAACTCGCTCTCCACCAGATTCTCGGGCAGAGCGGCGCAGTTGATGTCGACCCAGGGGCGGCCGCGGCGGCTGGAGGATTCGTGAATCGTGCGGGCGATCAGTTCCTTGCCGGTTCCCGTCTCTCCCGTGATCAGGACGGTCTCGGTGTGACCGGCGACGCGATCGACCAGGCCCATGAATCGGTGCATCACGGGACTGGCAAGGATGAACTGCGTGCCATCAATTTCGCGAAAGTTGATGGTTGAGACGTCAGCCGTTTCTGTCCCAACGCCGGTCTTGAGAACCCCCGCTCCACCATTGGCGGCTGCGCTGTCCAACTCTGTCAGCACCCCAACCATTCCGGTGGGGGCCGACGTGTGGTCACGAACGAGTGTCACCGAGAGCCGGGCATGGAGGCTCTTCCCTGACTTGGCACTGAGCCAAACCGCAGACTGGTATCGACCCTGCTCGGACACAGAGGCGACGATGGTCTTTCCCAGAGGATCGAGAGGGGCTCTTTCGGCCATGTTGTGCGAAAACAAAACGCTCAGGTTCCTGCCCCGGAGTTCATTGGGTATCCATCCCAACAGCCGCGAGAACGTCTCATCATAGGCGGAGATATTGCCCTTCTGGTCCGCGAAAAAAACGGCGAAGTCTGTGGGAGCAGTCGCAGGGACGTCCCCCGGGACTGCGGCTCGGCCGATCCGGCTCGAATTGCTCTTAGGAACAGTCATTCGAGAAGCGTTTGGGGATGATCTTGACACAGGCTTGCATGAACGAAAGAGAACTGGCGCGCCGGGGGCGTAACGAAGGTAACCAGTTACCTTCCAGTGCTTAGGGGCAGGTCGGCGAAAACGCTTCCGCAACCCTTGTAGTCAACCCCTAAGGTGGGCTCTGGTTGATTACTTCGGTAAGGTTCAGAAGACGTACTCCTTGCCATACGATTCCGGGGAGGCCCGTCCGGGGAAAGTGTGCGGTTTTGCGGGCCGATGCGGGCAGAAACCGTCCGTGTGTAAGTGTTCGTCCGCTTGAAGGAAAGGCGGGACCGCGCTTCCGGCTCGGAAGAGCGGCGTCCTACGGGTGTGGATGAAGCCAGAGACTGAGACTCTTTCGATTCAGACGAAAGCATTCGTCGGTGTCTCGTCTTTATTGGGCGCCGCGGTGCTGATCTCCGCCTTGTCGCACTGGCATTCGGCAGACCCGATGCGCTTTCTGTGCTATCTGGCCGTGGCGATTCTGGCGTCGGGGTTGAAAGTGCAGTTGCCCGGCATCGACGGCACGATGTCGGTGAATTTTCTCTTTATCCTCCTGGGTGTAATGGAGTTAAGTCTTCCGGAAACTCTGCTCATCGGGTGCCTGGCCAGCCTGGTGCAGAGCCTGTGGCACGCGCGGAAACGACTCGATCCGGTCAAAGTGATCTTCAACGTCGCTGGCATGATGGCCAATGCCAGCGCGCTTACGTACCTCACCTATCACTGGCTGGAGTCCCGATTCGGGGACAACAAGCCGATTCTCCTGATGGTGGCGGCGCTGGTCTTCTTCTTTGCGAACACACTGCCGATCTCGGTGGTGATCGCATTGACCGAGGGCAAGTCGAGCCGGAAGGTCTGGTCGGAATGCTACTTCTGGTCGTTCCCCTACTACCTTGTCGGCGCGGCAGCGGTGGGCCTGGTAGGCATTGTGAATCGCCAGGCAGGGTGGGAAACGTCGCTGCTGGTGTTGCCGCTGATCTATTGGGTGTACCGGTCGTACCGTCTCTACCTGGGACGTCTCGAGGCCGAGAAGGAGCGGGTGGAAATTGAGAAGCGGCACGTGGAAGAGATCGCGTCGCTGAACATGCGAACCATCGAGGCGCTCGCGCTGGCTATTGAGGCCAAGGATCACACCACGCACACGCACTTGCGCCGGGTTCGTACCTACGCGATCTCGGTGGCGAAGGAGCTAGGGCTGTCGGAGAACGAAATCGAGGCCCTGCGAGCAGCGGCCCTGCTGCATGACATCGGGAAGCTGGCGGTTCCAGAACAGATCATCAACAAGCCAGGGCGACTAACGCCAGAAGAGTTCGATCGCATGAAAGTGCATCCGTTGGTGGGAGCGGAAATTCTGGAGCGGGTGGCGTTTCCTTATCCAGTTGCGCCCATCGTGCGCTCGCACCACGAGAGGTGGGACGGGTCGGGTTATCCCGAAGGCTTGAGGGGTGAGGAAATTCCCATTGGGGCGCGAATCCTGGCGGCGGTGGACTGTCTGGATGCGATGGCCTCGGACCGGCAATATCGTCCGGCAGTGCCGCTGGCGATGGCCATGGAGAAAGTGAAAGAGAGGTCCGGCTCCTGGTTCGATCCGCAGGTGGTGGAGATTCTGCAGCGCCGTTACGTGGAACTGGAGCGCGTCGCGCAGATGCAGGAAGAGATTGTGGCGCCGCACAGCCTGTCGAAGACTGTGCATGTGGAGCGCGGCCTTGCTCCGGCAGCGGGATTCGAAAAGTGGACGGAGCCGACCAACGGTCCGGCAGAGAATGCTGACTTCCTGACGTCGATTGCGGCGGCGCGGCAGGAAGCGCAAGCCATGTTTGAGCTCAGCCAGGATCTTGGCGTGTCGCTGAGCTTGAGCGAAACGCTGTCTTTGCTGTCGATGCGCCTGCGCAAGATGATTCCATACGATTCGATCGCGGTATTCGTGAACCGCAATGGATGGCTGTTGCCGGAACTGGTCAGCGGCGAGAACTTCCGCATCCTGTCCTCGCTCAAGATCCGGGTGGGAGAAGGGTTGTGCGGATGGGTAGCGGAGAACTGCAAGCCCATCGTGAATGGGAATCCGCAAGTCGAAGTCGGATATGTGGTCGATCCGGAGAAGCACACCACGCTGCAATCGGCCATTGCGGTGCCGCTGGAAGGACTGAATGGCGTGGTGGGTGTGCTGGCGATGTACCAGGTCAACCGGGACTCGTTCACTCCTGATCATCTGAGGATTTTGTTGGCGGTCGGATCGAAGGTGGCTCTGTCGGTGGAAAACGCACTGAAGTATCAACAGGCAGAGAGTTCGGCGACAACGGACTACCTGACGGGACTGCCCAATGCGCGGTCCTTGTTCGTGCATCTGGCGCAGGAGGTGACCCGCTGCCGGCGCATGAAGACGTCGCTGGCGGTGATGGTGTGCGACATCGACGGCTTCAAGCAGATCAACGACTCATTCGGACACCTGGAGGGAGACAAACTCCTGCGCGAGTTCACTTCACGGCTGAAGGAAGCGTGCCGTGGATACGACTACGTGGCCCGCATGGGTGGAGACGAGTTCGTGATCACCGCTCCGGGGCTCACGCCGGAGGCGGCTCAGGAAAAAGCCGACCGGCTGAACCAGGCCGCGATCGAGTCGGGCCGTCACACCTGCGGACGCGACATCATCACGCTGAGCGTGGGAACAGCGTTTTGCCCGGAAGACGGATTTGATGTCGAGAAACTGCTGGCGGAGGCGGACCGGCGCATGTACTCGATGAAGCAGAGTCATCATGCCGAAGCCGAGGCCCGGCAAGAAACCAAGGCTCACGGGGCCAAGGCGAGGTAGACCCACCATGCCGGGACGAACGACGCTGCGACAAACCATGCTGGGATGGAGCATCGCGCGGCATGGGTTGGCGATGCTGGTCACGGTGCTTCTCGGGGGACTGCTTTCAGCTACTCTGGTGCGCTTTGCGCCGGGGTTCGATGTAGATGAAAATCAGCTCGACCCACGCCTCAACGCGGCCAGCGTGCAGGCGTTGCGGGATGCGCGGCTGCAGGAACACAACGTTGCCCGCTTCTATTACAAGTCGCTGATGCGGGCGGCACACGGCGATCTTGGAACCTCCATTTCTCTTGGCCAACCGGTAACCACGCTTCTGAAACAGCGGGCGCCGTTGACGCTGCGACTGGTCTCGATCGGTCTTCTGATGAGCTGGTCGGCGGCGCTAGCCCTGGCTCTGAGCGCGGCCTGGTGGCGCAGCGCTTCCTACGATGCGGTGACAACGATTGTCAGCGGACTATTCCTTTGCCTTCCGGCGGCGGTGCTGGCGCTGTTGTCGGTGTTGTGGAATGTGCCGGGCTCGCTGGCGATTGCACTCATTGTTTTCCCCCGCAGCTACCGGTACGCCCGCAATCTGCTGGCAAAGGCCTATTCCCTGCCTCACATCATCACCGCGCGGGCAAAGGGGTTGAGTGAGCTGCGCATTTTGTTGTGGCATGCCATGCCGGTCATAGGACCGCAGTTGCTGGCGGTGGCCGGAGTCTCGGTCAGCGTGGCGGTGGGGGCAGCGATCCCGGTGGAAGCGCTGTGCGGACTGGCAGGATTCGGCCAACTGGCGTGGCAAGCGGCACTGGCACGGGATCTGCCGCTGCTGGTGAATATCACGGTGCTGGTCACGCTGGTGACGCTGCTGGCAAATTCGGGAGCGGACGTCCTCGGCCAGGCTTTACGGGGAGAACACGCATGAAAGCCGGACGCACCCTGGCCTGTGTTGTACTGCTGATCGTGGTGGGCGCATCGCTGGCCGCCGGCTGGCTGGCGCCGGCGGGTTACGCCAAACAATATCGCGAGGCAGCCGATGCTCCTCCCTCGGCGCAACATTGGCTGGGCACCGACGAAATCGGCCGGGATCGATTTGCGCGCGTTCTGTACGGGACCAGAATTTCGCTGCTGCTGGCACCGGCAGCAGCTTTGCTCTCGACTTTTCTGGCGGTGCTGGTGGGCGGGCTCGCGGGATATCTGGGTGGCGTGTGGGCGCGGGTCGCGATGGCGGTAACCGATCTGTTTCTCTCGCTGCCGTGGTTGTTTCTGCTGATCACGGTGCGGGCATTGATGCCGCTGAATGTGTCTCCGCTGGTTTCGGTGCTGGTGACGTTTCTGATCCTGGGCGCGTTGGGGTGGACCAGTGCGGCGCGCGTGCTCTGCGCCACGGCGGCAACGTTGCGGAGTTCGGACTTTGTGTGCCAGGCGCGGGCATCGGGTATCCGCGGCGGGCGGTTGTTCTGGATACACGTTCTGCCGAATTTGAAGCCGGTGTTGTACGCGCAGTTCTGGATTTCGATTCCGGTCTTCATCTTGAGTGAGGCGAATCTGGGGATTCTGGGATTGGGCGTGGCTGAGCCGTTGCCTTCGTGGGGAAGTCTGTTGCGAGAACTCGAAGGATTAGTTTCGGTCGGAGAAGAGCCGTGGAAGTTTGTGCCGCTGATTCTGCTGGTGGTGGTGGTCACGTCATTTCAGTTTCTGCTTTCCAAGCAGGAGGAGGTGGCTGCATGATGCGCCGCCGTAACTCTTCTTTCGCCCCTTCGGGGCTTGCTCGCCCCAATTCGTCTACCCACAGCTTGCGCTGTGGGCTGCATTCTTTCGCCGCTTCGCGGCTAGGCCACGGTGTGCGGCGCACGATATTTCAATACTTTCTCCCGCTGATGTTCTGCTTCACATTTCTGGGGCAAGTCTGGGCGCAGGGTGGGGGCGAGCTGCGGTTCTGTCTGCGCGCGGAGCCGAAGACGTTTGATCCACTGAAGGTGGAAGACGATGCTTCGGTATCGATCCGTTATCTGACCGGTGGCGTGCTGGTACGGATGAACCGTCAGACGCAGGCCCTGGAGCCGGAACTGGCGCAGTCGTGGAAGGTGTCGAAGGATGGCAAGTCGATCAGCTTCAAATTGCGCACCGGCATCTCATTTTCTGACGGCACGCCGTTTTCGGCTGAGGATGTGGCCTACACGGTGCAGCAGTTGATGGATCCGGCGCTCCATTCGCCGACCGGAGACGCGTTCCGCTCCGGTCCCAGCAAGGTGGAGACCAAGATCATTTCTCCAAGCCAGATCGCGATCACGTTCCCGGCTCCAGTGGCGGGGCTCGACCGGCTATTCGATCAAGTTGCCATTCTTTCGGCGCGCTCGTCGAAGAAAGAGATGGCGGTGCTGGGACCGTTCATGGTGGCGGATTACAAACCCGGCACGACCGTGTTGCTGAAACGCAACCCCAACTACTGGAAGACGGATGCCCAGGGGCGAAAACTTCCCTACCTCGACTCGATCAGTCTCGATATCCAGCCGAACCGGGATGTGGAGATGCTGCGTTTCAAACGCGGGGAAGTGGATCTGATCAATGCTCTCGACAGCGAATACTTCGACAAGCTGGCGGCAACCTCGCCGCAACTGGTGCACGACGCGGGGGCGTCGCTCGACAGCGAGCAGATGTGGTTCAACGAAGTGGCGAAGGCTCCACTTCCGGCTTACAAGAAGAACTGGTTCCGGTCGGCCACGTTCCGGCGGGCGGTTTCGCAGGCCATCAATCGCGAGGATTTGAGCCGGGTGGTGTTTCGCGGGCATGCGCAGCCGGCGGTGGGTCCGTTTTCACCGGCGAACAAGTTCTGGTTTAACAGCAAACTGAAGCCCACGGTGTACAGCCCGCAGGCGTCGCTGAAGTCGCTGCAGGCGGAAGGCTTCCGCCTGGAAAACGGGACGCTGAAGGATCGGGAGGGGAACGACGTGGTGTTCTCCATCATCACGAACTCGGGGAACAAGTACCGCGAGCGCATGGCGGTGCTCATTCAGGAGGATCTACAGAAGGTTGGGATCCACGTGAACGTGGTGACGCTCGATTTCCCATCTCTGATCGAGCGGATGACGCAGACGTTCGACTACGAGGCGATTTTACTCGGACTCACGAATGTGGGGCTTGATCCCAACGAAGAGATGAATGTGTGGCTGAGTTCTTCGGAGAATCACCAGTGGAATCCGCAGCAGAAGACTCCGGAGACGGCCTGGGAGGCGGAGATTGACCGGCTGATGCGGGCGCAAGCCTCGGGCGCGGACGCGAAAAAGCGCAAGGAGAGCTTTGACCGGGTCCAGGAGATCGTGGTGGAGCAGGCACCATTCATCTTTCTGGTCAACAAGAATGCGCTGTCAGCGGTTTCGAGCAGCGTGCAGGGGGCGAGCCCGGTAATCTTGCATCCGCAAACGTTCTGGAATGCGGAGCGGCTGACGGTGACGGCAAAATGACGTGCGCCGCAGATTGCGCAGAAGACGGAGATCGGAGAGACAGAAGCATGGTTTACCGGGACTTCCCGGGACGCAGGCACGGCAAAACAATTCGCGCCGCAGATTGACGCAGATAACGCAGATCTAGAGCAAGGGATCAGAAGCACACGAACCATGACCACCGGGGCTCACACAAGGCCGACGTTGTTATCGGCACATTTTTCCGTTCGCTACGGGAAGAGAGCGCCGACTCTGCGCAATGTGAAACTGGAAATCCTGCAGGGCGAAGTCGTGGGACTGGTGGGCCAGAGCGGCTCGGGCAAGAGCACGCTGGCGATGACGATCCTGGGGTTGCTCGACCGGAAGCGGGCGCACGCGGAAGGCACGGTTCAATTCGAGGATCGCGACCTGCTGCAGCTTGGGGAACGCGAGTTGCGCAGTCTTCGGGGCCGGAAGCTGGCATTGGTGTTGCAGAGTCCGCTGTCGTCGCTGAATCCCGCGTTGCGAATCCGAACTCAATTGCGGGAAGCCTGGAGAGCCCACGCCGCCGGCAGCAGTGCCGACTGTGAGCAGGCGATCCGCGCGGCGCTGGAGGGCGTGAGCCTGCCGTCCAGCGATGAGTTCTTGCGCAAGTATCCGTCGCAGATGAGCGTTGGCCAGGCACAGCGTGTGCTGATTGCGATGGCGATCCTGCACCGGCCCGCACTCTTGATCGCGGACGAAGCGACCAGCGCCCTGGACGTGATTACTCAAGCCGAGATTCTGGCGCTCTTTCGCGAACTGAACCGGCAGACTGGCATGGCAATCCTTTACATCTCGCATGACTTGGCATCGGTAGCTGAGATTTGCGACCGTGTCGCCATTCTGCATGAAGGGCAGATTGTCGAGTGCGGACCGACGGAAGAGATCCTGTCGTGCCCTCAGCACGAGTACACCCAGCGACTGATGGCGGCGATGCCACGAATACCAAGAACGAATGCGGCTCAATCGCGTCCGGCCGCCGCCAGCGCGGCGAAGGCAACCGGCTCCGGGTAAGCGAATTAGATGCGGCTGCGCTTGCATCCTGCGGTTCGCCTCTCTGCAAGCCTGCGTTGAGCTGCTAATGGCGCAGTTTGGCCCGGAATGTCACGGCGACGCGCGCAGGATCCCCTTCGGCTTCGCTCAGGGCAAGCTCTCGCTCCGCCTGAAAGACGGCTGCGTTCAGGATGACGCCCTGACAAAGGTGCTCGTCGGAACCCAAACTGCACCCCTACCGTTGAGTTCCTTGAGGTCACGTCTTTCCTGATCACCGAAGTCACTAAATCTCAAGGACAAAGTGTCCCATGCCCGCGCCTGTGGGACAGAGTGGCGCAATAGCCCGCCCTCGCCAGGCACTCATCCCTAGCAATATCAACGAGTTACGGTCTGTTGATTGGTAGTGCCCGTGCAACGGAGTGAGTGGATTGAAACGGCACGATTTCCCCTGCACGACCTAGAAAGGGTGAATTTATGGTGCGTACACAGAAATCCAAGCCGGCGGGCCGCAACGAGCGCCACAGCGCCGCCTGGGGTAAACGGCTCAGCGTCCTGCTTCTGGTCTTATTGGCCGAAGCTGCGTTTGCCCAGCGTTGGAACCGCCAAGCGGACAGTGAAGGGTTTTCCCGCGGGCGGCTGTCGCCTGAGCTGACGCGCGTCCTGGCAAATCGCAATGTGACTTCTACGACGAAGACCGTGAAGGTCATCGTGCAGTACCGGCAGCGGCCGGTAGCGGCCCATTTTTCGAGGATGCAAAAACTGGGCGGGCGCCTGCATGGCAAGCTTCAGCTCATCAGGAGCGCGGTCTTCACGATTCCGGTGAGCGCTCTGTCCGCTCTGGAAGCCGATCCCGACGTCGTTTCCGTGAGCATCGACCATCCGCTGAACGGATTGGATGACTATGCTGACGCGGCTGCGAATGTGAGCGCCGCATGGAACGCGGGCTTTGACGGAACGGGCGTTGGCGTGGCCGTGATTGACAGCGGCATCAACGACAATCACCTCGACCTGTGGGATTCGACCCAGACTCAGTCCCGCGTGGTGTATCACCAGGACTTCACCGGAACCAGCACCACGGACTCGACTGGAGCCGTGGTTTGGGACCTTTACGGACACGGCACCCACGTCGCCGGGATCATCGGCGGCAATGGATACCGGTCGGCGGGGCAATTCACCGGCGTAGCGCCGAATGTGAATCTGATCGACCTGCGCGCCCTGGATGCAAACGGCTCCGGCAGCGACAGCAGCGTGATCGCAGCCATTCAGCAGGCGATTACGTTGAAGGACACCTACAACATCCGCATCATCAACCTCTCGCTCGGGCGCGGCATTCCGGTCAGCTACACCCAGGATCCTCTTTGCCAGGCAGTGGAAGCTGCCTGGAACAACGGAATCATGGTCGTCGTAGCGGCCGGCAACTATGGCCGTCTGAGCGTGAATGGCAGCAACGGTTTCGGAACCATTACTTCGCCCGGAAACGATCCGTTCGTTCTTACGGTCGGCGCAATGAAGTCAATGGACACTTACACGCGTACCGACGACCGGAAGGCCAGCTACAGCTCGAAGGGGCCCTCAACCTATGATCACGTGGTGAAGCCTGACATTATGGCGGACGGCAACCGGGTGGTTTCGCTCTCGAATCTGGGGGCGACGCTGGAAGGCAAGTACGCGGGCGATCTGGTGGCGGGCACCAGCGGCAGCAACGATTATTTCGTTCTGAGCGGCACCAGCATGGCGACGCCCGTCGTCACTGGGGCAGCCGCGCTGCTGTTGCAGCAGGACGCCACGCTAACTCCGGACCAGGTGAAAGCGCGTCTGATGAAGACCGCGTACAAGGCGTTTCCTTTCTCCAGTTACTCCTATGTTCCGCACCTGTCGTTTAACTTCCTCGAGTTCTACGATCTGTTCTCCGTGGGCTCGGGCTACCTGGACGTCCAGGCAGCCCTGGCCAACTCCGATCTGGCTCCGGAAACGGTCGGATCCGCGCTGTCCCCATCGGCTGTTTATGACCCCACGACTGGCACGATCACTCTGGCGAACGGAAACTCAACCGTTCTGCCGGTCTCAGTGGTTTGGGGTTCATCGGTGGTGTGGGGATCCTCGGTAGTCTGGGGCGCGAACGTGAGTGGCAGCTCGGTGGTCTGGGGCAGCTCCATTCCGTGGAACAGCACCACCTCGAGCGCGTTTAGTGTGGTTTGGGGATCGAGCACCGGGACGTCGGCGACCAGCGTGGTCTGGGGCGCGTCGGACCTGAGCGCCACCAGCGCCTTCTCTGACGCAGGCGACGACGAAAACTAGCCGTGTGATCGCGCAAGGGGAAAGGAGGAGATCGTGAACAGCACACGGCGAACGCAAACATTCATCGGAGCCATGGTCCTGGCAGCGGCGGCAAGCACAGGCTATGCCGGATTCCTGAGTCACAGTCTGCATCTGTACTACGGCCTGGGAGTGCTGGCGCTGGCGGCGGGAACTTCGCGGATGAAAGTAAAGCTGCCGGGAATTGACGGGAATATGTCGGTCAACCTGCCATTCCTGCTCACGGCGGTGGTCAGTCTGAGCACCGTGGAAGCGGTTGCGATCACCGGCATATGCACGGTGGTGCAGTGCTGGCCCCAGCGTGACGCGAGGTTTAAGCCGCAACAACTCCTGTTCAACCTCGCCATGATGGCCTTTGCGAGTTCCACGGCAAGCCTGGTGTTTCACTCCGCCTGGTTGCGCTCCACGGGATGGTCTTCCGCGGTAGCCGGGCTGATTCTGACCACAGCAGCTCTGTTCCTGGGTCAGACGGCTCCGGTCGCCACGGTGATCGGACTGAGTGAAGGGCGCAGCATCGCACACATCTGGTGGAACCTGGCGCAGCTCTCGTTTCCGTACTACGTGGTCAGTGCCGGGGTCACCTCACTGATGCAGAGTGTCAGCCATCGCATGGGCTGGGGAGTGGCGCTCGCGGTTTTTCCAGTCATGTACGCATCTATCGCTCCTACCGGCTGTACTTCGGCGGCATGGCTCAGACTTCGTCCACACCGCACCTGGTGAGGGCGGCGAGCGCGGGTCGCTAAGTCCTACCTGGGCTGCACTCTGGCAGGCACCTCTGAACGGTGCCTGCCGGCGCGGCCCAAACATCTCCAGCACAAAGCGTCGTTCCTCTTCCGTCGGTCCTAAACATCCGAATTTGACCACCAAGGACACAAAGGAATGCGAAAGAAACCTTTAGGGTTTACCCTTTGTGTGACTTCGTGCCATTTGCGACTGATGAACCTGTGACGTTACCAGGCCCGTGGGGTAGTGGCTCAGGTTGGGCCTGACTGAGGTGGGGTGCACGCGAGATCCCACACTTCGCCTGAAGAACGGCTCCGGTCGGGATGACGCCAATAGAAGTTGTTAGGCGTCAAACTCCAAATTGAGCCGCTACCAAGCCGTGGAATCGCTTTGACAAAAACGGCAGCGTCCGGTTAAATGGGGCGGTTGTCGTTAACGGTAACGAAAACGTTTACCCGCCGGGGAGCATCCGACTTCCACTATGTTGCTGAAGACACTGCGCGAAGAGGTGCTCGAGGCCAACCTTGAACTGGTGCGCCGCGGCCTGGTCCTCTATACCTTCGGCAATGCCAGCGGGATCGATCGCAAGGACGGGTTGGTCGCCATCAAACCCAGCGGCGTCGCCTATGAGGAGCTCACCCCGGAGCACATCGTCATCTCCGACCTGAATGGGAAGATCGTCGACGGCAAGCTTCGGCCTTCTTCGGATCTGGCGACGCACCTGGAGCTGTACAAGCACTTTCCGAACATCGGTGGCGTGGCACACACGCATTCCGAATTTGCCACCGCCTGGGCGCAGGCCGAGAAGCCAATCCCCTGCTTCGGCACAACCCATGCGGATTATTTCCACGGACCGGTTCCCGTCACTCCCCGGCTCAGCCCAGCAGAAATTGCGGGCGATTATGAGCAGGTGACGGGAGCAGTCATCTGCCGGACGTTTTCCGGGATCGATCCCGACGCCATTCCCGCCGTGCTGGTGGCGGGGCATGCCCCATTCTGCTGGGGACGCACGGTGGCGGAAGCCGCCCACAACGCGGTCATACTTGAGTATGTAGCGCGGATGGCTATGCATACGCTTACAATCAGTGCCGAGTCCCGGCCGCTCGGGCGCGAATTGCATGACAAGCATTTTCTGCGCAAGCACGGCCGCAATGCCTATTACGGACAGGTCAAAAGCCAATGAATCCTGCTCTGCTGGTATTGAGTTCTTCGACCCTGGTTCACCTCTCGCCCGTCGATCTGGTCATCATCGTCTTCTACTTCGTGCTGGTGCTGGCAATCGGGCTGTACCTGAAAGGCCGCGCCAACACGAGTGAAGACTTCTTCCTGGCGGGACGCGAAATGACGGCATGGATCGCCGGCTTGAGCTTCCTGTCAGCGAACCTGGGATCGCTCGAACTGATGGGTTGGGCCGCATCGTCTTATCAATACGGGATTCTGGCGGCGCACTGGTACTGGATTGGCGCCATTCCGGCCATGGTGTTCCTCGGGCTGGTGATGATGCCGTTCTACTACATCTCGAAGACCCACTCTGTGCCGGGCTACCTGAAACTGCGTTTCGGCGAGCCCAGCCGCACCCTGTCCTCGATCTCGTTCGCGTTCATGACCGTGCTGATGAGCGGGATCAATATGTACTCGATGGCGCTGGTGATGAAGGTCATCCTCGGCTGGGACATTCATTTCAGCATCTGGGTCTCATCGATTACGGTGGCGATTTACGTGGCTCTGGGGGGCCTGCGTTCGGCGATCTTCAATGAAGTACTGCAGTTCGTGCTGATCTGGGCGGGCGCTCTGCTGGTTCCGATCCTGGGGTTGGTGGAAGCGGGAGGCCCAGCGGGATTGCGGGCCCGCGTCATCCAGAATGCGGGTGAGGCTTACACGCATATGTGGGGCACAATGGGATCGCCGGACGCGAATCCGATGGGGATTCACTGGACCGGGATCGTGTTCGGCCTGGGCGCAGTGATCTCGATGGGCTACTGGACGACCGATTTTCTGGTGGTGCAGCGGGTGCTCTCGGCACACAACCTGCGCGCCGCGAAGCTGGCCCCGATTATTGGCGCCGCCTTCAAAATGTGCGTTCCCTTCATCGTGATCCTTCCCGGCCTGCTGGGATGGGCCGTTCTGCCCTTCAAACTCACGGGCGAAGACGTAGCCGTGGCGACCGGGGGACACAGCTACAACGAAGTACTGCCCCTGATGCTGGCCAGGTATTGCGGGCCGGGTCTGCTCGGCCTGGGCGTGACTGCGCTGATTGCCGGATTCATGTCGGGCATGGCGGGCAATGTAAGCGCGTTTGCCACCGTCTGGACGTATGACATCTATGGTGCCTTGATCCACAAGAACGCCAGCGATAAACAATACGTGAACATGGGCCGCTGGTGCACGATTGTGGGCGTGATTATCAGTATTGGCACGGCCTACCTGGTGATGCACTTCAAGAGCATCATGGACTACGTGCAGGCATTGTTCAGCTTCTTCATTGCCCCGTTGTTCGGCACAGTACTGCTAGGGATGTTGTGGAAGCGCGCCACCAAGGCCGGCGGATTCTTCGGATTGCTGGCAGGTACGCTTTCCTCGATCGGGATGTGGGCCTGGGTCAAAGTGGATCCTTCCGCGCTCCGCTACATCGCGATGTCGCCACATGCGAAGGATATGGCGGAAAATATGTACCGCGCGCTGTGGTCGTGCCTGGTTTGTGTGCTGGTAACGGTCGTGGTCAGTCTGCTGACCAAGCCGCAGCCGGTCGAGGAGTTGAAGGGCCTGGTGTACGGCGCGACTGAAATTCCGCATGAAGAGCATGTCTCGTTGCTCCACCGGCCTGCGTTCTGGGCAGCGGTGGTGGTGGTGATATTCGTGATCCTGCAGATCATCTTCTGGTAAGGCGGGCGAAATGACTCCAACTACGGCGCATGTCGAAGGTTCGATTTCCATCTGGTTCTTCATCGGCATTTCGTTGCTGGTGAACGGCCTCATTATCGTGGGCGCGGGCGTGTATGAACTGTTTCAGCCTCCGCCCGCGGAAGTGCGGGTCGTGCTCTTTCAATTTCATGCAAGCGTGTGGTGGGGAGCCTTGCTGGCGGTTCTGGGAGCGTTCTACTGCTGGCATTTTGCTCCGTCGCGGGGAAGCGGAGAGGGGGCCTAGGCATGGGGACTTCGGTTGGGAGAGTGTATGTCGAATAAGAAGATGACGATGGGCGTCATCGTTGGGAACCGGGGATTCTTCCCGGACCAACTGGCGAAGGTGGGACGCGAAGAAATCATCCAGGCATTGGCCAAAGCCGGCATGGATTCAGTAGTGCTTGGTCCCGAGGAAAGCAAGCACGGGGCGGTCGAGACGCACGAGGAGGCGAAGCGGTGCGCGGCGCTGTTCCAGAAGAATCGCGAGCGTCTCGATGGCGTGGTGGTTACGCTGCCCAACTTCGGGGATGAACGAGCGATTGCGGACACGCTGCGACTGGCGAGACTCGATGTCCCGGTGCTGGTGCAAGCGACCCCCGACGACGCCAAAAAAATGACGATCGCCTTCCGCCGCGACAGTTTTTGCGGAAAGATGTCGGCGTGCAACAACCTGCGGCAGTTCGGCATTCCCTATTCCCTCACACGGCTTCATACTGTCAGTCCCGATTCGGAAGATTTCCAGAAAGATCTCGCCTGGTTTGGAGCCACTTGTCGCGTGGCCAACGGGATGCGCAACCTGCGGGTGGGCAGTATCGGTGCGCGGCCGACGGCATTCAACACCGTGCGCTACAGCGAGAAACTGCTCGAAGCCCACGGAATTTCTACGGAGACTCTCGACCTGTCGGAGGTGTTCGGCCGCATTGCCAGGTTAAAAGACGATCACGCCGGAGTGCAGGGCAAGCTGGCCGAGATTCGCAAGTACGTGACCACGAGCGGAGTCCCCGACGCAGCCCTGCTCAAAATGGCGAAGCTCGGATACGTGATCGACGACTGGATGAAGAAAACCGACGTGAAGGTGAGCGCGGTGCAGTGCTGGACGTCGATGGAAGAGTACTTCGGCGTGGTTCCCTGCACCATCATGAGCATGATGAGCAATAATCTGCTGCCGGCGGCCTGCGAGGTCGACGTTTGCGGTACGCTCAGCATGTACGCGCTGGCGCTGGCCTCAGAGACGCCGAGCGCGCTCCTCGACTGGAACAACAATTACGGGGACGATCCCGATAAGGCGGTCTGCTTCCATTGCAGCAATCTGCCCAAGCACTTCTTCCAGGACGTGCGGATGGATTTCCAGGAAATCATCGCGGGCACCGTGGGCAAGGAGAACACGTTCGGCACGGTCGTAGGCCGCGTGAAGTCCGGTGCGATGAGCTTTGCGCGGTTCTCCACCGACGATACGGCGGGCGTGATTCGCGGCTACGTCGGGGAAGGGGCGTTCACCAACGATTCTCTGAACACGTTTGGGGGAGTGGGCGTGGTGCAGATTCCCCAACTGCAGAAGCTGCTGCACTACATTTGCGAAAATGGATTTGAACATCACGTGGCGGCGAATCTCTCCACGACTGCCGCGGCGGTTCATGAAGCTGCAGTCCGCTACCTGGGCTGGCAGATGCACTGGCACCGGAATTGAGGGTCGCGTCAACCTAGGGGCACAAGCCAAATCAATGTGGAATCGCAGCGCTGAAGTGCTGCGACATGCAAGTGAGAGCAAGGACAAAGCCGCCCGGCAAGAGGGTGGCTTTTCGCCTAGAGGTTGGCAATCAGTAGCTCTCTCAAGATACTAGAAGCTGCGGGCCGGTTATGTAACTTGGAGGCCCCGGGCGGAGTCGAACCGCCGACCAACGGTTTAGGAAACCGCTGCTCTATCCAACTGAGCTACGGGGCCAATGCGGCGTGACCTCATTATCGCACGCTGGTTTACCGAGGCAGGCACGGCGCGAGAGCCGGGTTCGAGCGTGCTGAGGCTGTCCCGAAGGCAGGATGGACAAGGATCAAAACTCAGGTCACGCGGAGAATCATGACCTCTGTGGCTTTGATGAGGGCAGCTGCGGACTGGCCAGCCTTGAGCTGCATTTCGCGCGCTGATCTGGACGTTATGATCGAGATGATCTGCTGATTTCCAATGGAAAGAATAACCTCCGCCATGAGACCGCTGATGCGAACTGCCTCGATTCGTCCGACGAGCTGATTCCGCCCGCTGACGCGGCGGATTACCTCCCTGCGTTCGTGCTCGGTTCTGCCGCGCGTTCTAAAGAGCAGCCGGTCCACTTCGTTTTGTGGAATGCGGTGATGGCCTCCGGCGGTCGGGATACTGCGAATCTTTTTCTTGTAGATCCACTGCTTGATGGTGGGAAAGCTGATCCCCAGTTGTAAAGCCGCGTCACGAACTCCCAGCAGCTCTTCCGTCTTCGACTTGCGTCCGGATTTGTTGTTCCTTTGCATTGGGACGAAATCGTACAGTCAACCCATGATGCGGTCAACCAGCCGGGGTCGACGCCGGCCAGCCTGTAAAGCGTCTTCGATCGCATATAACTGTATTGTTTTTGACAATGCAAGTGTATTTACTGTACATTTCTGACTCCTTGGTCCATTTACTGATCCCGGAGGCGGAATGCGTACGGCTGGCTTATTCTTCGCAGTGGTTCTTTGTCTCTCACCAAAGTTGACGGCTGCCCAGGACGGCTATTTTGCCAACTGGTTTGCCCGCGTGGACAAGACCAAGGACGAAGAACCGCACTGGGTCACGCCCCTGGCGACGACCACACCTCGTCTCGAAGAGGAATATCGCTACGATCAGCTCTGGCAGACAAACGCCAAGGGGATTACCACCTACAACTATGACGGCGGCAAGGGGCTGGAATTGATTCCCTTCGAGAAGGTGGAAGTCATTTTCAATATCCCTCCGTATTTCGCGCACAATGATCCCGCGGCGCACGATGGATTCGGCGATGTCGCGTTTCTGGTCAAGTACCGGTTGCTCTCGGAAAACGAGGACCATGGCAACTACATCCTCACGGCATTCCTGGGCTGGACCCTGCCCACCGGGGACCACAAGAACGGAGCGCTGCACGCGGTGATTACGCCGACGATCGCGTATGGCAAAGGCTTCGGCAATCTCGATCTGCAAGGCACGTTTGGGGTCGGGCTTCCGACGTCGGATACCGACGCGGCAGGAAGAAACTACGTCTGGAACAATGCTGTCCAATACCGCGTGTTCCGGAAGTTCTGGCCCGAGGTCGAGTTCAACTCAACGTTCTTTCAGGATGGTAAGAACGACGGCCAGAAGCAGACCTTCGTGACACCGGGACTCGTCATGGGTCGCTTCCGCCTGTGGGGAAGGGTCGGCTTTACGGTTGGCGGCGGATACCAGATCGCCGCTACCCACTTCCATAGCACGAACCACAACGCAATTCTGTCGGTACGTTTCCCGTTCTAGCGAAAACTTGCATCCAAGCGAGAGAGAAGGCATCTACCTATGTTGGCGCTCGCCTTCTTGTGGCGAAGGGGTTACCAACGTTCGGGTGTGTGTCGTTGTTTAAATTGCTATAATGCTCACGAGGATAGCGTTGCACATGCGGTCGTCAGGGGATTACCGGCTCGGTCATCGCCAGCATCAGTTCTGGTGCCTGCTTGTGATCGTCCTGGCCATTACTGCCTTGACCTGCAGTCTGGCAACGCGGACCTTCCCGGCGACGACTCCTCACGGAGTCAGTGCTCAGAGCGCTGATTCCCATGACATGCGCCAGCACCTGGACCGTGACGCTGTTCGATGGGCGCCTCCTGTCCCGGTCTTCAGCATTCTGCAGGCCCCAAGGTTTTATCCACGTGTCGCCCCGGCGGGTCCGCCGCTGCCCAGCGTTCCCTTTGACGAGAGTCTTTCCAACCGTCCGCCTCCTTCCTGCTAGTTCTCGTCCTTTTTTCCCCTAACCAGGATCATGAACTCCACCTCGCGGTCTTGTGTTGAGTGCTCTGCTCCAGTCCGGGACTAGCGCAGGCGGAGACTAACGAAGGGTCGGACCAAAAAGGTTGATTGATGAACAGTAAGCAGAAACTTGTGATTTTGGCAGCTGTGGCGACGGTGTGCATGGTTGCGCTGTTGCGACTCCCCACGAAAACCGCGAAGGCTGATCCGCACGAGGACTCTTCGCTTCGGCCGGTTGCGGTCGCACTGGTCAAGCGAAAACCACTAGTGAACTCGCTCACTCTCTCGGGAGCCTTTCGGCCTTACCAGCAAGTAGACGTTCACGCCAAGGTGGCCGGTTACATCCAGAAGATCTTCGTGGACGTAGGGGACCACGTAAAGACCGGTCAGGTCCTCGCAATTCTGGAAGTTCCGGAACTGAACGCACAAGTGAAGGGGGCAAAGGCGGACATACAGCGCAGCCAGGATGCGACCCACAGGGCTAAAAGTGAGATTCAGCGTGCTGAATCGATGCATTCCGCTTACCACGCTGCCTACACGCGATTGAAGCAGGCCTCCGAGTCGCGTCCCGGACTGATTGCGGAACAGGAACTCGACGACGCGGGGGCAAAAGACAAAGAGGCAGAAGCGCAAGTCGAAAGCTCTCGTGCCATGCTTGCGGAATCGGAAAGCCAGCTTGCGGTTGCCCAAGCGGATCTTGATCGGCTGGCGGCACTCGAAGCCTATTCACATATCACAGCGCCTTTCTCGGGAGTAGTGGTCAAGCGATACGCCGATACCGGCGCTTTGATTCAGGCCGGCACGTCTTCCAGTACGCAGGCCATGCCCGTTGTCCAGTTGGCGGAATGGTCTCGCTTGCGCCTGGTGGTGCCGGTGCCGGAGTCGGCTGTTCCTCAGATTCACTTGGGTTCTGCGGTACAGGTGCGCGTGGGGGCTCTCAATCGAACATTTGAAGGCCGAGTGGCGCGCTTCGCCGACGCGCTTGATCAGCAGACCAGAACCATGGAAACCGAGATTGATGTTGAGAATCGGAATGGAGCCCTGGTCGACGGAATGTACGCCGAAACCAGGCTCGTTCTCGACCAGAAAAATGACGTGCTCACAGTACCCATACAGGCGGTGCAGCGGGAGACATCCGGAGCTGCGGTGTGGACCGTGGACCGGGAGGGACGCATACAGGAGAAGCCAGTCAAGCTCGGAGGAGAGGGGAGTGACCGGGTGGAAATCCTATCTGGACTGGCGGAGAACGATCAGGTCGTAATCGGCAACCGAAGTGACTTGCGGCCGGGTGAAAAGGTGCAGCCCAAAGTGATCGAAGAGAAAGCGGGCAACGGGGAGGGTGGTCTCTGATGTCCCGATTTTCCATTAAGAATCCCTACTTCATCATCGTCTGCTGTTTGGTGATCGCGATCGTGGGCAGTACCGTGCTGGTGCGTATGCCCGTCGATCTGTTCCCACCCATCAATATTCCGGTCGTGGTGGTCGCAACTTTCTATTCGGGGATGCCGCCAGAACAGATTGAGACCGACATCACCGGCCGCTTCGAACGATTCTTCACGCTGGGCAGCAATATTGACCACATCGAGTCGCGGTCCCTGCCCGGTGTCAGCCTGATCAAGATCTATTTTCAGCCCGGTACTGATCCCGACGCCGATCTTAGTGAGATCTCAAACCTGGCGTTGGCAGACTTGAGGAAGCTTCCGCCGGGAACCTTGCCGCCCGTAGTTTTGAAGTTTGATGCTTCGAGTCTGCCCGTCTGCCTCATCACTCTCAAGGGGCAAGGACTGAACGAGACGGAGTTACGCGATCTGGGTCAGTACAACGTGCGCAACCAGGTTGCCAATGTGCAGGGCGCCTCCGTCCCGCAACCGTTTGGCGGACGTTACCGGCAGATCATGGTCTATGTCGATCCGCTGAAGTTGCAAGCTCATCAGCTCAGCGTCATGGATGTCGTTCGTACGGTGAATGACAGCAACCTGATCCTGCCTGCCGGTGACGTGAAGATCGGTCCCATCGACTACAACCTTTACACCAACAGCCAGCTTCCGAGCACCGAGGAAATCGATCATCTTCCCTTGAAAACCGTAGGGAGTGCTTCGGTCCTTGTACAAGACGTGGGGAAGGCGCGGGACGCACAATCCATCCAAACTAACGTGGTTCGTGTCGACGGACAGCCCTCCGTCTATTTGCCGATCCTGAAACAGGGCGGCGACACCAACACAATCGCCGTAGTGAACGGCATTCAGGACGCGGTTAAAGACCTGACCGACATTCCCAGACAGTTAGTCGCCAAGGTTGTATTTGATCAGTCCATCTTCGTCAAAAAGGCGATTGAGAATCTGTTGCACGAAGGTGGAATAGGGCTGGTGCTGACCGGGCTGATGATTCTGCTGTTCCTGGGAAGCATGCGAGCCACAGCGGCCGTATTTCTGTCGATTCCGCTTTCCGCGCTGGCCGCGTTCCTTGCCCTGAGCGCGCTCGGCGGCACGGTCAACACGATGGTATTGGGCGGGTTGGCTCTGGCGTTCTCACGGCTGATCGATAACTCAGTAGTCGTGCTGGAGAATATCTTTCGACACATGGAGATGGGTGAACCACCGGAAGTTGCCGCGGAAAAAGGAGGGCAGGAGGTTGCTTTACCGGTTCTCGCGGCGACGCTGACGACGGTGGTAGTTTTCTTCCCGGTTGTCTTTCTGTATGGGGTCAGCCGTTTCCTCTTCATCGCGCTCGCGACCGCCGTCGTGCTCTCGATGGTGGCATCGTTCTTCGTTGCGATGACGGTGGTCCCCTTGTTTTGCGCGAAGTGGATCAAGTCTCCTCACTTGGTGAATGAGCACGAGGTCTCTGATTCCCGCTTTGGCCACGTTATCTCCGCCTTCAATCGCTCTTTCGAGAAGCTGCTCCACCGGTACGATCATACGGTCGGACACGCTCTCCTGCGGCCTGCGGCTACCACGGTCGGACTCGTAGGCGTCGCACTGCTGAGCCTCTCGCTGTATCCGCTGCTGGGCGTTGCCTATTTCCCGCGCACGGATCCGGGCCAGTTTGTGATCAACCTGAAGGCTCCCTCGGGAACCCGCCTGGAGCTAACGGAACAGGACATAAGCCAGGTGGAGGATGAGATTCGGCAAATCGTGCCCCCCAATGAACTGGGCATGATCGTCTCCAATATAGGTGTGACGCCGGGTTTCTCCGCCATCTACACGCCCAATTCTGCCGAGCATACAGCTTTCGTTCAGGTAAGCCTGAAAGAGGGACACAAGGTCGGGAGCTACGAATACATGAACCGCGTGCGCTCGGCGTTGCGCAACGATCTGCCCGAGATGAGTGCCTACTTCCAATCGGGCGGCTTGGTCGACTCGGTGCTAAATCTCGGGCTGCCGGCACCGATTGACGTGCAAATCAGCGGGATGAACCTGGATAAGACTTACCAGACTGCGAGTGGCATCGCGAGCCAGATTCGCCATCTGGATGGGGTAAGTGACGTCCTGGTTCCACAGGATGTGGACTATCCCGCGTTGCGCATCAATATCGATCGGCAACGAGCCAGTCTCGTGGGACTGAGCCAAAAGGAAGTCGTCGACAATGTCATCACCGCTCTGACCTCCAATCAGATGATCGCTCCCAGCTACTGGGTCGATCCCAGGAGCGGCAATGACTACTTGTTGACCGTGCAGTATCCGGAAAGCGAAGTGCGCTCACTGAATGATCTGAAGCAGATCCCCATTCGCGCCGCAGCTAACGAACGTACCACGCAACTGGATTCTGTGGCGAGTATCGCTCCGATCCTCTCGCCGACCGAAGTCGATCACTATCAACTCCGGCGTGTCATTGACGTGTACGTAGCTCCCAAGAACGAAGATTTGGGGAAGCTCACGGATTCGATCGAACAGATTATTGGCCAAACCAAGCTGCCGGAAGGAATTCGGGTCAACCTGAGGGGATCAGTACAGGGGATGCGGTCATCTTTCAAGAGCTTCGGAATCGGTCTTTTGTTATCGATCGCGTTGGTTTACCTGATTCTGGTGGCCCAATTCCAGTCCTTTCTGGATCCCTTCATCATTCTTTTCGCCATTCCACCTGGGCTCGCGGGAGTGCTGTTCATCCTGCTGTTCACCGGCACGACCCTGAACATCATGTCGCTTATGGGGCTGGTGATGATGGTGGGGATCGTAGTTTCAAACAGCATTTTGATCGTGGACTTCGCCCGCACTTTGTGGCGAGAGGGGAGGCCCCTGAAGGAAGCGGTGGCCCTGGCCAGCCGGATTCGTTTGCGTCCCGTACTTATGACTTCTCTAGCCACGGTTATCGGCTTGATTCCCATGGCGTTGAAGCTGGGCACCGGCGCCGAGGCCTACGCTCCCCTGGCGCGCGCCATCATTGGGGGCCTGGCATTGTCCGTGGTAGTTACGGTTTACCTGGTGCCTGCTGCCTACCTCTGGTTCCACCAAAAGGACGAACAACCCTTGCAGGAGGTGTCGGCGTGAATGACCGGGTGATGAAATTCACGTGCGTGATCAGCTTGGCGCTGCCATGTTTCGGGCAGTCCGCAGTCGTAGTCCAGAACCCGACGGATGCTCCGCTGGGCGCGCTCTCGGCTCAGGCAGATGACGCGGGATCTCGGTCCGCACAGAACGGCACGAATCCACAGGGTCCCAAGAACACAATTCACCTTTCGGTGAAGGATGCTGAAGCGATTGCGCTTAAGAACAATCCCGCCATTTCCGTTGCCCGGCTGAGCGCACTGGCTTCGCAACAGGTGACGCGAGAGGTGCGGTCCACACTTTGGCCGCAAGCCTACGCCAACTTGACTGCGGTCGATGCGCGCAACAACAGCCGCATCACCGCCGGGGGCTTGAACAATCCGATCATCTACACGCGTGCAGCCGGTGGAGCAACCGTCAGCCAACTGATCACGGACTTTGGCCATACCACGAACCTGGTCGCGAGCGCACGCCTTCAGGCCAGGGCAGACGAGCAGAATGCCCTCGCAACCAAGGAAGACGTGCTACTAGCCACGGACCAGGCTTTCTACAATGCCCTGCAAACCCATGCCGTTCTCAGGGTGGCGGAGCAGACGGTGGCATCGCGGCAATTGCTTGCCGACCAGGTGTCCGCGCTTACCCGGAGCAAGCTCAAATCGGATCTGGATTTGAGCTTTGCCAACGTGAATCTCGCCCAGGCCAAGCTGTTGTACTTGGATGCATTGAACAACGACAAGGCTGCTGTGGCAGGCCTTTCGGCGATTCTTGGATATCCGACGCTCGAGAACTTCGAACTGGTGAACGACACCGAACCCTTGACACCACCGCCAGCGGATGTGGATCCGCTGATTGCGGATGCTTTCGCCAAGCGCCCCGAAATCCTGGCTCTGGAGTTCGAGTCGGAATCGGCCGAGAAGCTGCATCTGGCGGACCGGGACCAGATGTTTCCCACCATCAGCGCACTGGCGGCGTACGGCGATTCTCCGGTGCGGGATGATCGTGTCTACGGGCCGTATGGGGCGGTCGGAGTGAATGTCCAGATCCCGGTGTTCAACGGATTCCTGTTTTCTGCCAAGTCGCGCGAAAGCGACTTGCGGACGCAGGCCATGCGGCAGCGGCTGGCGGACCTGCGCAACCGCATCTCGCGGGACGTGCGGACCAGTTGGCTGGCTGCCAGCACGGCCTTCGACCGCGTCAATGTGAGCGAGCAGTTGCTGGCCGAGGCAAACCAGGCGCTCGACCTGGCGCAGACCCGCTACAAACTCGGCCTTAGTTCCATTGTCGAGCTGAGCCAGGCACAACTGCAGCAGACACAAGCCGAAATCGGAAATGCCCAGGCGGGATATGAGTATCGCCTGGCCCTATCGGCGCTGCGTTATCAAACCACAGGGTTGTGAGGGAAGACCGGCACGGCATGAACCACGGCGAGCCCCCCGCCGCTTTCTGGAGACTTCCACGAGGATTTAAGAATCCTCACCCCGGCAAAAGGAGAGAGGCAAAAAAATGCCGGGGTGAGGGTAAGGTACGCTACGGCAAGTAGTAGCGGAACGAGCTGAAGACCATGCCGTCCAGCCCATGCGGCTCATTCGGGGACGAGGCTCCTGACCAGGTGTTGCGGGTCACATAGGAGTACTGCAGACCCCATTGCATCCGGCCGCGATTTACCTTGTCCTTGGAACCGTCGTAGAACTTGAACCAGAACCCCGAACTCCCTTCGACCAGAACCCGCGTGTCAGCGGTGCAGTTGGAGCCGAGGCTTCCGGGGCTGAATCCACCACTGCCGGGGAGAGTCTCAGTAAAGCAGCTGGTATTGACGAAGAAGGGCGATCCGTAGCCTACGTACTTGCCGGTGACAGGATCGAAGTCGGCCGCGCGGCTGGCATACTCCGCTCCTGCGTTCAGGTAAACATCCCACTTGGGGCTGTGCCACTCAAGGGTAGTCAGACCCTGATAGCTCTTGATCAGATTGAGCTTTCCGTTGGCGCGGATCGAAGCGTCAGGAAGGCCAACCGATCCATAGCGACCCACTCCGCTGCCGCCAAAGCCATGCAATCCGAAGTCGATATGCTTCTTGTAAAACGACCAGCGGGCGTTGGCGCCAAAGCCCCCACCGTCTTTCGAGGCGCTAAAGGCTCCCAGGGCGTTGGCACCCGGGGTGGTGCTGCCGCCGCAGAGGGTGGTGGAGGTTACATCGCCGCAAGGAAATACACGATCGCGGAAGCGGGCGTACACGCCGAAGACTTCATAGTGTCCGAAGCCCGGCTCAAAAACCGCCTTGGCGATGATATCGGGCGACGGGTTGAAGGAGTAGTTGCCGTTGAACGCGTTGTAGAGTCCGCCACCGGCCCCAAGGGAGCCGACAACAAAGTTAGCGGCGTTGTTGTGGCTGGTGATCGTAGCCTGCGGGTTTTCCATCGACACGGCGAACCATGCCTTGTTGTTGAAGCCCTTGGCCAGCCGCAGCCCAAATTGACGCGCCCAGCTGAACCCAGCCGTGTACTGGGCGTCGATAACCATGGGTAGAGCTTCGGTGCGGTTATCCACACCATGCTTGGTTTCCGTCAGCAGGCTCCACATCTGTCCGCCGGTAACACTCCAGCCATTGTCGAAGGCCGCCTGGCCAAACGCCTGGCGCTGACGTAGCGAGTAGCTGTTGCTCTGATTGTTGTTGGAAGTGACGGCCGCGGACAGGAAGTCAGCTTCGACATAGCCTGACATCTTGACGGTCTTCAACCGGCCCTCGGCCAGCATCGAAACCCGCGATTGCCGGCCCGAACCGAAGAATTCTGACATGGAGCTCTGGGAAGCGCCGGGCATCGTGAGGTTGTTGAGGGGTGAGTTGACATCGGCGCCGAGAGCCCGCGACCGGCGTACGAATTCGGCCGCGAGAAAGCCGCCCGGAGTAACCGTGATGCCCTTGTAATGGAGCGCCAACGGAGAATCCGACACGCTCTTCTGAGTCTCTTGCAGGCTTACGACGGTATTGCCGACAGTCGTGTTGAGATCCGTAACTTGAGTCTTGAGTTCACTAACCGCTTGCTGCTGCTGGGTGGCCTGGGCCTGAGCCGCATCGGCCTTACCCGAAGCATCGGTGGCTGCCGTCTGCGCCTGTTGCACCGCCTGGTCCTTGCGCCGCAGTTCGTCCTGCAAGGCCTGGATTTGCTGCTGCTGAGAAGCCAGGGCTGACTGCTGCGCGGCAAGCGCGTCTTTTAACGCCTGGACGTCGGCCGCGGTCACTGGCGCGGGCTTTGCCTTCCTGGACTTGGGTGAGGTGCTGGTTTGCGCCACCAGCGTGGTCGCCAGAAACAGAATCGCGTACAACTTCCACGCAGACTTCATCTTCACTCTCCTTTGAGCAGTTATGCAGATTGCCCTGTGCGGGAATTAATGGATACCTGATTGAAGCTAACCGTCTCATGTTACAAATTTGTTAAGATCTGATTAACGTCGCATGAATCGGGCTAGTCAATGTTGCTGTTGGCAAGTCCGGTGAGAATTGAGCCCTCTGATCTGCACGTAACGAAGAGGCTCCCAGGTGCTGACCACTCCTCAGTGTGACGGGCGGGTGGCAGCGGCAGCGGAGCGAAATGCCACATTCAACGCCATGCGTTCCGACATAGAAGACGCAGTCCACCTCTTGCAGCGAGGCGACGATGCGGCGGTGGAGCGGGCTCTGGCCCTTCTGCAAGACACGGTTTTTTCCTTCAGCATGCGCGTCTGCGGCCAGCGTGAGGATGCGGAAGACACGATGCAAGAGGTACTGCTGAAATCGGTTCCACACCTGCCCCGATTCGACAGTCCCAAAGCGCTTGTGGTCTGGCTCTACAAGGTGGCCAAGAATCGGTGCCTGATGAGTCGCCGCAGGAGCAAGTTTGCTCCTAAGCAAGACCTTTCCCTGGAAGAGTTAATGCCCGATCGGGAAGAACTCGACCAACTGAGCACCGACAAGGAAATCAACCCCGAAGCACTCGCAATCCGCAGTGAAGAAGCAGCGCAGTTGCGAGATGCGATTCAAAGACTGCCACCGCAATACCGAATCGTTCTGGTACTGCGCGATATGGAGGGGCTGACGGACGAAGAGGTTGCGGAGATCACGGGATTGCGTTCGGGAACGGTTCGCGTGCGTCTCCACCGGGCGCGACTCTTCGTGCGAAAGGAATTGGTGAAAATGAAGACGTGGAAAGCCCGCTCCGGAAGAATGGTCGAGGCTGTTCCGTCGCGAACTGCGGCCACTGACCCGCCCCGAGCCGCCCGTTGCAAGGCGATGTTTGCGGAGCTCTCGAGCTATCTCGACGAGCAGTTGGACGATTCGCTTTGTGAAGAACTGGAGCAACACTTGAACGGTTGTGAACCCTGCAAGGCGTTTCTCTCCAGTCTCGCATCAACGATCGCGCAGTGCCGAAGATTACCCGCGGAGTGTCCCACAGGAAAAGAGGCAGTCCGTCTCCGTGGGCAACTGCTGAAGAATTACGAGCAAGTGCGTGCGGTCGTCAGACCAGGGCAGTAGCGAGCCCGATCCCCTACCCCAGAGCTTCCTCCCAATTTTCTCTGTAACAAAATCCCAGTTCCTGCATTTATTCGTGTGTCTGGTGGATAGAAACTGCAGGAGTTTAATCATGATCACAGCCAAAGTCGAACTGAATCAACCACTTAAGCAACATCGCCAGTTTGCGGCCCAGACGGGTAGCGGCCACACCTTCCTGCTCGACGACACGGCAGGAGGCACTGGGCCAAAGCCGATCGAACTGGTCGCGGCTGCGTTGGCGGGATGTACCGCGTTCGACGTGGTCACCATCCTGCGCCAGAAGTATCACCAGAAGGTCACCGGCTACGAAGTGCGGGTTGAAGCGGATCAGGCTGAACGGCCCCCACAGGTGTTCACGGCAGTGCGAATTCACCATGTGGTAACCGGCTTTGAAATCGATGTGGCTGCGGTGGAGGAAGCCATCCGCCTGTCGGAAGAGAAGTACTGCTCGGTGGGGGCCATGGTTCAGAAGACAGCCAGTCTGCACACAACCTACGAGATCGTTGAAGAGAAGACGGAGTGGATGAAGCCGGCTCAGGCGGCGGGAGTGCAAGGTTGAAAGCGATCCTCAGAATTGCTCTGGGTCTGGCTACGGTGGGGCTGCCCTGGCTGGCGGCTTCGGCCCAGGAGCCCTCGTCTCTAACGCTGCAGCAAGCCGTGAAGATCGCGCTGGAGAAAAATCCGCTGCGTAAAGCCGCGATTGCAGACACAAAGGCAGCTTCCGCGGATGTTCGCGAGGCGCGCTCGTACCTCATGCCCCATTTGAGCTTTTCGGAAACCGCGACTCGCGGCAATGATCCCGTGTACGTGTTCGGCAGTCAGTTGCGCCAACAGCGTTTCACGACTGCGGACTTAGCACTGAACAAGCTGAACACGCCGTTGCCCCTGGGCAACTTCACTACGCGTTTTGGGGGAAGCTGGAACCTGTTTGATTCGTTCGCCAGCTGGCACCGCATCAATCGGGCACAACAGCTGAACGACGCTGCCGGACACCAGCTTGACCGCACGGACCAGGAGATTGTCTTCCGGGTCGTCAGCTCTTACTACGAGGTTCTGCTGGCCGGCAAGCAACTGGACGTTGCTGAGCAGTCTGCCAACACTGCGCAAGCGATCATGGAGCGCAGCCATGCGAGATTCGACAGCGGCCTGGCGGTTGAGTCGGATCTGCTGACTGCGAAAGTGCGGAGGGCCGCACGGCAACAGGAACTGATCCGGGCCAGGAATAATCTGGAACTGGCACGAGCCCAGTTGAATTCGGCGATGGGCATGTCGCTCGAGTCCGGGTTCCGTCTCACCGAAGAGTTGTCGGAGCGCGCGCTTCCGGTCGCCGCGCTGCAGGACTTGGAGAAGCAGGCGCTGCTGAACCGTCCCGACTTGAAGCGGATCGCCTCGGAGAAGGAAGCCCAGCGGCAGACGGTGTCGATGGCCAAGTCGTCATTTGGTCCGCGGGTGAACGCTTTTGCAGGCTGGGAGATGGATAACCCCACTTTCCTCGCGGGCGGGGGAGGAAACAACTGGCTGGGCGGGGTCGAAGTACAATTCGACCTGTTCCAAGGCGGCGCCAAACGCGCGGAACTCTCTCGTCAGCGCGCCCTGGAAGAGAAAGCCGCAGCTATGCAGCAGGCAGCAAGCGACGGAGTTCGCCTCGAAGTGAGGCGAGCCTACTACGACGTCGATGCCAGCCGGCAACAGGTCGAAGTGGCACGCACTGCGATCGCAGAAGCGCAGGAGAGTCTGCGCATTAACCAGGACCGGTACGACAGCGGGTTGACCACTATTACGGACTTGTTGGGCGCTGAAGAAGCGATGCGCCGCAGCCAGACCGATTACTGGGAAGCTGTTTACCGTTTCCACAGCAGCTACGCCAACCTCGAGTTGGCGAGCGGAAGCTTGAACCTGCAGTCTCCGGTGGTGATGCCGTGAATCTCATAAATACAGGACTCAAACCTGGCTCCTTGATACTCGCAGCCATGGTCATTTTCAGCAGTTGCTCCAGTGAGCAACAACCGGCGGCGCGGCCGGCAGAAACCGTGCGGAACGTTGCGGTGCTTGCGGTGCAGCAGGCCAGCATTCCTGATCCGCTGGAAGCCGTGGGAACAGTACGTGCCGAACAGGCCAGCCAGCTGTCCAGCCAGGTAATGGGGAACATCGTTGAGGTACGGGCTCACGAAGGAGACCATGTGCAACGAGGCCAAGTGCTGGCTGTGATTGACGATTCGCAGCCGCGCGCCGCCGTGGACCGTGCAACCGCCGCCGATGGTGCCGCGCAGCAGCAATTGGTTGCAGCGGATTCCGACCTTGTCCTTGCGGAGTCGACGTTAAAGCGATACCAGAGCCTTTACGAAAGGAAATCGGTCAGCCCGCAGGAGTTTGACGAGGTCAGAGCCCGTCAGCAGGCGGCTCTCGCACGCCGCGACATGGCACAAGCGGGACAATCGCAGGCCAAGGCCGCACTAGCCCAGGCACGCACAACGCTCGAGTACACGCGGATTCGAGCGCCGTTTGACGGAGTGATCACGGAGAAGAAAGCCGACTCCGGCACGTTCGCTGCAGCCGGCATGCCAATCTTCACCGTCGAAGATGTGCGCCGCTATCGATTGGAGGCCACGGTGAATGAGAGCGATCTCCGATATGTGCGGACGGGACAAAAGGTCCCGGTCGCGATCGATGCACTCGACAGCACGGGGCTGCAAGGCAAGGTCGTACAGATCGTCCCGGCTGCCGACGCCGCGAGCCGTACCTTCCTGGTGAAGATCGAATTGCCGGCGGATGCAAGGCTGCGTTCCGGCCTGTTCGGGCGGGCCCAGTTCTCTCGTGGCGAGCGGCAGGCGTTGTTGATTCCACGCTCGGCGGTGGTCGAGCGCGGACAACTGCAGGGAGTTTTTGTTCTGGATCAAAACAAGATTGCGAACCTGCGCTACGTGACTGTGGGGAAGCCCTCCGGGTCGGACATCGAAGTACTTGCGGGTCTCCAGAACGGAGAACGACTTGTAACCAAACCGGGTGAACTGGACTTGAACGGCAAACGCGTCGAGGCCGAGTGATGAGTGACAAAGAATCCAAGTCCGGGCTTCAGCCTCCACGCGTCTTGCGGCTGGCGGGCCGGATCGCTCACGCGTTCATCGACTCGAAGCTGACCCCGCTGGTCATTGTCGCCGCGTTGCTTCTGGGTGCCTTCAGCATCCTCAAAACTCCACGCGAAGAAGAACCCCAGATCGTGGTGCCCATGCTCGACGTGTTTGTGCAGATGCCGGGCGCCTCGGCCGACGAAGTCGCACAGCGGGTCAGCCTGCCCATGGAGAAGTTGCTGCGTGAAGTACCAGGCGTCGAATACATCTACTCCATCAGCCATCCCGGCGTGAGCATGCTGGTGGTTCGGTTCTACGTTGGCACAAAAGAAGAAGACGCGATCATCCAGACCTACAACAAGCTCTACTCCAATTTCGATCGCATTCCGCCGGGCGTGTCACAACCGATCATCAAGGTCCGCTCGATCGATGACGTGCCGATCATGGCCCTGACGTTGTGGGGCAAGGACTATGACTCCTACCGTTTGCGGTGCATCGCGGGCGAACTGGAGAACTCGCTCAAGCCGCTCGACGATGTTTCTGAAACCAAGATCCTCGGCGGGCAACCGCGGCAAGTACGAGTGGTCCTCGATACACAGCGGTTGGCCGGGTATGGCCTTACGCCGGGCGCGATTGTGGGACAGCTTCAGAATGTAAACACCCGCGGCCAGGCAGGTAGCTTTGCGCGAGACAACCGCGAGTTTCAGGTTGAGGCGGGCACCTTTCTCACAAGTCTCGAAGACCTGCGCCAGGTCGTGGTAGGGGTTCACGCGGGACGTCCCGTGTACTTGCGCGACGTGGTGGAGAAGCTTGAGGACGGCCCCGCCGAGCCGAACACCTACGTTCTGTTTGCCAATGCCCGCGGGGGAGTGGGACAGACGGCGGGCGCAGAATATCCGGCAGTCACGATCACAATTTCCAAACGAAAAGGTACGAACGCCACTGATATTTCCGAGCGCGTACTGGACAAAGTCAAGGCGTTACGCGGTTATGTTCTTCCCGGCGATCTGAACATTACCGTCACCCGCAATTATGGGGAGACAGCAAAGGACAAGTCCGACGAACTGCTCAAGCACCTGCTGATTGCAACCTTGTCAGTCACGCTGCTGATAGCGCTCGCCCTGGGCTGGCGGGAATCGGGAGTCGTGCTGCTGGCAGTGCCGGTCACGCTGGCCCTCACGCTCGCAGTTTTCTATCTTTACGGCTATACCCTGAACCGGGTCACGCTGTTTGCGCTGATCTTCTCTATCGGAATCCTCGTCGACGACGCGATTGTTGTGGTGGAGAACATCGTGCGCCATTTCCGGTTACCAGACAGCCGCGGGAGATCGCTGGTGGAAGTGGCAGGTGAAGCGGTCGACGAAGTTGGGAATCCTACCATCCTGGCTACGTTCGCCGTGATCGGCGCGATCCTGCCGATGGCCTTTGTGCGCGGCCTAATGGGTCCATACATGCGCCCGATCCCGGTGGGCGCGTCGGCAGCCATGCTGTTTTCACTGATTGTGGCTTTCGTCGTTTCGCCTTGGGCGGCACTGAGGCTACTGAGGAAATATGCGAGCGGTGCAGACCATTCCGGACACGACGCAGAAGGCTGGACCACGCGCCTGTACCGCCGGATGATGAATCCCCTGATCCTTAATGTCCGCCGCCGTTGGATGTTCCTGGGTGGGGTTGTGCTCTTGTTGCTGGCGGCGGTCGCTTTTGTCCCGCTGAAGTGGGTGCGTGTGAAGATGCTCCCGTTCGACAACAAGAGCGAGTTTCAAGTCATCATCGACATGCCTGACGGCACGCCGCTGGAACAGACCACTCACGTGGCACAGGCGCTGGGGCAATACCTCGGCAAGCAACCCGAGGTCGTTAACTACCAGATCTATGCAGGTACCTCCGGTCCTTATAACTTCAATGGTCTGGTGCGGCACTATTTTCTGCGCAGCCAACCCAATCAAGCCGACATTCAGGTCAATCTGCTCTCGCATCAGGAGCGCAAGGCCCAGAGTCACGAAATTGCGCGCAGGTTGCGCCCGGAGTTGGACAAGCTTGCCGCACCCTTCGGGGCACGCATCAAGGTTGCGGAAGTTCCGCCCGGTCCGCCCGTGCTGCAAACCCTGGTCGCCGAAGTTTACGGCCCCAACTACAAGGGGCAGATTGAACTGGCCGCTCAGATCAAGAAAGTATTTCAACAGACGCCTGGCGTGGTGGATGTGGACTGGTACGTGGAAGACCCGCAAACCAAATACGATATGAAGGTGGACCTGGACAAGGCAGCCCTCCACGGCATCTCGCCGGCCGACGTGACGCGGACGCTGCAGGTGGGACTGGGCGGCGCTAACGCCGGCCTGCTGCACGATCCGCATTCGCGCGAAAACGTCCCCATCGAAGTACGGTTGGCGCGTCCGGATCGTTCAGGAATTGAAGACCTTGGCAACCTGAAGCTGCCGACGCCTTCCGGTGGACAGATCGCTCTGCAGGAAGTGACGAACCTGGAGCAGGGCACAATCGATACCAGCGTCTACCGGAAGAATCTGCAGCCAGTGGTCTATGTGACGGGAGACGTCGCAGGCGGAGAAGAGAGCCCGGTCTACGCCATCGGGAAGATGAGCGACGCCATTGACAAGATCCGGTTGCCCGACGGCTACGCGGTAAAGCAGTACAAGGGCACAACACTGCCCGAGCGTACCGACCGCTTTTCCCTGAAGTGGGATGGGGAGTGGCACATTACGGTGGAGGTTTTTCGCGATCTCGGACTGGCATTCGCCGCGGTCCTGGTCTTGATCTATGTGCTGGTGGTGGGATGGTTCCGGTCTTTTGTGACACCGCTGGTCATCATGGCGCCGATTCCTCTGACTCTGGTCGGCATTCTCCCCGCGCATGCGCTGATGGGGGCGTTCTTCACTGCCACCTCGATGATCGGTTTCATTGCGGGAGCCGGAATCATTGTGCGCAATTCCATCATTCTCGTGGACTTCATTGAGCTGCGCCGGTCGCAGGGAATGTCGCTGGAGGATGCCGTGGTCGACGCCGGTGCGGTGCGTTTCCGTCCGATGCTGCTGACCGCGGCAGCCGTGGTGGTGGGAGCCAGCGTGATTCTGTTCGACCCGATTTTCCAGGGCCTGGCACTATCGTTGATGGCGGGAGAGGTCGCGTCGACCGTCCTGTCGCGGATGACGGTGCCCGTTCTTTACTACCTGTCGCGCAGGGGAGGCTCGCTGCCGCCAGGACATTCGCATGCGCCGGAAAACGTTGCAGAATACGAGACGGCCCAAGGCGAGATTGTGCAGAACACCTTGTAGTTCCTGAAGGAGAAACTCACTATGACCGTAGAACGTGCACTTCGATTGATCGCGGGCAGTTTTGTGCTGCTGTCCCTGGCGTTAGGGTATTGGGTGAGTCCCTACTGGTATCTGTTCACTGCCTTTGTCGGGCTGAATCTGCTTCAGTCTGGCTTCACCAACTGGTGCCCGATGATGACCTTCCTGCGTAAGCTCGGTGTGGGACGGTAGGGTAACAGGCGAACGTGCCTGATTGGATTGGGGCGGGCGTTTGTTGTGGTCTGCTTCTGCAACCTACTTCTTCAGCAGGCTGGTGTGGCTGGCAACGCATTGCCACTTGCCACTTTCCTGAACCCAGGTATCGGTGAAGCGGCCGACGTGGTCGTAGGGCTTGCCCTGGTAGGTTCCCTTGGTGTGATAGATGCCGGTGACGACGGCGGTATCGCCGAAGAAATTCACCTTGAGGTCCTGAATGTTGGCGCTGGTGGGTTTGAAGCGAGGATCGCGGATGTCAGCAAGAAACTTGGTCTTGTCGCTGACTTCGCCGTCCCACTCAGTATTGACGAAACGGTTGGAAACCAGGGCGTCGAGGGCGGAGGAGTCGCGGTTCACCTGGGACTCATTCCACAGGCGTTCGAGCACGATCAGCCTGCTCTCGCGCGGGTCGGACTGCTGCGCAATCGCGGCTGTGATTACGGTGACGGTGAGCAGAAGACAGCAGCAAAGGCTGCGGATCATGGACTTGCGCGCAAACCGCCACATCCCTACGTGGGGCGGACGCTGCGAAAACATAGCAGTCCCGGGAGGGCTGGTGCCATGGAAATGCACCCCGGAAAGGTTACGAACGTCACGAAAGCGTTCGGGTTTGGGACTCTGCGTCGAGCCGGGACAAGAAGGGGAGATAGAATACTTGGAGCTAGGGGCTGGAGGTGTAGGGTGGCAAAGCTCCATGTCTTCTTCGGTTCCGCCTTCTTGATCCTCGTTTCTTGCCTCGCGCACGGACAAGATGACAGCAGCGTCAGCTGTCCGTTTTTTCCCGACCAGGAGGTTCGCGCCCACGATCTGCCATTGCTAACGGCGCCGTCAAAGAACACCTCCGCAGTGCTGGCAACTGCGCTCGAAATAACCCTCCACGACAAAGCCGTGTGCTGTGGAAAGGACTCTGCCCTCGAAGATGCTGTGCTCTCCGATCCCCGATCCTTGCAGGAGCTCAGCCCCAAGTTGCAAGGAAGGCATCTGCTGAGCGATGGCCGGCCTATCGTGGTAAATGCGGAGTATGTCCCACGAACCTCGGTTAACTCTGGTCTCGTCATCCGGGCCCTGCTCGAACAGCACGCTCCGCTCATCGAGTGGAAAGCGCACTTCTACGTCTTGTACGGAGCAGTCTTCAATGAGACTCGCTGTCCCAGCGGAGGGCAATATGCGATTCACAAACTCTTGCTGCTGGACCCGAGATTCTCCGATGAGCGCCGGGAGGTTGTCTTCAACCGGGACACCGACGACTGGGAGAAGGTCCAGGGGTTGGTCATTCCGGTGGTCGCGCCGCAATAGAGACTGGGCTTTAGAATGCCCAGCGCAACAGCGTGGCGCCGATGGTAAATCCGGCACCGACTGAGGCCAGCATCACTAGGCTTCCCTTCTTCAGCTTCCCTTCCTCGATCGCGGTAGCCATCGCTAAGGGTATCGTGCCGGCCGTGGTGTTACCGTAGCGGTCGATGTTCACGATGACGCTTTCGGGGCGCAGGCCGAGTCGATCGGCGGTGGCGCTGATGATGCGCAGGTTGGCCTGGTGCGGGATGAAGGCATCGATGTCAGAGCCTTTCAGGCCGTTGCGTTCGAGCAGTTTCTGGCAAAGCTCGGTCTGCTTTCGGACGGCGACCTTGAAGACCTGCTGACCGTCCTGGTGAACGTAGTGCATCTTCTGGTCGACGGTCTGATGGGTTGACGGATTCAGGCTGCCGCCGCCGGGCATGTAGAGGAAGCAACCGCCGGAGCCATCGACTTCGTGGATGTAATCGATCAGGCCGACCGAATCGTCTTCGGCAGGCTCAAGCAGTGCGGCGCCGGCGCCGTCTCCGAAGATTACGCACGTGGCGCGGTCGGCGTAGTCGATGATCGAAGACATGACGTCGGCGCCAATCACCAGAACGCGTTTGTGCGACCCGCTGGCAATAAACTGCGCGCCGACCTGCAATGAGTAGATGAACGCCGAACAGGCGGCGGATAGATCGAATCCCCAGACTCCCTTGGCGCCGAGCTTGTGCTGCACCAGGCAGGCGGTGGAGGGAAAGAACATGTCGGGAGTGACTGTGCCGACGATGATGGCATCGAGGTCGGTCGGCGCCAAGCCGCGCTGGGCAAGCGCTTTCTTCGCCGCCTCGACCGCGAGGTCGCTGGTAGCGACGCCCTTGTCGACGATGTGGCGTTCGCGGATGCCGACTCGCGTCATGATCCACTCGTTGGTTGTGTCGACCATCTTCTCGAGGTCGGAGTTGGTGAGAAGACGCGGCGGCACGTAGGTGCCGAGGGCGCTGATCTTGGCGCGAATGGGCTTGGTCAATGATTGCTCCTGCAATGAGAGCCGCTGAGTTATGAGACTCAATATTTTGCAGGATTGGGGGAAGAATGTCTAACGGAGGTTCGAAGTAGGGCGCAGTTTGCCTTTTGAGCCGCGGTGCGATGCGCGCGAGATCCCTTCGGCTTCGCTCAGGGCAGGCTCTTCGCTCCGCCTGAAAAACGGCTTCGCTCAGGATGACGCCGGACACGGAAGCAGGAATCGCCGTAGCAGCAAAGAAGGCTAGGCTGCTTTGTCGGACCTCTCGTGGTCCATCCACTCCTGGACAAAGTTTGGGCAGAAAACGATTCCGAAGTCGTGGCCCTCGCCGTTTATGAAATAGAACAGCGCAGCGCGGTCCAGTTCACCGAGGCCCTCCAGATTGAGCAAGGGCCACAGTTTGCACTGGGCAGCAGACTGGACGAGCTGATCGAGGTAGGCCAAATGGCCAACAAACAATTTGCCCGAAACTCTGATCGTAATCGTTGGATGAACGGACTCCCGACCACCGCGCATATTCGTTTCCCTCCGTAAGCGACAGGCGGGTGGATGTCCCGCGAGCCTTACCTTGTCTTGATGCGCGGAAAAACCGTTTCTTGCGTAGAAATGTGTAGACGTCGCACAAATCTTTGTAGCGACCTGAAAACACGAGCTTAGAACGTATAGTCGGGCGGCTTAATCCCTTTAGCACGCATGTAGACCTCGCACTGTGCGCGGTGATGCGCGGTGTGCACGAACATGTTGAGGATCATGGCGCGGCCATCGGGATCATTGCGTCCTTTCCATGACGGGATGTGCCAGGTGTGCTGCAGTTGCTCAGGCGTGATCTTTGGCAGCACGTCGAGGACGTAGTCGAAGGATTGCTCCAGCGTCTTGAGCACGTTTTGTTTGTCCGAGGCTGGGGGCTTGCTGGGATCGAAGTCGAACGGCGGCTTGATGCCGGTGATCTCGCGGAAGCGGTAGACGTTCGCTCCGGCGATGTGGATCATCTGCTCACCGAAGGTCATTTCCTCGGGATTGGGCTTGAAGCTGTAGAACTCGGCGGGCATGGCGTTGGCTACGTCGATGGTGAATTGTTTGGAAATCTGCCAGTCGTGAAGGAACTCCGGCAGGTCGAGCACAGAGTTGAGTTTTGCGGTTTGGGCGGCGGCAGCGCAGGAAAGAAGTAATGAAAGAGCGAACAGAATGCGAGGACGCAACATGGGTTCCTCCTGAAGGGCGACCGCGTGGTTGGACGGTCGGGAAGACGATGTGTAACAGGGTAGAAAGCCAATAAGTCAGGCACCGGGGGCTCACTGCACACGCAAGAGCCCGTTACCGTTGCTTCCTTCCGGACCTGGCGGGGTTGGCGGGAGTACGTCGCGCGAGACCGATGCCTGACCGGAACCATTCTAGCATCCGGGATTTTGGGGTAACGCGGGACGGCCCGCAGCAACGCTGCATCGCCGGGCGAGAACTCGGGAGAGCTCCACGCCAGATCCCTCGCCCCGCTCGTGAAAACGCGGGGACTTCGGGATGACGCCGCCGGAAGGGCGCCTCGCAAATGTGAGATATAGGAAACAGGGCCGACAAGAGGTGTGTGACTTTTGGTGCAAGAATTGAGTGGCGGGAGCTTCCCTTCTTCAGTGCGTTGTCGAACAATAGGAGTACCCGAAGCAGAAGGTTGAACGAGCTTTCCGTTTCTTACGATGCCACAATCCACCGCACAATCCGCAGCGGGCCCGCTTGGCACGGCTATCGACCACTACTTCCAAGTATCTCTCTATCTTCTTGTGTTGACAGGTTTTGGGACACTGGCCAGCACGGGCGGATTGGATCTGCCCACAGTCGTAGTGGCGGGTGTTGCCTTGGCTGTGCGGGGCTACCTGCTGGCGAAACGCACGAGCGTCGTGATCTCGGAGCGTTGGACGACTCCGCTCACCGTCGTCTACTTCATCTTCTTCGCGGTCGACTACCTGCTGCTGTCGCGGAGCTTCCTGACGGCGACCGTGCATCTGTCGCTGTTTGCCGTGGTGGTGCGGATGTTCTCGTTGCGGCGGGAACGTGACCACGTGATGCTGGCGATCCTGGCATTTCTGATGGTGCTGGCTTCGGCGGTGCTGACCGTGGACAGCGTGTTCCTGCTTTTCTTTGCCGTCTTCATGCTGATGGCGGTGGCCACATTCGTACTGATGGAGATGAGGCGATCGGGACAGGCGGCGACCATACCCGCGCGGCATTCCAATGATCCGCAGGAGCACCGGCATCTGGCTTTTTCACTGGCCAGAGTTGCTCCGGCACTGATGTTGATGATCCTGACCGGGGCGGCGGCCGTGTTCTTTGTGCTGCCGAGAATGTCGGCGGGATATCTGGGGGCCTATTCGTTTGGGACTGACTTTTCGACAGGCTTCAGCGATCGTGTCCAGTTGGGCCAGATTGGGCAAATCCAGCAGTCGAATGCGGTGGTGATGCACGTCCAGATCGACGGCGATAATTTGGGCCGTTACGACTTACGCTGGCGCGGAGTGGCGTTGTCGAATTTTGATGGAAGGAACTGGTGGAATCCTCACGAGCAGTTCCTCCTGCAGCGGCAAGGGGATGGGAGCTTCGGTGTACCTTCGTTTGGAACTTGGCGCCCCTCCGCAAATGGCGGGCAGAGCGTACTTGGAGGCTGGGCACCGCAGAAAGTCATTCGCTACCGCGTGCTGATGGAGCCGATCGGCACGAATGTATTCTTTCTCGCGCCCTGGGCACGCAGGGTACGCGGAGACTTTCAGAAAGTATCGGTAGACCCCGGCGCTGCCGTGTACGACCTGGACAGCCAGCGGGCGATCAGCCGTTACGAAGCGGAGTCAGACGTATCGTCGCCGCCGGCGGAGGGCTTGCGTACGGCAGGGCGAGACTATCCTCCACAGGTCGTCCCCAGGTACCTGCAACTGCCCAGGCTCGACCCACGGGTTCTGCTGCTGGCGGAGCAAATCACCGACTCAGCCTCCAATAACTTCGACCGGGCGGCGGCGCTGGAAAGGTATCTGAAAACACACTACGGCTACACGCTGCAGATGTCGCGGACCCCGGTGCGCGATCCCATTGCCGACTTTCTGTTTGTACGCAGGCAGGGACACTGCGAGTATTTCGCTTCGTCGATGGCGGTGATGCTGCGGCTGCTGGGAATTCCGTCGCGAGTGGTGAACGGATTCCGCAGCGACGAGTTCAACGATCTATCGGGAAACTATGTGGTCCGAGCAAAGGATGCACATTCCTGGGTTGAGGCCTATTTTCCCGGCTATGGCTGGCAGACGTTCGATCCGACTCCGGCAGGTCAGGCGGGAGTGCCACAGGGATGGAGCCGGGTGGCTCTCTACCTCGATGCAGCGTCGTCGTTCTGGCGGGAGTGGATCATCAGCTACGACGCCTCGCATCAGTATGTGCTGAGTCAGACAGCGATCAGTGGGACTCGGGGGATATGGGAGCGAGGGCGGGCTTGGGCTCGTGATCGATATGAGGCCATGCTCGGTTGGGCGCGGCGGAGCCGGGAACGCGTGTCGCAGTCACCCGGGAAATGGAGCAGCACGGGCCTGCTGGTCGCGCTTTTGCTGCTGGTATTGGGTAATGCGAAGCCGATCATGCGCCTGCTTCGCGAACGGCGCCTGCAGGCGCATCCGGAGCGTTCCCCCGAACAGGCCGCTTCGATGTGGTACGAGCGGATGACGCGGTCGCTGGCGCGGCGAGGCGTACAGAAGCCAACCGCTCAAACACCGCGGGAGTTTGTGCAGAAGATCGACGACGAAACGCTGAGGATACGGGTCGCGCTATTCACGGATGCCTACGAATCCGCACGCTTTGGAAACTCTCCGCAGGACGCACAAAGGTTGCCGGAGTTGTACCAGGAAGTGGAGTTGGCAATCAGGAACTAGACGCAGCCAAGAAGGCTCCCACACATGGGGCGGTTGAGGACTTCCGCAGAGAACGCGAAGACCTGGCCGGATCAGAGCCTGCAAACCAGACTAGAAATGCCAGACCACACCTACGCCAACAAAATAGTTGTGCTGCCGGGTCTTGCCGGTGTTGGCGAGAGGAAAGTCAGGATGTCCTGACCAGAAGTCACGACCCTCTCCACGAATACTGAAGCGGTGCCAGAACTTCACATCCAAGCCAACGCCACCCTGAATGACACCCGTCGTCGTATTCTTGCCGGGGTTCGCACCGGCATCAAAAATCAAGTTCTTATTCTGGCTGAAACGCCCAAACCCACCGCCAAAGCTTACCCAGGGAGAAACTGCGGTGGTTGGGAAAAGATTGACGCGAGCGGCCGGCGTAACAAAGATTTCCGAATAGTCGATGGGAACAATGCCCAGGCCGGCATTCAGATCTTCGTCAGGGTTGTACACGGCCGGCACTTCGAGGGAAACGCCCCAAATTGCGGTTGTCCGCAAGTGGCGGGCATAGTTGACTCCGAAGCTCCAGCCTTTGCCCGAGCGAACGAAGGGATTGAAATAAGTGGCTCCCTGGATGCCCTGGTCGCTGATGACCGTTTTGCCGAACATGCCGGTCAATTCGTTCTTTTCGTCCTGGGCGGCCGCCGACGCAAGCAGAATCGTGAACACAGCGAGCACCGCAATGAACCATCGTTTCTCAGACATTTTCCCCCCTGAGAAGTAATTCCCAAGCAGTACGGCGGTAAGGACTAGCGTAGCACGACAGCAGCCATTTTGAATCCACAGATCCTATCTTTCATGGTGCCGGCGACCTGCAGGAGGTAGAGCCGCGATGCAAGGTCGCTACGGTTTCCGATGCTAAAATAGAAAGATTGTATGCCCGTAAAGGACCTCACTAGTGCTGCGTCTGAGGAAAAAGCTTCAGGCGATCCGCAAATCTCGCGCCCTCAGAGAGTGGGCTTCGTCAGTCTGGGCTGCCCCAAGAACCTGGTCGATAGCGAGGTGATGATGGGGCTGCTCGCGCGGAGCGGCGCAGAATTAACGACGCGCGCCGAGGACGCGGATGTGATCGTGGTCAACACCTGCTCGTTCATCGAAAGCGCACAGCAGGAGTCCGTGAATGCCATCCTGGAAATGGCCGGGCACAAGACTGCCGGCCGGGCGAAGAAACTGGTGGTGGCTGGCTGCCTGGTGGAGCGGTTCCGCGACCAGATTCGGAAGAACATTCCCGAAGTCGACGCGGTAGTGGGAACCGGGGAACTGGAAAACATTCTGGCGGCGACGGGTGTGGCTCCTGCAGCCGGGCCGGGTAATTCTCCGTTCGTGGTGTTGCAGTCACGCCCGGAAGGCGATGCCCGGGCCGCACAGGGACGTTTCTCGCGCGAATCGTGGGATGGGGCGGTTGCCGATCTGCCCAACTATCTTTACGACGAATCCACACCGCGGGTTTTGGCAACGCCGCGGTACATGGCCTACATCAAGATTGCCGAGGGCTGCGATCATCCCTGCACGTTCTGCATCATCCCGCAGTTGCGGGGACAGTTCCGCTCGCGGCGGTTTGAATCGGTCGTGGCTGAAGCTGAGCGGCTGGCGCGCTCAGGAGTGCGCGAGATTACGCTGATCGGGCAGGATACGACGTGCTATGGCGAAGATTTTGGCCTTAAGGACGGGCTGGCTCTGCTGCTCGAGAAGCTGGCTGGCATTGCAGACTTGCGCTGGATCCGGTTTCTATATGCGTATCCGAACAAGATTGCGGGCAAACTGCTGGAGACGATCGCGGCGCACGACAAGATTTGCTCCTACATGGATGTGCCGCTGCAGCATGCGTCCGCATCGGTGCTGAAGCGGATGAAGCGTGGGGGTGGGGCGGATGTTTTCCTGCGATCGATCGCGAAGATGCGGCGGACGGTCCCGGACCTGACCCTGCGGACCTCGTTCATCGTCGGATTTCCCGGAGAGACAGATAAGGAATTCGAGGAGCTGTGCGATTTCGTCCGCGAAGCGCAGTTTGACTGGATGGGAGCGTTTGCCTATTCCGATCAAGAGGGCGCGGGGGCTTACGGGCTTGAGAGAAAGCTTTCCTTACGCGAGATTGAGCGGCGGCGGAAGCACTTGATGGGAATCCAGCGGCAGATCAGCAAGAAGAAGAAAAAGGCCCTGGTCGGGCGCGAGTTCGACTTGCTGCTGGACGGTCCCTCTGAGGAAAGCGATTTGCTGCTTGAAGGACGCACGCCCATGCACGCGCCGGAGATTGACGGCAAGGTTTTTGTGAACGACGTCCCCGAAGAAGTTGAGCCGGAGCCGGGGCAGTTCTATCGCTGCCAGATCACAGAAGCGCACGAGTACGATCTGGTGGCCAGGATCGTTTAGAAGCGGCGATTCCGGAGGTTTTCCGTCTGCAGTCTCAGGTCTTCCCTCTACAATAAGAAGCCGTATGCCGCTTAAGCGCACCCTCAAACTCCGCTGTCCGATCTGCAAGAAAGAAGTGAAGAGCACGGATGCGGAGTTTCCATTTTGCAGCGATCGTTGCCGCACTATCGACCTGGGCAAGTGGGCGAGTGGCAAATATGTGATTTCTTCTCCCGTGGCAGATGCTACCGAGGCGATCGCCGACAGCAACCCCGACGATCCAGACGGAGGCTCGTGACGCACACACCTGAGGAACGGCTTAGGGTGCGCGGGCGGGAAGCCCGCACCACAGCCGCCGAGGACGGCGGCGCTACAGAACAGCCTGACCGTAGCGCCGGCGTCCCGCCGGCTGTAGCGGGGGCGTCCCGCCCCCGCTCCCCGCTCTGGGCCACGGTTGTTGCGACCTTTTTCGGAATTGGCCACTTGCGGCCGGGACCAGGGAGTTGGGGATCTGCCGCTACCGTATTGCTCTGGGCGGCGCTGGCCTATGCGCTTCCTCCGTCTGTGCGCCTCCCCGTTGCCGTCGCACTGGCCGGGCTGGTCACGCTGATTGGCATTCCCGCGGCTACACGCGTGGCTCGCGTCACGGGAGTGAAAGATCCGCAGTTTGTTGTAATCGATGAGGTTGCGGGGCAACTGATCACGCTGATCGCGGTTCCGCTTGCGTGGCAAAGTTTTCTTGCGGGTTTTATACTTTTCCGAGGGTTCGACATCGTCAAGCCGCCGCCGGTGCGACAATTAGAAAAGCTTCCGGAAGGCACCGGTATCGTACTCGACGATGTTGCAGCCGGGCTTTATGCGTGCGCGGTCATGCACCTTCTGATGCACTTTGGTCTACTAAAATAGTGCCGAGTCCGAGGCCTTGTGCTCCGCGCTCGCTACTCGGTACTCGGTACTTCTTCATGGCATTCTCCGACCGCATCCTGGGCAAGAAAAACGTGAATGGGGGTCCGCACATTGAAGCGGTGGCGCCGGCTTTGGCGATGGCGGGCGGCGAGATCCGAATCACCGGTTCTGGATTGCGGCCTCATGAGTTGCAGCGTCCGCGGGTGCAGTTCGGCGAGATCGAGGGCGCGGTCGTGGTGAGTTCTAACGCGTTTTTGGTAGCACGCGTTCCCGAAGGAGCGACTTCAGGTCCAGTCGTGGTCGCGACCGACGGGCACGTCAGCAATTCGCACCCAGTCAAGGTTGCAGTGCCGATCGCGGAGAACCTGCACCCGGTGACCAATCCCGCGCTGGACGCGGAAGGCAACCTTTACGTCACCTTCTCGGGCTCGCGGGGGCAGAAGGTGCCGGTGGCTATCTTCAAGATTGACACCAACTACGGCGTGAAGCCGTTTGTGGCCGAGATGATGAACCCCACATCGATCGCCTTCGATCGCGCGGGGCAGATGTACGTTTCGTCGCGCTACGACGGAGCCGTGTACCGAGTGGCGCCGAATGGAACCATGACGACTTACGCCGAGGGCATGGGCGTCGCGACGGGAATCGCCTTTGACCGCGAGGAGAACCTTTATGTCGGCGATCGCAGCGGGACGATTTTCAAGATTGCGCGCGACCAGCAGGTTTTCGTCTTCGCCACGCTGGAACCCAGCGTGTCGGCGTATCACCTGGCATTCAGTCCCTCCGGCGATCTTGTTGTCACCGGGCCGACGACCTCCAGCTATGACAGCGTGTACAAGATTGACCCGCACGGCACAGTAACCACGTTCTACCGCGGACTGGGAAGACCTCAAGGCTTGGCCTTCGATGTGACGGGGAATCTATACATCGCGGCATCGCTCTCGGGCAAACGTGGGGTGGTGAGACTCACGCCAGACGGCAAGGCCAATCTGGAAGTTGCCGGCCAGGGACTGGTGGGCCTGGCCTTTGCGCCGGGACGCTCCGTGATTCTGGCGACTACGAACGCGGTGCACCATCTGTCCTGGAACATTCAGGGCTTGCCGCTGCTGCCGGAATGAGCCGGGGCTTGCTCGCTTCCTCACCCTCCGCGGTTTTCATTTAAACTTCTAACGCGTGAATGCCGAGATCATCGCTGTAGGGTCCGAACTGCTCACTCCTTTCCGCACGGACACCAACTCGCTTTATCTGACCGAGCAACTCAACCAGCTTGGCGTCGAGGTCATTTTCAAGAGTATTGTGGGCGACAATCTGCGGCGTCTGGTCGCGGCGGCTCAGCACGCGCTCTACCGTTCCGACATTGTTCTCTTCAGTGGCGGCTTGGGTCCTACGGAAGACGATCTGACCCGAGAGGCCGTGGCCGAAGCGCTGGGGCTTGGGCTGAAGCGGGATGCGGAGATTCTGAAGAGGCTGGAGGAGCGCTTCGCAGCGCGGGGCTGGAAGATGGCTCCCAACAACGCCAAGCAGGCCGACGTTCTGGATGGGGCCACTCTGCTGCCGAATGCAAACGGAACTGCTCCTGGACAGTGGTTGAGTGGCAAGTTCGACGGGCGCGAGCGTCTCGTCGTGCTGTTGCCGGGGCCTCCGCATGAACTGAAGGCGTTGTTTGAGGCTGAGGTTCGTGAGCGACTGCGATCCAAGGTTCCGCCTGCGTCGTTGGCGACGCGAGTGCTGAAGGTGGCGATGCTGGGAGAGTCGGCGGTCGACGCGCGGGTGGCCCCGATCTACAAGCGCTATCCCGACGTTGACACCACGATTCTGGCGGGTGCGGGAGAGATTCAACTCCATTTCAAGACCTGCGCCCCGACTCGGGAAGCCGCCCAGCAACGCGCCGACGAGGTGGCGGGCGCGGTGGAAGATGAACTGGACGATGCTGTCTTCTCGCGCAACGGCGAGTCGCTGGAGCAGATCGTCGGATACTGGCTGCAGATGCGCAATGCCACGCTGGCGGTTGCGGAGTCGTGCACAGGCGGGCTGCTGGCCGAGCGCATCACGTCGGTCAGTGGAAGTTCCCGGTACTTTCTGGGCGGGGCTATCGTGTACTCGAACGAACTGAAATCCGATCTTGCCGGCGTGCCCGCCGACATGATTGAACGGCACGGCGCCGTAAGCCGCGAAGTGGCGGCGGCCCTGGCGGAGGGGATCCGATACCGCTGTGAGTCAACGCTCGGAGTTGGGATCACCGGAGTAGCGGGGCCAACCGGTGGAACTCCGGAAAAGCCCGTCGGCCTGGTGTTTCACGCGGTAGCCAGCGACAGCGGCACCGAGGTGGTCCAGCGGAATTTTCCCGGCGATCGCAAGCGCGTCCGCTGGCTGGCGTCGACGATGGCGCTGGATCTGGTGAGAAGGAAATTGATGTAACCAGCTTTTGGCTCTCAGCTCTTGGCTCTTAGCTTTCCCGTTGCAGCGCTCAGGACGCAGCTGGGCCGAAGATGCCTCAACCAAATCGGTCAAGGCATGAGGAGGTGTGAGCTAAGAGCCAAGAGCTAACAGCTAAGAGCCGACTTCATGCGCATCTTCATCGCTCTCGACATCGATGACGGCATTCGGCAGCGTATCGCTCGTTTCGTCGAAGGCGTAAGCGGGTTTGCGCCGGATGCGCGCTGGGTACGGCCGGAGTCGTTGCACGTTACGCTGAAGTTTATTGGCGAAAGGTCTGAAGCGGCGGTCGAGGAGATCAAGCACGAACTTGGAGGCATCCGGGCCAATGCAGTGGAGCTTCAGTTTCGTGGATATGGCTTCTTTCCCAGCGCCAAGGCGCCTCGGGTCTTCTGGATTGGAATCGAGGCGGGGCCGCCGCTGGCATCGCTGGCGGCCGCCATCGATGAGCGGATGGCGACGCTGGGAATTCTCAAGGAGGAGCACGCGTTCAGTCCACATCTGACGCTGGCTCGCGGCAAGGGTGGATCGGGCTCACCGAAGTGGCGCAAGGAGGATGGTCCCAACCCGGGCTTCCAACGGCTGCAGGAAAAGCTCGCTGCAATTCCCGCACCCGAGTTTGGTACCATGACGGCCCGCGAGTTCTTTCTGTACCAGAGCAAGTTATCGCCGAAAGGATCGAAGTACACGAAGCTGGTAGGATTCGCGTTGAAGTAAGGTGCGTCCCGACCGGGAAGAATGGGATCGATTCTACTTACCGCCGTGTTGAGCTACCTGCTGGGGTCGATTCCCTTCGGCTACCTGCTGGTGCGTATCTTCCGTGGTGAAGACGTGCGCCAGAGCGGCAGCGGCAACATCGGTGCCACCAATGTCTCGCGCAAGTCGCCGCTGCTTGGGGTGTTGACGCTCCTGTTGGACGCACTGAAGGGGACGGTATCGGTGGCGATCGGAATCCTGCTGAACCCGCCAGCTGTCCTGAGCATAGCCTCGTCGCACGTTGCCTGGCACCGCAATCCGCCGCTCGCAGCTTCATCCCTCGTGGCCGCGGGTGTCGCAGCGCTGTTCGCCTTGCTCGGCCACATGTTTCCTGTCTGGCTGAAATTTCGCGGCGGCAAGGGCGTCGCCACCGGACTGGGCTCATTCGTCGTCATTGCCCCTAAGGCCGTCCTGGTCGCGGCTGGAATCTTTCTCGCCGTCGTCCTCGTCTTTCGCTATGTCTCTCTCGGATCCATCGTGGCAGTAGTGGCGTTTCCCGTAGCGGCTTGGCTGCTGCACGAGTACGGCGACACTCCGCTGGCTCTGGGACTTATGTCGCTGGCTTCCCTGCTGATCGTTGCCAAACATCACGAGAACATCCGGCGCCTGCTGGCGGGTACGGAAAATCGAATTGGATCGAGGCCCGCATGAGCGAGATTGCCGTGATCGGCGCGGGAGCGTGGGGTACGGGGCTGTCGATCGTCCTGGGCCGCAAGGGCTCGCATCGCGTCCGTCTGTGGGCTCATGAGAAAGAAGTCTGTGAATCGATCACACAGCGGCGTGTGAACGAGAGGTTCCTTCCTGGACGCACCATCCCGCACTCGGTCACCGTGAGCAATGATCTGGCGACGGTGCTCGAAGGCGCACAGATTGTGGTCAGTGTGATGCCGTCCCAACATTGCCGGGCGCTATTCGAAAAGATGCGGCCACTTCTGCGGCCTGGGACAAGCATCGTCAGTGCGACCAAGGGGTTGGAAGAGGGTTCCCTGCTGCGCATGACGGAGGTCATCTCCCAAGTCCTGCAGGGTGGGGGCGGGAATGCACCGCGGGTCTGCGCGTTGAGCGGACCATCCTTCGCTCAGGAAGTCGCGCGTGGCGATCCCACGGCGGTGACCGTCGCATCGGCCGATGCTGAACTTGGAAGTACGATCCAGCGGGAATTCAGCGATCCCAGTTTTCGCGTGTACACCAATACGGATGTCATCGGGGTGGAACTTGGGGGAGCGCTCAAGAATGTTATTGCGATCGCGGCGGGCATCAGTGATGGCCTTGGACTGGGCCACAACTCGGTCGCGGCGCTCATCACGCGTGGTCTGGCCGAAATGACCCGGCTGGTGGTGGCTTGCAGCGGGCGTGCCGAAACCATGGCCGGACTGGCAGGTCTTGGCGACCTGGTGCTGACCTGCACGGGTGGGCTGTCGCGCAATCGCAGTGTGGGCATCGAGTTGGGCCGCGGAAAAAAGCTACCGGGGATCGTCACCGGCATGCACGGAATGGTGGCGGAGGGAATCTTTACCACGACCGCGGCGGTAGGACTGGCCCAAGTGCGCGGCGTCGAAATGCCGATCACCGAGCAGATGCATGCCATTCTGCATCAGGGCAAAGCTCCCCGCGATGCCATCTATGAGCTGATGACGAGGAGCGGCAAGAGCGAGAGTTCGGCGTTTGGCTCCTAGCTCTTGGCTTTTAGCTATTTGGCTTTTAACCCTAAGCTCTTGATTTTGAGGTCCGAGGGCCGACGTCTGACGTCTGTCTTGCCTGCCAAATCCGCGTCCAGAGCCCGGTTTGCATGGTACTTTGGTAATGTCCGCTGGCCCGTGTTTTCAGCCGAACCACCCAGTTCCCCGTTAAAATTTAGGTTCCAGAACTTGAAACCTGCGTCTACTTCGCCGTCGGCGCCCACGAGGAGTGAAGGGAGAGATTTGTCCTTCAAGATCGCCAGCCCCGCGCGCATCCCGATTCTGTATGTAATCCTCGGTGTGCTTCTGGTGATCAGCATTATCCCGATGTATTTCTATTCGTCCCAGGTGGAAGCCATTAACCGGGACCGCCTGAAGACCAACGAGATGCTGCTGCAGAACGCGGTGACGCGGTCGCTGGCGGACGATCTTTCGCAGCACGAGCGCTCCTTACGCATGATGTTGGCGAACCTCTCCTCGGCCATCCAGGTGGCCAGTGGCGGGGACATCGGCGAGAAGAATATTGAGACTCCCGAACTGCGCGCTCTGCTGGAAAACTTCGTTTCCTCCTCCGACGAGATCGCCTATGCCACGCTCCTCAACTCAGAGGCCAAAGGCATCTCCGCGGGCCGCATCGCGCCGGACGCCTTCCTGCAACGGGAGCTCGAGCGCGCCTATGCCGCGGCGCGAGACGGACGTGTCTATAGCGGACAAGCACTGGTGGTTGGCGAGGGCAAGTCCTCTCGCACCGTATTCCTGGTGAGTTCTCCGGTCATGTACGGCCAGCGGTTCTTGGGCATGATCGCTTCGGTGGTGGATCTTCAATTCTTGATCCACCGCTTGCAGGAGGTCAGTGGCGGAGGCCTGACTCCCTACGTGGTCGACGCGCAAGGTCGCCTGGTAGCCTCGGCCACCCCTGAATTTATCACCGGGCAGGACATGAAGAACCTGGAGATTGTGCGGAACTTCGTGGACAGCGGCAACAAGGCCCAGTTGGCGGCCACCAAGGAATTCACCGTCGGCGACAGCAAGAACAGCGAGGAAATGCTCGGCACTTATAGTCCGGTCACGGCGCTGAACTGGGCCGTCGTGGTGCAGAAGCCACGGCGTGAAGCCTACCGCGGAGTCTACGAGATGCAGCGAACTGCCCGCCTGCTGGCGCTTTTGGCGGTGCTGCTAAGCATCGGAGTCAGCATTTTTGCAGCGCGGCGCATCACGAACCCCCTGGAGGTTCTGACTGAGTCGAGCCGGGCGATCGCGCGCGGCGACTTCTCGCAACGCGTTCATCTGTGGAGCCGTACCGAAATCGGCGAACTGGCCGAAACCTTCAACACCATGTCAGAAGAGCTTGAGCATTTTGTCGAAGACCTGAAGCGTGCCGCAGACGAAAACCGGGCTCTGTTCATGGGATCGATTCAGATGCTGGCCGGAGCGGTCGACGAAAAGGATCCCTACACGCGCGGTCACTCCGATCGCGTCACGCGCTATTCGCTGCTGATTGCGAAAGAGATGGCCCTGCCGGCTTCTTTTATGGAGACCCTGCAGATCTCGGCGCAACTCCACGACGTGGGCAAGATCGGCATCGAAGACCAGATCCTCAAGAAGCCGGGCGCGCTGACTGCGGAAGAATTCGAAGTGATGAAGACGCACACGACCAAGGGGGCAAACATCCTGCGTCCGGTCACGCAACTGGCGGAAATGCTGCCTGGTATCGAGTTGCACCACGAGGCCCTCGATGGCCGGGGATATCCTTACGGTCTGCAAGGCGACCAGATTCCGCTGCTGGCACGAGTGATCGCTGTCGCCGACACATTTGATGCGCTGACCACGAACCGCCCTTACCAGCACGCGCACACGCCCGAGGACGCACTGAAGATTATTCAGAATCTCGCCGGGAAGCGGCTTGATCCAGTGCCGGTCGCGGCTTTGATGGCGGTGTACCAGCGCGGAGAGATCAAGATTCAACGCTTTGTCATCAAGCGGCCGGCGACCAGCCCTACCGCGAACACCGCTTCGCCGACGGCGAGCGTTTCCACGCCGGCCACTGCACCTGCAGCAACTGCCCCTGACTCCTCCGTGCTTGAGCGAACCCGCGTTTAGTTCAGTTCCCTTTTTGAGCTGCCCTCAAAGGGACAGTCCTGCCCGCCCGCTATAATGGTTTCTTGGCCTCTTCTATGATTCAGACCCTGTTCGGCAGCCTCGAGGAAGAAAAGAAAACCGGTTTCCTTGACCGCATGAAACAAGCGGTCACGCGCACTCGCGAGAACCTCACGGAGCGCATTGAGGAAGTGGTCGCTTTCGGCAAGGAAATTGACCGCCACACGCTGGACGACCTGGAAGCCACGCTGATCGGCGCCGACCTGGGGACGACAACCACGCAGGAAGTTCTCGGGAGGCTGCGCGACAAGGCTGACCGCAAGCAGATCAAGGACGTGCAGGAATTGAAGCGTCTGCTGAAGGAAGAGTTGCTGGCCATTCTCAGTACGGCGAACACGCGGCCAGTCGAGAAAGTGGAGGGCACGCCGGAGGTGATTCTTGTCGTCGGAGTGAACGGTACCGGCAAGACCACCACGATCGGAAAACTGTCTCAGGTATTTCGCTCGCAGGGGAAGAATGTCCTCATGTGTGCCGCAGATACTTTTCGTGCTGCAGCGATCGATCAGCTGGAAATCTGGGGACAGCGCACCGGCACCGAGGTCATCAAGACCAAACCCGGCGGAGATCCTGCGGCAGTGCTGTTCGACGCCCTGCAAGCCGCGACCGCACGCAAAACCGACTACGTCATCGTCGATACGGCGGGACGTCTGCACACCAAGACTAACCTGATGGCAGAACTTGAGAAGATGCGGCGCACTGCGCAGCGCATCATTCCGGGCGCTCCCCACGAAACATTGCTGGTGATGGACGCGACCACAGGCCAGAATGGCTTGCAGCAGGCGCGCCTGTTCACGCAGTCGGCGGGCGTCACCGGCATCGTGCTCACCAAGCTTGATGGCACCGCGAAGGGCGGGGTCGTCGTCGCGATTTCGCGCGAACTGGGGCTGCCGGTGCGGTTTGTCGGCGTGGGCGAGAAGGCGGGCGACCTGTTGCCGTTTGACCCGAAGGAATTTGTCGACTCTCTATTTGAATAGAAACTGTTTTTCACCACGGAGACACGGAGGCACGGAGAAAACCTTGCATGACAGCTTTTCTCGATGTCCTGTCCGCCGTTGCTGCTCTTTGCCTTGCTTGGTGGCTGTTGCCCAGGCTTCTTCGCCCGAAAGCACCGGCCGATCCAGCTGAAGATCCGTTTTCGTTCGTCCCGGTGCCACGCGGAATGGGGCCAAATCGCAGGTCTGGCGCGGTCGCGCCGGAAGAACGGGGGGGATTATCCAGCTGACGCCTTCCCACCGCGCGAACTGTAGCCTGTCGCTGCATTTTGATTATCTTTCTCCGTGCCTCCGTGTCTCCGTGGTGAATGGATTCCATGGCCGATCACGCTGCTGACGAACAGTTTCTCCACCGCGCCTTTGATCTTGCCCGCCAGGGCATTGGCCTGGCTTCGCCCAATCCCTATGTGGGTGCGGTCGTTGTGGACCCCGGTGGCAACGTTGCAGGCACTGCCACACATACCTACGATGGCGTGAAACACGCCGAGGTCCTTGCGCTCGAACATGCCGGCAGCCGGGCAAAAGGTGGAACGCTATACATCAACCTGGAACCCTGCTCGCATCATGGCCGTACCCCGCCATGCACCGAAGCAGTAATCGCGGCCGGAATCCGCCGCGTGGTCGCCGCCATGCCCGATCCCAATCCGCTGGTGAGCGGGCGTGGATTCGAGAGACTGCGGAGTGCGGGCGTACACGTGGAAGCTGGCCGGCTTGAAGAACAAGCGCATCGCCTGAACGAAAGCTTCGCGCGCTACATCCGCCACGGCGTGCCACTGGTGACACTCAAGGCCGCAATGACGCTGGATGGCAAGATCGCTCCTCCTCCGGCCGATGCTCTGCAGCACGCGGACGGCACGCCTCCCGGCGGGTGGATTACCAGCGAAGTTGCGCGAGCCCATGTGCAGGAGTTACGGCATCAGCACGATGCCCTGCTGGTAGGAGTGGGGACCATTCTTTCCGATAACCCGCTGCTGACCGACCGCAGCGGCCGCCCGCGGCGACGCCCTTTGTTGCGCGTGATTCTCGACTCGCGTTTGCGCCTACCTCTGGAGTCCCGACTGGTACAGAGCGTCACGAGTGCCAGGCCGGGCGCCAGCGATGTGTTGGTCTTTTGCTCGGCCGAAGACGAGAAGAAGAAAGTACAACTTCAGGAGCGGAGCATGCGCGTCGAGAAGCTTCCGGCCACCATGCCTGACGGGCGTCCAGATATGCTTGCCATCCTGCGCCGCCTGGGAGAACTGGAAATCACCAGCGTGATGATCGAAGGCGGCGCAACCGTCAACTGGACCGCGCTCGCGGCCGGAGTCGTGGATAAAGTGTTTCTCTACTACGCGCCGAAGATTCTTGCCGGCACGGGCTCGATCCCGTTCGCGGCTGGACCGGGTTTCCACCGTATGAGCGAAGCCGCGCAGGTGAAATCGCTGCATCTGCATCGCTTCGGAGAGGATTTCGCGGTGGAAGGCTATCTCCGCGACCCATACGGAGATTGAGGCACTCAGCAATTGGCAATTAGCAGTTAGCGCTTGGCGTTCAATCCGGACCCGACACACGGGGTAGCCAGGGAGTTTTGAACTAGTCGCCAACTGCCAACTGCTAATTGCCAATTGCTTTTTGCACACGCCCGGAGGTTTATGATGGTAGGTCATCCTGGAGGTCTTCATGTTTACTGGCATTGTTGAAGAAGTTGGACGCGTCACTCGGATTGAGCAACGCGGCGAGAACCGCCGCATCACCATCGCGGCGGTGAATACCCCGAAGGAGTTAGGAACCGGGCATTCGGTCTCTGTGAGCGGAGTCTGCCTGACTGCGCTCGACATCAAGCCGGGCTCGTTCTGCGCCGATCTAGCTCCGGAAACCTGGGTGCGAACTTCGTTCTCGCGCATCCACGAAGGCGCGCTGGTGAATCTCGAGCTGCCCATGAAGGCGGACGGCCGCTTCGGCGGACACATTGTGCAGGGCCACGTCGACGGCGTCGGCAAGGTCATCGCCATGGAACGCATTGCAGACTCGGAAAACTGGTGGCTGCACATCGAACTGCCGCCCGAGGTGGAAAAGTACACAGTGTACAAAGGTTCGATTTCGCTTGAGGGCATCAGCCTGACAGTTGCCAAGATCGAAGATTGCCGCTGCACAATTGCCATCATCCCGCATACGGTCGAACTGACCAATCTCAATTCGCTAAAGCCCGGCGACCCGGTCAATCTCGAGGCGGACCTGATCGCGAAATACGTGGAAAAGATGATGAAGGGAGAGCCGGCGGAGAGCTCGCTAACGATTGAGGAGTTGGTGAGCGAAGGGTTTTGAAGAAAGTGGCCAGTGACCAGTGGCTAGTGGTCAGTGTCCACTGTTCAGTGTCCACAAGCCAACAACAGTTGCTCAGATAGTTCGTTCCGGTACGACGGCCCCTTCAGTTGAACTGGCCACTGATCACTAGCCACTGGCCACTGCTGTTCACGCTTCAATCTTCAGCTCATCCAGTTCCAGGAATTCCTGGATGATCTCCTCGCGCGACTGCGCCATTTCTGCATAAGTGCCGAAGAAGATGGCTGTGCCCTCGTGAAGAAAAACGATCCGGTCGCCCAGTTTCTTGGCGAGGCGCATGTCATGCGTGACCACGATGCTGGTCAGGTTCAACTGAATCTTCAGGCGCTTGATCAGGTCCCCGAGAAGCTGTGCCATCAGCGGATCGACCATGGTGGTCGGCTCATCATAGAGAACGCATTCCGGCCGCGCTGCCAGGGCCCGCGCAATGGCGACCGAGCGCTTCATTCCGGTCGAGAGATCGGAGGGCAGCAAATCGCGCATTTCCTTGACGCCTACCATTTCGAGCAAACCATCGACCACCTGGTAAATCTGGTCTTCGCCCAGTTCCCGAGCCTCACGCAGGGGGAAGGCCACGTTCTCGCCCACCGAGAGTGAGTCGAAGAGCGCGCCGTTCTGGAAAACCATGGTGACTTTCTTGCGGATTCCCTGCAGTTGCTGTTCCGTGTAGTCCGTGATGTCTTCGCCGGCAACGATGACGCGGCCCGAGTCCGGCTTCAAAAAGCCCATAATATTGTGCAGCGCGACTGACTTCCCCACGCCGCTGCGCCCAAGAATGCACACGGTCTCGCCCGGCAGGACGTCGAAGCTGACGTCGTTGAGCACGACATTATCGCCAAACGCCTTCGAGACGTGCTGAAACTCAATGTAGGGTTGTGGGGTATCGGGCATTTCAGCTTTTAGCTCTTGGCTCTTAGCTTTTGGCCGCTTCCAATTCTTCCTTCGTATTCAGGTTGCGGAAGATTCTTGGTGAAAATCCCGCGCCGGTTAGTTCCTCTTCTTCGATCACCTGCACTTTCACGGTATCAAACAAGGCATCGATCTTGTAGTCGCCTCTCTGCAGCGCGCTCTGAGCCGCATCGGCAAATTCACGGCGATACACAGCGCACAATGGTTGCCAGCCTCCACCGGCCCGCGGCACGGTGACAGCGGCGGACGAATCTTGTGCCCGCCGAATCAGATAGTGCAGAAGCGCCAGCGACACAAACGGCACATCCACCGCCAGGATGAGATTCAACTCCTTCGTAGATGTCCGCAACGCCGCGTGAATCCCCGCCAGCGGCCCGCAGTCACGATATAAATCTTCCACGACGGGAGCGAAGGCGGAAAACTTCGCCGAGTCGCCGACAATGTACACGTCAGGTGTAACCGACCGCGCCAAGTCCAGCGCCCGTGCCAGCAGTGAGCGCCCGTCGAACGCCACGAAGGCCTTGTCCGTGCCCATCCGAGTGCTCTTGCCGCCAGCGAGGACAAACGCGGCTACGTCCGGCGGGCTGTCGCTCATAGGGGGATAATACACGGCCTCGCGACGGTCCCCGAGTACCGGCTGCAAGGGTACCGTCATTCCGGAAGCTCAACGTGGAAGCTTCGCCCTGATCTCTTACGGGAAAACCATCCACAGCGTAACTCATTCCATCCGCGGGACTTGCCTCGCCCTCCGTGGGATCTCTTGCACGAAAGTAACCTACCCAAAGTCAGGCCTTCGCGAGATGATGGGCCTGCGTCCGAGGCTCTGTTTGACCCGGAAGTAACCAACATGCCGCAAAAATTCATGGATGTGCTTATGCTTGGGCGCTGCTCTCACGAGTTCTCCTGGCCGCGTCGCGGGGCTGACGGCAACTACTACCAGGTCTGCCTGATTTGTGCCGCGGAATACAAGTACGACTGGACGACCATGCGCCGTACCGAGCGCGTGGAGCATGCCAAGCCGGAGACCGGCATCCGGCGCAGCCATTCGCGCGAAAAACGGCCCTCCTGGGTGCCGCGCGCCCGGCGCCTGAAGCTCGACCTGCCGCTGCGCTACCGCGTCAACAAGACCAGCACGTGGTACGAGGGAGTCATCGAGAACATCAGCCAGAGCGGTGTGCTGTTCCTCGGTCCGCAGCAGCTGCCGGTGAATGCCCTGGTGGAGATGGTTTTCGAGATGCCCGAGGAAATCTCGGGGCAGAAGAACAGCAACGTGGTATGCCAGGGACGCATCATGCGCAACAAGCCCAAAAAAGAGAAAGAACCCGAAGAGGGCGTTGTGGGGCTGGCCGCTTCGATCGTCGATTACAAGTTCATTCACTAGGGATGGGACACCGGCTGGTACAGCCCGGCCTCTCTCAGCCAATTCCATCCTTCCGGCAAGTCTTCGCGAAGGTACTCCCGGCTTCTTCCTAAGGGGCAATTTACATCTGCAAAAGCACCCGCCTGCATCTAAACTGTAGTTAAGGGTCTAGTGCTCATTGTTAGACAACCTGAGGAGTCGAGTATGAAGAGAACTTCCCTGTCTTTATGTGTCCTTGCTGTCATCCTGAGTTTGGGCGTGGGCTGCGCCTCCAAACCGGATGACGCAAAAGTATCCAGCGACATTCAAAGCAAGTTCAGCCAGGATTCCGGTCTCTCGGGCAAGCAACTGACTGTGCAAGCCAGCAAGGGAATGGTTACGCTTTCGGGAACGGTCGATAACGACGCCCAGCGCGAGGCTGCCTCCAAGCAAGCAGCATCCGTGCCGGGTGTGACGCAGGTCATCAACAACCTGAAGGTTGGACCTGACGTGGCTTCGAGCACACCGCCACCGGCCACCGAGGCCACGCCGACCATTGCCCCGCCAAAACAGGAAAATGCCAAGCCAAACCCCAACAAGAAATCTCGCAAGTCGCACAGTCGTGCTGACAGTTCGATGGCAAGCAGTGGCGACTCCGTACCTCCCGAGCCCAGCGCCAGCGCCAGCAATACCGGTGCGCCCGCGTCAGCTCCAGAGGTGGCGCAGCCGGCGACGCCTCCGCCTCCGCCCGCTCCGAAGAAGTTCATTGTCGATCAGGGGACGCAGTTCTCCATTCGGCTGGTCGACGCAATCGACAGCGAGAAGAACAAGACTGGAGACACCTTTCACGCCACGCTCAATGTCCCAATCACCTCGGACGGTGAAGAGGTGTTGCCAGCGGGCGTCGATGTTGTCGGCCATCTTGTCGACGTGAAAAGCGCCGGCAAGTTCGCGGGACAATCGCAGGTGGTGTTGCAGCTGGACAGCATCACAGCCGGCGGCCGGACTTACAACATTCAGACCGACGAGTACAAGAAAACGGGCAGCTCGCGCGGCAAGAACACCGCGGAAAAAGTGGGCGGCGGCGCGGCCATTGGAGCGATCATTGGCGCCATCGCAGGGGGCGGTAAGGGCGCAGCCATCGGAGCCGCAGCTGGTGGTGGCATCGGCGGTGGCGTGCAGGCAGCGACGAAGGGCCAGCAGATCAAGCTGCCTTCGGAGACGGTCCTGAACTTCACGCTGCAAGCCCCGGTGACGGTGGTTCAATCTACGAACCCCAATGCCAGTCGTCAGAAAGTGGGAGACTCGAACTAGCCAGGATCCTGGGAACTGAAATCACCGTGACGAGACCTGGGTGCGGTTCTCCGCACCCTTTTCTTCTGCGGGCGCCAACAGGCTGGGAGTGCGCTGGCTATGCTGCCCTTTTCGGTTTTCCGAAAATTTCCGAGGGGTCTTAGTCCTGCCGATTACCTCAAGCCCTTCCGCGAAGAGGCCCGTAGCAGCCACAAAACAATCGGATTCGCAGACTCCTCTGGATGGCGCTGTTCCGAGGCCGTAAAGCGGAACGATTTTCTTTGCGCCCGAGAAGGTTTGCGGATGAAAAACTCAGCACGCTGAATCTGGACTCCCCTGCGCCCACGGTCCAGAGTCAACACGCTTCACCAGCGCCATTCCGACTGCAGCACCCTATTCACCAAAACCAAGCCCCAAGGAGGAGCTATGCTCCGCTCAATGCAGTCTCTCCCCCCAATGCGAGGTGAACGAAGCCGTTCCCACCGCCTATGGGCCGTATTGGCGGCCAGTTTCCTGGTCGCCACGGCTCTCCCCACAGCTCACGCGCAGGCCGCCGATCCCGGCCCCCGAGGCGGTCCGGCCGCGGCGGGAAACTTCTTCTCCACCCTCAATGCTGACGAACAAACTCTCTTCAACCAGGCCATGGGACGGTTTGTTGAGACCGACTCGGTTACCGGAACACTGGAGGCAGGGAAAGGACTGGGGCCAACTTTTAACGGCAACAGCTGCGCCCAGTGTCATGCTCAACCTGCGGTTGGAGGGAGCAGCCCGGGATTGATCAGCCCTCAGACCCCGGTTCCCAACCCGCAAGTGGCGCTGGCCAAGCTCGATGGTGCCGCCAACTCTGTTCCCTCGTTCATCACTGCCAACGGTCCGGTCCGTGAGGCGCGATTCATCCTCACCGACTCCACGAACTTCTCGTCGCCCCCCGACGGGGGAGTTCATGCCCTCTACACGATCAAGGGCCGCACCGATGCTCCCGGCTGTACCCTTGCCCAACCCGCGTTTGCCAAGGAACTTTCGCGGGGCAACGTGATCTTCCGGATTCCCACGCCAACGTTCGGCCTGGGGCTGGTCGAGGACACCTCCGACTCCACGCTGCGTTCGAACCTGAATGCAACGGCCAGCTCGAGAGCCAGTCTCGGCATCGGTGGCAGCTTCAATACCAGCGGCAACGATGGCAGCATCACCAGGTTCGGCTGGAAGGCGCAGAACAAGTCATTGCTGGTCTTCGCCGGCGAAGCCTACAACGTGGAGCAAGGCGTCACCAACGAGGCCTTCCCCAATGAACGCGGTACCAACGCCGCGTGCAACTTCAATGCCACGCCGGAGGATTCGAGCAACATCCTCAACCATGGCAGCACGACCGGAACGCTCTCGGAGATGTCCTCGGATCTGGTGAACTTCGCCGCGTTCATGCGTCTGCTGGCGCCGCCGACTCCGGCTCCACCCACGGCCTCCACCACGAATGGTGCAAAGCTGTTCAACCAGATCGGGTGCAATCTTTGCCACTCGACCTCCCTCACGACCGGGACATCGCCCTTCACCGGCATGTCGCACTTTACCTACAACCCGTACTCGGATTTCGCCCTCCATCACATGGGAGCGAACCTCGCCGACGGCATCAGTCAGGGGGCGGCTGGACCGGATCAGTTCCGAACCGCACCGCTCTGGGGCCTTGGCCAGCGCCTGTTCTTCCTGCATGACGGTCGCACCACAGACCTGGTGGCTGCGATCCAGGCGCATTTCAGTTCAACCACAAATTGCACAACGGTCTCGACATCTCAGAGTTTCAACGTGCTGACGAACACCACGAAACTCTTTTCCCCAGGGACTTCCGGTACGTCTTGCGGATCGGAAGGCAACGCTGTAATCACGAATTACGACGGGTTAAGTCCATCACAACAACAGGACCTGCTGAACTTCCTCCGAAGTTTGTAGCGCTTCCGACAACGGAATGTGGAGGCATGCCCTCCACATTCCGCTTTTTGGGTGTCTGGGACTAAGGGGACGACTCGTTAATGCGGCGTAGCCCGTTCCCTAGTGCGCTATGTCGGCTCGGCGATCGGCGTGCAGTTGCTGCAGCGCCTGGACGTTTACCTCTCCGCGCTGCAAGGCAGCGATACCCTCCGCTGCCGCACGCGCTGCCGAGAGAGTCGTAATGGTGGGGATGCGCGCGGTGACTGCGGCGCGGCGAATGGCCTTCTCGTCGAACCAGGGTTCCAGGCCCGTCGGCGTGTTGACGATCAACTGGATGCGCTGGCCCTTGATGAAGTCGACCACGTTGGGACGGCCTTCTTTGACTTTATAGACGCGCTCCACGTTCATCCCGGCAGCTTCGATCACATCAGCAGTGCCTGCCGTCGCTACTAACTTGAATCCCATGTCGACGAATTTTCGGGCCACGGCGGCAACGTTCCGTTTGTCGTGGTCGGTTACGCTCAGGAATACCGCTCCTTGGGTCGGCAGCTTCTGCCCGGCTGAGAGCTGGGCCTTGGCGAAAGCTTCACCGAAATTATCGGCCACGCCCATTACTTCGCCGGTGGATTTCATCTCCGGTCCCAGCACCGTATCAACCCCGGGGAACTTGTTCCAGGGGAAAACCGGAGACTTCACGTAGTAGCAACTGCCCGTGTCGAGATCCGAGCGTCGCTCGATGTTTTCCGGGAGGAATTCGCGCAGTTTGCGCCCGGTCATGAGGCGAGCAGCGATCTTCGCCAGAGGAACGCCTGTAGCCTTCGAGACGTAGGGCACGGTGCGCGAGGCGCGGGGATTGACTTCGAGTACGTAGACCTTGCCGCCCTCCGAGCCATTGCCGCCAGCGTTGCCATTCCCGCGCGGGATGGCAAACTGAATATTCATCAGTCCCACAACCTTCAAGGCCCGCGCCAGCTTGAACGTGTATTCGCGCATGCGATCGAGCAGCGGCTGGGGGATATCGACGGCGGGCAGCACGCAGGAGGAATCACCGGAGTGAATGCCCGCTTCTTCGATGTGCTGCATGATTCCGCCGATCACGACATCTTCCCCGTCGGAGAGAGCGTCGACGTCGACTTCGATCGCATCTTCCAGGAAGTGGTCGATCAGGATGGGCCGATCGTGCGAGTACTCGACCGCTTCTTTCATGTAACGCACGATGGATTCTTCATCGTATGCGATGACCATGGCGCGCCCCCCGAGCACGTAGGACGGCCGCACCAGCACGGGATACCCGATCCGCTTGGCTCCCTCGGTGGCTTCGTCAATCGAGGTCGCCATCGCTCCTGGAGCCTGTGGAATATCGAGTTCCTCCAGCAGCTTGTTGAAGTGCTTGCGATCTTCGGCAAGATCGATCGACTCAGGCGATGTGCCAATAATGTTGACTCCCGCAGCTTTGAGAGGCAGTGCCAGGTTCAGTGGCGTTTGACCGCCGAACTGCACGATCACGCCGACCGGCGCGCCCTTTGACGTCTCGTGCTGGTAGATCGCCCAGACGTCCTCGAACGTCAGCGGCTCGAAGTAAAGGCGGTCGCTGGTGTCGTAATCGGTCGAGACGGTCTCGGGATTGCAGTTGATCATGATCGTCTCGAAGCCGTCTTCGTGTAGCGCGAACGATGCGTGGCAGCAGCAGTAGTCGAACTCAATTCCCTGCCCGATGCGGTTGGGGCCGCTGCCCAGGATGATGACTTTCTTCTTGGCAGTCGGCGCAGCTTCGTCTTCGTCTTCGTAGGTCGAGTACAGATACGGTGTGTAGCTCTCGAATTCCGCGGCGCAGGTATCTACGCGCTTGTAGACGGGCAACACTCCGTGCTTTTTACGCAGGTGGCGGACCTTCTCCTGTCCCTCGAGCCGCCAGACTCCCGCCAGCCGCCCGTCGGAAAAGCCCATGCGTTTGGATTCGCGCAGCACCTCGGTGGGAATCGATTCCATCGGGTGTTTTTCCAGCTCCAGTTGCTGGTCGTTGATTTCCTTTAGCTGGTAGAGGAACCACGGGTCCATCGAGGTCATCTTGGCGATCTGCTTCACCGTGTGTCCTTGCCGGATCGCATACTGCACGTAGGCCAGGCGTTCTGGATGCGGCGTCACCAGGCGCTGCGTCAGAATCTTGGGCTCGATCTTGCCGCCGCCCACTCGCTTGCCAGTGTCGAGCGCACGGATGCCCTTCATCAGCGCTTCTTTGAACGTGCGCCCGATGGCCATGACTTCGCCGACAGACTTCATCTGCGGGCCCAAGTTCTCGTCCGCGCCGGGAAACTTCTCGAATTGCCACTTCGGAATTTTGACCACCACGTAGTCGAGCGTCGGCTCGAAGCACGCTGGAGTCTTGCGCGTGATGTCGTTGGGAATTTCGTCGAGCGTATAGCCTACGGCCAGCTTCGCGGCAATCTTCGCGATCGGGAACCCCGTCGCCTTCGACGCCAGTGCCGACGAGCGCGAGACGCGCGGGTTCATCTCGATGACCACCATCCGCCCGGTTTCCGGATTCACGCCGAACTGAATATTTGATCCGCCGGTGTCGACGCCGATCTCCCGAATCACCGCGATCGAAGCGTCGCGCATGGCCTGGTACTCGCGGTCGGTGAGCGTCTGTGCCGGGGCCACCGTGATCGAGTCTCCAGTGTGCACGCCCATGGGATCGAAGTTCTCGATCGAGCAGATGATGATGACGTTGTCCTTGGTGTCGCGCATCACCTCGAGCTCAAATTCCTTCCAGCCCAGCACCGATTCTTCGATCAGAGCTTCGTGTACTGGGGAGAGGTCGAGACCGCGGGCCAGCACTTCCGCGAGCTCTTCGCGGTTGTAGGCAAGGCCTCCACCGGTGCCGCCCAAGGTGAACGACGGGCGGACGATCACGGGGAATCCGATCTTTCCCGCGAACTCAAGGCCATCCTTGGTGTTGTTGACCAACGCGGACTTGGGCACGTCGAGACCGATGCGCTGCATGGCGTCTTTGAAGAAGAGGCGGTCTTCTGCCTTCTTGATGGCTTCAACATTGGCGCCGATAAGATTGACGTTGTACTTTTCCAGCACACCGCCGTCGGAAAGTTCAATGGCTAGGTTGAGTGCGGTCTGTCCGCCCACGGTCGGCAGCACGGCAAAGCCCGCACCCGGCGACATCTCGCGCTCAATGCGGATGATCTCTTCCAGATATTCGAGCGTCAGCGGCTCGATGTAGGTGCGGTCGGCAAATTCCGGGTCGGTCATGATCGTGGCCGGATTGGAGTTGGCCAGCACCACTTCGTAGCCCTCGGACTTGAGCGCCTTGCAGGCCTGCGTACCGGAGTAATCAAACTCCGCCGACTGCCCGATGACGATGGGCCCGGAGCCGAGGATCAGGATTTTCGAGATGTCAGTGCGTTTGGGCATTTATTGCGTCTTCTTGTTGGCGATCGCCCTCGCCAAGAGCGGCGAAATGAAGTTCGCAAATCCTAACTCTGGCGCGGGTTCAATGTAGTGGCCCTTCGGGCCATCGGAACTGTTTGACATCAAGAAGCAAGCAGCGTCATACAGCCTCTCGCGAACGAGTTTTGTCAGAAGTATCTCGTAGCGCTTTGCATAGGACGCTGCCCTGAATTCTTCAAAAACCTTGAAATGTGGCTCCTGCGATTTGACCGGCCGGGTCGAACCGGGCGCTTCCTCCAATAACATCAAGTACCCAAGCCAAGGACGCGCCGACGGCTTAAAAGCACCTTCTCGATATGCAGCCCAAAGATCAGACGCACTTCCGACTGCTTCCTCAGTTCTATTGTTGAAGTTATTTCCGAAGGAACCCACCTGGGACTTAAACTCAATCGCTGCGATCAAGCAGCCTTCCACTACCACAAGAAGATCCCATTTCTTTTCCGGCCGGAACCAGCCGGGAAGTTCGACGAAGCGTTCACAATAGACTACCGGGCGATCGATCCCCGACTCTTCCAGCAAGTCACGAACTAGGCTGACAAATCCATCCATTTGACTTCCACCCGTGACAGCGGCTCAGGCTCCCGCGTCTCGAACACCGGTCTTCTGGCCCTGCTTCTGGGCCTGAGTCTCCCGACTGGACCAGAATTGCGCGACAGCACTCTTGAGCTTTAGGTCAAGTTCTGCATTCACAGGCTTACTCTTGCTCCATAACCACAACAGGATTGGCAAACAGGGACGATAGCTTCCCTTCCAGTCGATCCGCCGCAAATCTGAGGTAGGTCGAATCAATTTCAAAGTTCACGCTGTTCCTGCCGCACCCAGAGGCTGCAAGGGCCGTCGTCCCGGTACCCATGAAGGGGTCCAACACCGTATCTCCGACGAAACTGAACATCCTGATAATGCGCTCCGCCAAGTCTACGGGGTAGGGCGCTGGATGGTCTTTGGTTGATGCTCCCGCGACGCCGTTCCATATCTGTTGAAACCACGTCCGATGGTCTTTTGCGGAGATGACACTCAGAACCCTTGCGCTGTCCTCAGGGGCCCGATAACCGCCGGGCTTCCGCTGCATCAGAATGAATTCAATGTCATTCTTGATGACGGCATTCGGCTCGTACGGTTTTCCTAAGAAACCACCGCCTCCGTTTTCTACCTCGTATGCTGCATTGGCAATTTTGTGCCAGATGATGGGTGCCAAGTTGTCGAAGCCAATCCTTCGGCAGTGTTCCTGAATTGTGGCGTGTAGCGGCACGACTGTGTGTCGGCCTTCGTTCTTACGTCGCGAAAGGCAAACATCCCCGACCACGCAAACGAGCCTGCCACCCGGAACCAGCAAGTCAAAACACTGCTGCCAAACTTGATCTAGCTCCTGAACAAACTCGTCATAGTTGACTACATGACCCAGTTGACCGGGAGTGTCGCGATATTGCTTCAGCGTCCAATATGGAGGTGACGTGACCACCAAGTGGGCCTTCCCAACGACCTCCTTTGACATCCGCCTAGCATCGCCGTGAACAAGGATGTGTTTCGTCGGAATATGGGAAACAGCGCTTTCAATTAGATCAAGTAGCGCTTCATTCTTCGCAATCTCTGGAATGGCCGTCTGAAGGTCTCCCAGATTGCACAATTCCTTGGGCAAAAAAGCATCCAGATCAACCTGTCCGTGGCGCACAACCTTCGGGATTGCGTGGGCGTTCACCCCTTCCACTCCTCCATCATCTTGGTGAACTCCTTGAACAGATAATGCGAATCATGCGGTCCAGGTGCGGCTTCGGGGTGATACTGCACGCTGAACAGCGGCAGATTCCTATGCCGCAATCCCTCCAGCGTTTGGTCGTTCAAGTCAACGTGGGTCAACTCGACTTCACTGTCAGGCAGCGAATCCGGGTCGACGGCGAAGTTGTGGTTGTGTGCGGTGATCTCAATCTTGCCGGTCTTCAATTGCTTTACCGGATGATTCCCGCCGTGGTGGCCAAACTTCAGCTTGAAGGTCTTGCCGCCCAAGGCGATGCCGGTGAGCTGATGTCCGAGGCAGATTCCGAAGATCGGCTGTCGCCCCATGAGCCTGCGAATCGAATCCACCGCGTAAGTGCAGGGCTCGGGATCGCCGGGACCGTTCGAGAGAAAGACTCCGTCCGGCTTCAGAGCGAGCACATCTTCCGCCGGAGTCTGCGCCGGGACAACTGTAACTTTGCAACCCTCTCCCCGTAACTTCCTTAGAATGTTCTGCTTAATGCCGAAGTCGTAAGCCACAACATGAAAGCGCGCCGGCTCGTCTTTTACCCCAACCACCGCCGTCGGCTCGTGCGAACGCTCCCCTACTTCCCACACGTAAGGCCGACTTGTGCTCACGACTTTAGCCAGGTCGGTGCCATCCATCTTTGGAATCGACCGCGCCTTGGCGATCAACTTCTCGGTGTCACTCTCGATGGTTGAAACCACGCCGCGCATGACGCCGTTGTCGCGCAGATGCCGCACCAAGGCGCGTGTGTCGATGTCCGACAGCACCGGCACCTTGAACTGTTCCAGATATTCTTCGGCCACCTGCTGCGAGCGCCAGTTCGAGCTCACTTTCGAGAACTCGCGCACGACCAGACCTTCGATCCACGGACGAGTGGCTTCGTTGTCCTCCTGGTTGGTGCCGTAGTTGCCGATTTCTGGATTGGTCAGGACAACAATCTGTCCTGAGTACGAGGGGTCGGTGAAAATTTCCTGGTAGCCGGTGATGCAAGTATTAAAAACGACTTCGCCGTAGCATTCGCCTTTGGCTCCGTAGCCTTTGCCTCGGAAGACGCGGCCGTCTTCCAGCGCAAGGATCGCCTGCATTCTCGCTCCAGGGAGTGGATTTTAAAGATTTTAACAAGGAACTGAGCAGAGGCCAAGCACAGAACGCAGTACCGCTGAAGAAAGCTGTGAAAATCACGAACGGCGCTACCGTACGCGCCCCAGCTTATCCACAGGCCAGTAACCGAACACGGCCTTGCCGTAGATATAGCTCTGGTTGACCGGGCCGAAGTCGCGGCTGTCGTTCGACATCGAACGGTGGTCGCCAAGAACGAAGTAACAGTTGGGCGGCACGACGGTCTCCGGATAGGAGCGGGCATCCGTATAGGCGGGAGGAACGTAGTCCTCGTCGAGCGCGTCGTTGTTCACATAGACCTGCCCCCCGTCGATGCGGATACGGTCTCCGGCCACGCCGACCACGCGCTTGATGTAGCTCTTCGAGGGATCGCGGGGGTAGCGAAAGACCACTACATCGCCGCGCTCAATCGATTCCAGCCGGTAGACGAATTTGTTGACGAAGATCCGCTCCTGGTCGTCGAGCGAGGGCATCATGCTGGTGCCTTCGACCTTGACCGGCTGGTAGATGAAAATGATGATGAAGGCGGAAATCGCCAGCGAGATGAACAAGTCCCGCAGCCACACGCCTAAGCCCGGGCGCATTCGTGGGGCAGTAGTCCCTGGAGCGGGCTGCGTGGCCGGGTCGGCTGGAGCCACTTCTGGCTGCGCAATAGGAGCTTGGTCTGGGCTGGCAGGTGCTGGCATGCGTTCCTATTGTATACAGAAGCTAGTACCAGGGTTGCGAGTTGTACGACACTTTGGTACAGCGGGAACCAGCGAAAGCGGCTTCCGGGAGATTTTGCGGCAGGTTACAATATCAGCACCCGAGGGAATCCATGACTTCACGACCTCTGCGTGGCAACAAGATGCTTTACCGCGGCCTGACCCTGGCATTCCTCTTTCTCGTAACCCTGACCATGTCGGCCCAGTGGACGAGTTCTCAGGAAGAAGGCGGAGTTCCCGCCTACAATGCAGGGCCTCCGCCGAAAGACGCGAAGCTGCCCCCGATCCTCGGCAAGGATCAGCTATGGGGAGCCGACGCGCAGTATCCGTACCAAACCCACGCTTACGAGCTCGCGTCGAGAATCCCGGCCGTGCTGCACCAGCAGCCCTGCTACTGCTATTGCGACCGCATGGGTCACAACAGCCTGCATAGCTGCTTCGAGAACACCCATGGGGCCCAATGCGCCACCTGCCTGAAGGAGCTCTATTACTCCTACCAGCAGAAGCAGAAGGGCAAGACGGCGTCGCAGATTCGTGCCGGCATCATCAAGGGGGAGTGGAAGCAGATCGATCTGCAGTCGGCGGCGGCGATCAACTGACAACTGCAGTAGCCAGTTGCCAGTACCCAGTTGCCAGTACCTCACTGCCTATTAGACTCACGAACCGTCCATTGTCACAATGCGTCGCATCAGGTCCGCGGCGTCGTTTCTGGGTACTGACAACTGGGTACGGGTACCGAATTGCCCTCCAGGCACGCTTTGAGTGATACTTTAGGTTCGGCTCCCAAGCACGAGCGCAAGGAGTTCCCTATTACGAAGAGCACAGGAAGAGTTTTGCACATGGCTCAGAAAGCACCCGCAAAGAAGACAATGGCGGACGATCCCCGCTACACCCAGGCCCTGCAGAGCTATGAAGCGGGATTGCGCGCTATGCAGGAACACAAGTTCGACAAGGCCAAGCCCCACTTTCAGAAGGTGATCGCCGGACCCGCAAAAGAGTTGTCCGATCGTGCCAATGTCCATCTGAACACCTGCAACCAGCACTTGGAGCGTTCGACCGCCACCCAGTTCAAGACCACGGAAGAGCACTTCGACTACGCCGTGTCTCTGATGAACCTCGGGGATTACGTGACCGCCCGTGAGCATCTCGACAAGCTGCTCAAGCAGGCCCCCAAGGCGGACTACGTCGTTTATGGTCTGGCCGCTCTCGATTGTCTGACCGGGCACGTCGAGGATGCGCTGAAGCGTCTGGACGAGGCGCTCCGGTTGAACCCGCAGCTGCGCTATCAGGCGCGTAACGATTCCGACTTCCAGAACCTGGCAGAGGATCCTCGCTTCACCGAGCTTCTGTACCCGGATCCCGGCGCCGAACTGGGTGCAACCGACGCCGACCTCCGCGAAGACGAGCCTGCATAACGCTGCCGCGAAGGAAGGTTCGATGGAAAGCAAAGCCGTTGAGAACGCCTCCCCGGACAAGACCGCCCGCGAGCGTGGACTTCGAGTGGTCGCGATCGGCGGCGGCACCGGCCTCTCCACGCTGCTGAAAGGGCTGAAGCGTTTCGTTCTCTCACCTTCTGAGATTCCCACGACGCCGTCCGGCTCGCCGGTCATCCGGGACTTGTGCGCGGTTGTCACCGTCAGCGACGACGGCGGATCGAGCGGCCGCCTGCGCAAGGAATTCAACATGCTGCCGCCGGGCGACATTCGCAACTGCATTGTCGCGCTAAGCGAAGATGAAGCCTTGCTGTCGCAACTCTTCCGCCACCGTTTCGAGAAGGGGTCGGGCCTTGAGGGGCACAGCTTCGGCAATCTTTTTCTCGCCGCGCTCACTTCCCTCACTTCCGATTTTTCCGAGGCCGTGCGCCTATCTTCAGAAATTCTTCTGACGCGCGGACACATTCATCCCGCCACCACTTCCAATATCGAACTCGAAGCTCTCATGGAAGACGGCACGCGGGTTCGTGGCGAGACCAGGATCACCGCGAGCAAGGGGCGTATTCGCGAACTGTTCCTGGTCCCTCCCGACGTGGAGCCCATGCCGCAGACTCTCGACGCCATCGCCCACGCCGACGTGATCACGATCGGGCCGGGATCGCTTTTTACCAGCCTGATTCCGAACCTGCTGGTAAAGGGCATCTCGCAGGCAATCGTTGCCTCGCCGGCTACGAAGGTCTACGTGTGCAACCTGATGACCCAGGCCAACGAAAGCCTCGGGTTGACCGCCGCTGATCACATCCGGGCGCTCAATCTCCACGCTCAGGATCAACTCTTCGACTACGCCCTGATCAACCGCACACCGGTCTCCGACGAGATGAAAGCCAAGTACGAGATCGAAGGCGCCTGCCAGATTGTGGCCGACCTCGACGCGATCGAAGCTCTGGGAGTGATTCCGGTTCTCGGAGATTACCTGGAGGAAGCCGGTGTGGCCCGCCATAACAACGCCCGCGTCGCCCGTGATTTGTTGCAGCTTGCCACCGAGCATCCACGCACGGAAAGGCGTGCGCCAGCGAGCGACGGCTTGTAGTGCGCGCCGTCCTCGCGAGTGAGCGCGTTGTCTCCCCTCCCATGCTTCCTGTATCGTGAGTCTTCCCCATGTCCCGGACTTCCCTGCTCATCGTCCTCCTGTTCGCCGTGCCAGCCATCTGTGCAGCGCAGACCGTGCCCGAAAAGGGCGGCAATGAAATCCAAATCTGGAGCGGCGGCGGCCACTCGGTCCCCGGAGGCACCTCGCGCACCGGTGTTTTCAACGCCGGCCTGCGCTACGGGTGGGTCCTCACCGATGCACACCTCCCGGGACTGCTTCGCGGACGCTTCGAGTATGCCGTCGACGCTGTCCCTGCCTTCCTCGTCTTCCAGCCTGCCAACACCGCGTACGGCGTGGGCTTCGATCCGCTTGGCCTTAAGTGGAACTTCGAGCGCCACCGACGACTGTCCCCTTACCTCGAACTCTGCGGCGGCCTGCTCTTCACCAGCCACAACGTCCCTACTGGGACAAATAACGTGAACTTCACCGACCAGGCCGCTTTCGGGACGCACATCCTGGGCGCGAAATACAACTGGAGCCTGGAACTGCGCTACATGCACATCTCGAATGCGGGGCTGGCCACGCCGAATCCGGGAGTCAACACAGTGCAAGTGCGGCTGGGCGTGGGAAAGTTTTTCGGTGGACACCGCCCCTAGCGGCCTCTGATTGCTCCGGTATTCTCTGTGGTCAACGCCCCTTCCGGCACCACGGACCTCACCTTGCTTCCCCACTCGATTGACCATTATGCTCATCCCTTATGTCCACGCTCGTCGAATGTGTGCCCAATTTCTCCGAAGGCCGCGATAAGTCCAAAGTTGACGCCATTATTGACGCCATGAAGATGCCCGGCGTCTACCTGCTCGACCGTGAAATGGATGCCGACCACAACCGCTGCGTCATCACCCTGGTCGGCGAGCGCGAGGCCATTCAGGAAGCCGCCATCCGAGGAGTGGGCAAAGCGGCAGAAGTGATCGACCTGACCAAGCATCAAGGCGCGCACCCACGCATGGGCGCGGCCGACGTCGTGCCCTTTATCCCCATAGACGGCGTCACCATCGAAGATTGCATCGCGATGGCCCGGCACGTCGGCGAACAGATATGGAAGCGCCATCAGATTCCCGTGTATCTCTACGAGTCTGCCGCAACGACGCCCGAGCGCCAGAACCTGGAAAACATTCGCCGGGGACAATTCGAGGGCATTCGCGCCGAGATCGCGACCAACCCTTCCCGCCGTCCCGATTTTGGCGAACCCCGCGTGCATCCCACAGCGGGTGCCACGGTTGTCGGTGCGCGAAAGTTTCTGATTGCATATAACGTCTTCCTCAATACTCCGGACGTTGACATCGCCAAGAAAATCGCCAAAGCTGTGCGCTTCTCCAGCGGGGGCATGCGCTTCGTGAAGGGAGCAGGATTCCTGGTTCGGGGCATGGCCCAGGTTTCCATGAACCTCACCGATTTTGAGCAGACGCCGATCCACCGTGTTTTTGAGATGGTGAAGCGCGAGGCGGAACGCTACGGGGTAATGCCGGTCTCGAGCGAGATTGTTGGATTGATTCCGAAGAAGGCGCTGGAGCAAGCGGCGGAATGGTTCCTGCAAGTCGAGAACTTTGATTCGTCACTGATCCTGGAGAACCGCCTCGCTGCCGTCATGGGCGGCAAAATGGCGGTCGGAGGGCTGCGCGCAGGAGTCGAACCCTTTGTTGAGCAACTCGCCGCGCCTACGGCCACTCCCGGCGGTGGCAGCGCTTCGGCCGCGGCCGCAGCCATGGCTGCCGGACTCGCCGCCATGGTTGCCTCTATGTCCCGGGGCAAGAAGGCCTACCTGCAGCACGAAACCCAGCTCAGCGCCGCCATCGCCCGGCTCGCGCTGCTAAGGGAAGAACTCAAAGCTGCCATCGATGCTGACGCCGAGTCCTACAACTCGGTGATGAAGGCTTACAAAGAAGCGAAAACTGCGGCTGATGAAAGGTCCAGGGAGGCGCTGATCGAAGCCGCCCTCAAGCAGGCCACCGCAGTCCCCCTCAGCGTCGCCCAGAAGGCGTTTGAAGTCGCCGGGATCACGCAGACGCTTGGCCCCATCACGAACCCCAACATGAAATCGGATCTGACTACCGCCCTTGCCCTGGCGCAGGCCGCGATCGCCGGCGCCCTGGCCAATGTGGAAATCAATGTGACCTCGCTTAAAGACGAGACCTTCGTGGCGGATGTGCGCAGGAATGCTGCCTCTTTGAAAACATAGGCTGGGTGCGGATCCGTCCTTGCCATGTGGCCCCCCAAAGCAATGGCTTGAGGCACCAAATATTCTTTCTCAGCTCCGAGTGGAAACCGGACAAGCCGGGTTGATATCAAAATAAACGCTCGTGGCAAGTCTCGTAGACGGAGGTCCCCCGCATGAGTCGTTGTGTATTTGTGTGCCTGCTTCTCCTGACCCTGTCCGCCACCGGACTTCTCCTCAGCATGAACGCATGTAGCGGTGCCTCCTCCAGCTTTACGACCAATCCGCCGCCGACCAGCAAGATTCAGCACATTGTCGTGATCTTTCAGGAAAACCGCACGCCCGACAATCTGTTTCAAGATCCAGTGCTGATCGCTCGCGGAGCTGACATTGCAAGTAGTGGCGTTAACTCGACCGGCGCGACCATCCCGCTAACCCCCATCGACCTGGGCACCACCGGCACGAATCCCGGCAACTATGACCTCAGCCACGCGCACGCTGCGTTCACCTCGATGTGCGACTTCAACACGTCTTCGGGAACCTGCAAGATGGATGACGCCGACCTCGTTCCCGTCTTCTGCAAAGCAGGGGCAACCAACTGCCCGCCTCCGAACCCGCAGTTCAAGTTCATACCCACGTCGGAGGTGCAGCCTTATTTCGCGCTGGCCGAGCAATACAGCTTCGGTGACCGCATGTTCCAGACGAACCAGGGCCCCAGCTTCCCCGCCCACCAGTTCCTCATCTCCGGAACTTCGGCTCCCGCGACCGGGAGCAACCTGTTCACCGAAAACAATCCAGTCAGAAACAACAATGAGAATGCCGGGTGCATTGCTCCGCCGACAGAACTGGTCGACATGATCGACCCTAGCGGCAACACTACAACGCAATACCCATGCTTTGAGCACCAGACGCTCACTGATTTGCTCAACGCCAAAGGGATCACATGGCGCTATTACGCCCCCAGTGCTGGTTCCATCTGGACTGCTCCCAACGCCATTCAGCACATGTGCGGACCCAACGTTCCGCCGCCCAACGCCACGTCCTGCACGGGGTCTGACTGGACCAAGAATGTCACCCTAACCTACACGCAGGTTCTTACCGACATTTCGAACAACCAACTGCAGCAGGTAAGCTGGGTAATCCCGGATGGCAGGCAATCGGACCACGCCCTGAGCAACGATGGCTCCGGTCCCTCGTGGGTGGCCTCTGTGGTCAATGCCGTCGGCAACAGTCCTTACTGGGCGAACACCGCGATCATCATCACGTGGGATGACTGGGGCGGCTGGTACGACCACGTCAGTCCCAAGGTTATCAACTCCTATGAGTATGGCTTCCGCGTGCCGTTGATCGTGGTCTCGCCTTACGCGAAGGCCAAGTACATCTCGCACACAACCCACGATTTTGGAAGCATCCTCAAGCTCATTGAAGAGACCTTCAACGTGCCGTCTCTGGGCAATGTCGATGTCACCGCGGACGATTTTGCCGATTGCTTCGACTTCAATCAGACCCCGCTCACGTTCCAAACCATCAACGCACCGCTCAACGCCGCGCACTTCCTGAATGACAAACGACCGCCCACTGATCCCGACGACGACTGAGCGACGCCCAGCGCTGACCGTCTATTCGCGCCGACAGGCCTAACGGTCCCGTCGCGACCCCGATTGGTCACTGGGGCACTGTACTTTTGGCTCCTGAATTTCGGCGTGCAAGTACAATAGAATGAATCGATCCTATAAAACGAATGGGCCCGATTCTGCATCTAAACGGGAGTCCGTCCTACAAATTGTCTGGATTAACGATTCCGAGGTTGTTATGAAAAGTGTGAAGATTTGCCTGGTTTCTCTGCTGCTCGTCAGCATGGCTTATGCCATGCCGCTGAACTCTTCGGCGCGTTCCGTTGTTCCCGGCGACCTGCAACAGCTTATTTCGGTGGACTATCGCGCGCTCAAGGATTCTCCGACCGCCATGGCCCTCAAGCAGCAGGTACTGCCCGACAACCTCAAGCAGTTTGAGGCGGCACTGAAGAACATCGGCATCGATCCGGAAAAAGATGTCGACACGCTTGCCTTTGCGGCGTTCCGCGTCGGCAAGCAGGGGACGAAAGGCGTCGGCGTTGCCAGCGGCCCCTTCAACATGAAGGCCGTCCTGAAGAAAATGAAGCTGCAGAAGTTTGTCCCGAAGAAGTACCGCAATTCCAGCCTCTATCCGATGGATGGCGGCATGCTGATGAGCTTTCTGGACGACAGCACATTGCTGTTCGGCGAGTCTTCAGCCGTGCGCATCGCGCTGGACACGCGCGATGGCGAGGTCCTCAGCCTGGACACGAACGGGAACATGGCGGACATGATGGCCTCCGTCGATGCCTCACCCGTATGGAGCATTCTCGACCAGTCGGGCACGCAGAACATGCTGCGTTCCGCGCTGGGAGATGCCTCCAAGGTCGCGGACTACGACAGCCTCAAGAAGCGTCTGCTGGGCTCGCGCTACACCATGAATTTCAATAGCGGAGTGAACTTCGACCTGACCGTCGTCACGTCGGATTCACTCACCGCCGCCACGCTCTCGTCGCTGATGAAGGCCGGCATGCTCTACAAGAAGATGAACGCCAGTCCCGCGGAAAAGATGGCGATGGACAACACCAGCGTCGACTCCGACAGCTCGAACCTGCAGGTGCATTTCAAGTCGAACGACCAGCAGTTCCAGTCGCTGATGCACTCGGAGCTGTTTGCTGCCGTTTCGCACTAGATTAAGAACGATTCACCACGGAGGCACTGAGACACGGAGAAATCCGAGGGCTCGGTGCCTTTGATTTCTCGGGTGTGCTTGCTCCAGGCCTCTGGCTTTCCGTTGTGACCTCGGTACCCGGTACTCGCTACTTCTTTCGCGCCGCCCGCTTCTCGCGGGCCCAGCCTTCTTTCACGGCTTGCCGGGCACGACCGAGAGCAAGAGAATCTTCGGGAACATCCTCGGTGATGCAGGATGCCGCCCCAATGTACGAACCCTTTCCCAGTCGAACTGGCGCCACCAGGGTCGCATCACTGCCCACGAAAACGCCGTCTTCAATTACCGTCTTGTGCTTGGCGACCCCGTCGTAGTTGCAGGTGATCGTGCCGGCTCCAATGTTCACTCCGGCGCCGATTTCCGCGTCGCCAAGATACGTCAGATGGTTGGCCTTCGATCCTTTGCCCAGTTTGATCTTCTTGGTCTCGACGAAATTGCCCAGATGGGCGCCCTCGCCAATGTCACTGCCGGGCCGCAGGCGAGAGTATGGTCCGATGATCGCGCTCGAGCCCACCCGCGCGTCGTCCATCACACAGCCGGGAAGAATCGAGACTCCATCGCCGATCTCCGAATCCCGAATCACACAGTAGGACCGTATTCTGCAAGCCGTTCCGACGCGCGTCTTGCCCAACAGCTGTACGTATGGCTCGATCACAGTGTCGGGCGCAATTTGCACATCGGCATCGATGACGCACGTTGCGGGATAGAAAATTGTGACGCCCTCCTCCATCAACTGCCGGCACTTGGCCAGCCGCATTTTCTGATCGATGTCAGCCAACTCCGCGTGGGTATTTCCGCCCAGCACTTCGCCCGGATTAGGAGTCTTCCATGCCACCACGCGCTGCCTGGCCTTACGCAGAACCTCGGCCATATCGGTGAGGTAGTACTCGCCATGAACATTTGCCGTCGAGAGTTGGCCAATATTCCCATAGAGGGCTTTTACGGAGAAGACATAAAAGCCAGAGTTGATCTCGCGAATTTTCTTCTGCGGCGCGCTCGCCGACTTCTCCTCGACGACTCCCTGCACGTCCGCGCTGCGGGCGTTCTTCCGTAACACACGGCCGTAACCAGTCGGGTCGTCGAGGTCTGCGCTGAGCAGCGTCATTGCCGCCTGCTCTTCCAGATGAAAGTTGCGTAGATGTCCGATCGTTTCGGGCGTGATGAGGGGCGCGTCGCCGGAGAGCACGATCACATGGTCATATCCCGCGAGCAGATCCTGGGCAACCATGAGAGCGTGACCGGTCCCGCGCTGCTCCGTTTGCAGGACAAACCGGACGCCCGTATGCTCTGTCGCTGCCCGCACTCGTTCGGCTTCATGCCCGATGATCGCGTAAACATCCTTCGCGGGCACCACTCGAGTAGCAGCCGCGATCACGTGCGCCAGCAGCGGCTTCCCGCCTACTTCATGTAAGACTTTAGGGAGTTGCGACTTCAGCCGTGTTCCCTTGCCCGCCGCCATGATGGCAACGGCGATCCGCGGCGAACCTGCGTGGGCCTGGGAAGGCCCCGGGGTAAAAGACTTCCTTCCGACTGGCGAACTGGTCCTGGATTTTCTCATTCGCCTCAATATACCTTGTGCGGGAACAGGACAGAAGAGTGCTCTGCGGAGTGACAGATTTGACACCCGCAGGCTAGAATCATCCCCCCGCAGGTTCGAGCGGACAGGCCGTGCCGGCCATGGAGCGAGGAAGAGATGCCCAAATATGTCATTGAGCGCGACATCCCGAAGATAGGCGACGTAACTCCTGAACAGGTGATCGCTATTTCCCAAAAATCCTGCAGCGTCCTGCAGAACCTGGGCCCAAGGATCCAGTGGCTACACAGTTACGTCACCCAGGACAAGATTTACTGCGTCTACATCGCGCCCAACGAGGAGATGGTGCGCGAACACGCAAAGCAGGGCGGCTTTCCAGCGAATCGTGTCTCCGAGGTGAAGCTGGTCATCGATCCGACGTCGGCGGAAGCCTGACCTCGGGACGCACTACAGGCCCAACCCGCCATCGACGGCCAGAATCTGGCCCGTGATGAACTGCGGCGCGGTCGCGAAGAACAGCACGGCGTCGGCGATCTCGTCGGCGCGTCCGTTGCGCTGCATGGGCGTCTGCTTAGCCATGCGGCGCATGAACGGCACTGCAGCCTTCTCCCCGAGATCGATCATCCCCGGAGCCACGGCATTGACGGCGATTTCCGGCGCCAAGGCCTTGGCCATCACTTTTGTGAGCATGTGCAGGGCAGCCTTGGAGGAGCAGTAGTGGGCATGAGTCGCCCAGGGTTGAAGCCCGCCCAGCGAGCCCATGTTGATAATCTTCGCTTCGGCTGGAGGCTGGCCCCTTCCGCGCTCGCGCCGCATCCACTTCAAAGCCTCGCGCGCCACCAGGAATGGGCCGCGCGTGTTCGAGGCGAAGATCGCGTCCCACTGCCGCGCCGTGAGCCGCTCAAATTCGACCGTCTCATAGTTCGCGGCGTTGTTGACGAGGATGTCGATTCGCCCCAGTTCGCGCCCCGCATCCTTCATCATGCGCTTGACGCTCGCTTCGTCGGTCACGTCGCAGCGAAAGGCGAAGGAACGCACGCCCAAGCCAGACAGGTCCACGACCGTCTCACGCGCCTCGCGCGCAGACTCCCGAAACGTGATGGCCACGTCCGCGCCGGCCTGAGCCAGCGCCAGGGCCGACGCCCGTCCTAGCCGCCGAGCGGCTCCCGTAACCAAGGCAGTCTTTCCCAGCAGAGGTTTCGACGAGAGGTCATGCATGCAGGGATTCTAACGTGTGGCCCCCCGAATCGTAAGAACCTCGCACTAGGACTGAGGTAGCGGCCTCAAAGCGTCCAGCAACCTCACGCTCTCATCGGATCGCAGCAGAACGGTATCCGCGGAGTCCAAGGCACCGTCGACAAGGGCCTTCCTGTTAGTTACCAGCATAACGATATGCACGCTGGGCCGAATTCGCTTCAACTCCCCGGCAACCAATGCCCCTTCGACACCAGCATCGTCCAGGTCGAGAATCACGGAATCGACTGCCTGGGTGCTAAAGCGGAGGAGCCCCTCGCGTCCGCTGCCCGAGCTGAGCACATTCCAGCCATGTTCCTTGAGAAAGGAGCATCGCAGGTTCAGATGAACGGGTTCGTTTCCAATGCAGAGGACAGTTCGCACACTTTGTTCCGGAGTGGACATAAGCCACCTCCTGGGCCCGCGTGCCGTCTGCAGTCGGGCGCATTCGGAAGCCAATCCCCGGTTGAAGATGTGGACCTAGACTATTGTACAGTCATGACCCTCTCGTGCATACGACTGCAGTCACACCTCCTTTAATCTGGGTGACCCCGTCCTATGCGTTGATCCGGCATAGGACGAACTGTTGGAAAGCGCCCCAGCGCTACAGATCCTGGTTTCAGGCTGGAAAGTGGAATTCCGAAGCGCTAGAATTTCCCCGCATGCCAGATGCCCGCACTGTCATCGTGTATTCGCGCAAGGGATGCCACCTGTGCGAAGTGGTCAAAGAGAGCCTCACCAAGCTCTCCCGGCGCGGAGGATTCACCTGGCACGAGATCGACGTCGATTCTGACCACGAACTTCGCCGCCAGTTCAATGACGAAGTTCCCGTCGTCTTCATCGACGGCCGCAAAGCCTTCAAGTACCACATGGACGAGCGGGAATTTCTCCGCAAGCTCGCCAACTAGTTCTGCACGTTCTCAGCTGGTGACGGGTATTTTGCAGCAAAGACTCGCCAGGGAGCACACAATCAGTCCGCTCCGTATAGAATGGCACCCGCCCATGCTTCGTACTGAACTGTACGCCAACCCCCACAACCTCTTTCTGCACGACCTGGTCCTCGACTCCTGCCGCCGGCACGGGCCGAAAACCGCGATCGTGGACACTTCCTGCGGCCGCAGGATCACCTACGCCGAATATGGACAGACAGTCGAAGACCTGGCCCGCGGTCTGCTCGCCGCCGGAGTCAAGCCCGGCGAAGTGGTTGGCATCTTCCTTCCGAACTGCTGGGAGTTCTGCGCTGCGTATCACGCCGCCACACTCGCGGGGGCGATTCCTACCCTGCTGAATCCCGCGTATCGCGAACGTGAAGTACGTTATCAGCTGGAAAACTCCGGCGCTGTGGCGCTGATTGCCGACGGCTGCAATCTCGCAGGCGTCAACCTTGGCGGCTTGCCCAACCTTCGCCGCCTATACACTACGCGCGAATTTGTCCCCGGTTCCGAGGCCTTTGCGACCTTGCTGAGGCCGGTAACGGCAGTCCTTCCCAAGCCTGCTCAACCCTCTGAGCAGACGCTGGCTGCACTTCCCTACTCCAGCGGTACGACAGGATTGCCCAAGGGCGTCATGCTCTCGCACTACAATCTTGTCGCGAATGTCTACCAGCTTCTGGGACCGAACGCGACAGCGCTCAACGCCGCTGACACGGTCCTTTGTTTTCTGCCGCTCTACCACATCTACGGTCTGAACGTGATGCTGAACCCAGCCCTGATTCTGGGGGCGACGCTGGTGCTGATGCCACGTTTCCACGTGCAGCACCTGACAGCGCTCCTCATCGAGGAGGCCGTCACCATGATGCCCCTGGTTCCGCCGGCGATGAATGCACTCTGCCAAGCCGCGGAAGCCGGACAATTCCCCCGCGACCACAAAGTTCACTGGGTTAAGTCTGGAGCCGCGCCCCTTGCCCCCGAACTCCCGCGCCGCTTCACTGCCCTGACTAACATCCTCGTCTGCCAGGGATACGGCATGACCGAAGCTTCGCCGGTCACTCACGTCGGCTTCCTCGAGCCGGCGCTCTACCGCCCAGACTCCATCGGACATCCTCTGGCACAGACCGATTGTCGAGTGATCGCACAAAAGGAAATCGATCCGACGGCGAGCGCGGAGTCGTTATCAGAAACCCCTGACTGCGAACCCGGCGAACTGGTGATGCGCGGTCCGCAAATCATGTTGGGATACTGGAAGGAACCGCAGGCAACCACTTCCGTGTTGCGGGACGGCTGGTACTGGTCCGGAGACATCGTTACCCGCGATCGGGAGGGCTTCTACCGGGTCGTCGACCGCCGCAAGGAGATGATCAAGTACAAAGGATTCCCGGTCGCACCGGCGGAAGTTGAAGCTGTTCTGCTGGAGCACCCTGCGGTCCGGGAATGTGGTGTCGTCGCCCGAACCGATCCCGCGGCCGGCGAAATCCCCGTGGCTTTTGTCGCCTTGCGCGAGGGCTTTGTCACCAGCAAGAAATTAGAAGAGGAACTCTGCGCCTTCGTCGCCGACCGCCTCACCCATTACAAGCAGCCGCGGGAAGTGCACTTCGTGGACACGGTTCCTAAAACGGCGTCAGGAAAGATCCTGCGACGCGAACTGAGGCAAGCCATTCGGTGACATGATCTTTCGCCGGAACTTTTCGTCCCCTCCGTCCGTATCTTCTTTTGAGAAGCGGATTTCGGCTTCGGGCAGCGTCAGTTGCCGAGCCGCAAGGAGAGACAGCCATGGAAGGACTCACTGGTCTGGCCGCAGTAGTTATGTTCCTGGGGATGCCCACGGCAATTTTGGCGATGTACACCTTTTACCGCGTGCGCAAGCTGCGCACCGATGAGCGTATGGCAGCGATTGCCCGGGGCGTGACCGTGCCCATGGCAGAGGAACTCAGCGAAGCCGCCCGCTCCCGGCGTTCCGGCATTCTGCTGGTCGCCGGCGCTATCGGTTACATGCTCACGTTCACGCTGATTGCCAGGATCGAGCCCGACGCGTGGATCGCTGCGGCTTTCGGCGCCATTCCACTCAGTCTGGGCCTGGGCTACTTTCTGGATTCAGCACTGATCCGCCGTGACGCACACACGTCGTAGCGTCAGCGCAAGAACGGGAGTTTCATACTGAAGTTGTGGCAGGCCGATTCGGGCGGCGAATCGGCCTGGGAAGTCGAAGGGGCCGTTGGCCAGGTAGATCCACTTCTTCACTCACCGGACAGGAACTTGTACTGCGCCTCATTGAGCGGCACCACACTTAGCCGCCCCTGGCGCACCAAGGGTGAATCAGCAAACACCTTGCTCGATTTCACGTCCGCCAGCGAAACAGGCTTGGCGATCCGTTTGCCGGACTTGATCTTCACCTGCGGATTCCTCGCATCCGAAGCGTCCACCGAAACCACGGTAGCGGTCCCCACTGCGCTCCTCTCGTCCCCGGTGTGATAGATGATCAGCCGCTCTCCCGTCTTCATGCCCCGGAGATGCTTTAGCGCGACTGGATTCGATACACCATCCCAAATCGTTGTCTTCTCGCGCTCCAGATCGGCAAACGAATATGTTGAAGGTTCCGTCTTCAGCAGATAGTCCATAGCTCCCTTGCCTGGATTTCTTCGGAGGAGTCAGATCCTAGTTTGGCTTGTCGCTCTTCTTTTCGGACGATTTGTCCGACGGCGGCGCGGTCTCCTGCTTCGGCGGGTTCGAGTCTTTTGAATCCTTTGTGTGATCCTCGTAGATCGAATACTGCCCCTGCGGCCGCTTCAGCTTGATGGTGAAGCTCATTGTCGGCTGGTTGATGTCGAAATCTTCACCGTAGGTCTGAAAACCTGTCGCCAGTACCTGCACCCTGAGCATCCCGTATGGAATCCCGTCGAAGCTCGATTTGCCCTCGGCGTCCGTCTTGAGTTCCATGCCGCCGTGGCCTTGCTTGCCGTGTGAGGTTACGGGATGCATGATGACGGCCGCATTCCGGACCGGCTTGCCGTTGTCCTCTTTTAGCACCACGAAGCTCAGCAGCGACGTTGGCTCATCCGGATCCTTCTGCGCCGCCGCGCTCACCGCCATCGTGAGCAGCATCATCCCAACCAGGCTCACCAGCGAAATCTTCTTCATGACGAGAATATTCTATGCACCAAACCCACCGCCTGTCACCTCTCTTCGGGCGTGCAATTTAGTCAGGTATCTCCGCCGATAAAGCGTATGATGACGTAGATGCCCTACATCACGGAACACCTATCCAGCCTGCGCCAGGAAATCACCGAATTAACGAAGATGAATGTTCGCTATTCTGAGCACAGCGAGCACAACGAACTTGAGCTGACAGCTCGCGAATTGCGCACCAACCGCCTGCTGGAAATTAAGCGGGAATTGGCCAAGATGCTGGACCGTCCGGATGATCCCGCAGTCTGGTGGGAACGATCCCGCAGGCCGAACCAAGCCGCTTAGGCCTCATCTCAATACCCGTCTCGCACAAATTGGATTCTCCTCCAATAGGGCCTACGTCTGCCCTCCACTCCACGAGTACGTTCTGAACACCGGCTCCCCATTCGCGGAGCATGCGAAAGGACGATCCTTGAGCCTTCCCGGTACACTCTCTTCATGCGCAAGAACTGGAAGACCAAACTGATTCATCCAGATGCCCACGCCCCCGAAGGCTTCCGCTCCCTGTCCATGCCGACCTACCGGGGCTCCACTGTGCTGTTCCCCAACGCTGCCGCGGTCGAAGACACCTGGGACCAGCATGAAGTCGGCTATACCTATGGCCTGTATGGGACGCCGACGACGCTGGAACTGGCAGCGCGGATCTGCGAGCTGGAAAAAGGCTATCGTACGTTCATCACGCCCGGAGGGCAGGGTGCGATTGCGCTCATCAACATTGCGTTCCTTAAAGCGGGCGATCATGTGCTCGTGCCGGAGAGCGTCTACACGCCGAACCGAAAGTTTGCGCTGGCGGTGTTGCGGCGGTTTGGAGTAGAGGTGACTTTCTATCCGCCGACAATCGGAGCAGGAATCCCGGCGCTGTTCCGCAATAACACTCGATTAGTGTGGTGCGAGAGCCCCGGGTCGATCACCATGGAAGTCCAGGACATACCCGCCATCGCTGATGCGACTCACAGGATCGGAGCGATGGTGGCACTCGACAATACGTGGGCGGCTGGAGTCTATTTCGACGCATTCGCGCACGGTGTCGATGTCACCATGCAGGCGCTCACGAAGTATGTCGGCGGACACAGCGATCTGCTCCTCGGCTCGATCACAGTACGGGATGAGGCTGCGTACAAGCGTCTGGGGGCTACGCATCAGCTCGTGGGCTGCGCAGCATCTCCTGATGACTGCAGTCTGGCGCTGCGCGGCATGAGGACTCTCGCAGTACGACTGAGAGCGATTGAAGCATCTGCACTCGAACTGGCGCGCTGGCTGGCGGAGCGTCGGGAGATTGAGCTGGTTCTGCACCCGGCTCTTCCCTCTTGTCCCGGACACGAACTTTGGAAGCGGGACTTCACGGGATCGGCAGGACTGTTCTCGATTGTGTTTCACCAGCAGTTTACGAAGCAGCAGGTCCTGGCGTTTGTCGATACTCTGGAACTCTTCAAGATTGGCTACAGCTGGGCAGGAGTGACCAGCCTCGCCGTGGCCTACGATTTTCATTCCACGCCGAATCGTCCGGATTACGGTGCGCGGATCGTGCGCCTAAACATCGGGCTTGAGGACGTCGAAGACCTGAAGGCCGATCTGACGCGGGCCCTGGAGACGATGAATGGTTAAATTGACCGCGGTATGAGTTACCATGTTCGTTTCATTGATCTGGCTTCCCTGGGCCATTGAGGATACGCATGCCGCGAATGCCAAAGTCTTCCCCGTTGTTACCAAACCGCCGCTCGTTCCTTAGGAACACTGTCATCGGCGCCGCTACCGCGACGCTCGCACCACTTTGTCCGGCGCTGAGCGCTGCACGAGACCTCTCTCCGGCACCTCCATCCCCGGCCCTGGCTCCCGAGGTAAAGGCGTTCGAACTCGATGAGATCGCGATCTCAGAGCTGCAGGATGGCATGAAGTCCGGGAAGTTCACGGCACGCTCGCTGGTCGAGAAATACACGGCCCGCATCGACGAAATTGACAAGCATGGACCGGCCATCAACAGTGTCATCGAGCTAAACCCTGATGCCCTCGCAATCGCCGATGAACTTGATCGGGAGCGGAGAGCGAAGGGTCCTCGCGGCCCCCTCCACGGGGTCCCCGTACTGATCAAGGACAACATCGACACAGCCGATAAGATGATGACCACTGCCGGCTCACTAGCGCTGGTCGGCTCGAAGCCGCCGAAGGATTCCTTCGTCGCCCAGAAGCTGCGCGCGGCTGGAGCTGTGATCCTGGGTAAGACAAACCTGAGCGAGTGGGCCAATATTCGCTCGAGCCATTCCACGAGTGGATGGAGTGGCCGCGGCGGCCTTACCAGGAATCCGTACGCCCTCGACCGCAATGCCTGTGGATCCAGTTCGGGGTCAGGAGCGGGCACTTCTGCGAACTTGTGCGCGGCTGCGATTGGCACGGAGACGGATGGGTCGATCGTTTGCCCTTCATCCTCGAACGGGCTGGCCGGGATCAAGCCGACCGTAGGTCTGGTCAGCCGTGCAGGCATTGTTCCGATTTCGCACACGCAAGACGGCGCTGGACCAATGTGCCGTACGGTACGCGACGCGGCGATCCTGCTTAGCGCATTGACCGGTCCCGATCCGGACGATGCCGCCACCGCCGCGAGCGCGAGCAAGGCACACTCTGACTACGCTCAGTTTTGTGACCCCAATGGGCTTAAAGGAGCGCGGATTGGCGTTGCCAGGAAGTATTTCGGGTTTAGCGACGCGGTGGATGCCCTGATGGAGCAGTCTCTTGATGCCATGAAGAAGCAGGGAGCCACTCTTGTCGATCCAGCCGATATTGAGACTCTGGGTAAGTTCGATGACAGCGAATTACTCATCTTCATGTATGAACTCAAGGCCGATCTCAACGCCTACCTCGCGCGGCTCGGACCGACCCCCCCGGTTCGTACGCTCAAAGACATCATCGAGTTTAATGATAGGAATCGACAGAAGGAGATGCCTTACTTCGGGCAGGACTTGTTCGTGAAGGCGGAAGCGAAAGGACCACTTACAGAGAAGCCATATCTTGACGCAATCCAGAAGAACCGTCAGCTGGCCCGTACCGAAGGTATCGATGCAGTCATGGACAAGCACCAACTTGACGCACTGGTTGCTCCGACCGGCGGTCCGGCGTGGCTCACCGATCTGGTGAACGGGGACCACGTCGCGGGAGGCAGCTCGAACGCGGCTGCTGTCGCGGGATATCCCAATATCAATGTCACCGCGGGATTCATGTCGGGCCTGCCTATTGGGATTTCATTCTTTGGCCGTGCCTGGAGCGAACCCACATTAATCAGGCTGGCATACGCTTTCGAGCAGACTACCAAGGCGCGACAGGCTCCGCGTTTCTTGCCGACAATTGGCCCGGGATAAGTCCCCTGCTCACCTGGCCTCTAACGTCGCCGGTGTCCCCGTGTTAGGCTTACCTACCAGAGGGGGTACTAATGACTACACTCAACAAAGTAGTGGCTTCCCTGCAGAAGGAGTACTCCCGTCTTGAAAAAGAGATGGGACAGGTAGGGAAAGCGCTTGACGCGCTCGGCCGCGCCAGTGGGAAGAAGCTCAAGAGGGCTAGACGTACCTTGAGTAAGGAAGCCCGCCAGCGCATCGCCGAGGCACAGCGGATACGATGGGCCAAGGTCCGCAAAGCCGCCAAGCTAGCCAAGTAAGTAAGCACAGTTGTGCTTCGCAAGCACCGCAGACCTCGCTCGTAACTTCTCCCAAGACTTGCGAGCGGGGTCTTCGCGGTCCAGTCTCGAGAATGCCCTCCAGCACCTAGCAGGCTGCTGAAAAAGTGATTTGCAGCGTGTTTTTCTTTCTGTTGTTCATGGTTGATGATGTCGAACGGTTGGATTTCTGGTTTTTGTGGTCTCTGGTTCTAACTTGATGCTGCTCAAAACACACGTCGGCCGCGACTTATGCCAGCGGAACTGCCGGGGCCAGGTTTCGCATGCGCACCAGATTGTAGGCGGCACAGGCCAGGGTGAAGATCCAGTGCACTTGGC
>JAIQFC010000032.1 GCA_020073465.1 Terriglobia bacterium
GCACCCACACCGAGGAGTTTTATCAAGTCACCCCTTGTTCCCTGCGGATCAACCAACTCAACCGCGAGCTCCGCCATTGGGAAAAGATTTACAACACCGTGCGCCCTCACCAGTCGCTCGGTTACCTCACCCCGCAGCAGTTCCTGCTGCGGGTCTCATCTCAAAGAAAGGAATGAAAACTGTCACTGATCTACTGGACGAGTACACTTTCTTGACTAAGCGATTGAAATACGAGACGCTGGTGCGCGCCGGGTCTGGAAGACGCTTGAGGGTGCTGGGTGGAACGCACGATTTCGTGGCTGATCGGCGCGGTGGAACGCGGTGATGGCGCCGCGACAGAAGCGCTTTTTGGGGCACTCTACTCCGAATTGCACCGCATGGCGAAGGGGGAACTCGCACGCCAAGGCGGACCGGTCAGCCTCAGCGCTACGACGCTCCTTCACGAAGCCTACCTGGCCATGGCCGCGCGCAGCGGCCCGTCCTTTCCCGACCGGGCCCGGTTCATGGGATACGCAGCGCGGGTGATGCGCGGGCTGATCATCGACCATGCCCGCGAGCGGCACGCTCAGAAGCGCGGTGGCCTGTTCGAGATTACTTCGCTTGACACCGACGCCATGGAAAACGCCGTGGACCACCGCGAACTCGCGCAAATCAGCGAGGCCCTGGACGAGCTGGGCGGCGTGGAGCCTGCGCTTGCCGAGCTCGTCGACTTGAAGTTCTTCTGCGGGTTCTCGTTCGGAGAAATCGCCGCTATGCGGGATGTATCGGAGCGGACGGTGCAGCGGAACTGGGAGAAAGCGCGCATTTATCTTCATCGGAAAATTCGAGCTGACTTGCCGCTCTGAGGTGCCCATGTCAACACTCACCCCTGATCAGTGGCAGGCTCTGAGCCCCTATCTCGACCAGGCGCTCGCTCTGGGGGACGAAGAGCGCGCCGCGTGGCTTTCCTCGCTGCGCGAGCAGAATCCTGCACTGGCTGCACAGTTGGACTCACTCCTCGAGGAGCACCGTGTCCTCGCACAGCAAGGTTTTCTGGAGAAGAGTCCGGCTGCGCCCCTGAGTACGCCGGGGCTGGCGGGCCAGGCGATAGGTCCGTACACGCTGATCTCGCAGATCGGTCAGGGCGGAATGGGAGGCGTGTGGCTGGCCCGGCGCAGCGACGGGCGTTTCGAGCGGCAAGTGGCGGTGAAGTTTCTGAACATCGCGCTGGTTGGCCGCGGAGGCGAAGACCGCTTCAAACGTGAGGGCAGCATTCTGGGACGGCTGTCGCATCCTCATATTGCGGAACTGGTGGACGCGGGCGTATCGGCGAGCGGCACGCCGTATCTCGTCCTGGAATACGTGGAGGGCGACCATATCGACCGACACTGTGACCGGCACCGGCTCGACGTGGAAGCGAGGATCCGGCTCTTTCTCGACGTTGCCGCCGCGGTTGCCCACGCGCACGCAAACCTGATCGTGCATCGTGACCTCAAGCCTTCGAACGTGCTGGTAAGCAATGACGGACAAGTGAAACTGCTGGACTTCGGCATCGCCAAGTTGCTCGAAGGCGAGGGCCAGGACGGTGCGGCTACTCTGCTGACGGTGCAAGCGGGGCGGGCTATGACGCCGGAGTACGCGGCCCCGGAACAAGTGACCGGAGCGCCGGTTACAACCGCCACCGATGTGTATGCGCTGGGTGTGCTGTTGTATGTGTTGCTCACGGGACAGCATCCTGCAGGAGCCGGCCTGCGCTCTCCCGCTGACCTGGTGAAGGCGATCGTGGACACTGAGCCGCGACGCTTGTCCGACATTGTGGCCCCGTCCAAGGCGCAGGAGGAGGCCCTGACCTCCAACGCCGCGCAACGCACCAGCACTCCCGAGAAGCTTGGCCGGCTGCTTCGCGGAGATCTCGACACGATTGCAGCCAAAGCGCTGAAGAAAAATCCGCAGGAGCGCTATACCTCGGTCACAGCCCTGGCTGAGGATCTTGGACGATACCTCAGGAACGAACCGATCAGCGCGCGCCCAGACACGTTTGCCTATCGTGCGGGCAAATTCGTACGACGGAACCGCACCGCGGTTGCGCTGGCGACTCTGGCGTTTGTCGCCACGATTGCTGGCGCGGTCGGCACCTTCGTCCAGGCCCGCACCGCCCGCGTACAACGCGATTTCGCTCTCCGTCAGTTGTCGCGCGCCGAAGCCATTAACGATCTCAATGAATTTGTCTTCACCGAATCGCCTCCGTCCGGCGAAACTCTCGATCGCGCGGAACGCATTCTCGGGCGGCAGCAGCGAGCGAACCTCGCAGATCGAGTGGAAACCCTTGTTTCGCTCGGCCGCAATACCGGAGTTGAGGAAGGCGACGCCCGACCTCGCCGCATGCTCGAGGAAGCCTACCAACTCTCGCGTGGGCTGCCCGAACCATCCACCCGCGCGAGGGCGGCGTGTGCCCTGGGAGGAATGCTTTCCCGAGGGGACCAGCTACCGCGCGCAGAGGGTTTTATCCAGGAAGGGCTGAAGGAACTCCCCGACGAATCCCAATTCGCACTCGATCGAGTCTTTTGTCTCCTGGAAGGCGCCACCGTATCCCGGGCCAATGGTGCTGCACTGGAATCGATCTCGCGTTTGCAGTTAGCACAACAATTGTTGAAACAGGCGCCACCCCATTCCGAGATGCTCGACGTACAGGCAGCCATGTATCTGGCGGACTCGTATCGTCTTGTAGGACGGAATCGTGAGGCCTGTACTGAGTTCGAACAGGCTTTTGCGCGACTAACCGCGCTCGGACGCGACGACACAGGACTTGCGGGATCCGTGTCCTATAAATGGGGTCTGTCCCTGTATCTGCTCGGCCGTCCCCAGGAAGCGGAGAAATTGATTCACCGGGCCATCGTGATCTACAACGACAGCGAAGACGCACCAGACGTGATCCCCTGGCAGCTCGTCAGCCATGCCCGGGTTCTGCGCGACCTCGGACGTTTGGACAAAGCGGCAGAGCAGGCGGAGCGTGGTTACGCCAGAGCGCAGAAGATTGGCGAGCAGAATACGATCAATCAGTCGTTATTGTTGCGTGCCTCCATCTACCGCATGCGGGGGGACCTTGCCCGCGCCACAGACATGCTGGCTGAACTGGAGCCCCGCTTGCGCAGCAATCTTCGTCCCGGGAACATCTATTTCGCGTCGCTCGCTTCGGAACAGGCCCTCGTTGCACAGGCGCGTGGCAATGTTAGCACTGCATTGGACCTGATCAATCAAGCCCTGGTTATTGCGGAGGCATCAGTAAGAGCCGTCCAGCAAGGCGCCGATCTTGTCCCCACCCTCCTGACCTATCGATCGGAAATGGAGCGACAACTCGGTCGAACGGATGAGGCGGTAGCGGACGCAACCCAGGCCTTGGGCCAGTTCCAGGAAGCCGCACAGCCAGGGACGTTTTCCAGCAACCTCGGGCACGCGTACATGGCTTTGGGGCGCGGCCTGCAAGCCCAAGGCAAACACGACCAGGCCCGCACCGCCTTTCGCTCGGCCGCCGAGCACCTGCAAAATGCTGTGGGCCCGGATCACCCCGACACGCGCAGCGCCCGGCAACAGGCAGAGTTGGACACCCAGGCTCGATAACCTGTCAATAATCTAATTTTCCCTACCGGCTGTCGTCTTTTCCTGTTGTTTTCCGATATCCCAAGTAGAGTCCAGCAGTTCGGGCCTCATGCACGGTACCCGCCCCCTGACCCCGGCGTCTGAACCCGCAGCTGACATTTGTAATGAAGGAGATGGCTATGCAAGGTAGTGAGAGAATTTTCAGCTTTGCCAGCGCAGCCCTGCTGCTATTCGGGATGGCAGCGCAAGCGCAAATGATCGACAATACGCAGGCAACGAGCACGGCCAATGCGGGAATCAACAAGTCACTAACCGATGAGATTGGAGCGGGGCGCGGCGATGTGCTGACGCCGGGCTCGTCGGTCTACATTATCAATCGTGATCCCTATCGCTCGATCCGGCGGGGGCGGCAGCTGTTCCAGCGAAAGTTCACGCAGGCACAAGGCCAGGGACCGAATGACGGCGACGGCGTTGGCGACATCAATACCAATCTGGCCCTCGGTGCTGGATTGACCGACAGTTGCGCGTTGTGCCACGGCCGTCCGCGGGGATCGGCGGGAGCCGGGGGCAACGTCGTAACCCGCCCGGATAGCCGCGACTCACCGCATCTGTTTGGTCTGGGACTCAAGGAGATGCTGGCTGACGAGATCACAACTGATCTGCGGAGTACGCGCGATCTGGCGGTGGCGCTGGCGCAGCAGAGGAAGCGGCCGGTCACGCTGAAGCTGTTCAGCAAGGGTGTGCAGTATGGCAGCATCACGGGAAATCCGGACGGCTCGGTCGATACCTCGAAGGTCGCGGGAGTGGATCCGGATCTGCGAGTGAAGCCGTTTTTTGCCGAGGGCTCGACGATTTCCATTCGCGAGTTCGTGGTGGGGGCGCTGCACAAGGAGATGGGACTGGAAGCCTCTTCCGATCCCGACCTGCTGACGGCGAGCGCCGGCGGCCGCGTGGTGACACCTTCGGGCATGGTGCTGGATGGATCGAAAGACAAGATTAGTCCGCCGCCCGCGCCCGATGCGCAAAACGGAAACGAGATCGACCCGGCGCTGGTCGATCATCTGGAGTTCTATCTGTTGAACTATTTCAAGCCGGGTCACGACCAGCAGAATGCGACCACGGACCACGGGCGCGCCATGTTCAACAAGGCTGGTTGCTCGTCGTGTCACATCGCGAACATGACGATCAATCACGATCGCCGCGTGGCCGACGTGGAAACGGCTTACGATTCTGTGAATGGGGTGTTCAACAGCCTGTTCGCGACAGCGAGCACTCTGTATTACACAAAGGATGACGGCAGCGGGCAGCCTTACTTGAAGCTGCCATTGGGCAATTCTTTCGTGGTGAAAGACATTTTCACGGACTTCAAGCGACATGACGTGGGACCCAGCTTCTACGAGCGCAACTGGGACGGCACGCTGCAGACGCAGTTTCTGACCCGGCCGTTGTGGGGCGTCGGAAGCACGGGGCCGTATGGCCACGATGGCCGGAGCATGACGCTGAACGATGTCATTCTCCGTCATGGAGGAGAAGCGCTGGCAGCCCGGAATGCGTTCGTTGCTCTGAAGCCGAACGATCAGAGCAGCCTGATCGCGTTCCTAAACTCGCTGCTGCTGTTTCCGCCGGACGACACGGCGTCGACGTTGGATCCGGCGGACCCAACCAAGACGAACTTCCCGCAATTCGGGCACGGCAGCATCAAGCTGACGGTGCTATTCAACGACCCAACCGAGTTGGAGTAAGCGCTTCCCCACCCGGCCGCCGTCCACCATGTGGGCGGCGGCCGTTTCTCCGTTCAGGCAGTTTAGCCCCAGCCTGCAGCGACGCCGAACGCTTCTAACGAAGAGCGGGACTTGAACCTGACCTGGGCGATTGGCGTATCTTCAAGTCGACTTAGGGGGCAGGGGATGAGCGCGAAGTTAGGGATGCTGGCCACGATGGTCCTGAGTGCAACTGGTCTTCTGGCGGGCCAACAGAACGAAGTGACGCGGCTTGATGGCAGCAAGATCGAAGCGGTTGAGGTTGACCGGACCGTGACGCAACTGATGAAAGCGGCGGAAGTTACGGGCGTAGGGCTGGCTATTCTGAATGACGGGAAGATTGCGTACCTCAAGGCGTACGGCGTGCGGGACAAAGAGAACAATCTGCCGATGACGGTGGACTCGGTGATGTCGGCGGCTTCGTTCACCAAGGTGGTGTTTGCCTACCTGGTGATGTGGCTCGTAGACCGGGGAATGTTGGATCTGGACAAGCCGGTGTACCAGTATTTGCCGAAGGCGCTGCCGGAATATTCGAACTATACGGACCTCGCGGGTGACTTGCGGTACAAGAAAATTACGGCGCGAATGCTGTTGAGCCACACCAGCGGGTTTCCGAATTGGCGGGCGTTTGAGGAGGATCGGAAACTGAAGATCCATTTTGAGCCAGGGTCGAGGTACGCATATTCGGGGGAGGGAATCGTCCTGCTGCAACTGGTGGTGGAGACGATCACGAAGAAGGGGCTGGCAGAGTCGATGCAAGAGCATGTTTTCGGGCCGCTTGGGATGGCGCGAACCAGCATGGTTTGGCAGGACAGCTTCGAGAAGAACTATGCAAACGGCTATGACGAATACGGCCGCTCTCTCGGGCCGCAGAAGGCACAGCAGGCGAATGCCGCCGGGTCGATGCAGACGACGGTCAGCGATTTTGCCAAGCTCGTGCAGGCGGCGCGGACAGGCACGGGCTTGTCAGCGAAGACGAGAGAACAGATGCTTAGTCCGCAGATTCAGATTCTGTCCAAGCATGAGTTCCCAACGTTTGAAAGCGAAACGACTAACGAAAACAAAGGGATCCGGCTTAGCTATGGCCTGGGGTGGGGTCTTTACTGGACGCCGTACGGCAGGGCGTTTTTCAAGGAGGGCCATGACGGGGGCTGGCGGAACTACACGGTCTGCTTCGACAAGGTGGGAACGGGCATCGTCATTATGACGAATAGCGGCAATGGCGAGGGAATCTACAAGGAGTTACTGGAGAGTTTGCTGAAGAATACGTTCACACCGATCGAGTGGGAAGGGTTTACGCCCTACAACCAGTTGCCGCCGCGGCCGCCGCTTAAAGTGCACAAAGAGGTGAAGGTCGATCCTAAAGTGCTGGAGAAATACGTGGGCCGCTACGGGGATCCGCCTGATCTTATCCTAACCATCCGGCGCGAGGGAGATCACCTGTCGGTCCAGGAAGACGATGAGCCGAAACAGGAGCTGCTCGGAGAGAGCGAGCGCGACTTTTTCTCCGTCACTGCGGATGATGTGTTCACGTTTGAAGTGGACAGTGAGGGTCGCGTCACGAAGATGACTTTGCACACGGACGGAAGGGACATTCCGATCAAGCGGATCGACTAGCAACGACCGGTTGTGGCTTCCCGCGATCGGGAGATTCCGTGAGGCTCAGCCCCTCGGAGTCCTGATGTTCTCAGGAAAATCAAAGTCAAAGGCGGCGGACAAGAGTGTCCGCCCCACACGTACCGGCGTCAACAGACTCAAGCTTCTCTACTCAGGCTTCTTGGCCGCCGGCTTTTCGAGCGTGATGGTGAGTTGGGCTTTGCAGGTGCTTGCGGGGTCGACGAAGGCGGAGCCTTCCTGGTCATCGTGGCTGGCGGAGAAGTTGAGGCCGCCGTGCTTGAGTTTGTTGGGGAGGCCTTCGAAGCGCGCCTTGCCGTCGGCGTTGGTTCCCACTTCGAGATCAAGCTTGCGCGCGTTCATGAAGCCGTAGGCGATGTGAACTCGGATCTTGGCGTTGTAAACGGGAGCGCCAGATGCGTCGTGGACAAGGAAGTCAGCCGAGCAGGGGCCAATGCCGCCGTCGATGACGGGAACGGTTTTGGGGTCGGGAGAGTTGGTCTGAGGGAAAGCGAGGGGCGAGAGAGCCGCGAGAGAGATAGTCGCAACAAGTAATGTTGTATGAATGCGGCGGAAGGTCACGCGTATAGGTTAACGCAGATGGTCAAGCGAGGCCCACGTCTCGCAAAACCGGCGAGACGCGGGGCACCCGGCCGTAGGGTCCCTCTCCGTTTGCTTCGCCCACGGATCGGGATGACAAGGTTCCTTCTTCAGAGTCTTCTAATCCAAGATATGCTGGGAACCGGTTCATCCCATTGGCTTTGCGGGTTCCTGTTACCAACGTTCATTGCCCCTGCGCAAAAGTCACGAATATAATTTTTGAACACCACCCGTCGAAATCGAGGATAGGGAAAATCTGGCATGCCCGAGGCAACCGGCACTCAATTGACGCGCCATAGCCAGGAACTAACCATATTCCACGATGTAGCGAAGGCGCTCACGTCGTCGCTGGACCTCGACTCCATTCTGCAGACCATCATGGAAAAGATGGCGGAGTATTTCCGCCCGGACACGTGGTCGCTGCTGATGGTGGACGAAGAGCACGATGAGCTCTACTTCGCCATCGCGGTGGGAGACAAAGCCGATGTGCTCAAGGACGTCCGGCTGAAAATGGGAGAGGGCATTGCCGGGTGGGTGGCGAAAAGTGGAGAGCAGCGGATCGTGCCCGATGTGCGCAACGATCCCTTTTTTGCCAGCCGGGTGGACGACGCCACCAAGTGGGAAACGCGCTCGATTGTGTGTGTACCGCTGAAGTCGAAGCTGCGGGTGCTGGGCGTGATTCAGTTGGTCAACGTCGACATGTCGCAGTTCGGTGAGCAGGAGATATTCTTCCTGCAGTCGCTGTGCGACTACGCCGCGATCGCGATTGAGAACGCGCGCTGGGTGGAGCGGATTCAGGAACTCACCATCACCGACGACTGCACGGGGCTGTACAACGCCCGACATCTTTATAAGACGCTGGAGACCGAGGTTTACCGGTCGTCGCGATTTGGCTACGAGTTCAGCGTGCTGTTCATCGACCTCGACCACTTCAAGTCGGTGAACGATACGCATGGGCATCTGATCGGGAGCAAGCTGTTGGCGGAAATTGGATACCTGGTTAAGGCCCAGCTTCGGCTCATCGATTTCGCCTTCCGCTACGGGGGCGACGAGTTCGTCGTGTTGCTGCCGCAAACCTCGAAGGATTCCGCGCTGGTGGTTGCCAAACGCCTGCAGGACGGTTTCCGGGCCAGCAGTTTCTGCCGCGAGGAAGGATTAAACCTCAATGTGCGCGCTTCCATCGGGCTGGCGACGTATCCGCACGATGCGAAGGAGGCGCATGACATCATCCGGCAGGCGGACGCCATGATGTACATGGTGAAGAATTCGACGCGGGATAATATCGGGATTGCGCAGCGGGGAGTGATGAAGTAGGGTTGCTCGGGCTTCGGGCTTCATACCGTGGACTTGGTTTGGCTGCGTCCTCTGCTTCGGAGCCACTGACTTATCCTTGCCCCAGCTAGACCCGGCTTTGTTTCGCTTGACACATTATACGTGTGCACGTATACTGTGTTTATGAATGTCACCCTCTCCATCGATGAGCAGCTTGTCGCGCGGGCACGGAAGAAGGCGGACGCGCTCGGCAAGAGTTTGAATCAGCTCATCCGCGACTACTTGCAGAAGCTGGCCGGGAGCGACGATCCGGAGCGCAGCATCGAAGAGTTCAAGAGCCTTTCGGGCCGGGGAAATTCCCGCGGGTGGCGCTTCGACCGCAACGAGATTCATGAGCGCCCGTAGTTTTTTTGACACGAACGTCCTCATCTACGCGGACGACAAGGCAACTCCGGCAAAGCAAAGGCGTGCGCTGGAACTTGTGGCTGAACATCGCCGGGCGGGTAGCGGAGTTGTATCACTACAGGTGCTGCAGGAGTACTTCGTAACCGTCACCGGGAAGCTGCATGTGGATGTACGCATCGCGCGCCGTAAAGTCGAACTGCTAGCAGAGTTCGATGTTGCCTCCCCCGATGTCGCCGATGTATTGGCCGCGATTGACCTCCATCGCCTTCACGGATTTTCCTTTTGGGACGCGCTGATTTTGCGCGCGGCGAAACAGGCGGGCTGCAGCGTAGTCTTCACCGAAGACTTGCAGAACATGCGAGAAATTGACGGGCTGAGCATTGTCAATCCGTTCTCGTAGTTTGGGTTGTGCTACTTCGCGTGGGAATCAGGCGGCTTGGCAAGTTTGGGGTCGGGCTTCCAGGGGTTGGCGTTGGCGGGGGCGTTGGGGTTGACGCCGAAATCCCAGACGTAGAGGTTCATGCCTTCTTTGCCCATCATTTCGACGAGGGCATATTCCCCGGGCGCGAGGGGTTCGGTGGGAGTGATCTTCAGCCAGCCTCCGCTGACGCGGTTGATGGTGGTCTTGACGATGTGCTGCTCCTGGCTGACCTTGCCGGTGATGGCGCGTTTTACATCTCCGAGGATGCGCTTTCCTCCCTTCACGTCGGCACGGACGATGCGAAAGCGATCGAAGGGTACGACTGCCTGCTCGGGTTGCTGGGGCTGCTGCGGGCCCGGATTCGCGTCGCGGGAGGAATCGTTGGGGGATTTTGGGCTTGAGTCTTTTGCAGGATGGTCGTCGGCGGGAGCGTCATCAGGCCTGAGGTAGATCGACGGCACGCCAACGTGCGACTGCACCGGAGCGTGCGAGCCTTCGATCTCGATGGTTTGTTTCGCGCTGGCGACGGGATTGATGGCGCCACGAAAGATATTGCCCTTAGTGTTGCGGTTGAGATCGCCGGCGGTCTGCTGCACTTCGACCAGTTGGGGCTCGCCTTTGTAGCTGTCGAAGAGGAAGACTCCGGAGTCTTGCGGGAGGCGAAGGCCGGGAGCGACCTGGGGGAGAGATGCCTCTTCGAGTTCGCGTTCAGCGTCGAGATCCTTGTCGAGCTGGGCAGCTTCGGGGACAGACGACCCGGCGGCGCGGTCTTTCTCGTACTTCTCGGTGGCGGGCCAGTCGACGAGCGAGGTGGGCAACTCCTCCCAGTCGTTGCGTTCCGCGCTCAGGTAGCGGACACGGACGCCTTTCACCTCATACTTCGTGACCAGTTGATAAGAACCGTCTTTGAGGATCAGGCGCCGTGCCAGGTCTTGCGCAGAAGCCGGGAACGGAGGCGCCAACCAGACGGTGGCCAGGGAAACGGCCAGAAGCGTCAGCCAGGAAAGGCGATGGCGCCATCGGAAGGAACGACCACTTCTGCAGGACATATCAGAACAATTATCGGCTCAAGGGGGATCAAGAGTCGAGCCACTGGTGGGTTGGAGGTGGTCAGTGATCAGGGGGTAGTGGGTGCCCGTCAGGAGCACCGCCAGGGGTCGGAATTTCGAGGGGCACGCGGGCAACCCCGGGTAGACTCCCCAGGTTCTAACCAACCCAGGTTGGAACCTGTTTTAATTCGTTCACTGGACGTGACTTAGTCTTGATTTCACCTGACTCAAGGGCCTAAAATAAACAGACGCTGTTTGTCTGGCAGGAGTCCCTCTCATGTTCCGGGTTTATTCGCATCACAATCTTCTGGTCGTTTTGCTGCTGGTCGCTGGGTTGGCTGGATCTTCCGCCGTGGCCCAAGACCCTAAGCCCGCCGACAAACCTACCGACAAACCCGCCAGCGCTTCCCAGGATCAATCGGGTCAGGATGTCGACCCTCTGAAGCGACCTATCGAGGCCAAGAAGAAGAAGCAGCAGATGAGGGACTACTCCAAAGAAATCAAGGGTCCTTACAAGAAGTGGCTCGAGGAGGACGTGGTCTGGATCATCACGGACGAAGAGCGGGCGGCGTTCAAGCAGCTGAGCAACGACGAAGAACGCGATCAGTTCATCGAGGCCTTCTGGCAGCGCCGCGATCCTACTCCGGATACGGAAGAGAACGAATACAAGGAAGATCACTACGCACGCATTGCCTATGCGAACGAGCATTTTGCCGCGGGCGTTCCGGGATGGAAGACGGATCGCGGGCGAATTTACATCATGTTCGGCAAGGCGGACGAAGTGGAGTCACATCCCTCAGGCGGGTCGTACGAGCGGCCGATGGAAGAAGGCGGGGGCGAGACCTCAACCTATCCATTCGAGCAGTGGCGCTACCGCTACCTGGAGGGGATCGGACAGGAAGTCATCATCGAATTCGTCGATACCTGCATGTGCGGCGAATATCACATGACCATGGACCGGTCGGAGAAGGACGCGCTTCTCTATACGCCGAACGCCGGACTGACGCTGTATGAGCAGATGGGAATGTCGAATAAAGCCTCGCGCTTCACGGGCAACGGGATTGAGCGGCTGGGACTGGGGCCGATGAGCGCCAACCAGCAGACCAAGCAGTTTGACCGCTTGGAGCAGTTTGCGAAGTTGCAGGCGCCGCCGGCAGTGAAGTTCAAGGATCTGGAAGAGGAGATCGTAACCTCGAAAGTGATACTGAATCCGATGCCGTTCGATGTGCGCTCTGACTTCGTGAAAGTGACGAGCGACACGGTGCTGGTGCCGGTGACGATTCAGATGAAGAACCGCGACATTACCTTCGTCGACAAGGATGGTGTGCAGCGCGGTACGGTGAACATTTTCGCCCGGCTTACCACGCTGACCGGCAAGATCGTGCAGACCTTTGAAGATACGGTGCAGGTGGATGTGCCGTCTGAATTGCTGCCGCGCACGGCAGAGAATTCGTCAGTCTACTGGAAGGCGCTTCCGTTGCGGCCGGGGCGGTACAAGCTTGACATCGCGGTGAAGGATGTCAACGGGGACCGCAAGGGGCGGTGGAGCCGGGGCATCATGGTGCCCGACTTCTCCGACGACAAGCTGGCGACCTCGACCTTGATTGTTGCCGACCAGATGGAGCCGGTGCCGACCAAGTCGATCGGGACGGGGAGTTTCGTGATTGGGGCGATGAAGATCCGGCCGCGAGTGGCGCCGGCCAACGGCAAGCCCGCGCTGTTCAAGAAGGATCGGGACCAGAAGCTAAATTTCTGGATGCAGGTCTATAATCTGGGTGTGGACGAAAAAACCCATAAGGCTTCGGCCACGTTCGAGTACGATATCGTCAATGTGGCGACGAACAAGCAGGTGGTCCAGAAGGTGGAATCCACGGACCAAATGGGCAACGTGGGCGAGCAGGTGACGCTGCAGAAATCGATTTCGGCGGCGAGCCTCCAGCCCGGCACGTACAGGATCGAAATCAAGGTGAACGACAACATCTCAAAGCAGACTATTGGTCCGTCGGCGGTGTTTGCCGTCGAGTAATGGCTGCTTGTTCCCCCGGGGGTGGGTGGAGTGATGCTGCATAGGCTCGGGACCTGGGTGGTCGTACTCGGGTTGGCGTTTCCCATGTGGGCAGCGGACCGGCCCGGCGTGATCTCCGGATACGTCCGGAGTGCCTCGGGTGTGCCGCAGATGGGCGCCGTAGTGGAGGTTCTGGGGGCGTCCGCGCGCAGCCTTGTCGTATTCACCAACGGAGCGGGATTCTACTCGGCGACAGGCCTGTTGCCGGGTTTCTACAGCATTAAAGTTTCTGCACCTTCATTCCTGCCGGCTCTGCGGGAGCGGGTGGGTCTGCGCCCCGGCGCCACGGTGAATGTGAATCTCACGCTCAACACGCTGTTGGGCGCGATGCAGCTTGGTCCGGTCCGCGCGACTCCGGACGATGACGACTGGAAGTGGACGCTGCGCTCGGTGGCGAACCGGCCGATTCTACGCGTGGTGAATGATCCGATCTCGACAGCCGAGAAGCAGGATCACGAGATGCGGGGGAGCCTTTCGTTTCTGGCGGGCTCGGCGGCGGGCGGCTACGGGAGCGGATCCGACGTGAGCACAGGGTTCACGCTGGAGCGCTCGATTTTCTCTGCGGGACGTGTGGGATTCAGCGGAAACGTGGGATACGGCGAAGGCGTGCCCGCGGCAGTGCTGCGTACCTCGTATTCGCACCGGCTGCCAGACGGGTCCGAGCCGTCGGTGGCACTCACCGTACGGCGTTTCGCTCCGTCGGATCCGAACTTGCACAATGCGGCGCTGCAGGCATTCGCGCTCTCTGCGGGCGACGATTTCTCGGTGGGCGATGTACTGGAACTGAAGTTTGGCAGCGAGTTGCAGACCATCCAGTTCCTGGGGCGGGTGACGGCATTCCGGCCGTACGGCAGCGCGGACCTGCACCTGTCGCCGAACACGGTGCTGGAGTACGACTACGCGACTTCTCTTCCGGACCGACGCAGCGAGAAGGGGTTCGATACGGCTCCCGCGGACTTGAGCGAAGCGAATCCTCGCGTCAGTCTGGTTGGGTTTGCTCCGAAGATCGAGCGTGCTCATCACCAGGAGTTGAGTCTCTCCCGGCGAATCGGCAAGAACAATCTTCAATTCGCCGTGTTCAGCGACCGTGTGGGCGATACGGTACTGACGGGTACCGGACAGGTGACGGCCGCAGGTGGATTCCTGCTGCCGGATGTGTACTCCGGCACGTTCAGCTACACGGGTAAGACGCTGGACACCAACGGTCTGAGAGTCGTGTTGCAGCACAAATTTTCGTCGGATCTGACGGCGACGCTGGATTATGCGATGGGTGGGACTCTCGATCTCACCAAGCCGGACGTGCCGCTTGAGGATGCGCAGCAGTGGATTCGTACGCAGCGCCGTCAGGCGGTTGGTGCAAAGTTCAGCGGAACCGTGTCCCGCACCCACACGCGCTGGATCACTTCCTACCGCTGGGTGAGTGGTTCCGCGCTCACGCCGGTGGATATGTTTAATGCCTCGGCTGGCCAGAGCGATCCCTTCTGGAGTCTCTTCCTCCGCCAGCCAATTCCGAGTATGGGCTTCCTGCCGGGGCACATGGAGGCGATCGTCGATGTGCGCAACCTGCTCGCACAGGGATATGTGCCGGTACTGGGACAGGATGGCCAGACTGTGTACCTGGTACAGGCGGCACGATCGGTGCGGGGCGGCGTAGCGTTTACGTTCTAGGCTGGCTTCGAACAAACTCAAATCCCCAACTACTGTCTTCTTGAACGAAGCGAACGTGTCCTCGCGTGCCGGGCGGCCAGACATTCGCTTTTTGTTCTCTTAACATCACGGCGAATCTCAATTGCAATCCCCGGCGGGCATGCCGGGAACGGGGTGTCTTAATCGGTTAAATCGATGGCTCTGACGCGTAACTCCGTGGTTGACTCTTGGTGTTGGGAACGGATAATGTTGAGCCTAATTTCTGCGGACGGGGCGGCGCATCCTGTTAGTGTGCAAGGAATTGCATGCGGGTTCCAGACAGGCCGGACAGTCCAGCCACACGCAGGGAACGAACCACTCCCCCAAATCTAAAAATGAACAGCTTCCAAGGAGACCGTATGAGAGCGCGCATCATCGTGGTGTCGATGAGTTTGGTCCTGGTGCTACTGGCCGCGACCGGCCTTTCGGCACAGACGTTCCGTGGCACCATCCTGGGGACGGTGACCGATCCTTCAGGCGCCGTGATTGCCGGGGCCAAGGTGACGGTGAAGAATGTGGGGACAGGGTTGGAGCGCACGACCGAAACCAGCGCGGACGGCAGTTACTCGCTGCCGGAACTGCCGATTGGGACCTACACGGTGACAGTCAGCCAGGCGGGCTTTCAGACCTTTGTGGCCACGGGAGTGGCGGTGGACGTGGCATCGGAACGGCGCGTTGACGCGGCGATGAAGACAGGCGAAGTGTCGACCAAGGTGGAGGTCTCGGCGGATCAGTTGCCGATGGTGGAAACGACCACCAACACCCTGGGAGGCGTGCTTACGGCCCAGACCGTGGAAGACATGCCGGTCAACGGGCGCGACTACACGAAACTCATTTATATGAACCCGGGGGTCTCGGGTTCTCCAGACCAGATTTCGGATTCGCCGGGCTCGTTCGGCGAGTTCTCGATGAACGGCGCGCGCGGACGGTCGAACAACTATCTGCTGGACGGTACCGACATGAATGACGGGTACCGGAACGACCCGGCGATTAACGAGGCCGGTGTTTTTGGTACACCGTCGACGATTCTGCCTATCGACGCGGTTGCGGAAGTGAATGTGCTCTCGAACTTCGAGCCGGAGTACGGGCGCAGCGCGGGCGCCATCGTCAACATCGTGACTAAGAGCGGGACGAATGCAATTCACGGCAGCGCGGGGGAATACTTCCGGAACAGCGCGCTGGACGCGCGCAATTATTTCAATCCGGTCAAGAATGCTGATGGGACGTCCAATCCGAAGGCTCCATTTCACAACAATCAATATGGAGCCTCGCTGGGCGGGCCGATCGTCAAAGACAAGACGTTCTTCTTCTTGGACTATGAGGGGCAGCAGGAACCGGTGGGCGTGGTGACGGTGGCAAACGTTCCCAACACGGGCAGTGGACCGAATGGGCAGCTTACCCCGGCGGATTCCACCAATCCTGTGATTCAGGGCCTGCTGGCGCGCAATCCCTGGCCAGCCCCGAATTTGCCGACCGGGCAGGCTTCCGTTGTGTCCCCGTCGTTCAACAAGCTGACCAGTTTCATCGCCAAGATTGACCACAGTTTCAACCCGGCGAACCTGCTCACAGGGCGTTATTTCTTCGGCGACAGCGTGCAATCGTTCCCGTTGGCCCTTACGGCGAGCGGCGGTCAGCTACCCGGGTTCAACACGTTCACTCCGACGCGGGTTCAGCTGGTTTCCATTTCCTACACGCACACGTTGGGGTCGAACAAAGTCAACGAACTTCGCTTTGGCTGGAACCGGTTTGCAGAAGGCTTCTTCCCGGCGGACCAGTCGTTTCACCCCAGTTCCATCGGACTATGTGCTGCTACAGACCCGGCCCAATGCAATGGAACTTCTCCCTTTGATTCCGGGCTTCCCATAATCCTGGTGAGCGGTGTGGCTCAGCTCGGAGCGACCAGCAGCGTGCCGCGGCACCGTTTCGACAGCAACGTGCAGGTCGGTGATAACTTCTCGTGGAAGTTCAACAAGCACGATGTGAAGTTTGGGGCTGATTTCCATCGCACATCGATCCAGCAGTACTTCGACAAGTACTTCCGCGGCCGGCTGAGATTCAAGAACACCGATGACGGCGAAGGCGGAACGATTCCTGCCCTGACGAACTTCCTCAATGGAGATGTCACGGATGGGTTTCAGTATTTCGGGAACTCAACCCGGCACACGTATGAGAATAATTTCGGGTTTTACATCCAGGACAGCTTCCGGGCCACGTCGCGGCTGACTTTCAATTACGGCTTCCGTTGGGACTACTTCGGCGTGGTGAAGGAGAAGAACAACCTGCTGAGCAACATTACGGCCATGGACCCCGGGCCCGCCGGCACGGGTGCCTTTACCTTAACGCAAGTTGGACAGCCGGGACTGAGCGATCTGTACAATCCGGATAAGAAGGATTTCGCACCGCGTGTGAGTGCCGCGTGGGACGTGACAGGCAAAGGAAAAACCGTGATCCGCGCAGGTTTCGGCATGTTCTTCGATGCCTTCTCGCAGGACATGGTGCTCGGCCACCTGCCCTACGCACCATTCTTTGGCCCCGGGCCCGCCTATAACAATGTCGGCCCGGCCCCAATTCTTTCCACCGGCCTTTGCGATCCCACCGTCCCGGGTTGCAGTGCCCTCAGCCCCCTCATCGTTCAGGGCAGTCCCGTATTCGCGCCGACGACCACCTGCACCTTCGAGTGCGATGTTTTTGCCTTCGACCGCAACATCAAGACTCCGTACATGGAGAACTACAACCTGAACATCCAGCAGCAGCTCTCCAGCAAGGCTGTATTGCAGGTTGGCTATGTGGGATCGCAGGGACATCGCTTGTGGCGGTTCTTTGACATCAGCCAGCCGAGCCAGGCGGAGATCACAGCCGCGGACTGCCCGAATGGGATCGCGACCTGTGCCACTACGGGCGCTATTCAGGACTACGGCGTGCCCCGGCGCTTGAGCGGGTACGGCTCCTTTTATGTCTTGCAGGAAAACTCGACGGGCAAGTCGAACTACAACGCGCTGCAGGCCAGCCTCCGCATCACTGGATGGCATGGGATAACTTCGATCCTGAATTACGTGTATTCGAAGTCACTGGATAACTCCAGCGACGGCGAGGATTTCGAACCCAATGCGGCGCAGCCCAACGACAGCACCCAGCCATGGCTGGAATATGGGCCGTCGAACTTCAACATCCCGCACCGTTTCACCTGGAACTTCTCCTATGATTTCCCGACCATGGGTGGAAGCTGGCAGAAGCTGAAGAATGGCTGGGGCATCAATAGCATCGCCACCCTGCAGAGCGGACAGCCATTCCACCTGAATTACAACTTCTGGGATGACTTCAGCGGCAGCGGAAACGGTTTCGATCGTCCGGATGTGGTAGGGCCGATCGTGTACCACAAGCGGGACCCGCTTAATTTCATCGACCTGAGTTCCTTCGCGATTCCGTGCACAGTCGACCCGACGCTGGGCGCAAATGGGGCGGCGTCAGATTGCGTGCCAGGGACTCGTCACTTTGGGAACATGGGCCGCAATTCGCTGAGCGGGCCTACCTTCAAAGAGTGGAACTTCTCTCTCTACAAAAAGACAATGCTTACGGAGCGAGTGAGCATGAAGCTCGGCGTCGATTTCTTCAACATCCTGAATCACCCGAACTTTGCGAATCCGCTGTTGCCCGCTTTCATCGCTGATCCGGGCGCGGCTGGTTTTGCCATCAATGGTAATCGCGAAGTCGGCGGAGGCGGGTATCCGATCACCGCCACCGGCGACGTGGGCATCGGCAACCCATTCATTGGAGGCGGTGGGCCGCGCGGGATCCAGCTGGCAGCCGTTTTCAAGTTCTAAGCGGCGGCTTTGTCTAAGAGCCCCTGCCTTTTCGGCAGGGGCTTTTTTTCTGTGAGGGGCCGGAATGCGCTCTGCGTTCGTGGTCTCGTCCAGACGCGGGCGAGGGCGCCCGCGCCACACAACTCGGGGCGAAGTTGATGGCGCCGACAATTTTCGTCTTGCAGAATTCATCATTAGTGCCGCACCGGCGCCGTTTATGGTATACCGATTAGCCCAAATCCAGGTCAGCAAGCTTATCGTCGAGGACCTGCCCTGGTTCCCGGACAGTGGAACACCTACGAAATTGAAGTCAGGGGCAACACCCATACCGTACGGCTCAACGGGCAGCAAACCACAACGTTCACCAACGCCGACCTGTTCAGGGGCAAGGCGAACACCACCGATCCAGATTCGGGTTATGTCGGGATACAGTCTCACACGGGCCGCGTGAGGTTCCGGAACATTCAGGTCATGGTTTTGCCGCCTGCTTTGGCCGCGGGGCCGGCTGGAATTGCCGCAGGCGCGAGAGTCTCCCCGACGGAAATGCCGGTCGCGGACACGGAAACAAGGAAAAGGACGACCAAGAAGACCGCGTAACGGGTTCCGATCCGCGCTTTCGGGGTCAATGTGGCGCGCCTGAATGACGGCGCGTCACGCATCTTTCTACATTCGACCCGGAACCAGCCCCTCTTCTGCGCCGGCCGTCTTACGCCTTTCGTCACTACAGTGGCTGCTTGGGTGGGTGCTACGCTCCTTCTGTATCCTCCCCACGATATCTATAGCCTCTGTTCCGGAGACTCCGATGCGTCGCTCGAATTGCGTCCTGGCTACAACGATTTACGCTGTTCTCATCCTTGGTCTGTGCGGTGTTGCGCCGGTTTACGCACACCATGTCAAGAAGGCTCAGTCCACCAGCATGCCGGTCACGACCTCCTCGGCTAAGGCCCGCGAGCTTTACGAGAAGGGCATGGCGGACTACGAGAACCTTTACCTGGAGCGCTGCAATGAGGAGTGGCGGGCAGCGGTACAGGAGGACCCGAAGCTGGCGGTCGCCTGGGCCTGGATCGCATTCAACAGCAGCAATCCGCAGGAAGTGAGCGCGGCGCGCGCCAAGGCAAAGGAACTGGCACCGAAACTGACGCCGGGCGAGCAGTTGATGGTGGCCTGGATCGCGAAGGTGCAAGAGGGCGACTTCATTGGCGGCATCGCGGCGATGAACGACCTGCTGGAGATATATCCCCGGGACAAGCATCTGCTGTACCTGGCGGCGAACTGGCTGATGCTGGACGACGTCAACGATCAGGCGGAGAGATTGCTGGAGAAGGCTCTGGTCATCGACAAGAATTTTCCCGCGGCGTTGAACGACCTGGCTTATGTGCAGGCACGCAACCAGCAATTCTCCAAGTCGCTGGCGGCGATGGAGCGGTATGTGTCCCTGTTGCCGAAGGAGCCGAATCCCCAGGATTCCTACGGGGAGCTACTGAGAATGGCGGGGGACTACCAGGGATCGCTGAAGCACTATCGGGCCGCGTTGAAGATTGATCCGGATTTCGTGACTTCGCAGCTCGGACTGGCAGACACTTACGCGTTGATGGGCGACCAGGAACAGGCGAGGACGGAGTATGACAAGGCCATCCGCTACGCACACACGGAGGCGGACCGGTTGACCTACAGCATGCAGCGGGCGGTGACGTGGGTGCGCGAAGGCAAGTACGCGGAAGCCGACCGGGAGTTTGCCACGGTTGCCGAGACGGGGCATGCCAAGGGGCAGGACTTGCAGGAGGCCCAGGCATTCCGTCATATGGGCGAATATCAGGCGGACGACAACGTCGCCCTGAAGCACCTGAAGCTCGCCGAAGACGCTCTCGGGCACAACAGCACGATCTCGAAGTCCGATCACGATGAAGAACTGTCGCGGATCCTGCGCAACCTGGTGGTACGGGCGGCACGGGCCGGGAATCATCCGCTGGCGGACAAGACCCTGAAGCAGCTGGAAGCGATGGCAACGGGCAGCCGCAACCGGGTGATCCAGAGTTCTTATCACGGAGCCGCCGGCACGCTGTTGATGGACCAGAAGAAATACGAGGACGCCATCTCAAACCTGGAAGAGGATCGGAACAACCCGTTCACCATGGAGTTGCTGGTGCAGGCTTATTACGAAACCAGCCAGGTCGACAAGCTGCACGAGATTGAGGCCAAGTTGCGCGCCACGAACGTGCCGACGATGGAGCAGGCCCTGGTGGTTCCGGCGGTGCGGTCGAAGCGGCCGATCATCTAGAAGGATGCCGGAGTGCGGGCCAGAGGCCCCCACGACAGCCGGCGGGACGCCGGCGCTACCACGCCACCAGCCGGTGGGATGCCGGAACATACCACGCAGCGAGCCGACGATTTTACCTCTCGCAGAATGCGGCGGCGCTGCCACCTTGGAGAATCCTCGTAGAATCGACGCCGTTGGTGTAGAGTATTCGCACTCTGATGAAGGCCAACGGCGAGCGGCGCTCGGGAAGACGAATCGCAACCCGCGTACCGACGCGGGTGCGGACCGCCCAGGGAGCCGAGCACTCGGCCCAGACCCGCGACGTCAGCAGCAACGGCGTTTTCCTCTACACGAAATCACGCATCGAGGCCGGCACCGACGTGGAGTTGGTGTTGATCCTTCCGCCGGAACTTACCTCAGGCGAGAAGTGCTGGGTATGCTGTCAGGCGACGATCGTGCGGGTCGAGGAATCCGGGCACGAATTTGGGGTTGCGGCGCAGATCCGGCGGATGGACCTGCTGCCGGAAGTGGCGATTTGAATTCTCTAATGTGCGCCCTTTCCGGGCGGGTGCTTCGTCCTGTTTTGGGAGTTGGACCCGGTAAAGATTCCCGAAATTCGCTAGTTCTGACCGAGTAAAGGTCATCCGTCACGGGGGACCCCCAAAAAACTGTGAAAAAGAGCTTCCCATTGCACCGCCCGCAGTGCAATAATGGCGGCCCTAGAATTGCTCTGGCGAATCTCAGGTACAGGGTGGGCCCGGTTTATGTGGATCGACAAACTGGCTGATGGCGTGGTGCGAGTGCAGACACCCATTGGTCCGCGTTATGTAATGCCTTCATTTGTTCAGCGCGTGTATCTGCTCTGGATGTTTCGAAACTTCCCGATTCTTCCACACGCCGTGCTCAGCCGCCGGCAACAGCGGATGATTGACCACATGTGTGCTGAGCAGCGGTTCGCCTCGATGGCGTATTCGGATGGCATCGATGAGGCGCCGGTGATTGGCACCGTCGAACGGCGGCCAGTGATCGGTTCGGAGCAGTTGCCTCCGCGGCGTCCGGTGGCCAGCGAGGGTTCCCGTGGTCTGGCTGCCGAGGTACGGCAGCAGCCCTAGCAGCGAATTGCCCCGCCGGTGTCCGTCTAAAAGAGACGAGGCGGACGGCGGCGGACGATCGTCCCGGCTCATCGCCGCCAGGACCGGGTCGCATTTCCCTGAGGTTGAGTTTGAGGTTGAGTTGGTAAAGGCGCGCGGCGGGTTATCCCTTAGCTTTCTCCAGTTCTCACCTGTCTTCGTTTTATACTCAATGGGCACGGACCATCCGTCTCTTCCTCCCAAATGACAGCCTCTGAGCTAGCAGGTCGCTTCGAACACATCTATGGCAGCGTGCCCAGAATCTTTCGCGCGCCCGGCCGGGTGAATCTCATCGGAGAACATACGGACTACAACGACGGCTATGTGATGCCGGCGGCCATCGGATTCTTCACGCAAGTTGCGATTGCACCGCGCTCCGACCGGAAGCTGGTGGTTCGGTCGGAAGAATTCGAGCGGGACTTTGAATTCGATCTCGATCACCTGCCGCAGAGCCGAGTTGGTGCGTGGTGCGACTACGTGCTGGGTGTGGCCTCTGTCCTTCAGCAAGAGGGACATGCGCTCCGGGGAGCGAACCTGCTGGTGCGGGGGGAGGTTCCGATTGGCGCAGGCCTGAGCTCCTCGGCGGCAGTCGAGGTTGCGAGTGCGCTCGCCCTGCTGAGTCTGAACGGCGCAGCCATGGCCCTTCCGGAAGTGGCCAAGCTCTGCCAGCGATCGGAGAACAATTTTGTCGGGGCAAGAGTGGGGATCATGGACCAGTTCGTCTCCTGCATGGGAAAAGCGGGGCACGCCTTCTTTCTCGACTGCCGGTCGTTGGAATTCAAACTGGTCCCGATGCCGCCGGATATCCGCCTCGTGGTCTGCAATACCATGGTGAAGCACGCGCTGGCCAGCGGCAGCTACAACCAGCGCCGCGAAGAATGCGAAGAAGGAGTCAAGATACTGGCGCGATGGGACCCCGCGATTCGAGCGCTGAGGGATGTGTCGCTCGAATTGCTAGAGCGGCACGCGAAAGATCTTTCCGAGGACGTTTACAAGCGATGCCTGCACGTTGTCCGCGAAGACCAGCGCGTCCTGGATGCGGCTGAGTGTCTGAGGAAAGGTGATTTGAAGCGGCTGGGCGAGTTGATGCGCGATTCACATCGCAGCCTGCGCGACCTGTATGAAGTCAGCTGCCGCGAACTGGACGTCATGGTCGAGGCTGCGGAAGGTCTCCCGGGGTACTGCGGCGGACGCATGACTGGGGGCGGATTTGGCGGGTGCACGGTGAGTCTGGTGCACTCGGCCAATGCCGAGGATTTTGCACAGGAGATCGCGAAGAGGTATGAAGCGGCGACCGGAATCAAGCCCAACGTTTATGTCTGCTCGGCGGAAGATGGGGCGCAGGCGTTGAACTGAGTTGGTTCAGCGCCTGAACGTTCACCTCGAGAGCTGATTCGACGCCGCCTCATCCAACTCAGGCACCGGGCTGACGCCCGGTCGGACAGCCGAGGGCCTGCCCTGAGGGAAGTCGAAGGGGCGGCTGTCCCCACACAAACCCTACACGTTCATGCTCTGAAGCTTGACCAGCAGAGTCGCGGGTTCTGGAAGGATCGCGAACTTCGGCAGTTCGCCGCGGACCATCGCAACCTCGTCGCAGCAGTGAAACCTGGGACAGACATGGCAGTCTTTGTACATCTTGTCGGGAATGTCGGACCGCTGCGCTACCTGAAAGCCGAGGCGCGCGAAGAACTGCGGGCTGCGCGTGAACAGGCAGATGCAGGTGACGCGATGTTTCTTCGCTTCGGCCAGCAGCTTTCTTACCAGCAGGCCTCCGCCACCACGGCCCTGGGCCCAGGGCGCGACCGTGATGGAACGGACTTCAGCGAGGTGAGTGCCATAGAGATGGAGCGCGCCGCAGCCGATGATGCGAGCGTCGTCTTCGAGTACGACAAAGTCGCGGACGTTCTCGCAGATCTCCGCCAGGGTGCGCGGCAATAATGTGCCGTCGCCGGAGTATGCAGAGATCAGATCATGAATCTGCTGGGCGTCGGGCAAGATGGCTTTACGCGTGCGCATGGACCTCCTCACGCAGGGAGTCGATTTTCTTTCTGGCGGCGCTGAGTGCCAGTTGTACGCGAGTGAAAGCCGTCCCGCCGGGAACATCGTGAATTGGGAGTACAGAGGCGAGAGTCAGGGAGTGGTAGAAATCCGGGCCGAACGCCGGATTGATGGCGTGCAACTCCTCCAGTGAAAGGTCCTGGAGCTCACAGCCTTTTTCCATGGCAATCTGCACTGCTTTGCCAACTTGCTCATGAGAGAGGCGCGAAGGAACGCCGTGTCTCACGAGGTAGGTGGCAGCCGCCCACGCATTCATGAATCCTGACTGCGCGGCCTGCTGCATGCGGTCCTGATGAAATTCTGCGGCCTTCATCCAGCCCGTAACGAGCGGCAACAGCTGCAAAACCGTGTCGGAGGAGTCGAAGAGCGGCTCCTGCGTTTCCTGCAGATCCTTGTTGTAAGCCAGAGGCAGGCCTTTGAGGGTGATGAGAAGCGCGGTGGCGTGTCCGATGACGCGCCCGCTCTTTCCGCGCACCAGTTCGAGCAGGTCGGGATTCTTCTTCTGGGGCATCGCACTGCTGCCGGTGGAATAGTTTTCCGGCAGGCTGATGAAGCCGTATTCCTGAGACGAGAACAGGATCATCTCCTCGGCCCAGCGGCTCAGATGCAGTGTGAGGGCAGTCAGCGCCTGGACGAACTCGAGCGCAAAATCACGGTCGCTGGTGGCGTCAATGCTGTTCGCGGTAGGAGCGTCGAAGCCGAGAGTCTCAGCCATGAATCCGCGGTCGAGCGGTAGTGTGGCGCCAGCTACAGCGCCCGAACCCAGGGGACAAACGTTGAGGCGCTTGCGGCAATCCGCGAGGCGGCTGGCATCGCGAAGAAACATTTCGACGTACGCCAGCATCCAGTGGGCCACCAGTACGGGTTCCGCCCTTTGCAGATGTGTGTAAGCGGGCATAGCAGCGTCGGCGGCCTGCCCGGCGCGGTCCGCCAGCACGCCGCAAAACGCTGCCAATTCTTGACGCAACTCATCGATCGATGCGCGAACGTACAGGCGGAGGTCAGTCGCGATCTGCTCGTTGCGGCTGCGGCCGCTGTGCAGCTTGTAGCCGGTATCGCCGATCAAGGCGGCCAGCTGCTTTTCGACGAAGTGATGCACATCTTCCGCTTCGGAGTCGTCGAGAAACGCGGGCGATGCCGCGGCCTTCTCCCCGATCTTCTGCAGGCCCTCAAGGATGCTGATCATTTCGTCGGCGGACAGAATGCCGGCATTCTTCAGGGCACGGGCATGCGCGCTGCTGGCGGTGAGCTCGTACTTCAGCAGACGCTTATCAAAGCTGAAGGAACGCTGCCAGAGCTCGAATTCGGGATCGAGTGGCTGCCGAAAGCGTCCCGACCACATCTTCTTCATCGCGCGACCTCCACGCGGGCGCGGGCACGAGAGCGGGAGGGCAAGCCCAGAATCCGGATGAAGCCGGCCGCATCTTTCTGGTCGTAGCTGTCGCCCATCGTGAAAGACGAAAGGTCGGTGCGATAGAGCGAATGCTCGGACTCGCGGCTGACGACGGAGACGTTGCCCTTGTACATCGACAACGTGATGCTGCCAGTCATTTCCTTCTGCGTGCTCTCGACGAAGGCATCCAGGGCTTCGCGCAGCGGGGTAAACCACAGGCCGAAGTAAACCAATTCGGCATATTTCAGCCCGATATGCTGCTTGAAGTGGGCGACATCGCGCTCCAGGCAGAGCGCTTCGAGTTCGCGATGCGCTGTGATAAGCAGCGTGCCGCCCGGGGTCTCGTAGCATCCGCGAGATTTGATTCCAACGAAACGATTCTCGACCAGGTCGACGCGTCCGATAGCATTGCGAGCGCCGATCTCGTTTAGCAATTCCACCAAGGAAACGGGATCCAAGTCCCCGCCGTTCACCGACACGGGAATCCCGCGGCTGAATCCGATCGTGACCTGTTCTTCCTGGTCCGGCGCGTCCTGTGGCGAGCGCGTGATCTGCCAGGTGGTAGAGAGGGGCGCGTTGGCGGCATCTTCCAACTCACCGCCTTCGTGGCTGATGTGCCAGAGGTTGCGGTCGCGACTATGTATCTTTTCGCGGCTGGCGGCGACGGGGATGCCGTGCTGCTCGGCGTAATCAAGGCAGTCTTCGCGCGATTTCAGCGACCACTCACGCCAGGGCGCGATGATCTTCAACTCCGGAGCGAGCGCCTGGTAGGTCAATTCAAACCGAACCTGGTCGTTGCCTTTGCCGGTGCATCCGTGCGCGACCGCGGTTGCGCCTTCGCGCAGCGCAACTTCGACCTGATGTTTCGCGATCACAGGCCGGGCGAGCGAAGTGCCGAGCAGGTACTTGTGTTCGTACACAGCACCCGCTTTCAAAGCCGGGAAGACGTATCCGGTGAGGAATTCCTCGCGCAGGTCTTCCACGACCACTTTCGCCGCGCCCGTGGCATAGGCCTTCTCGATCACGGCGTCGAGATCGTCACCCTGGCCGACGTCGCCGACCATGGCGATCACGTCGTAGGAATAGTTTTCCTTGAGCCACGGAATGATGATCGAGGTGTCGAGACCGCCGGAATAGGCAAGAACTACTTTCTCAGGCATGGGCGCTCCTTGCGGGCAGGCGAACGGCGCCGCCCAGTAACAAATACAAGATGGCTTTTTGAACGTGCAGGCGGTTCTCTGCTTGCTCAAAGATGAGCGAGGAGTCGGAGTCCATGATCTCGTCAGTGACTTCTTCTCCGCGATGCGCGGGGAGACAGTGCATGAACACCGCGTGAGGCGCGGCTTTCGTCATGAGTTTCCGATTCACCTGATAGGGCGGGAAGATCGAGGAACGCTGGGCGGCTTCGTGCTCCTGGCCCATGCTTGCCCAAGCGTCGGTGTAAATGGCATCGACGCCGGCGACTGCGGCGCGCGGATCGGTGAACAATTCGATGCGGGCGCCCGTTTGCTTCGCGAGTTCGCGGGCGTCAGCAACGATGTCGGCCTCGGGCGCATAGCCTTCGGGCGTAGCAATCCGGATGGAAGATCCGAGGCAGGCGCAAGTGAGCAGCAGCGAGTGAGCGACGTTGTTGCCGTCGCCGACGTAGGCCAGACGAATGCCGCGGAGATCACCAAAGCGCTCCTGCAGCGTGAAATAATCTGCGAGCGCCTGGCAGGGATGCTCCAGGTCACTGAGGGCGTTGATGACGGGAATCGAGGCGAACTGCGCCATGCCATCGATGGTTTCCTGCGCGAAGGTGCGCAGGACGATGACGTCAACCCAGCGCTCGAGGTTGTGGGCGATGTCGCTCAGCTTTTCGCGCGCGTCAAGGCGGCCGTTGGTCTGATCGACAAACATGGCCGTCCCGCCGAGGCTCGTCATTCCAGCTTCGAACGTGAGCCGGGTTCGCAGAGAGGGCTTCTCGAAAAACATTGCCATCTGCTTTCCGGCAAGAGCCCTCTGGAAGACCGAGGGGCGGGACTTCATAAGCTCCGCGAGATGCAGCACCGCCTCGACTCCTTGCGGCCCGAGATCGCGAGTTGAGATGAGATCTGGACACCAGAAGGTACCGGGAAATGTCTCGGGACCAACCGGCGTTCTGTTCTGCAATTGACTGTTCAACATTCACTCCTATCGGGCAAGAACTCGTGCCGTCCCTGCGGGACTCGCACCGCTTTTCCACTTCTACCCGGCACTTCCGTGCCGGGCTTTCCTATACCGCCCCGTCGGGGCTGAAAACTGCTGATCGGGCTCACCTCTTCACCCGGAATTCGGTTCGCGCACACTCTTAAAGCCCCCATATCTCTAAACGCCGCTTCGGCACGGCTGGAAGCCGTGCCCTTTCAAAACTGTTTGTAAGACCCAGTCCGTAACATTCGGCTCGCCACCCCGGGAAACAAGTTCGTCATCCTCATGCGCACGTCACTTCGGTGCCGCAAGTCAACTTCGTCAGATAGAACTGAGGCAGCACATCCGCTTTGGCGGCGGGCAAAATCCTGACGCGTCCAACGCCGTGTTTCAGAGCCAGTCCACAGGCTTGCAGCTTGGGCAACATACCGCCGCTGATGACCGAACCTGCGGCCAGGTCGGCGGCTTGCTTGGTGCTCAGCCACGGGATTACTGTTCCTTGCTGGTCCTTCACTCCGGGGACGTCAGTCAGAAAGATGAGCGCGTTGGCGTGGCAGGCGGCGGCGCAGGCGGCGGACATCTCGTCGGCGTTGACGTTGTAATACTCGCCGTCGGCGCCCAGCGCCAGGGAACTGAGCACGGGAACACCCCGCTGCTGCCAGATCGCTTCCAGCCACGCAGGATCGACGAAGCAAATCTCGCCGACAAATCCCAGGTCGCGGCCCTTGACGTATTTCTTGCGAGCGCGGAAGGTCATGCCGTCGCCACCGCAGAAGCCGATGGCGGGCATTCCAGCGGCCTGGATGGCGGCAACTAACTTCTTGTTGACGATGCCGCCGAGGACCATCAAGGCGACGTCGCGAGTTTCGGCGTCGGTGATGCGGAGGCCGTCTACGAACTCGCTCTTCTTTCCCAGTCGATTCAGAAGCCGGGTGACGGCGCTGCCGCCACCGTGAACGACGGCCACGTGGTGACCGTCCTGCGCTAACTCGGCGATGGCACGGGTGCACTTGCGCAGGATGGCTGCGTCTTCGAGTGCGGCTCCCCCGATTTTCACGACGATGGTCATTGCAGGCCTTCGTCCTCTTTCCATCCGTACATCAGGTTCAAGTTCTGGACTGCCTGACCCGCCGCTCCTTTGAGCAGGTTGTCGATGCAGGAGATCAGCACCAGGCGCCGGCCATCTTCCGCGAGACAGAATCCGAGGTCGCAGTAGTTTGTCTGCAAAGAGAACTGCACCTGCGGAAGCTTCGGCGTGGCAAAGATACGTACCCAGCGCTTCCCGAGGTAAAAGTTCCGGAAGCAGGATTCCACCTCGAGCGGCGTCATCTGCCGGTTCAGGTGAACGTAGACGGTCGACAGAATGCCGCGGGGAATTGGCAACAGATGCGGAGTGAAGATCAACTCCTGGGCTCCGAGATCGAGTTGCTCGACGATTTCGCCCACATGCCGGTGGCTGAAGACCGCGTAGGCGGAGAGATTGTCCGCGACTGAGACGAAGTGCGTGCGCGCGCTGGGTTCTTTGCCTGCGCCCGAGACGCCTGATTTCGAGTCGGAGATGATTCCATGCTTCCGATCGACGCAGCCCGCCTTGAGCAGCGGCGCCAGGGCAAGAATGACGGAAGTGGCGTAGCAGCCCGGATTCGCGACCAGCTCTGCGCCAGCGATGCGGTCGGCATTCAGTTCGGGAAGTCCGTAGACGGCGCGCTGGGTGAGTTCCGTGGTGGTGACGGAGTCCGAATCTTGAAAGTTGTAGATGGCCTGATGCTGAGCCTGCTTCAGCCTCCACGCTCCGCTGAGATCGATGACGCGCAGGCCGTTGGCAAGGGCCTCGGGGACAATCGCTCGCGAAGCCTCGTGCGGAGTAGCGAGAAAGAGCAACTGCACACCGTGCCGCTTCAAGAATGGCCAGGACAGCGGGTGGAGAGGATGGCCTCCGTTGCCGGAAAGGGCGGGGAAGACGTCATCCAGATTCGCGGTGCCGTTGCTCTCGCTGTTACGCCGGAGCAGGACCGGCGGCTCAAGCTTGGGATGGCGCAGGAGGATGCGGGTGAGCTCCAGGCCCGAGTAGCCCGTGGCGCCCAGCACCGCGGTTTTTAGCTTCGCCGTCATCTTTCTTGCTCGCGCGTGCGCTTCGCGCTAGGTCAGCATTTCCTCGATTCGAGTTGCGAGCTTCTTCGCCTCGTCCTTGTCGGGGCAGACGATCAGGATGGTGTCATCGCCGGCGATGGTTCCCACGATCTCGCCCCAGTCGGCTTCATCGAGCGCGGCGGCGACAGGCTGCGCGCTGCCTACGATGGTCTTGATGACCAGCAGATTCTGGGCGGTGCGGACCTCGAGGACGAACTCCCGCACCAGGCGCGAAATCGGAGGCAGGGCCAGGCCCGCGGAATTGTCGCCCTGGGGGAGGGAATAGCCATTCGCGGTCTTGCTCAAGTTCAGATCGTGGATGTCGCGGGAAAGGGTTGCCTGCCCCACCTTGAAGCCGCGCTTGCGCAGGGCGCGCTGCAGGTTCTCCTGGCTGGCGATGGAGCCATGTTTGAGGGTGTCCAGGATCGCGCGCTGTCTCAGGGTTTTATTCATAGTGAATAAATATTCATTTCAGTGAATAAATATTTTGTTATCTTACGGGGTTGAAGGGAAATGTCAAGGGCAAACCGAGGCGGGACGTGACATTTTCAGAACATGCGGCTCCTGGCGGAAGAAGGTCCCTTCCCACGAGGAAAAAGCAGCGCAAAAGCTTCCGGGCTTGTTAGACTACTCCGCGGTTTGAAACCTGCAACCTCAATGCGAGTCACGGGATGAAAGAGAAACCCACGCTGTTGGCCGAGTTGCTGGCCGAGTTCCTCGGCACTCTGGTGCTGATTCTGTTTGGGAACGGCGTTGTTGCCATGGTTGTGCTGTTTCCTTCGAAGAATCCCGGAGAAGTCATTCATGGCGGCTTCACCAACATCACGCTGGGGTGGGGACTCGGAGTCACGATGGGCATCTACGTCGCCGGAAAGATTTCCGGGGCGCACCTCAACCCAGCGGTGACGCTGTCGCTGGCGGCGTTTCGTGGTTTCCCCTGGCGCAAAGTGCTGCCGTATTCGCTGGCGCAGACTGCCGGAGCGTTCGTGGCAGCAGCGCTGGTCTATTGGAACTATCTGCCGGCGTTCCGGCAGACGGATCCGCTGCTCGAGCGCACCGCCGGCATCTTCACCACGTTTCCGGCGTTCCCGGCATTTCCGCAGGCTGGCTTCCTGGACCAGGTGATCGGCACAGGATTGCTAGTGCTTCTGGTCCTGGCGATTACCGACGAGTTCAATGCGCCGCCAGGAGCGAATCTCACCCCTTTGATGATCGGACTGGTCGTGGTGGCCATCGGCATTAGTTTTGGCGGAATGCACGGATATGCCATCAATCCGGCGCGGGATCTGGGGCCGCGGCTTTTCACGGTGGTGGCCGGATTTCGTAACAATGGCATCACAGATGGCACTCGGGTCTGGTGGGTGCCAGTAGTTGCACCGTTGATCGGAGGCCTGATCGGGGCGGCCGTCTACGACTGGGGCATTCGGCGATTCCTCCGCGGAGCAGTAGATGTGCAGGCCGAGAATTGAGGAGGCGCTCTGCCATACCTTCTAGCGCTTGACCAGGGAACAACGAGTTCACGAGCCATCCTGTTTGATCAGGACGGCGCGGTTCGATCGGTCGCCCAACGCGAGTTCGACCAGATATTTCCCCAGCCGGGATGGGTGGAGCACAATCCTGAGCAGATTGTGGCGTCACAGATCGCGGTGGCGTTGGAAGTTCTGGACCAGTCTCAGGTACGACCCGCTGACGTGGCTGCCATCGGTATTGCAAACCAGCGGGAAACGACAATTGTGTGGGATCGCGATACGGGGCAGCCGGTCTGCAACGCCATTGTCTGGCAAGACCGACGCACGGCTGATTTCTGTGAGCGACTGCGATCCGAGGGGCATGCAGGACTGATCCAGCAGCGTACCGGGCTTCTGATCGACTCCTATTTTTCCGCCAGCAAGATTTCCTGGATTCTCGAAAATGCACCCAACGCGCGGCGGCGTGCGGAGGAAGGCAAGCTGGCTTTTGGCACGGTCGACAGCTGGCTGGTGTGGAAGCTGACCGGCGGACGACTGCATGCCACGGACGCCAGTAATGCTTCCCGGACCATGCTCTTCAACATTCATAGCGGCGCGTGGGACGAGGAACTGCTGCGACTTTTCTCTGTCCCGGCTTCGATGATGCCCCAGGTACGATCGTCCAGCGAGATTTATGGCCGGGTGAGCGGGGTCCAAGGCCTTGAAGGGATCGCGATCGCAGGAATTGCGGGAGATCAGCAGGCGGCACTCTTCGGGCAACGATGCGTGAGGCCGGGTCTTACGAAGAACACTTACGGAACGGGATGCTTCATGCTGCAGAACACCGGGACCCGCGCCGTTCCTTCCTCGAACCGGCTGGTGACCACAGTCGCCTGGAAGATGGGAGACAGAACCGAATACGCGCTCGAAGGCAGTGTGTTTGTTGGGGGCGCGGTGGTGCAATGGCTGCGTGACGGATTGGGCCTGATTCGCAACTCAGCCGAGGTCGAAGCGCTCGCGACTTCTGTCGATGACAACGGGGGCGTGTACTTCGTTCCAGCTTTCGTGGGGCTGGGAGCGCCTCACTGGGATTCCTATGCCCGGGGATCGATTTTCGGACTGACCCGGGGCAGCACCGCAGGTCACCTGGCGCGAGCGGCAGTGGAGAGCATCGCATATCAGGTTGCGGATCTTCTCGATGCCATGCAACGGGACACGGGCAATCCGGTCGAGGAGTTGCGAGTGGACGGCGGGGCCGCGGCGAACGATGGACTGATGCAATTTCAAGCTGACGTACTCGGGGTGCCTGTAGTTCGTCCGGAAGTGACGGAGACTACGGCGCTCGGAGCCGCGTATCTTGCCGGCATCGGTGTTGGTTTGTTGCGGGCCTGTCCCGATGATGACGCGGTACGCGCAAGGGAACGGCGTTTTGAGCCGCGGATGCCCCGTTCTCAAGCAGCATCGCTGCGGCAGCGGTGGAGCGAGGCCGTGGCCAGGTCGAAGGGGTGGGAGGGCAGTCGCTGATTCTACGGTACGTACCAGAACACCGCGCCCCTCGCGATGGGTGGGAGCCGGAATGTCATGGAGTCCTGGTTCCGAATGCCGTCAAGCGACTGAGGTGTGCCCATGAACGGCAGGAAGAAACCCTTGCCGCTGGACTTCGATCGGATGGTAACTTCTACTCCGGTCTGCGGAGTCTGGATGGGATTCGAGCCTCCGCGGAGGCCGGCGAAATTGGCGAAGAAGCAGTGGATGCGGCCGTCCGGTGTGCGGGCGATTGAGGTGGCGAGCTGGGATCCCGCCGCGATCTGAACCGTGTCGCCGCCTTTCAGGGCGTCGAGGAACTGTTGTTGTGAGCCAGGAGAGGCGTGCTCAAAGTCTTTTTCCAGGGCCGCGTCATAGGCTTTGCCGGGGCAGTTTGGGAAACGGGTGGCCGGGGCGGAGGCGTCAAGTCCGGTTGCATCCGTCCCAGTGATGACCAGCCGCTTTTCGTTACCAACAAACGCACGCAGTCCATTTCTCTCGCTCTCACTGAACTCGCGCACGTCCGGGAGGACCAGCGTCTGGCCGTGGAAATCCGCGAGCGTGCGGGGAGTGACAATCTGAAACTCAAGATGCTTCTGCATCAGCAGGATCAGAATTCCGCGATAGGACGCGAGGAAATCTTTGGCATGGAAGTTTCTTGTTTCTGGCGAGAAATAAACGCCGATTGGATCGATCGGCGCTCGCGGCAGATAGAAGGTCTTCTCGTTAGCTTGAATCCACGAAAAGATTTTTTTGCGAGTCGGCAGGTCATTCGATCCTGCCATGGAATGTCCGGGGGCATCCCAGAAATTCGCGCCCGCCATGACCTGTGACATCGCGAGATTCATCATGGCCTCGCGGGCATCGACCTTCTTGTCGCCATCCCACGAGTAGTTGAGAATCCACGTCGCCTTTCCTTGGGCGAACGCGCGGAACGAGTGCATCCCAACCTGGTAGCGGAACCAATCCAACGGCGTGCGTGAAGACGCCATGTGGTTTCCATTTCCGAACTCGTACTCATGCGCGATCACGTCCACGACCGAGTAAAGGCTGTAAACATCGGCGCCCACGCGCACGGCTTCCTCCTCAATTCCCGGATAGATTTCAGGAATCGTCTTGATCTTCGGATTCACTGACTTCGCGTTCTGGTCAATCTCGTGCATGAAGTCGGTGAAGGTCTGAATCCTGAATTCGACCCACTTGCGGAAGTTCGGATCAGAAAAGTCGCCGAGTTTGAGGTCGTGTTTCGCATCCAAGCCAGTTTGCTGCTTGAAGGCGGCCACGGTATGTTCGTCGAAGCTTGCCCAGGTGTCTTCCCAGCCGTCAAAGTGGGTCATCCAGTAAGGAATGTCGACGTAGATGCCGTCAATCCCGGTTGCCGCGATCTGCCGCACTCGCTCCATGTAGGTCTTGCGCCACTCCGCCGCGTAGGGAGTGACCCACACGTCTTCGTCGCCCTTGGCGATCCAGAACGCCGCGCCGCCACCGAAGACGGCGGGCTCGCCCGTGACCTTGCGTTGCAGCCAGTCGGGATGATCTTTGGCTAGGGTGTGCGGAGTCTGATCGGCATTGGCCGTGATGCACTCCGTCCCGGCAATGTAGACGAAGGCATAATTGCCCACACGGTGTGCCGCCTCCGCGACCGCGCGAATCGCCTTCAGCTTTTCCTCGGGATGGAGAAAGCTCTCGTAACGTCCGGGAATGTCGTTGTCCACTTCGCTGCCGAACACGCCGGTCTCCTGCGCGTTACGCACGATCTGGAGAGCGTTGTCGCGCTTAAGCCCGTAGGCGCCGATGCGGACGAAATGCGTCCAATCCTGTTCCGGTGAGTTGGGAGCCGCCACCAGCACCAAGGCGAACACCATCACGACCAACATCGCGAAACAGTGTTTCCATTTCATGGGAGCCTCTCGATTGTGTCTTTCTAGCCACTCACAACGCGCTAGAGACCGGTCGGAGATACGCCGCCAGTCTCATCGTCCTGCCCAACTCGGGCAGGGCGAGGTCGGGAATGTCCGGGTTACTGAGCATCACGCGCAAGCCGACACGCTTTTGATATCTTCTCGCCAACTCAAAGGTCAGCTTCCAGTGCTCGCACAGATCGAGCCTCCCCGGCTGTTGCTGCACGTCCTTCCAGTTCACGCGGATGTAGAGTTTTGTCCCCAAGGGCAACTTCACTACGTTTTCCAGAGACTGCGCCAGCGTTTCTCCGTCTTTCTTTGCAGGGCCGACTTCATCGCACACGCACGTGATAAGCCCCATCCCGTAGTTAGGCACGATTTCCTGCGACGGGGTCAGAGCCATCACTACATTCCAACTGGGATAGTCGTCGGTCGAGAACGGTCCCTGGTAAAGACGGTCCGCGACCGGCGGGCCCGCGCCGAAATCGTACTTGTCGAAATTGTGAGTGGGAACGTGCGCCAGAAGGGAATCGGTGCTCAGCCCCGCAGCCAGCGAGATCGCGCCGCCGGCCTTCAGAAAGGATCTTCTATGCACTCTCAACCTCCGCGGGAGGGGACCGAGGTTAAGGGAAGGGGCCGGCCTCGCTGACGAGCGAGACCGGACCCGGAGGTTCTTCAGCCAGCTAGAACTGGAACCGCGTTCCAAACTGCATTCTGCGCCAGTTGCCCGTGGTGGACGTGACGTTGCCGAAAACGCCATCCCCTGATCCAACATCCGGGAAGGCGAAGCGTTGATGATTGAAGGAATTAAATGTTTCAGCACGCACCTGGAGGACCTTACCTTCGCGGATCTTGAATTCTTTGGACAGCGAAAGATCCAGGTTACGGATACCGTCGCCTCGCAGGTTGGAGAAGTGCCGGGGCGCATTGCCGGGTATGTTGTCGCCGGGATCGGCGAAACAGTCCTGATTCAGGTAAGGGAGGTTCGAACTGGCCGCTTGCCGGTAACTCAAGCCGGTCCGGAGTTGGGAGCAAGTCACGTCCGGCCGCGGGTTGCCATCGCCCAGGCGACCGACGCTGTTGTAGACGGCCAGCGGTTGCCCAGATTGCAGCGTAATCACGCCGTTGAGCGACCAGCCGCCAACAATGCCGTCCAGCACGCGGTTCATGCTGCCTCCAATCCAACGGTCTTTCCCGAAGGGAAGCTCGAGAATGATGGCTGCCGTCAAGCGGTGCGGGGTGTCGTTGGAGCTGATTCCATGCTCCGCCTTGAGATTGTCGAGCAGTTGTGGGTTATCCAGCCCCAAGTTACCCAGCCAGGCATTGCGCCCGGCAGAAGAATCGTCCGTAGACTTGGAGAAGGTGTAGTTGCCTTCAAAGCTGATGTAGTGGCTGGCACGCTTCTGGAAGCGAATTTGCAGCGAATGGTACCAGGAGGTGGCATTCAGCTTCGGCAACCCTTCGAAGCCGCCGTCAAATTGCGGGTAGGGCAACAGGAGGAGGTATTGTGGAATTGTGTCATCGCCGTAGCGGGAGTCCGCCACATCGGCCGCGTTGAAGATCGGGCCGTTCTCCGGACACCACGGGCCCGTTTCCACTGGAGACGGAGAGAAGAAGCATTGGAAGGGGTTGAGTACCTCAGTATTGAAGTAATCCGTTACGGCGTTGTTGTCGGGATCGTGGGTCGGGTTTAGCGTCTGCACCAGTGTATTGCGGATCGAAGAAGGGAGGAAGTTGCGGTTGCGGGTGGAGATGCCTCCGGCGCCGGCCCAGGGCAAGTGCGTACTGCGGTTGGCGGAGTAGTCTACACCCACCACGATTTGCCCCGGAAACATGTGCTGAATTCCCAGGTTCCACTGGTAGATCTCGGCGTTGCGCGCCGTGCCCGTGTCCAGGTCGCTGGAGTTGCCGAAGCCCCACTGCGCCAATTTGCCGTACGTGGTTCCCTGCGGCGGCGACAGACCCGGCAGCCCAGGTGCGGGGGGTGGGAATGGGCTGTCACAGTTGGGCTGCAGCGGCGAAGGTCCGAGACATGCGAATTGGGTTGCGTAGTCGTCTTTGGTGAAATACATCTGGGCCGTCTTCGCGAATGTCGGGCCGGCATACTGGAAGTTGGTGGCCACATTCATCCCGTAGAAGAGTCCAGCGCCGCCCCGCAGCACGGTGTTGGAAGCGAGTTGATAGGCAAAGCCAAGACGCGGAGCAAAATTGTTTCGATCCACGGGCGAGCTGCGATGGCCGGAGGTGGGGAAGACTGTCGTCCCGACGATGTTGCCAATCTGTCCAAAGTCAAGCTCCGGGTGGTTGGGGTCCCGGTTGCGATTCACGGGCATGCTGATTCCCGTGTCTCCGGTGAAGTTGCTGAACGTGAGCCGGTTGGAGCCCTCGGTGTAGGGAGTGCTCCACTCATAGCGCAAGCCGAGATTGACCGTCAGCTTGGAAGTGACCTTCCAGTTATCCTGCACGTAGAAGGCAGTGTCCTTCGACTTGTCCGACACGGCGGGAACTATGTGAAGCGAAGCCCCGTAGGCAAACCCGGTCAGGATCGTGGCAAACGGGTTCCCTTCATTGTTGTCTCCCTTGCGCGCATTGGGCGCGGAGGTGGTTACGTCCCGTGAGAAATCGAAGATGCCGGTGGGATTGTCGGGTTGCCAGAAGTAGTTGAAGAAGACGCGCTGCTCCCCTCCGAACGTCACCGAATGAGCTCCCTTTGCCCATTGCAGCGCGGAGGAGTAACTGACCAGGGTGTGGGCGAAATGAGTATCCACGCAGCACTGATCAAAAAGCGAAGTCATACCGGCATCGACATTGATCGTGGGCATGCGGTGAAGCCCATTGGCGGCAAGAACCGGCGACAAGCCGACAGAGTCCAGCGTTGGATAGTTGTTACTGATGCCGGGGGCATGCACCCGGTCCACGCTGATGCGGTTGGTCCAAAGTTTGGTGGGAGTGATCGCCCAGTTGTACTCCGCGCTACCGTTTTGGGCGGTCGTGATGTAAATAACGCCATCGCCGTCGTCGCCGAAAACGGTGGGTTGGGTGAATATGTCGTGATGACGACTGTAACGCCCGCCGATCTTGTGGTTCGCCGTGATCTGATGATCCAATTTGACATCGAACTGCCATGCCGGAGCGGTGCCCAAAATGACTTGACGGAAGTTGATATCCGGATAGACTGCGCCCGCTACGTTGGCGTGCGGATAAAGATTCAGAATCGCCTGGCCGATGGGGTCAATCTTGTCGGCGGGGATTATGTTGCCGGAGAATTGTGTCCGCGGACAAGGCGTGGCAGATCCCTGGTTTCCAGCGCACGGGTCGTAGATGCCGGCGGTTGCGGTCGGACCAGTAGGATCGCTGGGGTCTGGCAAGTTTGCCGGGCTCTGGGAGAAATCGCCTGTACGTTCCAGGTCGGTAGGGACGATCCCCTCCAGGGTGCCGGGATCCCGCTGGCGAACCTTTTCGAAATCGACAAAGAAGAATGTCTTGTTCTTCTTCAGAGGACCGCCGAGAGAGAAGCCATATTGATCCCGCACGTGGTCGGGCTTTTCCCCGGAGTTGAAGAAGTCGCGGGCATCAGTGGCCGAGCGTTGCCCATACCACCACCCGCTGCCGTGGAAGGCATTCGAGCCCTGCTTCAAGACCATGTTCACGATGGTGCCGCCGTTGTTGCCAAACTCGGCGGAGAAACCGTTGTTCTGGACCTTGAATTCCTGCACGATCTCGACCGAAGGCTGGTAGTAGACGTTGGAGTTGCCGCCCTCGCCCTGTTCCGGCGCGCTGAGAGGACTGCCATCGAGGGTAATCTGGGCGGTGGCGTTACGCTGGCCGTTGGAGACAAAGTTGGTGCCGGCGGGATAGCCGAGATCGGAACCCGTGGTCTCCGTCACCCCGCCCGCGAGAAAGACCAGCTGAAACGGGTTGCGGCCGTACAGCGGAATGTCTCGCACGTACTCGTTGGTGACGTCCGTGCCCAGAGAAGCGCTCTCCGTGTCCAATAAGGGCGCAGCCGTCGTGACTTCCACCGTCGTGATTACCCCCAGCGGATGCAACGTGAAGTCAATCGTGGTCTGCTGGGCGACCTGCAGCACGACATTCTTCGACTCCACAGCCCGAAAACCAGCGGCCTCGGTCTTGATCGTGTAAACCGCGGGGCGCAGTCCGGTCAGGATGTACTGGCCACGATCATCACTGTGCGCCACCGTCGGAATTCCGGTGGCATCGTTGGTGATGGTGATGGTCGCGTTGGGCACTACAGCGCCGCTCTGATCCGTCACCACGCCGCGAATCTGTGCGGTATAGCTGGCTTGACCCCAGACCGCCGTCGAGATCAGGAGAAAGGCAAGAGCGACACAACCTGCGACCGACCACGGACGACCCATATCGACACGCATAGCAGCCTCCGCCACGGATCTTTCATATGCTTACGAGTTAATACTATTACTTTCGTTTATGGCGGAAGTCAAGTCAAATCGCAGGGAAAGCAAAATGCGAAATCTCGGGCCTGAAGCCCTGGTGGGAACCGTGCGGGCGCGTTCGTTCATTTCGCGGATCTGCCCCGCACAAACGCCCTCTCCGGCGCTCATAATCAGGGGAGTGCTCGAATGAAATGGATGAAAGCCGCGGTTCTTACATCTCCGCAGGGCGTTGAGCGTCGTCCTCTACGCATTGCAGATATCGGCAGCCCGCTACCGCAGGCAAGGCAAGTCCTGCTACGCGTGCGTGCCTGTGGGGTTTGCCGCACCGACCTGCACATTGTGGAAGGGGAACTGCCCGTGCAGCAGCCGGGCATCACCCCCGGCCACCAGATCGTCGGCGAAATCGTCGACGGAGCCACAGCGGAAATGCCTGTTGGCACGCGCGTGGGCGTCTCCTGGCTGGGAGGCACGGACGGGACCTGCCGCTACTGCCAGCAAGGGATGGAGAATCTCTGCGACTCGCCTACCTTCACTGGCTACACCGTCCCTGGCGGATACGCGGAATTTGCGGTTGCGCGTGCCGATTTTGTGTTTCCTCTTCCGGCGGCGCTCAACGACCTGCAAGCGGCTCCGCTGCTGTGCGCGGGCATTATCGGCTTCCGGAGCCTGCGTGTGGCCGGGGTCGAGCCTGGCGAGCGAGTGGGGCTCTTTGGATTTGGCGCGTCGGCCCACCTCGCGATCGCGGTCCTGCGCGCGTGGAAATGCGATGTGTACGTGTCCACGCGAGGCGCGTCTCATCGTCAGCTGGCAGCGTCTCTTGGAGCAGCGTGGGTGGGCAATGAGAAGGAGAAGCCGCCAGTGGAACTTGACCGCGCTATCACCTTCGCGCCCAGCGGAGACGTGGTGGTCGCCGCGCTGGCCAGTCTGCGCAAAGGCGGCGTGGTGGCGATCAATGCCATCCACCTCGACCGCATTCCTGAGTTCGACTATGACCGGCTGCTGTGGGGCGAGCGGCAACTGCGCAGCGTGACCAACATGACCCGCACTGACGCTCGCGACTTCCTGCAGTTCGCAGCGCAGATCGGCCTGCAGCCGAAAGTGACTGTATTCTCTCTGGATCAGGTGAACGAGGCGTTGCTTGCGGTCAAGAACGATGCGATCGACGGCGCGGCCGTGATCTCACCCTGAAATATGCGGGGACAGAATCGCCAGCATCGACACGGCAAGAACAAGGGCCGAAGGAAAGAGAATTAGGATCTCCATCATGAGCATCTTCTCGCGGCCGACCTACGGGCTGTTCTGCGTCTTGCTGCTGGCCTCTGCGGTATGTGCCGCCCAGGTGCGTACCGCGAAGAATCCCGATCTGGAGTGGTTGCCCGTGGTCGGGGACCAGCCCGATGTTGTGCCTCCGCTGGCCACCGATCTCTCGCCGGAACTCCGGCAACGCGCCGTCCAAAAAGCCATGCGGAAGGTTGCGGATTGGCAACTGGCACGCGTTCAGGGCCACTACAACACCGACTGGACTATGGGCGCTCTCTACACCGGATTCATGGCGGCGACCGACGCGACAGGGGATCCCAAGTACCGCAAGGCCATGCAGGCGATGGGAAAGACCCTGCAGTGGCAACTTGGCCCGCGCTTCAACTTTGCCGACGACAACGTCATCGCACAGACGTACCTTGAGCTTTACATGCGCCATCGCGACCCGGTCATGATCGCGACAGTTCGGGAGCAGTTTGACCGGGCCGTCAAAATCGCGCCGAACGACAAGGACATTCTCTGGTGGTGGTGTGACGCTCTCTTTATGGCTCCCCCAGCCTGGGCACGCTTGTACAAAGTGACGGGAAGTCGGGTCTACCTCGACTACATGAATCGCGAGTGGTGGACGACTTCCTCCCGGCTCTACGATTCGCGGGAGCATCTCTATTCCCGCGATGCGAGCTACCTGAGCAAGACCGAAGCGAACGGGAAGAAGTTGTTCTGGTCGCGAGGCAATGGTTGGGTGCTGGCGGGACTGGTTCGCGTCCTCGAGTTCATGCCTGAGGATTATCCCGATCGCCCGAAGTTTGTTACGCAGTACCAGGAGATGACGGCGGCGATCGCCAGTTTGCAGGGGGACGATGGGCTCTGGCGGCCCGGATTGCTCAACGCCGGCGCCTATCCGCTTCCCGAGACTTCCGGGTCTGCTTTCTACACCTTCGCCCTGGCCTGGGGAGTGAACCACGGCATGCTGGAATCGTCCTCTTACACGCCGGTGATTGCCCGGGCGTGGAAAGGGCTGATCAGCCACATTTATTCCGACGGCAGGCTGGGCTGCATTCAGCCGGTGGGCGCGGCGCCCGATCAATACAAGCCCTCATCCAGTTACACATTCGGGGTGGGAGCGTTTCTGCTGGCGGGATCTGAAGTAAGCAGACTGTCTGTCGACCTGGCGCAGCACTCGAAGTGAATGGGCGCAAGTCGCGGTTGTTAGCGGACGACGAAGAATGCGCAGATGAAGAGGATGCAGAACGCCACCGCCTGGCCCAGTTCACTCCAGCCGAGCCGGCGCACCTGCAATGGCGCGGGTTTCTGAAAGAAGTAGAGGCACCCGCGGAATAAGACAGGGGCGAACGCAAGCAAAGCAAGCCACGGCATCCATCCGCGCCAGCAGGTGAAAGCCAGCACAAGAATCATGAGGAATTGGCCCGCGGCGAACGCCCATCCCCGGGCAAGCTTCGCATTCATCCCCTCGACTCTCGCGGTATGAATCCTGAGCTGCACGTAGTGGATCTGGTTTCCCGCAAATGCGAGATTCGCCAGCCACACCATCCAGCCAGTCACGCCGAAGTTTCCTGTGACCACGTAGTACGCTGCTGGCGCGGCGGACGTCAGTCCAATCGTCCCGACGATTTCCGAAAGCATGCGGGTGCGGCGTCCCAACCGCTTCAGAAGCGCCTGCGCCACGAAAGCTGCACCTGCGGCCCCACCTATCAGCCATAAGGCGGGGTTGCGTCCCGCCCACAGCAACAGGCCCAACGCAACCACGGCGATCTTTGCCAAGACCAGGATCACCGCCCCAACCATGATCCGTTCCTGCCTCGTCTGTGCGCGCATGGCTGACGTGCCCAGCAGGCTCTCGACGGGAGTCCTCAGCCAGAAAAGGGTAAGTGCCGCAACCAGCAGCAGCAAGAGTGGAAGGATCCGATCGCTGTCCCGCAGAGCCACGCCCGCGCCCGTGACTAAGGGGACCAGCAGCATCCCCCAGGCACCGTGCTCGCGCGGAACGATCAGCGCCTGGCGGCGTTCGCGGGCGGCTCTTGCAGTCGCTGCGTCATTCTGCGTTCCGCCCTGCAAGGTCTCCACACCCCACTGGTTCGCGGCCATGCTCAGCGCCACCCCGCCATGTGAATGTGCTGCATGCCCTTAACGGCGCGCATATATTGCGCCCGCTCGAAGGCCCCGGGATCGGGGCAACGGAGCTGGCTCATGCTGCCCTGCATTTGCACGACTGATTCGTACTCGTGGGCTTCCATCCATTCCCGCACTTCGCGCTCGATATGACGCAGGTGGTTGATGCCGTTGCGCATCAGCGAGGAGCACAACATGGTGACGTTCGCCCCCACCATGAGCAGTTTGATGACGTCGTCGGCGCCGTGGACGCCACTGGTCGCAGCCAGTGACGCGCGCACGCGGCCATACAGAATGCCGATCCAGGTAAGCGGCAACCGCAGCGCCTGCGGCGTGCTCAACAGCACATTGGGCCGAAGTTCCAGTTCTTCCAGGTCGATGTCAGGCTGGTAAAAACGATTAAACAGCACCAGGCCGTTGGCGCCAGCTTCGTCCAGCCGCTGTGCCATGTTGGCCATGTTACTGAAGAACGGGCTCAGCTTCACGGCGATGGGAATCGACACGGCAGACTTGACCGCCTGAAGGATCTCCACATAGACCTTCTCGACGTCCGCGGAGGATCGCTGCGGGTCGGTCGGAATGAAGTAGATGTTGCACTCGATCGCGTCCGCACCGGCCCGTTCGATCTCGCGGGCAAATTCCGTCCATCCACCCATGGTCGAGCCGTTCAGACTTGCGATGACGGGAATGTCGACGGCGGCTTTGGCCTTGCGAATGTGATCCAGATAGCCTTCGGGACCGGTTTGGAATTCGCTCGGCTGAGGGAAGTAAGTGAGAGATTCGGCGAAGCTTTCGGTTCCGGCGTTCAGGTGATACTCCAAGTCCGACTGTTCCTGGTGCAATTGCTCTTCGAACAGGGAATAGAGGACCACGGCAGAAGCCCCCGCGTCTTCCGCGCGACGAATGCCGTCGACTTCGCGTGACAGGGGCGATGCTGAAACGACCAGCGGCGACCGCAAGGCCAGGCCGAGATAGGCAGTTCTGAGATCGATCACAAGTCCTCCTTCCAGCTATCGCGCAGCTTCTGTCGGAACGGGTTTTTCCGGAGCGGGCGCGGACTTCTCCGGTGTTGGCTTGGAGGCGGCCGCTGCTTCCGGCTTCCGGCTCGCCATGTATTCGTACATGCGATAGCGCTGCTCCACATCCTGCTGCGCCTGCTTCCACAGATGCTCGGCATGCTCTGGCTTGCTCTTGGTCAGCATCTTGAATCGCGTCTGCTGCAGCAAGTAGTCCTGCACTTTGCGAGTGGGGGCGCGCGAATCGAGCACGAGCGGATTCTCGCCGGCTGCGGCCCGCTCCGGATTGTAGCGATAGAGCAGCCACTGGCCCGATTCAACCGCGACTTTCTGATCCGTCATCGCGGTGGTCATGTCGATGCCGTGCGCGATGCAGTGTGAGTACGCGATGATGATGCTGGGCCCGTCGAAGGCCTCGGCCTCAAGAAACGCCTTCAGCGTGTGCTCGTCCTTCGCCCCCATGGCCACACTCGCCACGTAGACGCTGCCGTAGCTCATCGCCATCAGGCCGAGATCTTTCTTCGGTCCTGGCTTGCCGCCCGCGGCAAACTTCGCTACTGCGCCGCGGGGCGTGGCCTTGGAAGCCTGGCCGCCGGTATTCGAATAGACCTCGGTGTCGAGCACCAGCAGGTTCACGTTGCGGCCGCTGGCCAGCACGTGATCCAGCCCGCCGTAACCGATGTCGTAGGCCCAGCCGTCGCCGCCGACGATCCAGACACTCTTTTTCACCAGCATGTCGGCGATGGCAAACAGCTGCCGGGTTTCCGGAGAGTCCAGCTTTTGCAGACGTTCTTTCAGTACTTCGACCCGTTGCCGCTGATCGAAGATGTCGGCTTCATCCTTTTGGCTGGCGTTGAGGATCGCTGTTGCCAGGTCTTCGCCCACAGTTCCTGCGACGCGATGCAGCAACTCGTGGGCAAACTCGGTCTGCTTGTCGATGGAGATACGGAAACCGAGTCCGAATTCCGCGTTGTCTTCGAACAGGGAATTCGACCACGCTGGCCCGCGCCCGTCGGAGTTCTTGGCCCATGGAGTCGTGGGAAGATTGCCACCGTAGATGGAGGAACAACCTGTAGCATTGGCAATCACCGAGCGGTCGCCGAAGAGTTGCGAAACCAGCTTCAGATAAGGTGTCTCGCCACACCCGGAGCACGCTCCCGAGAATTCAAACAGCGGCTCCTGAATCTGTTGTTGCCGAATCGTGCTGGTCTTGATCTTCCTCCGGTCGAGTTCCGGAATCTTGAGGAAGAATTCCCAGTTCTCGGTTTCCGGGGCGCGCAGCGGTGGCTGCGGCACCATGTTGATGGCCTTCAGCTTGGTCACGGCCTTGTTCTTCACCGGGCAGACATCCACACAAATGCCGCATCCCGTGCAGTCTTCGGGCGCGACCTGGATGGTGTATTTCAGGCCCTGCCATTCCTTGTCGCGCACGTCGCAGGATTTGAACGTTGCGGGAGCGCCTTCCAGGTGCTTGTCTTCGTAAACCTTGATGCGGATCACCGCGTGCGGGCACACCATGGCGCACTTGCCGCACTGGATGCAGATCTTGGTGTCCCACGCAGGAATCTCCAGGGCCAGGTTGCGCTTCTCCCAGCGCGCAGTGCCGGTGGGGAAAGTTCCGTCGGGCGAGAACGCGCTGACTGGAAGCTCATCGCCGCGGCCGGCATAGATCGTTCCCAGGACGTCGCGGTCAAACTTCGGCGCCTGCGGAAACGCCGGAGGAATCTCGATTTGGCTGCTGGCGCTCTCCGGAATCTTCACTTCGAAAAGGTGGGCCAGGGTTTCATCCACGGCGCGCATGTTCTTCTGTACGATCTCTTCGCCTTTGCGCCCGTAGGTGTCGCGAATGGATTGCCGAATGGCCTCGATTGCTTCTTCTCCCGGAAGGACCTTGGAGATCGCGAAGAAGCACACCTGCATGATGGTGTTCATGCGCGAGCCCATGCCCGCGTCGCGAGCCACCTGATAGGCGTCAATCACATAGAACTTCGCCTTCTTGGCGATCAGCTGCGATTGCACTTCGCGCGGCAGATGATCCCAAACTTCATCCTTGCCGAAGGGACTGTTCAGCAGAAAGGTGCCTCCCGGCACCAGCGCGCTCAGCATGTCGTAGCGCTCAAGGAAGATCCACTGGTGGCAGGCCACGAAGTTCGCCTTCGAAACCAGGTAGCTGGACCGGATCGGCTGCGGCCCGAAGCGCAGGTGCGACACCGTCATTGCGCCTGACTTCTTGGAGTCGTAAACGAAATATCCCTGCGCGTAATTGTCGGTGTTCTCGCCGATGATCTTGATGGAGTTCTTGTTGGCGCCAACGGTTCCATCCGCGCCCAGACCGTAAAACATGGCGCGCACCACGCTGTCGGGTTCGGTCGAAAATCCCGCATCGTAGGTCAGGCTCGTGTGGCTGACGTCGTCGTTGATCCCGATGGTGAAGTGGTCCTTGGGCGCGCCCTGCTTCAGGTTGTCGTACACCGCCTTTACCATCGCCGGCGTGAATTCCTTCGAAGACAAGCCGTACCGGCCGCCGACCACAAGCGGGGCAGCCTTGAGCTTGCCGTAGCCCAGCTTCAGCCCTTCTTGTAGCGCACTGATCACATCAAGGTAGAGAGGCTCGCCGATCGCACCCGATTCCTTGGTGCGGTCCAGAATCGAAATCTTGCGCACGCTCGCCGGCAACGCCTCGAGGAATGACTTCACGCAGAACGGACGGTACAAACGCACTTTGAGCAAGCCCACTTTTTCGCCGCGAGCATTCAGGTATTCGACGGTTTCATGGGCCGTTTCCGCGCCGGAGCCCATCATCACGATCACATGCTCGGCGTCGGGGGCACCAACGTAGTCGAACAAGTGGTAGGACCGCCCGACGACCTCCGCAAACTTGTTCATGGTGGTCTGCACTTTGGCCGGGCACGCGTCGTAGTAGAGATTCGCTGTCTCACGAATCTGGAAGAACACGTCGGGATTCTGTGCCGTTCCCCGCAGCACCGGATGGTCCGGCGACAATGCCCGCTGGCGGTGCTCGATGATGCGATCCATGCTGATCAGCGCGCGGATGTCGTCTTCGGTGAGCATCTCGATCTTGTTGACTTCGTGGGAGGTGCGGAAGCCGTCGAAGAAGTGCAGGAAGGGGATGCGAGTCTCCAGCGATGCGGCATGCGCGATCAGAGCCAGGTCCATCGCCTCCTGCGGCGAATTCGAACAGAGCATCGCCCATCCGGTCATACGGCAGGACATCACGTCAGAATGATCGCCAAAAATCGACAGCGCGTGCGTCGCCAGAGTACGCGCCGACACATGGAAAGCCGTTGGCGTCAGTTCTCCGGCAATCTTGTTCATGTTGGGAATCATGAGCAGCAAGCCTTGCGATGCGGTGAACGTGGTGGCCAGCGATCCGGTCTGCAACGCGCCGTGCACTGCTCCGGCGGCCCCGCCCTCGCTTTGCATCTCGATGACGTGGGGCACACTGCCCCAGGCATTCGGCACATTCTCGGAGGCCCACTGGTCCGCCCACTCGCCCATCGGGGACGATGGCGTGATCGGGTAAATCGCAATCACCTCGCTCACGCGGTAAGCGACATTCGCCACCGCTTCGTTGGCATCCATGGTCTTGAATTTGCGCTTCATGACATCCCCCATGCAGGTGTAACTGCTGGCAACCACGGTGGTGGCTGCTATGACGTTTTCAGAATGCCGGAAGGGGGTTGTGGATGTCGGGACGCGGATTCACAGAGGCATGTGATTGAAATCACATGCTGGCAGGCTCGATCTTCAGTACGGGCCTACTAAGCCCAGTAAAGTCCTGTGGAGTCAGCTACTTACGGTCCGACTCCGCCGGTGTGGCAATCACTGCAGTTGACCTGGGTCATGTCTCCCAAATCGACAGGATGCTGGAAGCCGGGCGCAGCAGTGGCGGCAAGGCTGGTCGTCCCCTCTGTCTCCGACATCAGGCTGTGGCACTGATCGCAGTCCTTGCCAATCACTTTGCCGTCTGCGCTGACGTGCTGACCATCGTGACAGCGGAAGCAGCCGTTGTAGTAGTAGTGCCCCAGGTTGTTGGGATGCGTCTGCCAGTTCAACTTCATCTCGGGGAACGTGGTCCTACGGAAGATCTGCTGAACTTCGTCCACCGCATTGCGAATCTCAAGCTGCTTCGTCTTCGCGACTTCGGGATACTTGCTTTCGTAGAACCCGTGCAGCCCGCTGGCGATGGCCTGCATGGCGGCGTCCGTGGTGGTGTAGGCGCCGGTCAGAACGGTGACCGCCTGCTGCTTGAGGAAGGGGAGAGATGTGTCCAGACGGTGGGCCACGAAAGATTGATCGACAGCCTGGTCGGGCGGGACGTAGATGTGGGTGGGCCGGTTGTGGCAGTCCACGCAGTCCATGCGATGGCGGCTGGCCTTGGCAATCTGATCCTTACTGAGCGTGGAGTCCTTGGCGTAGTACTCGGTCACGCGCCCCTGCGCATCCTCGACCCGGATATAGGAGATCGTTTGCCGCTTCTCATCCGCCGCCACGTAGTCAATCTTGTTGCTGATATTCATGTGCCAATGGATGCCCTCGGGCGCTCCAGTGGCCGGATCTCCGCCACCCGTCTTGATCAGCAACCGGATCTGGCGGATTGTGTTCTTCTCATCGTTGCTGTAATGGGTGAAGACCTTCATCTGCCCGCCATAGAACTTCTTGGGCCAGTGACAGGTTGCGGCGAACACCTGCCGGGCTCCAGAGAGTTTCGATTTCACATACCAGGTTGCCCCTGACCCCACGTGGCACTCCACACAGCCAACCCGGGCGTGCGGAGAGAGCTGGTACGCGGTGAACTCCGGATTCATGACGGTGTGGCACAGTTGTCCACAGAACTGGACGGAGTCGGTGAATTCGTAGGCCTTGTAGCTGCCGGCTGCGCTTACCATCGCAAACACGATCAGGAACGTGGTGAAGGAAATGACGGCGCTGCGCTGGGTGGGATCGTTGAGATCGATCCGGGGATAGAAAGCAGTCTCGGCGACTTTTCTCCGGCGCTCGATGATGATGCCGGCAAAGATGAGCAGAATTCCAAGAATCAGGAAGGCGGGCGAAACCATGTAAGCCAGAATCCCGATGTACGGGCTTGGCCTCACGGCGATAGCGTCGATCAGGACAAACAGGAAGATGTTGGCCAGGCTGACCAGCCCCAGCGCTACGCCGGCCAAACTGATGGGATCGCGCAACAGCATGCGCAACCGGCGCCAGGGCCTCGCCGCTTGCGGCGGGGATTTCTCATCATTCATGCTTCACCTCGGCGGGTTCGCCATGGTCCGCGGTTGCAGTTTCCGTTTCCGGTTGCTCTTCCGTGGAGGCTTCCAGGTTCTCCGCCAAGGTTGCCGTGTCCAGGGCATGTTCTTCGCGGTAGTGGTGCAGGGGCATTTTACCGTCCCACCACGCCCAATTCATCGGATAAACGTCGGGATCGAGGAAAACCTGGTAGAAGTGCCAGACCACGATCGCCAGCGTGGCCAACACCGCTTCATAGAAGTGAATGGCGGTGGCTACGTCCAGCCACCAGCGCGGGAGATGGTTGCCCACCGAGACTTTGGCCCAGAGCATAAGACCGGTACCCGCCATCACGATCATGCCCCACACCAGAGCCCAGTACTCGGCCTTTTCGGCGTAGTTGAAGCGCGCGAAGGCCGGCTTGTGCGAAGCGAATCCCAGATGGTAGAGCAGGTTCTCCCATGCTCCCCGCACATCGTCGAGCGACGGAATCAGATCGCGGAAGAGCTTTCGCCCGTCCCGGGTGAAGGCCAGATCGACCATGTGATACAGGCTGACTCCGATCAGAAACACCGCCGCGACGCGATGCAGCAGGTGTCGCATCCTCTCACCCAGAGACAGGAACGAGGAGAACCACGAGTCCGGGAACTTCAAAGCGAAGCCCGTCAGCACGAGCACGATGAAGCTCAAGAGCAGGATCGCATGCTGCCAGCGGTAGCGCAGGGGCATGCGCTCGACCAGGTTCTGTTCGACCTTGCGCAGGGCAATGACCTTGGCGCGCCACAGAATGAAGTTGTGCGCCAGCATCCCGCCTATGACCAGGAGGATCATCGAGAGATAGAACTTGCGAATCCAGCGCACGGCTTTGCTGCCGACATCGGCCGACAGCGGGGCATCCACGTGCACTCGTGCCGCAGTAAACTTCTCGGTCACGCCGGGATGGCACTGGCCGCAGGTGTGCGCCAAGTTGGCCCGGTTAATGGTGGAATGAGGATCGCTGGAAGGAAGAATATTGTGAACCCCGTGACAGCTGGCGCAGTTCGCGACCACCTGCGAACCTCCCCTGGCGGCGAGCCCGTGATAGCTCGCCAGGTAGGTCGTGGTCCGGCGTCCTTCGATGCCGAATTCCTGCGACAGCCTCACGCCTTCATGACACCGTGCACACGTGACCTGCGCCAGATTCTGGGTTGATACCGGAGAATTCGGATCCAGGTGCGACTTGATGGAATGAATCCCGTGACAGTCCGTGCATACGGGCGCCTGCCAGTTGCCCTGTGCTACCGCTTTCCCGTGAATGCTCTGCTGAAATTCGCGGGAGACGCCGTCGTGACACTTTCCGCAGGTTGAAGGTACGTTGAACTTGAAGATCGGCGACTTGGCATCCTTGGCGTCGAGGATCTCGTGGGTGCCGTGGCAGTCGGTGCAGACCGCAGCCCTTTCCGATCCATTGGCCACGGCATGTCCGTGCACGCTCTGCTTGTACGAGGCCAGCATCTGGGCACCCTGGCCTCCGTCCTCCATCACGAAGTTTTGTCCATGGCAAGCGCCGCAGGTGGCAGGAATATTCGCGTGGTGGACCCGTGACTTGGGATCACTCGCCGGAAGCAGTTCATGCGCGCTGCCATGGCAATCGATGCACGTGGCCGCGCGACTATTGCCACCCAGCACCGCCTTAGCATGGAAGCTGCGATCGTAGGTCGCTTGCTCGTCTGCATGGCAAGTCGCGCAATTGACTTTGGCAGGAACCGTTTCGTGCGGAGAGCTCTTGAGGTCAGTGTGGCAATCCACGCAGGTAAACATGCCACCGTGGATAGAATCCTTGAATGCCTGAGGGTTTACGTAAAGACTGACCTTCTTGCCGTTAACTTCGTGGCTCAGAGTCGAGTCGCTGTGGCAGACTAAGCAGTCCTCGGCGGAGAGTTTTGCTGGTTGCTTGCCCGGAGCGCCGAGCGCCTCGACAGAAAAAAGCAGGGTGAGCGCGATTCCAAGCGCAACAAATCTCCTTGTGTTTCGCCTAGACATGCTCTCACCCGCCGATCCTCAGTAATCACGATCCCCGAGCCGCGTTGGCGGCCAGTCTTACTTCTTTAGCGTGCGAATGTAGGCCACGAGGTCCTTGATCTCCGTGTCTTTCAGTTTCCCCTCGTACGCCGGCATCTTGCCCTTGCCCTTGGTAATGATCTCGGTCAGTTGTGCATCGGTCTGCTTCTGCACATCCGCCGAAGTGAAATCATGGGCTCCCAGCTTTACGCCCATGGGCGAGCCCTTGCCGTCGGCACCGTGGCAGGCCACGCATTTCGCTTTGAAGGTTGCAGCCGCATCCTGTGCCTGAGCGGATGAGGCACACACCCACAGCAACCCGCTTAGCAGCAAGGCTGCCAGGCTTACTCGAGAGAAGAGATGTTTCACTTTTGCTTCCTCCTTGGAAGGTTCTACGCAAGATATTACAAAAATTTGCACACTGCACACCTTGATCCTCGAGAAGCCATGGCCGCGGTGGATCCGGTTCGTTAGCCTGCCGCTTCCAGGAACTTGCTCGACCTGTCAGATTCGCATGGCCTGTTTGGCCGGACCTATGGCAGAAGTCACCGCGCCCAGTGACGGGAATCACGTCCTCTTTTCCCACTGATTGTGACAGCCGTCACGGCGACACGTGCCATTCCGCACTGCACGAAGGCCTTTTCGAACGTAGTTTGGCACCATGCCGACAGTGTCCGTCCCTCGGATCCCGGCCAAGAATGCGGGTCACGCCACCGCGAAAAGGACCTCGTTGCGAGCGTCCGAAACTTCCAGCGGACTTCTGGACGCGCGCGAATTTCATCTCCGTCCCCTGCAAGTCACGTGGGAGGTAACGAAAGAATGCGACTGGAAGGCGACGCATGCCGGCACGTCCCCGCGCTGGCTGCGACTGCGGCATGGACTTTCGACCGCGGAAGCGTTTCATCTCGTGGATGAAGTTGCGGAAATGCACGTCCCGCTGCTGGCCCTCACGGGTGGTGATCCGCTGCTGCGTCCCGACCTGCTGCCGATCGTCTGTTACGCGGCCCAACGCTCAGTGCGCACATCGCTTACGGCTCTGCCCACGACGTTGCTCACGCGTGAGGTGATTTTCGAACTCAAACAATGCGGCCTGATGCGAATCGCCTTCTGGCTGCACGGCTCCACGCCCCAGCTGCACGACAGCTATTGGCATGTACCCGGCTCCCACCGGCGCACGCTGGAGGCGATCGGATGGTGCCACGAGGCGGAACTTCCCGTCCAGATCAACACCACGATAGCGCGCCGTAACGTTCACGATCTCGATCCGATCGTCGACGCACTGACGCGTCTGGACGTGGTTTTGTGGAACGTTTTCTTCGTCGTCCCTGCCAGCTCCGAACAAGCCGGCCAGATGCTCAGTGCCGGGGAGCACGAGGAGACCTTCAACAGACTCTACAGAGCCTCCCGCCGCGTGCCCTTTCAGATCAAGACTACCGAAGGCCAGCACTACCAGCGCTACCTGCTGCAGCAAAGCGCCAGCGAATCGCGGAGGAACCTCACAGAAGCGGATCTGAATCCCTGCACTCCCAAGGGAGTGAACGATGCCAAGGGGTTCGTCTTTGTGAACCGCGACGGCGAAGTCTATCCCAGCCGGTTTCTTCCTCTATCCGCCGGCAACATCACCACTGAATCGCTGGCGTCAATCTATGGCGAGTCGCCGTTGTTTGTTACGCTGCGCGACAGCTCCAAGCTGAAAGGGAAGTGTGGCCGTTGCTCGATGCGGAGCGTCTGCGGCGGTTCGCGCGCTCGCGCCTATGCCATCACGGGCGACCTTCTGGCGGAAGATCCCTCCTGCGCCTATCTGCCTCAGTAAAGGAAATCACACCATTCCGTCTGGAAAGCCACGGGGTGGTATGATTGCGTCTCTCTGCTGCTTCGCATGTGCCAGGATTTGACTGCTCAGAACGCGGATTCGGAGTCATGGACGCAAGAAAATCGGCGGCAGCTCCTTGCGCCGCACTCTTTCTATGACACTTAAGAATTGTGATCTCAATCACAATCAACTGTGATTGATTATCCGGTAACCTTTCGCAGCCTCTAGCTAGAATCGGGCCCATCTTGGAACAAAACTAGAGGCCAAACCCCTCTTGAACTTATGACTGAAGGAGGCGATTCGATGCGTTCCCGCCGTCCACTGATCTCGCTAACTCTTTTACTTCTAACGCTGGCCGTGTTGAGCAGTAGCAGCTATGCCATCCCGGCCTTTTCCCGGCAGTATGGTACCTCCTGTGCCACCTGCCACGTGGATTTCCCAAAACTGAACGACTTCGGCAAGGCCTTCAAGGATGCCGGATTCAAGTTCCCCAAGGATGACGAGAGCTTTTTGAAGGTTCCTCCCGTCATGCTGGGGGCGCCGGCCCAGAAGGACCTGTGGCCGCATACAATCTTCCCGGGCACGATTCCTGGCCTGCCTCCCATCGGTCTTCGCTTCAACACCTTTTTCCAGGTGGTGAGCAAGAACCGGAATGACATCAATGCCGCCAACCTGGCCAACCCGGGGACCTTTATCCCGCGCACCGATTTCCAGCCCGGCCTTTTCAGTATCTTCATGGCGGGCAACTTCGGCAGCGACATCGCCTTCTGGGTGGATGAGGACCTCAGCGTGGGTGGTTCCAACGCCGATGGAGGTCTGGGCGATGGTTACCTCAAGTTTGTGAACGTCGGCCGGTTTTTCAAATTGCCGACGGATTCACTCAGCCTGCGCATTGGCCAGTTTGAACTCGACCTGCCTTTCAGTCCGGCCCGCAGCCACAATCTGAGCGGCTGGGACATTTTCGATGAGGCAAACATCGGAGCCATGAGTTCGCTGGTCCCCGAGCAGAACGTGAACAACGCGTTCGCCATGTCCAGCGCCGCCCAGGGCATTGAGTTCAGCGGCGGACACACGTACCGCGGCTATCACTACTCCCTGGCCATTGTGAACCAGAACACCGGCGGAAATCCTTCGTCGGGAGATACGGTTCAGCCGGTGGTGGGCTTTTTCTCCGACTCGAATTTCAAGGACCTGTATGGCCGTTTCTCCTACCGCTTTAATCTCGAGAGAGACCCGGCCAGCCGCAATGAAGTACAGGCCGCGGGCGCGACCGGCCCACGCGATCACACTTACCTGAACCTGGGTAGCTTCTACTTCTATGGCCGGTCCGTACAGCGCTTCCAGGGCGCCAACGGTGTTCTTACCGCCAGGGAACCGTTCTACCGATTGGGAGGCGATTTCAGCTTCAACTATCACGCTTTCAATCTCTACGGAATGTACATGTACGGCCACGACAAGAACCTGACGCTGTTTCCCGATGCTGAGACGGCGACCGGCTTCCAGAGCGGCGTGCCCGCGACCTTCAGTGGCGGCTTCCTGCAAGCCGACTACATGCTGGCGCCGTGGGTGATGGGCATCATGCGCTATGACGTGGTCAAATCAAGTGCAGACCGGATCAACACCTTCGGTACCGAACTGTCGCCACTTTCCGCGACCCGGAACCGGTTCACACCGGGGGTGCAATTCCTGATTCACGCCAACATCAAGGCCGCTCTCGAGTATCAGATTCGGCCCCAACAGACCGTGTTCGATTCTGACGGGAACCGGATCGCAAAGCCGTTCCGAACCAACTCGGCGGTGGCGGATCTGGAGTTTGTCTACTGAGTATGGGGAGGCGTGGCCTCCCCTTCATTTCACGAGTTCGCGAACTTTGCAGTTCAAGGAGAAATCATGAAACGCAATCTTGTAGTGATCGCGGCATTGCTGAACGCGCTGAGCCTGCTGGCGAGCGCCGGAACGATCAGTGGAAAAGTGTCAGGTGTGAGTGGTGAGTCGGTGGTTTACGTGGAAGCGATCGCCGGAAAGACCTTCCCGGCTCCGACGGAAAAGCCGGTCATCGACCAGAAGGGCCTGATGTTCCAGCCCCACCTGGTCGTGGTACAGCAGGGCACGACGGTCGAATTCCTCAACAGCGATAAAGTCGCCCACAACGTTTTCTGGATTTCGGTCGGCGGCAACAAGAAACTCGGTCACAACCTCGGCACCTGGCCGCAAGGAGAAAAAAAGAGCTTTAAGTTCGATACCCCGGGCGCGGTGCCTCTGCTGTGCAACGTCCACCCCGAGATGTCGGCGTACATTGTAGTCACGCCTACGCCGTACTTCGCAACCACGGACAAGTCCGGGAATTACAAGATCGAAAACGTTCCGGACGGCAGCTACACGGTGACCGCATGGCATGAGGGCGCGAAGAACCAGTCGAAGCCGACCACGGTGGCCGGCGAGGGCAAGGCGGATTTCACCCTGAGCAAATAGAATATCAGGAGGGGGGCGGCTGACGAATGCCGCTCCCTAACTGTTTCAGCCGGGCTTCATCCCAAACAAGACTCTTGACGTTCAGCCGCATCACAAACTAAAAGTGCTCGCAATGCTGAAGCGATACAAAAACAAGAAGGTTGACGGGGATTGGCTGAACACGAACTTTCCCTGCATGATGGCCTGTCCGGCCCACACCAATGCCGGGCGCTATGTAGGCCTGATTGCCGAGGGGCGGTTCGAAGAGGCCTACCGAATCGCGCGCGATCCCAACCCGCTGGCCAGTATCTGCGGGCGAGTGTGCGCACATCCCTGCGAGACCGCGTGCCGCCGCGGCGAAATCGACAGGCCCATCTCGATTCGTGCTCTCAAGCGTTTTCTCACCGAGCAGTTTGGGCCGGAGTCGAAGAATCCCATTCCAGTGAATGAAGGCCGGACGCAGAAGAAACTCCCTTACAAAGTGGCCGTAGTCGGCGGCGGCCCGGTGGGATTATCGGCCGCGCACGACCTGGCGCTGATGGGATATGCCGTCACCATCTTCGAAGCGGCTCCGGTTGCCGGCGGAATGCTGTACCTGGGAATTCCGGAGTACCGCTTGCCGCGCGACGTGGTCGAAGCGCAGGTCCGCGAGATTCTCGAGACCGGCGACATCACGCTCAAACTGAATCACGCGGCCGGCCGCGACTTCACCGTTTCCGATCTGCGCCGGCAGGGATTTGACGCCGTGCTGATCGCCGTCGGCGCCCACCGCAGCCGCGATCTCAGCATTCCCGGAGTCGATCTCGACGGCGTGCACAAGGGCATCGATTTTCTGCTCAACGTGAACTTGGGATACAAGTTCACCATCGGCAAGAAAGTCATTGTGATCGGCGGTGGCAACGTCGCCATGGACGTGGCTCGTTCTGCCGCACGCGAGGTGGTGAAGCAACATGCCGCCGGAGTACTGGACGCCGAGCCCTCCGCTGAAAATGTCACGGCGGTGGCTACCCGCGAGATGGTCGACATCTCGCTCTCTGCGCTGCGTATGGGCGCGCAAGAGGTGAATCTGGTTTGCCTGGAACGCCGCGAGGAAATGCCCGCCGCGCTCGAGGAAATAGAAGAGGCCGAGGAAGAAGGGATCATCATGCATCCGGGCCTCGGTCCCAAGCGCATGATTGGTAAAGATGGCAAGGTTGTCGCGCTTGAAACCCTCAAAACAAAATGGGTCTTCGATCAGAACAGGCGCTTCAATCCGGCGTTCTTCGATGGCAGCGAGAGCCAGATCGAGTGCGACACCATCATCATGGCCATCGGCCAGTCCCCGCGCCTCGACTTCTTTACGCCGGAAGACAAAGTCGAACTTTCCCCGCGCGGCCTGATCGCGGTGAATCCGGAGACTTTGATGACTTCCGCCGAAGGGATCTTCGCCGGGGGCGATTGCGTCTTCGGCCCGCGCCTGATTATCGATAGCGTGGGCGACGGAAAGCGCGCCGCGGTCGGAATCGACGAATACCTTCGCAAGCACAAACATCCCGAGCCGATCATCGAAGTCGAGGTACTCAAACGGCACTCGATGCCGCTGGACTATCTCGACATCAACCGCCAACCGGTGCCGATGCTCCCTCTCGAACGTCGCACGGGTGTCACCGAAGTGGAAGTCGGCTACGATGCTCCGGCCGCGATGGAGGAAGCGCAACGCTGCCTGCACTGCTGGGTGAACACGATCTTCGAGGGCACTCCGGAAGACGGCAGCATGTGCATCCTGTGCGGCGGTTGCGTCGACGTATGTCCGGAGAAGTGCCTGGAACTGGTATCCCTGAATCGAATCGAGTTTGAACCGGAGACCGTGCAGCACATTCGCGAGAACCAGGAATGCTTCGGGGTCGAGTTTGACGAGGTAGCGGCCGATGAACTGGGCGTGGTGACGGGGTCGGCTATGTTGAAGGACGAAACCCGCTGCATCCGCTGCGGGCTGTGTGCCATGCGCTGTCCGGTAGGCACCATCACCATGGAGTCGTACAACTTTCTTCCCGCCGAGCCAACGGGTCTGATCTCGGTGGCGTCCATTGGAGCGGGACTGCGTGCTAAGTAGCGAGGAATTACATCGTGGGCAAAGCATCGTGTCGCCGCCAGCAGAGCTCAGTCGTGCAGCGAAGGCATTCATTAGCCCGGCACGTAAGTGCTGGGTAGACATGGAGAAGGGAATGAGTCCCGTAGGGACGGTACAAGGTACACATGGCAGACGACAACAAACCGACGAACGGTAACGACGCGGTGAACCGCCGTCAATTCTTCGCAAAGCTGGGCCTCGGTTCTCTGAGCATTGCGGCGGCGGGCACTGCGGTTTTCTCGTATCAGTTTCTGTCACCCAACGTTCTCTACGAGCCCTCGCCCGTGGTCAACGCCGGCAAGCCGGATCGTTATCCGCTCGATTCAGTCACGCTCGACGTGAACTCCGGGATCTACATCATCCACTCGCAGGAGGGCTTCTTCTCGCTGAGCGCGGTGTGCACGCATCTCGGCTGCCTGACGGCGTGGAAGCCGGAACTGGGCATCATTGCCTGCCCGTGTCACGGCAGCAAGTTCGAGCAGACCGGGAAAAAAATCGAGGGCCCCGCCCCCAGGCCGCTGCCGTGGAAGCGCATCTGGATCAATGACGATGGGGATCTCCTGGTGGACCGCTCCACTGACGTGCCCCCGCTGCAGAGGGATTCCTACGTGAGGGTTTGAGCATGGCTAAGACGGTGGACCAATATTTCGACGATTTGCGCGGCACGCGCGTGTGGCGCTCAATCTTTCGCAGCGGCACCGGATCGAGCACGCTGAAGCGCGCGCTCGCCATCCAGCAGAACGTGTTCCTGCACCTGTTCTCGACCAAAGTCCGTACCCGCATGCTGAGCTTCAGCGCGACGTGGTATCTGGGCACGCTGACGCTGGGAACATTTCTGATTCTGGTCGCGACCGGAATTCCGCTGATGCTCTACTATCACCCATCGGTGCCGCAGGCCTACGCAGACACAAAGGACTTGCAGTTCGTCGTCTCCTCAGGATTGTTTCTGCGCAACCTGCACCGCTGGGCCGCCCACGCCATGGTGTTTCTGGTCTTCGCGCATATGTTCAAGGTCTTCTATCGTGGCGCCTATCGCGCTCCACGCGAGTTCAACTGGGTGATTGGTGTCATCCTTCTGCTGATCACGTTGCTGCTCAGCTATACCGGCTACCTGCTTCCCTGGGACCAGCTGGCCTACTGGGCGATCACGGTCGGATCGAACATTGCGTCCGCTGTCCCGCTCATGGGAAACAAGATTCACTTCCTGCTGCTTGGTGGAAACGCGGTCAATGCCAATGCGCTGCTGCGCTTCTACGTGCTGCACTGCATGATCCTGCCCCTGACCGCGATGTTCTTTGTCGCCATCCACTTCTGGAGGATTCGCAAAGACGGTGGCCTCTACTCTCACGCCAGCGAACCCGCAACGCTACGGGCGCGCGCTGCGAGTGGCGCCGCGGCCGGAAAGGAGGCGCAATAGCTATGGCCGACTCCAAGGACCTCGTCGCCGGCATTGACTCGAACGCGAAGAAGTCTCCGCGCCGCATCGTTTTCATCACCCGCCGCACTTCGGCGCAGGTGAAAGCTGACACCGAAGACCAGCTGCAAACTTTTCCCGAGGTTCTGTTCCGCGCGGCAGTTGCCATTCAGGTGCTGGCCATCGTTCTGGTCGCGATCGCGCTGATGTTCAACGCACCTCTGGAAGGCTTGGCCGATTCTTCGCACACGCCGAATCCGGCGAAGGCGCCGTGGTACTTTCTCGGGCTGCAGGAGATGCTGCACTACTTTCCGCCGGTCGTCGCGGGTGTGCTGGCTCCTGGGCTCGTCGTAATCGCTCTGATTGTGATTCCGTACTTCAAAGTCAATATTGAAGCCGAAGGATTTTTCCTGAAAGATCGCGAGCGCCGCCTGCGCATCTTCTACGCGGTTGCCGCGGGGCTGATGATCTTTCTGGGTTTCTTCCACGTGCTGGCCGCGCTCGTGCCGACACTGATCATGGCCGGGTTCATGCTGCTGGCGTCGCAGAGTTCTCCGCAGTCCTCCTCGGCGTTCCGCCGATACCTGGCCGCAAGGCCGCTTTCCTATTGGGTTATGACATGGTTCTTATTCGAGCTGGTGGTGCTGACCGCCATCGGCACATTTTTCCGCGGACCGGGCTGGTCGTGGGTCTGGCCGTGGCAGGGATCGTAAGGCGCCCATGAAAGAGATACTCAAGTCGTTCTGGCAGAAGTTGTTCGGAGACAGCGTTCGCGCCTTCGGAGTGGTCAGCCTCGTGTTCCTGGCATCGCTGGCGATCGCTCCGGCAAAGAACTTCTTCAGCGAGTGGCGTCACTACCAGCACGGCTACCTGAGGATGATCCGCAACCGCAGCGATGCCAACACGCTGCAGCGCCATTTCCAGGGCGGCATTCAACAGATCTGGTTGCCTGAACTTGGAGTGACCGACCGCTGCACGAGCTGCCACGTTGGTCTCAAAGAGGCTGGGCTCACCGACGTCGGGACACAGCCGTTCCGCAAGCATCCCGCGATCCCGCACGCCATCGATCAATTCGGCTGCACCGTCTGTCATCGCGGACAAGGCGCCGCCACCACCGTCGCGGAAGCGCATAACAGCACGCTCGCATGGGAGCAGCCTATCCTGCCCGCAAAATACATCGAATCGTCCTGCGGCGAGTGCCATCGTGGTTCCGTGCCCGGCACGCCGCAACTCACTCAGGGACGGCAGTTGCTGTCGCGCTACGGCTGCGTACACTGCCACACGGTGAAACGTCCCGATGGCAGCACCATGAAGCCGACGGATGATCCGCCGTCGCTCTCCCACATCGCCGACAAAACTTCGCGCGAGTGGGTCTACGCCTGGCTGAAGGATCCGCAGGCCTACGCCACTACCGCCACCATGCCGAACTTCAAGCTGAGTGACGATGACGCGCGCGACATGTCTGCGTTCCTGATCGCCAACAGCACTCCGCTGCCGGGAGACACGGCCACGCTCACTGCCAAGCCGGCGTCCGATCCCGCCGCCGGCCCCAGCCTCTACGGCGAATCCTTCTGCGCCTCGTGCCATGCCGTGCAAAATGCAGCGGGCAACCTCGTGGGTGGAGATGTGGGACCGGAACTCACCCGCGTGGGCAGTAAGGTCAAGCCAGAGTGGTTGCAGGCCTGGCTGCGCAGTCCGCGCGTTTACGATGCCGAGACCGCCATGCCGCACTACCGTTTCAGCGATCCGCAGGTCGCGACTCTCTCCGGATTCCTGCTGGCGAAGGCCGACTCGGACCTGCTGGCCAACGTTCACCTCGACGCGGCCACGCCCCAACAGATCGCGCACGGCAAGCGCCTGGTGTCGGATTACGGCTGCGCGTCCTGCCACGAGATCGCGGGCATCAAGAAGCCGGAGAACTTCGCTCCCGAACTCAGTCGCATTGGCAGCAAGCCGGTCACGCAGCTCATCTTTCTTCCCGGAATGCCGCACACCTTGCCTGACTACATCGCGGGCAAGATCAAGCAGCCGCGTGCATTTTCGCCGGGCCTGAAGATGCCGCAGTACAGCTTTGGTCCGGCGCAGATCGATGCGCTGACCACCGCGCTGCTTGCGTTGAATGACCGGGCCAGCACGTTGCCTCCATCCTTGACAGTGCCGGCCGTCCCCGAGTCCAGTTACGAACCAGCCGGTAAAGCTGGAAAACTGATGAGCGACCTCGCCTGCTTCAGTTGTCACCGCATCAACGGACACGGAGGCACCATGGCGCCCGATCTTACCTGGGAAGGGAGCTCCGTGCAGCGCCAGTGGCTGGTTGAATTCCTGAAGAATCCGAACACGCTGCGCCCATCGCTGATCCGTCGCATGCCTCGTTTCAATCTCACCGACGGCGAGGTCAAGGAACTCACCGACTACATGATGACCGTGTACCAGAGTCCGTCCGTCGATCGCGACTCGATGCTCCTGAGCGGGTACACGCCGGGTCAGATCGAACTCGGCAAGCAGCTTTTCTACGGCAAGTATTCCTGCCAGGGCTGTCACATCGTGGATACCAAGACGGACAAGGGATACATTGGCCCGACGCTGACGCACGTGGGCTCACGGCTTACCGCTGCGTGGATCTTCGAGTGGATGAAGAATCCGCAGGCCCTGCGCCCGGGCACGGCCGAGCCGAATCGCGCCATGAGTGACGGCGATGCGCGTGCCTTGACCGCGTTCCTGATCTCTCAGAAGGGCGGAGCCAAACAGGAGGTCGCAAAGAAATGACTCGCGCACCGGCAATCGTCTTGTCTGTTGTCGTCGCCTTGGGAGCGTCGCTGGCAACTTCATGCTCGCGCAAGCCGGCTTCCGCGGCAGCGTTGAAGCCGACTGCATTCGGAGCGGCCATCGTCGAATCCAGCGGCGGAAAGCAGATTGCGCAGACGGGCGGCCTGCTGCCCCAGCCTGTCATCGTGCAGGTGAATGACGAGCAGGGAACCGCTGTCACCGGAGCGTTGGTCGATTTCAGCGGGCCCGCAGGAGTCAGCTTCGATCCGGCGTCTGCCCTCACCGACTCCAGCGGCCAGGTCACCACGAATGTTTCTCTAGGCGGGATGGCGGGCCGTTACAAGGTGACCGCTTCGACGATCGACAAAGCTCATAAGACAGTCGAAATCACGCTCGACGAGATCGCCCTTGGCTACTCGCAGACTCTGGGACGCCAATTGAACGAGCAGTACTGCGAACGCTGCCACAATCCCGAGTCCACCGTCGAGCGCGTCTCGAACTACGACAACCTCGAGGTGAAGCCGCATCCGTTCACCGAGGGCGATACCTACAACAAGATCAGCGACGCCGATCTCACGGCCATCATCAGCCACGGCGGTCCGGCACTGAACAAGTCCGCGCTGATGCCCGCGTGGGGCAACACGCTGAGCAAGTCCGAGATCCAGGCGCTGATATCCTATATTCGTGCCGTCTCTGATCCTCCCATTCGCAATGCCGGACCGGTCTATGCCAAGAACTAGTCTGCTGCTGCTCTGCGTGAGTCTATTGGTCGGGGCAGCGTTCGCTCAGGTAATTCCTCCCACCGAGATCAAGGATGCGGAACTGCGCGCGCTGCAGGAGCGCAACCTCGACGAACTGAAGAAACTGGGAGCGGACATCCTCGCGCTGCCCACCGACTATCCCTTTTATCTGAGCCGCCATCTTGATCTTGACGAAGCCAAACAGAAATGGTCCGACCAGCGCTCCATTCAGTTTGACCGCTACAAGGGGAAGGTCGTGCTCGAGATCACCGGCAACTATTACGCTGCCTACTCTGGGGAAAAGATGACCGGCGATCAGCGGGCCCGGGAAACTTTTCTCAGAATCCTCGAGCCAATGCTGAAGGCCGCCGTCACCCGCTTTCAGAACAATGCCAGCGTGCAGGCTTACGCCTTTGAGATTTCCCATCACGTGCTGGGAAAAGTTGGCGGAGTCAACGTCGAGCGGCCGGAAAACCTGGTGGTGATTCTTCCGCAACAGGCTGCGACGCGGTTCGTGGCTGCCAACGAAGCGAGCGTTCAGCAGTCCGCTCTCTTACAGGGCGAAGTTCTGTTGAACGCGAAGCCGGCGACGATCTGGCTGAGTGGGGAAGGCCCGCAACTGGCGCAGCAGACTCCGGAGGATCCCTCCACAGCCGCACAACCCGCGACTTCCTCCACCGCCGAGGTCGTCCACAACGGCACTGAGCCGGATCTCGACAAGCTGCCCAGTCCCGTGCACGTGCCTGCGTTGAAGCCGGTGAAACCGGCGGACCCGCCGCGCCCCGCCCGCGATACCTCTCCGGCCGCGCTGGTCTCGCTGCAATCCGCACTGAAGCCAGTCCTCGATACGATGGTGAAAGACCTGGATCCGCTGGCGCATTTTGTGACCTACGCTGCGCCTAATTTCGTAGCCTTCCGCAACGGCATCTACCTGGAGCTTTCCATCAACACCGCACTGGCCGAGCCAACCACCGCCTCGCGCTACCGTCTGGCGGCCCTCGCTTTCGACGAACACGTTTCTCACCTGATTCGCCCCGTGATCGGCCAATTCAAGGACGACTCGCAGTTCGACGGTATCGGCTTCAGCGCCAACCTTCATCTCAGCGCCAAGCCCGCCGCCAACGCCAGTTCCCAGGCCGTGGAGTTCTTCTTTCCGTTCTCCGCACTGCGCTGCTACGAGCGCTACGACTGCACCGGCCAGCAATTGCTCGACGCGGGAACGGTCCTGATCAATGGCGAACGGGTAAGCCTGGACCTGCAGATTGCCGAGGGCGGCGGCAACCGCTGAGCGTGCGCCGAATCACGTAATGGCGTGATTGCAATCACGCATACCGATTCGGAACCGCTCCCATTTCACGTCAATCCCCAATCTTTCCGGGCCCAGACCGCCGGGCTCCTGTGACTTGAATCACAAATTCCCGTGATGGAATGCACGGAGTTTCCCGGAGGCCTCTGTCATCCTACGTCGCAATTGAGGTGTCCTATGGCTGAAGACGCTCGCGACATTCTTGAGGTTCTGCGGTTCGAGCTGAGCTTTCTGGAAGACGGAGGCTACGGCCGCTCTCCCCATACACCCTGGCGTCCTCCCGCGATTTTTGAGGACTCCCCCGCTTGTCCTAACTTTTGCGACCCGGCCCGGCCACACGCCTGCGACCACTGCCTGCTGGTGAACTTCGTTCCGGAGAGCCGGCGCAGCGAAAGCATTCCGTGCCGGTTTATTCCGATCACCGAGCAGGGCCAGACGGTCGACGACTTTTATCGCACTGGGACTCAGGTCGAAATGGAAGAGGCCCTGGCTCGCTGGTTGCGCACACAAATTCAGAAGATCGAGCAGGAACGCGCCGTCACTGCCAGCAAGTAAGGAAGGGAATCAGCACGGATTGCCGGTGCTCGAACTTGGCCGGGAAGAAAACCCGACGGGTAAGGCGGCAGGCGAATCTCTCGGCACTACAACAGTTCCACAAGTCCTTTCAAGGAGATATCAAGCGTTATGGCTGAAGATCACGCATACAGAGTAGCAGCCTGGTGGACGTCGGGACGGACCGGTCTTGCCAAGTCAGACTCCGCGCCGAATGCGATTCACTTCACCGCCCCCACGGAATTTGGCGGCCTGGAAGGACGCTGGACCCCGGAAGAGCTCCTGCTGGCCGCAGTCGCCGGTTGTTACACCACCACCCTGCGCGCCATCGCGGGCACCGCCCAATTCAACTTCACCGATCTGCAGGTGGAGGCCAGCGGCGTGGTGCGCAAGGCCGAGTCGGGATACAGCTTCACCGAGATTGTGATCCGTCCCAACCTCAAGATCGCGAGCTCGGAAGAGCGCGAGCGTGCGCTCGACCTTCTGCGGAAAGCAGAGAAGCTCTGCCTGGTCTCGCGCGCGATTGGGACGCCGTTGAAGTTTGAACCTCAGCTCGAGATCACCAGGGTTGCGCCCGCGGTGTGATGCGCTCAGAGGTCTAGCGAGGCGAAGACCGAGGAAGGGTCGTCCATCGCCTGCAGGTGGAATCCAAATTTCCTGAAGATTGCCTGGATGGGGAGATTGTCGCGCAGGATTTCGCCGGAAATCCTGCGAAATCCCTCGGCCCTGGCGGTTTGCACGACCCGGTTCAACAGCTCGGTTCCCAGCCCTCGTCCCTGCCATTGATCGGAAACCAGCACGGCCGCCTCGGCCTCGCTCCGGTGTACGGCACTAAGCCGGCCCACCCCGAGGATCTCGCTCTCCCCGGTCAGCGAATTCTTGTGCTCGGCCACCAGCCCGAACCCGCGGTCGTAGTTGCCAAAACAGATGCGCACCAGCCGTTCGTGCTCGACCCGCGTGCTCAAACTTAGCGAACAGAAGTACCGCAAATAAACGCTGCGCTCGGAAAGCGTGGTGTGGAACTTCACCATCAGCGGCTCGTCTTCGGGGCGAATTGGACGGATGGTGACCAATGTTCCGTCCTTCATCCGGCATTCAGAAACATACTGCGTGGGGTAGGGGCGAATCGCGGTGCGCGGCAGCTGATCATCAGGCAAAGCCGCATCATGCAGCACGATGCGGGCATCGAGAGCCACCAGCTGCTCGGGTCCGGCAAGCAGGGGATTGATGTCGATTTCCTTGACCGCCGGCTGCTCGACGACGAACTGGCTGAATCGGACCAGCAGCCCTTCCAGAGCCACGAGATTCACGGCCTTGCGCCCGCGCACTCCGCGCAGAGCAGTGAAGATTCGTGTTTGCTCCATCATGCGTTGGGCCAGAGTTGTGTTCAGCGGCGGCAGCCCGAGAGCTCGGTCGCGATACACTTCGACCAGCCGGCCGCCAGACCCGAACAGAATGACCGGTCCAAACTGCTCGTCCACGCTGCTGCCCAGGATCAGTTCGTAACCATCGATGTGGACCATCGGCTGAACGGTAACGCCGCAGAAATGCTCCACCCCGGCACGTTCTGCGAGCGAATCGTGAATCTGCCGATAGGCTTTCCTCACCTGTTCCGCATTGTGCAAATTGAGGTGAACGCCATCGACGTCACTTTTGTGCGCGATCGTGTTGGAGAGGAGCTTCAAGACCACCGGATAACCCATGGCCGACGCGCACACCACGGCCTGCTCCTCGTTTTCTGCCGCTTCGGTGCGGATCACCGGAATGCCGTAGAAGGAGAGAAGCTGCTTGGCTTCGAATTCATTGAGCAGAGTGCGCCCGCTTGCCCGAGCCTGTTTGACGAAATCTTTCACACTCCTGCGCGCATCCGGCGTCAGTTCCGGGCCTTCCGCCAAGGTAGGAGTTTCATACAATCCGCGCAGGTTGTACGTGTAACGCCACATATAGGTAAAGGCGCGCGCTGCCGTGTCGGGATAAGAAAATGCAGGAATTCCGGCAGCGTTCAAAATCGCTTTACCTTCAGCTACGCCGGCACCGCCCACCCAGCTGGCCAGCACCGGCTTGCCGGGACCGTGTGCGAACGGTTTCAGTTTCTCGGCGACCAGGGTGGGATCGGCCATTCCCTGCGGCGCGATGATCGCCAGCAATCCGTCGCTGCCAGGATCCTTGCAGGCAATGTCGACCGCCTTTACGTACCGCTCCGCATCGGCATCAGCCAGCACGTCGACCGGATTGGCATGACTCCAGTGGGGAGAGAGGAAGCTATCGAGATCCCGAATCGACTCCGCAGAAAGCGTTGCCAATTCGCCGCCGGTTGCTATCAGGGAATCGGTGGCCAGCACTCCCGGACCACCGGCGTTGGTCACGATGGCCAGGCGGGGCCCGCGCGGACGGGGCTGCTTGCTCAGCGTCTCCGCCATATAGAAGAGGTCCGCGAGACTCTGCACTCGCAACACACCTGAGCGACGAAACGCGGCGTCGAGCACTTCGTCGCTCCCCGTGAGGGCGCCGGTGTGCGATGCCGCCGCCTTCGAAGCTGCCTCCGACCGTCCTGCCTTGATCACAATGATGGGCTTGCTCAGTGCGATCTCGCGTGCGGCGGACACAAAGGAGCGCGCATCCCCCACCGACTCCATGTAGAGCAGAATGCTCTTGGTGTGGGGATCGTCTCCGAAGTGATAAATCAGATCGCCCCACCCCACGTCGAGCATCGACCCGGTGGAGACGATCGCGCTGAACCCGACATGTTCCGATTGACTCCAGTCGAGAATTGCCGTGAGCAGCGCCCCGCTCTGGCTGAGAAAGGCAACACTTCCCGCTTGCGGCAGCGACTTGGCGAAAGTCGCATTCAGGCCTGCGACAGGATTCATGAACCCCATGCAGTTGGGACCAATCAGGCGCAGAGAGCCGCGTTGCAGGTGCTTGCGAATCTCGTCCTCGAGCACCGCACCGTCGGCTCCTTGCTCACGGAAGCCCGCGGAAATTACAACGGCGGACTTCACCCCAGCGTCAACGCACTCCCCGATGATTCCGGGCACAACCTGCGCCGGAGTAATGACCAGAGCGAGATCCACGGCCACGGGGATGTCTGCGACGCTCTTGTGGGTCTGGATGCCGAGAATCTCGGCGCGGGATGGGTGCACAGCAAAGACCTTCAGCGGAACCCGGCTGGCCTGGAGATTCGCCAGCACGCTTCGTCCGACGGTGCCCGCCCGGTCCGTGGCGCCGATGACGGCGACCGTACGAGGAAGGAACAGCGAATCTAACCCGGCGCCGGCTCGACTCTTGACCCCACGCAGTGAATCGAACAGAGGTTGCGAAAGCGGAACCGACACCTCAGTCACATGTTTCTCCCGCGTTGCCGGAAGTCCATTCTTTCATGGATTTGGAGCGACCTGAACTTCCTCCAGCACCATACACAACCCCCATAGTCGCACAGTTTTCTATGGACGTCTGTGTTCCTGGTATGCTTGTGATCACTCGGCCTCGTGATGTAAATCACACGACGGAAGCGGGTGTTACAATGAACTCATATTGGAGGGTGCTGCATGCGCGCCCCATACGGACTAAATATTCTTGATAACTGCCTCACTTGCCCGGTGAGGGAAGAACACCTGTTCTGCAATCTTTCCATCCACGCCGGGCAGCGCCTCAACGAAATCAAATCTACCGCGGTTTATCCCAAGGGAGCGATGCTGTTTATCGAAGGACAGCAGCCACGCGGCGTGTTTGTTCTCTGCACGGGCAAGGTAAAGCTCTCAACGTCTTCGCGGGAAGGTAAGACCATCATCACTAAGATTTCCGAGTCGGGAGACGTCTTGGGACTGAACGCTGTGGTGTCGAACCTGCCCTATGAGGTCACGGCCGAGATGATGGAACCGGGCCAGGCCAACTTCATTCCACGCGATTCCTTGCTCCAGTTCCTGAAAGACAATGGGGAAGTGGCCTTGCGCGTCGCCGAGCAATTGAGCCGCAACTACTACACGGCGTACGAAGAAATTCGCACACTCGGCCTAGCCACGTCTCCGTCGGAGAAGTTCGCCAAGCTGCTGCTCTCGTGGACCACGAAGTCGACGCAGACCGACGGCTCCACGCAGATGAAGCTGACCCTGACTCACGAGGAGATTGCCGAGATCATCGGAACCACTCGCGAGACGGTGAGCCGCCTTTTTTCCGAATTCAAGAAGAAACAGCTTCTCCAGCTTAAGGGCTCAACCCTGATTATTCGCAGCCGCCCGGCACTGGAAAAGATCGTCCAGTCCTGACCGTCACGCGGTGACGGTCAACACCGGGCACGGAGCATCCCGCACCACTTCATGCACCAGCGCCCACGGGAAGTGTGCCGCGGCGCGCGGTGCCAGCGCCCGGTTCGCTCCCATTACGATCAAGTCCACTTGCCGCTTGGCCGCCGCCTCCAAGATTCCTTCGGGCAGGAAATCCGTTCCGACGACGCACTCCGGTTCGTGTGCCAGTGTCATCCCTTCCGGCAGGCATTCCTTCAATTTGCGCACACTCAGCTTCTGTGCCGCGGTCTCCCATTCCAGCAATTCGTCCGCAGCGGGCCCGGGCGGTGAAAATGCCGACAAACTGGCGGTACTCGCGGGCATCGCCGGCAACAGGTGCAGGAGCGTGAGCTTTGCCTGGTGCGCCTGGGCCAGAGACAAGGCCAAGGGCAACGCTTTCGCGGCAGCCTTGCCGAAGTCAGTGGCAAACAGAATCCTGCGGAATTCTCCCGCGTTCCTGGACGCCACCTCGGCCTTCGGGCCGATGGTCAGCACTGGGCACGGAGCCACGCGAAGAAGTTCCTCCGCCACCGATCCCAGCGCCAGCTTCGAAATGCCTCCACGTCCGCGGGTTCCGATCACCAGCAAATCGATCTGTTTGTCGCCGACAAGGGACTTAACAATCTCCTCCACGCCCCCGCGCAGCAGAAACACTGCCTCAACCTTGTGCCCCGAGTCCAGATCTCCGACGAAGTCCTTCATCTCCTTTTCGGCGTCGATGCGCTCCAGGTCCAACTCGGGGGGAGCTTCCAGACTCAGGTACTGCATGTTCAGTGGGAGGGCGTGAACCAGGTATACGCGGGCATCGTCATGCGCTGCCAAAGCCAGCGCGTCGCGGAAGGCTCGTTGCGAAGAGTCCGAAAAATCCGTGGCGACCAGAATGTGGTGAAACACAGCTTGGGTATGAGTTTTTGCTAATTCTGCAACTGTCATAAGACCTCCTCTGCGATGTCGATCTCAACAGTCTCCGTTCAATAGTCTTCGCGGCCGGCCGATGCGGCCCGCTGCCAGCCTCCATACACCGCCGATCTCTGTGGACCCTTAGATGGAACTCGGGGGGGAGGGATGACCGATTTCTCTACTTTTTTGGGGAGTGGGACGATCTTGGCGCGGGCTCCGCCCCAGACCACGGTCATTTCTTTCGAACAGAGATCGCAGAGCCAGAAACGCTCAGTCAATAGGGATCCCAGCGCCGCTGCCGCTGCTTGCACGGTGGGACTGGGGTCAAGGCGAAAGATTTTGCCTTGGTGAAGGTACCGGAATAATTCCGAACATGCGGGATTCGCGCACTTGAACAGCATGGCGCATTCCTCCCGGCCGCAAGAAAATGGTAGCACCGCACTCGGCCCCATGGCGTGACTTTAATTACCACCTCGGGTGACGCTCATCACGATTTCGACCCGTTACGGGAAAGAACGACTATGGCCACCACCCATAGGGGCTGTTGCTCACATCGGGTGGCCGCGCACTCGCCTCTTTGCGGCAATGATTCCCGTAGGCAGACACTGAAGCTCGGCGTTCTTACAGAAACTCTTTTTTGCCTGAACGTGTGTGGAACGAAAGGACTGATCGCAAGTCATTTACAATGTCCGTTCCGCGATCGCATGCTCGATTCATCGAGAAAACCGACAACCCAGGTCCAATGCAGCGCGCTCCTGTTCGACATGGACGGCGTGCTCATCAACTCGACTCCGGCCGTTGCCCGCGTGTGGCGCCGCTGGGCCATCGAGCACGGATTCAATCCGGAAGAGGTCGTGGCCCGCGCACACGGCCGCCCCAGCCTGACCACGGTTCGTGAATACCTGCCCAACGCCGATCATGAAGCCGAAAATCGCGAAGTCGAGCGCCGCGAAATCGAAGATCTCGCGGGAGTAGTTCCGCTCCCCGGAGCGCTCGACTTGCTCGCGAGTCTCCCGGAAACTCGTTGGACCATCGTGACCTCGTGTACGCGTCCCCTGGCCGAGGTTCGTATCAAAGCGGCCGGATTGCCGCTTCCGAAGAACCTGATTACCTCGAACGACATTGTCCACGGCAAGCCCCATCCCGACCCGTATCTGAAGGCGGCGTCAATCCTTGGCTTTCCCGCAGCCGAGTGCATCGTTGTGGAAGACGTTCCTGCGGGAATCCAGTCCGGCAAAGCCGCTGGCGCGAGTGTGATTGCCTTCACAACGACAGCACCGGCTCCAACCCTGCGCCAGGCTGGCGCCGACTGGATTCTGCAAAGTTGTGCCGGCGTTCGTTTGCGCAGTTCCGGCCAGAGCCTTACACTCACTCTCGCCGAGACCGCTTAATGGATGCGGAACTTGAGCCAATAAGAACCTGCGGCCAACTTGGATCGAGATTTCCTAGGTTCCACCGGGCTGCGCCCAGGCGGGACAGCCGAGGCGGCTGTCTCTACATCAGCGTGGAGGTTGTCATGAGAAACCTGAAATCATTACTCGTTATCCTCTTCCTTTCCCTTGCCCTCAGCTCCCTGGCGAATTCCCAGTCCTCCTCCCCTGCCGACATCGAGCAGCGCGTCAACTCCCTTCTCTCCCAGATGACGCTGGAAGAGAAAATCGACTACATCGGCGGCACCAACGACTTCTACATCCGGGCGATTCCTCGGCTCAAGATTCCCGCCCTGCGCATGTCCGACGGCCCGCTCGGCGTACACGACTACGGACTCACCACCGCCTATCCCGCCGGAATCGCGCTGGCGGCTTCGTTTGACCAAGACCTCGCCTTGCGAGTCGGCACTTCCATGGGCAAAGACGCCCGCGCCCGCGGCGTCAACTTCATCCTCGCCCCGGGCATGAACATCTACCGCGCACCCATGTGTGGGCGCAACTTCGAATACTTCGGAGAAGATCCCTTCCTCGCCGCGCGCATGGCCGTTGGCGTTATCCAAGGCATGCAGAGCCAGCAAGTGCTCGCAACCGCCAAGCACTTCGCCGCCAACAACCAGGAATTCGAGCGCAACAAGCTCAGCTCCGACGTGGACGAGCGCACTCTGCGCGAGATTTATCTTCCCGCCTTCGAAGCCGTCGTGCGCGAAGCCAAAGTCGGTGCGGTTATGGACTCCTACAATCTGGTCAACGGCGTCCACTCCACGCAGAACCACCACATCAACGTCGACATCCTCAAGAACGACTGGAAATTCGACGGCATCCTCATGTCCGACTGGGACGCCACCTACAACGGCGTCGCCGCCGCCAACAACGGTCTCGACCTCGAAATGCCCAGTGGCAAGTTCATGAACCGGGCCACGCTGATTCCAGCGATCAGCGAAGGTGAAGTTTCTCAGGCCACAATCGACGACAAGGTCCGCCGCATCCTCCGCAAGGCCATTGAAAACGGATTCTTCGACCGCCCCCAAACCGACACCAGCATTCCCCTCTACAGCCAGGAAGGCAGGGAAGTCGCACTCGAGGCGGCCCGCGAAGGCATGGTGCTTCTGAAAGACGAGCACAATATTCTCCCTCTCGATCGGACCAGGTTGAAAACGATTGCCGTCGTTGGTCCCAACGCGTTTCCCTCTGTCCCCGGCGGCGGCGGAAGTTCGCAGACCAAGCCCTTCAACTCCGTCAGCTTTCTCGAAGGCATCAGCAACTATCTGGGCAGCGGTGTGAAGGTGCTCTACGCCGTCGACACCCCGCTGCTCGACGATGTCTTCGACCACTCCGAGTTCGTGGTTTCACCCGGCGGCGAATCCGGCCTCAAAGGCGAGTACTTCGACAACGAAGAACTGAAAGGCACGCCTGCCATGGTCGTAATTTCGCCGCATGTGAACTTCAGCTGGGGCGACGACAGCTTCGCCGCCAGTCATCCCGCCGATCATTTCTCCATTCGCTGGACCGGATACTTCATCCCCAAGAAGACCGACAACTACAAGTTCTACAGTTCCGCCGACGACGGTGTCCGCCTCTTCATCGACGACCAGCAGGTGATCAACGACTGGCAGCCTCACGCCGAAACTCTCGATACCTATGCCGCCCACTTCGAAGCCGGGCACGCCTACAAGGTCCGTTTCGAATATTTCGAGAGTGTCGGCGGCGCGCGCGCCGGCTTCGGCGTCCTGGCCGCCAGTGAGGGCATAGGCCGCGAGACCAAGGCTCTCGCGGCGAAAGCCGACGCCGTCATTGTCTGTGTCGGATTCGACCCCGCCACCGAAAGCGAAGGCTTCGACCGCACGTTCGCTCTTCCCGGCGGCCAGGACGAACTCATCCGCCAGATGGCTAGCGTGAATAAGAACGTGATTGTGGTCCTCACTGCCGGCGGCAATGTCGATATGACCCAGTGGATCGACAGCGTCCCCGCCCTGCTGCACGCTTGGTATCCCGGCCAGGAAGGCGGCACCGCGCTCGCGCAGATTCTCCTCGGCGAGTACAGTCCGTCCGGGAAGCTGCCCGCATCATTCGAGCGCCGCTGGGAGGACAATCCCACCTTCAAGAGCTACTACCCGGCCGCAGGAGAAATGGCGGTGAAGTATTCTGAAGGCGTTTTTGTCGGCTATCGCGGCTACGACAAATCCGGCGTGAAGCCGCTGTTTCGGTTCGGCTACGGGCTTTCCTACACCACCTTCGCCTACAAGAACATCTCCGTCGCTCCCGCGCAGGGAAATCTGAATCAGCCGGTGAAGATCTCATTCGACATCACCAATACCGGCAAGCGCCGGGGAGCGGAAGTCGCCGAACTGTACGTCGGCGACTCGCACGCGCGAGTCCCGCGACCAGCGAAAGAATTGAAGGGCTTCACCCGCGTTGATCTAAAACCGGGAGAGACCCGCCGGGTCACCCTCACCCTTGACCGCCGCGCCTTCTCCTACTACGACGTGGATAAGAAGGACTGGACCGCTGACCCCGGAAAGTTCGAACTCCTGGTCGGCCCCTCCTCCGACCAGCTTCCGTTGCGAGGGACCTTCACCTTGGAACCCTAGACAGAAAGTGAGGGCTCCCGCGTACCAGGTGTGACCTGCGTCACTGGCAGACCGTGCTCATCCGCACAGCGTTAAGGCGTCTCAAGTACTTAGGAACGGGATCCCGTGATTCCCTCCCTTTCGCCGAACGTGACCGTGTTCACTGGCCAACGTGATTGATGTCCTTGAGGACTCTGCTGCTCCCTGTATATATGAAAAAGTGCCCGGCACTGAATCGACCAGCCGTTGGCATCCCTCGGGGGCGCTTATGACACGTCTCAGCTCACGCCACGTTAGATGGTTCGCTTTAGTACTCCTGCTCGTCCTGATCTCCGTTACCTACCTTCTGTCAGCACCCGGCAAGGTGCAGGTGAACTCCGAAGCATTACAGCTTTTTGCACCGCTTCCCGCGGTAATGAGCTCGCCCGACAATCCGGTGACGGACGCGAAAGTGACGCTGGGGAGAATCCTGTACTACGATCCTCGCCTTTCGGCCAACCAGAAGATTTCCTGCAATACCTGCCATCCGCTCGATGCTTATGGCGCGGAATCCAAGCGCGTGTCGACCGGTCACAAGAACCAGAAGGGGAACCGCAACGCGCCGACTGTGTACAACGCTGCGGGACACTTTGTGCAGTTCTGGGATGGCCGGGCCCCGACCGTCGAGGAGCAGGCGAAAGGTCCGATCACCAATCCGGTTGAGATGGCGATGCCCTCCCACGCCGCAGCCGTGGAAGTGATCAAGTCCATGCCGGAATATGTTGCGCTTTTCCAGACAGCCTTTCCCCAAGACAAGGACCCGATTACTTACAACAACATGGCCTTGGCGATTGGAGCGTTCGAACGTGGACTCGTGACTCCATCGGCTTGGGATGCCTTCATCCAAGGCGACCAGTCGGCTCTGACCGACGCCCAAAAATCGGGCTTCAACACATTTGCCGCAACCGGCTGTCAATGGTGCCACGCCGGTCCGTACGTCGGTGGAGCGAGCTATCAGAAGCTTGGTGTCGTGAAAGCGTGGCCCAACCAAACCGATCAGGGGGTCTACCAGTTAACCAAAGAGGAGGTCGACAAGATGGTTTTCAAGGTTCCCTCGCTGCGGAACATCAAAAAGACAGGACCATATTTTCATGACGGCTCAGTTGCGACGCTGGACCAGGCGATCCGCAACATGGCAGTTCACCAGCGTGGAGTCACACTCACGGATGCCCAGGTCAAGTCGATTGAAACCTGGATGGGTTCGCTGACGGGACAGATACCGATGAGCTACATCAAGCCCCCGGAACTGCCGCAGAGCACACCGCAAACTCCACACCCCAGCGGCGAATAAGACTGGGAGTAGGAGTTCGGGGAACGCATTCCCGGCACGACTCGATCCACTGCGGCGACAGATCTTGCGTGGTCGCCTTAACGATGATGGCCAATGAGTGCAATTGATTCCATGACAGTGTCGGCTCTTGTGCCCGGGTCGGAGGGCAGTTTGACGGCGAAGAAACCGAACTTCTAAGAGGATTGTGCGGTTCGGGCGACGGGTTCCTGCTGTCGTGCTCCGCGCGGATGTGCGCGGGCATTCAGGATTTCTCCAGGTTCATCTTGCGCAACAGAGTCGCAAACCGTGGATCCTGACGGATTGGATCGAAGAATCCGTAACTCTTGATCGGCATCATGAACTGATCACCAGCGTCAACTGCCCGATTGAGCCATTCGAAAGCGGTATCGATCTCTCCGAGCCCGAGATGAATCCAGGCGAAGCTGCACGGAGGCACGTACCCTTCCGCTGCCATCCCATGAAGTCTCCGGAGCACACCACGGGCTTCGGCGGTCTCGCCGCTCTCCGCTAACGTCAGACCCAGCCAGCCCAGCATACCGGCCGAGCCGCCGGAAAGTTCAACGGCCCTCCGCTCGGCGGCAACCGCTTCCTCGAACTTTCTTTGGCAGCGGTAACAGCCCGAGATGACAAAATGTGCGGGGTAGTAGTTCGGATCGAGAGCCAGCAGTTTTCTGCCTTCCTCGATGCCCCTCTCATAGCGGCGCCAGAGCAGTAGCATGACGCCGAGCCAGAACCGCCCTACAAAAGACAGCGGATCTAGTTCGAGGGCACATTCGAGTTCCGACACAGCTTCCTCCAGACGACCGTGCGGCATCAACCCGCTGAGCGCGTAGCGCACCCTGACGAGCGGGGAGGCGGGGTCCAGTCGCAGAGCGATCGCCATTTCGCGCTCGACCTCGCCCCAGTTGTACTCGGCTATCTTGTGGAACTCGCCCAGCAGGGCATGGGTCTCGGCCAGCGAGTTGTCGATCTCAATTGCTCGCAGGGCATGAACGATGCCCGCGGAAGATGCCTGCCGTGGTGAGACAAAGCCTAAATAGCCCAAGTACCAGTGGATTTCAGCCAATGCATCGTAGGCGAGGGCGAACTCGGGATCGGCGGCAATTGCCTTCTCCAGGTGTCGTCTTGCTTTTGTGAAACACTCGGCCGTCATCTTATTCATTTCATAGCGGGCTTGAATGTATTCGTTATAGGCAGCCAGATCCTCGGTCGGCTTCCTGGCACGTCCGCCGACCGCCTGTATCCCAGGGAGGAGGTTGCCAGCAATGCCCGGGATGTGCGCAGCGATACCTTGCGCAATAGAGCTCTGCATCCGGAAAATGTCGGGCAACGCCGCCTCGTATCGCCTGGCAAACAGGTGCGCCTGGTCGCTGGTCTGAATGAGCTGCACATTGATTGCAGCGTGATCATTTTTGCGCGAGACGCCGCCCTCCACCACATAATCCACAGCCAACTCGTGGCGGATTCGGGTCACATCCTTGTGTGCGCCCTTGTAGTGCATGGTAGTGGTGCGGGCAATCACGGCCAATTGCTCCGGCGCCAGGCTCGCCAGAGCCGTGATGATTTCATCCGTCATGGCGTCGCTGAAGTACTCCTGCCCCGGATCGCCGCTCAAATTCACAAATGGAAGCACCGCCAGCCTAGGCCGCCCTGCAGGCTCTGTTTCCGCTGCGGAAGACACATCGCCGATAAACCGATACCCCCGCTTGGGTAGCGTCTCGATGAAGCGAGGATGCGAGGCTGAGTCGCCCAGCGCAGTGCGCAGGCGGGCGACCGCAATGTTCAAGCTATTGTCGAAGTCAAGGAACACCCCATCGCGCCAAAGCCGCTGGCGCAGGTCATCGCGGGTGACCACTTGTCCGGGGTGCTCCAGCAGCGAGGCGAGCACCTGGAAAGGCTGGTCGCGGAGACGGACCTTGATGCCACGGCTACGAAGTTGGCCGACAGCAAGATCGGCCTCGAAGCAGTCGAAGCGGACGACGTGGGACATTGTCCGGCTCCAATCTTGGGCACAAGCGCAGGCTACTCTCAGGCAAAAGTGCCTGTCAATCGTTTGCCTTCAGCGAGATGCGTGGAAAGGAAAATTAAAGGGCGAATAAAGCCGGGGTCTATTCACGTGTGCGTCATGTGCCTCCACAATTACGGGGAGGTGGATGATGCGCACAAGAACAACGAATCTCGTTGCGGTCGTCCCCACCGTGTTCCAGAGGAGGTTCTTTATGAAATTCAGCAAGGCATACATTCTTACGTGGGCGCTCGTGCTGTTTGCAGTGCCACTTGCGGCTCAAATGGACTCCGCGCACGCAAAACACTGCTCGCTGGCAACCCTCAACGGCAGTTTTGGCTTCTACGCACAGGCAATGGTGGTGACGCAGCCCCCGGTGCAGATCGTCACAACTGGGATTATCACTTACGACGGTAAAGGCAATCTCTCCGGTGAGTCGATGAATAATGTGGACGGTTCGGGGGGCATGCCAGATTCGTTTACCGGCACCTATACCGTATATCCAGATTGCACCCTTTCGGGCCAACACACGAGCCCTGCGGGGGAGACCCTCCACTACGTGGGGACAATCACCGGTAGCGGCATTTTGCAGGAGATTCACTTCGTAGTGACAGATCCTGGAGTGGTCGCTTACGGGACCGACAAGAGGATTCCGCCAGGCGGGTGTTCGTTGGCAAGTCTGAAAGGATCTTATGCACTCTTCGGCCAGGGGACGGTTACTGCCTATACTCCGCCCGCTTTGATTGCCCACGCCGGAGTCCTCAGCTACGATGGCCGAGGAAAATTCGCCGGCAAGGATACGATCGCCCTGAACGGCACGACTGTGCCGGATACGTTCACAGGCACTTATACGGTTACCGCCGACTGCACGGTGTCGGTTGAAATTTTCAGCACAGCCGTTGGCGTCGTACACGAACTGGGGAGAGTCACTGGTGACGGGAAATCCCGGGAGGTTCATCTCATCGTGACGGACCCAGGTTTCATGGTCGTTGAGGCAACCAGGAAGCAATAGGCGTGCGCGTTTATCGGGGATTAGCTTTGCCGAGGATCCGACCAGGCACCTGCGTGGAGCAACAACCGCGTTGGCCGATTCTACTGGATGCTACGTGGACGCCAACAATGTGTCTCACGGCTTTCTGTAGAATCCGTAAAACGAGTCCAAGCCAACAACACACTGCCGCCCGATCTGGGCGGCTTTTCTTTGCAGTACGCCGAGGGTAGCTGCGTGGTAACTATTGTTATCAGGCAACTACACTCACTGAGAATTGGCCAACCCGGGTCAATGAGTGTTATGGCGATTTATCGCCAACAATGTACTGAGATACCTTCCCAGCAGCTGACTATTCACCCGATGAGCAGCGCTTTGGTCTGTGATACTTTGACGGCAGCATGCCATTTTGGGCTGAACGCACTGGTAAACAGACATTCCGGGTGCAGCAACTGAGTCCTCGTGGCGGGTGAATTCGGTGCAAAATCGCTAGCGAATCGGCTGATCCAATCCTTCGAGGTGCGACATGCAATTGAAACCCTTCCTGCTGGACATGTGGCTGGCCAACTACGAGCACGACATCGAATTCAACCTGGCCGCAAGCGAAGGACCGCGCTGGACCCTGAATGAGATCCTGAGCCTCGCTAGTGAGGGGGAGCGGCAGCGCTTCCTGAATCACAACTTGGTCTACAGCCGCCCAGCAGGAGCCGAGGGATTACGTGCGGCGATCGCCGACATGCAGAGTGTGAATGTCGACACTGTCCAGGTCGTAACCGGCGCCTCTGAGGCACTTGTTGTTCTGATGTGGCTGGCCGCGGAAGCTGGAGCCAACGTTGTCCTGCCTCAACCAGGCTATCCGCCCTTTTCCGCCCTGCCTGAATCCCTTGGGATCGAGACTCGCTACTACGCTCTTCGGAAGGAGAACGACTTCCGTATTGATCTCGAGGAGATCAAGCAACTGGTGGATCGAAATACCAAGTTGATTCTGGTGAACAGTCCGCACAATCCCACTGGCGCCACGGTTAGCGATGCTGAACTGGACAGCTTGCACGAGTTCACAGCGTCTCGTGAAATTCAACTTGTTAGCGATGAGGTGTTCCACCCTATCTATCATGGACAGGCGACAAGATCGGCTTCCCGTCTGCCGCATGCGACCGTCATCCATGATTTCTCGAAAGCTTTCCCTTTATCCGGAGTGCGGACCGGTTGGATGATCGAGCACGATTCCAAGCGCCGCGAGCGCTACTGGAATGCGCGCACCTATTTTTCCATTTCAAACAATACTGCCGGAGAAATGCTGGCGGAGATTGCAATGCGCCGCCGGAATATCGTCCTCGGGAAAACGCAGGAAACCGCAACTCAGAATCTTCGGCACCTTGCCTCCTTCATGTCCGAGCATCGTGAGACGCTTGGCTGGATTCCTCCTCGTGGCGGAATGACCGCTTTCCCATGGCTAGTCAGTGGAGAGAACAGCCGCGCCTTTTGCCAAGCGGCTGCGGAACAGGGCATCCTGCTCGCCCCCGGGGATTGTTGGGATGCGCCCTCGCATTTTCGCCTTGGGTTCGCGGCGATGACCGACAAATTTCCCGACGCCCTAGACCGGCTGGGAGAATTTGTTAAAAGTTGGTCAGCCGCGAACGTGACAAAGGCATAGCGAAATCGGCTTCCGTGTACCGAGGATCTCGAATCGCGTCAGGATCGCTGGCGAAGCCGAGCTTTATCTCCACGGGACCATCAATGTATGAGTTACGGGCTAACCGGAACTAACTGCTGCTAACAGGCGTGGGTGTTGAAAAAGTAGGTCAGCAGAAGATCTTTTGGGCTGCGAGCAAGCCGTTGGCGAGTTTTCTTCTCTCAGTTCGGCTAAGTAGTAGCTGGCAGAACCGCTGTTGTCGGCTGGCTGAGGAAGCGCACCAGGCGCTTGATGTTCTGGGCTACCGCTGCCAGGAAGAACTGCTCCCGCACGAACTTCAGTCTGCGCAGGCGCAAGCGACGTAGCCC
>JAIQFC010000060.1 GCA_020073465.1 Terriglobia bacterium
CGGAACTCTTTATTTTTTAGTTCTTCGCTCTTGGCTCTTAGCTCTTAGCTCTTAGCTCTTAGCTCTTAGCTCTTAGCTCTTAGCTCTTGGCTTTTAGCTGTTAGCCACCCTCTCCTCACGCCCATTTCCTGCCAGACTTCTACAGCCGTCTTCATTCCAGGCATTCCGGACTGAATCCCAAAGTGTTTTTGCAGAAGAAAGACCTGCGTTCATCTGCGAAATCTGCGGCCGCTCCCTGTCTGCGGCGCCAGGCAGCAGATCACTTGCCCGCGTTCCCAGGCCCACCGGCCAGATGAATTTTCGGGATGCGCTGATCCACTGGCGGCAGCGCCGGAAAGGCCGCGTGAGGCTCCGTCTGGTACCAGTAAGCCACGGAGAAGAAATTGTCGGAGCGATGATTGGCATGGCCGTGCTCGATCGTTGCCCGCAGCGACTTGGTAAACGGAATCGGCGAATCCAGATGAAATCGATAGACTGACGTGCGGCTCCCCGCCTTTTCGCTCCCCTTCACCGGCGCGCCGAATAACCCGTACGCGAACGGATGATCGCCGAAGCCCCACGCTCCCAGAAAATAGTCTTCCGACCCAGTGCCGTTGATCGACGGCGTTGCCTCTCCGTCGACGAAAAACATGTCATCACCCTCGCCCCACCAGCCATCTTGATTCTGCAGCACCGACATGGTCACGCCGGCGAAATGTCCACGCCCCGTGGCTTCCAGCCAGACGTAGTTGCCTTCGCCGTTCAAATTCTTCTTGCCATCGACAAGCGGGTCACCGTTCGATCGCCATTGATTTGTCCACCCATTTGCAGGCGAGGCCTGGCGGTATTGCGCATGGAAGTAGAGTGAATCCCCGGGCAAAGATTTGCTGTAAGCCCGATAGTCCACGTTGAAGTAGAAGGCGTCCACCTTCCGGGCTCCGTCGTTGGTGACAGTAATCCTCGCGTGCTTCTGAAACGGCATCGAAAAAAAGCTGTTCAAAGCCTTATCGGATCCGACCGAAAGAGGCGTCGACTGATACAGGAAGTACTCTCCAAGGCCCAGGCCAAAAAAATCTCCGATTGGAGTCTCCACACTCGGAGACGACTCCCCGTCCCAATACATGCGCAAGACCAGCTGCTTCAGGTGATCCGGATCGTCGCTGGCAATCGTGACCCATACGTGGCTGATCAGTCCGGGGCCCGGCTCGTCGAGAAGCGTTAGCGTTTCTCCGGGCGAGATTTGTCGCGCGTCGGCATTGCCCCCGCTGCGGTCATAGCTGGAGACGCGCTTCTGGACGTAGTCCTTGGCCTGGGGAAGGCTGTTGAGCCACGCGCCTGCATCCTGGGCAGAAGCCAACAGCGTGACGGAGCAGAAAAAGAGAAACACAAGAAAGCGCTTCATGGGAACCTCCCCAGTATTCGCGGGCTACGTTTGAGGAGTGCTTGCTAGGCTGTAATCGCTACGAGAGAAGACCCTGCCGCGGTTTTGCGGAAGGCATCCACAATGTCGCGAGCAAATGCCAGGCAACTCTCCCGTTCAGGAATCGCCGAGACGACTCGCTGAGGGTATTCATCGTAGGTGCGCCCGTCAAGCAGCCTGCCATTTCTGCTCTTACGCACACCGCCCCATTGCTTGAAGAAAAAGGGGACGCGATAGGCGCGACACTGGTCGCGGATCGAGAGAACCCATTCTTCCCGCATGGGACGAGCGCCGGGACCGCTCTCACCGCCAACAATTGCCCAACTAATATTGGAGAGATTGAAGCAACCCAAGTCTTCGAGCAGCGGCTCGATTGATAGAAAACGGACTCTGGCTGGCGTCTTCTGCAAATGGGTAATTCTCGGCAGCCCATACTTGCGGTCTTCGACGCTGACGCCCCACCAGATGTGATCCTGTTCCGCCGCAAAGCGCAGGCGTCCACTGAGCATCTGTTTGAGCCTGCCTGCTCGTTTCGTCAACACCTGAAATGTATGCCACTTTGCCGTGACCATTACGCGGCAGACGGCTTCGATGTATTCGTCGGGGACGCCTTCCTGGAAAAGGTCGCTCATGGAATTCACGAACACGAGTTTCGGCGAGCGCCAGGAAAAAGGCTCCGTCAGTTTTTCAGGAACCAGGCGGAGGTCAAACCCCTGCTCATAGGGATGTCCCTTGACCCCGCGAAACCGCTCCGCAAACGTTTCGGCGTAGCAGTGCTTGCAGCCGGGACTGATTTTCGTGCAGCCACGAACAGGGTTCCAGGTCGCGTCAGTCCATTCGATTCTTGTCTGCAAACTCATAGTTGTCTTTCGCCGCTCGCCGAACCGCCAGATCCGAGGCTCCTAGGGAAACGTACCAAGTCTCTCCCTTTCAGTCCGGTCTTCTTCGAGGATACGGGAGTAACTGTCACTGTGCCTTCTGCGCGCAGCTTTTGGATGACTTCGCGGTAGTGCTTTTCCACAAACGGGAGCTTCCATGTCTGCTTCCTAGTTTCGTCGAAGGCTAAATCCTTACCCGCAAACTCACGCAGCAGAATTTGCTGCAATTCGTCGGCCTGCGGTGTACGAGAAATCAGCACGCCTTGAGACTCGCCAGAGAAGTCGAACGTTCCATCTTCGTCGCCGAGCGGCCACATGACCTCCTTCATCAACAAAACCGCGCTGGGATGATTGCTCGCGTGCAGCAAGTAGTATTTCGTTCGCTCACCCTTAACCTTGTCTTCGGGGTCGTAACCAATCCTGAACGGCAGGACGTATTTCGCCTTTAGTTTGGAAACGAAGTAATCGAGGAAGCCGTTTTCGCGGGCGGTACTCCTCTGTCCCATGAACGGTTGTTTTCTCCACTCTTGATCGCCGAACAATCGGTCTACATTTGCCTGCACGGCAGGATTGCTCAAGTCCATGTTGATGCGATACCACATAAGCGTGATTAGAGCCTCTGTCCTTTGACGCGAAAGAATGCTGTTGATTACCGGCAAAGACAACGGATGACCGTAGGGGTCGATCATGAAGAAGGAAGGCGCAATCAACGGAATCTTGGACAGTAAATCGGGTATGAACGTCTTGCTATCTTCAGTTAGCAGATTGACGGTTAGGTTCGTCGGGTGGGGCTTTAGTGGCTCTAGTTGATGTTCAAGCTGTTGTGCCTGGTGCTCATTGTTTTCTGTGAGCAAAATGTTCAGACTGTGATTCGGGTGAGTGTCCAAGAATGATTTAGCCGCTTTGACTGCGATCACTGGTGATCCATCCACCGCGAGGCCACCGAACTCGTAGCAACCTGGGCCGGCAAAGCAGTCGATGTAGTTCATGTTGCGATTGGTAGAGCCCAGAATCATTGCCCATGACGGCAGATATCTGTGCAGGATGTCGTGCTTGATGCGAGACACCCGCTTGATATGCGGCAGTGTCTCAGAAGCGCGATTTGGAGGCTCGTCAGCCACGCATTACGATTCGCCTTTTGTTCGCCATAAGCTTGGCATAAAATCGCTCTTTGAGCAATAGCCACGGTGGTTACAGCGGGATATTCCCATGCTTCTTCGGTGGGTTCTTATCTCGCTTTGTCTCCAGCATGGCTAACGCCTGGATCAGCTTCTTGCGCGTCTCGTGGGGCTGGATGATGGCATCCACGAAGCCGCGTTCCGCCGCCACGTAGGGACTGGCAAAGCGGTCGCGGAATTCTTCGATCTTCTTCTGGCGAACCGTATCGCGATTTTCCGCGCCGTCCAACTCGCGCTTGTAAACGATGTCCACTGCCCCTTCCGGCCCCATCACTGCAATCTCCGCCGTGGGCCACGCATAGTTCACATCCGTGCGGATGTGCTTCGACGCCATCACGCAGTAAGCCCCGCCATAGGCCTTACGTGTGATCACGGTGACCTTGGGAACCGTAGCTTCGGCAAATGCGAACAGCAGCTTGGCTCCGTGCTTGATGATGCCGCCGTACTCCTGCGCCGTGCCGGGCAGAAATCCCGGCACGTCTTCAAACGTCACCAGCGGAATGTTGAAGCAGTCGCAGAAGCGCACGAAGCGCGCGCCCTTGATCGAGGCATTGATGTCGAGTGTCCCCGCCAGCACCGCGGGCTGGTTGGCGACGATACCGACCGAACGCCCATCCAGCCGCGCGAATCCTACGACGATATTCTTCGCGTAGTGTTCCTGTACTTCGAAGAAGTATCCGTCGTCGACCACAGAGTGAATCACATCTTTGATGTCGTAGGGCAAATTCGACTGCTCGGGCACGAGGGTGTCGAGTGCGGCATCGGCGCGGTCGGCCGGATCCGTGCAAGGCTTGCGCGGCGGATCGTCCAGGTTGTTCGACGGCACAAAGCTCAATAGCTCCCGCACCATCGACAGACACTCGGCATCGTCATGCGCCACAAAATGAGCCACGCCCGAGGTCTCGTTGTGCGTCATGGCGCCGCCCAGCTGATCTTTCGTGACTTCTTCATGGGTCACGGTCTTGATTACGTCCGGCCCGGTGATGAACATGTATGAGGTTTTATCGACCATGAGGACGAAATCGGTGATCGCCGGTGAATACACCGCGCCGCCCGCGCACGGTCCCATGATCGCGGAAATCTGCGGCACGACTCCGCTATACAGCGTGTTACGCAGAAAGATGTCGGCATAGCCCGCGAGCGACATCACGCCTTCCTGTATGCGCGCGCCACCGGAGTCGTTCAACCCGATCACGGGAGCGCCCATCTTCGCGGCGAGGTCCATGATCTTCACGATCTTCGCCGCGTTCGCTTCCGAGAGCGACCCACCGAACACGGTGAAGTCCTGTGCGAACACGTACACCAGCCGCCCTTCAATGCGGCCGTACCCTGTAATGAATCCGTCGCCGTAATACTTCTGCTCCGCCATGCCGAAGTCGGTGCAGCGGTGCGTGACCAGCTTGTCGGTCTCCTCGAAGGTGCCCTCGTCGAGCAGGAACTCGATGCGCTCGCGCGCCGACATCTTGCCTTCCTTGTGCTGACGCTCGCGCCGCTTGGCCCCGCCACCTTCTTCGGCGAGCTGATCCCGCTTTTTCAGTTCTGCGACTTTTTGTTCGCGTTTCATGGCGGGATGGATTATATCGGTTGATGCGGGCGGCGGATGTGTCCGGCTTCACCTGCACTCGGGGCCTTCCTGGGAGCGTGCCCACCTGCGAATGCCCTTCCGTAAGTTGTTCTTTGGCCGGTCCTTCCGTACCCTAGGTTTTCAGTGTTTCGCAGGAGGAGTCCAATGTCACCCAAGACCTGGTTTCGGATCGGGGCAAGCGCGATCCTTTCTGTAGCACTCTCGACGACCCTGGCCGTGGCCCAGGAGCACGGACATGGTCACGAGAAACACGATCGCGACGATGATGACAAACACGGCCGTGGTCACGATAAAGATCACGGCCGACGCTCCTATTCCGATCACGACCGCGACGAGATTCGGGGTTGGTACCACGAAAACCGTGACCATCTCCCGCCTGGCCTGGCCAAGCGCGATCGTCTCCCGCCGGGTCTCGAACGGCAACTAGTCGTCCGTGGCACTCTGCCTCCCGGCCTGAGGAAAAAAATTGTGCGTTGTCCTGACGATCTCGAGCGGCGCCTGCCTCCGCCGCCGCCGGATTGTGAGCATGTCGTGATCGGCGGCCACATTGTTCTGCTCAATCGCAGAACGTTCCTGATCGTGGATGTCTTTCACTTCGAGATCAACTAGAAGCCATCTCATGAACCGTGCGAGGTTGGACAGGGGCGCGAACCTCAAGGGCTGAAGCCCGGATTCTTTTTTACCGATAGCGGCACGGCTCGAAGCCGTGCCCTTCCCTAAACCGATGAGACCGCTTCTAGACGAGAGGGTGAGGGATCGCTCTGCCGATATGCCCGTTTAGCTGGGATGCAGACCAGCATCCCGCGAGACCCATTACGTTGGCTCGATCGTAGACTACTGCAGACTCGAGCCCAGCTGCTCGTAGCGATATTTTTTGAGGTCCCAATAGACGACCGACGAAGTGTCTTCGCCTTCGCCCCGCTCTTCCATATAGATTCCGAGGATCGTTCTCTTCTTTACGACCAACTTCTTCACCGCGAGAGTCTTGAATGGCAGGTTGATCAGCAGGAACTTCGCCTTCGGCGTCTCGGCCCGCCAGGCATCGGCACCTGAGCCGTGAACGATCAGCAGGCTAAGGCCCCGGCGCTCCGGCTCGTCGGAGGCGAAAGTCGAAGTGACCTTCACGTCGCCGAATCCCAGAAACGTGTTGTAGGGATCAGAAACGCGGAAGGAATACTCATCCTGATCCGCGATCGGATTCTTGCAGCGCGCGGCGATCACCAGATCGTCCACGCCGTCGCCATCGAGGTCGGCCACAAACTGCGGTGGACCCGCCATCAGCGAGCAGTTCTCGCCGAACTGTTTGTGCACGAATTCATCAGTCACGGCGGGAGAAGGCGACTTGGCGTGTGCGGGCGGTGGAGGCACCGGCTTCTTCGACTGCGCACTCGCAGTTGATGCTGCACTCACGGCCAAACAACCAGCAACCACGGAGAGGAAAGCGACTCGGGAGAACGACATGTCTTTACTCTAGCCCCGTTTTTCTCGCTGCACTAGAGACAGACGTGGTAACCGAGGTAACAAAGTGTTGCCAAGTAGGAAGTTCACACTCGTCAATGAGTGAAATTGATTGCATGACAATGTCGGCTCTCACGCCCGAGTAGAGTTGGTGGTGCTAAAGCCAACCAACAGGCTCGGGAGAAAGGAGCCGAACGATGATCATTATAGGAGTAGATTTCCACCCCGAGTTTCAGCAAATTGCTTCGGTGGATAGCGACAGCGGAGAGTTCCAGGAGAAACGGCTAACGCATCGTGAGGACGCGGAAACGTTCTACCGTGCACTGGCGGACAAGAAGGTGCGTGTGGGCATGGAAGCCAGCGGGCACGCCCGCTGGTTCGAACGACTCGTGGCCGAGTTGCAGTTTGAGTTGTGGATTGGAAACGCGGCCGAGGTTCGTACCAAGCGAGTACGCAAGCAGAAGACGGATCGCCAAGACGCGCAGTTGATTCTGCGTTTGCTGCTCGAGGATCGTTTCCCGCGGATCTGGGTGCCGAGTTGGGAGAATCGGGATCTGCGGCAACTGCTGTGGCACCGGCACCGCATGGTGCAAGCCCGCACCCGGATCATGAACCAGTTGCAAGCCGTGGCCCTCAATGAAGGCCTGCGCTGCAAGAAGCGGTTGTGGCGGGAGCGCGGACGGCAGCAACTGGAATCGTTTCGCCTGGCTCCGTGGGCCAGCCGGCGACGGCGCGATCTGCTGGAGTTGATGGATCGACTGAACCCCACGATCACGGAGTTGACCCAGGCGATCGAGCAGGAAGTCGAGAGGTGCCCGGAGGCGAAGCGACCTGATGACGCATCCCGGAGTCGGTGCCTTGACCGCGCTGGTCTTCGTGCTGATCATCGGCCAAGCCGAGCGCTTTGGCTCGGGCAAGCAGGTGGCGAGCTATCTGGGCCTGGTGCCGTTGGAGGAGTCCAGCGGCCATCGGCGGCGGCTGGGGCATATCACCAAGCAAGGCAGTTCGATGTTGCGCTTTTTGCTGGTGGAAGCGGCACAGGTGACGGTGCGCAGCCTGCCGGAGTGGCGCAGCAAGTATCTCCACCTGATGCTGCGGCGAGGACGCAAAACCGCAAAGGTAGCGATGGCCCGCAGGCTAGCGGTTCGACTGTACTGGATGTGGCGTCAGGGATGGGACTACGAGCAATTTACGCAGTTCGGTTCGCACGCGGGACAGCCCGGATATCGCGATGGTGTGCAGCAGAACACCGAGTAATTGATTGGGCATCCCGCTCCTCGATAGCGAGGAGTTCGAAGTAGTAATCATGATCGCAGTCGCAGATCGAAGAGATGCATGGGTCGGACCGAGTGTCTGACCTGCGTGGATTACAAGCGAGCCTGGGTTGGATACGGCAATACCATCAAGAGCGAAATGGCGCTCTCCTCCGAGTGCAGGCAGGAGTGCGCTCCAAAACTGCTTGACACCGCCGACATTGTCAGAGACGCGATATTTCAACAGTTATGCTCAGATGCCGTGGCTGCGGAGCCATGTTCCCAACAACACGCCAGCTATGAGAACGGCAAACCCGACAAAGTAGAAGAACATGGTGCGACGCACCCATGGTCTCAGGCTTGGTCGAATAGCGGTGCTGCGGACCAGTAAAACCGCCGCAATAAGCCCATCGATGCACCAAGCGACGAGTACAGCGTCGAAAATCCGATACCGCCACTCGGGCAAGATGTACTCATCTTTAACCAGCGGCGACACAACGTAGTCAAAAAACAGTCGCGGGACGGTTAAGAGAAGCAGAGCGAGCGAAACAGTTCCTATAGCTCCGGCAAGCGCCGCAGTACACCGCGTCGCATCAGCCCAGTTTTTCTGCTTAAGGAAATCCATTGCCACCGCAAGTGTAAAGCACTGCGGAGCAGGTTTCTGCCTTACTGTTGTAATCAGGCGTGGGTGTTGAAAAAGTAGGTCAGCAGAAGATCTTTTGGGCTGCGAGCAAGCCGTTGGCGAGTTTTCTTCTCTCAGTTCGGCTAAGTAGTAGCTGGCAGAACCGCTGTTGTCGGCTGGCTGAGGAAGCGCACCAGGCGCTTGATGTTCTGGGCTACCGCTGCCAGGAAGAACTGCTCCCGCACGAACTTCAGTCTGCGCAGGCGCAAGCGACGTAGCCCAATCT
>JAIQFC010000061.1 GCA_020073465.1 Terriglobia bacterium
GCACCGAACAGATTGCTCGTAAAGAACACCATCGTCTTGTCCGGAGAGAACCGCACATTCGGCTCCTCACGATAATCGTGGTGACTCATGTTCACTAGGGCCGATTCCACAAGCAGGGCCCTATGACAAATAGGGCCCTCCGTCTCCCAAGCTCAGGGTCTATGTCACGATCAGGCGGAGAGCGAAAGTTCTAGTTGCGTTGCTGATGGAGGTGGGACTGCGTATTTGCGGAGAAAGGACGTTAGATGCCCGTGTGTCTTCTCAGGTGGATGAGGACAATCCATGAAGGCGTCTTTATCTTGCGGGGACGCATACCAACTGGTGCTCTTCCAAGTCGTTCTTGGCGCGCTCCATATCGACGAGTTTCTTGGCCGCAAGCTCAGTGCTGACCCGATAGTATGCAGCGCAACGAGCCTCGGTGTACTTGCGACGCCTGGATTCAAGAGCTCGTTCCAGATCCTTGCAGATTAAGCAACCCATAGCTATTTCTCCAGCCTTCTAGCAGACCCACGGCTGGCGGGTGGATGTGGTCCTTTTACCGCTCCCGTTTGAGGATCTCCTGCTCGGCGCGGAGCCAGTCCTGTTTGTCCTGGCCGGATTCCCGACCACGGCTTTCAAACAACTCATAGGCTCGCTCTCTTATCATGTCTTGCGATGGGATAGGGTTTGGCATCATCGCCGCCTTGCCTGGAGAGCTTTTCGGGCTGACGACAATCTTCGGTCTCGGTGGTTTCTGAGCCTTGGGATCGAACATAGGGACACCTTTCGGGGTGCTACGGGCTAAGAGGAAGGTACTTCAGATGAACTGACTTAGTTCAGGGCCTCTGAAAGAGGAGAGGAACTGCTCACTCAATCTCAAGACTACGCTGAACCCTCACGCGTGTCCAATCTAGAGGTGAGTGCTTGCGGTACCCCTCGATCCCAGTTTGCGGTTGTTGATACCGAAACTGGCGAGTTGAACGAGCGGCGACTGGAGCACCGCGAGGAAGCGGAAAGCTTTTGTCGCGAGCTCAGAGGACTTGCGGCGAGCGTGCGGGTGGGCATGGAAGCCAGCGGGCAGGCTCGCTGGTTTGAGCGACTGCTGGGGGAGTTGCAGTTTGAGTTGTGGATCGGAGATGCCGCCGAGATACGGGCGAAGCGAGTGCGCAAGCAGAAGACGGATCGCCAGGATGCCCGGCTACTGCTGCGATTGTTGCTCGAAGATCGTTTTCCGCGGATCTGGGTGCCGAGTGGGGAGAACCGCGATCTACGGCAACTGTTGTGGCATCGACACCGGCTGGTACAGATGCGCGTGCGCATCATGAATCAGTTGCATGTGGTGGCATTAAACGAAGGGGTGCGTCGCAAGAAAGCCCTGTGGCGGCCCGCCGGGCGAGCCGAACTGGAGTCGTTGGTACTGGCACGGTGGGCCAGTCAGCGCCGGCAGGACCTGCTCGAGTTCCTGGACCAACTGCCGCCGAAGATCCAGGAGTTGACGCGAGCGCTAGAGCAAGAAGTGGAGAAGCGACCCGTGGGGCGGCGGTTGATGTCGCATCCTGGAGTCGGTCCTCTGAGGGCATTGGCGTTCGAGTTGGGGATCGGAACACCGGAACGGTTTGGCTGCGGGAAACAGATCGCCAGCTATGTGGGCTTGGTGCCATCGGAGGAATCCAGTGGGGATCGGCGGCGACTTGGACACATCAGCAAGCAAGGCAACAGGCTGCTGCGTTGTTTGATGGTGGAAGCGGCGCAAGTCACGGTGCGCAGCGATTCAGAGTGGCGCAGCAGGTTTTTCCACCTGGCGAAGCGGCGAGGACGGAAGATTGCCAAGGTGGCGATGGCCCGGAAACTTGCGGTTCGACTGTACTGGATGTGGCGTCAGGGTTGGGATTACGAGCAACTGAAAAAGATCGGTTCGCACGCGGGAGAGCCCGGAAATCGCCAGGGTGTGCAGTCGATCACCGGCATAATGATTGGGCATCCCGCTCCCCTTCATCGGGGAGTTCGAAGTAGTAATCGTGATCGAGTTGTGATCGAAGAGATGGTTGGGTCGGACTGAGTTCTTGACCGAAGCGATTGCGAGCGAGCTATGGTCGGAGAGCGCAATCTTTCAACCAGAGCGAAATGGCGCTCTTCTTCGAGTGCATGCCGTCGTGTGCTCGAAAACTGATTGACACCGCCGACATTGTTAGTGATGACGATTTTTCAACAGTAAATCGGTCCAATTTCCCGCTAGCTCGATGCCCCTTGAGCAGAGGTGGCGGTCGGCCCGGAGGGGAAAACCTTTGGGGATCACGAGGAATAAAACCTACGGTGATTGTGCACTTGACACACAGTGTCAACTGGTAACATGTGGCTGTTGTGGATAATGGATCAATCGCGGCCCGGACAGAAATGCTTCGCCGAGAGATTGAGTTGATCCAAGAAGAAGAGCGCGCCTACAGGATCATGCCGCGTCATTCGCAAGCCAGCACAATGGCGCACGCGAGCCGGAAGTTGCGACTGGTTGAAATACAGGCAGAACTTGAGAAACTACAAAAGCGGGGAAAGTCATGAAGCCGATAGGAGGCACCAAAGCTTCCGTGTTAAATGCATAGTCGTCAAAAACTACTGCGGATTCCGCAGCGACCGATGTAAGCCCTCAACTGTCGAGAACAGGCCGTTTCACCAACTAAGAAATTGTCGTCGGCAGCGGACGACCATGAGCGTGTCCATCGCTCATTCGGGCAGGGTCATTGAATTGAACTGGCTGCGGACGAGAATACGTTGGTCGCATTGCTTCCGATTAGGCGAATCGTACCAACCACCAATACCAGAATAACGGCCAGCATAACCGCATACTCGGCGATGTCTTGACCCTCGTCGTCCCTACACAGCTTGCGCAGAAGTTGATTCATTTTCGCACCTCACCCATAGTCGATTCTACGCCCATGGTCACTTAATCCAACTGTTCTCGTTTGGCGGAGTAACTTTCGAGGTCAGGCGATTACACTCACGATCTGGTCAAAGCGCAATGGCGGTTCCTCGACAGCATGGGGCGGCACATGCCGCCGAACACTTAAGTAACATTGACCCGTCTGTATCCACTTGCCATGCTGCTTATCATGCCGCAGAAGCCTCGCACGAGCGTTCGTCCGCCGCGCATTCGTGTCCCCAACAACGAGCGGGCACTCTTCACCGTTGAGAGTGAGAAGTTTGTTGGAGTTATTAAGCGGCTCTCCCTTACTGGAGGTTCTGCTCTCCTTGCCAAGGGTCCTATCCCTCAAGGCACGCTTGCCGAAATGGGTTTGAACACCGTGTTTGGGAAGGTAAAAGCGCAGGTCCAATTCCTACACACCGGAGCTGACGGGCTGCCACTTGCCCAAGCATTCCGTTTCCTTGACATGGACGAGATCAGTCGCGAACGATTCAGCGCCGCCGCGGAGCAGATGCAGCGTGCGGGGTTTAGCGACGTCGAAGAGGAACGAAGGCCTCTCGATTTGGCCTACCAGAGTGTGAGCAAACTGCGGGAAAGCATCCGCCTTCTTTCCGTAGCGATCACTTCTGGACGAAGGGCCGGAACGAAAAAGTGAACGGTTCGGGTCCTGCGCTTGCTCCGGCGGAGACGATTGGTGACTGGATTAGGCATGACACCTGGGATAGATTCTGTTGATTGTTGACGTTAACAGGCGCTGGAAGATCGCTTTCCCAGGATCTGGGTGCCGGAAAATCGGGACCTACGACAACTGCTCTGGCATCGGTATCGGCTGGTGCAGATGCGCACGCGCATCATGAATCAGCTGCATGTGGTAGCGCTCAATGAAGGAGTGCGGCGCAAGAAAGCGCTGTGGCGGCCGGCGGGCCGTATCGAACTGGAGTCGTTGGTACTGGCCCCATGGGCAAGCCGGCGCCGGCAAGGCCTGCTCGGCTTACTCGACCAGCTGACGCCGAAGATTCACGAGCTGACGCGAAGGCTGGAAGAGATAGTGGAGAAGCGACCTGTGGCCCGGGGTGAGGACGCATCCCGGAGTCGGCCCGCTGACCGCCTTGGCCTTCGAATTAGTCATCGGAACCCCAGAACGTTTCCAGTGCGCAAAGCAAATCGCCAGCTATCTAGGGCTGGTTCGAAAATGCCGTGACACCGCCGACATTGTTAGAGATGGCGATTTTTCAACAGTAACGTCTGGTTTTGCGGTCGTTCGCCATCACCCCAGATCAAGATGTGACTCAAATCACTGACAGGACGCGCTCACTCGTGTGCGATTAATGCTGGAACGCTGGGACGGTTTCTCGGCGATTCCTTGGTGCCAACGGCCTGGAATGGTGGGGTGAGGTGAGGGGTAGGGAGGTTCTTCCCTATGGCCAGCCGAGCGTTAGGCCAGGATCTGTTTGTCGGCATCGAGCTGGGCCACTATCAAATCGGCGAAAAGATCGGCGGCGGGGGTATGGGAGAGGTTTATCGCGCCCGCGACGAGCACCTCGCCCGTGATGTTGCCATCAAGGTCCTTCCGCCCGGCACGCTTATTGATGAATCAGCCCGCAAGCATTTCCGCAAAGAAGCTCTGATTCTTTCGCAACTCAACCATCCCAATGTCGCCACCATCCACGACTTCGACACGCAGCAGGGCGTGGACTTCCTGGTCATGGAGTATATCCCCGGGATCACACTCAGCGAGAAAGTGGCTGGCCGGCCCCTGCCGGAGAAGGAAGTCCTCCGTCTGGGAATGCAACTTGCGGAAGGCTTGGCCGCAGCTCATGAACATGGGGTCGTGCATCGTGACCTCAAGCCCGGTAACTTGCGGGTTACGACCGACGGACGGTTGAAGATTCTGGACTTCGGGCTGGCCAAGTTGCGGCTTCCGGTTACGGCCAGTGCCGCGACCGAGAGTCTTAGCGAGACGCAAACGATGGCCGGGACTCTGCCCTACATGGCGCCGGAGCAGTTGCTGGGCGAAGAGATCGACCCTCGCACCGACATTCATGCCGCCGGGTTGGTTCTGTACGAAATGTCCACAGGGCAACGCCCGTTTGCTGATGTGGAACGCTCGCAACTGATCGGTGCCGTTCTGCGCAGGCCGCCGCGGCCATCTGCCGCTCTCAATCCCAAGCTGTCTCCGGAACTGGAGCGGATCATCGAGAAGTGTCTGGAAAAGGAACCAGAGAACCGCTACCAGTCAGCGAAGGACTTGGCGGTGGATCTGCGACGCCTGGCGATGCCCACGATTCCTCTGCTAGCTCACTCGCAGACGTTAGCTCTGCACAGCCAAAGACGCTACTTGATTCCGGCTGCAATCATCACGGCCATTCTGATCGTAGCCGGCATCTTTGCTTGGGACTTGGGCGGTCTGCGCAACCTACTGCTGAACCGTTTTGGTTCTCCTCGGATTCAATCCCTGGCGGTGTTGCCGCTGGCCAACCTCTCTGGGGATAGCAGCGAGGACTACTTTGCTGATGGGATGACGGAGGCTCTGATCACAAACCTGTCCAAGATCCGGGCACTGAAGGTCATTTCACGTACGTCGGTGATGCAGTACAAGGGCGCGAGGAAGCCCCTGCCACAAATCGCGCGGGAACTGGGCGTGGACGGCATCCTTGAGGGTTCGGTGCAGCGCTCCGGGGGACGCGTGCAGGTCACCGCGCAACTCATCAACGCTGCGACGGACACGCACCTGTGGGCCGAAAGCTACGAGCGCGATTTGCAGGATGTGCTGGTCCTGCAGAGTGAGGTTGCAAGTACCGTTGCCCGCGAGATCAGAGTTGCGCTAACGCCCGAGGAGACAAAACATTTGGGCAGCGCACACCAGGTAAACCCCGATGCCTACGAGGCCTATCTCAAAGGGCGGTTTCACTGGTACAGACTCTCGAAGGAAGAATTGGACAATGCGGAGCGGTATTTTCAGCTTGCCTTGGACAAGGATCCAAATTGCGCCTTGGCGTACGTTGGTCTGGCGGACGTGTTTATGTCCCGCGCAGATACGGGTTTTCTGGCCCCTCAGGAAACCATGGGCAAAGCCAAGGTCGCCGTGACCAAGGCCCTGGAACTCGAGGACACGCTCGCCGATGCCCATGTAAGTTCGGCAAATCTGAAGATCTTTGAAAGGGATTGGTCGGCTGCCGAAAAAGAATTCCAGCGGGCCATTGAACTCAATCCCAGCCATGCCAACGCACATTTCATGTACGCCGACTATTTGATCTCTCGCCTGCGCAATCAGGATTGGGAGCGAGAGATGCATCGGGCCCTCGAGTTGGACCCCATGAGTTACTTCTTCCAGGCTTTCTACGGATGGCACCTGGTTTACCTCGGCCGCTACGATGAAGCCATTGTGCAGATCCAAAAAGTTGTGGCTACCGAACCGGGCCTTTCCTTCGCCCACTTGGGTCTCTGGGCCGCTTTCTACAAGAAAGGAATGGACGAAGAAGCCGTGCAAGCGGCGGAACGATTCTTTTCGGCACTCGGCGATCAGGAAGTAGTGCGGGCCCTGCAAGAGGGCTACCGAGAGGCTGGCTATCGCCTGGCCATGAAACGTGCGGCCAAGACACTGGCGACCCGCTCGCAACGGACCCATGTTCCTGCCGTCCGCATCGCTCGCCTCTATGCTCACGCCGGAGAGAACGAGCGCACCCTCTACTGGCTCGAAAAAGCTGATGCCGCGAGAGAGGGCCCCCTGGTGCATCTCGCCGTGGCACGGGATTGGGACGGCCTGCGTTCCGACCCGCGGTTTCAGGACCTCCTGCACCGCGTGGGTCTGCCTCAGTAAGGATTCCCATTTTTTCTCAAATTCTCTCCATGACGCGTCCGCACGACGCTGGGCGTCATCCTTTCGCGCTCAGTGTCGTTCCCCGGTCAATGAGTGCTATGGCGATATTTCGCCAACTATCGGCATAGTTCCCTGGTTAGCCGACTATCCGCAATCGAATGAACCAACCTGCAGGGGTGGTTGACACATCAGTCTATTAGGTATATATCTATTAGGCATGGCAAAACGTTCCAGTTCGAGCATGGAAGTGCTATTGGGTGTGTTGGCGATCGAGCCCATGTCTGGCTACGACCTGGGATTGACCATCCGGCACTCGGTCGGCCACTTTTGGAACGAAAGTTACGGTCAGATCTATCCAAACCTGAAAAAGCTGGCAAGCGAAGGCTTTGTCAGTTGCAAGACCGTGCGGCAAAAAGGTAAACCCGACCGGCACATTTATTCCATCACGGAAAAAGGGCGCGAACGATTAAAGAAGTGGCTGACAGTGCCGCCACAACCCGAGATTCCGCGCAATGAACTGCTGCTGAAGCTGTTTTTCGGCGAGCAGGTGCCTACTGAAATCCTGATTGGATATGTAGAGCGCATGGCAAATGAGCATCGCGGCCTGCTCGAGCTACTCGAACGAACGGAGCGTGAGGAGATCGACAACAACCAGCACTATCCCGGCGCTCCCTACTGGAAAATGGCTGCGCATTTTGGACAGATGGAAATGAGAGCGCATCTGCGTTGGGCGGAAGAGACGCTAGCCGAACTGAAGAAGATAGCCAGCAAGCGGCGGAAGCGTTCAGAAATCCGCCAGGAGAAAAGACATGCAGGCAAGTGAAGTACTCACAGCAGCAAATCCGCGTCGGAACGCGCTGCAGATCGCCTCATGGAGACACTTCGTGGGCTTTCTCCTGATCGGGACGGGCATGGTAGCTCTGGGACTCCTTGCCCAACATGCCCCCACGGGGGGCGGTGCGGGAGCTTCCAGTGGCCTACTTGCGCGTCACAGTCACGCAATTCATATCTACTTGGCTGCAATTCTGATGGACTGGCTCCTGCTCTATTACTGCTGGGTCGGTGTGCATCGCAGTGGCGGCAACCTGAAGACGCTTTCGGGCGGCCGCTGGACCTCGTGGAAAAGCCTCGCGACTGACGTGGGAATAGCCGTGCCATTCTGGGTGCTCTGGGAGGGTGCGGCTTATGGCGTTCATTGGCTGCTTGGGGCGAGTAGTGCAAGAACCGTCGATAGCTTGCTACCACAGAGCCTCCTGGAAATCCTGATTTGGATAGCAACATCGATCACCGCCGGTATCTGCGAAGAAATGGCGTTTCGGGGCTATGTACAGAGGCAGTTTCATGCGTTGACGGGAAGTGTTGTGATGGCCGTCCTGGCGCAGGGGCTAGTGTTTGGTCTGTTTCACTCTTATCAAGGTTGGAAGAATGTGGTGGTGATATCCCTGCTTGGAGTTCTGTATGGAATACTAGCCGCCTGGCGCAGCAATTTGCGGGCGAACATCATGGTCCATGCCTGGACCGACGTTTGGTCAGGCTGGTTGAAGTTCGTGGTCTGGAGGTAGACGGAGGATTTTGACCCTTGATTCCACGCCGACATTTCTCCCGAGTGACGGGTAGATCGGAAGTAACTGTTGTTGATAGGCGTGGGTGTTGAAAAAGTAGGTCAGCAGAAGATCTTTTGGGCTGCGAGCAAGCCGTTGGCGAGTTTTCTTCTCTCAGTTCGGCTAAGTAGTAGCTGGCAGAACCGCTGTTGTCGGCTGGCTGAGGAAGCGCACCAGGCGCTTGATGTTCTGGGCTACCGCTGCCAGGAAGAACTGCTCCCGCACGAACTTCAGTCTGCGCAGGCGCAAGCGACGTAGCCCAATCTG
>JAIQFC010000009.1 GCA_020073465.1 Terriglobia bacterium
CAAGTGCACTGGATCTTCACCCTGGCCTGTGCCGCCTACAATCTGGTGCGCATGCGAAACCTGGCCCCGGCAGTTCCGCTGGCATAAGTCGCGGCCGACGTGTGTTTTGAGCAGCATCAAGTTAGAACCAGAGACCACAAAAACCAGAAATCCAACCGTTCGACATCATCAACCATGAACAACAGAAAGAAAAACACGCTGCAAATCACTTTTTCAGCAGCCTGCTAAGGAAGGGAGCCCCGTCGCAAGGCTGGGTTGATTCTCCCAGAGGTGCCGATGAAGTCCGTCACGGGTGCGGCCGCGACCATGAAGAGGATGACCTAGAATACCGAGGGGGAGGAAATTGGCGTGCTTCGTGGGCGTCCCATGCGCGTGCTGGTCTCATTGAGTGGCGTCGTAGTGGTCACCTATGTGGCCTATCGGCTCATTCCCGTGAACGCCACAACCGTCGGGTTCGCCTATTTGCTCCTGATCCTAATTGTCGCCAGCACCTCGGGATTTCTTGAGGCTGCCCTCTGTTCATTGCTTGCCACGCTCTTGTTCAATTTTTTCTTCTTGCCTCCGGTCGGAACGTTCACTGTCGCCGACCCGCAAAATTGGGTCGCCCTGTTCAGCTTTCTGGCGACTTCTCTCATCGCCAGCCGATTGTCTACGAAGGCCAAAGCCAGGGCATCAGAGGCCATCGAGCGCCAGAGGGATCTCGAGCGCCTCTATGCCTTCAGCCGTGCGATGTTGCTGATCGACAAGAGCTCTCCATTTGCGAAACAGCTTGTCGAGAAACTGGCGGAGATCTTTAACCTGCAGGCTGCCGTGCTCTACGAACGCCATACCGGAGAGTTTTATTGTGTCGGGATCTCGGCACCCGAGGGATTTGAGGACGACCTTCGGCTTGCGGCATTGCCCGATGCACGCTCCACGGAAGAGCGCCCCCCGTATGCGATCGTCGCCGTCCGTCGCGGCTCGGAGCCGGTCGCAAGCATGGCTTTGCGTGGCGCCACGATGCCGGACTCCGTTTTGCAGGGTGTTGCGAACCTGGTCGCGATCGGCCTCGAACGGGCACGAGCGCAGGATCTAGCCCAGCAGGTCGAAGCTGCGCGGCAGAGTGAACAGCTAAGAACGACGCTCATTGATGCCATGGCCCACGAATTCAAAACGCCTCTGACTTTGATTAAGGCTGCAACCACGTCACTGCTGGCGAATCCGGACGTGCCTACGGAAAGTAGGCAGGAACAGCTTACGATCGCGGACGAAGAGGCAGAACACCTGCGGGAGTTGATAGACGATGCGATTGAAATGGCGCGTCTCGATACCGCGCGCATCGAACTTCATCCGGAGATGGCAAACCTGCACGATACACTTCAGGATGTGCTTGCTTCCATGCGAACAGAAATCGATGAGCGTCCGGTCCGGATGCTCTGCCACGACCCCCTGCCTTCCATGGCCTTCGACAAACGCCTTATGAAACTAGCCATCCGGCAACTGTTGGACAATGCACTGAAATACACGTCGGCGGAAACCGCGGTTGAAATGGGAGCGCAAGTGAAAGACGGCGTGTTGAGCGTGGAAATCACCGACTACGGTAAGGGCATACCAGCCGACGAGCAATTGCGGATTTTTGACAGGTTCTACAGGAGCCCCTCGATCAAACGTCAAATACCGGGTTCCGGTCTGGGTCTCAGCATCGCTCATGGCATTGTGCGAGCCCACAACGGCGAATTGACGGTTTCGAGCCGGCCAGGACAGACGACCTTCCGAATCACCCTGCCAGTCCTCCGCGAGGAGGTTGCTTGAGCGCGGGTCGCATCATTGTTGTCGATGACCAGCCGAAAATTCGGCGGTTCATGCGCACAACATTGGTGGCGGAGGGCTACGAGGTAGACGAAGCCAAAACCGGCGAAGACGCGCTGGAGAGCATACGGGAGCTACACCCGGATCTGGTGGTGCTCGATATGAATATGCCTGGGATGGGCGGATTGGCGGTCTGCAGGGCCATTCGCAAGGACAGCGACGTAGCCATCATCATGCTGACCGTCCGCAATTCCGAAGAAGATAAAGTCGCCGCGCTCGATGCCGGAGCCGACGATTTTGTGACCAAGCCATTCAGCACGCCAGAGCTAATGGCGCGCATACGCGCCGCCCTCAGGAGAGTGCCCAGTGCGCAGTCTTCGCCCAAGAAGATTCGCGCGGGCGAGATTGTGATCGACTTTGATGAACGCACGGTATCCAGAGAAAGCGTGAGCACGCATCTAACCCCGAAAGAACTGGATTTGCTGCGCTATCTAACGCAGCACGCCAATCAAGTTGTGTCTCATCGCGAACTACTGCAAGCCGTCTGGGGCCCTGACTACGGAGATCAAGTCGACTATCTACGCGTCTTCGTCAAGAACTTGCGAAAGAAGATGGAACCGAATCCCGAACGTCCGCAATACATCACAACCGAACCCTGGGTTGGCTATCGTTTCAAAGGAAGCGTCGAGTCTTTATAGAATCTTCATGCTTTCTCCAGTACTTCTTTAGGTCTTTTCGCTCATGATCGAACGTGAAGGCCTCGAGGAGGACTGGTTCATGACTGCGTATTTGCTTGCGCTGATTCTGGCTGTGGGAATTTCATTCCTCCTATATTGCTTGTGGAACTTCGCCCGTGAGCTCAGGCCCCGCACGTCCCGCGCCGTCTTGTCTTCCAGTTCGTCGCCCCGCGTTGCGCTTAGCGCGACACCGATGTCCAGGTTCAGAAGCCAACCGCACATCGTTCAGTTGCGCGACGAAGGTCGCGCGGCATCTTAATTAAAAGCCATCCTGGAAAATGCGGCTCTGACTCTCGGCCTTAAGAGATAGAAGAACAGGGCACCAGCGATAATGACGCCAGTGCCCCCGCGCAGCCAATCCCCCCTCAAGAGGTTGATGATGTCGCCAATGATTTGTGTGGCGATGATAGCGACGGCGAATTTCCATCCCCAGGGACGGCGTTGGAACCATCCGATTCCCGACACCACGAGGACGACGGCGAGGAGCAGGAAGAGAATGCCAACCTTGCTTCCCAGAGGAGAGAGTTGCTTATGGGCCGTTGGATTGAGAGTCCAAACACGGTCGAGCGGTGTTCCGGGCAAAAGCAAAGTGGTCGCTGCGACACCAGCCATGCCCCCACCAAAGAACAAGAAGACGCCAATCGCAGTAAATCCGGGTGGTTTACCGTCGTCCTGTTGAGAGCAATAGCTGTGCAAGCGGAATTCCTCTTCCGACGACGGCAGTGAGACGAAATATACAGAGTACTCTCTGTCACTATTATACGAAGCGGTCGTCTGCGTCCGTGGGCCACAGATCCTGTATTTTCGAGGTTTTAGTATATTCAACGGATGCGTAGGGTCACCCTCCCATGACGGCGATTTCCGGAGTGGAATTCCTAATTTGGCTGCTGATCGCCGCATCGGCCATTGCGCTGTTGGCGAAGTATCTGCGGATTCCCTACACCGTCGCATTTGTTCTTGGGGGATTGCTCCTGAGCCTGCTTCGTTTGCCGTTTCTCTCGCCGCTTCAGCCGGACCAGCGTCCGCATTGGCTAACACCCGATGTAATTTTGATTCTGTTTCTGCCTGCCCTTGTCTTCGAGGGCAGCGTCAAAATCGACCTGCGAGATCTCTTGCGCGACTCTGCGCCACTATTGGTTCTAGCCAATGTAGGGGTTCTTCTTGCCACCCTGGTGACCGGTTCATTGATTCACTGGATGATTGGTGTACCGATTCTGATAGCGCTGCTTTTCGGGGCGATCATCTCTGCGACAGATCCTATTTCCGTCCTCGCCATCTTCAAAGACCTCAGAATGAATAAGCGGCTTTCCGTCATTATTGAGGGCGAGAGTCTCTTGAATGATGGGACTGCCGTGGTCGTTTTTCAGATCCTGCTCACTGGTGTTATTGCGGGCGGGTTGAGCGCGGGAAATGGACTCGGGCAGTTTGTTTTGGCCGTTGTAGGGGGAACTGCTCTCGGATCTGTACTGGGGTACGCCGCGAGCAAGCTTACGCAAGCGATTGACGATCCTCAAATCGAGATCACTCTTACCACAATCGTTGCCTACGGCAGTTATCTCCTTGCCAATCATCTGCATTTGTCGGGTGTCATTGCGACCGCATCGGCAGGGTTGATTGTCGGCAATTTTGGGGCGAAGAAAGGGATGAGCGCCACGACCAAAGTTGCGCTGGAGTCGTTTTGGGAATACCTCGCCTTTGTGATGAACTCCCTCGTGTTTTTGCTCATCGGTCTGGAGGTCCACGTCGATTCGCTGGCTCACGCTTGGCGCCCTATACTCTTCGCAATCGCAGCCGTCCTGATTGGCCGTTCGCTTTCTGTCTATCTTCTCGTTCCGCTGAGCAACATCTTTGCAGAAAGGATTCCCGTTCGTTGGCAGCATGTAATGGTCTGGGGTGGTTTGCGCGGGGCACTGGCTCTAGCACTGGCACTCAGCCTCGACAACACCTTTCCTTACCGAGATCGCATACTCGACCTGACCTTTGGTGTTGTAGTTTTCTCCATACTTGTACAGGGCCTCACAATAAGGCCGCTGCTAAGGGTGCTTGGTCTTGCGGATGGTCAAGCCTGAGGTCAACTCGCGGATTTGGTGCCTCTGGTCAACTTTCCGGCGAGAGAAGACTCTTAGCATACGAATCCACCCGCGCGACGACGAATTCATTGCAGCAGGCTGAGGAATTCCGGCCGCGAACGATCTGGAGTCTTTCGAATGCGTTTACCTCCGCATTTAAAGAACTGGACGCCATCCCACAATTCAAGGCAACGGCCAAGCTGGGCGAATTCCTGGAAGCCCGGTTCTCACAATCATTCTAGGTGCGGGGCGGTCCCGGCCGGGCCGCCACGTCCCAACTAGCCATCCCTGGCTTCTTTCTGATGTAGATAAACATCCCGATGAGCATACCAACGGCAATGGCTATGGGGAGGTCGGTAACGATCGTCAAGAGAGACGTTGCGACCCACGCGGCTGCTTCAAGAATTGGAGCCTTGATCAGGTGGGGAATTTCCTGCCAATTCGTCATACTGAAGACGCTTGACAGAATAAGCGCAGATATCACCGGCAACGGAATGAACCGAAAGAGAGGGGCCATAAGAAACAGGAACACGACGAGGAAAACCGCTTGCAGGACGCCTGCAATGGGAGTTTGCGCTCCGAGGCGCGCGTTGTCCAACGTGTGGGAGGAGACTCCAGAAGTCGGTAGCCCCCCGGCGAAAGCACAAGCTACATTCACGCCCCCTTGCACAAAGAGCTCACCATTTGAATTAGAGCGTTCGCCAGTGAGTTTGGCTGCGAGTCCCATAGCTTGGTATGACTCGGTGGCGACCAGAACTGCTATCGCGAACCCCTGGGCAAGAACGCTGCCAAGCAGATCGAGCTTGAAGGCTCCAGCCAGATGCATGCGGTATGACATCAAGTCTGATCCGAAGAGCGATTCGATAGTGTGCACGGGGAAATGTCCGAACTTCACCAACAAAGCACCAATGGCAAGCGCGATAAGGCTGGTCGGAATGTATCTGGATGCTCTTCTGCAGGCCACTATCAGGATCAAGGTCGCAAAGGCCAAAATCATTGCGTGCGGCTCGATCTGCACGGGATATCGCACAAGCGCTAGCGCTGCGCGGGGGACTGGATCGGCGATGATTTGCGAACCGATGCCAAGAAGCGCGGGGACTTGCTGGCTAACGACAAGGACTGCGATACCCGTTGAGAAACCGACGACGACAGGACGCGGAAGCATTCGGATGCCTGCTCCGAGGCCGATTACCCCGACAAACACCAAGAGAACGCCCGCTAACAACGTAGACAGAGACAGAGCGATGATTCCTTCTCGGGCGACGATACTCGACGCAACTGCGACGAAGACAACGTTCGGCGCAGTGACGCGAATCTTGGAATCTCCAAACACTGAAGCTAGAAACCCAGCGATGGCCGCGCAGAAAACTCCGTAAAGTGGAGCTACTCCGGTAGCAACCGCGATGACGATGGCGAGTGGAAAGATCTGCCAAGCGAGAAACAGCGCCGCGAACGCGTCTGAGCGGAAGCGGAAACGGTCGTAGTAGCTAAGACAGACTACGAACTTCGGCAGCCGAGTCATATATCGAACCGCTCAGTTTGCGGTGTCCGGAGCACGTCAGATTCCCCGCCTTGCTCAAGCGGAGACTCCGTGAATCCTCACCACACCAAAGATCCGAATTGCGTGTCAACCCGCGCGGTCGTTGTGCAGTCGTTCAGCCAGACGTCCGATGGCGAGGAGGATTCCATGAAGAAGAGCTTGTGGCCGAGGTGGACAACCAGGAATGTAAACATCCACCGGAAGTACTTTATCGACGCCTCCAAGAGACGCATAGTTCACGCCAAAGATGCCGCCACTGATTCCGCAAGCGCCAACCGCGACGACTACCTTTGGTTCCGCCATCGCCCGATACGTCTTCAAAAGCGCCAGCTCCATATTCCGCGTTACCGGGCCAGTGACGAGGAGCATGTCGGCATGACGAGGAGAGGCAACGAATTGGATTCCGAAGCGTTCGATGTCGTGGACCGGATTGTTCAAAGCGACAATCTCCAGTTCGCATCCGTTGCATGACCCCGCATCCACTTCACGGATGGCGAGAGACCGGCCCAGGATTTTATGGATGGTTTCGCGCGCCTTCTTCCCAAGGTTCTCGACGTCCGTTTCGACATTCACCGACTTACGATCAACTTTACGCAACCCGCGATGCGTGCGGTCGGCATTCAGGGTGTATTCCGCGGTAAGAACCAGGTTACGGCGGTCCGACGCCGCCAGTTCAAATTCCTGGGTGATGCGCACCGCCTGCTCGGACGATGCTTCCGCGCATAAGCCGCAGAAGATACAGAGACCGTAATCGACAGTGACTTTCCGGGAATCACCTTTGTCGGACAGGGAAATAGCGCCGGTTGGACACACCTCGGCAGCCGGTCGCGCGTCCTTCCATTTGTCGAAGTCGAAGTCCGGACGTCCGCGAAAGCGTTCGGAGATCTTAATGGGCTCGGCCGCATAGTTTACGGTGACTGTTCCCGTGCTGGCCGTCTTTTGCAGAATCTTGAACATCGTTTACCGGTCCGTCCCCGAGTAGGAAAGGTTGAAGCTCTTGTTGATCACCGGAAAATCCGCAATGATGTTTCCCTGGACCGCTTCCACCAGCGCTGGCCAGTTGTTGAGCGAGGAGTCTTTGATCTTGCAGCGCTGCAGATGATTATCAGGCCCGGTGCGAATCCAATGGATGGTTTCCCCGCGCCAACCCTCGACTGCGCTCAGAGCACAGCGGTCTGACGGGATGGAGGGCACTGGCACACGGAACTCCCGCTGAAGAGCATCCGTCATAGCCTTCCGAACGATGCCAATGGATTCGTTCACTTCATCGATGCGGACCTGCATCCGGTGCCAGACGTCTCCAGCCTGGTAGACCGGGACACGGAACGGGTAGCGAGAATACGCAGCGTAAGGGTGATCGCGGCGCACGTCCAGATCGACCCCGGAGGCGCGTCCTCCCACGCCCACGATGCCCAGATCCCGGGCCTTGTCGGGCCGCAAGACTCCTGTCTGTTCCAGACGGTCGCGGGTGGATTCGGACCTATCAATCAGACTGATCAGGTCCTGAAATTCGCGTGCGAAGGAGTCCAGCGTGTCCCGCAACGTGTTCAGTTGCACCTGATCCCAGCCCCGGCGCACGCCGCCGACGCAGACCATGCCTCGCAACAGTCGGCTACCGGTCAACTGCTCGTTTAGGGTGACCATCGTCTCCTTCAAGCGGCTGGCATGGGCGTTTGCAATGACGAAGCCGACATCTGTCACAATGGCGCCAATGTCGCCGACATGATTGCAGATTCTTTCCAGCTCCAGCAGGATGGTCCGCATCACCAGACCGCGCAGCGGTACTTCAATGCTGGCCGCGCGTTCGATGGCCTGACAGAACGCCGTGCCGTGGGAGAAACTCGAATCTCCCGAAATGCTTTCAGCCAGGAAAACGGCCTTGTGTATGAGTAGCTTCTCAAAGAGTTTTTCGGTGCCCTTATGGGTGTAGAACATTCGAAGCTGCAGATAGAGTATGGGTTCACCCGCCACTGCGAAGTTGAAGTGACCCGGCTCGATGATCCCAGCATGGACCGGCCCTACGGGCACTTGCAACACACCTTCACCGAAAGCCGGCCGGTAGATGTGGCGTTCTCCTTCGAAGGGCGGTAACACGGTTTCGAGAGGAAAGTCCTTGCGCAAGGGATAAACGTCGGGCCAATTGTCATGCAAGGCGACCCTTCGGGGATTCGGGTGTCCAACGGCCTTCAGGCCAAACCAATCCTGGATTTCGCGCTCTTGCCAGTTCACCGCGGGTAGTTCGGCGGAGAGCGAAGGAAACTCAAGACTGTCGGATCGCACCGGCGCCTGCACGATCAGGTACTGAGCGCTACCTTTCTGTTCGAAGACATAGTAGTTGAAGAAAACTCCCTCCGCCGAGCGGCGGTCCTCAGCGAACACCGTAACCAGCCGGGCCCCGAATTCGCCTCGCAGGTGTTCTGTGATGGGCCGAATGTCGGCATCGCGGAGAAGAACGTAGACCTCATTCTCGCGATCCGCACGCACGGACTGAACCTGCGGACCAAGCTTCTGCCGAAGAGCTTCGAACATTGCGGAGGTCGATTGCGTCATCATCCGCCCACCACGATGCCCACTGCACCCTGAATCAACCTAAACAATGGAGCCGGTATCCAGAAGCCCATCACGACAATCACCATAGCCAAACCCGCGACGGAGTATTTCTTCCAGGGGCACATGTCTGCCACCGGAAGGCCCGGGTCCTCTCCGAGAACCAGGCCGGTGATGTGCACGAGGAAGCCGGAAAAAATCAGCACGAGAAAGGAGACGAAAAAAATCGCCAGCACAAAATGGTCTCGCGTAAATCCTGCCCGCAGAACGGTGAACTCACTCTGGAAAAAGCTGAAGGGAGGCGAGCCAGTGACCGCAAGCGTCACCATAAGAAATGCGGCTCCGGTCAAGGGCATCGAATGGATCAACCCGCCTTTCGCCTTCCGGAAAAGATCAGTGTTCAGATGTTGCTGGACATTCCCAGCACAAAAGAAGAGCAGGGGCTTGGTCACCGAATGAAACGTCATGTGCAGAAGCATGCCCAGGATACCCAGAGGCCCTCCGAAGCCGAGTGCCAGCACCATAATCCCGCTGTGGTCAATGCTCGAATAAGCTAACAGGCGTCGGAAGTTCTTCTGCACGAGGATGAAGGGGACGGCCACTCCCATGGAGAGCAGCCCGAACAGAATGAGGAGCTGCGAGCCAAACTGCGGCCCGAGGCATTTCGAACTAAGGATGTAGAACCGGACCAGACCGTAGAGGGCGCAGTTGAGCACGCCGGTGGCAAGCATCGCTGCTCCCGGGATCGGCGCCTCACTATACGCATCCGGCTTCCAGGTATGCATGGGAGCGATGCCCGCTTTGGTTCCGTATCCGAGGAGAATGAGGATGAAGGCTAGCCGCATGGTCGGCTTGTCAAACTGGGCGGCGTTTCCCGCGAGGACGGACCAGTTCAGGCCCGCAAGCGTGTCCGTACCGAGGGCCCCATAGGCGGAATAGTAGGTCAGAATCGTCCCGAACAACGCCATTGAAAGACCAACGCCCCCGATGATGGCATACTTCCATGCCGCCTCAAGAGAGGTTTCGCGTCCGTAAAACATAACTAGAAACACCGACGCCAAGGTAGTTCCCTCAACCGCCACCCAGAGTATTCCCAAATTGTTGGCGAGCGCGACCAGCGTCATAGCGAAAACCAGGAAGGGCATGAGAGCGTAATACTCACGCAGCTTGTCGACGGCAAACCGGCCACCCACCTCCTCGGCCTGCTGCAAAACTCCGCTATTCTCTTCGTGACGAAAATAACCGACCGCATAAATGGAGCAGACCAGGGACACAAAAGCTGACAAGAGCACGACTAACGCACTAAGAGCGTCGGCGTAAAAGAACCCATCCCACAATGAAACCGGACCGCCGCGAAGCACCTGACGAACCAACAGGGCGGCAAGGCCGAGCAGAATGGCGAAGGCCGCAAGATTGACGACCTCCATCATGTGCCTCCTTCGTAAGAAGAAGGCCACGGGACCGGCGGCCAAAGGAACAATGAGGAGTACGAGCAAAATCATAAGTTTGCTTACTCTCTCAACTTCCGCAGCTTGCTGACGTCCATGGAGTCGAACGTCTCGCCGATACGGAAGACGAGAATGCCGAGCACCAATACCGCGACTAGAACATCAAAAAAGATGCCAATCTCAACCACCAATGGCATTCCATAGGTCAATGAAATCGCGGACCTGCGTCAATGCCTTGCGGCGGTTTACCATCACAAAGAAGCCAATCAGGAAAAGTGCGATGGCAACGGCGAGCGTGTTATGTCCAAGCGCCGCCCGGGCAGAGGTCTCTTCCGGATGGTAGAAAGACTCCGCGACCACGTAGCCCAACAAAGTCAGACCGCCTGAGATGAGGATCGACAGGGGCACATTGATTAGCGGCTCGATCTCCCGCCGGATCCCGATTCTCTCCACCAAGCGCTCCAGCAACCGGGGAAGCAGTCCCGCTTTCAAGAAGACCGTGAGCAGAGCGGCAATATAAATGTGGCTGGCCTGGTTGAAATAGGCGATGACGGCCGCAATCGCTCCCAAAAGAAACGACTGCACCGCGAAGATGCGAATGCTCGAAACGATCCCGCGCTGCCCGACTGCGGCGATCTGCAGCACCAAGACCAGCGCCGCCATCAGGGTGATGATTCTGTTGCCAAGCTCGGGGTTGGGGACAAAGGGCATAGGCAGCCTTAGAACAGAAATGTCGAAATGAGCGCGAGCGCTCCTAGAATGAAAGCAACCATAAGCAATTCCGGCACTCGAAACAGACGCAACTTCGCGTTGGTGGTTTCGACCAGAACAATCATGCAAGCGAGCAAAAGCAACTTCGCAAGATAGAAAGCCAGCCCCACGCCGATGGTTTGGAGCGTCCAGTCAGAACTCAATCCGAACGGGAAGAATGTATTGACGAGCAACGTCATGAGCACCAACTGCTTGATGGAAGCGCCCCATTCGATCAGAGCGAGATACGGTCCCGAATACTCAAGGACCATCGCTTCATGGATCATGGTCAATTCGAGGTGGGTCGCCGGGTTGTCCACTGGTATTCGTCCGGTCTCGGCAATCAGCACAATGAAGAGCGCCGCAAATGCCAGCATCTGCGACGGCGCCAGGAACCTCCAGCTCTGCCCTACAGCGACTTTCGCCATTTCGCTCAGATTCGTGGAGTTTGCGCCCAATGCCACGGTGAAAATTGCGAGCATCATGGCCGGTTCCGCGATTGCGGAAATCGTCATTTCGCGACTGCTGCCCAGACCACCGAAGGAGCTTCCGGTGTCGAGCCCGCCAAGGGCAAGGAAGAAGCGACCAAGTGCCAAAAGATAAACCACTGCGAGCACGCCACCGAACAGGCTGAAAGGGGCATGAGTCGTAGTCATAGGAATCATGAGTCCGACCAGCGTGGCCGTCCCAAAGACCATGTAGGGGGTCGCCGAGAAAATCCACGATGCCGTTTCTGGAATGACCATTCCCTTGCGCAGTAACTTGAAAATGTCCCGGTAGGATTGCAGGATGCCCGGTCCGCGGCGGGTCTGAAGTCTCGCTTTCAACGTCTTAATCATGCCGCTGAGCAAGGGAGCAACCAGCATTAGCAACACTAATTGCAGCGCCGAGTTGATAAGGACTTCGGTCACTTGCGAACCCCGAACAGTAAAAGCAAGACGAGGGTTACAAAGATGTACGCCAAGTAGGCGTGAATGCTTCCCGCCTGAATAGTCCGCATTCTGCTGGAGACCCGGAAGATGAACTCTTGCAGAGGAGCATAAAGCCGCTTCTCGAACGTAGACTCGATTTGACTCTCGAAACGGATCTCTTTCGGAAAATACGGCGAGACATCGAAGACGGCCTGAATTTCCCGGCGCGGCTTGTACAGCACGGAGAAGATCATCCGCAGCGCTTTTGAGAATGCGGTGGCCGTGTATTCATTTTCTTCCGAAAGTCCAGGCAAGCCGCAGTCCCACACTGGTCCGCGCTTGCGCCCGAACCTTCTCACCCCGATCGCTACCAGGAGAGCCGCGGGGACTATCAGAACCAGGAGTCCAACCGCGATGACCAAGGGCGATACGGTACCGCTGGTACGCATGCCGGCGGAGAGTACCAGCCCATGACTAGTCACCAGATGAGCGGAGACTCGCTGTCCGAGCAATTGCTCAGTCATCGCGTCAAATACCGGGAGAAACCAGGTCACACCTAAGCCCAGAGCGGCACAAGCCAGCGTCAACCATCCCATGCCAATCAGCATGGTGCGGGGCGCCTCGTGTGCATTCCGGGATTCGGCTGCACGCGGCAGCGCCAGGAACGTGATCGCGAAAGCTTTCACAAAGCAAGCGGCTGCCAGCGCCCCGGTCAACGCCAGCATGGAACCAGCCAGCGGAAACAGGATTCGCGTCAAGCCGCTGACCGCGCCGAATCCGGCCAGGAGCGCTTGGTAGGTCAGCCACTCGCTGGCAAATCCGTTCAGCGGGGGAAGGCCGGAAATGGCGATCGCGCCTATCAGGAAACAGAACGCGGTCACCGGCATCGGACGGATGAGCCCTCCCATTTCCTCCATGTTGCGCGTTCCCGTCGAATGCAGCACGGACCCGGCCCCCAGGAACAACAGACACTTGAAGATGGCATGATTCAAAGTGTGGAACATCGCTGCGATCAGGGCCACGGCCGCAAGTGTCGGATGCCCAGCCACGCGGAAAATCAAGGCCGCGCCCAGGCCCATGAGAATGATGCCGATATTCTCGATGCTGTGGTACGCCAGCAGACGTTTGAGATCGTGCTCCATCAAGGCGTACAAGACCCCCAGAACGGCAGAAACGACTCCGACGATGAGAACCAGCAAGCCGGCCCAGGACGGCACTCCTCCCAGCGAATCCAGGAAAATACGGGTCATGCCATAGATTCCGGTTTTGATCACGATCCCGGAAAGCAGGGCTGAGACATTGCTCGGCGCGACCGGGTGTGCCGCGGGCAGCCAGATATGGAAGGGGATAACACCCGCCTTGATACCGAATCCCAGGAAGAACAGCACAAACGCAGCGGTCTGCTGTCCACCGCTGAGTTGGGCTGCGATGGGACGGAAGCTCGCGAATTCGGCGCTGCCAGTGGCGTTGATCAATAGAGCGAAGCCAAGAAGCAGGCACCCGGCGTCGATATGCGCCATGATGATGTAGAGCAGACCCGCTCGTCTGGTCTCCCGGTCTTCGTGGTAGAAGGTCACCAGTCCGTAAGCGGCCAGCGCCATCACTTCCCATGCGATCAGAAACAGGAAGGCATTTGCGGCGGTAAAGACACCCGTCAGGCTGAGTAGTAAGAGATTGAACAAGAAGCCGAAAAGGCCGATGTTTCTCTTGCCCTCGAATTCTTTCAGGTAGCCGAAAGAATAGATGGAGACTGCGGCCACGGGAATCGCGAGGGCCAGATTGAAGAAGCCGGCTAGAGCATCGTAGGAGAAGCTGTAGGCGAAAAGCGGAATTCCGGAAGGAACCGACCACGCAACCGGCGTGCCTCGAAGAATGGCGAGAACGGAGGTTAGTCCTCCCAGCGCTGCTCCGGCCAAGGCGGCGCTGCAACAGATACGTCGGGCCACCGCCGGTTTTCGCCAGCAGGCGAGAGAGGCGAAGGCGCCGGCCGCATAGGCGGCCAGGCTAAGCGCGAAGGCGATAGGCAGCGAAATCATATTCACGAGACCTTCTCACTCTGCTGCGATGAGAGAATTCTCGCGTAGCGTAGCTCAACGGAGTTTGTACGGGCCATACGTCCCCTCACCAATATGTAACGGCACTCCAATGTCCATCCGCCGCGCTAAGACCCCTCACCCGATGAGGCCGTCCTCACTGGCATCGCCGGCGAAACATCGCTGCTTCTTCGGCCCCAGGTTGTCCCCGCCGGATGTCGCTTCACCACCTCGTGGTACAGGTCTCTGGCTCGGTCGAGGGCTTCTGCCACACTCAGGCAGATATTATCCTCAGCCACGTGGGGGTGAAATTCAGCCTCATGGAGCCGTTTCGCCGGCTGTTCTCTCGCGCCACAAAGAATGAGTTCTCTGCCGGATTCGTGCACCCGGTCTGCAAAATTCTCCAGCGCCTGTAGGCCGGTGGAGTCGATGGCCGTCATATTGCGGAGTCTCAGAATAATGATAGGCGGGAGATCAGGCAAACGAGAAACAATCGTATCGATTTTATCGGTTGAGCCAAACAAGAAGGGGCCATGTATCCTGAAGATGCTGACGTAGGAAGGAATTTCCTTGTGCTGCAAAATATGAACGTGCCCCTCATGGATGTATTCCGCGGTCGCCTCCGACACCGTGGTCGTCTGTGTGACTTTCCGGATGAACACCAGCACTGCCAGAATCATGCCGGCTTCCACGGCGACGGTCAGATCGGCGAAGACGGTCAGCATAAACGTCACAAACCAAGCGACAATCTCGAACTTCGATTGTTTGAACAGCTCCGGAATCTCACGCCATTCGCCCATGTTGTAGGAGACCACTAGCAAGATGGCCGCTAAGACGGATAGAGGAATGAAGCGGGCCAGTGGCGCGGCGAAAAGAATGATCGCGAGAAGGGTGAGAGCGTGGATCATTCCTGCGACGGGCGTCTTGGCGCCAGAGCGGATGTTGGTGGCGGTGCGAGCGATCGCTCCCGTGGCCGGTAGTCCCCCGAAGAGCGGTGAGAGAATGTTGGCAACGCCCTGGCCGATCAGTTCGACGTTCGGGTTGTGTTTATCGCCGCTCATGCGGTCGGAAACCACGGCGGACATCAGCGACTCGATGGCGCCGAGCATGGCGACGGTGATGGCTGGGGAGATGAGAGGCCGCAGCAGGTCCACCCGAAAGTGCGGAATGACTAACTTGGGAAATCCGGAGGGGATACCGCCAAAGCGAGTGCCAATGGTTTCAACCGGGAGTTTGAAGATAATCACTGCCGCGGTCCCAGCAAATAGAGCAACGATGTAACCTGGGACTCTCTTCACAAAAATCATGAAGAGGATGATCGCGAAGAGTGCACCAACTGACAGAGTTGTTTCCAGCGGCGAAAATGATGAGAAGTTGTGCGCGTAGGTCAGAATCCGCGCCGCGAATTCCCCTGGGACCTTGTCTATTTTCAGCCCAAAGAAATCCTTGATCTGGGTGCTGGCGATAATAACCGCAATGCCGTTCGTGAAACCAACGACCACGGGGCGCGGTATGAACTTGACCGCCGTTCCCAGGCCCGTCGCGCCCAGAATCAGGAGGATCACCCCGGCCATCAGGGTGCACATGAACAGCCCGTCAACCCCATGTTTCGCGACAATGCCAAAAACCACGACGACGAACGCGCCCGTTGGACCACCGATCTGGGTGGAAGAACCTCCCAAAGCTGAGATCGCAAAGCCTGCGACGATTGCGCAATACAGACCCGTTTGAGGGGGCACGCCCGAAGCGATGGCGAAAGCCATCGCCAAAGGAAGCGCGACGAGTCCGACGGTGATCCCTGCCAGAAGGTCCGACACGAACATACGTCTCGTGTAAGACTTGAAACAGAGAACAGATTTCGGTAGCCAATTACCCATGTTGTGTTTTCTCTTTAAATGAGCACGACATCTTCACTAGTAGAGTTTACTGGCGGCTGTCGTATCGGGGCACTTTGTCGAGAAATTGTTTGACGTAGTTTGTTCTATCTTGGGCCAGGCAGTCAGATCGAGGCTGGCTTAGTTTGCCCCCGAATCTGATTCGACCGTTCTCGGATGCTCGCCGCTTCGGCCCCACGTTGGAGACTGGCGAGGAACTCAGCGTGCGCATCGAAGATGTTGGCAAGGAAGACATCGTGGGGACCGAGCATCTTCTCAACGTGACTGGCCACCTGTTGAAAAAGAGCCTCAGCAGCCTTGTACCGTCCGGACTGATGCAGGTCTCGTGCTAGAGACAGCAAACCGACTGCATCTGCTACCACGGTGGGCTTATCGATTCTCGCCATTCGTATCCAGTCTTTCCGTAACGGGAAGTACCGACTTCGAGGGGTGCGTCCATGGCCGTACTCGATCTCAGCTCCAGGCACGGACCTCATCGACCAATCTTCTGTGCTTTCTCCAACAGAGTTTTTTCCGGGCTTCCGTACGCACGTCGCAGAAGCTCATAAACAGCTTGCCGGTCTTTCTGGATTCGAGTAACGAGTGCGTTGCCATTCTCTTTATGCTCGGGGTTGTCAATCCTTTGAGCCGCTTCCAAAGCGCGGCCGTACAGCGCATGGGCCACGACGTAATTTCGATTCTCACAATGACGATTCGCCTGCAAGCATAAGTTCTCAGCGAATGCCCTCAGTTGCCGGAGATGAATGGTATCGATCCCTTTGGAATTGCTCATCGAATATTCCCCCTGACGGGCATGTAGATTGCGGCAAGGATCAGGAGAATCAACACCATTGCCCCCAGAAACGTGAATACCCGTTGAAACTTTGTAAAAAAGAGGGGACTCTCCGTGTATTTGCCTACCTTCTGTTGCTTGCTGCCCGCCGATAGCCGAAACTGCATTTGTGGCGTTCGTAATTCTGGCTGGCGGAAACATCCGCGCCGCCGCCTCGCGTATCACATCAGGTGTGTTTCCATCCACCTGGATCTCGAATTCGTGATCTGCGCAGTTTCTCAAGGCGATCGTGATCAGTTCCGCAATTCGCTCCTCTGGCATCAGTCGCTCCAAGCGTCGCGTCTGTTTGGAAACGACAGCGCAGAGCAGATACAAGTTGACCTGGCCCTCGCACAACAACCTCGTACTCGCTCGTGCCCGCAAGACTCTCCCCCTCCGCGCTATCCCCGATTTCCGGGGGCCACTTCCTCCGCTGGGTGGTCTACTCGCCTGGTTGCTTCTTCCAGAGGCAGGCCGCGAGTCATGAAAAGCAGGATTCCCCGAAGCCGGTACATGTCCCGAGACGAGTAAAAAACCCGCCCCGCCTTCGGGATCCCCTTAACGATCCCCTTCTGTTCGAAGTCGCTGAGTTCCGCGGCCGAGATTTGCAGCCTTTCGAGTAAATGTTCCGCGGGAAAGTACATTAAGAGCTCTCCTTGTTAGCCGAACCAACCCGATGACATCCGCCTGCGGCAGTCAAATCCCACCACCGGTACGCCGAATATGAATAGCCCGGACACGCTCCGGGCTGTTACTGCAGGTCGAGTTCGACCAATTTGCCGAACGTGCCCTTGTTGTTGGGCGGCCTTCCCTGCGTCATACGCACAGCAACTCCTCACTCCAGGTGTCCTTCAGAAGCTTCTCGCTCTGTCCAGTACCTTGGGATTGAGTAGGCCTGGATCTGAGTTCGACAGAAACGAGCACCGTAGGCCCTCCAGATCGCTTTCGAGCGACTCTTCATCGCAATGGCCTCAGCTTGGCGATTGGTTCTCAGAAGCAGTTCGGAATAGCATTCCAGCACCTCAGCCATCATCGGATGTTGCTGCCCCAGGTTTCTCTCAACTAGACCACGCGCACGTTGATAGAGTTTCTCGGCGGCTGCATACCGTCTTTTCTTGAAAAGCTCCTCTCCCCAAATCACGAAGCTTCGCGCGGCAACCGCAGTCCTCTCCTGAGTAGCTCCTATGACCATGTCGTCGAGTTCTCTATCTACGAGCAATTCAGCGCTCCTGGACGTTGGCCGGCATCGCGATGCAACCGCTTGATGTTTACCGCGCACGGCCGCTCAAACCCGTACTGAAGTTCAAACTCCACCGAGTGACCTACCCTGAGCTTGTCCACCCCGTCTCTGCTTGCCTCGGACCGCTCAAAGCAAACTTCCTTCCCGTCTTCGGCCAAAATGCAGCCGGAACCGTCTTTCCGCGAAACCCGCGTGATTGAACCGCACATCGGACAGGTTCTCCTTCAAGGTGCAACAGAACTGGCCATGAATATCCGGGCACTACGATTAAATTGCTGGCACTCGATATCGGAGGTCTGGCAGCTTTGATCAACATTGTCCCAAGCTTTAACTCCAACGATTTGATCGGAGTCAATCCCAGAACTTCCCAGAAATTTCCTGACTACAGCGCCGCGAGCCTCAGCCAGTGTGCGTGTGCAAGTCTCCGAGCCTCCCGAATCACACGAACCGACTATCAGAATTCGCGCTTCGCGGTGCAGTCGCAGCCAAGCGGCCGCTCGTTTCAGCATGTTCCTCCCTGCAACGGTTAGTTCAAGGCTGTTCGGGCCGAACTGGATCGGGTGCCTGAGAAAAGGAGGATCTGAGATTGCCACGGAAGCCTCCGCGGGGGCGGTACCGGAGGCTTTGGAAGGGTTGAGTCCGGAAGCCTGCTGCTGACTGAAGAAAGATTCGGAAGGCACCACACTCAGGTTCCTTTTTGCAGGAAGCGCCGCTTGCAAAACAGGAGGCGCCGGAGAACCGGCTGTCCGTCCGTGCATCGGCAACAGATCGCCAGCGAATAAAACTGAAGTACCTAATATTACGATATTTGAATATATGCTCACAAAAAACACGGTCCTAGCCTCTGTTGGCAGAAGTGACGGCCAACTGCGACAACAGGTCTTTTACCTCGATCAGGTGGTTGTTAAAAATCTTCTTGGCGACATCCAACAGCTTGAAGACTTCAGGGTCGGGAACGGAATACAAAACGCTCTGTCCGTCTTTCCTGCCCACAACGATGCTGCGCGTCCTCAGGACGGCCAATTGCTGCGATAGCGTGCTCTGTTCCACGTCCAGGCGCACACAAAGGTCATTCACGCCGACTTCGCCGCGGCGCAACTCGTCCAAGATCCTAATGCGTAGGGGGTGAGCCAGTGCTTTGAAGAACTCAGCCTTGAATTGACTCAGTTCGGCCATTCGATCAATATATTTGCATATTGCAATTTACAGCGTCAAGCTGAATTTACCCGCATTCAACCATCAGACTCACTGAAAACCTAAGCAGACCTTGCCGGTGTATGCACTGGAACCAGTATGGCGAGGGACGACGTCAATTCGGAGAAATTGTCTCAGGCGTGTTCACCCCAGTGCTCGCCAAACACCTCGAAGTCGTCGCTGCTCGACCGCATCTCCGCCGGTGTTGAGAGGAACCGTTCTTCTCCCGCTGATCGGCCGTCAGTACACATGAAGGGTTCTTGACCGACTGTTGTCGTGGAGGATCAATCACTTGCCGCTCTTGCTACGTATCCGGCCAGGGCTCCTGCATTGATCTTTTCCAAGACATCCTTTGACTGCACTCCCTTCAAGTAGACCATCGTGGATTTGATATCCCGGTGCCCCATCCAGGTCTGGAGCGTGCGAATATCCACTCCGTGCCGCAAGTGCTCTGTGGCAAACGTGTGACGGAATTTGTGAAGGAAGTAGTGCTGGCAGTATGGACCTTTCGAGCAGCGGTTGCCATGCTTGGTGATGCATTGTCCACAATTCAGTTTCGCCCGCTCGGCGACCCGCTTGACGATCATGTCCGTCTCTGTGTTGGGATTGCCTTTGGAATTTGGGAAAACCAATTGGGCGGGCAATGCGTTACGCCTCTCTTTCAGCGTCTGGAGTTGCTGGATCAGCGCAGTCGGTAGGGGAACGCATCTTTCTTCCCAGTTCTTGGGCCTGAATCTCCAGATTGGCTTTGTCGTAACGCGAACCACGCTGTTGTGAAAGTCGACGTCTCGCCAGGTCACACACTGCGCTTCTCTGTCACGGAATCCCGATCCCACCATGAACTTGAGAAAGATCGCCTCTTCGTCATCGGCGTGCCGCAGCATGGCCTGTATTTCTTCGGGCTCATAAATGACACGAATTTTCTCGACGTAGTTGGGCCAATCACTCGCTTGAATCAACTTGGTCTTGTCATACCGTTTGAGCATTTGCAGCACCACCACCAGCTTGTCATATACCGTACGGTGGCCGAGACCCAGCGCGTAGCAATGGGTCATGAATTTCAAAATGTCCCCACGCGAGACATCCTCGACAGATTGCGTCGTACAGGACTGACGGAAGAGCTTGTTTAGAGTATAGCGGTAGGTCAGGTATGTGCGTGGCGAGCGGTGGTTCTCAATGAACTCAAGATAGTTGTCGATCGCGGTGCCGAGGCCTAATCGGGCGGAGGGAATGCTGGCCGGTGCTGACCGAGTCTCGACGACACCGGCGCGCACGGCCTCAACCTCAATCGCTTTGCGCCGAGCCTCCTCCACCACCGCCGCAAAATCTCGTACGGCTTTGCGGCGCCGCCGATTGCCAATTTCATACCACTCTATGTAGTAGGTCCCTTCCGAGTGGTGTTCATCGAGGCTTGCGATCAGAACGTGGTCGCGCACGAGCTTGCCGCTTTTCTCGACGACATTGGCAAACCGCCACTTCTCACCTACTTTTACATATTTGAGAATCTTGACCCTATTTGCATACTTGTGTCTTCTTGGCATTTCCATCTCCTCGGTTGAGGGGATGGACGATAGATCGGATCGTGAATTCGGTCAAATTCGGGAACGGAATGGACTCAGGAGACTCTATTGACAAAATCAGGCTTGTTTTATCTCGACAGGAAGAACGACAGGAACTCGGGAACCCACTGAAAACAAACGATGGCTCTGCTGAGGCAGCGTTCTAACAGACTCGTCTGCCGGCCAAGTCGGAGGCTACGCTAGCGAGCGTTTCGGACTTCTTATGTGATTCATTTGATCCCCTCTGGGCCATACCCAGGAGATGAATCCCGGTCTCACCGAGCGGCCAGAAGCCGAGCCGAGACCAGTACGCTCTAAGCTTGCGCACGGCCTCATCCCGTCCAACGCCGGGTGCCTTCAATCTTTTCAGTGCCTTCTGATCGCGGGCGAAGGCAGGAGTAAATTGCAGCGGCCAAGGTTTGCACGCCACCAGCCCACAACCAGGACCGAAGATGTCGATAGTCCTGTCGACCGCAGCCGGACCGACCCCCAAACCCCGCCATCTCGGACGGATCTCCATGCAGTCGATGATTAGCAGGTCACATCCGGAAGCCTCATATTCATCTTGTATTTCTTCTCTCCAGTAACCGGTTTCCAAGTCGAACAGGAGTTCCCAGTATTCCGCAATGCTTCCCGCGACGCCGTCTCCTAGCCTCTCCGTCCTAATGCCATAGTCCATGGCTTCACCGAATTGCACTAAGGACGCCCTTAGGTAACCAGCGTCTTCCTCGTCTTGAAGATCCTCAGTCTTGACGAAAACCCTGCCCAAAATGGAATGGACAAAATCTGTGTCAACGTATTCTTCGCGCAACGAGGCGCGGACCGCGAACTCGACGCTCGCAACTATATTCGTCTTAGCTTCGTCTGCTTTCCGCGAAACATCGGCTTCTTTTGCAGTCTTCATCTCGCACCTCATCCCGCTGTTTACCGTAATGATCGGAATTCGTCAAACGGAGTAGATCACTAGGTCGGAGTGCACGAGGGTTTTCTGCTGAGAACGCTACGGGTGGTGACTCGATCGGCGTCTGCGACAGTGCTTCCAGCTATTGGCGGGCTTTTCTCTCGTAACCAAAGCGGTTCAAAGTAGTTACGCGTAGCACCGAGCTGCATGGACCTTTGCGCAACCTGTTTAGTCGGTCCAAGTGTGGCTCAATCAAAGGGACAGCGGCGGCTGTTGACACAAAGCCCTAAACGATGGCGCAGCAAGACGTTACTTAACGAGAATCACACGCTTCGAAGAACAGGAGAAAAACAACAAGCAAGCCCGTTTGACCAATATCTACTTTCCGCTTAAATAGGAATTCGCGGATGCAATGCTGTAGGTCGGTGGCTTTTCTGGCCGGGTCACTGGGCAGTGCGAAACTCCGCCGATAAGAGGACCCCATGTCGACCCAGCCCGGTCCGGCCAATCCGGCCATTTCCTTTTCAACGGCACCAGAACCGTACGTCGACGTCAAGCGAGCAGCTTCCTATTTGTCCGTCGCAGTCAAGACGCTCAATGAATGGGCTCGCCTTGAGAAAATCCCTGCCTACCCGTGGGGGGACGGCAGCAGGAAGACCTGGCGATTCAAACTCAGCGAACTGGACGAGTGGATGCAGAGGAGGATAAACTCCGTTCGTCGTCCGCCTCTTTCGGAAAGGACGGTAAGACGTGAGAAAGAGGCACACTAGTACAGGATTTCCAAGTGTAGTTAAACGCAAGAACGGAAAGAGAGTAGTCATCTGGCGATGGTACGAGAAGGGCCAGGACGGCAAGTCTCGCGAGCGCTGGAAGACACTCGGTTTGGCCAGTCGGTTCAAGTCTGATGCCGCGGCACAGCAAGAAGCAGAACGTCTCGGCCTGGGCAGACCTATCGAAGAGGGGCCGCGAACTCTGAAGGAACTTGTCGATCACTGGCAGGATACGGAGTGCCCAGGGACGGACGAGGACCCGAATGAACGTCGGGCTTTCTCCACTCGGGACAACTACCGCGGCTATTTGCGGAAGTGGGTCAAACCGCGATGGGGAGACCAAGCTTTGGATGAGGTAAAGGCCGTGGCCGTAGAGAGTTGGCTGTCAACTTTGAAAAAAGACGATGGCGCGGCTCTAGCCGATGGTTCGAAAAAGAAGATCAGGGACCTGATGCATCTTCTGTACGAGCACGCAATCCGCTATGAATGGACAGACCGTAATCCGATTACGTCTGTACGGCAAAGCGGCGTGCGCCAGGCAACACCGATCCGCCTTACCGTTGACCAGCTTTCCCAACTCATCTACGGTGAGCTGAAACAACGAGAACGACTGATGGTGTTACTGGATTTCGGAACCGGATTGCGGAGGGGCGAACTCAGCGGCGTTCGCTGGGAAGACATCTGCTTCGAGGACAAGGTCCTGACCCCAAAACGCTCAATCGTGAAGCAGCGTATCGGTAAGGTCAAGACGGAAGCTTCGAAAAAGAGCATCCCACTGGATGATGTGCTGATCGAAGAATTGCTGGCTTGGCGTCGGGAGACTCCCTATGCCCAGGACAGCGACTACGTCTTCGCCAGCGCGAAGATGAGAGGTAAGCAGCCGTACTGGATGAGTCGCATCATGCAGCATCACATCAAGCCAGTCGCCGCGAAAAGCGGGATCGAGATTAAAGGATGGCACACATTACGCCATTCCTACACGACCCTGCTGCGCCAGAACAACAACAACCCCAAAGTGGTGCAAGGCCTGTTGCGGCATGCCTCGTACTCAATCACGATGAATGTCTACGATGAAGCTATGTCGGAAGAGAAGCGCAATGCCCATCGTGGAGTGATCCAGCAGCTTAACCGTAGCGTAACCCGTAGTGCGCCAAAAACGGCAATCCCGCAAGTTGTTGATAAGGTTGGCGTCCCCGACGGGATTTGAACCCGTGTTACCGCCGTGAAAGGGGCTCAACAACTCGTAACTAATTGAAACTAGACGGCACCGACAGCCCATTTTGGAGCCGTAAGTAATGATTTGGAACCTTATTGGACCCTGATTGGACCCAAGTTTTTCTGCACAAGAACTTGGAAACAAATCACAAAAACTGCTGCGGCAGTTCGCAAAGTTTCTACCGCGTGTTCTCGCCGCTGGATGGCGAACACACCTCACGAAAATTTCCGCAAGATTTTCCCAACTGAAAATCTGTGCACAATCCAGCGAAAAATCAGGGTCCAATTGGACCCTGATTCCGGGGAAACGAGCCGGGGGACAGTCACCTCAACAATTGTGTCTCCATAAAGAACTAGGAACACTGATTAGCTGAATTATTGCGTGCCTTCGGTTTTCGACCGCCTGAGCCATCCGATCTAAAGTGATCGCGAGAATCGTTATTCCGATCGCTGCGGCCATGACTCGGGGGACGTTGTACAAGCTAGCCGCTCTGAGGATCACAAATCCCAGTCCCTTGTTGGCGGCGATGAATTCGCCAATAAAGGCACCCAACAGGCCGAATCCAACATTCAGACGCATAGAACTTAATACCCAATCTAACGATCCGGGAACAATGACTTTGGCAAATATCTGTTTCCGCGTCGCGTTCATGCCCTTTAGAACGTCAATATACTCGGAAGAAACAGAAGTCGCGCCTCGGTGCGATTGTGTAAATGCCACGAACACGGTTGAGAACACTGCCAAGGCAACTTTCATCTTTAGGCCAATTCCAAACCAAACAATCATCAGTGGTGCAAATGCAAAAACAGGCAGAGTCCCAAGACCGAGCACGAACGGTCTGGCAATCCTGGCGGTAGTGTCGGAATACCAAAGGGCTAGCCCAGCGCCGCTCCCAACAAGTGTTCCGATCAGCAGACCGCTCAATGCCTCGAAACCTGTGGTCAGAAAGTGCAGAACAAAGTGTCCCTCGGTGATGAGTTGTCGAAGTTCAGATAGAGTGGTCAGTGGGGTACCCACAAAAAAGAACGCCGTACTAGATGCTCGTCCAATTACCTCCCAAAGGACAAAGAACATCAAAGCGATCGTGATTTGAATGGCGACGATCTTAACTCGGTTCTTCATGCACTCCCTTCAGGTCATTCCAGATGCGCACAAAGAGATCCGAGAATTCAGGCGACTTTCGAGATTTGACCGCGTTCTCGGGCGCTATCGAAAGCCGAGGACGATATGAAGCAACGATGCGCCCCGGTCTTCCGCTCATAACAACGATCTCATCCGCCAAGAAAATCGCTTCTTCAATGTTGTGAGTTACAAAAATTGTCGTAATCGCATTCACTCGACACATTCTCTTAAATCTGGTGTTCAAATCCAATCTTGTGACGAAATCTATCGCGGAGAACGGCTCATCGCACAACATCAGCTGTGGGCTACTCTCAAGAGCACGAATGACCGAAATTCTCTGTCTCATCCCGCCCGATAGCTCTCCGGGGAGACTTCGCTCGAACCCCTTTAGTCCATATTCTTCGATGGAGTCCAGAACACTCCTTACGCGGGCTCGGTTCAACTCGCCCTTCAGTTCCAGTCCGAGGCAGGCGTTTTGCAGCGAGTTGCGCCAAGGCAAAAGCGAGGCTTCTTGTGGGACGTACGCTATTCCTCCCGCAATGAGCCGGGGGTTGAGTTCGATCCGACCTGCCGTGGGGGAAAGAAGTCTGGCCAAGAGTTTCAGCAGAGTTGACTTCCCGCACCCGCTTGGTCCGACGACACAGAACAGTTCGCCGAACGAAACCTTGAAGCTGACTTCCGACAGTGCAGTGACGGTTTCGGGGCCGCTCTTGAACGTCTTGCAAATCCGATCGACTGCGACAGCAGGTGACGAGTCTTGACCTGCCGTCATCGGCCTGTTACCCCCGGCTTGTCCGCTTTTGGAGCGAACGCAAGAATGCCGATTGCTCCTAGATATATGCTTGTAATGCCCAAAATTGACGTAGCAAAATCCCACACGTGGAACTTGTAGTGCCACGCAATTGAGAGCGCTATGGCGAATATCCAGACGAGACCGTAAAAGGCTCCGGCAGCGCATTTCGGATTACGGCGGATCACGCGGGGCACGACTGTTGCTATTGCCAGTCCTAATGTGGCAATACCAGCCACGAGCCATCCTTGGTTGTCATGCAACAGATCGCCTGCGACAAAGCCCGTCGCGAGCAAAATGAGGATCAAAGGAATCACCAGCCAAAGATTCTTTTCCTGCTTGGACGGGACTTCAACCCGGAAACGGTTAAGTACCTCCACCTCTACAGCTCTCGTGGCCCAGTGCGTGTATGGAGCAGCAAGAGTAGCAAAGACCTCCTGAGCCTTCATTCGACTGGCATTGTCATACTCGTTGCCGTGCGAAAAACAGTGAGCTTTGGCTGCGTTTGACCAGTGAGCCTCGCTAACTTCGACGCTTGACGGAAACACCTGTGAGTCACGCGCCATTTGAAGGGCTCTCAATATCCTCTCTTGAGGCTTCCGTTCGAAATAGTTGTGCGCGAATTCCACTACTTTTGCGTCAGCGAATCGGACAAGAGCCATTGCACGTTGCAGACCTCGAATTATCCCCAACGTAATCAGTTCATTTTCCTTTGCCAAAACGAAGTCGGTACGTCCAATTAGCGCGGTTACCAAAACATTGTTGTACTCTTGAGTTTTGCCAAGAGCTAAATCGATGTCGAAGCCGTCAAGCTTTCGTCTCACCAAAAAATCCTCTATCCCCAACGGATCAGGAGAGAGAGCAATTGTGCCCAAAGCGCTCTCACCGAGTCTGACTAACTCGTCGGGGGGTTCTACGCTTACAATTTGGGGTGTCTTTCCTGCTTCCAGGTAGACTCGTCTTGCGATTCCGTATGAGGTGGAGCCCTCATCGTATGCAATGATTGCATCGAAATTGGCAAGATCAGCCGGAAAATTAACTTCTCTGGAACCTCTATCTATCGCCCAAAATGCTGCGTTGGTCACCATGCCCGCAAGAAGAGTTGGTGCCGGAGTCTTGTGTAAGGGCCAAGCAAGAATACTGGTTGGGTCACATACAGCGTACTGAACGCCGGCATTCTCTTCAGAGGCAGTGTCCATGAGGCACTTGAGAACGCCTTTATCCGTTCGATCTTTCCTCTGCTGCGGGAGTACGACGGTTACTTCGAATCCCTCAGGTAGGTAGCCGAAAAAATTGCACTCTACAGCGTAATACAGTGGCAAGTACAAAAAGAACTTGCCCATCTGAACGATCTTTATTTGTTTTTTCTCTGCCAAGCGTAACCTCACTTCACCACCAGTGCGCTATTTCGTGATTCGACAATTCGAACTCGCCCAGTCCGCAAAACTGTCGTCAACGTAACTGGTCATAGGCAATGGATTTTCGAGGTCCCCAACAATTTTTCGAAGAGAAATCGCTTTTTGCCATGCGTCTTCTTTAACACCTAAATCAACGGGAATGATTCCCTCCTCGGAAACACGCGATAGAGCCGCTTTCGCAATCTCCGGCTTAACCTCCGGGAATCTGCGGTTGAGTATCTCTAAGGCCCTGTCAGGGTGGAGTCTGATGTAGTCCAATGACATCTGAAGGCCACACGTCACGTGCTTTGCGAGATTTGGATCGCTCTTGAGGGCTGCAGGTGTCGCACTTAATCCGGTGATAGCAAACGGGCCATAAACGTCTTTCATGGAGTACACAATCTTCGCGTTCTCCGACAAGGCTTGAGAAACGTTTGGCTCCAATTCCAGACCGATGTCTACTTGGCCAGTCCTCAACATCGCGAAAATGGTGCCAAAGGCTCCTTCGCGAATGTCTGGCTGCAGTCCCGCATCTAGGAACATCTTCTTCTGTAACGTGTAGGCCGTGGAGGGTGCTGGGAATGTACCAACTACGTGGCCCTTCAAGTCTTTGGGGTCCTTGATAGTTGCCATCTTTTGGTTGAAGGTGATGCCCCAGAATGGAACGCCATTCACAATGCTCGCGATTATCCTTCCTGGTTGGCCCCTGTGTTCCGAAATCGCGACAAATGTTGGATCACCAATTCCGAATTGAGCGCTTCCGCTCAGGACCGCGGCCCAGGTCTTCTCGTCGCCACCCGTACTCACAATATTTACTTCTAGACCTTGTTCGCGAAAGAAACCGGCATCAGTGGCGACATACAGAGGAGCATAGAGGAAAAAGTCACCGGACTGAGCTATTGTGATTTGCTTAATAGGCGTAGGACGTGGCCATTTGTTCCACGCGAAAAAAGCTGCAATCACGCAGGCAGCGGCGATCAGCAAAAACCAAGTACGTCGTGACACACAATTCCTCCCCGCTTAACAATCTACGAGAACCTTGTGACCGCAAAATATAGCATGTAATGGACTTAATACGCACTGTTTTGTTGCTTGATCGGACCATGGCCTGGGGAGCACGAGGGGCGCGGCCAGAGCGCCCCTCGAAAATTTTGGAGATTAAGGATGTTTTGGAACAGCATGGTGGGCCTTCGCCGGGATCAGCGTGTTCTATTGCTTCGTGAATTCGGTAGGCTTCCGGTGCTCTCGAATCTGAGAGTAGCTCACGGCCAGCTCAGTCCCGAGTCCAAGTCTACCTTCGCAATCGTTCAGGGGCTCGTTGTCCAGAATGCCAAAGACCAGTTGCTTTTCCGGGTCGCAGCGCGTCACGCGTACCCACATCCATTCGCCAATGCCTGTGGTCTCGTCGGGAAACTCAACCTTTACATAGTCACCTTGTGCGTAGAGCGGCATCATGCTGCTCCCTGAGTGTCTGAATCAACAGGCTGGCATGAACCTTGATGACCACGCGGTAGCCAGCACGTGGGGATCAAGCGGCAATCCTGCTTGAGTGATCTGTTCTGCTCTCGCCACCAGAAGCGATTGGCCTTCATCGCAGCGTCATTGGCCTTTGTGCCTGCATTGTATGCCGCTTGAAAGTCGAATGGCCACAGACCTTGCCAGTCTTCCATCGTCATGTTGATTGAGCGAAGGGCAGTTTGGACTTCGCCAATCCAGACTTGAAATGCATCGGTCATCGTTACCATTTTAGATTGAAAACCAGAGGTAAGGCCAACCAGCTGACGCCGCTCGATTTGAGGAACAGTAACCGCATCCTTGGGGCTGATCGCCCCAAGGATAACGGTAGACGTGCGCTGGACTACTTCCAGACTCTCTTTCAAGAGATTCGCATCCCCGTGATAGAGCTGGATGTAATCACTTGAACCAGTTCCGGTTTCGAGTCCAAGAGCATGGCAGACCACAAACGCCACGGCCTCGGCTTCAGTTTCCCGCACAGTCTTGGTTGTCAAAGTGCGGCGCTCGGCTCGGTGCAACATCTCGTGCGCCAGTTCATGCACAAAAGTTGCCAGCGTCTCGGATGGCTCCATGTTCGGCAGAATGCGAATCAGGCCGCCATAAGACATGCCCCTCGCCGGTGCAATCTTGTCGGAATACTCCAGCTTGATTCCCTGCGCGCTCGTGAAGTCGGCCAACTTGTCCAGCTTGTCGCCTACTTCGCCCTTGAATGTGCTGCCGAGTTCGGGTAGTTCTGCGCCTTCGGTCTGGCCAACATCGAACACATACACGGCACGAAAACCCACTAGGCGCGGCTCTGGCTTGTCGGTTCTGGCGTCGCTCTGCTGGCTCTGGTCGCCGTCGCTTACAGTGCGTTTGTAGCCAATCATCGGGGCAAAGATCATAATCCCCTTTTCCCCGCGTTTCACTCTCCGGCCCAACTCGTTCCATGCGCGAATACCCGCAACTCTGGTTGCCGTTGGACGCTGGCTAGCAATCAAGAGAATGTTCTGAAAACTGTAGTTGTGAAACTGCGACATTGCAGTGAGATATGCAGAGAGAGCATCACTGTGTCCGGCTTCCAAAGCCTTGACCAGAGCGTCAATGCTAGCTTTAACGAGTTCCTGATTGTTTTTTGTTTTGCTTGAATCCTTCAATAACATTTTTAATCCCCTGTTCCGCCGGGTAGGCTGTTTTTGTCTTTCACTTGAGCGGCAGCGAGACAAAAACAGTTACCGGCGGACACGGGGAAAACGCAGCGGAGCGAAGGGTGGCAGGCCGCGAGCGTCGGCGCGGTGAGTGCCAAAATGCTTTTGGGTTATGTTTTGGCGCGAAAGCGGCGCTTAGACCTCGTGACCGTCCGAGCCGTGGCCGAACGGCGACCACCGTAGCAGAGCGCAGTGGACGAAGACGCGCAGCCTCATTGCTCTGCCGCTTTCAATTCGATTCGCAGGAAGAATCCAATACACTGTTCTGGTGGACAAGTCCGTTCAATCCGAGCCTGTGGTGGTGTGGCTTTCGGACTTCAGCGAAGTAGGCGTTCAAGAGGCGACGCTAGAACGGATCAAACAGGCCGGAGGAAGGCTTTATCTTAACGTTAAGTTGCCGAGCATCGGGTATTGCGACAGTCACTTGGACATCGCCAGCGACTACTTGGATGCACTCTTTGTCGGGGAAACAATCTATCCACTATGCACTCGCGTTGATTGGCAGCACGAATATCGAGAATCATCACACCTCCATTACATTCAATATTGTCTTGAATCTCGCAATTTGACGCCTCTCATCGACAAGCTCCGGTGGTTGGCTTGCGGTATAGATTGCGAAGACGACTGCGATCAGGAGACTTTCGAGCAGGTTCGGAGCTGCGTAAGCGATTTCGAGTCTGAACTTCCATTTCGCCGTGTGCATTTTGTCGAATTGGCAGACAACTACATGATTAACCAAGTTACTGGACAGTCTTACGAAAACATTGGGGATGATGCGGATTCCGTAGTTTGGAACGAGTTTTTTCCTAATCAGCCAGAATGCAAATTTGGATACATCTTGTCGGCGATGACCCACGAGTTTGGAGGACAATGCTTTTCGTCAACGTCTGACTGGATAATTGCTGCGGGGCTTCCGATAGAACAACTTCTTGTGAAGTATGGCGGACTGGATGGAGAGATTCAACTAAGCCAGGCGGCGATGATCCGTTGTGGCGACATGGATGTCGCGACTAATGATCGCGTTGCCGTGAAAATTGAGTATTCGGCATTCGAGGATGGAGTGCGGATGTTGAGAGAAACTGGACGGCTCAACGAGCCGGGGTCGCAATCGTTTCGGATTTCACAAGACGGGTCGATCCTGATTGCCGACATAGGCAACTGGATGTTTGTCAATTTTGCAGCGGGGGAATCTCGGTTGGGGAAGGTGCAATTGGAGTCAGTTATTGCACGGTTGGGGATGGGGGTCGAGAGCCTGCGCCAATGCCTTGGACGACCAACAATGATTGCTTGCAATTGGGACGGTCTTTCAGATGAGCGATTTGAGCGTTTGTGTTGCGACGTATTGGAACGTTGTGGTCATTATGACCGAGAGAGAATCACCAAGATGGGGCGCTCACGCTCGCGAGATGGTGGCCGAGACATCATCGCATTTTCCAACCCGCGAGCTGGCCGACCAAGCCGCAAGTTCATCTTCCAGTGTAAGAGGATTGGAAAAGACAAAGCCTTGGGTGGTAAAAACGTCTCAGTCTCGGATGTGGTTGATCAATTCGGAGCCGGGGGGTTCGGTGTAATGACCTCTGGACTGATTGACGCGACTCTGTACGACAAGGTTGAGCAAATAGCAAACAACAGGTCGATTGATCGCGACTGGTGGGATCAGCTCAGGCTGGAACGATTCTTGGCGGAAAACACAGACATCAAGAATCGCTATTTTGACGGTTCGGGAGAACCACAAAATACATGGCAGAGAAGCCAGCATTAGGGCGGGTCCTGAAGAGTTGGGCCATAGACGACCGATGAGATGAGATTGGCCGAAAACGGTTTAGTCTGATCAACATACAGAAAACAATAGACATAATCACTATTCTTGTATCTTTTCCTGGGTATTTGTCTGTAATTACCCAGGTTTAGGTACAAACTTGGGAAGGATCCGCTGGCCGTCTGGGATTCAAGATAAGCGCCAGAAAAATAAAGGGATTAACGCCACATTCGCACCTGTACCTTTTCCTGGGTATTTATGAATATCTACCCAGGTTTTGGTACACTTTCCAGGTCGTGAAAAAGACGAAAACAAGTGAACTGCTACGTCTTGTCGAGCGGAAGCAGACCATTCGCCCCCGTGACCTAGACGGCGTTGGCATCCCGCGCAACTATCTTGGGCGACTCGTGCGCACCGGAAAGCTGCAAAAACTCGGGCGTGGTCTCTACACGACGAAAACAGCGCTGCCTTCAGAAAACTCCACCCTCCTAGAAGTAAACCAGCGGGTTCCGAAAGCCGTCATCTGTCTTCTGTCCGCACTCCGTTTTCATGAGATCGGAACGCAACTGCCGTCAGAGGTCTGGATTGCGGTCGATGTGAAAGCATGGCACGCTTGGCATCCAATACCGGATTATCCGAATGTCAGAATTGTCCGGTTCTCAGGTAGGGCGATGCAATTCGGGGTACAAGAACATCGCCTCGGTGCAAGAACAATTCGGGTGTTTAGTCCAGCCAAGACGGTCGCTGATTGTTTTAAGTTCCGAAACAAGATTGGTACAGACGTAGCAATTGAGGCGCTTCGAGAATGTTATCGGGAGAAGAAGGCTTCAATCGATGACCTTTGGGAAGCGGCCAAGATATGCCGCGTAACAAATGTGATAAGGCCCTACCTGGAGTCCCTCCATTGAGTAAAGGCCCAACGAACATCGCGGCGTCGGTTCACCAGCGTCTGTTGAATCTGGCACACGAGCGAAAAGAAGATTTTGGATTCTTGTTGACAAAGTACGCCTTGGAACGAATGCTCTTTCGTATTTCGCAATCCAAGTATCGGGATGTATTTATTCTGAAGGGCGCATTGATGTTTGAGCTCTGGACAGCGCAACCTTATCGTCCGACTCGGGACGCGGATTTCCTTGCCACCGGCGAAAATTCTCTTGAGCGGCTGGGTTCCATCTTCAAGGAGGTCTGCGGAACGGTCGTCGTCAATGATGGGTTACGCTTCGATCCCGAAAGCGTGGTAGCTATGCGGATCAAGGAGGACGCGGAGTACGAGGGAGTGCGGGTCAGCATCGTCGGATATCTCGGGAAGGCTCGTGTCCCCACTCAGATCGACATCGGATTTGGAGACGCCATAACGCCTGCGGTAGCAAAAATGGAATTTCCCTCGATGCTTGATTTCCCTAAAGCCACACTACTCACGTATCCGAAGGAGACGGCCATTGCGGAGAAATTCGAAGCGATGGTGAAGTTGGGGATGGCAAACAGTCGAATGAAGGATTTCTATGACGTGCGCAGCTTGTCTCGGGCCTTTCCGTTCAATGGACGGATACTTTCGGATGCAATCCGGAACACTTTCGACAGGCGGAATACTCCGGTTCCCGGTAAAAAAGCTCCAGTTGCGTTTACCACTGAGTTCTTCGCTGACGAGAATAAGAAAAAACAATGGAATGCTTTCTGCAACAAGAACAGCAGCTACATCGCTGATACGCCTCTGGAGGGCGTTTGCTTGGAGATTGCAGGGTTCCTGATGCCAGTAGTGGAAGCCATGGGCAAGAAGGAACCATTTGATCACTTGTGGTCCCCTCATGGTCCTTGGATTTGAGATAGTCGAGCGCCGTGCATCGTGGAACCGGTTTAGGAACGACGTTGGGATCGACCACTGGGCGTGCAAGATTCCCACAACAAGCGAGAGTGGTTTAGTTGGATTCGTCAATTTCCCGACTGAACCTCGCTACTCAAGTGCATATACCTGTTCGAGAAGCTGTGACATCCACCCAGGCTGTCGGTTGTCCGGCGTTCCCACAATCATGGCACGATCAAGACCCTGATTGATAGTTTCACAGGAAGTCTCAGGCAGAAGAATACAAGCGTGACAGGCGGCGAGGTTGGCTAGACGCGATCCCTGTCCACCAAGATTTTCTGAACAGACCGGATCTGCGGAACACCACGACGCGCGATTGAGGGCTCGATGTACGACGGGTCCAAGTCGGTCCGGTCTGCCGAGACGAACAAGCCCTCCCAAAGTTCCTTCCGAGTCTCCAGCCGCCGTATAGATAAGAATTCCGGCCATCGGTGCGTTCGTATCAGCGGATATATACAGACGCTCGCGGAGTGATGCCGTGCTATATCCGCATTCGAAAACAAATTGATTGATGAGAACGTGCGCGAAGCTATGCACAAGAAGATAGCGGGAGGCCCACGATCGGTTTGCGGGGGCGAGCGGAGGAAGCGTTTGAAATACGTCCGCCAGTCGGATAACAAACTGATCGCTCAACCGACTCCTGAGCCAGTTTGCGTTAGTGTTCTGCCAGTCATTAAGCCGATCCTCATTCAATTCGAGGTAAATGCCTTCGCCGAATACCTCGATTGCTGGCAGCCACCTTTCCTGCGCCTGATTTGGAGGATCACGAAAAAGTTGCCCCATCGCAGATGCCGGCATTCCCGACAAAAGCTGACGACTGGGTTCTAACCGATCAAAACCATAGAAAACTCTTGTCTCACGCAAACGTTCTACCAGATTCACCTTGCTTAACCACGATACAAGGTCGTTAGGGACATCCGCCGGGATCACTCTCAGATTAGGAATTTTGTCTGGGTCGTTGACCTCGACCCGGATGACATTGAACTCAGCTCTACGGAAGGCAAGCAAGTCTGACTCGGGGATGGCGGGAAGAGCCGCGTTTGGTGCGAACGCTGCGGCTGTCCCAAGAAGACTCTCCAAAGCCTTCTCCACTTGGCCTGCTTCTCTTACCAGTCCTCGCCCTTGGAGTGACACTTGGGCTAGGGCTACCGCGCCTTGTCGATTGTTCATGTTCCAGAGGGTCTTAGCGATTCCACATGTCCCAGGGTCCTGCTCAATCTCATTTCGGATCTGGCTGACCTCTTCATCTTGTTCTTGCAAATCTGGAAGAAGGATGGCAGAAATGGTCTTCGGAAAATAAATGTTGGTCTGATTAATTAGTGCGCCAACCAAGGGGCGGTTGCAGGTTTCGTTGGCACCTTCACCCAACCATGGCCGGTCGCCGGGACAGTTGATACCTGCCTTTTGGAAAGAACTGCGTTCACCTTCCTCTTCGTCCGGTTTCATCGTAGTGCCTGCAAGGGATTTTCCCTTACGGCCCGACGATCCGTCCGGGCAGGTAAGACACTCGATCCGGATACTCGTGAGTTCCGAGCCACCGCGATCAGTTAACCTGAGACCGTCGTCTCCCGCACACTGACACCCTATCCAGTCCTTCCACGGAAATTCGCAAAGATGTCCTGCCGCACACACTGAGATAAAACGGACAGGCTTCCATCTTCCACCACCGGGTGCTGGGTCAAGTCGCTGGGTATTCAGATTGAACCTGCGCATTTCGCCCGATCTGGTGTTGCGATACCAGCGCGGAAAACGAAGTGCTGGCACGTAGAGCTGGGCATTTGGGGGTGACGTCTGTCCCGACCGCGCTATGCGGAAGTCCGGCGGCGCACAGAATCTGCCAACATCCAGCAATGAGGCAAGGCGCGGCTCGAACCGCTCGAATTCAGAGCGATCTTGGCAGGGCAGCAAGCCGCGCGTCTGGTCCCATCGCTTGAACCAGTGATCGAGTCCACAGATCACGTGGGGCGTGCCACGGCGATCAGTGTAGATGCTGCCTGGGCCGAAAGGTGCAATGATCTGGCCTAGCCGAATTGGTCTATTTGCCATACGTGTTGATCGGTCGTCCCAACTAGTATCCTTGCGTGATCGTTAACTCAGCGTTGCCGTCAACCTGTCGCATACTCGTTGGAACTGCTACCCCGCGTTGTTTCTGAACGATGGTCGCAAACTGGCCAGGCCAGAGCATTAGGTATTCCCCAGTGGTCGACGGTGGGAACTCTTCCCATTCAAGAGGGCCTTGTTCCCATTTTGCTTGCAGTTCTTGTCGAACTGCCTCCAGTTCCTGTAACGATCTCGCCTGGTCCTCAGGCAACTGAACAGCGACACAGCGATCTCGCAGCAACTCTGTCCCGGTGTTGATCGCATTTTCGTACGCCGAATAGTTTTGAACTGAGGCATCGCTGTCTTGACGGGCCCAAGCGAGGAGTGCACCCGGAAGGGCACGTCGAATCGCGGAAAGAGCGAACGGCGTAGCTGAAGTGGGTTCAACACGTTCATAGAGTCGGCGATGATAGCTGTGGAATTGTTCAAAATGAGAGCGATCACGGCTCTTTGATGGGTTATAAATTGTGAGAATCAGTCCGGGTCGCTCATTCCAGCGCCGCCCTACACGACCGGTCACTTGTATGTATTGTGCGGTGGTTTTGGGCTGGCCCACGACCCCCATGAGTGAAAGCCGTTCGATATCGACTCCGACCTCGATAATATTGGACGCGAGACAAACATCAAGTACTTTGTTGCCGCCCTCAGTGTAGTTGGTAGAGAGTTGATCCATCATGCCTACGATTTCCGGTTGCGATAGCCGGCTCGTCAGCTCTTCGACGATTCTCAGGTTTCGCCGATCTTGTGGTGCGAAATTTTCCCTGCTGAAGATGAATTTCAACCGTGAACGAATGTCTGAATCAAAAAGTGTTTTGGCGCCTCCGAGCTCTCGGAGGCTGTTGTAGAAGACCAACAAAGTCCACCAAGCATCGCGGCGATCCGGAGGGAACGATTGTGGGCGGAAGAGGGCTGATGAGAATGCTCGTACCTGAGTCGTGAGAACGGACCCATAGTCATTGGCGTGGATTCCGAGATAGAGGCGGCCGGATAGGAGCCTTCCATCATCTCCACGCGCGTATGTGCCAAAAAACGAGTCACCCATAACCAAACCGGGGCTTGGAAAAAGCTGTGTTTGAGGTCTGGCGTAAAGGGCCTTTACTTGGTCTGCCGCACCGCGAATGGTTGCGGTTGATGCAATTAGTTTGGGTTTTATCCAAGTGTCATTAACGAAGCGAGAACAAAGACGTTCGAAAATGCCTTCGTACAAACCATACATTGTTCCCAAAGGACCCGAAATGAGATGGAGTTCATCCTGAACGATCAATCCAGGTGGCACGTGAGTCTGATGGGCCCTTCCGTCAACGATTGTGCGGCCGAATAATGCCCCAGCCTCCGGCTTGTAAGCGATCATTGCAAATTTGTCAGCCGTGGCGATTATGAGCGAGGGCGGGTTACGGTAAATCCGTTCATCAATAACTTCGACTGGCAGCCAATCCTGCCAATGTTCCGAACCAAAATCGCAGGAACCATCGGGGCAAAGCAAGAGCGGCCCTTCGGTAGGGTGGTCATAGATGCCCTTGACGCATAGAGCTTTCCATCTATTTTGCGGTACGTTCCTTGGTTTTGAACCGTCATACCTACCGATTTCCGACCTACACCACGGACACTCCGTCAAGACGAGCGGGTTTCCGGCTGTCGGCTCTGACCGGAACGCGCTCACTTCGGTCTTGGCTTGCGCAATCTTGTTTGGCGACGCGGTGCCGCCTATCCACAGGCCCAGAGAAAACCGTGCTCCGGGTATGGGTGCAATACTGTGTTTTGCCGGATTGCGACGCAGGAATTCCATTGCGCAGATGAGGCTGGCTGCACGCTGAAACTGCTGCGTCGTCAGCATTCTCAATGTGTAGCGCATCAATGTATTCGTGCCGTCACGGGCAGGTACAGGTGTTTCAGGTTCCATCAAGAGTCGTTGATGGAACATATAAAACGCCATCACTGCCAGATAGGCTTCCGTCTTGCCGCCACCAGTGGGAAACCATATCAGGTCAACAACCTCTCGATCAGATGAGTTGTCGTTGCTCACGCCGTCAATCGACATCAACAGGAAAGCGATCTGGAAAGCACGCCAATAACCCAAGCTCGAAGTTTCACGATTCTGGGAAAAGACCCGCCAAGGTGAGTCGTTATTTCCTTCCGGCAATATAACCCCTGCATCTTCGTTCCAACGCAATGGTCGTCTGTTCAGCTGTTTGGTCGCGATTTGCTGGAGAAGCATTGCCAGGTTTGCGAGCTTGAAAGCTTTTCTTGCTTGCTGGTCGGCGCGCAGAATCTCTATTCCCCTATTGATGCGGTTCAAACAAGCGGTTGCAGCAAGGAGATGACGACTAGCAACGGGTCTCAAGTCAGTTGGCAGAGCATCTATTTCCGCTCGCCTTTGGCCAATCCAACTTTGGTACTCCGTGGCCACATTCGTCAGCTTCGGCCATGCACCTGTGTCAAGAGCATCGGGCAGAGCTGCCAAGTCTCGCATTGAGAGACGTACGCGGTTACCTGCTTGGTCAGCGATATCCGGAGTCATACTCGGGGTCTGAACGGCTGGCATCACGTCTGCGTATAACACTCTGGGTTCTTGGCCAGGCTCAGAGTCCCAACCCGCAGCGCATCCGTGTCCAATGCCCCAAGTCGCAGATTCCCTATATAAAAGGGCGAGAGACTGCTCTTCGGAATCAAGTTGCGAAAATGGCCGCTGGCTCTCCGGATATTTTTCAAAGTGCCCACCTTCGGTCACCACCTCGAAACATGTTTGATAAAGAGTTGCTTCGCGAGGGTCATTCCCTTGGGCGAGTTGGCTTGAGTTGCGAAGCACAAGTGTCACGAGCCAGACGCCATCTGCATTTTGGACACGGCGAGGATATAGCTCGAACCTTAATGCGATTGGTGAACCCGTGGGCATGGTGACGTCCCGGGGTACTACTTGTCCTGATTGGAGATCATCGCGACTGATGACAACAGTTGTATCCGGGCCGACTGCGGGCAATCTACGCCACATCGGGGCGTCCTTCGCGTTCCCCTGGTCGTCGGTCCATCGCCGAGTGCATTTTTCATAACGACCGTTAAGGGGAAATTCCGGAACGACTTCTCCTTGCCAGAAAAGTTGTTTCTTTCGTGGTAACGTGACGATAATTTGGCCACCTACGCTTAGGCGAACACAGAAAGAAATTCCGATAGTCGAAGGATGCCGGATGTCCGGGCTGGTCACCTCGAAGTCATCTGAAGGATCTGCCGGATCATTTCCATCTGCGGACTCAGGTTCTGCCTCCTCACCGTCCACGTCCTCCTGGAGATCATCGGAGTCGGGCTCAATGCCGAGAGTATCGGAGGCTTGTGCCGCCTGATCCGGAGGTGGAGGTGGTACCTGCGTCCCAGGATGCAAGAGGCCAGTGCCGTATTTGCGATGGGGAATTTCGCGTTGAAAGTACAAGACCTCTTGAAGGTCAGCGGTCGGATCTGGTCTCCAGGCTAATGGGCCACTCCTTAGCGCGACTGGATCGACAAAATCGCTGCCGTTAAAGTCTATGACGACGGGTTCCGTTATGGGCCGCGAAGGACCAACCAGCTCTCCGCGAATCCAGTCAATGAGTCGAGAGCGCTCAATCATGAAAGAGCCTTTCCGGTAAACCAGCCGATCAGAGTCTTCTGCGAGCTCTTGTCACACAACACGCGCACAGATTCGCTCGCCCTCGTCATGCCTGTGTAGAACAGATGTCGATGGAAGTCCGCTGCCCCAAGAACTACGTCAGTAATGATGACAACCTTATTCTCCAAGCCTTTGAAGGCGTGCACGGAAGTATAACCTGTGCCATCACCGGACTTCCACGCCGGGTGTAAATTGAAGCCCGTTCCTGCGAGCCGAGCCGCAGCACAATCATCGGAGTTACGGAATGAGAGAACAGTGATTTCAGAAGATTTATAGCCCTTGCTCCGAAACTCCTTCAACCACTTCGCAAGTATGTCCAGTTGCTGCGAGTCTTGCTCATAAAAAGAAATGTCATAGTTCTGAATTCCGCCGCCAGGACGCATATATCCGGAATAAACCAGCTTATCGAAGCCACTTAAACGAACAGCCGAATCTCCAATGATTTTGTAGTTGCGACAATTCTCGGACAAACGGTAGTTTGTCGGTTTTGCGGAGGCTTGTATCGAAGCGAGAGAGTGCTCCATTGGGCCCCGCTCTCCAAACACTTGGTTGTCGAAATCACCGAACAGACAGAACGAACCTCCAACGCCTCCATCCAAGAAACGTGTCAAACACTCCCATAAACGTGGCCTTGCGAGCAGATCCTGCGCCTCATCAACAACAAGATAGTCGAACGAGGCGACAGCCCTAAATTCAGGGTCTGTTAGACGTTCTTCCAGTTGTTCGGGTAAATCGTGCTCCCAATAGCTCTGTGTCGGTTCTTTAGGGATGCTAAGGCCGGTCATCTCTGCCAAGATTCGGATTGCTCTGCCCACGATCAGGTTCGGAAGGATTGGAGTAGAGTGTTGGACCTGCTGTTTCATCCAGTCACCAATGAGTTGGTTAAAGCACACCAAGCCTACGCGTCGATCCGCTGCGGCCCTGCGGGCAACCTCCATCGCAATGAGTGTTTTCCCTGTGCCAGCCGGGCCATTGATAATCACTCTCTTGTTAAGCGCTGTGAGTTGAAGCACTGGTTTTTGCTGGTCGCGCAGAAGACGCTCAATCTCCTCCTCGTGACGCTGGATTTCCTCGCGGAGGCCTGACCTACGCTTTTGAACGGGGAAGCAAAAGCCAATAATGGCGTCAATCTGAGCACGAGAAAGCGGATTTGTAAGTGGCTGAAGGTTATGGTCTACCTGTATGCTCATTCGCATTTTCGCCCGGAGATCGGCACAGAAATCTTCTCCCCGAGCGAACGTGCGGAACGTGCGGCTATCCACCAATTCCCAAGGCTGAACAGAGAGGTTTGGTGACAGATCAAAACGAGCATTTGGGAATACACAGCAGTGAACAACAGGAACATTTCGGAACTGCGGAGCTAGATCACGGAGCCGACGATAGAATGTGTGCTGGCCATCAGAGGCTTGCTTGAACGGTGAGCGCTTGATTTCTGGCGGATTCCATTGATCATTCTCGAATGAGATTGTCTCTTGAGACTTGACCTCGATGCAGAGCAAGCCGGTATCCGGCACAATAAGCACAAAATCAATTTCGGTTCGCAGCCCGCGATTCCAAGGCGTCAAATCGAGCGAGTGCAATGCGACCCAGTCGTTGGGTCCCATGGCAAGCATGTTGAAGACATCACGCTCGCCAGGAGGCGTTTGATCATCGGTGAATGAAGGTATCAGACGCGCCATTGCTCAACCGTATCAAGGTCAGTAATGACTTTGAGGAGGGGTTCCGGTGCGAGGAAACCTTCTTCGACAGAACGCACTTTGTAAAATCGCACTTCTCCTTGCAATGGTTTATCGGCTGGTATTGGGACCTCGAAGACGCTCCGCATTTTCGCTTGGTTTCGGATTTCAGGCAGAGACTCATTTAGAATTACGAATAGCTCCTCATCGATGATTTCATGTTCCTGCATGCCAGTCTGAATCGCTTCGCCACGTGCACGGGCGATTTCGTTCCACGCGTACTCCCACCACTGGCGGCGCAACGCGCGGGAACTTTCAGACGCTTCGTGGTCAATCCCAAGGACGCCGACCAAGACTTGAAAGTGTCGCCTCTGTTGAGGGGCATGAATAACAGTTGACGGCGGTCTACACCACTGCCTGACGCAGGAGCGAAGATTCCTTAGTTCAATCCCGCCTTCTCGCAATCGAGTAAGCAAGTCCTCGGGAGTGTACTTAAATTTGTCTCTGAGGCGGTCTTTCCAAATGCGACTGTAGTGTCCTTCACCTGCCCTTAATGCTCCGAGATCTGCTGTACCCAAAAGAGGCCAGATAACGAACATGTCTTCAGTGAGCGTCTCCCCTGGTAGTCTGTAACCAATCGGGTCCTCAATATCGGGGGTGGGGTCGAATGTTGCCACTTGTGAGTGGGGTGGATACAGAATTCCATCTTCCTCGTCAACTTGAACGAGAGTCGCTCTACGCATCTCCGTAGAGTGACTTAATTCATAAAAGAACCCGAGATCATCTAAATCCGGGCCTGACACGGAATCAGATGATGAATCTCCGTAGTGCGTGACATCACGGGTCCAGGAGAGAGCTCCGCGCGTGATTTGTTGATCCGCGGGTCGCGTTGAGGCTGCACCTGTTCTGGTAGCGCTACGAGAAACAGGATCGTAGCCAAAATCTTCTTCGTCCGCACAGCCCGACCAAACGATCTGAACCAAAGTAGCGAAACGCGGAGCGCTCAGAAGAGCGTCAGGAGCAGAGCCCCATCCTCTTGACCGCAGAGGCCCAACCTTTATCAGTGTTTGAAATGGATTGGCTTCTCTGTAATCCCGAACTGAATGAAGGAACGAATCCCCTGATAGAGGTGCCTCTTCGAAGATTGACTCGAAGTGAACGCGTGACCTCCTGTGGCAATAGATCCGCCATAGTCTTCCTTGCGTCCTAAGCTGGCGAACTGTGTCGAGGATTTGCGTGCGGGCAGGATTTTCAACGCCCTGTATGGTGAGTGCCGCTTCGCACGCGAGATCATATGCTCTCCGAATTTCTTCTCCCCACCTTTTCTCAACCGCATCGGCATCACCCAGGCCAGATATTAATTCTAGTAGGGCACCATCGAACGCAATTGGAACAGTGAGCCATTCTGACAAATGGGCACGAAGTCCATCTGCGACCTCTTGCGAATCTGTGTCATCGCCTTCCCTAAGTCTCGAAACGATTGATCGGATACTCTTTCTTAGCGCACTGAAAACAGGAGAATGTATCTCCCGCCGTTCGATAACAAAAGAGTGGTTTTGATCGATAAAATCAAGTACTTGTGAAGGCGTTACTGGCACTTCTCACCTCCGCTTCAGCGCAGAAATCGTAATTCCGCCCGGCGCTTGCGGCAACTGATTTAGCAGGTCGTTGTCGGGGGCGTACCATTGCGCCAATTCTGCGATCTTAACGCCAATTGATTCGAGTCTGTCTCTTTCCAAAACGCGATGAACCACTCCGACAATAGTGCTGTCACGAAATTCAGTAGCTTCGATCACCTTGAGAAAAGCACCATCTCCGTCTGTCACTACGACTCGTGTGCAACCGGTGGATCTGTCGATCTGACCGGTTCGCGTGTTGAAAAACGTAACTCTTGAAATGGTTCCAGGGGACCAACGCTGAATAGTGAGAAGATTGGGAAGCGCCACAACTTGGTCTTGGATTTGGAAACGGATCGAATCTAGGATGCCCTTTGAAACTGATTCTCCAGAAACGCGACCGGCGAGGCAAATACCCGAGTCCGACTTGCTGAGGTTCGATTGCATGGGTGCCTGTGCGCCCTGAATCATTTCTCCGTAAAAGGAAGCATAGGGCAAACCCGTGCCTTGAATATTTTGCATTGGGGCTTCACCATCAAATCGCCACTCGTTGGCATGTGACGGGAAAATGACCGTCCGCAATGGCCCATTCCTGGCTGAAGCAGTGTGTGCCCCTCGTACCCATACAAATCCTCTTGGATCTTTGCTTTCCAGCCGAAAGCGTCCCCTGAAAGTGTCGTGACGCAAGAAGGTCTCGCATTCTCTCTGGTCCGCGAGCCGCTCCATGCGCTGGAAATGTGAGAGAGAATCGTTGGCATCAACGAGGGCGAGCCGGCGTCGCATCGCACCTAGAGCTACAAGACCAGCAGCAGGAGATTCACACGGCATTGAGACGATGGCGATTCTGCGTAGACCGGACTCCAGATCGGCCCACATAAAGCCGCACTTGATCAGGAACTCCACCCACCGTGGAATCTCCCGCCAAGCTCCGCCTGCTTCAGATATCTGTATGAGTTGTCTTTGCAAAAAAGCGTTCCAGCTGTTTTGTCAACTTTACTTCGTCTTTTGCCTTGCAAGCCCAGATAGTCAGAACGCGCCAACCCCCCGCTCGCAATTGCTTGGTGACCTTTGCATCGCGAGCGACATTGCTATCGAACTTGGTTTGCCAAAACCGCGTGTTGGTTTTTGGCGTTGCGGTGGATTTGCACCCGTGCCTATGCCAGAAGCACCCGTGCACAAGTAAGACAATTTTGTATTTATGCAAGACGATGTCCGGACAGCCGGGCAACGCGCGGACGTGCAAACGGTACCGAAAGCCCATTCTGCGAAGCAGCGAACGGACGATCAATTCAGGCTTAGTATTTCTGCCCCGAATTCTCGACATATTCCAACTACGCTTCTGCTTTGAAATGCGGTCGGCCACGGGCTTAATGATGCCTTGTTTGAGGCTTTAGGAAAAGAGGTTTAACACAATCTCCGCTATTTGGAGCGCTAAAAGAGGTGGGACAGCATTCCCCACTTGGTGATATTGAGCTGTTCGGGGGCCCATGAAGTAGTAATTATCAGGGAACGTCTGAAGACGTGCCGCTTCCCGCACGGTTAGGCTCCGGCATTGTGTGGGATCGGGATGAATGAAGTAATGGCCGTCCTTGCTGATGTGCGATGTAATTGTTGTAGATGGTCGGTGCTTTAGCTGTACTCGGAAGCGGTCAGCAAATACAGTGTCATCGTTGTCCGAGCGTCCCTTCTTTGCGTTCTTATGCGCGGGCAGAAGAAAACTTGGAAAATCGTCGAGAATCGGCGACCTGTTCCTTAATGTCGCAAAACAAGACGCATAAAAATAGCGCCAGAGGTCCTCGGGTATGTGACTTCGGGCGGAGTGATTACAGACCCCCTCCAATCTCTCGTCAAAAAACCAATTCCGCTCCCACGCAGGCTTACTGCCACTCTTCATATACTCGCCGCCAGTGCTCAAATGATCGAGCTCGGACGACAAATCTTCCATGACTCGACGCACGTCACGATAGGCGGGTCGCTCTAATGTCTTGTAGGTAAGGACTGCTTGGACTGCATCAGCCCATGCCTCATCGGAGTCTTGGGTTCGCGACAGGCGGCTTCGGAGGGCCGGCAAGTCCTGTATCGCTTTCCACATCGTTATTGTCTCGCGATTATCAGGAAGGTGCTTTGGCTCGATACCGATATCCGACCTGACGCCAACGAGAATCAAACGGTGACGAGCCTGCGGAACGCCGTGATTCTCTGAGCGAATAACATACTTGGCAGGATCATCATTCGCAGTAGACCCGTTTTGCGGTTGCTCATTCGGCTTCGCCAACGAATACAGCTTGTACTCAAGTAGCCCCCCAAGTAACCCGTTCTTGGAGTCGCCGGCCTCTCGCGGATGTTGGAGGTCACAGATAATTCGCTGAATGATTTTCTTACCGTACTTCTTGGATGAAAGGAGGCCCTTGACGTTCTCCATTACAAAAACAGGAGGACGGTGCACCGCGATGATACGAAGGTACTCCTTGTAAAGCAAATGTCGCTTGTCCCTCGCATAATGCCAAGCACTCGCACCCTTGATGCGGCTACGGCCCACCTGTGAGTACACTTGGCATGGCGGACCACCGATTAGCACCCACGTCTTTGCTCCCCCTAGCGCGTTCCTTATCCTTCGATCCACTTCGCTGGCGGGATAGCCATCACCGCCAAGTTCCGCTTGCCACACCTCTTCTTGGGCTTTCTCTGCTTCGGCAGGAAATTCCTTAGATAACGTGGGCCAATCTACTCTTGAGGATTTTATTTGTTCATAGTACAGAGCGGGTTTTTCGCGATCTGGAAATTGTCGGAAAAAGCTACGAAGTAGCAGGGTCTCATGGGCAAAGGGATCTTTTTCAATAGAGAGAGCAATCTTGAATGCGCGATTTCCATACGAGTCGCGTAGGGCGCTGAACCCCTCTCCAAGTCCGCCCGGACCAGCAAAGAGATCTAACACAGGAATCGTTGAGATGCCTGATGCGTATCCTCGCATGTCTTAGTGCCTGGCGCGTCTCTGGACGTCGCCCCAGATGTAGCGCGCTTCGTCGGTATCGATCTCTGCAAGGTGCCGGAAGTTGGGGGAGATTGACCACTTCGGCTTTCCGGTTGCGTCAGTGGCGCCAATCCGACTCTGGATGTTTGAGGCTTCGGAATACTCAGCAAACATCCGCTGCGAAGCCCGTCGGGCAGCCCTAATCACACTCGCTTCCGAACCGTTGTGAGGCTCGACTATGGTGCCGACCTTGTTGCCATCGCGGTCGCGTACATCCCGAACGACCACGTTGGAAAAGCTAGCGCCCAACGTATGCGTCTGTTGGTTTTTGCAGATTTCCGTCATCCAGTTTCCTTCTTGGTTAGTCAGCGATTGAAATGTCGAAGCCAAACTTCTGCAAAATCCTGTATGCGTCTTGGGAAGTGATTTCGATCGCGGGTACAGTAGTAGCAGCCGCGACAATCTGACGGATGGGGAAGCTCTTTCCATTCAGCACGACGGAGTACTTTTGAATTCGCCCCGGAGACATTCCTCTTGCAACGGAGACGATGTCTTCTTTTCGCAGGTCGAATGTCCTGCCTCTAAGCGTGAATTTCACGCTCATAGTTATTGCCTCCCTTAGGGCCTGCAAGAAAACATAGTACTACTCATACTAGTTCTACACAACATATTTACAGGCCAAGAAGTGCAATTCATGATTTATAGAAGCAGTCTTCTCATCCACGGATTTCAGCCGCAACACTGAGGTTGCATTGCTGCTTTTCGTTGTCGAAACCCTCTACGGCAACGATTTCTGAGACAGCGCGTTGGCCCCGGACGCGCCCTATGTGAACCAAAAGATCTACGGCGCTCCCGATGTTCGCCATGATCGCCCGGTGCGGTAATTCGATCCCACTCTGCAAAACGCAATCCGCGAATCGAGTGACAGCTTGGCGGGCAGAATTGGCATGGAGCGTACAGAGACTCCCTGCGTGTCCTGTGTTCAATGCTTGGAGCAAATCGAAGGCTTCCCCGCCACGCACCTCGCCCACGATGATTCTGTCCGGCCTGTGGCGCAGCGCCGCCTTCAACAAGTCGCGGACCGTCACGGCTGGCAATCCGGTCTGTTCGCGGCGGGTTTCAAACCGCACGAGATTGCTCTTGCGAATGTTGAGTTCCGCCGTGTCTTCAATAAGGAGAATCCGTTCATCATCCGGAATGGAATCAGCAAGAATATTCAGAAGGGTAGTCTTTCCACTGCCCGTACCTCCGCTGATGAGGATGTTTTGACGGCTGCCGACCTTCTCGCGGAGCAATATGGCGGTTTCCTGGCTGAGGGTCCCGTTTTCGATAAGGTCAGCCATAGTGAAGTGTCTGGTGTTGAATTTACGGATTGTGAGGGTAATTCCGTCAATACTGCACGGTGGGAGCACTGCGGCCACGCGGCTCCCGTCTGGCAGGCGGGAATCCAAGATCGGCTTCTCTTCGGAGATATCGTCCCCCAACCGGCGCGCAATGTTGCGCACGGCGGCGTTAAGCGCTTGCTCCGAAATGGCAATGCCTGGAACCTGAGTGAGCTGGCCGCGCCGTTCAATGAAGATCTGAGACCCGGCGTTCACCATGATTTCCGAGATGTCTGGGTCCAGAATGAGATGTTCTATTGGCCGCAGAAACGGCAGTATCGTTTCAAACTGCATCGCTTTCCTCACAACAACCCACGGGCGATCTGGTCAAAATAAGAAACATTCGGGTCGAGGTAATACGGTTTCAAGTAGCAGAGTGTCGCCGGCATTGGATTCAGACCGTCATATGGAAGTACGACTGCCTGCGCGTTGGCGAGTTCCGCCAGAAACTTCTGGCTGAATCTGTAATCGAGCCTCACGCTGTAGCTTTTGGAAGCGCTGATGCTACCTCGGTCTGAAACGGTTTTACCCGTCAACAGGCTCAGTTTTGAATCCTGCCCAGATTCGGAGATGTTGTAGGTCACGAACGGCCTGTCCTCACGGCCACACAATTCGCTAGCGAGTCTGGTTGAGAAATCGTCGGCAAGGGCCAGGAATATCTTTGTGCGGAAGGTTTGGAGAAGCGTCCTGTAGCTGTCGCCGGAGAGCGTTGATTTCAACGAACTGATGCTCTGTGTTGCGACAATGGGGATACATTTCGATTGCCGTGACAAACTGAAGAACTTTTCGTCGCCGATTGGATCACTCTCGCCGACTGTGGCAAAACTCTGGTATTCATCACACATCAAGAAGACTTGCCGGAAATACCTTTCCCGATCGCGCTCCATCTCCGGTATTCGGCCCAGAACTGCCCGCTGAAAATCCAACTTGAGCATCGTTCCGAGAATTCTGGCGAGACTGGCATTCAAGGAAATTGGGAAGTTGAGGGCGCATATCTTTCCGTGCTCGATCAGCCAATTGAATGACGGAAAGGGTTTGCCATAGGGGAAGGTGCCGTTCTCATTGGGGACGTTTAGTGCTGGATCGTACGTTTGCTTGGGCGGGCAGAAAATCCGCTTCACCGCGGGATTGATGTCGAAGAGCGAGAGAAAAATAGAAACACCTTCGACAATCGAGCTGCGCAACTTCCTTTCCAGCCCCATCCAGTCGTCGAAATACCAGCGCTTTACGGCTTCCAATTGCTGCCGCTTGATGTCGTCCAGATCGGAGGAAGCCTCGACGGTGAATCTCTGGCATTCGAGAGCAGTTCCTTGCTTGCCGAGCAGTTCTTCCAATCTGACCGATACCGGGGCCTTGTACATCCCTTTGGCCTCGTCATATGCAAATACGAATTCTGCAAATGTGCTGGCGAACTTTTCGTTTCCATAGACCTCGGGGGCAACGCAGACGTACTCGCGAGTCTCGAATCTGGCCTTTCCCTCCTCAATTCTCTTCTCTAACTTCAGGGGTGAGATCGCGCACTCGTAAACATCAAAGAACGTCACATAATCGTAGAGCACCTTGTGCAGCAGAATGATGTGCTGAAGCATATTGGTGTAAGCCTGCTGCCAGAATGGTTCTTTGCCATGTCCGTACAAATTGTTTAGCAGCGAAGCCACGCTATAGGCTAAAGCTGATGAATCCAGGTCGCTGTGCAGAGGGTTGTAGCGGTAGTCGGAATTCAAGGCGATTTCCACGTAGTCGTCCTCGCGGTCATGCTGTCGGGCAATCTCCCGAATCTGGTGGCAGAAATCTCCTTTGACCTCCAGCACGAGCCCGCCAATCCGTTTGGCCGGCTCATCAGCTTTAAATGCGATGAGCTGCTCGGCAAATGGACGCATACAGCATGTTGTTTTTCCCGTTCCAACTGCCCCGAACACTCCAATGCCGGTAAACAATCCTTTTTCTGGAATCGTCAGCCATTGCGGCTCGCTGGCGGGACTGATTCTTGTCGGGTGATGAATCTCTCCGACGACAAGGAACAGATCGTCCCTGAATTTTGGGTCGGGATACAGCGGAAGGGGATTCCGCTTCTGTTTCCGCTTCCGAGCAAAACTCAATACGTAGATCCCCGAGAAGGCAGCGGAGTAGATGAAGAACGGCGTGCTGAACAAGAACAGCGTGTAGCTCCCCGCGAGAACCGAGTAAACGAGCGGGTCTCTGAGGGCCACGTATTGCAGGTACAGGTTGCCCTGGGGAAATGGACACATAGTGAACAGGATGAGTCCGGTCATGCCGGCAAGAACCAAGCTCACAAACGTCCGCGAATTGGCGATTTTCTCCAGCATGGCAACTCACCTTTTCGAGGCACTCATTGGGAGACTCTTGTCCACCGATTGAGCAGTCCCGTTGTGATTCTGGTCTGTCGGCACGCGCCTGCGTGGACCACGCCGTGGTTGCGAATCATTCTTGTGCAGTTCGTACCAAGGCTTGAATTCGCCGTCGCTTTGGAACAAGAATTTCAACGCGCCCGAAACTACTTGGTCATTCGTAGCGCCGCTGAACCGGCAATAGGCACGCAATGTCTCTTGCACGTCGTTTTCAATTGCGGCTTTGATCTGAGACCTGGATTGCTTTTTCTCGACCTGAATAATTGGCATCTTCTTCTCCTTTTGACTTCAGCTACGGTACTGCGGGGAGCGGCCTCCGAAGCCGGTCACGGGCACGCCGCGCTAGGCGGCGGGCGGGGTCGCTCCCCGCAGTACCGTTGCACTTGACCTTGTGTTTGTCTTTGCAACCACGTTTGGAATCTCCATATGTTTTAAGCCCCTTGTGCACTGCTATCCCGTTCCGCAAGCTGGGCGGATGATTGGGCGGCTTCCCCGACCGCAGATGGAGCGAGCCGCCCAAGGTTCGGTACCACAAGGAATGTTTCAAAATGCACGCCAGGACTACTGATCTCGGCCCCCCAGTCGATCTCCGGCAACTTTCCTGTTTGTTTCCAGTTTTGGTATTGACTTTCGTACTTGGCCTCGGAGTACCGTTTGATCCCACGTTGCCACTCAATTACCTCTCGGTGGGCGAGTTCTTTGAAGCGCTTTTCTTCGGCCATCTTCCGCAGCCTGAAAAACGTTGCAAGGTGTCTTTGTTCCCGCTGGCGCTCGGTTCGTGACAAAGCCTGAGTGAATACCTCTCTCGCGGATGAAAAGCTCGTTGTGGAGGTCGAGACGAATATCAATTTGAAACTGCCGCTCAAAGCATCAAACAAAGCCCGATACCTCTGGATGAAGGAAGCAAAGGTTTGTAAAGAACGAATGTCGTCCTCGATGTAGGTGAAATTCGTAAGCGATGTCGATGCGTCCCCTGAGATAAATATTGGAAACTTCTCAACGAAGTAGCGACGCGTTTCTGCCCCCGTCTGTCCGCGAAAGAGTTTCCCGGGCAAGGCATCTGGACCAACGTGTTTCGCCTCGGCGAAATAGGAAACTTTGTCGGTCTCTTTTTCGAGGAATTGGCAGTCGAGATGTGACAACACATAGTCCAAGCCCAGGACTCTTACAGCTGCCTTTTCCAACAGTCCGTAGCGCCCCGGTTTACGGTGGCGAGAATTCTCGTTCCCGAGTGCGGCGTAGATCGTGCGTGAGAACAGGTGGTAAATCTTCTGGGTGCCGCGCTCGGGCAGGTGTTCCCGCACGTGCTGTTTCTGGATGGCTTTCTTGAGGAAATACGTCGCGGGACCTCGGCCAGCAACATCCACAAACTGCATGAACTGCCGTTGAAGGAAGAAACCCGAATGCACGGCCACGACGTACAGAAACTCCGCCTCTCGCGGCGTGTACCCAAATTGCGTTAGGGCTGCGATGGCCTCTGGACGAATTCTCATAACGACATCACCTCACCGATCAAGTCCTCACCGCGTTCGGCTGACCGTCCGCGATAGTCCTGGTTGTAGAGCTTGAATCCAGCCGCTTGTTTGGCGGCAATCTGGCGGGCCTTGTAGTGTCCGGTCACACATTCAAGGTCCACCTTGCATTGCTCCTGATCTCGGGACTCGAATTCGATGCGAACGTCCGGGAACTGAATCTTGCCTTCCACGATCTTTAGTCCGTGCGTCTCGGCAATTTCCTGGCGTTGTCGATCACGCTCTGCCGGCGGAATGGTCTGGATTCTTGCGAGTTGGCGATTGACCTGCTTCTTCAGTTCGAAATCGAGCACAACTCGTTTTGGTGTGCCACCCCCCTTGGAGATTTTCCGTGCCTCTTTTTGGTACACGTCATAGATAGCGGCATCGTGGCGCAGTTCCCGTTTCTTCACGATTCCCGAGTAGACGACTTGGTCTCGGTTGGAGAGGGCAGACTGCGTAAGTTCCTTCCCGGCTCTTGTCAAAGAGATGTATTCACCACTTGCCCTCGAACCGGACTGGACGGTAAGAAGGCGTTGCTCGCGGAGACTTCGCAGGTCTTTGCGGAATCGTTCGTCATCGTTGTCGTAAAGATGTTTTCGCAGGGAGTTAGCGGTGATGGTTCTGAAGGCTCCCAAGTCCTGGAGCATTCTTGACTGGTCGGAACTCAGCCGATGCCGCTGGCCACGACTTTGGTAGATGCTTTTGCCCTCATGGTCACGGTTCTCGTGAGAAATCGGGCGCGGTGACCGTTCGGTCGATCTGCCCTGGCATTGAGTCGGTCTTAACGTCTCGTCATTTATCGTGCGGCCCATTGCCTACTCCTCGGACCGTTCGCGAATCTCAGTGGAGAGGTCGTCCTCTCCGATTCTGAGCTGCTTGTCCACGTACACCAGCTTCTGGCCGGTGTGCTTGAGGAAGAACCGTCTTGCGAGCAGGAAGAACGCTGCGAACAAATTGGCGAACAGGAGTGCCGCATACAAACCGATGGCCCATCCGTAGTTACGAAAGATTGCCGCCCGGTACGGCACCAGGAATTTCAGACGATCCATCAACAGAAACCCGAACGCCATGAAGAGGGTAAGTGCCAGGAGCAGTGTGTTTCCAATCATTGGTAGACCTCTGCGTACTCAGACGCAGAGACTTCGCGTTTTGACTCGGGCTTGTTGAAAGGAGACACCACTATTGAAAGTGTTGATCGTTTCTGACTCGCCTGTGATCCATGAGTTGCCAGGAACACCAGATTCCACAAGCCGACATCCCGGTACTATTCCCGGACGGCTGGAGCGTAGCGCGGCTTGCCCCTTAGTCGTGCCCTGCTCATGTGAACGATCAATAGGCACATTGGGGGCGAGAAATGCTTGATACTCGCGTTGGCGTGTCTATTGAACCGAGCTGATATCTGCTGGTCTCACGATCCGCAACACCTTTTGAACTTCAGGCCTGACCCGCAAGGACAAAGGTCGTTTCGCCCAACCTTGCTCTTTTTCCGGATCGCTTCCTTCGGGATCTTCAGCGCGGGAAGCTGGCGCGGGCTGCGCAGACGGAGCTCACCTGCTTTGATTCGATCGACCTTTCTAGCCTGAGTTTCGTACTCGGCAGCTTGTTCCGTGCCTTCAACGATATAGGGTCCCAACTCTTGAAGCGTACTGGAGGCAAGATGAAACTCCCCGCAGAATGCGAGTACAACCGCGTATTGGCAACGGACGGGAACCAAGGCACCAATCATCCCTTGGTCATGAATGAGAGGAAGCAAAAACTGCTCGGTGAAATCTCGGGCACCGACCGCGTCTCCCCTTTCAGTGAGACACTCATGGACGAAGTCCAGCCCGACTCGTACAGCAGAAATGAATGAACTGGATAGTAGGAAGAACTTGTGGGCATGGAGCTTTGCAAAAGGCTGCACTTGCCCCATCCTAGCTGCTGCCGAAGCCTGAAGATCCAGGCTGTCCGCCAACCTCTTTACTTCGTCCTGGTTTTCATCAAAATTTCGGATTTTGGCCTTGGTCTCATACAGCTTATGAAAGAGCACGTCGTTGATCGAGATGCCTAGCAGCTGGTAGTACTCGCCGACCAACCGGGTGGCGATCTGGTGAGCTAGGTCGGGGCGTCCGCTGGTGAGTAGGCCGTGAGCGTAGTTGTAGGTAACAATCCGGCGCGCCATGGCGTCCTGGCTCGAAGCGAGCGCGCGACGGTAGGCACCTTGGAGCTTAGTCAGATCTGATTCCAATCCAATAAACAGTAGCTCCTTTGAGAGAGCCGCCGTTCGGATGGTTTCAGAGGGCACGAACTCCTTGAGGAGCGCCTGAATGTTCTCGATGTGGGGGCGAGCCGCTGCGACGTTCTTCCGGTTGATAGCCCAGTACGCGAGCGTGTCTTCGGCCCAAAACCTGTCTTCAGGCGACAGGGATGTATCGTTGGCTGCCTTCATGAGCAGATCAGACATTTCGTCCTCAAGCCCGAACTCAAGCACAATCTCCGCAGTGTTCGTGAGCAAGTCGACCAAATTTTGGATGCGCTTGGTCTCGAACATGAGGCGCGCCAGCAAGCGAAAACGGTCAGGGCCTCCACCTTCCCGATGCGCCCAAACGAACTGATAAAGCTCTTCACGAGCACTCGCTACAACGGCAGCAGGAACTTCCGAGAGAAGCTCGCTCACCAACAGTCGGAAACTGTCATGCAGAATGACGTCGCCGCCTGCTGAGGATCGAATGATCCCCCACGAGTGGAGTGCATGGAGGTGACGGGCGGCCTGAGTGCGGGTCAGCCCCAGCGCGGGCGCTGTCACTTGGAGAACGACGTCACGATGAAATGGAACGGTAAAGATCGCTAGCAAAGAGGCAAATGCCTTCGTGTCTTCGGACAGCCGTTCGAGAACCTGAGAAACGATGACCTCTTGACTGGTCGTATGAATTGAGACGTGATCTGAAAGATCCGCAACGTAGGAAGCCACGTTGCCCTGGTACGCTTCTTTGCAGATCCTGCTCGCATCCCGTACAAACAGTGGTAGAGCACCTGTGAGATCGTGAAGCCGCTCGAAGTCCTCGATGCTGCCGAAGCATCCGATGGCCGTTGCTTCTTGTGCAATGGTGTCTCTGGACCAGCCGGATAGCGTCTCCGCCCTTGCTCCGGTCGAGGTCACAAAGAACTCGCTGCCGGGCCAATCCTGTGCGAGGACGATCCATTTCACGCTTCGCATGGAACGAACGATTTCGACCATCACATCGTTGGCTACACGGTGAGCATTATCGAAAACGATCGTCATGCCCTTGCGGTGCTCGGCCACATAGCGGTCGATGACCCGAAGGCTTTGGATACCGGAGACGCCGGGCAGCAAAATCTTTTGCCGCTCTGGGCTGGTGTCGGGAAGAACATATGCGGCCATCTCTCTGGCAAGCGCGGAAGGAATACCTGCACTTGGCATCTCTGCCACATCGAAATAGAGCAACGGATCGGCGGTATGGGCGCCGACCTCGCCAACCCATGACGTCTTGCCTGATCCAGAGAAGCCAGTGAGGAGACGAACCAGTTCTTCAGATTGATATGCAGGTTCGCTCTCCTGTGGCCGGTAGTTGTCCAATGCTTCTGGCAGATTTTGGAGCTGAGTGATCAGTTGCTCCAAGAGTGGTTGCAACTCTTCAGCCTTAAGCGCGTGTTCGTTCTGCATTGCCCCCGTCGCCAGATATTGAACCAGCGCCCCTAGCTTCCAGACGAGGGTTTCCGGCTGCAAGGTAGAATGCGGCACCTGTCTTGCTAGACGGACACACGTCTCAGACATCTCAGGCAGGGAAGCGCCTGGAACAGGAAGAAGTGAGGCGTCGCCGGTGCAGGTCAATGGGGTCCGCAGATGTACGTCAGCAGGCCAGTCGTTCTGAACTCGGCGCGCCAGGTCAGGTCCAGGTTCTGCGTTCGAAATAATCCAGCATACTGGTATGCCGGCCCGATGGTTGGATTGGTGTTCCTTGCGGATCTCCGCGAAGCGTTCAAGAACGTCGGAGATATCACCGAAAGTGAGATTATCCGTCCGTTTCTTTACCTGGATATAGAGCCGCTGCTCTGGAAGCTCCGCTTCGATGTCCTCGTCTCGCTCAACGCTAATCTGACTCCACCCAATCCGAGCCCCACTCAAGAGAATGGAAACGGCGTACAGGTGCTGGTACAAGAAACCACCGTGGACGTTCTCGATTCGCCGTAGCTGTGCTTCATCTAGTACGGGTGGCATTGTCCCTGCGTCCTTACTCGAATAATGTCGCCGAGACTAACAATTGTATTTGGTTTGCTCGTCAAGAGTGAGCCTCTCGTCGTAGAGGCCGAAACAGATTTCCATTGTGTGTGGCTGATCAGGCTGGGCGGGAGGCGAATTGTTATCCTCGGCGACTTAGAATAGGGAGCATGGCCGAGAATCCTTCAGATCCTGTGGCGTTTTATGACGCTCTAGTAAAGGTTGAGTTAGCCGGAAGGAGCGTTGCCGAAGCCCTAGAGATCCTCGGGCACCTCGTCGACCTCTCTGATGACCTCGGGAAACCCGATGGCGCGCGCAGGGCTTTGGAAATGGCGGACCAACTGGAATCGATGAAGATCGAGGAGAGTGACGCGGCGCTTCTGGAATATTTCCGCGCGAATACGTGGGCCGCCCTTAATCGGCATGAGACCGCCAATCCATGGGACTGGGAACACCCGGCACTCGGAAACCAGATTTTCCATCTCCGCAAATGTGTCAGTCATTCTGGCTTCGCCAAGATGGGTAAGCTTCGGCGCTGCCAGGTCTTCACGAATCTTGGGAACTGTATGGATACGGTCGGCCGGTTTGTCGAAGCGCTCGAATATTGGGAGCAAGCGCTCGCCCTGCAGCCTAAGTTCGGAATGGCTGTTGGAAACCGGGGCTGTGGATTAGAGACTTATGCTCAAGCACTCTATGACCGGGGCCATCAACTGCTCTTTGCCAAGTTCGCTCACGCAGGTGTCACGTCGGCACTCGGGAAAGACGTCTTGTTTGATGGGATCTATCCGCAAGCCTTGGCTCATTTTGAGTCGGTCAAGAACCGGATTGAGTCGGTGGTGCCAAATCTCAGCGAAATTGATATTCATGACCATCCCATGGGCGACAAAGAGGACGAACAAGGCTATCGTGCATGGTGTTTACAAAACAGGCTATTCCTCAATCCACTCAACGATCTTGGCCCACACTCGATTGCCAATCGAGACGTATTGATGTTGCCCACTTTCACGACGAAGGTGAAAGAGCCGCCAACGCTGGTCGGCTTTTTCAACCAACTGAAGCAAGAGTACGCATCGGCGCGCTGGCTCCTGTATGAAGGGATCCAAACGGATAAAGTCCACTTCTCCGATCGCGAAGTTCTCTTGTACAACACACTTGACTACTCCTGTCATTCTCTTGCCGTTGAAAAGACCAAAATCGCTTTTCGGATGGCATATTCACTGTTCGACAAGCTGGCTTTCTTCCTAAACGAATACCTCCAGCTCGGGATAAAGGACCGCGACGTTTACTTCAAAACCCTCTGGTACCAACACCGCAGCTCGAAGCCGTTCCCGCTCCGCTCGCAGTTCGTGAATCTGGACAACTTGCCCTTTCGCGGTCTGTTCTGGCTCGCGAAAGATCTATTCGACGAACAATACGGTGACGTCATCGAGCCCGAAGCGCGCGACTACTACGTGATTCGCAATCGCTTGGAGCACAGCTACCTCAGGGTTCACGAAGACTTCGCAGGTATCATGCCTCCCGAGTTGGAAATCTTCTCGAATCGTCTGGCGTATTCCATAGCTCGGGGCGACCTCAACGCAAAGACGTTGAGGCTTTTCAAACTGGTCCGCGCGGCAATGATTTACGTACTTCTCGGGATGCATCGCGAAGAAGCCCGCAGGGTGCACGATGAACAAAAGTCTGCGCTCCCGATGCACATCGCTCTCTGGGAAGATGATTGGAAACGATGATGTCCTCGACATTGCCAGTTGGTTGCGTGACTGTCATGTCCCGTACTTCATACCGTTGCCCCCTGACGACCCGTTGCGTTTCCGGTTCGCCTGTTCGATTTCCTGTTTGATCCATTCTGCAAGCTCTGCGGGGCAGAAGCGCACTGCACCCTTGACGTGGAAGCAAGGGATCAGTCCAGCCTTGGCCATCTTGTAGATGTGCTGTGGCGTAACGCCCAGCATTTTTGCCACCTCAGCAACTTTCAGGGCCTCTTTGCGGTTTTCTAAGATCTCGATCAGTCTCATCGCCGTTAAACTTTTGAGTAACCTGTGCGGTCGTCAAAAGCACCTCCGATTCAATCCCCAGATTTTTCTTGCCTGAAAGAGACACGAACACAACAATTGCCAACCCGTTTGCGCGACGAGAGTTGCTGATTGTTTGTGTGAGTTGCCCAGGCAGACACAGGGAGGGCAATGGACAATCCAGTAATAACCCAGCGGCACGCGAAGAGTTGCAGTGGCGCACGTCATAAACTTCTCGGCTGACGCGATTCGCGCCGAAAGCGCCCCGACAAGGCGCTATTCACTTAGACACTTGATAAGTACGATGCGTTCCGAGCACCTCAAGTAAGACTTTAAATGTCTCTGAATTGTCAAAACTTCGGCTGCTCGGGGATAGGTGCCGCTGTATCCCGCGTCCCGCGCGGTGTTCAACGGAATCAATTTTCTTAAACTGCGTGGGCCAGAACCGCATTTGGCCTCTGGAAGCAGAACTTCCAGCATCTCTTCCGCGTCTGAGTGTTCATACGTGCAGCAAGACTGCACGTTTCAGGATGTGACTTATGAACCTGATGCTCACGCTGATCCTTCTGCAATCCGGCAACAGTCCATGGGAAAACGCTGTCCAGCAGCTCCAAACGGCCTTCACTGGCCCGATTGCCAAGGGTCTGAGCCTTGTCGCAATCGTGGTTGGCGGTTTGATGTTTGCCTTCGGTGAAGGCGGAAACAAGCGGATGTTTGCCGGAATTGTCTTCGGCATTGGAATGGCAATCGCAGCGGTGAACTTTCTGTCCTGGCTCTTTCCGGGATCGTAGGAGATAGCAATGCCGACGGAGCGCCGTATCAACGCCACTCACAAGGCGATCAACAAACCGCTCACAATTCTGGGCGCGGAAAGAAAGCTGTTCTTCGTTGCGCTCATCATGGGCGCGGCGGCTTTCAACCTTTTCGGCAGTTTATTCGGCGGCATGTTGCTCTTCGGGTGCCTCTTCCTTCTGGCGCAGTGGGCGACGAGGACGGACCCGCAGATCCTGCGAATCCTGCTCAACTCGGGCAAGTTCCGTCGTGAGTATGACCCGGCGAAGTTCTTCGAGCCGAGTCTCCGGGTGATTGAACATGCTTAGGCTTTCAAAGATCGTCAAGAGCTACAAGGAGACCGGAGCTCTCAATGAGCATGTGGCGGTCTTTGGCTTTCTGGATGATCAGGTCTTCTTGACCAAAGGCGGTGACGTTGGCGTTGTACTCAGAGTCGAGGGAGTTGATTACGAGTGTTTGGATCACAAGCAGACTGACAGCCTGACCAAGCGCCTGGAATCAGCTCTACGGCTTCTGGGGCCGCAGTACCGCGTCTATCAGATCCTCTTCAAGTCCAGTGGCGAGACGATCCCGCATGGCGAATACGACAACCCGGTCGTGAGGCAAGCGGTTGATGACCGGACAGCCTACTTTGAGAGGAAAGCCGGCGAACTCTACTCCCTCCGGATTTACTACGTCATCCTCTATGAAGGCATGGCGCATCATCGCAGCGTCACGGGTGCGATTGCGAAGCTCGCGTCGGAGCCGAAGGAAGGGCTCGAAGAGCTGAGGGGCTTGCTCAGCAGTAAGAAGCAAACCCTATTGATCGGCAGTGCGATTGACAGGCAACACCGCACGTTGCGGCATCAAGTTCGCAGCCTCATTCTTCAGCTCAGCGATTTTGTCGCGATTGAAACGTGCGGCAAGCAGGAAGCCTTCAAGGTTCTGAAAAGGCTCCTGAACTTTTCCCCGGCGAAGATTGCACATGCGCGGCTGAAATATGACACGCATGTGGATTACTTCCTGGCTGATTCGGCGCTTGAGTGTTATCCGGGTCATCTCCTGATCGACGACTGCTACGTGAAAGCCCTCTCCCTAAAAGAGCCCACCGCGCAGAGCTGGCCCTTGATTCTTCGGCAATTGCTGGAAGTCGGGGCCAGCTATCACATCGTTACGGAGTGGAAGGCACAGGACAATACGGCCGCCCGCAAGCGGATTCAGTCCATGCGGCGTCACTTCCACAACAGCAAGACTTCGCTCTTTAGCCAGCTCAAGGCCGACGGCTCAACGAATCCGGGCGAACTGCTGGTAGACGACTCCAAGGAATCGCTCGTCCGCAGCCTTGGTGAATGCCTGAAGGAAATCGAGCTTAATGGGAATTACTTCGGGGAGTTCTCGCTCACGGTCGTTGTTTACGACAAGGACTTATCTGCCGTCGAAAAGGCGTGCGCTGAGTTCTACAAAGTGTTTTCGATGCACGATGGCTTGCTGTTCGAGGAACGCTACAACCTGCTGAATGCGTTCTTCGCGACAGTTCCGGGAAACCGCCATTTCAATCTTCGGTATCTCTGGTTGCTGAACGCAAATTATGCTGACTATTCGTTTCTGTTCACGTTGCACAGTGGGGAGCGACAGAACAAGCACCTAAAAGCCGAATACTTGGCAGTGCTTGAGACGAATCACGGTACGCCTTACTTCCTGAACCTGCACTATCAGGACACGGCTCACACCGTTGTCCTGGGCCGAACCGGATCGGGCAAGTCGTTTTTCCTAAACTTCCTCATCACGAATCTACAGAAGTACGACCCGTACACGTTCATTTTCGATCTGGGAGGGAGTTTTAGCAGCGTTACACAGCTCTTTGGCGGCGCTTATCTGAAGGTCAGCGCGGAGCATTCGGAATTCACGATCAATCCGTTTTCACTGGAGCCGACACCTGAGAACCTGAACTTCCTTTTCTCTTTCGTCAAGGTGCTCGCCGAAGGTCGTGGCGTGATTCCTCTGACACAGGCGGAAGAAAAGGATCTCTTCGGACAGATCCAGAACCTGTACATCCTGCCGGCGAACTTGCGGACCCTGAGCGTCTTGGCAAATACGTTGCAGAAATCGTTGGCCAATCGGCTGGAGAAGTGGGTGCGGGGCGGGCAATACGAGCACGTCTTCGACAACGAGAGCGATACGCTGACGCTTTCGCATTTTCAGTGTTTCGATTTCGAGGGGATGGACCGCTACCCCGGACTGATTGAGCCTCTGCTCTTCTACATCCTGCATCGGGCGAATGCATTCATCTACAGCTCGGAGGCTGTCACGAAGTTCAAGGCGTTCTTCATTGATGAGGCTTGGCGATTCTTCGGGCATCCGGCAATTCGCAACTACATCGTGGAGGCCCTGAAGACCTGGCGCAAGAAGAATGCCGCCATGATCCTCTCGACGCAATCACTCGATGAGTTGGACAAGTCGGAGATTGTGAACGTTGTGATTGAAAGCTGTGCAACCAAGATTTTTCTGGCAAACCCGGACATGGATCGCGACCTGTACCGGAACACTTTCCACTTGAACGACAACGAGATTGAGATGATTTCGGCCCTGATTCCCAAGCGGCAGGCTTTGGTGAAGCGGCCCGATCTGGCGAAGGTCGTCAACCTTGAGGTTGATGAAAAGAGCTACTGGCTGTACACGAGCGACCCGAATGAGAGTTTCAGGCGCGAGCAGGCGTTTCGTGAGCATGGCTTTGAAAAAGGTTTGGAGGTTTTGGCAAGGAGTTCCCTATGAAACGAGCAATCACAATCACTTTCCTCGCGGTCCTGGCGCTTTCGGCTGCGGCCCAGAATCGCGAGGCACGAACGGTCAAATATGCAGCCAAGGACATCGTTCTGATTAAGGCGAAGCTCCGCTATACGACGCTGATTGTCCTCCCCCAGAACGAGAAGATTCTCGACTTCGTTACCGGGGACAAGGATTTCTGGGTGGTCGAAGGAACCCAGAATTTCTGTTATATCAAACCGGCGAAGCAAGGAACGAGCACGGACGTGACGCTGATTACTGCGTCGGGCAACGTGTATTCGTTCCTCGTGAAGGAAGTCGGAGAAAGCGATGATCCCGACGTGAAGGTGTTCATCGAGCCCAAGGATCAGTCCATCGTCCAGGCTATTAATGCTCCTCCCAAGTTTGTGCCATCGAGCGACGTGGAAGCGTTGCGAGTGCAGGCTGCAATTGCTGCAACTCGCGCTGAGCGAGACAAAGAGACCTTCCGAGCCGATTATCCGGTGAACAGGCTGAAATTCGACTACGCCTTTGATAAGGACAAGAAGCCCTTTCTCGTGTCGGCGATCTATCACGATGACAGGTTCACGTACATCCGCTCTGCCGCACAGGAGAAGCCCACGCTATACGAGGTCAAAGACGGCTCACCGAATCTCATCAACTTTGATCTGCGGAACGGCGTTTATGTCGTGCCGAAGATCCTTGACTCTGGCTATCTCGTAATCGGGAAGCACCGCATGGATTTCAAGAGGCAGGAGTAGTGCCATGTCGCAGGTCAACGAAACTCAGAATCTGACGCCCAATGTCCAGGACAAGCGAAAGCCTGCTCCGGGTGTCCTGCCCAAGAATGCTCAGACTTGGGTCGTGATGGGTCTGACCGCAGTCATCATGATCATGCTTTGGGTCTCGGGGCCGGCGAAAGGCGCGAAGTCATCGCAAAAGCCGGAGACTGCAAAGGCCGAAACAGTCGTTGGACTGAGCCCTGCAGAAATCGCATCCCGCCTTGAGCAGGTACGGCGTGACCAGCAGACGCCCCTTACCCCGGCACAGCGTCTTTTCGGCCAACAGCCCGGACGTGTGGATGACCCGAGTCCGGCCATAGTGAACCAAGGCTCCGCTCCCCCCGCGGAGCAAGATCCGATCAAACAAGATTTGCGTCGTCGGGAGTACATGGCGCGTTTCGCGTCCAATGTGTCCCTGAGCTACCGCGCGCCGCAGGCTGGCGACCCAACCAAAACGACTGCGGACCCGACAACCCAATTGGCGATGGATTTGTCAGCCCTTGAGATGCCGAGCCCTCCCCCAACTCCCCCTGCCAATGGCGTGCCGCAGACATCGCAACTGTCCGCCAATTCTGAAGAGCCGTCGAAGAAGAGGAGCAATCCGAATTTCAATCAGTCGAGCGGCAAAGACTACTTGGTCTTTGAAGGGACGGTCCTTGAAACCACGCTGGTCACGAGATTGAACGGTGACTTCAGCGGTCCTGTCATTTGCATGATGACCAATAGCATCTACTCCCACGACGGACAGCGCCTGCTCATCCCTGCCGGCACAAAAGTCATGGGACAAACGAAGCGGGTCGAGGGCTTCGGGCAGACGCGCCTGGCTGTGGTCTTTCATCGGCTCATCATGCCGGACGGCTACTCCGTTGACCTCGATCAATTCCAGGGCTTGAACCAGATTGGCGAAACTGGTCTCAAGGACAAAGTTAATCATCACTACCTGCAAATATTTGGCGCATCCATCGCAGTTGGCGCGATCGGGGGGCTGGCCGAAGTCGGCACCAACACAACGAGTCTCGGACTTGCCGAGACTCCGGCAGATGCTTACCGACAGGGCATCGCCACAAGCCTCTCGCAGTCGTCAATGCACATTCTGGATAGGTTTCTGAACCTGCTCCCAACGATCACCATTCGAGAAGGGCACCGCGTGAAGGTGTACCTCATGCAAGACCTTCTCGTTCCCGACTACGCACAACACGAAATGCCTTCGGACATTTAAGGAGTACCTATGAAACGCAAAATTGCATTGATATCGCTTCTGCTGGCTTTCTCAGTCAGCCCTGTTTTCGCTCAGTTTGGCAGTGGGATCGTTTATGACCCAACGAACTACCACAACGCTGTGCTGCGTTATCTGCAATTGCAGAAACAATTGCAGCAGCTTCAGCAGTCGTACAACGTCCACATGCAGCAATTCATGTTTATCCAGTCGCAGGCTCGCCAACTCCAGAACATGGTGGCCCGGTATCGCGCCATTCCTACGCTCTGGACGAACCTGAGTGCGGCCAACACGCTCGGCAACACGTCCCGCTGGGTCAATGGCATCAACTCGGGAACTTACAGCATCGCGCAGCAGGGCTACGGGCAGATCAATAGGTCTTTGAGCGATCCAACCGGAGTGAACACCTACGACGGCCTAAAGCGTTCGTACGGGCTGGAAGAGTTATCAGATGGCTCCACGGTTAACAGCATGGCAACAATCGGCGAGATGCGGAACCATGCTCAGCAACTTGAGACGCACATCAAGCAACTCGAAGACGATTCGCTGTCGTCCGACTCTGATCTCAATACGCAGGTTGCGGTCCTGAATAAGATCAATGCTGCCAGCATGTTGCTTGTGCGCACGATGCAAGACACGAACAAGCTCCTGGCGTCGCTGCTGGAACAGCAACTTGTCACGACCGAGCGCAACCGCACGACCGGCGTTGGCACCATCAACACAGAGCTGTATCGGCAACAGCATTTCTCGGACACCATGAGTTTCACTGGCTCCATCCCGACACAGCTTCAAACGCCTACGGGCCGGTAACGCGGGAGTATGAAATGTTTGCTCCCGTCCAAGATCCGCTCACCTCCCTCGAAGACATCATTCGAGGCCTGATGACCTCGAAGCTCGACCTGTTCGTTGGAATGGGCCAGAACCTCTTCCGGGGCTTTGCCACGATCCTTATTGCGTGGTTTGGAGTGCAGTCAGCCCTCTCAAGCGCTGAAGGTGGCGAGGGTTTCAACTTCGCCCGCTTCAGCCGCTTGTTGCTTGTGATCGCGTTTGGCTTTGCGATGGTCAAGTATTACAGCACGCCAATTCCCGGCTTTGGCATGAGCTTCCCCGACTTGGTGATGCAAGAGGCATCATCTCTCTCAAACAGCATCGGCATGGACCAGGCGCGTCTGATCGAAACCAAAGTGACTGAGGTTGAGCAAGGAATGGAACAGCCGAGCGCCATCAATTTTCATGAGACTCTGACGTTCGTGGTTCTGTACGTGATTTTGGCTACCGTGCAGGCCGTCGTGCTCATGATCATAGGATTCGGCTTAATTGCCCAAGCCGTGTTGTTGCTGGTCGGGCCTGTATTCATACCGTTCTTCGTTGTCCCCAAGATGGACTGGCTTTTCTGGGGATGGTTCAAGGCTTTCCTTCAGTACTCGTTCTATCAGGTGGTTGCCAGTGCATTCGTGTACATCTTCGGGAAGCTGCTGCTGGCGTTCTTCGCTATTGACACGGGCGGGTTGACGGTCGAGCAGTGGATGACCGCATTCCCTGCAATGTTTATCTTCCTGCTGATCGCAATTTACGGGCTCCTGAAGATTCCCGCTTTGACGAATCACCTGTTTAGCGGGGCTGCTGGAGCAGATTCCGGGCTGGCGGCGGCAATGGTCGCTTACATCAGTCGAGGGTAAGGCCATGTGTGCAGAAGAGAAACAAGACGCTACTTTCAGTGCCGCCAAGCAGCTCTACGCAGAGCAATTTGGGGATGCCATTGTCACGAACACGTACTTGAAGCTCGCGCTGTTGGCGATGGCGGTGGTCTCGGCAGGCTTGATCTATGCGAACGTCAGAACTGTTCGCATGGTTGAGAACTTTAAGCCTCTGGTCATCCGCATCAATGATATCGGCAGAGCGGAGGCCGTGAGGTACGACACCCTCGGCTACAAGCCTCAAGACGCGGAGATCAAATACTTCCTAAGCGATTTTTGCCGGCTCTACTACAGCCGGAACCGTTACACTGTCCGCGACAATTTCAAGAAGTCGCTGCTTTTCATGGAAGCCCAACTCGCGAACAGTGTGGCTGAGGCATATCGCAAGAATCATACGGTTGAGGGCTATCTTCAGGATTCCAGTGCGCCTGACATCGATATCGACGTGGGGAAAGTGTCAATCGAGGACCTGCGCTCGGCTCCTTACAAGGCCACCGTCGATTTCTACGAGATCGCCTACTCACCCGCCGAACATGTTGAGATCAAGCGAACGCTGTACACCGCACACTTCGTCTTTCTCTTTCGTGACTCGGTGCCGAATGATTTGATTCAGGCAAACCCGCTCGGCCTGGCAATCACATATTTCCGGGAGGACCAGGCATTCCAATGAAAACCATCGGCAATGGGAACCAACAACTCCACATTCAAGAGCGCAAGATGCCAGTCTCCTCGTATGACGCTGCGTTTGAGCCCTTGCTCGACAGTTCAGAAGCAGCTGCACTGCTCAAAATCCATCCAAAGACACTTCAGAAATTAGCCCGCAATGGTGAGATCGCGGCAATTCAGATCGGCAAGCTCTGGCGATTCCGCGTGTCGGCATTGAATGAATGGCTGGAAAAAATCGCGAGCTAAATAATTTTCATGCACAGGCGAATAAACATCGAAACTGCTTTGCGAATGGGTTATTCTAAGCAAGGCTGTCGGTGTCGTCTGAACAAAGGAGGAATTTTGTTCGGACGCACACGATATCAAGGTGGAAGTCTCAGATTAGAAGAGCGAAAGAGAGGCCCTGCCGTATGGGTTTACCGATGGTGGGAAAAAGACGCCGAAGGAAAACCAATTCGCCGGAAAGCGCAGCTTGGAAACTTGGACGAGTACCCAAACGAGTCCAGGGCGCAAGCTGCGGCAGACGCTCTTCGCTTAACCATCAACGAAACAACCCCTCGTCAGCAGTTGAAAGAGATCACCATTGCGACTCTCGTTCAACACTATCGCGAACACGAGATGCCGGATGTTTTCTCCAAGAAACGTCCAGCCATCGGAACAGTTTGCGAGCACGAAGAAGGGCGCAAGTCCTATTCGACACAGGAAACTTACGAGGGCTACCTGAAAAAGTGGATTGGGCCGAGATGGGGATCTTACCGGCTCGCAGATGTCAAAGCAGTCCAGGTGGAACAGTGGCTGAAAACTGTGCCTCTGGCACGGGGCAGCAGGGCAAAGATCAGAAACATCATGAGTGCTCTGTACAGCCACGCCATACGGTGGGAATGGACGGACAAGAATCCAATCACGCAAGTTCGTCAGAGCGCCAAACGCTCCAAGATTCCGACCGTCTTGTCAGTGGAAGAGATTCAACGCCTCTTCTCCTGGATCAAGGAACCATGCCGAACTGCGGTGATTCTCGATGCGGTGAGCGGTTTGCGAGTGGGGGAACTGTTGGGACTGAAGTGGGAAGATGTGAGATTCGGTCAACTCGAATTGAACGTGACCCGCTCCGTTTCCCGTCAGGTCATTACTCCCTGCAAGACGGAAGTTTCACGCAAGCCGATTCCCATGAATGCAGAAATCGCAGACATGCTTTGGAAATGGAGGCAGGAAGCGCCATACAACCAACCGGGCGATTGGATTTTCGCAAGCCCACATCGGGCGGGAATCCAACCGTATTGGCCTGGATCGCTTTACCGAGCGCATCTAAAACCTGCGCTGCTGAAGGCGGGCATTTCTGTACCAGTCGGCTGGCACACGCTAAGGCACAGTTTCGGAACCTTGATGAAAGCCAATGGAGAAGACATCAAGACCATCCAAGAACTGCTGCGCCACGCTACCTTCAAAGTCACAGCAGATACCTACACGCAAGCCGTCACGCCGTTGAAACGCGATGCACAAGCCAGAATTGCAAAGCTGATCATGGCGGATGGTTCCGCATCAAAGGCGATCACGCCGACTCTCCAATAATCACTTGGACCCTAATGGACCCTGATTCAAAAGGGCCAATTTTCCTAAGTCTTTTGGATTGTTGGCGTCCCCGACGGGATTTGAACCCGTGTTACCGCCGTGAAAGGGCGATGTCCTAGGCCGGGCTAGACGACGGGGACGAACTTTGGCGGGAGCCTACATCTGGACTTTTGATACTAACAGCGCGCATACGGAGTGTCAAAAAGAGTCGTGACTGGGTCGTAGTACAGCCTGCCCCGGAATATGGTGGCGATGCGCGCAAGATCCTTCGCTTCGCCTGAAAGACGGCTGCCCACCAGATGACTACTCACCAAAGATGCTCGTCGGAACCAAACTGGACCATGCCCGCACCTGTGGGTAGGGCCTTTGGCAGTCTTAAGACCCCAGCCAGATCGTGCCCCATCGCATCCTTGTGCTGGGATCTGCCGCGACCAGGGATCGGTGTGAAAGAGCCAGAACAAGCATGCGAGATTGCGGCGACATTCTGGTCCCACGCCTTTCTCTCGATCAATGCCGAACCAACCGAACCGGCATATTCCGCTCCCAACCTTGTCGGGCGCTAAAATAGATGCAGGCGATACGCCGACTCCTGCGCATGCCCGATTCTCTTTATTTATCCCTGTGGTTTCCCGATGTCTCCGGCCCGGGAATCCTGCCGCACGTGTTGGCCGTCCTGCAGCAGTTCCCCTTTTCCGCGCAACGTCCGGGAATCGCCTATGTTGCCGTGCAGCCCGTTTCCTGGAACGAAGCCTCCGTACTCGAGCGGCGCTTTTCACCGGGCATTGCTCCCGAGGAAGCGGTATTGATCGCCGCCGATCTGGTTCACGACGACTATGCTTACACTTTCGACGCCTATTGGGATCTCTGGATGCCTGACGAATCCGGCCAGCAGTGGAATCTCGTGCCCTCGCTGGTGAAACTCATCGTGCAGGGTGAGGAATTTGATGAGGGAGCCTACGAACAGACCGGGCACATCGAGGTAGACTTCGGTCTCGATTCGCCCTTCCTTCAGGAAAACGTCGCGCTTACGGAGGAAACCCAGGCCAAGGTTCGTGACAACGTAAGCAAGCTGGTCGAGTTCACGATGAAGGCTGAGAAGAATACGCAGGCAACCACGCGCCTCCTGTGGTCAGAATCTGAGGAAAATCTGGCACAGAAGCTGATCGCCCGCCTCCAGAAAGTGCAATAAGACCACGAAGGACACAAAGTAGCACGAAGGTAAGACAAACTTGAGACTCCTTCGTGATACTTCGTGCCCTTGGTGGTCGCGCTTTACTTGGTCCTTCCACCCTCGACTTTCAACGTATCTGTGGCCGCCGCCTGTGCTGCCGCCAGCCTTGCCGTCAGCACACGGAATGGAGAGCACGAAACGTAGTTCAGACCAACCTGATGGCAGAATTCCACTGACGACGGCTCACCGCCATGTTCGCCGCAAATCCCCACCTTCAGCGTCGGACGCGTCTTCCGTCCGCGCTCGGTCGCCATCCTTACCAACTGTCCCACGCCGTCGCGATCCAGCGCCGCAAACGGATCTTGCTTCAGGATCCCTTCCGCCAGGTAGGTCGGAAGCACTTTGTTCACGTCGTCGCGCGAGAATCCGAATGTCGTCTGCGTCAGATCATTTGTACCAAAGGAGAAGAACTCCGCCTCTTTGGCGATCTCGTCTGCCACCAGCGCTGCTCGCGGCAACTCGATCATGGTTCCAACCATGTAGTCGACTTTCGTTCCCTTCTCTTTGAACACTTCCTCGGCCACCCGCCGCACAATCGCCGCCTGGTTCGCCATCTCCTTGAGCGTTGCAGTCAGCGGAATCATCACTTCCGGATGTACCTTCACGCCCTTCTTCGCCACATCAACAGCTGCTTCGAAAATGGCTCGGGCCTGCATCTCGGTGATCTCCGGATACGTGATGCCCAGCCTGCAACCGCGATGTCCGAGCATGGGGTTGAACTCGTGCAACTCTTCCACGCGTGCCAGCAGCTTCCGCAGCCCCGTCAGCTTCAGCGACTTCGGCTTGGTGGCTTCGAGTACCGCAATCTCGACCATCAAGTCTTCGCGGCGCGGCAGGAACTCATGCAGTGGCGGGTCGAGTGTGCGGATCGTGACCGGGAACCCATCCATAGCCCGGAAGACGCCGATAAAATCCTTACGCTGCAGGGGCAGCAGCTTTTTTAAGGCACCACGCCGCGCGAGTTCCTGAGCCCGCTGCCTAACGTCGGACTGGAGGCCCGGTTCCAATTGTTTGAGAGTCAGTCGCGTGCGCTGTTTCCGGTTGTGCTCAGCAAGAGCGGCCGGGATGTATTTCTCTTCGCGAGCAAGAATCATGGCGCGCATGTGCGGGAGCTTCTTCTCGCCGAAGAACATGTGCTCGGTGCGGCACAACCCGATGCCTTCCGCGCCGAACGCCCGCGCCTGAACGGCGTCACGAGGAATATCCGCATTGGCACGCACTCGCAGTTTGCGGAACGGCTCTGCCCAACCCATCAGCGTCATCAGTTCCGGATCGTCCGCCTTCGGAGGAATCGTATTCAGCTTGCCCTTGATCACGCGCCCCGTCGTACCGTCGAGCGAAATCCAGTCGCCTTCTTTGAACGTCTGCCCCTTCACCCGCATCTCACGCTTCTTTTCGTCGACTGTGATGTCCCCCGCCCCAGCCACGCAACATTTGCCCATGCCGCGCGTCACAACCGCAGCGTGACTCGTCATTCCACCACGCGAAGTAAGAATTCCCTTGGCTACTTCCATGCCGTGAATGTCTTCCGGAGTTGTCTCCGCGCGCACCAGAATCACCGGATTCTTCTTCGCCCCGTGCCCTGCCTTCTTCACCGCTTCATCTGCCGTAAAGACGATCTGACCCACGGCTGCGCCCGGCGAAGCCGGCAATCCGGTCGCCAACACCTCAACCTTTGTGCTCTTCTCATCCAGCCGCGGCACCAGGAAGTCATACAACTGGTTCGGCTCGACACGGAAGATCGCTTCTTCCTTGGTGATCAGCCCTTCTTCCACCATCTGGAGCGCCACTCGCACCGCCGCCAGCCCCGTGCGCTTGCCGTTGCGCGTCTGCAGCATATAGAGCTTGCCGTCCTGGATAGTGAACTCGAAGTCCTGCATGTCCTTATAGTGGTTCTCCAGCCGCGTTGTGATGTCGCGCAACTGGTCGTACACATCGGGCATGATCTTCTGCAGTTCGCGGATGGGAACAGGAGTACGCACGCCCGAAACCACGTCCTCGCCCTGCGCGTTCAGCAGGAATTCCCCGTAGAACTCTTTCGTTCCAGTGGCCGGGTTGCGTGTGAAGCCAACGCCGGTGCCGCTGGTGTCACTGAGGTTGCCGTACACCATGATCTGCACGTTGACGGCGGTACCGAGCATGTCATCGATGTTGTTGATGCGGCGATAGTGCTTGGCGCGATCGTTCTGCCACGAACGGAACACGGCGTCGCGCGCCATCACCAGCTGCTCGTGCGGATCTTGCGGAAAGTCGCGCTGGGCGTGCTTCTTGACGGCTTTCTTGTACTCCGCGATGACCTCTAGTAGCGCCTTGGCGTCGAGGCCCGTATCGAACTTGGTATTCTTTTGTTTCTTCTTGGCGTCGAAGATTTCGTCAAATACCGGTTTCTCAATGTCGAGCACGACGTTGCCGAACATCTGAATCAGACGGCGATAGGAGTCGTAAGCGAAACGCGGATTATTCTTAACTTTCGCCAGCGCGTCCACACTCTTGTCGTTCAGCCCAAGATTGAGAATCGTATCCATCATGCCCGGCATGGAAAACTTGGCGCCCGAGCGCACGCTCACCAGCAACGGATTCTCCCCCGTCCCCAGCTTCTGGCCCTGCAGCGCTTCCAACTTGGCCAGCGCCTCGTCCATCTGCCGGTCGACGTCTTTCGACGCAGCACCATGCCGCATGTACTCCCGGCAGGCTTCCGTCTGAATCGTGAACCCCGGAGGCACCGGGAGCCCGGCATTGGTCATCTCGGCGAGGCCAGCGCCCTTGCCGCCGAGCACATCCTTCATCTTGCCGTTGCCATCGGCCTTGCCGCCGCCAAAAAAGTAGACGTACTTGGTTGCGCTCTTTTTCATTTCCTGCTTGCCAGTCTCAACTTCGGCTTCGGGGAGAGTGATCGTCGCCATGACTATTAGTCCTTTGTCTCGTGATTTTGCGAATCCAAATCCAGATCTTGCATTTCATTTGGGTGGCGCTACGCTGTCACAGCCGCGCTAACGCTTCCCAAATCTTCATCGGGCTTTCGCCCGCGAGGTGTGCATGCTCTATGCTTTCCCTTCCGTCACGATCTCAGAAAAGTCCGCGATCGTGGAAAACTCTTTCAACAGCGTCCGCAGCAGTGCCAGCCGGTTCGCTCGGACCTGCTCATCCTCGACCATCACCATGACCTTGTCGAAGAACTTGTCAATCGCGGGACGCAGCTTCGCAATCTCCAACAGGGCCGCGTCATAATTCTTTGCCGACCGCTGCTTTTCGACTGCGACAGCGGTCCGAGGAACCTGCTCCGCAAGCACCTTCTCGCTCTCTTCTGTCAAGGCGCCAGAGTCCACGGTTTCTGCGATTCTCTTCCCAGACTCCGCCGCTTGCTTCAGGATATTCTTCATCCTTTTGAATGCCACGGAAATCGACTCGAAGTCAGCCGAGGGACGTGCCTTCGCCACGGCTTCCGCGCGCGCCAGCGCATCCACCACATCCTCGGCGTCGGCCGCGAGCACCGCATTGACCACGTCGTAGGCGTACCCGTGAGTCTCTTTCAAATAGAACTCCAGACGCTCACAGAATAGAGTCCGGATCGATTCTTCGTACTTCTCCTCGGCGACAAACTTCTTCTCCGCTTCCGACCCTTTGTATCCCGAACGTGCATCGCGCATCACGTCGCCCAGCCGCAACGGCAACTTTTTCTCCGCGACGATCTTCACAATCCCGTTTGCCTGCCGCCGCAGCGCGAACGGATCCTTTGACCCGCTCGGAACCATTCCCAGGGCAAACATACCCGCGATCGTGTCCGCCTTGTCGCCGATCGAGAGCACTGCCCCTTCCATTGAGCGCGGCACGGCATCTTCCGTCGACTCGGGCTTGTAGTGATCGTAGATCGTGTCTGCAATCGCGAACCGCGTCGCCTCCGGCAAGCTCGGATCAAGCTGTTGTACCCGCGCATACAAACCGCCGACAATCCCCTGCAGTTCGGTGAATTCCTTCACCAGTTCGGTGGTCAGGTCGGTCTTCGCGAGACACGCCGCCTTGTGAATCACGCCTGGACGCACCGCCATCCCGCCCTGCTTGATGATCTCGCTGAGCCAACTGCACAACCGCTGCACACGCAGCGTCTTCTCGTAATAACTGCCCAGGTCTTTCTGAAACGTCACGTGCCGCAGCGAATCCAGCCGCTCCAGCAGAGACCGCTTCTGATCCGTCTCCCAGAAGAAGCGCGCGTCGTTGAAGCGTGCCCGCAACACCCGCTCATTGCCATGCCGGATCAGCCCCTGCGGATCGCTGTCCGTATTCAGCACCGCCAGAAAATGGGGCAGCAGTTTGCCAGTCGCATCCTCCACGGCAAAATACTTCTGGTGATCGCGCATCACCGTGACCAGCACCTCTTCCGGCAGGGCCAGAAACTGCGGATCAAAGCTTCCCAGAATCGCCGACGGGAACTCCGTCAGGTTCACAACGGTATCGAGCAGCGCCTTGTCTTCCCGCCAGCGGGCGCCAGAGACGCTGCGCGTCGCCGCATCGAGCGCCTTGCGAATCTGATGCTCGCGTTCGCCGCGTCCCAAAACTTTTGCTGCCCGCAAAGAATCCACGTAGGCTGTGCCTGCGCGCGGAACTGCTACCTCGCCGCCACACAAAATCCTGTGGCCTCGCGAGGTCTTCCCTGCCCGGATGCCGGCCACCTCCAGCGGAATCGTCTCCCCATCAAGCATCGCGACCAGCCAGCGCACCGGACGCACGAAGCGCTCGTTCGGCTTGCGCCAGTACATATTCTTGGGCCAGTAGATGGTGGCGATTTCCTTGGGAAGCGACTCGGCCAGAATCTCGGCCGCGCTGCGCCCCTTCTTCGTGACCTTCGCGGCGAGATATTCACCCTTAGGAGTCGTGACCTTCTCCAGTTGTGCGACGTCAACGCCTGCCTTCCTGGCGAAGGCAACGGCCGCCGGCGTCGGCTGCCCATCTTTGTATGCGACGTTGACCGACGGCCCGATCGCTTGTTCGGTCACATCCGCCTGTGCCGCGTGAATTCCTGATGCGAGCACCGCCAGCCGCCGCGGCGTATCAAACGAACTGACCTCGCCACCCGCCAGCCGCTCCCGGCTCAAGAGCGCCGCGACGCGCTCGCGCAATTCCTGCGACGCCACGTCGATCATCCGCGCCGGAATCTCTTCGCAACCGATCTCTAGCAGAAAATCTGGCATGCCTTCAAACCACCAAGTTTCTCAGACCGCCGTCCCAACCGAATGTGATGGGCATCACACCCGACCTGTGCAAACTTCTCCGAACCTGTAGCGCCGGCGTCTCGCCGGCTGTCCCGAGGGCGTCCCGCCCTCGGCCCCCGTGGGAGCACCGCTCTAGCCTACCGGCGACAGCGTCTCTTTCCTTCCCTTGGACTTCTTCTCTCCCACAGGCTCGGCCTCGTCCGACTTCTCCGTCGATGAAGCTTCGCTTTTCTGCTGATCCACCCAGGCCTTGGCGATCCCCACCGCCAGCGCCCGTACCCGGGCAATCACGCCCACACGCTCGGTTACCGAAATCGCGCCCCGCGCATCGAGAATGTTGAACATGTGCGAGCACTTCAAACAAAGATCGTAAGCGCCCAGCAGCGGAAAGCGTGCCTTCTCGGGAGACGCGTTGCCTGGGTGCCCCATCTTTCGCGCACTTTGCGAAAGGTGGGGATTTCCGTCGCCTGAACCATCATCTTTCCCGAGCGCGGCATACTTCTCCAGCAACGTCTTACACTCCGCTTCGCACAGCTCGAAGTGCTTCCAGGCCTTCTCCACATCAGCAGCCTCGAAGTTATACACGGAGAACTGCAGCTCATCCGCGAGCCGCACGTCGCCATACTTCACCACGTTCCCCGTTTCCGGATCGCGCGCCCACACGATGTCGTAGATCGAATCCACATCCTGCAGGAACGCGGCGATGCGCTCAAGCCCGTAAGTCAGCTCCACTGAAATCGGGAACAGATCCACGCCACCGCACTGCTGGAAGTAAGTGAACTGCGTGATTTCGAGGCCGTCGAGCATGACCTGCCAGCCCACACCCCACGCGCTGAGTGTGGGGGCCTCCCAGTTATCTTCCTCAAACTTGATGTCGTGCTGGCGCAGGTCAATGCCAATCGCCGTCAGCGACTCCAGGTACAACTCCTGCACATTCTCCGGCGGAGGCTTCAGGATCACCTGCAGCTGCATGTGCTTGAACAGCCGGTTGGGATTCTCCCCGTAGCGCCCGTCCGCAGGACGGCGCGAAGGCTGCACATACGCGACCTTGTAGGGCTTAGGCCCGAGCACCCGGAGAAACGTCTCCGGCGCCATCGTCCCCGCACCCACCTCGACGTCGTAAGGCTGCTGCAGCACGCAGCCGCGCTCGGCCCAAAAGGTTTGCAGCCTTAGGATGAGATCCTGGAACGTCAGCGAGTTGGACTTGGGAGGATTCACAGGCTCGTTCGAGGACCGAAGGGCTAATCAGTGATTGTAATGGAAGCAGCGGCCAGCCGTCAGCTACGGGGTTGTGTTCCGAGCTGGTGGCGTGCTAAAACCCGCCCTTCTCCAGCATGCCCGCCGTGACCAGCTTCTTCTCAATATGCCGCTGTAGAGTCTGAATCAGAAACTTGCGCAAGTCGGCTCCCTGCGTCTTGGGCCACGGCATCTCAACAAAACTCTCGACCGGGGCGCGGAACATCTGCGCAGCCAAGACGCGCGACTCGCTCGAAATCTCCGACGAAGCCAGGCGCTTGTCGTCTGGACACATCAGCCCGTCTGCCAGAGCATGAAAGAACGCCCGGCTGCCGTTCAGGGTGCGGCCGCAGACGATGCATTCGGTCAGCTCAGGCAGAAAACCTACCAACCGCGTCAGCCAGAGTTCGAAGTAAGTGATTGGCATCCAGATGCCGGAGCTTTCGCTCGTTTTCTGAAGCGCATGGAGAATCGACAGTGTCAGGCGGAAGATGGCGTCGTTGGCTTCGCGGTCGGGGAGCAGTTCGTCCAGCAACTCGGCTACATGCCCCAGCGCCACCGCCCGCGCATAGCTGACTTCCGACGCCAGCGGAGACTCGAGCACCTCGCAGGCATCCAGCCGCGCCAGTTCCTGGCGCTCGCGGACGTCATAAAACGCCCGCACATAGGTCAACGGTTCGAGCGCGCCTCCGAAGCGGCGCTTCGACTTCTTCGCCGAGCGCGCCACGCCGCGGACTTTGCCTTCCGCGCGCGTGAACAGCGTGACCAGCAGATCGGCCTCGCGCAGCGGATAGGTGCGCAGGACGATCGCTTCCGACTCCTTCAGTGCCATGGGTGGCCCGTGGGTGAGGGCATGGGTAATGGTAGCGGTTCAGCTATCAGCTGTCAGCCATCAGCCATTAGGAAAATCGGAATGCGTGGCTGGCAGGGGACCGACTGGCACAATCTAAGGAGAGTCTCACCGTTGGCGAACAGCGCGAAGGACGGCCACTCCAGCTCCCCAAGGTAACTCTGGTAACCACCGAGAAGAACACTTTAGGACCCTTTCCTTGGGTCGTACCTGATGCGAAAGTACAAGTCCTAACGGCCGATCCTGGGCTGATACCAAAGTCATCATGCCAAAATCCCTTTATCGCACGGCCCTCCAATCCCTGCTGATAGTCCTGGCGTTCGTCGCCCTGTCTGCGTTCATGCTCGCCCAAGAACCTGCGTCCGCCGTCTCGAAGCCGACCTCCGAACTCCAGACGAACCGAATCGAAATGGCATCCCTGGATCCAGCTTCGGCCCCGCCGGAGAACGCCACGGCGTTCACAAGCACCCATACCTTGCCGGCGAGCGCGGTCTCCGTGGGGCCGATGGCGTTCGTATCAGTAAGCGGGCAGCCGAAAGTGCCCGCCACGCATCCCTTTTGGGACAGTAAGAATCGCGCCCTGTTTGCCGCTGTGGGCGGACTTGCAGCCGTTGACTTCTATGCGACGCACGCCAATCTGGCCAGCGGCGGCAAGGAACTGAACCCCGTGACCCGCGTGTTCAGCGGCAGCACGCCGGCGCTCGCCACCAACTTCGCACTGGAAGCCGCCGGCGTCGTGGGCCTCAGCTACATATTTCACAGAACTGGACACCACAAGCTGGAACGGATCACAGCCCTGGTCAACATCGGCGCGTCCGGCGCCGCCGCGGGATACAGCCTGGCTCATCGCTAGGTGGGGGAACTCACAAGCTCGCCGCTCAAACGGTGCAAGATACCCGAAGTGAGAAGCCATAGCCTTGGGATTTCTTGTTTGGAAACTCATCCGCGGTGAGATAATTCCCTGTTTCCCCCTAATTCCACCTCTGAGGAGGCCTCGATGCTTCGTCGGATACTCGCCATCATTCTTGCGTTCTCTGTCTCTGCTCTTGCTCAAGGCAACACATTCAACCGTGTGCGTTACAACGGAGGGACAGTTGCCACCAAGGTCGACGCTAAGGACTGGGACAACAAACTCACTGTCACCTCAGACCTCATCACACTGGAGTTGAAGGACAAACAGAAACTCGAGATTTCACCTAAGTCTGTCACCGGGCTCAGCTACGGTCAGGAAGCGCACCGCCGCGTTGGCACCATGATTGCATTGGCCGTGCTCGTCGCACCTGTCGCCCTATTTGGACTGTTCCACAAGACTCGCCTGCACTTCGTCGGACTCCAGTACACCACGCCTGACGGCAAAGGAGGTGGAATTCTGCTGCAGGGAGACAAGGAAAATTATCGCGCCATCCTAGTTGCGCTGCAGTCTGTCTCCGGCGTCCCGGTTTCAGTGGCAGAGAAGGAGCGCGAGTTCATTCCGGTTGGAGTGACCACAACGGTCACGAAGGATTCCGCCGAATCCCATAAAGCCGCCGCGACGCCCGCAGAAGGGGCGGCAAAAGCGGAGACCACGACCAGCGCGACTGAAGCGGCTGGAACCGTGCAGGTTGTCTCGACTCCCGATGGAGCGGACGTTTACAGCGATGGCTCTTTCGTGGGGAACGCCCCGAGCACTTTGAAGCTGTCGCCTGGCAAACACACTGTCCGCGTAGCTAGCTCCGGGTATAAAGACTGGTCTCGCGATATCAGCGTTCAGGCTGGTTCCGACGTGAAGTTAAACGCTGTGCTCGAAAAGAATTGATATAGATTCAGTTCTATACAAACAAAATCAAAGCCCCGTCCTGCCTCTCCGCACACCGGAGGCACAGGCACGGGGCAAGCATCCTATCTGAACCGAACTAGCGGCCGTAGTAGGCCGCGTTTCTCGCGGTAAATTCCTTCCACTTCTCCGGCAGGTCGTCGAGGGCGAAGATGGCTGAGACCGGGCAGACGGGCACGCAGGCGCCGCAGTCAATGCATTCCACCGGATCGATATACAGCAGTTCGGCGGTTGCGTAGGCGGGCTCATCTTTCTTGGGATGAATGCAATCCACCGGACACGCATCTACGCAGGCGGTGTCTTTGGTGCCAATGCAAGGCTCGGCAATCACGTAGGCCATAAGGGTGTCAGTCTCCTGAGAGTTCTCTGAAAATATCTTACTACCGCGGCGGTTTCTGCGACCGGACATTCTAGCAAGAATGCGAGCGCCGGTACAGGCTTTCCCCGCTGTAAGCAAGAACAGAGCGGCCAGCAATTTTTCGCTGCCAGCCGCCGCTTGATCACCTTCCCCTGCTTCCAATCACGGACGGTTATCGATGCCCGCCACCGTGGAAGCCACCTCCGCCGTGGAAGCCGCCACCACCGTGAAATCCTCCTCCGCCATGGAAACCACGGCTACCCATCCCACCGTGGAAGCCCGGACCACGTCCTACAAAGCCACGCCCGCCGAACGCCGGCCCGCGCCCGTGGAACCCCTGGCCCCAGCCAGGACGCCCGTGAAACCCATTTCCCCATCCCGGACCCCAGCCCGCACCCCAGCCACGACGCCATCCCGCACCCCAGAAGCCGCGCCCCCACCCGTGATACCACGGCCCCGCTCCAATAAACACCCCATCGACAAACCAGTTCGGCCCGTAAAAACCATAGGGTGCGCAGGCGTAAGGATAGTAGTCATAGTAGCCATAAGCGCAGACCGGGGGTCCGGCAAAGTAGCCTGGCCCGTACGCGATGCCTACGCCCACTCGGACCTGTGCCTGCAAGTAGGTCAGCGGGACCATCAAGACCGCCAGCCAAGCAAAGTATTTCAGATAGCGCATGGTGTGACCCTCCTCTTCCCGGTCCGCCAATCCCTGGCCTGAACCACTGGAATCCGGGAAGCTCCAGAAACCGTTCTCCTCTGAAGTACCTATCCATTGGAACGCGGAACCTCTGGAATAGTTGCAAGCACAGGGGTGGCTGATTTCAACCATCCCCTCTAGCTGAATTCAATCACTTGCAGGCGTCCGTCCGCAGCCCCATTCCTCGCGCGCGGTGGTGAACCCTAGGGCCGGTAAATCCAGCTCTGTGCGGTCGCCTGATCGTTATTCGGATATCCGCCCGCCAGCAGGACGCTGCCATCGCGCAGCTTGGTCTCGCTCATGAAATGCCAATTGTCACTGATCTTCCCCTCGGCCACCAGGAACTTCCCGCTCGCCGGATCGAAGACTTCTACCGCCTTGCTTCCGCCGGCGACCAGCAGTTTGCCGGAGTGTAACTGCACCGCCTCATCCGGCAGTTTGAAACGACTGTTGTTCAGGGGCGAGGCTGCCGTGAACTTTCCCGTGCGAGGATCGTAGATCTCCGCGCTGCTCAAATTTCCGTTCCACCCTTCGTTGGAGGAACCGCCCGCAATCACTACCCGCCCGTCCGGCAGCCGGCCAGCCGTGTGCTTGCAGCGAGCGACACCAAGATTGCCCGTCTCCGCGAACGTCCCCGCCCTCGGATCGTAGAGTTCGGCGCTGGCAGTGACGCTGTCGGCAAAGCCGCCCACGACGAGAACGCGACCATCGCTGAGAAGCGTAGCCGTCTGGGAGACGCGGGCATGGTGCATCGCGCCTGTCGGCTCGAATCGCAACGTGGCTGCGCGGAAAATCTCCGCGGACGCGAGCCTGGCGCCGGGTCCATCATGATCTTCCCCACCCCCAATCAGCACATCGCCGTTCGCAAGTAGCGTGGCGCTCGGCCTGCCGCGCCGTGCCGTCATCTTCGCGATTGTCGTGAACTTCCCGGTTGCCGGATCGTAGAGTTCGGCGGTATCCGCGCCGCCCTGCCCCACCCAGCCACCAAGCACCAGAACCTTCCCTGATCGCAGCAGGACTGCCGCATGTCCAACTCGTGCAACGCTCATCTCGCCAGTCGGTTGGAACTTTCCGGTCGCGGGGTCATACAGTTCCGCCGACCTGTAGAAATCCTGATTCCGCCGCATGCCGCCAACAATCAGGACTTTGCCGTCGGAAAGGAGGGTCGCGGTGTGACCGGAGCGCGGCTCCAACATCGGCGCCGCTGGCGTGACGGTTCCTGCAGGCGGCGCCGATGGAGCGACTGCGCGAAATGCCATCGCAGCAATGGCGAAGCTGATGGCGATGATCGATGCGAAGAGCAGGCGGAAGCGGTTCATGAGATTCTCCTGAGTAGTTCTGACGGGGCAGCTCCGCAGGGGTAAGCAGATTGACTGTACAGGTTCCGCGATTGGGTGTCGGATACTGCATTGGCCCGATGTCATGTTAGGCTTTCGTGTTTCGCGCAACTTACGCTGCTCCGGAGGAGACTGAGAATGATTCGAACCAGGTTGTCGGCTGTGCTCGTGGTTGGGAGTTTGTTTGCGCTGGCGGGATTGTGCCTCGCCCAGGACGTGATGAAGGTCGCAGCCGACCACTACAAGGTCCGGGTCGACAATGAACATGTACGGGTGGTCGAGAACACGCTGGGGCCTGGTGAAAAGGACCCCATGCACACGCACGCCGCGGGCTGGTACTACGTGACCAAGCCGGGCACGATGAAGATTGTCCGCGCCGACGGCAAGGTCGAAACCTGGGAAGCGAAAGCCGGCGAAGCGGGATGGATGGAAGCGGAGGGCCCGCACACGTCAGAGAACGTGGGCAAGGAACCCGTGGGCTTCATCCTGGTAGAAGTCAAAAGCGCGGCAAAGAAGTAGGGATACCCGAAGTCTCCGACCCTAGAAAGCCATAGCCGCGAGAGAGGTAGTTGAAATTCAGGCCGAGACCAGCTTTTCGCTCGGCTCGTATTCCACGATGTAGCCCGCCACCGCGCTCGCGGCTACCGTTAGTGGTGACGCAAGATACATCTGGCCCGGACCGCTGCGGCCGGGAAAGTTGCGGTTTTGCGCGCTGATCACGACCTGATCGGGACGAGTCGAAACTCCCGGGCCGGCGTTGATGCATGCCCCACAACTGGGCTCGATCACGTGTGCCCCTGCCTTTTGGAAGACTTCGAGGTATCCCCGGCGCACACAGTAGTCGCGCGTCTCCTGCGAGCCGAACTGGATGTAGAACTGCACCGAATCGGCCACCCGCTTGCCCTGCTTAAGGGCATCGGCGAGCACGAGCGCGTACATGTCCATATCTTCGTTCTTTCCGGCGGTGCAAGTGCCTCCGTAAGCGATCTCGACTGGGACAGGAGTATTCAGCTCGCGAACGTATTTTCCGTTGCCTGGATCGCCAGGTGTGGCAACCATCGGCGTGATTTCGGAGGCATCGAGCTCGATGACATGCGCGTAGCGAGCCTCCGGATCGCTATACAGACCAGCGATCAAGGCCTCCGCTTTCTTGCGATCCATTCCACGACGTTCGACGAGAAAGTCCACAGCCTTTCTGTCGGGCGCGACTATTCCAGTAAAGCCGCCAATCTCCGCCGCCATGTTGGTCATGGTGGCGCGTTCGTCGACGCTGAGCTCTTCGATAGCTTCGCCGGCGTATTCCATGACCTTGGCGAGCGCCTTGCCGCTGCGCACATAGTCGAGGCTCAGAATCTTTAGGATGAAGTCTTTGGCCGTGACGTTGGGATGCCTCTTGCCGCGAATCACGATCCTCACCGACTCAGGAACCTTTACCCGGACATCCTTCGTAATCCAGCTGTTGAAGACGTCGGTGGTGCCGATGCCGAAGGCCACGCAGCCGATTGCGCCTACGTGCGGAGTGTGTGAGTCTGAGCCGATGTTCAACTGCCCCGGGAGCGCGTAGCTCTCGAGCACGATCGAGTGGCAGATGCCTTCCGATCCCTTGCGGTCTTTCAGTTCGCCGTGCAGCCTGATTCCCTGCTTCTCGGCGAAGGCCTGCTGCTTCAGCTTGAGCTGCGTGGCAAGATCGAGCAGGCCGAGCTTCTTTTTCTCCTCTGAGATCACTTCATCGAGAAAAGTCAGATGGTCACGAAAGAAGAGAATGCTCGCCGGGTCGCTGACCTTGGCGTCCTTGCCCACATAGCGCTCGAAGAAGATCGCCGCCATCGGCGTGACGTACTCATGGCTGAAGCGGAGGTCGGCACGCGCAAAGCCGGTGTCACCGGGCTTCACGGATGCAACGCCCACATCGCCCTTCTCATTCACCATGTGCCGGGCGAAAATCTTCTCAGCCAGCGTCATGGGGTGCATGCGATAGCGACGAGTTTGTCCAGCCATGCTGAGAGACTCGGACTCTTGTTTGATCGCCGGCAGAAACACCTTCTTCTGCATCCTCGCCACATTGAACGGGAACAGCCCGCCGTACTCGATAACCTGGCGGGTAATTTCATCTTCGCCCGCGGTAAATTCGCTGAGCGGGATCTCTTCTCCAGCCCGAATCTTTTCGATCAAAGCGAAGTTGGTCGAGGTCAGCAAGCCGAGGTTCTGGCAGTTCTGCTTGTAGATGCGCTCAATATTCTCGGCGATGACCACGCGGATCCCGGCGCACATTTCGGCATAAGGAGACTGCTCGCGGCTCGATCCTTTTCCGCGCCGCTTGCCGCTCACCGCGCAGACAAAGCCGCCGCGCTTCACATCGCCGCGGCCAATCGGCAGTACGCTGCCGCACTTCAGCCCGAGGTAAGGGATCTCGCCTAGAGTCTCGTCAAAATAAAAACAGTAGTGCGCCGGAGTGATCTCGTCGGTAGAAATGTCGTCGCGCAGCTTGGGGTTGTTTGCCGGATTCTTCGTGTCCCACGCCAGGTCTTCGCCCGCGAGTTGCCGCTTGATGAGTTCCGGATCCTCGGTGAGAAACAGAATGCGCCCCTGCAACCGGACTTCGCCTGGACGCTTCTCGATTTTTCGCTCCAGCAACGAGTCGATCAAGAAAATGTCTCCCGTGCCCGGCACGGCAATTCTGCTCCACGCCGAGGCTTTTCAAATTGTACCGCCGACGTAACCGTCAGGTTCGCAGCAGAAACTTGCGATCCGAGGAGATCTCACCTTCTGTATTCGCGTGGGTCGGGCAAAGGCTCCAGGCCCCGCCCGGCGAACACTTCCTGGAACTCCTTCAACAGCGCGTCGTGCACCAGGCCATTCGACGCCAGAGTTTCGCGGCTGTTGAGTTCAAACGGCGATCCGTCGAAGCCGCTCACTCTGCCTCCAGCTTCTTCCACGATGAGCACGCCCGCCGCCGTATCCCAGGGATTCAAGTTGAATTCCCAAAAGCCATCGAAGCGTCCGCAAGCGACATTGCACAAATCGAGCGCCGCTGATCCCGCCCGCCGCACCCCGTGCGTGTGCAAAGTGATCTGGTGGTAGAAATGAATGTTCGGATTCTTATGCCGCTTGTGGCTGGGGAATCCGGTGGCGATCAGACACTCCTTCAGTTGCGCAATCTGCGAAACGTGAATCGGCTCCCCATTCAGACGAGCGCCTCTTCCCTGCTCCGCGGAAAACAGCTCGTCGCGCGTCGGATCGTAAACCACACCTGCAATGCGACGCGGCTGCTCTCCCGGCAACCGGCGTTCCAGGGCCATCGAGACGCAGAACACAGGAAATCCGTGCGCGAAGTTGGTCGTGCCGTCGAGCGGATCGACATACCACCGGTAGTCGCTGCCCTGGTCGCTTAATCCCTGCTCCTCGCCGAGCACGTCATGATCGGGCCATTGCTGCCGGATGCGTTCGCGGATCAGGACTTCCGAAGCGCGATCCGCTGCCGTCACCAGATCGGCGTCGCCCTTGTACTCGACTTTCAAATGCTGGCGGAAGTGTTGCATCAGCAGCGCGCCAGCTTCCCGCGCGATGGCCGACATGGCTGGGAGCAAGCTGTCGTGGTTGGAGGAAGCGTTAGGCACGGGACTTGGTTCTGGGGTTTTGGGTGTTAGATGTTAGGTGTTAGGTGTTAGGTCTTAGGTCTCAGGTCTCAGGTCTTAGGTCTTGGGTTATCGGTCCCGGAAAAATGTCAGTCAAACTAACGCCTAAGACCTAACACCTAAGACCCAAATGCCACTACTTACTTTCTCTTCCCGGAATCTTCGGCAATGTACATGATCTCGTGCTTGTAGATGAACAGGTTGGGCGCACCTTCGCGCGTCAGCCGCACCATGTTCTTGTCATAGTATTCGATCCATCCGTGGACGGTCTGGCCATCCATCAGTTTGACGCTGACCGGCTTCTGTTTCTCACCCAAAGCCTTCAGGAAAGCGGCTTCCTGTAAGGTTTCTTCGGGAGGCGGAGTGCGGCCATGTTTGCCAGCGCCAGAATTTCCTTGCGGGCGAAAAGGCATACCGCATTGTACCAAGGCGCGCTAACCGGGCGCGTGTCCTCGAGGGCCCGTAGTGCCATCATGGTACAGGGTGAGATTCCGCGGCTGAAGGTCACTCGCCGGGGATATGCTTTGAAACACTCGCAGAACCTGCCTCGAAGTCGAAACTCATTCCGCTCTCTCACTTGGGAATGCCTCCCTCGGTGGTTTTGGTAGTACAATTTCGGGCAATCCGCTCTTCCGGTAGGAGGTCCGCCGTGAAGAAACGCTCCTTGCCCCCTATCCCTGTGCTCTTCATCCCTGTGCTCGTTTGCCTGCTCTCAGCGACCGCTCTGCCCCAAAGGCCTAACTATCCCCCTGCACCCAAGCCTATGGATAGCAACATGGCACCCCAAGTCCCGGTGAATGCCCGAAGGCAAATCGACTTGGTGCAGTTGCAGAGGGAGGCCGACGACCTGGCCAGAACGGCGCAAACGATTCCCGCCGACGTGGCCAAAGTGCGCAAAGGAATGCTGCCCAAAGACGTGATTCAGAAGCTGAAGCAGATCGAGAAATTGTCGAAACACCTGAGAAGCGAGTTGAACCCGTGACGTAGAACCTGCGCCTTAGTTCATTACGTCCTGATCTCACATCCACACTGAGTGATCACGACCCGGACGACCGTTCTTGATCAGTTGTCTACCAAATTAAAAGGGCCACCAAGCCTGATAGTCTGGTGGCCCGAAGTAGTAAAGCCGAACGCGATTAGAAGGTAAACTTCAGCCCCCATTCGACCTGCCGCGCGGCACCGACCGCGTACACCCCCGTGCCATTGCCTACACGGAAGTTCTCATTATCCAAGGGCGTCGTACCGTTGATCGCACCTGGGCTTCCGGTCATTATGCCCGACATCGTGGATGGAGGCAGATTGAAGTTGGCGAAGTTAAGCACGTTGAACGCTGTCACGCTTGGCTCGATGGTGAATCTTTCATGGAAGGTGTGCCTCCAGGCCACCCTCAGATCCAAGGCCTTCAACCAACTGAAGCCTACTTGGTTGCCAGGAGCGCAAGGTGCTGGACAAATAGGTTGGGCGACGCCGTTCAGGGCCTGCAATTGCGTCAGCGTCATCAAACCGTTACTGATCAGCACCTGGCCGGCTGGCGTGGCCTGGCCAGCAACAGTGGTGTTGTATCGATTGATTGTCTGATTGATGTTGGAAGCGTTGATGCCCCGCCCGAATTCCCCGAGGTGGGTACCCGGCATGGGATCGCCTATGGTGCCGTCTCCCGTGAAATCGGTGCGGAAGATTTCACCGTCGCCCAAGCCCGAGTTCTGAACCACCAGCGCGGAGGACTGTGGGCTGCCCATATGCATGGTCAGGCCAAGGCGGAACCCTGCCGGAGCATCGGCGTAGCCACCGAATGAGATTTGGTGGGTGCGGTCCAGCAGCGCGGGACCGAAGTAACGATTCGGCACGTTGTTATCGGCAGCCGCGAGGACAAAGTCCTGGTCGCTGTCTCCTGCTGTTCCTGTAGCCTGTAATCCCCCCGAGTTCTCAAATCGGGAGAGGCTGTAGGCGAACTGGAGGTTAAGAGCCTTGATACCCCGCATCGGACTGCTGACATTTTCCACCAGCTTCAGCTGCAGTGCGTTGTAAACCGAACGTCCAATCGGCTGCAGCACCGTGGCCGGCCCCTGGTTGGGGTTCAGCCCATGGAAAGCACAGGTTACTCCGAGGGCCTGATTGCAGGCCTGGCCGAAGTCCGCGTCCGAAGTGAGACCGTTGTCGGCGAAGTCGGCCATGGTTGCCGGACCTACCGGCGTTGTTGCTGTTGCCGGGTGAAGGCCCGGGCATCCGGCAATGGCTGCGTCAATCGATCCAACTCCACAAGCCGTCAGCGTCGTGGCAATGGCAGCCTGAGCAGCTGGAGAGTCGAAGTTCTTCACATCGCCGACGTGGTTGATGTCGATGCCCAGGAGAGATCGGGTCTCGATGTTACGGAGGAAATCCACACTGAGAATCATTCCATGAGTGATCTGGCGCTGGATGCCGATGTTCATCTGGACGGATACCGGCGTCTTGTAATTGGGCCCGATCCAACCGAGCGGTATTCCCAATCCCGCAGCCAGATTGTCCCCGATGTAATTGGGATTGTGAGCTTTCAAGTCGACCGGATTGCCAGCCTTGAATTGCTGCCAGAACGTAAGAATGTTGGGAATTGCGTCCCCAATACGCAGACTGTTGCCACAGGAGGTCGCATCGGGCGTAATCGTGCCCCCTTCCACGGGCACGGCTGCTGGCGTGCCGTTGTAGCCGGTGGAACCGCAAGCATAAGGATCCTGCAGGAAAGCGCCGGTTTGCAGGCGCAGCGGGCGATCAAACAAAACGTTGTTGTAGATGATGTTCTCGTAATATAAGCCGGCGCCGGCGCGGATCACAGTCTTGCCACTGCGGGTCGGGTCCCATGCGATGCCGACTTGTGGCGCGAAGTTCTTGCTGGGATTGTTGACCTTGTTGCCCCAACCTGGAAATGCAGCATTCACATTGGCGTCAGCCGGGAGGTCGCTGTCCGTACGCCCGGTATCGTGGTCGTAGCGGAGACCGTAGCTCAAGGTCAGATTCGGCTTGATCTTCCAGCTATCGCCAAAATAGATGCCGATGCGATTGTCAGGCCCTAAACCCCCAGCGGGAAAGCCCATCGCCGGTAGTTCCGTGCTGAAACCCAACCCGTTGCCGTATCGCACCCTCGAGGTCGGGTAATTCAGCGGATTGGCGGACCCTCCGGCAAACGGACCAGCCGCTGCGAAGGCAATATTGTTGGGTGTGACTTGGAAAGAGACGCGCGGCGCTAAACCAAAGAAGCTGGCAAACCCGCCACCCTGAATGCGGTTATAAGTAATGCCATAGCGCAAAATGTGCGAGTGAATGGACTTGCTGCCATCGTACTTCAACTCGTGGTTGGACTGCGGTGTACTCTGGGGAGCCAGTAGATTCGGACCAACGTACAAGCTGCTTCCTACGCCGTTGATTTCCACCCCAGTGTTAGCGTAGGGAAGACTGGTTCCGGTAGTGTTGTCCGTAATCTGGTTCTGGAATTTGAGATACGAGAAGCGAATGGCGTGCGTGAAGGTGCCTGTGTTGAAGTCCACCCCCAGCGCATGCACCCGAGTGTAGTCCTTGTTGGCATACACGGAATACCCGAAACCAAAGCTGGCGGGAAGAATGTTGGCAAAGTAGGTATAGCGGTAAAAGGCACGCGCGTTGTGGCCGAGGTTGTAATCCACCTTGCCCAGTAGGTCGCTTTCACGGAATGCCTGGCTGAATCCACCGTTCAGCACATCGAACGGCGCCGTGAAGAGAACTGGGGAAAGCGAATCCTGCTTAGTGCGCTCACCGTCGGCAAAGAAGAAGAGTTTGTCTTTGATGATTGGTCCACCCACATCGCCGCCGAACTGCGAGCGCTGCAGCGGAAGATTTGCGCCGCCCGGAGACGAGGCGCCCCAAACCCCGGCGTCCCGGAACAGGCCAAATGCATCGCCGTGAACAGAGTTGGTTCCGGACTTCGTGGTCACATTGACCGCACCCGAAGAGGTCAAATCCTGCGACAGGTCGAGAGATGACTGGCTGAGCTGAAACTCGGCGATCGCGCTGGCAGGAATGTTCGAGGTAGTTGTTCCGACGGTCTCGTCGCTGATGTCAATGCCATCCACATTGATGCGTGCCGTGCGGCCGAAGCGCCCGCCGAAGGAAATCGATGAGAAACCCGCCTTGGTCGGATCGAAATTCTGTCCGTCCTGAATCTGAACACCCGGCTCCAGTTGCGCGAGATCAAGGAAGTTGCGGCCGTTGATCGGCAGGTTGTCCACCTGCGCAGCGGTTACCACACCCTGCACAATAGCCTGCTCGGTGTTCACAGCTACCGTGGAACCCTGCACCTCGATTACGGTGCTTTCCTGACCCACCACCAGCTTCGCGTTGACGCTTGCGGTGTTGCCAACCAGCACCGCCACTGTTTGGCTGAATGTGCTGAAACCCTTGGCGGAGATCCGAACCTCGTAGCTGCCAGGCGCAAGGGCGCCTGAGTTGAATGCGCCGGCAGCATTCGAGGCGACGTCGATCACGTGGTTCGTGGCGACGTTCGTGATCACAACCTTGGCGCCTTCGACCACAGCGCCGCTGGGGTCCGTCACGGTACCCACGATACTTCCTGTGCTCAGCGTAGTTTGGGCGAGTAGCAGAGGAGACGAAAGCAGAAGTACGGCGACTAGCGCAAACAAGCTAAATCGGGCGCCAAAACGCTGGGAATTAAGGCTGAACATTGTCCACCTTCCTTTCGGAACTGTTCTCACAATTGCTTTTGGAATCTATGTCCAATCTTGAAGAGTGGCTCGGTAGTCGGTTCCCGCATGTGGAAGCTCTCCGGAACAACACTCACATGGCCCAACACTAATATTCGAGTCTAAGCAATGAGCCGTCGCAGTTATTGTAACTGTTAGCAGCAATTTGTGAGCCACGCTTCCATACGATTCCTATTTACGTGTTATCTCCCATTGTTTGAGCGTGTTGCTGGTTTTTTCGCGCATCCGTTTCCCATGTGCCTCCCGGAAAGCTACTAAAAAATGGAGTTTCACTCTCGGAAACTGAAACTCTTGGCTCCGACACCGGAACCACACCTGCCGCAGTCGCCCCAACATCTCCGATAAGTGTTATGTTTTTGTAGCGGATAGGGTGCTGAGCGATCATTTAGTGCCCAGCGAACTGAACAGGGAGCTGGGTGGGCCGATTGTAGAGCTGCCCTTGGGAACTTTTGACGGCGAGCGGGGCTGGTTCGGCGACTGAGGGCTGCCCGAGGACTCCCGGGCGTTCAATGCGGTTTTCCGTTCACAAAAAAAAGCCGTGGCGCGAAAGCGCCACGGCCGAGTTAGGACAGGATTCGGGTTAGAACTCGATCCGCAGTCCGAATTCAAATTGGCGCGGGGCCCCGAGGGCGTACGTTCCTGACTGGAAGCTAGCCCGGAACGGTGTCAGGTTCTGCCCGCGAGTCACGCCACCCACCGCGTTCGGCGCCAGGGTGACTCCGTCTGGCCCTGGAGCCAAAGTGGAAATGGGTAGGTTGCCCGGGAGGAATGCGTTCGAGAAGTTGAAGATGTTGAACATATTGACGGCGGGCTCGATGGTGACTCGCTCCGCCACCTTGATGGGCCAGGCTGCCTTGAAGTCAAACGATTTCAGCCACGGAAAGCCGATCGCGCCTTGGGCTACAGACGGAAGTGACGGCATCACCCAGCCTAACGCTGTCATGTCAGAATTGCTCAAGACCCCACCGTTCACGACTTGCTGACCGGCGGGGGTCAGGGTCCCGGCAAAGGCTGTGTTGTAGTGACTGATTAAGCTCTGCAGATCACCGATCTTGGTCGAACGCTGGAACTGGCCGAATTGCGTGCCCGGTACCGGATCACCCGCTGCGCCGGAACCGATGCCCGACCCCAGCCAGTTCGTCGCAAAGATTTCCCCTCCACTCGTTAGCTGAGGCAGAAGCAGGTTCTGCGCAAGCGGGCTGTAGAAATGGCCGATCACGCTCAACCGCGTGAAGAACGGCAGATCGAAAGTTCCCCCGAAAGAGAACTGGTGCGTCCGGTCCAGTCCGTTCGGGCCGGTGAACTGGAGCACTTTGTCATTGTTCGTGGGCAAGTTGACGAAGTCCGAGTCCAGCACCTGGCTGACATACTTGGACAGGGCGTACGACACTTGGAGGTTTGCCGCCTTGAGTCCACGCATGGGATTGGTGAGCCTTTGCACCAGCTTGACCTGCAACCCGTCGTACACGGAACGTCCCACGGGCATCAGCATATTCAGCGTTCCAAGCGCGCCGTCATTGACATTGGTGTAGCCGTCGGTGCCCGGGAACGCGCAGAACGGACAGGGGAAGCCACCGGTCACGGCATTGTTCGAGTCCAGTCCCGCGCCAGAGTAGGCAGCCTGTGCACCCGACTGACCCAGATTTGTGATCATGCACGTGACCTGATCTGTTCCTGCCGTGCACCCGTTCGCCGTCTGAGCGGCGTCCCGAGCCGCAATGGCGTTAGCGAGGTTGAAGGAACGCGCCGCCCCGCTGTGGTTGACGTCAACCGCAAGCAAGGTGCGCAGGCCGACGTTTCGGACGTAGTCCGCAGTGAGGACCGTGCCGGGGCGAATTTCGCGCTGAATGCCGATATTCATCTGCCACGAGCGTGGGGTCCGATAGTTGGGTAAGAACAAGTCCAGACCGTTGGCATTGGGTGCGGCGAGGGAATTTCCCACAAAGTTCGCATTCGGTACGAGGCCGGTATTAGCGGCCGCCGATGCCTGAAAGGCATTACTCAGAGCGATGACCTGGCTCCCCGCGGACGCGATGGGCAGGCCGCAGAACGTGGGTGAGACCGTGCCGTCGCCATTCGAAACCCCGGCTCCGCCTGCGATCTGCGTCCCGGAGGCTCCGGGATCGCTGGGCCAGTTGAATGGCGCCGGGCTGGTGGCCTGGCACACGAATGGGAAGTACGAGAAGATGCCCTTCTGTATGCGCGCCGGGCTGTCGAACAGCACATTGTTCCAAATCGAGTTCTCGTAGAACAGGCCACCGCCGCCACGGACCACTGTTTTGCCGTTGCCGGCAACGTCCCACGCGAAACCAACTTGCGGGGCGAAGTTGTTGCCCGGCGTGCGCACGCGATCTCCCAGGCCCGCTCCCCACTGGTTTAGTTCTGGCAAGGGGCCGAGGTCGCTGTCCACTCGTCCAGTGTCGCGGACATAGCGCAAACCGTAAGTCAGCGTGAGATTGCGCCGGATCTTCCAGCCATCGCCGATGTAGAACTGGACGCGATTGTCGGGACCGAGTCCGCCGCCGGGGTAGCCGAAGGCTGGCTTCGCGGTAGAAAAACCAACTCCGTTCCCCAGAGTTGCCCAGTCGATGGTGTACGACGTTGGGTCGGGGTCGTTACTTCCATTCAACGAGGTGGTGCCGACCTGAGGGAAAGTAAAGAAAGCGGCCAAGCCGCCCCCTTGAATGTGGTTGTAGCTCCCACCATAGCGAATGATGTGAGACCCCAGGATCTTGCTGCCATCGTACTTGATCTGCTTGTTGGCCTGCAGCGTCGCTTGGGGGGCAAGCAGGTTCGGACCACCGCAGTAGTCTCCTCCGCGGCTAATTACGCAACTTCCCACGACCGGCGCCCCGATGTTGATCCCGAGTCCGGGTATCGGGTTGTCAATGCCCGAAAGGCCGCTGGTGCCGTCCACGATCCCATTGCGAAACTTCAGATACGAGAAGCGAATGCTGTGAGTGAACGATCCCGTACTAAAGTCGATGCCTGCGGTATGCGAAGGGGTGTGATTGACGTTCTTGAATCCCTGCAGCGAACTGGCCGAACCGAAAGGACGGATCTGACTGCTCTGGTCGAAATTGAAACGATAGAAAGCGTGAGCGGTGCTCTTGATCTGCCAATCCAGCTTTCCGTCGGTCTGCACCTCGCGGAAGGGCTGCACCAACGTAGTGTTGAGACCGGCAAACGGACCAGAGAAAGGTTCCGCGGCAGTCAGGTCCTGTTTGCTCCGCTCTGCGTCAATGAACCAGAAGAGTTTGTCCTTGATCACATATCCGCCCAAGCGACCGCCAAACTGCTCACGCTGGAATGGAGGTGAGGTAGGCCCAGGCAGGGCCGCTGCGGTCTGGTTGCCGCGGAACAATCCAAATGCCTCGCCGTGAAGCGCATTGCTGCCTGAACGCGTCGTGACGTTGACAGCTCCTGAGGAAGTCAGTTCTGTAGAAAGATCCAGCGAAGACTGGGAAAGCTGAAACTCCTGAATCGCGCTGGCCGGGATGTTCTGCGTGGTGGTACCCACGGTCTCGTCAGAGATGTCGACACCATCCACCTCGATGCGCGCGGTACGCCCAAATCTTCCTTGGAAGGAAATCGAGGAAAACCCATTCTTGGTTGGGTCGAAGGTGCTGCCCTCCTGAATCTGCACGCCCGGTTCAAGTTGAGCAAGGTCCAGGAAGTTGCGGCCATTGATAGGCAGATTGTCGATCTGACTCGCCGTCAACACACCCTGCACGGTGGCCTGCTCGGTGTTTACTTGTACCTCGCCGGCCTGCACCTCAATGACCTGGCTCTCCTGGCCCACTTGCAGCTTGCCATTGAAAGTGGCAGTGTTGCCGACCTGCACGGTCACGAGTTGGCTCACGCTGCTAAAGCCCTTGGCCGAAATCTGCACCTTGTAGTCGCCAGGAGTGAGAGCGCCGGAGTTGAACGCTCCTGCAGCGTTCGACGTCAGAGTAATCGACTGTCCGGTCGCGACATTAGTAATGGCCACCCGGGCGCCCTCGACAACCGCACCTTGCGGGTCGGTGACTGTGCCCACGATACTGCCGGTACTGACCGTCGTCTGAGCAAGCGCGCCGACGCAGAAAACCAGGCAGAATATCGCGATCAGCACGAGCACGCTGGATCTCTTGCTCCGGCCAAGAGAATTGAAGTTCAACATCGTGCACCATCCTTTCGGAATCTCTCTCATAATGTTTTCGACCAGCAGTCGATCGCTGGTTCGATCGAAACCAGGACTTACCGACAACTTGACGAAACAGTTGGAACAGAAACGTTCAGACGCGGTACCCCAGATGTCAGACCAACTCTGTGAGGATTCAATGCAATTTGTGAGCCAGCCTCGCGAAGTGCGGCCAGTTCTCGGCGCTCGAGCGCAGAGCGTAAGGTTTGCAGATATTTTCTGCGAACGACAGTGAAGCGCTTAGCAGGTTTGCTGGAAGAGAATCCCGATTTCAATAACCCCATTCTTGGAAACTGAATCACAGCTTGACGCTTACATCACTCTTGTCGGTGTGATGTTTGTGTTGTCTATTCGAAGAGAAGTGCGCTGACAAAACACAGCGATGCTGCGAGATGTCAGGCTAGAAGTCGGATTTCACCGTGTAATACCCGGCGCGATGTCGCGCGTGATATCCAGACGATTCCGGCATCCCGGCAACGCTGACCTGGATGCGGCGGAACTGCGAAGCAGAGGTCCGTTGTGAGGGATAGTACGCGAGGAGGTATTGCGTGCGGAGTTCGTCGCTGATCTTGTGAAAGGCCTCGTCAAGTTGCACCACTGACGTCGCGTAGTAGTACTTGCCCCCGGTGTCTTCAGAGAGCTGGATGAGCGCATGTTCGCCGCCGGTCTCGCGTCCGGCGCTGTTCTCGATGGGCACGACGATGATGCTGTAGACAATCGCCTCGGCTTCTTCGGCGGCTCGGACGGCCTCCTTGTAGTCGACCTTGCTGATGGTGTCGCCTCCGTCAGTGATCAGAACGATGACTTTGCGTCCCTGGCGCCGGTCCAGCGAACGCGATACCAGATAGATCGCATCGTAAAGGGCGGTCGCAGCGCCGACGCGAATGTGGTCGATGCCATCGTCAACACGTTTGAGATCGGAGGTGAATGCCGTAGTCTGCTGCACTACTTCGCTGAAAGAATAGATCGACAACGCGTCGATCGGACGCAGGATGGCACGTGCGAAGCGTTTGGCCGAGGCTTGTTCCAACGGCAAGTCGTGGCGCGTGCTCAAGCTGGTATCGACAGCCAGCGCGATCGAGAGAGGCAGTGCGGATTGTTTATCGAAGATGGAAATTTTCTGTTCCCGTCCGTCTTCCTGCAGCGTGAAGTTCTCTTTGGCAAGCCCGGCCACGGGAGCCCCGTGAGCGTCGGTTACGGTGACGAAGACGTTGACCAGTTTGACGTCGACTTTGAGCGTCGTTGCGGGCTCGGAGCTGGGTTCGGAACCGTGCGAGGGTTCCTGCGCCTGGAGAGCGGCGGGCGGCAGAGTGAGCAGACCCAGAATGAGCTGACCCAGAATGGGCAGAGCCAGAGTTGGGGATTTTCTCATCAGGTGCTGGGATTATACCTTTGCGAAGTCGGCGCGACTCCTTCCGGGCGCTATCCCTCCTGGCCAAAGCTTGATCCGCAAAGCGCAGAGAATTCCTGCGGGAGCGCGCGGAGGCAACCGCCAGCCAATTACTTAGATGCGCCGCCTGACGCCGGGCTGCCTTGGGCGCGCGGAATTTCGCCGGGAAAAGGCTCGCCATCGGCCCACACGGCGCCGTCCTCGAAGTATTCTTTCTTCCAGATGGGAACGGTGCGCTTCAGCGTGTCGATCAACCAGCGGCAGGCGTCGAAGGCGGCAGCGCGATGGGCTGAGGCCACCACGATCAGCACGCTGGTTTCGCCGATTTCGAGACGGCCCAACCGGTGCACCAGAGCCAGATCGCGCACGGCGAACTGCCGGAGCGCTTGCTCAGCGAGCGTTTCCATTTGTCGAAGCGCCATCTCCTCGTAGGCTTCGTAGTCGAGGTAGAGGGTCCTGCGGCCGCGGGTTTGGTTGCGGACCACGCCTTCGAAAATCACAGCAGCGCCATCCTCACCGTGCTTGATGGCGGTCAGTATCTGTTGCGTCTCGATTGATTCGCGGATAATCGAAGCGTAGCGCCGGCCCTTCGGTTCGCTGCGCTCTCTCAGGGCAGGCTCCGGCTCTCCCGGGGGTGTCCTGCCCGCGACTTTCGCTGACCCGCCACTCACCGGGGGTAACAGCGCAACCTCATCGCCGGAATTGAGCTTCGTCTCCGCTCTTGCATATTGCTGATTCACTGCCAAGGCCAGCGACGGAAGCACATCCTTCAGGCGCGGAATTTGCAGCTCGTAGTGCCTCAGCACGTCGGCAACCGAGGCACCGTCGGACAAGTCGAGAGACTCGCTCGCCGTGCCGACGAGATCTTTCAGCATGCCGAAGAATAGGATGCGCACACGCATGAGGCCGATCGCCAACGACCAGTCAGTTTACCGCGAGTGGGTCGGTTGCTGAGACTGCGGAAACATCTCATCGGCCAGCAAGCGGCCATCTCGCAAGATGCTCCTCCGCGAGTTTGTTCCCGTTTTCCGAACGCGCGCAGCTTTGCCGTTGACAGGTCTCAATCCTCGGCTATAATGCGCGCGTTTGCGGTGCACGCTTCCCTCCGGCCACGCTCGAACACACCTCGGAATCCCTGGGCCTTCGAACTGCGGCAGGCAGTTCGCAGTATCGTTGGTGCTCCGAAGAAGGCAAATATGGAGATCTTCATCGATTTCGGTCTCTTCGAACTGATGGCCGCTCTGGGGTTGGCTGCGTTGTCGCGGACTATCTACTCCAGAAAGCTGTTGGGGATAGTCTTCCTGGCTGCGAGCGCACTTGCACCGGCGGCGATGCTGGCCGTCGCTTCCGCTCCCTCACAGCGCTGGATCGCCATCCTCTGCCTGGCTACGACATTGCCCAATGTGGCTGTGGTTGCGGCTGTCCTGCAAAACGGCCAGGTTCCCAGGCTGAGGATCCCACGACGACTCCAGCGCGGGCCTGTCCCGGCGCACCCTCAAGAGGTCCCTTTCCAGGATTCGCCAAAATAGATAGACCGTGACTTGAAGTTGCGAGGGGGAATTCAAAGCGCAGGAGGTGCTGAATGCCAGATATCCGCCAGAAGACGAGAACCCGGAGACTGCTGTTGACGGGTGCAAAAGCGATGGAACCGCTGGATCTGCTGCGGCCAGGGATGCCGGCGCTGGATTCCATTCACGACGATAGGACAACCTTTAAACCTACACTGCGAGGACCCACCTACCGCATCCTGAAGACCACCGAAGTCGATTCCTACGAAAGTACACGCCCGGCAAAGGCATTGCGTCTGGCATTGCACGGGAAGAAGACCCCCGCACCGGCTGCCATCGCCGCAGCCGCCAAACTCTCCCCTGCGAAAGGGGCGCTCGCCGCTAAGCCCGCGGCGGCCGCAGGTGATAACTTTGCAGGAACGGCACGCAAGGCTGCCAAACTATCGATCGCAGCGGCCAAGACCGAGAACTTCACTGACGTGAGCAAACTGATCGCCTCGCTGACCCCGGTGGACCAGATGGTCAAGCTCAAGATCTCGACCAGCGCAACGTCGAATCGGGTGGCGCAGGAGAAACGCAACGTTCACGTGACTGGTTTCTTGTTCGCGGCCAGCCGCGAGGCCGACAATGACTTTCACCTCATCGTGGGCCGCGATCCCAAGGCAGGGCAGGAAACTTACATGACCATGGAGATCTCAGGGTTGCCTCCCGCGACGAGTTCAGCCTTTGCGGCTCTGAACACGGCTCGCACCGCTTACAAGCAGTTCTTCGGGACCAAGAACCTGCCTGGTGCCGGCTACCATTTCTATCAGCCTCCGATTCCGGTGAAGGTCGATGGCTCACTGTTTTTTGACGCGACCCACAGCAAGGGACAAGCGCCCGGGCCTCCCAGCTTGAAGAGTCGCATGCCCACCATCTGGGAGATTCACCCGGTCACCAAGATTAAGCTGGGACCATAGGAAACGGGAAGGAATACGTACGGGGCGAGCACGAAAAAAGAAACCGAAGCGACCAAAGCGCAAGTCTGTGCCTGGCCTTTCACAACTTGCCCCAGGGATGCCTGCGCTGGACAGCGTTCAAGAGGTCGTGGATTTCGTGTCGCCCCAAAACGTCAAGTATAAGATTCTGAAAACCACGGAGACGGACGCCTACGATCCAGTCCCCACGCCGCGCGCCAAACACCGCAAACCCCGACCGTCGTCGTAAATAGCGTTCCTCGTGCAGGTCGAACGCGTTCCCCTCACAGAAGCACCCTCGCGGTCAGGACCGCGTGAGCACCCGGTCGTGCACGACCTCCGGCTCTTGCACCGGCTGCGTCGGATTGTAATCCTGCTTGGAATCCTTCGGCGGCGCCGATGTGGTCTTCACGTCTGAGCCTTCGGCTACAGCCGGCAGTGATACGTGAAAAGCCTCTTCAATCGTCTTCACATAGTGCACGTTGAGGTTCTCCAGTTGCTCGGGTGTGAGATCCTCCTCAACGTTCATCTTGTTTTCCGAAGGCAGAATCACGTCGCGCACTCCCGCCCGTTTAGCGGCAAGAACTTTCTCTTTAATGCCGCCGACCGGAAGCACGTTGCCACTCAGCGTGATTTCTCCCGTCATGGCCGTGAGCGACCGGATGCGGCGCCCCGTCAGCAGAGAAACCAGCGCCGTTGCCATGGTCACGCCGGCGGACGGACCGTCTTTCGGAATGGCGCCTGCGGGAACGTGAATGTGAATGTCGTGGGTGGCAAAGAAATCTTCCGCCACGCCGAGTTGAGCGGCATTCGATCGTACCCAAGTCAAGGCAGCCTGCATCGACTCCTGCATGACCTGGCCAATCTGGCCTGTCATGGTGAATCCACCTTTGCCTTTCATGGCATTGGCTTCGACGAAGAGCACGTCCCCGCCCGATGGAGTCCACGCCAGACCGACAGCAACCCCCGGACGCTCAGTGCGTTCCTCGATTTCACCTTCGCTGCGGATCTTGATGCCACCGAGAAATTCCTGAATGATTTCCTTGCTGACCACCAGCTTCTCGTTCTTGCCCTCGGCGAGCCGCCGCGCCTGCTTGCGGCAAATCGTGCCGATGGTGCGCTCCAGGCTGCGCACCCCCGCCTCCCGCGTGTAGTGGCGGATGATATGGCGCACTGCCTCTTCGGGGAATTCAATCCGCTCCACCGTGATGCCGTTCTCTTCGATCTGGCGCGGGATCAGATACTGGAACGCAATATGGACTTTTTCTTCCTCCGTGTAGCCCTGGAGTTCGATGATCTCCATGCGGTCGCGCAGAGGCTCGGCCACGGGATCGAGCATGTTCGCGGTCGTGATGAACAGGACTTTCGACAGATCGAAGGTCACGTCCAGATAGTTGTCGCGGAAGCTGAAATTCTGCTCGGGATCGAGCGCCTCCAGCAGCGCCGAAGCCGGATCGCCGCGGAAGTCGCGCCCGACCTTGTCGATTTCGTCGAGCATGAAAACCGGGTCTTTGGTTTCCGCACGACGAATGCCCTGGATGATCTGCCCCGGCAATGCGCCGATGTAAGTCCGGCGATGGCCGCGGATTTCCGCCTCGTCGTGTACACCACCAAGCGAGAGCCGCACGAACTTGCGACCTAGCGCCCGCGCGATCGATTTTCCAAGCGATGTCTTGCCGACTCCAGGGGGGCCAACGAAACACAAGATCGGCCCCTTCATGTTGGGTTTCAACCTGCGCACTGAGAGATAGTCCAAAATTCGGTCTTTGACCTTTTCCAGGTCATAGTGATCGGTGTCCAGGATTTCCTTGGCCTTGGGAATCTCGATCTCCACACCGGACGTCCGGGCCCACGGCAACACCGCGAGCCACTCGATATAGTTGCGCGTCAGCGAGTAATCTGCAGCCATCGGCGACATGCGAGAAAGGCGGCCCAATTCCTTGAGCGCTTCCTTCTTCACCTCGTCGGGCATGCCCGCCTCTTCGATCTTCTTCTTCAGGTCCTCGACGTCGCGCTGCCCTTCGTCCTGCTCGCCCAGCTCTTTCTGGATGGCCTTCATCTGCTCGCGCAGGTAGTACTCGCGCTGCGTCTGCTGCACGCGATCCTGAACTTCGCTCTGAATCTTGTTACGCAGTTGCTGAACTTCCAGCTCCTTCGCCAGATGTTGATTGATTTTCTCCAGGCGCACGCGGACGTCGGTGGTCTCGAGCGTGTCCTGTTTGTCGGGGGTGGACAACGAAGGTAAAGAGGAAGCGATGAAATCCACCAGCCGGCCGGGTTCGTCGATGTTCATCGCCACCGTGGAAAGTTCGTCCGAAAGGGTGGGCGATCCCGCGACGATCTGCTGGAACAACGTCAGCACGTTGCGCTGTAAAGCTTCGATCTCAGAACTGGCGGCAAGAGGCGGAGGCTCCGGAATCGGCGTGACTTTCGCACGCATGAATGGCGCTAGCTGAGTGAACTCGCCCAAACGCACCCGTTCCAAGCCCTCGGCGAACACAAACAAACTCTGGTTCGGCATCTTGACGACTTTGTGGACAACTGCCGAAGTGCCCACTACGTACAAGTCGCTGGGTTGAGGTGCGTCCACGCGCGCCTCGCGCTGCGCGACCACGACGATGGTCTTATCTTCTCCGAGCGAGTTGATGAGTTGGACCGAGCTCTCCCGGCCCACGGTCAGCGGCAAAACCGCGTGAGGGAACAAAACCGTGTCCCGCACGGGAAGTACTGGGAGAGCCCGTTGATCTTGTGTTTCCTTAGGCTTAGGCGTGCGCTCGGAAGGCGTCTGCTGGCTCATGGCTCTCCTTGAGTGTAACTCGCTCAAGTTTTAGATGATACTCTTCCTGAAAGGTTTCAGCACCCCCCGGAAGTCCCCACAAGTTTCGTGGATTCTAGTCCCCTGCTTGGGTGTTGGCAGCATATCCAAGGTGCAGAGGCTAACGCGGATTGGTATCCGTTGCCAAGTCTTAAAGTTACGATTTCAGGCGACAGATATCCCCAGATCGCGCACACCAATCTCGACGCAAGCCCGAAGTTCCGTACGGCGACGCTCATCGGCACCGAGAGTTCAGGAAAGGCTAGAACACGTGCTTGGCGGAATCGCCACGGAAGACCAACTCACGCACCACCCTCTCATTGGCTGCATTTAGCTCGTAAGTCGTCGAACTCTGATCAGCTTTTTTCGCCAGCGGCACCAAAGTGCATTTCACCTTGACCTGTTCCTTGTCGGATTCAGAGGTGAAAACCATGATGTGCTCTTCGCCCTGCATGGTATGACGTACTTCGTACTCGCCAGCCTTCAGCAGATTGTTTCCGATGCGTACCGGATCGCGGAACGTAATGTGCCTCAAATCAGAAATGCCAAGGTTCTTGTCCGCGGCCATGGCCATCAGGGTCAGTCCAAGCAGCCAAGGCAGAATCATGCCTGTGACTTTCAACCAGCGCATAAAAGTCCTCCCGTTAACCATATCGTGAGATTCCCTTAGGACCTCAGAGGAAGTCTAGAAGTGCGGGTCGCGGCTGGATGTGTGCCGCGTCACAGGCGCGTGTGACGGCAGTCTACGATAGCCGGATTCTTCACTTTGGGGTGAACTGAGACAGCTCATAGAGTCCGAGTTTTTTCTCCAGTTGCGCAACCTGGTCCACGACCTTGAAGAAGCCGTCCTCGCCAAACAACTCGTCTTCCTTCTTCTCGAAATCCTCGCCCAGCGCGTCGTACTCGTGGCCGGAGACGACTGATCGGAAGGCAGGAAACAGAACGGTGTCTTCGCGTGCCTCGTGCGGGCGATACATGCGCAGGAAGGCGTGTAGGGCATCGGCCAGCTTGTCCCTGTCGGAAACATACTTGAACGTGCCGAGGGCGCCCAGTTCGCGGATCTGCGCTGTGAGTTCCCGGCCGGCTTTGTGCTGCGCGAGAAGAGTGTCAACCAGCTTAACCAGCTTGCCCGCCTTGCGGAAGCGGGGAAATAGAAACTCCTCTTCGAGCTTCTCGTGATACTCCTCGACGAAGTGCCGAACGAGGTCGGCGGCGCTGGCCAGCACCGATCCATCGAACGGCCGCTTCGCCGAGAGCAGACGCAGATGCTCGTCGTAGATGAGAAGGATCCGGTTGAGCACACCGTGCTCCCGCATCAGATCCTCCGCGGGAGAGATCCCTTCATCGCCCTTCGGCTTTTCGGTTTCTTTGGCAGCGGGCTGCTGCTGCGTGGCAAAGACAATTCCGGGTGCGGCCAGTCCCCCGCAAACCGCCGTGGTACCGCGGAGAAAATCGCGGCGCGTCGAGGATGAGATTGCCATGCTCGCTCTCCTGCCTCTATAGAGTGGAACACCCACCGCCGGGTTGTAAGCCCTCAGGCTGCAGGATAAATCCCCAGCACTTTGACGAACTCTGCAACCTCACCTAAATGACGCAGGGCATTGCGCGCCGGCTCGTCGTCGCCGCGGAGGAAGTCCACGTAGAAGACATATTCCCAGGGCCTCCCGCGCATGGGACGCGATTCGATTTTGCTCAGGCTGATATCGCGCAGCGCAAACACGCTGAGCGACTTGAACAGCGCTCCGGGCAGGTTCTTTACCTTGAACGCAATGGAAGTCTTGTTGGCGCCGCGAGGAATAAGGCGGCTGGCATGCCGGGCGCCGCGGACTTTCCGGATCAGGAAAAAGCGAGTGAAGTTGCGCTTGTCGTCCTCCACGCTGGCCTGAAGAATCTTCCCGGAATATTCGCGCGCGGCCTGGCGTCCGGCGATGCCAGCGGCATCCTGCAGCTTGCCGGCGATGACGTGTTTCACGCTGCCCGCCGTGTCATAGAACGGAACCGGCTCGATTCCCGGATGGCGGCGGAAGAACTCGCGGCATTGATCGAGCGCTACGGGATGCGACAAAACGCGGCGCACCGAACTCAGCTTCACTCCCGGCGCCGCAATCACATTGTGCACAATGCGAAGGTGAAATTCAGCCTGGATGAAGACTTCGCGCTCAACCAGCAGATCCGCGTGCTCGGCTACCGTTCCCGCCAGCGAGTTCTCAATGGGAATCACCGCTGCGGCAACAGAACCGCGCCCCACCCGATCGAACACTTCCACGGAGCGGGCGCATGGAACGACTGTGCATCGTGGCACCATGCGCTCGGCCGCTTCATGGCTGAAGCAACCAAGTTCTCCCTGAATGGCAACTTTCATGTCAGCTTTCCCGGACAAGGCACGTTAGCTGGAGACCGAGGGAGAACGCAACCCGAAGTTATTACCCGGGCTTTGCCGCCTCAGTTCCTTCGTCAAGACCAGCGCGTCAACACCATTCGAGTAATAGTGCGGCAGCGCCTTCACCACGCTGTAGCCGTGGCGCTTGTAGAACGAGAGTGCCGAAACGTTATCCACAGCGGTCTCAAGCGTAACAGTACCGCTTCCGGTGGCCAGCAACCTCTCCTCGGCAGCGCGCAACAGCTCCGATCCGACGCCGGACCGCCGTGCGGCAGCGACCACATCGATGGTGATGATGTGACCTGGCTTTCCCGCATAGGCAACGATGAACCCGGCGATCTCACCCCCGGCAGCGGCGGCCACCAGCGTGAATGATCCCCGCCGGCGCATGTAATACCTCAGTTCTGCCCGTGAGTAGGAAATCCCGGGGGCAAAGCAGTCCTGATCGATGCGCCAGAGCGCCTCAAAGTCGGCTGGCTGAAAGTCACGGATCATGGAGGGCACGCGCCATTGTAGGGCAGCGGAATACCCGTGCGCCTTCGTCCCCGTGTTAAATCGTGCGCCGAGAGTCATGCAGGCTACTTTCGAACAGGTTTTCCACAGCCCCTCTTGAACCTCTCCCCCAAAAGAGCTACGCAGGGGCCCAATGTCCCCTTGCCTCGCCCGCAACCTCGGACGTACCATCGGCATCAGAGGAAGCGTAGTGGGGCGCCTTCTGCTGACTGCCGCTGTCGGAGGGATTGCGATTTCCGGGCTGTGGTATCTGGTGTTCGCAGCCTACAATCGCCGTAGGGGCGCTGCCGCCCTGCGCTGGGTGCAATCTGCGTGCGCGGGAAAAGGAAGTGTGGTCGCCCCGCGCTGGATCAGCAGTTGCCGTCTCGACGCCAGTTTGCAGTTCCCTTCCCGCTGGTTTGAAAATGCCCACGTCACCGTGAAGTTCCGGCCGCGGCCCATGCCCGTCCACTGGCTGGTCAGTTTGTGGCACAAGCAGAAGGAAACCCTGACCTTTGAAGCTGACCTCGGGGGTTCACCCAGCATTCATCTTCAGGTAGTTCGGCATCGCTGGTGCGCTCACAGCCGTGGCCTGACCCCTCGCAAGCGGGATGAACGCGAGTGGGACGTTGTCCAACCCGGTCCCATCATCCTGACCACGCGCAGCCACTGGAAGCAAGATCCTTCGCTCGAGTTGAACGCCCTCATGACCGTCCGCCAGCAGGATGTCCTGCAGGTTCAGTTCCGCCCTGAGTCCCCACAGTTCTCCGCCACCGTGGCCCTCGACGCGCTCTCCGACCCCAAGACCGCGGCCAGCTTTCTGACCACCCTGCGGGAACTCGCCGCCGGCGCCTCCGCCCACAGACAGTAGTACCCTCGAGGTCGCCAGCGCAGATCCGTTAAAGTCCCTTCCGCAGCGCCGGATCCTGTGCTATCTTTCCCGGCCATGTCGGATGTCAGTTTCAATAATCCCACGCCGCAGTTCGGTACCGCCGAGTACGTCGGAAAAGCTGGGAACGATCACTGCCAGTTCTGTCATCAACCGATTGCGGGATCCTACTATCGCGTCAATGACACCATGGCCTGCTCCAGTTGCGCCGAACAGATGCGCGGAGAGTTGGCCAAGGACAGCCATGCGGCATTCGTGCGTGGGATTCTGTTCGGCATCGGTGCCGCCGTCGCGGGTCTGATTGGGTACGCAGCGATCTCCATCATGTTGCAAGGCTGGGTGATCAGCTACATGTCGTTTGGGGTCGGCTGGCTAGTGGGCGCAGCCATGATGAAGGGCTCCAATGGAGTCGGCGGCAGGCGCTATCAAGTAGCTGCGGTACTGCTGACCTATGCGGCGGTCTCGATGGCCGCGATTCCCATCTGGATCTACTACGCCGAACAACACAGGCCCAGGCAGACGGAGCAGCAGAAACTCGAGGCCGAACAGCGGCAGTTGGAAAAGGAGTCCGGACAGGCGCCACAAGAGCAGACGCCAGAACCGGAAAAGCCCAGGATGAGCCTTGGTACATGGCTGGGGCGAGTGGCGCTCTTGGGACTAGCTTCTCCATTTCTTGAATTGGAGGGCAATCTCTTTTGGGGAGCAATGGGGCTTGTAATCTTGTTTATAGGAATCAAAATCGCTTGGAAGATGACGGCAGGTAGACCGGCACAGATCTTCGGACCATTTCACGATTCCCCGCAACCGGCATCCTGAGCCTCGCGTAGAATTCTAAGAGGCAGCCTAAGCCGTGTCCACAATCGCTCCTGAGCTGATACGAAACTGCAAGCGGTGCGCGCACGAGCTTGCGCCGGGTGCACTCGCATGCGAGAAATGCCACGCACTGGTGCATTCCGAGGAACTGGAACGCCTGGCGGCAGACGCAAACGCACTTGAGGCAACAGGAGATATCCAGCAGGCGCGCGAACGGTGGCTGCTGGGTCTGCGATTGCTGCCACCCAGTTCGAAACAGGCGCACTGGATTCGGGAGCGCGCTCGTGCGTTGGAGGCCGCCGGGCCCCAGCATGCCTCAGCGCGCGCTTCGGCCGTGGCATTGGGAAGCCACCCCAGCCTGTTGCCGCGGGTGACCCTCGGGCTGGCGTTCCTCCTGAGCTTCGCGGCTTTCGTTTGGGTCTACTGGAAAGCCTCGGGAGCACAATTCGGGGTCGGGTTCGCAGCGCTGATTCTCATCCACGAAATGGGCCACTACGTCGATATTCGGCGCAGGGGGCTGCCCGCGGATATGCCGGTGTTTCTGCCCGGCCTCGGTGCATACGTGCGCTGGCGCGCCATGGGAGTCTCATTGGAAACTCGCGCGGCGATCAGCCTCGCGGGTCCCTTGGCTGGGTTTCTGGCCGCGGCGGTTTGCGCCGCGCTCTGGTGGCGGACGAGCAACATTTTTTGGGCTGAGCTAGCGCGCGTGGGCGCCGCTCTGAACCTCTTGAACCTTGTTCCGGTGTGGATATTAGATGGCGGCCAGGCGGCGCTCGCCCTGGGTAAGGCCGAACGCATCTCGCTGCTGATCGCGTGTGTGGTTCTGTGGCTGGTGCTGCGAGAGAACCTGTTTCTACTGGTTGCCGCCGGCACTGCATATCGGGCATTCTTCTCCGCAGACCTGCCGGTTCATCCCAGCCGGGCGACTACGGTTTACTTTGTTGCGGTACTGACCGCGCTGGGAGTAGTCCTCAGTCTGTTGCCGGGTCACGGACTCGGACTCAATTAGCACGGCGGTTCCACATTGAAGCCTGAATAAATCTCCTTTATCCTTCCCATCAGCTTTTTCGATTTGCGAGGGCGCGGTTCCCGCGATATTCTTCTCCGTTGAAACCCAGCCATTTCAACTGTCTGTATCTGTGACTTTTTTGCCCGACATTCACTTTGTCTACATCCACGAGGAGACTGAGGAGATCCATGTCCACTGAACTGCGCAATTTCCTGGCAATCTCATATGACGAACTCGAAGAAATGAATCTTAAAGCCAAGGAGCAGCGCAGGAACCGCGTTGCCACCCACAAGATCCAGGAGGAGCGGCTCAAGTATCTGACCGACGAGAAGCGGATCAAGGCCGTGACCGTGCTCTTCAGCGATCTCGAAGGCCGGTTGCACATGCTCGACTACGACAAGAAATTCCTGCTCAAGAGCTGGGACAATCTCACTTTCGATGGCTCTTCGATTCGCGGCTTCACCGCCCAGCGTGAGAGCGACCTGCGGCTGGGCATCGACTGGGCCGCCTTCTACTGGGGGCCTGCCGACGTGTTCGGTCCGGGCAAGGTTCTGGTCTTCGGCGACGTCATCGACAAGGGCGGAACCCCTTACAGCGCGGACATTCGCGGCATCCTCAAGGGCTACGCCGAGGATCTTCACAAGAAAAAGGGCTACACGCTGAACGCCGCCAACGAGATTGAAGGCTTCCTGTTCCAGGGCAAGGACGCGGAGCGGCACTATCACGAGACCGGCAAGTTTGAGTACGTCAACACCGGCGGGTACTATCACTCGCTCCCCGGCGACCCGCTGCGCAGCTTTATCGATACGACCGCCGAGGTGCAGCGCTCGATGGGTTTCCAGAACGAGAAAGACCATCCTGAAGTTGCGCCTTCGCAATTTGAAATCAACTACGGATACGGCGAAGTCGTCGCCGCGGCCGATCAGATTCAGCTCTACAAACTGGTCTGCCGCCAGGTGGCAACCAACATGGGTCTGACCGCGTCGTTCCTGCCCAAGCCAGTCGTCGGCGTGAACGGCAGCGGCATGCACACCAACGTGTCCATCAGCGAGGGCGGGAAGAACCTGTTCTGGGACGCCAAGGGCGAAGAGAAACTGAGCAAGTTGGGCTGGGCGTTCCTCGATCGCATCCTGACGCATGGCAACGACATCTGCTTGTTGCTGAACCCCAGCGTCAACGCGTATCGGCGCCTGGATCCACACTTCGAAGCGCCCAACCAGATCAAAGCATCGCCGGTGGACCGCGGCTCGATGATCCGTATTCCGATCGGCAACGAGAAGAGCATGCGCGTGGAGGTACGCTCGGTGGCTCCGGATGCGAATCCGTACCTGGTGATGTTGTCGATCTTCAAGAGCGGCATCGACGGCGAAACGGCGAAGATCAAGAACCTCCGCCAGGCCGAGCGCTACCTGCCCGACAACATCTACGACGCGCTGGAAAACTTCCGCAAAGCCGAGTGGACTACGACACTTCTCGGTGAGGACGTGAAGGGCCGCTACGCCGACTTGAAGCAGGCCGCCGCCGATCGCTGTCCCCGCCTGTTGGGCACGTTCGTCAAAGCACCCGAGGTGCAGTATCACCACGACGTCTACAACCAGTTCCTGTGGAACTTGTTCTAGATCAGTCTGGAGTTGCAGCCCGAACGCCCTGGCCGAAAAGTCAGGGCGTTGTGCTTTGGTTGTGCGTGATCGTCCATTCCGCATTGAGACTGTCGAATTCCGCCCTTCGTGTAATCTTGTGTCCTTCGTGGTTGCCGCACCCGTACAGGTGATGCCGCGGTTGTGCTAGATTCAGAAGTTTCATGGACGCCGCCCCCACCGTCGTTACCCAAGACCTTACCCGCCGCTTCGGCGAACTTTCTGCCGTCGAAGATGTGAACCTTCGCGTGGCGCCGGGTCAGTTCTTCGGCTTCCTCGGACCCAACGGCGCCGGCAAGTCGACCACCATCAAGATGCTCACCGGGCTGCTGGCACCAACCTCCGGGCGCATCGAAATCCTCGGACTTGATCTGGAGAGAAATCCCGTGGAAGTAAAGCGGCAGATCGGCGTTGTTCCCGAAGGCATGGCGCTATTCGGACGATTGACTGGCTCGGAGTTCCTGAATTTCGCCGGACGCATGTACGGCCTCGATCGCGAGACTGCGGCCAAGCGCGCCGCCGAGCTACTCGACTTCATGCAACTCGCCGACCAACCAAAGAAACTCGTCACTGACTACTCCCACGGCATGCAGAAGAAGCTGGCCATGGCTGCCGCCGTGATTCACGGCCCAAAGGTTCTCTTTCTCGACGAGCCGTTCGAAGGCGTGGATGCCATTGCCGCCGGCACGCTCAAGTCGATGCTGCAAGGCATGATCGCTCGCGGGGCCACGATTTTTCTGACCTCGCACGTACTAGAAATCGTCGAGCGGCTGTGCAGCCACGTCGCCATCATTCATCAGGGACGCCTGGTGGCACAGGGTTCGCTCGAAGAGCTTCGCGTCGGAGTGGAGGCACAGACCACCGCCAGTTCCGGAGATGGTGCCGCTCCAACAGGTGAGAAGATGACGCTAGAGCAGATTTTCCTGCACACCGTCGGTGGCTCGCGCCAGGCTGAGCAGGAACTTTCGTGGCTGGGGTAAGAAACGCTCTGGCACCGTTTCAGGTTTCGACAAGTTGTGAGTCGCCGATCTGCGGGCAACACACGCGAAAACGGATGTCAGATCGGCTACGACGTTTATGTCAGACGAAAAACAATTCCAGCCACTGAAAGAGTACCTGTCGAAGATTCCGGGCATCAGCAATGTGATCGGTTCCGGATTCTTGGACAATGGTTGTTGGTGGGTGAAGTTCTCGCTAGATGTTGATCATCAATTGGCGTGGAGGGTTGTTCAGGAGTTGGGCCATGTATTGAACTACCTGTCCTTGGAGGAAAGGTTGCCTACAGTCTTCATGCCCGTTTCTCCGCCGCCGTACTTGAATGGCGGACCACGCGACTTCTTGTCGTGGGTTATTGAGTGCAAGTCCAAAGACTTTAGTCCTGGAACATGCGCGGAGTGGTTGGAGGGACGTCTGCCCAGGCCAGTTGAGGATGAGACCCTTTGGGAGATCGACGACGCCGGTTAGTTTCGCGTCACGGATTAGGTCAGGCAAGTTCCCACGAGAGTAACGCCTATGAGTGAACTCAAACTCAACTCCACGCTACACCGACGCGGCCAACTCACCGCCATCGCCAACCTCCGCTGGCGGATGTTCGTGAACTCGCTGCGCTCCACGCGCGGCAAGATGGAACTCGTATCGCGCATCATCGTGTCGTGCGTCTTTGCGCTCGGCGCTCTGGGCGGTGCAACCGGCATGGGATTCGGCGCATTTTATTTCATTTCCCAAGGACATCCCGAGTATCTTGTATTTCTGCTATGGCCAGTGCTGACGTTCTGGCAGTTCTTCCCGGTGATGGCGACCGCCTTCACCAACAATCCTGACTCGTCGGACCTATTACGTTTCCCGCTCACTTACCGCTCGTATTTTCTAATCCGTCTGGCCTATGGATGTTTTGACCCGGCAACGGCCCTCGCGAGTATGTGGCTGCTGGGGATTTCGCTGGGCATCCTATTCGCAAGCCCGTTGCTGCTGCCTTGGGCCTTTCTAGTGTTGCTCACGTTCGCCGCGTTCAATCTTCTGCTGATGCAGATGGTGTTCGCCTGGGTTGAGCGCTGGCTGGCACAGCGGCGGACGCGCGAGATCATGGGCATTCTTTTCATCCTGCTCATGCTCAGCTTTCAACTGATCGGCCCGATGATGGAGCGCTTCGGGGGCAAACGCTCGCGCCCGGAATTCCGGCACTTCGTCGAATATCTGGTGCCGGTGCAGGGGGCGCTACCACCCGGTCTCGCTGCCGATGCTATTGCCGAAGCCACCCGTGCCCACTTTCTAGTGGGCTTCGGATACTTTGTCCTGCTCTTCGCTATGGCGATGGCCGTGGGGTACCTGCTGCATCTGCGCTTGTGGAAGCAATTCCGTGGCGAGAACCTCAGCGAAGCAGGTGCGCGCGGCGTGGTCGAGAAAGTGCGATCCCGGCGCCTCGGCTGGAACCTCCCAGGATTCTCTCAGTCCGTAGCCGCAGTATTCGAAAAGGAAGTGCGCTATCTCGGACGCAGTGGCCCCATGCTGCTCACCTTGGTCATGCCCATTTTCATGCTGGTGATCTTCCGCCTCGGCCCAATGAGCGCAGCTCGCCAGGGGTCTTTCTTCGCCCGCATGCCCAACATGGCCTTCCCGGCCGCAGGCGGATACGCACTCCTGATGCTCACCAACCTCGTCTACAACAACTTCGGCGGGGACGCGGCCGGCATTCAATTCTTCTACGCTTCTCCGGTACGCTTCAACCAGATCGTGCTGGCAAAAAATCTTACGCATGCCGGCATTCTCGTCTTTGATACCGCACTCGCTTGGATCGCGGTCGCTTATCTGTATGGCAGGCCCTCGGTCGACGTGACCGCCGCCACGCTGGCCGGGCTGCTTTTTGCGGCGCCGTTGAACTTCACCGTGGGCAACCTGCTCTCGATCTATTCACCAAAGAAGCTGGACTTTGCCACGTTTGGACGGCAACGAGCCTCGCAGATGACAGTGCTGGTCAGCCTGGCGGTGCAGATCGTCGTTGTGGGAGTGGGAGTGAGTGCCTTCGTGGTGGCCAAGCATTACGGCAATTTCTGGATCGCAGCTGCGATCTTCCTGCTACTCGCCGTGATTTCCTTTTCAGCCTACGCCGTGGTGCTCGGCCGGATGGACCGCATCGCGCAGGAGCGAAGAGAAACCCTGGTCGCGGAGCTGTGCCGCGCGTAGAGTCGTCCTCTTCACGCTTTCTCAGGATTCGCCAGAAACCGGTAACCCACGCCCCTCACCGTGAGTAAATGCCGCGGCTCTGCCGGATCGTCCTCAATGTAGCGCCGCAGCCGCACCACGAAATTGTCGATGGCGCGCGTGTCGGTATCCTCGTGCAGGCCCCAGACCTGTTCGAGGATCTGCTTTCGCGACACCACCCGCCCATCGTTGCGCACCAGGTGCCGAAGCAGTTCGGACTCCATCACCGTCAGGTGAATGACAGTGCCATTGGTGCGCAGTTCCAGCGCCCCAAAATCAATCGTCTTGCCGGCAAAAGAGAAAGTCCCGAAGTCATCCACATTGCGCGCGTCACCCGTAGGCATAGCAGCCTGCTGCCCCTGCTTCTCTGCTTCTCCGACACCGCGCATCCATGTAGTGCGCCGTAATAGTCCTTGCAACCGGGCCAGCAGAATCGACAGATCAAAGGGCTTGGGAAGATAGTCATCGGCTCCTGAAGCAAAGCCCTTCAACACATCCTCGGGACGGCCGCGCGCCGTCAGCATGAGCACAGGAACGTAATTGCGGGCGGCACGCAACTCTGCGACAACACTGAAGCCATCCTTGCCTGGAAGCATGATGTCGAGCACGATCGCGTCAAAGTTCTCTTTGCGCCCAAGCAGCCGGTCCGTAGCCGTCTCGCCATCGCCGACAACCTCGGCGGAGTAGCCCTCCGCTTCCAGGTTGAAACGCAGTCCCTGCGCCAAGTGAGCTTCGTCTTCGACGACAAGAATTCGGCTCATGCACCCGACCTCGGCAGTTCGATCGTGACCCTTGTTCCGTGACCTTCGCCTTCGCTCTCGGCAAATACCCGCCCGCCGTGCTTCTTCGCGATCGCTTTCACGATGAACAGTCCCAGGCCCGTCCCTTTCACATGCGCCAGAGAGCGATGGGGAACACGATAAAACCGTTTGAAGATACGCTTCATATCATCCGGAGGGATGCCCACACCACGGTCCTGCACGGTGAGAACCACGCGTCTCTCGTCGGGGGTCTCCAGGCGCACACACACATCGATGCTCTCCCCGGAGTACTTGATCGCATTGTCGATTACGTTGATGACCGCGGTACGCAAGTCCTCCGAGTTGCCCAAAACGCGTACTCCCGCGCCGTTGGTTGCGGTTTCCTCGTAGCGAAGAGCCGGTGGCTCCAGGTGATGACGCGTGCGAGCCGCATCCATGCACTCGCGAACGACTTGCCGGAAGTCGACTTCCGATCGATCCTTGCCCGCCTTCTTGTCACCGGCCCGGCCCGCGCGGAGGACCTGCTCGACCGTCTGTGTGAGCCGGTCGGCATCGCTGAGCATGACACGATAGAACTCTTGCCTCTGCGTCTCGGGCAGTTCGCGCCGCTGCAATGTCTCAAGATGCAGGCGAATCGACGCCAGCGGTGTCTTCAGTTCATGGGTCACGGCGTTGATGAAGCTATCGTGCTGCTCGCTGTGCCGGATTTCACGCAGGAGGAACGTCGTGTTTACAATCATGCCCGCGATGATCACCGCGAAGAAAATGATGCCAAAGAACAGCAGCACGCCTTCGCGCAGGTTGAGAATGATCCAGCCGGTGCCAAGAGCGACCGCCAGCGCCACCAGGCCAATGCCCAGGCAGAGAAAGAAGACGATCGTTCCGCGGCGGCTCGTGATGCGCATGGAAGCTCTTCACGCTGATTTTAGCGCGTTCCGCCCAGCCCAGGCGGGAACAGCGCCGGTATGGCGTTCACCGCTCAATGCGGATTTGAATTCGCCAGTTCACCGTAGAACCTCTGCAGCACGTAGAACGCCTGTTTGCGCCGGCCGCCGTCAGAAATTAGGCCCTTTCGATTGTGAAAATCCTGGATGCCCACGAGGGGACGACGCGGCGAACGAAAGTCCATGAGCAGCCACGGAGACATCCCTGCGAGAGACGGGACCTGCCGCAGCATGTTGATCTGATGTTCAAAGACTCGTGCCTGGTATTCCTCGGTGAAACGAGTTTGGGCCTCACCATGCTTTCCGTAGACGGCACCCGCCCCGAATTCACTCACGATCAGCGGCTTCTGGTACGAACTGGTCCAGCGGATTGCATCTGCATCCTCGGGACGGCGCTCGTACCAGCCAACATATTCGTTGAGTCCTAGAACGTCGAGGTATTGTCCCAAAGGGTCATCCAGCGATCTGGTGTTCGGCCCAGCCGGTTGCGTGTGGTTCATGGCTGAGGTCAGGAGCCGGGTTGAATCCAGACTCCTCGCGTAGTCAGCCAAGGTTCGTAGGAACTCCGTCCGGGCGGGCACGGGAGGTGTTTCGTTCGACAGTGACCACAGAATGACCGAAGCGCGGTCATGGTCGCGAGTGATGGTATCGCGCAGCTGCGCCTTCGCATTCTCCAGAGTCGACCGATTCTGCCAGGCGATGTCCCAGTAGACGGGGACTTCCTCCCAAACCAGCAGCCCCATGCGATCGGCAAGACGTACCATAGCTTCGTTGTGGGGATAGTGCGCGAGCCGGACAAAATTGCAGCCCAGTTCCTTTGCCCATTCCAGCAACGTCCGATCTTCATCTTCGGAAACAATGCGTCCACCTCGAAAGGGCGCTTCCTCGTGCAGGGAAATTCCCCGCAGAAAAACCGGTTTCCCGTTGAGAAGGATTTGTGTACCCCGCGTCTCGATGGTGCGAAATCCAATCTGCTCCTCTACAGTCTCCCGTCCGGAGGAAATGACCACTCGGTAGAGCTTTGGCGCCTCAGGTGACCAGAGTGTCAGCTTCGCCGGGAAACGGAATTCAGCGTGTCCGTTCGCGTCTGTACTGACACTCTTCTTCAAGCCGAGCTCAGGGATTTCGATGGAGACAGTCTGCGGCTGGCTGGCGCCGTCAAGCTGAACCCAACCGGCAATCTGGTCTGCGGAACCCTTTGCCAGTTGCAGGAAATAGTCCTGAACAAAGACGTCGGGCACATCCACCAGGTCAACGCTACGAGTAAGGCCACCGTAGTTCCACCAATCGGTACTCAGAGCCGGCACAGCGTCTGGACGCCGAACATTATTCACTTCCACCACGATGTTGTTCTGGCCGTCCCGGACATTGGAAGTGACTTCCAAAACAAAGGGAGTAAACCCGCCCTCGTGCTCGCCAATCTTCTCGCCGTTCAAATAAACGCGCGCTAAGTAGTTCGCCGCTGCAAAATGCAGGAACGTCCTGACTTGAGCCCGTTTGTGATAGGAAAAGTACCTCTGATACCAGACCGGCCCTTCGTAGAACAACAGTGTGTTCCGCTGCGTATTCCAGTCGCCGGGTACTTTCAGGGTGCCGGAGGTATCGAAGTCATACTCAACCAGGTCACTCGCGTCTTTGGGCTTGCGGTTCTCGTAGAAGCGCGCTCCCACGCCGGTCTCATAGGGGTCGACGATCGCATTCCAGTTCCCGTCGAGGTTAATCCGAGCACGTCCTGGAACATTCGCAATCAGGTTGGAAGGCGCTGGCTGCGCGAAGGCAAGAGCCGTGGAGAACAACAAGAGAGCGATTGTGGATCGCATGGGGATTGGCACCTAACATTCACTTCGGACACTCACTGGCCTCGACTCCGACGGCCGAGGGCAATTCTCTTACATCTCCCGCTGAAAATACAAAAGCCCCGATCAGCCGTGATCGGGGCCAAACCATTCGGACGCGGTGTCGAGCTAGTCGCCGGCGGCCGACGCTTCTTGCAGAGGAGCTGTAATCAGGTTCCCGTTGGGCGTCGCGACCAATCCCTTCTCGATCTCCGCCAACTTCACGCGCTTGATATCCCAGGCCAGTCCAAGCTGCTTCAGCGCCCAGATGCCATACCAGTTCATGTCAACTTCATACCACCGGAAACCGTGCTGCGCCGCCGTCGGATGCGCGTGGTGGTTGTTGTGCCAGCCCTCGCCGAATGTCAGCAGAGCTACCCACCAGCTGTTGGTGGAAAGATCGCGAGTCGCGAAGCGGCGCGTGCCCCACGAGTGCGTGGCCGAGTTCACCAGCCAGGTCGCATGCAGGCCAACCACGGTGCGCAGGAAAATTCCCCACATCAGAAAAGGCAGCCCACCGACAGCAAACAGGATGGCGCCCAGCACGATCATCGGAACGTAGTGATATTTCGTGATCCAAACGTGGAATTTATCTTTGGCGAGGTCGGGGACGTAACGGGCCAGCGTGGTCGTGTCATGGTGCATCGACTTGCCCATCAGGATCCAGCCCATGTGCGCCCACCACTTGCCGTCAATGGGCGAATGCGGATCGCCGTCCTGGTCCGAGAACTGATGATGGATGCGGTGCGTAGCGACCCAGAAAATCGGCCCGCCTTCGAGCGCCAGAGTGGCGCAAACCGTCAGGAAGTACTCCACCCACTTCGGAGTCTTGTAGCCACGATGCGTCAGCAGGCGGTGATAGCTCATGCCGATGCCCAGGCTGCCCGAGACCCACCACAAGAACATGGCGACGAAGAAAGCCTTCCACGTAAAGAAGAACAGCGCCGCCACGGCTCCGACGTGAAACGCAGCCATGAACATCGCTGTTATCCAGTTGACTTCATCTTTTGCCGCTTGCGGTTTCTCCAGATCTTGCAGTTCCATTTCCAAGAAAGGCCCTCAGTCCGTGGGTTTTTAGTTGCGATGACCCTCGGCTAAGCTATCAAGAGAAGGACGGCAGTGACTGTAATACTTGTGTAATAGCGGCTTTTCGGTCATTACGAGGGTAATAGAACCGGAACCAGCTAACGGGATTTTCCAGATGGTCCGGCATTTCCCGACAACCTTTTTGAATCTCGAACAGACAGCCGACGATCAGAAGATAAGTGCTGACCCCGCACTACACTGGAACCTCTTATGACGCCACAATCTCTGACGATGTCCCTACCCACAACTGACGAGATCCGGGAGGCGACGGAACTCGTGTATTCGGTAATGCCTCCCACTCCCCAGATTGTGTGGCCTCTGCTGTGCGAGAGACTGGGCACCGAAGTATGGGTCAAACACGAGAACCACACCCCGATCGGCACTTTCAAGGCACGCACGGCGGTGGTCTATGCCGCGGAACTGTTTCGCGGGACAACCGGCATCACCGGACTGGTCACCGCAACTCGCGGCAATCACGGCCAGTCGGTCGCGCTGGCTGCGCGCCGGTTCAAGGTTCCGGCGCATGTCGTCGTGCCGCACGGCAACAGCCGGGAGAAGAATGCAGCCATGCGGGCGCAGGGAGCGCACCTCGTCGAATTCGGCAGTGACTACCAGGAGGCCAAGGAGCATTCGCAGAAGCTTGCCCAGGAGCACGGCTGGCACTTTGTTCCGGGGTATCATCGCGACATCGTCAAGGGAGTGGCAACGTACTGGCTCGAGTTCTTCTCCGCCGTCGCCAATCTGGACGTGGTCTACGTGCCGATTGGCCAGGGCTCGGGAATCTGTGCCTGTTCCGCGGTTCGCAATGGAATGAACCTGAAGACGAAGATCGTAGGCGCGGTAGCCCAGGGCGCGCCCGCATACGCGCTCTCATTTGAGGCTGGCCGTAAGATCGCAGCTCCGGTCACAACAATTCTTGGCGACGGAATGGCTTGCCGCGTGCCCGATGATGAATCGCTGGCGGTGATTCTGCAAAACGTCAACCACATCGTGCAGGTCAGCGAAGAGGAGATTCGCCAGGCCATGAAGATCTACTTCACCGACACCCACAATGCTGTTGAAGGCGCAGGTGCGGCCGGACTTGCGGCCGCGCTGAAAGAGAAGCAGGCGCTGATTGGCAAGCGCGTAGGACTCGTGATCAGCGGAGGAAACGTAGACCACGATGTTTTCGCGAAAGTCTTGCAGGACTGAGAAGCGCACGTTTCCCGCAGCGGCTACGCGGCGACCTTGCCCTTCACCTGCACTCCAGCCCACTTCTCCAGGAGCGTCAATGTGGCGGCATAGTCCAGGTCGCGGTGGCCGTCTTCGGTGGCCATCTCGTAGATCTCTTCCACAGTCTCGAGGCCGGGCAATTTCACTCGTGCTTCCTTCGCCGCTTCCAGCGCAAGGCGGATGTCCTTGTGCATCAACCGTAGCGGAAAATTCGGCGTGAAGTCGCGATTCAGGATAAACGGTGCCTTGTACTCAACGACGCCCGATTTCACCATCGTGGCTCCGATCAGTTCCATCAACTGCCCGGAATCCACGCCAAGTTTTGTAGCCAGCGTGAGCGCCTCAGCAAACCCCTCAAAGATCAGGGCAATCTGCAGATTCATAGCAAGCTTGGTGGCCTGCCCCTTACTCGTCTCGCCCATGCGGAAAATCTTCTTTCCCATCGCTGCGAAAAGGGGTTTAAGCCGCTCAATCTGAGACTCCGCGCCGCCCACGATGAACACCAGCGTCCCATCCCGCGCCCCGATCTTCGATCCGGTCATGGGAGCATCCACCCACGCCACGCCCTTGGCGGCAACTCGCTCGGCAAATTTCAACGTCGCCGCCGGAGAAATGGTGCTCGAGTCCGCGATGATCATGCCTTCCGCCAGGGACTGCTCGACACCGTCCTGCCCGAAGACCACGCCCTCCACCGCATCGGTGTCGGACACGCACATCCATACCACCTCCGCCCCCTGGGCTGCTGCCGCTGGAGTCGGAGCGATGCTCGCGCCTTCCACCACCTTGCCAGGTGTGCGGTTCCACACCGTAACTTCATGTCCTGCCTTGGCAAGATTCGTCGCCATAGCATGCCCCATGATTCCCAATCCTATGAAAGCAACTCGCATCGTGAACCTCTTCTCTCTCTCGCTTCCTCTTTACCAATACTCTTTGATGGACCGCTCACCGCGAACAGGCAGCGTCGCCCGTCATCCGCGACGGTTGCCAAAGGCGCGCAGCATCGCTTCCACCACCGGCTTGGGCCGCATCTCTTCGTCAAACGGCAACGGACGCACGTGCTTTCCATCGCTGCGCGACTGCCTTTCCTGCAGCCAGCTGTCGCCATCGTACAGTCCCCACGTGAGAACGGCCTCCACCGCCCGGTTCTCCAGCACCGCATTCAGGTAGCGCAAGTATGTTTCGGCTACTGCGCGATCCCGAGCCGAGATATCTCCCGGAAGATCTTTGTCCCGCACGTCAAGCTCAGTAACAAAAATCTTCAGTCCCATCTGCTCCACCTCGCGCAGGAAGCCCCGCAACTTGGTACCGTGCCACTGCGGGCCGATGTGTGATTGAATTCCTAGCGCTCCAATGGGCGTGTCTTTCTTCTTGAGTTGCTCCAGCAACCGCAGGATCGCACGCCGCTTGACGTCATGGTCCGGCGCATCCCCTTCGATGCCAAAGTCGTTGTAAGTGAGAATGGCTTTCGGATCAGCCTCCGCAGCCGTGCGAAACGCCAATTCGATGTATCCGGAATCGAGGTGCTCCACCCACGGCGTCCGCCGGAACAAATCCTGACGATCGGAATTGGGATCAATCGCCTCGTTAACCACATCCCAGGAATGCATCTGCCCCGCATAGCGTGAAACCAGCTTGCGGACATGTTCCACAAGCACCTTTTCCGCCTGATCCCGGGGGACGTCCCGCACCCAGTCCGGCGTGGCATTGCCATAGATCAGCGTATGTCCGCGCACCTGAATCCGCTTCGAACGTGCGAAGTCGAGAACCCTGTCCGGCGCTGACAAGTCGAAATGCCCGCGGTCGGGTTGCGTCTTCCTCATGTACACGGTCGCGGCAATGATCGACGTTTGCTCCTCGTACAGATCGAGCAGCCGCGGCTTGTTGAAGTCCTGCGGAAACAGCGGAGACCCATACAGAAGCCCCGCTTGTGCCGCCGCTGCCTTCAGGCTCTCGCCGCCCCGGGCCCGGAGCATCGACGCCCCGAAGGTGGATGCGACGGAGGCCACGGCGCACGATTTCACGAACGCACGTCGGTTCATCATCGTTTGGAAATTAGATATGACAAACGCGACCGAGGTCAAGCAAGCGGGAGCATTTGCAGCTCTCAACTCCGGTACTGTGAAAAAACCTTCACATCGACAGCCTATGAGCGATCGGATATAGTGCGCGGGACAGTGCAGCCTTATTGCTGTCTGTCCAGCCCCTGCGAATGAATCTCCGCACCGAAGAAAGATCTGAGATGATACGGATACTCCCTGCTTTGTCACATGGAAGGATCACGTTTCTCTTCCCGATTCTGCTGACCCTCACATTTTCCGCAGCCGGGCAATCATCCCTGGCAAGAATCAGCGTCGACACTCTGACGAACACTGACAGCGTGCACAAGACCGAAGTCGAGCCCGATACCTTCGCCTGGGGCAACACCATCGTGAGCGCCTTCCACGTTGCCCGCCGGCCCGGCACCATCGGCTGGGGCAGCGGGGATATCGGCTTCTCGACCTCGACCGATGGCGGCGTGACCTGGCACTACGGCCTCCTCCCCGGGCTTACGATCAACTACAAGAGCGGAACCTACGGTGCCGCCGCCGATCCCTCCGTCGCTTACGATGCCAAGCACGGCCAATGGCTGATTTCGACCCTGCCGCTCGCCGGCCTGAGTTGCTGCTCGGCGATCGGAGACGTCGCGGTCAGCCGCTCACCCGATGGTCTTCACTGGGGAAAGCCCATCCTCATCGACACAACCCATCTCGATGACAAGAACTGGACTGTCTGCGACAACACGCCTTCCAGTCCCTTCTACGGAAACTGCTACACGGAATGGGACCAGGCCTTCGGCAGCGGCGACGTCCTGATGAGCGTCTCCAGCGACGGCGGACTGACTTGGGGCCCCGGCAAAGCGTCGTCGGACCACGCCGGTGGACTCGGTGGCGAGCCCGTTGTGCAACCTAACGGCACCGTCATCGTACCCTTCGAGGGCGGAGGCATCGACGTCTTCAGTTCCACCAACGGCGGCACTTCGTGGGGCAGGAGCAAGGCCATCGCCAGCATCAACAGCCACTTTGTAGCAGGAGGGATTCGCAATCCCAACCTGCCCTCGGCAGACATCGATGGTGGCGGCAAGGTCTACGTCATTTGGTCCGATTGCCGCTTCCGCTCCGGCTGCAAATCGAACGACATCGTCATGAGCACTTCCACCGACGGCACGACCTGGAGCGCCGTCACCCGCATTCCCATCGACCCGACCAGCAGTACAGTCGATCACTTCATCGCTGGCATCGGCGCCGACCCAGCAACCTCAGGCGCCACCGCGCACCTCACAATCGTCTACTACTACTACTACCCAACCGCAAATTGCACCGCCAGCACCTGCCAGCTGCACGTGGGCTTTACCACTTCCACCGACGGCGGCACAACCTGGACAGCAGGTACGCAAATCGCCGGCCCCATGAAGCTGGCGTGGCTGCCGAATTCCGACAACGGTCCCATGGTCGCCGATTACATCGGCGTTTCGTATGTCAACGGCAATCCATTCGGCGTATTCGCGGTCGCGCAGGCCCCAACTACCGGGGGAGTTCTGCACGAATCGATGAACACCACGAAGACTCCGCTGCCGGTTTCCTCTGGTGTCCCGCGCTTCAGTTCGGTCGACGACAAGCCGGTTCCAAACTTCAGGTCCGATCACACAATGCAGTTCTTCTACGACGACGAAGGACACCGCCCAATTCCGCAGTCGCGCTGGATCCCAACTCCAGCAGGGCAGTAGGACTTCGCTGGGCCGTGAAACGCCACCGCAAGATCCCAGCATCAGAAGTTCCGACAGTAACCTTTACAAACTGGCACATCGAAACCAAAAATAGCCATCTGGACTAAAATAGACCCAGCTACTTCAATCGCTCATCTAAGTAGTTGGCCTCGCTGTTGGAAGCGGAACGCTGTCTACGGTATTCCGCAGTCTGGCGGCGATGAAGATTAGCAGCTGTTCCCATCCGCCGCTTCACTCGTTAGCGACGCGATGGGATGTTACGGGATCGAGCTCCATAGCAGGATGATTAAGGCAACGCTTCGCAACCCGGCCCTCCGTAAACGCGCCACCCAGTTCGGACGCTTGGTGCGCCACTCTGCGGTCACCCCGCGCAGTGGCGAAACTCACAAGCCGCGGCTGGCCCACAATGGAGAACTCGGCGTCACCTTCATCGGTCATGCCAGCTTCTTTGTGCAGATTGGCGGACGCAGTGTCGTCATCGATCCCAACTTCGCCCGCTGGCTCTTTGTGCTCAAACGATTGCGCCGCCCCGGATTGCACGTCCGCGACCTGCCGCCCATTGACACGGTTTTAGTCACGCACGCGCACTTTGACCACCTGCACCGGCCCTCGCTGCGCGCCATCGTGCAGAACAACCTGCGCACCCGCGGGACTGCGCCCGCCATCATCGTTCCGAGCCACGTCTCGGATCTGGTTTCCGACCTCGGCTTCTCCGAGATTATTGAACTCGACTGGTGGAACACATCCCGTCACGGCAACCTGGCGGTGACGCACGTGCCGTCACGCCACTGGGGCGCCCGCATCCTGAAGGACTCGCACCGTGGCTATGGCGGCTTCGTTCTTCAGGCCGGCAAGCACTCCGTCTATCATGCCGGGGACACTGCGTATTTTGCAGGTTTCCGCGAGATCGGACGGCGGCTGTCGCCCGAACTCGCTCTGCTGCCCATCGGCGCCTACAATCCGCCGCAGTTCCGCAACGTGCACGCCAACCCCGCCGATGCCACACGCGCCTTCCTCGATCTCAAGGCCCGCTGGATGGTCCCCATGCACTACGGCACCTTCCGCCTCTCGCACGAACCCATCGACGAACCCCTGCAGTTGCTCGATGAGGAGGCCCGCTCGGCGGGAATCAAGGATCGAGTCTTCGTGCTCGAAGAGGGCGTTACCAGATTCTTCTGATCCGCCCTGAACCTGCGTTGGGACAGCTGCCCAGGCTGTCCCGCCACGTCAGTTCTGGCACTTGCCCTGATCGTCGATTCGCGCTGTCATCCTGAGCGAAGCGAAGGACCCGTGCATCTTGTTTGTGCGCGAATCTCTGTGCATTGAATGCCAAGGACAGGTTTCGATATGTTCCGCGCATTTCAGGAACGCCTTCCTAGTAAGCCAGCAAGATCCTCAGGTCCCGCAAATTGTTCCCGGTTGGCCCAATTTGAACCGCATCGCCCAGCGCGTTGAAAAATGGATACGCATCAAATTTCTCAAGAGCTACACGCGCGTCGAGTCCTCGCGTCTGTGCCCGCTCAAGAGTTGTCCCGTCGGCCACGGCACCAGCCGCCGGGCTGTTCCCGTCCACGCCGTCCGTACCCGCACTAAGCACCGTGACGTTCTCGCCGCCGATCTTCATGGCACACGCCAGAGCGAACTGCTGGTTGCGCCCGCCGACACCGCCGTTTGTGACCTTCACTGTCACCTCCCCGCCCGAGATGAGGCAGACACGGCCAAATTGTTTCTTGAGCTCACGCAGTCGGCCCAATAAATACTCCGCCGCCCGCTCGTAGTCCCAGTCGTCACAAGAGTTGTCCACGTACACCACAAATCCCGCAGCCTCCGCAACCGCCTGCGCCTGCTCCACCGCGGTCCGGTTCGATAAAATCGGCCACCAGCGCGAGCGGTGGAACGCCTGATCATCCGATTTCGGAGTTTCCTCCAGCGCATGCCGCTCAAACAGTTCCCGCATTGTCTGAGGAAACTGTTTCAGTAGGTCATATTCCTCGGCGAGGCGATAACAGTCTTCTACGGTGGTTGAGTCAGGCATCGTCGGCCCCGAAGCCAGCGCGTCGGGAGTGTTGTCAGGAACATCGGAAACCAGCAGCGAAACCTGCTGCGCCGGAAATGCCGCTCGGGCCAGTCGCCCTCCCTTTACCGCGGACAGATGCTTGCGGATCGCGTTGACCTCCGCGATGGGCGCGCCCGAGTACATCAGCACGCGGTAGGTCGCAATTAAGTCATCAAGCGAAATCCCGTCGTCAATCGGTTTCTCGACGATCGACGATCCTCCCCCACTGAGCAGAAAGATCACCAGCGACGATGCCGTTTGCGCCTCGAGCGCCTTTAGCATCGCATTCGCGGCCTGGATGGACTCGGCATTGGGCGTCGGATGTCCGCCGTGAAAATAACGGAATCCGCGCAGCTGCGTCGGAGGCTCAACCGAACTGGCCACAATCCCTTCCAGCGAAGCCCCTACCTGCTCCGCTAGCGTCTCCACCATCGTGTGCCCCGCCTTTCCAAGCGACACCACCAGCACCCGGGCATACGACTGCAAGTCGTAAAGATCGTCGCAGACCCGCAACACCCCGCGCTCACAATGCACGTGCCGTGCGAATGCCTTGCCAATCGAGGCCTCAGCCAGCCCATAGCGAAAGATCTCCCGTGCAGCTTCGCGCATTTGGCGGAACTGCGAGTCACGATCGGCGGTTGCACTCATGGCAGGATTATAAAGACCAGCTCTCAGCTGTCAGCCGTCAGCCACCAGAAAGGAACGGCGGCCGCCGGAAGCTATTACAGATGGAATTGCCGCAATCGCTCCTCCCGTTGATCTGGAAATAGACAATCTGAGGTTCAGCTGATGGCCGAGAGCTGAGAGCTGAGAGCTGACAGCTGGGTTCTTTGGATTCAGCTGATGGCCTACGGCTGAGGGCTGATGGCCTGCTTCACCCACTGCTCAATTGCCTCGCGCAACTCCCGCAGCCTTCCCTCGAAAAAATGATCCGCGCCCTCAATCACCACAAGCTTCTTAGGCTCGGGCAACGACGTAACCAGAGCCTCCAACTTTGCCCGCGGACCAAACTGATCCCGCGCCCCGCTCACAAACAATTTTGGCTTGGCGCAATTCTGCAGAAAGTCAAGCTGGTATACGCGCGGCTCTTCAGTGTCTGCCGCCACCGGAACCGCCGGAACCCCAACGCCGACGACCGCCTTGACTCGCGCATCCGGACACGCGGCCCGCAACCCGACTGCCGCACCAAAGGAAAAACCCGCAAATAGCAGCGGCAAGTGAAACTCGGCATCAAGCCAGTCGAGCGCAGCCCGCACATCCTCAACTTCCCCATTGCCGTGATCGTGTTCACCCTGGCTGAGTCCAGTTCCGCGAAAATTGAACCGCAACACGGGATATCCAAAGCTGTTCAACGCCTTCATCGTGTGAAACACGACCTTGTTATGCAGCGTCCCCCCAAACAGGGGGTGGGGATGGCAGACTACTGCTGCATGCGTGGTATTCTCGGCGCCCGCGTTCAGCAGCGCCTCGATCCTGCCTGCAGAACCTTCAAGAAAGAGAGACCGGATCGATGAGTTTGTGGAAATCACATCGTCAGATTACACGGGACAAGCCGCAAGTAAGAAATCAGAACCCGGGTTCGTGTGTTTGTATTCGCGACCTGTTGGCAAGAACTTGTTCATTCAAGCTGCTCGCAGCAACGTTTAGTGGCGAGAGCGACGGAGAGGAATCTGCTCGGACGTGTTCGGCCCGACGCCTCCGCGCGTCTGCTATCCTCTCCCCCATGGACGCGGTCACGCTCACTCGTCAACTTGTCGACATCGAATCCATCACCGGCAATGAAGCCGCAGTCGGAAATTATCTCTACGGAGAATTGTGCCGCCTGGGCTACCAGACGAAGAAGATGCCGGTGGAAGGCGAGCGCTTCAATGTCTACGCTACTTCTCCCGAGCAGCCGCATCCCGCCATTGTGTTCTCCACTCACATGGACACGGTTCCGCCATTCATTCCCTCTTCCGAAGACGCGACGCGCATCCACGGCCGCGGCTCTTGCGACGCCAAGGGCATCATTGCGGCACAGATCGCCGCTGCCGAACGTCTGCGCCAGGAAAAAATCCACGTGGGCCTGCTGTTCGTCGTAGGAGAAGAACGCGACAGCCTGGGCGCGAAAGTGGCGAACGAGCAAGCGCCCGGCAGCCGCTACCTGGTCAACGGCGAACCCACCGAAAATCGCATCGCGCTGGCATCCAAGGGTACGCTCCGAGTTGAAGTGACGGCGACCGGCCGCATGGCACACTCCGCCTATCCTGAGCTAGGCGAGTCGGCGATCGATAAGCTGCTCGAAGCGCTCACCCGCTTGCGCGCCATGCCGTTGCCCTCCGCCCCGGAGATCGGCCCCTGCACGCTGAACATAGGCCTGATCGAAGGCGGCCGCGCGCCCAACGTCATTCCCGACTACGCCCACGCGGATTTGCTCTACCGCCTCGTTGGTCCGTCAGACGCCCTGCGCCGCCAGATTCTTGCGACCGCAGGCGACCAGGTGAAAGTCACCTTCCCGCTCGAGATCCCCTTCCTCCGCCTGCGCACCGTCGATGACTTGCCCACGATGATCGCCGCGTTCACGACCGATGTTCCCTTCCTCACGAATTGGGGCGAACCCCTGCTGATCGGTCCGGGATCGATTCACGTCGCGCACACCGATGGCGAGTACATCGACAAGCAGCAACTGCACGAAGCGATTGATCTCTACTGCACGATCGCGAGGCGATTGCTGGGCTGAAGGACGCGGCCCTCTCTCAGATTTGTCATCCTGAGCGTAGTAGCGGCTCCGCGAAGCGAAGCCGCTACGCAGTCGAAGGATCCCACGCAAGCATGCAGTGCCACCGGCGCATCGAGGAGTTTCCATCGATGCGGAACGTGTTACTTCGGCTGAAGTCGAGGGAACTCCTGTTTGGGTTTGTGGAAGCGCAAGCGCGCAAGGGGTCCTTCGACTCAGCGGGAAGGGCGCGTCGCGCACTTCCCACTCCGCTCAGGATGACAGCTTTGAGGGGTAGAATTGTCACACGCGCAGATACGTGCTTCGCAAACAACAGGAGGTAATATTGACAACCGCGATACTCTCTATCTTCGGCGTGATCATCGGTGCGTCACTTCAGTACGTCTTCACTCGCTATCTTGAGAACCAGCGGCATCGCCGAGAACTGAGGACCCAAGCCTACTTGGACTACCTAAACTCTGTAAATGGACTGGCACACCCAAACGAACCCCAGGGCTCACAGCAGCGCGATCTCTTCGCGAAGGCGGCTGACGCCAAGCAGCGGGCAGCATTTGTAGCAATGGTTGCAGCGATGCGCAAAGACTCCGGGAACACTGCCGGTCCAGGGATTGAAGATATGGACACAGTCTTGCTCGGGAGTCGCGACTGATCGGACAGGAATTTGTTCCAACCGCGCTAAACTTGAACCATGACCACCACGACCCTCAACTCCCTCGCCCGCGCTTCCTCCGCCTACCTGCGCTCTGCCATGCACCAGCCGATTCAGTGGCACGAGTGGAGGGAGGAAGCGTTCGCGGCGGCGCAGCGCGAGAACAAGCCCATATTGCTCGACATCGGCGCGGTCTGGTGTCACTGGTGCCATGTGATGGACCGCGAGTCTTACGACGATCCCGAAATTGCGGCCATCGTGAATGAGCATTTCATCGCGGTGAAGGTGGACCGCGACGAGCGTCCCGACATCGACAGCCGCTACCAGGCGGCGGTGCAGGCCGTCAGCGGGCAGGGAGGCTGGCCGCTCACTGCGTTTCTCACCCCGGGTGGCAAGCCGTTTTACGGCGGCACGTACTTTCCGCCCAGCGACGGTTACGGGCGTCCCAGTTTCCGGCGGGTGCTGCTGAGCATCGCCAACGCGTACAAAGAGAAGAATGGCGACGTGGTCGAGCAGGCGAAGATGGTCGAAAGTGCGATCGCGCAGTCGGAATCTTTCGCCGGGCGCAGCGGGCGCGTGTCCCGCGACATCATCGATGCAATCCAGGAATCGGCATTCAAGATCTTCGACGCCCAACACGGCGGCTTTGGACAGGCGCCGAAGTTCCCGCATCCCTCCGCGCTTGATCTGTTGATAGATCAGTACTCGCGCAGCGGGGACGAAAAGCTCCGCGACCTCATCGTCACTACGCTCGAGCACATGGCCCACGGCGGCGTCTACGACCAGCTTGCGGGAGGATTCCATCGCTACTCGGTCGATGAGCGCTGGGTCGTGCCGCACTTCGAGAAGATGTGCTACGACAACTCGGAACTGCTGAAAAACTACGTGCACGCCTATCAGGCCACGGGCTCGGAGTTCTTCGCGCAGGTCGCCCGCGACATCATCCGATGGATGGACGAGTGGCTGAGCGATCGCGAGCGGGGCGGCTTCTACGCTTCCCAAGACGCGGACATCTCGATGGAAGACGACGGCGACTACTTCACCTGGACGCTGGATGAGGCTCGTGCAGTCCTGACCGAGGACGAAGCACGGGTAGCAGCGCTGCACTACGACATCAATGAAGTCGGCGAGATGCACCACAACCCAGCAAAGAACGTGCTCTACGTGCGGGCTCCAATCGAAGAGATTGCCCGGAGGTTGAGCCTGGCTCCCGAACGCGCGAAAGCCCTACTCGATTCCGCCAAGACGAAGATGTACGCCGCACGACTCCAGCGTCCCACGCCCTATGTCGATAGGACGATCTATGTCGGCTGGAACAGTATGTGCGTCTCGGCATATCTGGAAGCCGCCAAAGTCCTTGATCTCGACGGCGCGCGCCGCTTCGCCCTGCGCTCGCTCGACCGCGTCCTCGCGGAAGCATGGAGAGCGCCGCACGGACAGTCTGACGGCGCGGGCGCCCCCGCTACGCGGCTGCTTCACGTAGTCGCGTACTCGGACCCGAAGGCGGAGCGCCGCGACATCCCGGGCGTGCTCGATGACTACGCCGCCACTGCTATCGCGTGTCTTGACGCCTACGAAGCCACTAACGACCTCAGCTACTTCAAGTTTGCCCACACCGTCGCGGACGCGATGATCGCGAAGTTCTTCGACCCAACCTCCGGCGGCTTCTTCGACAGCGAGCCGGGCGTCGACGGCAACAGCCTGGGCGTGCTCTCGATCCGCCGCAAGCCTTTGCAGGATTCACCCACACCTGCGGGCAATCCGATGGCAGCCATCGCGCTCGTGCGGCTGCATCACTACACGGGCGACACCAGCTACCGCGACAAGGCGGAACAGACCCTTGAGACGTTCGCCGGCATCGCCGGCCAGTTCGGGATCTTTGCCGCGACCTACGGGATCGCCGTTCTCCAGCTTCTGGAACAACCGGTGCAGGTAGTCGTGATCGGGGAAGATGAAGGTGGGGAAATTACAACCGGACTCTATAAAACGGCCGTGGCTCCCTTCGCGTTCAACAAGAGCGTGCTCCGCCTCTCCACCAGCGGCGCGGTCACCAGGAATCTTCCACCCACCCTGGCAGCCACGATCCCGAACCTTCCCCTGCTGCGATCGGGCAATCCGTTCGCCGTCCTATGCTCAGGCTCCGCTTGCCAACCACCGATTACAGTCCCTGCCGAGTTAAGGCATGCCCTGGAAGCAGCGATCAAGAAGCCTTCCTGAAATACATTCCTACAAAAAACGTGGGCTGCCGGGTTATAAGGTCCCGGACAGCCCAAAAGATTGCGAGCCCGAGTTTTCGGCCCAAGTTACTACAAGTTACTTTAGTGACCTTGCGGCCACGTCAAGCTTCCGGTTAACTACCTACTGCATCGGCGGCTTGGCCGAGCATTTGTTTTGCAGCTGTTGTTGTGGTTGTTGCTGCTGTAGGCACATGATCGGTCCTCCGTCCAAGGCGGGAACCTGGGGAACGGCGGCCACGACATAGGTGCCTGCTGCTGCGAACATCAGGACCGCGATCCTGATTGTGCGTTTCATGGGTTTTCTCTCCTAAAAGCCCCGCAGCCGTAGTGTGCAAAAAATTGAACACTCCAGCGCGGAGCCGAATTATACGGCAATTGTCAAGCCCCGCCTGCAAGAATCTGCCGTACCCCACGTCTATCGCTTGCCGAGGGTCTGTTTGCCACCCTCTCGGACACACCTCAACTCGGGACTAAACCTAGCAAATACTATAGCTTAACTGGATCCTGCTGCGCGCGGTAGGGCCTGGGTGAGGTAGAGGGCAGGAATTGTTGCTTCCCAGCTTGGGCCTTCACAGAATCCGAACACAGTCTTGTCTATGGCGACAGGTGGGGTGGTGCCAGCCGGTGAGCTTTAGACCGGAAATCTAAGACTTCGATCCGACGCGCTCTGGCAGTTTGAGGCCGCCAAGCGCAATCGTCGCGCTTCGCACGCCGGCAGCGGGTTCTGCATTTTCCGTCGACATCGTCGAAACCACCTGGGTGCGCGAGAGCGCTCGGTCGACCATGCCTTCGAACATCGGAATCAACGAATTCTCCGGGAGAGGATGGTGGATGTCGGTTAGGCTCTGCTCCCAGCGTTGAGACTGCAGCAGTGTGGCCGACAACTCCCGGGCAGGACTCTTCATCAGGGTATAGCCGAGCCACGTCAGCAGGCTCGCGTTATAAGCCCCCATGTTGACCAAACTCATCCACGGATTGCCCAGGTGGTTCCCCACCCAGGAAGCGATCAGCGCCAACTCCACCACCGCAAAGCCCCCGAAGCCCAACGCGATCCCGAAGCTGTACTGGCGCCGGCTTACACCCAGATAGCGGGAAAAGAACAGGAGGAACAGTACCATGCCGACCTGGATAATGCGCACGCAGCGCTGGGTAGTCAGCACGGCCTGCATCCAGGGTGCGAAGTCGCTCGAATTGGTCGAAACTGAAACCACTCCGGCCACCAGCAGCATCACCAGACCGGCCCATTTGAACAACACCGTACCAAGATCCCGCAACGTGTGGAACGGCCGGAAGACATCGAGAAAGGCCTCGTGAACCACCGTGAAGCCCAGAAAGGCACTCATCGCAGTGCTGCACCAGGAAATATAGAAAGCCGCAGAATAGTTATGCCAGTAGGTAGGAAAGATCAGGGCAAAGAAGAAAATCTGCGTGCAGAGGTAAGCGAAGAAGAACTTAAACTTCCGGTGCAGTTTGTGGCGCAGCATGGCTGCGGCAATCCCCGCCTGAAGAAGGGGATGCGCGATCCACAGAGCGTAATAGAGGATCCTGACTTTTTCGCTCATTCGGCGCCACTACCGGGGCTCTCGAAATCGCTACACGAGAGCCAGCCGCGCGGTTCCTGCGTGAATAGCTGCTCTTCGGCTATTACGAAAACTTAACGCCTTTCCACCGTTTGTTCAATGAACTCAGGTAACCCAAAGTAACGTTACCTTCGTGCCATTTCGCTTGACACAGTGGGGATGTTCTCGATTCGGGAAGGTCGCAAAAGACGGTTTCGCTTGAGGACATCAGGGTGGTTTCGTGAAATGAAAAGGTCCGGCCGAAGCCGGACCTGCAACACGCACGTAACGTTACCGACTCGTGCCGAGAAAGGCAGCGCCCTACGCGTCCGGCACGGAGTGGATGTAAGCCCGCATCATGCGGACCTCATCGTCCTTCTCATTCAAATCATGCAGCAGGATGTCGCGCAGGGAGACCATGCCCACCAGGTGCCCGTCATGGCACACCGGCAGGTGGCGAAAGTTGTGCCGCCGCATCAGGGTCATGCAGTTCTCGAGATCCTCATTCATGTTGATGGTGAGGGGATCGTCGGTCATGACCTCGGCCATGCAGGTGCTGCGCGGGTCGCGGCCTTCAGCTACGACACGCTTCATCAGGTCGCGTTCGGAAAAAATTCCGACCAGCTTGCCGTTATGCAGAACCGGCACGGCGCCGATGTTGCGCTCCACCATGGCTCGCACAGTCTCCAGCACGGTGTGGCCGATATCTGCCTGATAAGTCTCCTGCTCTTTGATCAGATCGCAGATCCGCATTCGCTACCTCCGGAACCGGGGAGTCCCCAGCTGCCCAAAAAGCATCTACCGGGCCGCGAGTATATGCCGAAATAGGAGGCAGGGGAAGGGCTAAAAGGTAGGGAACAAGAGTTTCTGCCCCCTGGGAAAAACCGCTACGGGAAAAGCACAGGTCGCGGTCAGCAGCTGTGGCCGGGCACGAGTGTATACTCGCACGCGTCGTGGGGAGATTCCCCCACGCGTGAGGCTCTCGTGAGCATTCTGGCCGGATCCAAAGGTCGAGGCTATGACGATTCCTATCAGGAGTTTGACTCGCCCCTGATGCGGCAGCTTCGGACAGAGGCCTACGGGAAGGATATCGGCCAACATTCCTGGGTAACTGCCCAGGATCTCGAGCAGGATGCGTCTCGACTCAAGCTATCGCGCGCCAGCCGTCTTCTGGATCTGGGTTGCGGTCCGGCGGGGCCGCTGGCCTTCGTCGTGGGTTTGGCAGGGTGTCGCGCGAGTGGCGTGGACGCGAGTGCCAACGCGATTGCTGCAGGGCGCGCCCGCGCCGCAACACTTGGGCCTGGCGAGGTCATCACGTTTCAGGAAGCCGACTTGAATGAGCCGCTACCGTTTCCTAGCGCCTCATTCGACGTGGTGATGTCGCTGGATGTGATCCTTCATTTGCCGGACCGGGGGGCCGTCTTCCGTGAAGTGGCGCGCGTTCTCGTTCCCGGCGGGAGATTCCTGTTTACGGACGCGGGAGTAATCACAGGCTCGATATCCGATGAAGAGATGCGACTGCGTGCGGTTCACGGGCCCAATCACTTCGTGCCCCCGGGCTTCAACGAACGCATGCTTGAACTGGCCGGGTTTCGCCTTTTGGAGAGCGCCGACCGAACCCTGAGTTTGCTGCAGAATGCCAGGGGACGCCTCGCCGCAAGGCTCGCTCACCGAGCGGAGCTCGAGAAGATTGAGGGCAGCGCCAACTTTGAGCGGCAGCAGCGATATCTGGAGACTGTGATCGGGCTTTCAGACAGAGGGGCGGTGTCGAGAATGATGTATCTGGCGGAATCTCACACGGCATAGCTGCTGATCGTAACCATGCCACTCACTCCCAACCTGACCGAAGTTGGCCTTCGAGCACGGCGGCGGATCGCGCTGCGGCTGCTTCCTTTTGTCTTTCTCATGTACATCGTCAACTACATCGATCGGGTTAACGTTTCCTTTGCCAACCTTCGGATGAGCGCAGACCTGGGTTTCAGCGATCGCGTTTTTGGTCTCGGCGTCGGCATGTTCTATGTCACCTATGTCCTGTTTGAGATACCCGGAGCCATCATCGTCGAGCGCTGGAGCGCGAGGAAGTGGATTGCCAGAATCATGGTCTCGTGGGCAGTGATTACAATTCTGACCGGCTTCGTGCACACCGCCAGGCAGTTCTATGCGGCCCGCTTCTTCCTCGGAGCGGCAGAATCCAGCTTCTTCCCGGGAATGATCGTGTACCTGACGCACTGGTTCCGCCTGCGCGAGCGCAGCTGGGCAATCGCTTGCCTTTACGCAGCCGTTCCCACCGCTTCGCTGGTCGGCTCTCCGATCGCGGGCTGGCTGCTGGGAGTTCATTGGTTCCAGCTCGCGGGATGGCGCTGGCTCTTCATTTTGGAGGGGATTCCCGCGCTCGTCCTTGGCATCGTCGTCGTTTTCTATCTGACGGACTGGCCCTCACAAGCGCAGTGGCTGCCTCCGGACGAGCGTGACTGGCTTGTCGGCGAATTGCAGGCCGAACTGCAGGCGAAGAAAAAGATTCGCGACTACACGATCATGCAAGCTTTCTGCGACCGGCGAATCCTGCGGTTGATCGTCGCCTGGTTTCTTGCACTCTCGGGGGCTCTCGGGACCGTGTATTGGCTGCCCACCTTCGTCAAGCGCCTGTCGGGATTGCCGGATCGAACGGTTACCTCGTTGCTCCTGATCCCGGCTTTGATCGGCATCGTGGGGACCCTATTCAACGGCTGGCATTCCGATAGGAAAGCCGAGCGGCGCTGGCACGCTGCCGTTCCGCTGGCCGCTGCGGGGCTGATGTATGCCCTCCTGATCCCCGTACGCCACGATGTTCCCTCGGGGATTGCACTCCTGTTGTTGGGCGGAGGCATCTTCTATGCCTACTACCCCGCTTTCTGGGCGATGCCAACCATGTTACTGAGCGAGTCGGCGGCAGCCGCCACTTTCGGACTCATCAACTCTATCGGGCAACTCAGCGGATTTGCCGGGAACTACGCGATCGGCTTTCTCAACGAGCGAACCCACTCGCTGACGGCCAGCTTTAGCTTCCTTGCCCTGGTTTTCGTGGCAGCTGGAGGCTTGATTCTGAGTCTGAGAATCCAGAATCCTCTGGAGGGTTCACGGGTTCTGGCCCCGGTGGCGATTGCTCCGCCAGAGCCTGCTGCAGGCTAGCTCTCGGCAGGTCGTCCTGCGGGCTCGTCTTGTAGAAACACAAAGTACGAGCAGTTCCACAGCGAAGTCGGCAGGCTTCCCCGCGGCCGTGCGGTTAGAACGATGTTGTACTCTCCGTTACTCCCCGTCTTATGCAAAGTCGGGTCTAGCGATCCGAGAGTATCGGGGTGCGTGACCGTTCGCCGAGGCTCAACTACGGCCAACTGCGCCAGGAACTCATGCACCTCACCGCTGCGTGCCCGACCCGCAACCTGAAATGCCACTTCCGCATCCTGCTCTGAAAAATGCCACGCCAGCGACGCCGCCAGATCCACAGCCCGCTCGTAGGCCTGCTCCGAGATCATTCCCGCCTCGGGATTGTCGAAGACGATGCACAGCTTGCGCTCATCCTCGCGGCTGAACTCCCGCACCTTCAAAGAACCAGACTTTGCTGTCGCCTTCCAGTCCACGTGCCGTGCCGAGTCTTCCGGCATGTACTCACGAATCAAATAGAGGTCCGACCCTCGCCCGCGCACGAAGCTCTCCCACTCGCCCCGCACCAGGGGCAGGATCTCAAACAACTCGTCGGTTGGCTCAACTCGCGGATACACCAGAATCTCCCGCTGCAGCGCCACATGCCTCGTCTTGGTCAGGAAGGCAAATGGAAAGCGCGTGGCCACTCCAAAACTGTCTTCGTGATATCGCCCGCGCCGGTCGAACTTCAGCGACAAGTCCGCCGATACTTCGCCGCGTGGCGGCAGATACGGAAAGTAAGCCATGCCCTCGAAGATTCCCGGCGGCTCAGGCGCGACCGTCACCCGCTGAATGCGCCGGTCGGGCAGCCGCAACCACTGCCGCTCCGGAGGACGGTTCAACGGAAAAGCAAACGTTGTGGCTTCCCATTTCCATTCCTTCAGTGGCTTCTTGCGTTTCTTCCGGGTTGAAACCACGCGGATGGAGAAGGACGGCAGGAACCTCCGCGGATTGCGCACTACGATCCGCCCCAGCACCCCGCGCCCGGCAAAAACATGTTCCGGCAACCGCACGTCCAGTTCCAGCCAGCGCAGCACGATCGCCGAAACGACTCCGGAAACCAGGATCGCCGCCAGCATGGCCGCCACTACGATATAGAGTAGATTGTTCCCGGTGTTCAGCGCTGCGATGCCAATGACAAGCGTGACCAGCACATACACCACGCCGGCTCGCGTGACTTCGTAGTCAAACGACTCCCGTAGTCTTTCCAGCGCCACCCGACGGGCCAGATACGGCACCGTAACCAGCCCCACCCAGGTGGCCAGCATCAGCGACGCAGAAGCCAGAATCACCGTGCCCCAGACGTTGCCCGCGTCCCGCAAAACGGTAGAAAAAAGTGCCGCCGCAAACGCCAGCCCCAGCCCGACCAGCGCGAGCAAGAACTTGACCCACACTTCCGCCGTGGCCGATTGCAGCCACTGCCCAGGCCGGCCGGCACTGGGAGACTGCGTCTTCACGGAATCTGCGTATGTGGAATGCACCTGCTCGGAGCCTAGCATCCGCCATGGGAACGATCAACGAAGACCGGCTTGCGGAAAAAGCCTTCGTAACCTGCCGGATGAATCCCCGAAAGCGCCGCCCCGATCATGATCCCCATAGTTTTGATTCTTCCGCTCTTGTGCTACGCTGCTCCCCGCATGCGACAGCGGCCCTCAGTTTGCGCCAATCTCATTCATCACTAAGGAGATCACCATGCCGATCGGCAAACGCGCAGCAGCGGAATTCTTCGGAACCTTCTGGCTGGTTTTCGGTGGATGCGGCTCGGCGGTGCTTGCCGCCACCTTCCCCGCCGTCGGCATCGGATTCGCCGGCGTCGCCCTCGCCTTCGGCCTCACCGTCCTGACCATGGCCTTCGCCATCGGACACATCTCCGGCTGCCACTTGAACCCTTCCGTGAGCCTGGGGCTGGTGGTGGGCAAGCGCTTCCCCGCTTCTGAGTTGCTCCCGTACGTCGTTGCGCAGGTCGTGGGCGCGGTGGCCGCAGCAGGCGTGCTCTACATCATTGCCAGCGGAGTCCCCAGCTTCGACGTGCATGCCGGCTTCGCCTCCAACGGATACGGCGAACACTCTCCAGGCGGCTACACGCTTCTTGCCGGATTCGTCGCCGAGGTTGTGCTCACCGCGTTCTTCCTGATCATTATCATGGGAGCGACTGACGTCCGCGCGCCGAAGGGATTCGCACCCATCGCGATCGGCCTCGGTCTCACGCTGATTCACCTGGTCGGAATCCCCGTCACCAACCTCTCGGTAAATCCAGCGCGCAGCACCGGCCCCGCGATCTTCGCTGGCGGCTGGGCCTTGCAGCAGCTGTGGATGTTCTGGGTCGCCCCGCTGATCGGCGGTGCTCTTGGCGGCGGGATTTACAAAGGTCTCTTTGGCGAATAGACGACCGCTTCACAGTCGAAGATCGCCAGTCTACTGCTCTGGATGTTGCTAACGGCGCGAAGTCCATCCATCCGAGCGACTGCGCGTCGACTAGTGCAATCCAAAAATCCGCAACTCTTTGTTGCTGGCCACGAAGACTTTCCCGTTCGCGACCACCGGAACCAGGTTTGCATTGCCGCCATAGTTGGGCCAAGTCCCGGCGCTGGCTGTGAAGAGCTGCGTCATCGTGGTACCACCAGCTTCCGGGTTGAATGCAAACAGATTGATGCCGGTTGAGGTCCTCGAAACCGGACGCGAGATCGCCCAGATAATCGGATTGGCGGTTCCGTTCGACGAGATTGACGTGAAGAACCCGCCATCCTGTCCTCCCCCAATATTTGGGGAAACCGTGATTTTGGTCAGGGTCGGGCTTGGCGACGCTTGCAGCTTCCAGACTTTTGCAATCCTCCAACCACTGGTAACCACGCGCGCCAAACCATCCACCGGATCGACGAAGTAAGACTGTCCACACCAGCACACGTTGATGTTATATGTGCCCAGCACATTGTTCGCGGTCGTGGAGTATCCACCCAGGTTGTCTTCATTCATCAGGAACATCAGACCGACTTTGCCAGCGGCCACCGCCAGATGGGGAATGGATCCCGGCTGGTCCGGCAATACCATCACCCCGCCTGAGCCAAAATCATTGTCGACCGAATCGAGCTTAGCCTGGTCCATCGGTGTGAACACGTCCAGAACGGTCGTCAAATCCGGCGACACCTTCACCACGCTTTCCTGAATATTACTCACGCCGTCGTATGTATTCGAGTCAGAGTTTCCCGTCACGAACAACATATTGCCCGCGTGATCCGCCGCCAGCCCGTACCCTGACATCCAGATGGACGACAAGAAAAAATTGTTGGGAGAGACCGGTTGTGTGTCGAGCACCTGGTTGGCAGGCAGCGGCGCTAGCGTACCCGCCTTCCAGCCCAGCAACCAGCCGCGCGAGAGATTGGCCGAGAAATCGCAGAAGCTGCCGAACCCCGCGTAGACATTGCCGTTGGCCAGCAGAAGCGCAGGACGCTGCCGCTGGTAAGTCGCGCTGAAATTAAACGTCGTTCCATCGGTCAGCGTATGCGATGCCACCACGAGCTGAGGGGTAACTTTGTCGGTCAGGTTGCCGACATCCAATGCGTGCAGGTAATACGCCGGGCCGGTTGCGCTCTGTGTGTAGACCATCACGTACATCGTGTGGCTCTTGGAATCGATGACCGGGGTTGAGTTGATACCAACATTTGGCCCGTTGTTGCCGCATCGCAGCGGCTTCGGCACCGGCGCTCCGAAATTAGGACTCAACAGGACCGTTCCGCTGCCGACATCGATGGCATAGACGGTGTTGTTCTCCGTCGCGACGTACACCGCATTGTGCTTTCCCGGGTGGCTACCTCCGGTGATGTTCACTCCGGGAATCACCAGAGGCTGGGCATCCACCTGATCATCGAGCGGCACCGACAGCAACTGCCCGAAAGACGCGCTCCCCACGTTGGCCGGAGTGAGCTTCGTTTCTTTCGAATTCCAGCCCGTGCGGTTGTTGTCGTAGTGATAGGTAGTAACGAATTCCTGAGCGCCCGCGAGATTGGCACTCAGAAGAAGGATAAGGGCGGCAGGGACTGCCCACACGCATTTGGGGGCGTTCAGACGAAGTGACTTCATGGCGAACGGGATGCTATGCGATCCGGAAAACCCGGTCAATCAGGAAGAAGCACCGTGGAAGGAAGGCTCCACCAAATCTTGCACACACATGCACACACAGGTCGTCTCGAACAGGTCCACAGTCAGCCGGCCAGAGACTCCAATGCTCGCACCGCGTCGGGCGGGAGCGCCAGGGCGCGGCTGGCCAGGTCCTGCTTCATGTGCTCGGCGTTGGAGGTGCCGGTTAGCGGAAGCATCCCGACGGCGCGGGCGAAAGCGAATACCACCTGGGCCGGAGTAGCCTTCGCATCGGCAGCGAGGTCAGTGACGAGGGGGCTGCGTAGCACCTCCACATTCGCGGTGAGAAGCGAAAAGCCCTGGTAAGTAATGTCTCGCTCGCGGCAGTACCAGCGTACATCACGGTCCCAGCCCAGCTGTGCGAAACTGCGGTTTTGCACAAATGCAGGCGCCTCGGTGTGAGTGGCCACCATCTGCTCAAGATGCTCCAACGTGACATTGCTCACCCCAAGTAGACGTGCGCGGCCGGCATCACGCTCTTTCCTCATCGCCTCCCAGACCTCAGTGTCAGCCTCGGTCCAGTCGTAGCCAGAGTCTGGTCCGTGTAGCACATAGCTGTCGACGTAGTCGGTTCCGAGATGTTCGAGTGAATTGGCGATTGACTGCGCGACTTGGACAGAAAGGCTCGCCGCGGGATCGTAGGGCAGCCGGTGATCCTGACCGCGCTGGTAGGTGAATTTCGTCTGCAGAAAAAGATCGGCTCGTGCTACGACTCCCGCCTGATAGGCAGCAGCCAACCCCTGGCCCACTCCAGCCTCGAAGTAGTGCCGCCGCTGATTGGCCGTGTCGATACCGCGAAAGCCCATGCGGAGGGCGAGTTCCGTGAGGGTCGCGGTGCGCTCTTCCTTCCACGCGGTGCCGTAGAGGAAATCTGGAAGGGGCGAAGGGGACTGGGCTGGCATCGCGTTATTCTGCCACGAGCAGCATTTCCACTGACACTTGCCGCGTGTGAATGGACTTGGGAAGGGCATGGCTTCCAGCCGTGCCGCTTGGAGCCCACTAAACGTAAGGGCTTCAGCCCCTGAGGGTAGTTTTAAGAAACGCAGGCGAGTCCTCAGGATCCGGGAGCACTTCGCATTTTCTCTGGCAACTGGAAACCGGAGACTGGCAACTGTTTTTCAGTACTCCGCCAAATCCTTCATCGCGCGGAACAGATCGTTGGTCTGCGGCAGGATGGCATCTTCCAAGATCGGCTGGTAAGCCACAAACGTATCGGCGGCGGCCACGCGCCGCACCGGAGCATCCAGATGATCGAAAAGCTGGTCGGCAATGCGCGCCGCGATCTCGGCCCCGTAGCCCCAGCTCAGCGAGTCTTCATAGGCCACGATCACACGATTCGTCTTCGCGACCGACGCCGCAATCGTCTCCCAATCAAAGGGATTCAGGCAGCGCAAGTCGATCAACTCGACCTTCACTCCGCTCTCGCGCTCCAGCTTCTGCGCCGCCTGCAACGCCCGGGGAACGACCGCGCCATAGGTAATCACGGTCAGGTCCGTTCCCGGATGCACAATCTTCGCCTTGCCGAATGGAATCGCATAGTCAGGTCCGGGATAGGGTGCGCGGCCGTAGGTTTCGCGATACAGCCGCTTGTGCTCGAGGAACAGCACGGGATCGTCACACCGGATCGCCGTCCGCAACAGCCCCGCCGCATCCAGCGCGTTGGAGGGAAACACCACGCGCAACCCGGGAATATGCGTGAACACGCTCTCGCCGCATTGGGAGTGATAAATCGCGCCGCCGGTGAGATATCCGCCAATGGCCACGCGAATCACCACCGGACACGAGAACCCATTGTTCGAGCGCCAGCGAATCACCGACAGTTCGTCGCGAATCTGCATCATCGCCGGCCAGATGTAGTCGAAGAACTGGATCTCGACCACCGGCTTCAGCCCCCGCGTCGCCATGCCCGTGGCACGGCCCACGATTGCTGCCTCGGCCAGCGGAGCATTGAACACACGGTCCGAGCCAAACTCATTCTGCAGGCCGAAGGTGAGCTTGAAGACGCCGCCCTTCCCTTTCACCAGCTTGCGCTTCAAATACTCTTCACGGCTGGCATCGGCCACGTCTTCGCCGAAGATCACGATGCGTTCGTCCCGCTTCATCTCATCGCGCAGCGTGGCGTTGATCAGGTCGGCCATCGTCTTCGCCGCCGGCTTCTTGCCGTCAGCCGAATCCGCGGGCACAACTGGTTGCGTCTCGAACACCGAAGAGGTCGGGTCGACATCCGGCGAATACACATATTTCGTGATCGTCTCCGGCGCCGGCGGCAAAGCCTCGAGCGCACGATCCACCACAGCTTGCAGCTCTTCCTCGACCTGCTTCTCCAGCTGGTTGATGCCCCTGTCGTCGAGAATCCCCTCGCGCAGCAGGAACATCTGCGTGCGCGTCACCGGATCACGCTGCGCATCACGTTCCCGCTCCGTGTCCGGACGGTACAACCGCTCGTCATCCGACAGCGAATGCGAGTACGGACGAATCACATGCGCATGCACAAACGCCGGCCCGTGTCCCTCGCGGCAATATTGCGTCGCCCGCTGCATCGCCGCGTAGCTCGCTACGGGGTCCGTTCCGTCGACTTCTTCGAAATGGAAATTCGGAAACCCCGAGACCAGCCGCGAAATGCTGCCACCGGCCGTCTGCACTTCGACCGGCACTGAGATCGCGTACCCGTTGTCTTCGACGCAGAAAATCACCGGCAGCTTGCCCAGCGCCGCCGCGTTCAAAGCCTCCCAGAACTCGCCTTCGCTCGTGGTGCCATCGCCTAGTGACACGTATGTCACTTCATCGCCCTGAAACGAAACGTCCTTGAACTGGCGATAATCCGCGCAACTGGGTGCCCCATTTCTCGCGTCCTTTGCGAGAAGTGGGGATTCCGCAGCCTTCGGGTGCCGCGCATAATACCTCCCCGACTCTGCACACCCGACAGCCTGCAGAATCTGCGACCCTGTTGGCGAAGACTGCGTAACGATATGCAGCTTGGGATGGCTCCAGTGCGAAGGCATCTGGCGCCCGCCCGAACTCGGATCATCCGCCGCGCCCACCGCCTGTAAGAACATGTCGTAGGGATCGACGCCTAGCGCCAGGCACAACGCCCGATCGCGATAGTAAGGATAGAACCAGTCGTACCCCGGCTTCAGCGCCAGCCCGGCGGCCACACCGATTGCCTCGTGCCCTGCGCCTGACATCTGGAAATAGATTTTCTGCTGGCGCTTGAGCAGGATCTCCCGATCGTCGATGCGCCGGGACGTATACATGTGGCGATAGGCCTGAATCAGTTGGTCGCGCGTAAGCCCTTCGTACGTCTTGCCCTTTTTCGCGCCGTTGGCCGCCAGAGCCAGCTTGGGGTCGGTTTTTGTGGTCGCCATCCGCTTCCCTGAGTGCAGTGCCTTTATGAATATGACGACGTCAGTCAGAGCCCCGGTTCTCTCAAATACGGTGCCGCGCTCAACGGGGCAGGTTGCATTGTAAATGCAGACTGCGGGTTGGCAAAGCCTGGAAGTTGGCCTGCGGCAGGGACTCTGAGGGCGAGGTCTGATGGTCCGACAGCTGAGTTCCCGCCGGGCCCCGTTCCGACAGAATCCGCTCTTCCCCATGCCGTCCCCACCGGCCCACAGACAGGAACTCGCGGAACCTCCACCAGGGCCTCGGTTACCGCCGCAACGCCGCCCCCGAATTGATTCCGAATACGTCCATGGCGACGCAAACGCCAATTCAAAGTTGTTACTGGTGCCGCGAACGACAGGGTCGCGGTCTTTGCGTAGTCGCGCCCCCAGTACGCAACCCACATGGAACGCGATCCACCTCCCGTTTCCGCAAATCAAGAGGCCGCCCGCGGTTCGTCATTTCCGGCCGATGTTGTCGACTTCCTTCTTGAGCGCAAGGCCGTCGAGACTGGCGAGAGGAAGACTCAGGAACAAATTGATTCTTCGGTCAAGGATGAAGAACGCATCCCGGAAGGCCCGTTCCACCTCCGCCTCGGTCCCCTGGACCGCTGCCGGATCCGGCACGCCCCAGTGCGCCGATATCGGCTGTCCGGGCCACACCGGACAGACTTCCTTCGCCGCGTTATCACACACCGTAAAAACGAAATCGAGTTTGGGGGCGCCGGGCTGCGCAAACTCGTCCCAGCTCTTGCTCCTCAAGCCGTTTGTCGGTACGTGCGCGGCTTCGAGTTGTCGCAGCGCTTCAGGTCGAACCCTTCCGGAAGGGCGGCTCCCGGCGCTATAGGCGGTGAACTGCGGCTTTCCCTTGAAGTTCAGAATTCCTTCGGCCAGGATCGAGCGCGCGGAATTGCCTGTGCACAGAAATAGAACGCTGTAGTGTGCTCGCATCGCGATTCTCCCGATCTTGTCAGCTGCAGCAGGTGGGGCCGCAGCAGCCGTTCTTTTCAGCAGCGGGATTGTCGACAACAGACGGCTTTGCCGCGCGAACGAACGCGCTCATGAACTTCCCATCCACCTGCGGGGCAATGGTTTCGATGTCGATGCCCTCCCGCAACAGAGTCTCGCGTGCATCTTCCGCACGGTAGATGCGCGTGGGCTCAACTTCGATCTTTTCGAAACCTGCCGCCACCAGCTTGCTCCGGTACTCGCTTTCCTCCAGCGCGCCCGCGATGCAGCCCACCCATGCCAGGACGCTCTGTCGAATCTCCGGCAGCATCTCACCGCGCGTGACCACATCCGAGACGGCAAGGCGCCCGCCCGGCTTCAGCACGCGAAAGGCTTCGCGCAGCACACGATCTTTGTCTGCCGAGAGGTTGATGACGCAGTTCGAGATGATCACATCTACAGAATTGTCAGGCAGCGGAATGCTCTCAATCTCACCTCTGAGAAACTCCACGTTGTTGATTCCCGCCTTGCGCTTGTTGTCGTTGGCGAGCGCGAGCATCTCGTCGGTCATGTCCAGACCGTAAGCCTTGCCCGTCGGGCCAACCCGCCGCGCCGACAGCAGAACGTCGATGCCGCCGCCCGAGCCAAGATCGAGCACCGTCTCGCCCGGCTTCAGTTCCGCCAGCGCCGTTGGGTTGCCACAGCCGAGCGAAGCCAGCAGAGCCTCTTCCGGAATCTGCCCCACCTGAGCCGCGTCGTAAAGATTGGCGGTGATCGGGTCAGCGCAGCCTGTACCCGTACCTGTCCCGCAACATGAATTGCCTCCCGACTTCACGCGCAAAGCTGCCTGCCCGTATCTCTCCTTTACCACTGCCTTGATGTCGGCCGTGGCAGATTCGGGAAGGACACGGCTTCCAGCCGTGCCGTCTGAGGCCTGGAAGGATGCGGGCTCTAGCCCCTGAGGAACGCTCGTTTCAGATGGAATATTCTCGACATCAGTTGTGGAACCCATAGAAGGCTCTCCTATTTGCAGATTCGTACGATCTCCTCCGGTTTGAGCGCCTTGTTGCGCGTGCAGCACTCGGCATACAGGAATTGCAGCAACTCCTGCAAAGCGTCAGTGTTCGCGGTGTATCGCAAAAATGTCCCTTGCCGCTGTACTTGTACCAAGCCTTCGGCCTTGAGCTTTTCCAGATGATGGGAAAGGGTCGAGTTCGGAATCTCCAAATCACCCTGAATGGCACTGACTACAAGCCCCTCGGGATGCGCCGACAAAAGCAACTGCATGATGCGCAGCCGCGGCTCGGTCCCCATCGCCGAGAACATGTCGGCGTATTTGGCCACGCGTTCGCTGGTCTTACTGGGTGGAGGCGCTAACATATTTCGACATTACTAGAAACATAGATACATGTCAAGCTTCTCCACTCACGTGGGGACAGCCGCCTCGGCTGTCCATGCCGGGCACAGCCCGGCTGTCTATCCTCCTGCACGCCCTGAGCCAAGGTTCCCGCGTCTGGAATCATTTATCCTGAAGACACATGATCCGCACCCTCCGCCCTTTCGACCCGCATTCGATCAAGCTCGTGATCTTCGACCTCGATGGCACCCTGATCGACTCGCGGCTCGACCTGGTCCACTCGGTCAATGCGGCTCTGCGCCACATTGGACGACCCGAACTGCCCGATGATGTCATTGCCAGCTACGTGGGCGACGGTGCGCCGATCCTGATCCAGCGCGCGCTCGGCGACGAGGCTACCGACGAGGCACTTGTCCGGAAAGGGCTTGAGTTTTTCCTCGCCCACTATCGTGAGCACAAACTGGATCACACCACGGTGTACGAAGGAATCGAGGACGCCCTCGCCCGCATCCAGCAATCCGCCAACGGAACGCCGCGTACGATGGCTGTCCTCACGAACAAGCCCGTGATTCCCTCGCGCGCCATCGTCGAGGCGCTTGGCCTGGGCCCGTTCTTCACCCAGGTTTATGGAGGCAACAGCTTCCCCACCAAGAAGCCCGATCCCGAAGGCGCCCGCAAGTTGCTGGAAGAGAACGGCGTGAAGCCCGAGCAGACGGCCATCATCGGAGACTCTCACGTCGACGTCCGAACCGGACGCAACGCCGGACTGTGGACCATCGGTGTCACCTACGGTTTCGCGCCTCACTCGTTAACGAGTGATCAGCCTGACATATTCGTGGACACCGCGCGAGAACTTGCTGAAGTCCTCACCTCGACCTGCATCCCTTAGGACCCGCACCCGCGGTGTAATTCGCCAGTTCGCGCTCAGGCCTCAGACGAAAATTGGCAACGATGTTGGCTGATCCAATGTTAAAATGTCCCACGAACTCTCCAGCTTCCAGGTGCAGAAAAGTTTCCCAGGCGACGAAACCAGCCTCCTCGAACCGGGACTTTATGGCACGTGTGCAGGCAGGCCTTTTTGCGCGTTTACTGATCGATTGAGGAGCAGGCATGGATTCGGGACCTCTGGTACCGGCGAATAGTGGTGTGGTTCGTGAGATGCAGCCCGTAGCGAGCCTTGATCTGGCCCGGGCGAACGTCCCTCACGTGTACCCGGTACTTCCGTCGCAGGAATCCGCTGTCGGCGAATATATCCGCGTCCTCGCCAAGCGGAAGTGGGTCATCCTCACTTGCATGGCGACGATTTTCGCCCTCGTCGCCATCGCCAGCTTAAAGATGACGCCCATCTACGAGGCCAGCGGCAGCATTGCCATCAATAAGCCGGACTCGACCCTGAACTTCCAGAACTCCGCTACCTTCAGCCTCGACTATTACGATCCCACCGAGCTCGACACCGAGGTCAAGATCCTGCAGAGCGACCTGCTTGCCCTGCAGGTGATCAAAGAACTGAACTTGGACCATCGGCCTGGAGCCGGGGGCAACGATCAACCCCCTTCTTCTGCGCTGGAACTCGCACCCGACCCGATGCAGGTCGATACCGCACACCTGTCTTCCCTGCTGGGCGGGTTCAAAGGAAGCTTGCGGGTTGCACTTTCCCCGAATACCCGCATCATCGAGGTTCACTACCGCAGCGCGGACCCGCAAATGGCCGCGAACGTTGTGAACACGCTGATGCAGACTTACGTCGAGAACAACTTCAAGTCCCGCTTCGAATCGACCATGCAGGCCTCCGACTGGCTCAACAAGCAACTGGTCGACCTGGAGATGAAGGTCCAGACCTCCCAGGAAAAGCTGGTTCGCTACCAGAAAGAACACGAAATCCTTGGCATGGATGAGAAGCAGAACATCACCACCGCCAAGCTCGACGAGCTGAACAAGGAACTCACTTCCGCCGAATCCGAGCGCATGGACAAAGAGGCCTTCTTCCGCCTCGTCGAGTCCGGCGATCCTGACGCCGTCGCTTCCGGTGCGGGGGGCATCGACACCGGCGGCTCGCAGTCCGCTTCTGCATTGCTGGACAGTCTGCGTACCAAACAGGCCGAGTTGCGCATCCAGGCCGCGGATCTGAACACGCAATTCGGTCCTTCCTACCCCAAGCTGGCGCAACTCAACAACCAGCTTAAGGAAATCGATTCGCAGATTCAGTCCGAGATGAAGAAGATCGTCGGCAAGGTCCGCGGCCAATACACCACAGCCTTGCAGCGGGAAACCATGTTGCGCGATGCGCTCGAAAAGCAGAAGCAGGAAGCCAACAAGCTGAACGAGAGCGCCATCCAGTACAACCTCCTGAAGCGCGACTCCGAGTCCTACCGTCAGCTCTACGAAGGCCTTCTTCAGCGAATGAAGGAGGCCGGCGTCTCTGCCGGGCTGAAGTCGAACAATTTCCGGATCGTCGACACCGCTCGCGTGCCGGGCGGACCCATCGAGCCCAATATTCCCCGCAATCTCGGTTTCGCACTCGTCCTGGGTCTCATGTCGGGCGTCGGACTTGCCTTCCTGCTGGAAGGTCTCGACAACACTGTCCGCACCACCGAGCAAGCCCAGGCGATCTCCGGCCTCGCGCCTCTCGGCATGATTCCGCTCGGCTCCAAGGGCGCGCGTGAAGGTAGTACCGGGAAACGCCTCGCCCTCGCATCCTCGAACGAAGCCGTGGAGCTGATCACCCAGGTCCGCCCGCAATCCCAGATGGCGGAATCCTATCGCGCTCTCCGCACCTCGTTGCTGCTCACGAATCTGGGAGCTCCTCCCAAAATCATCATGGTGACGAGCGCTCTTCCGCAGGAGGGCAAAAGCACCACCAGCATCAACACCGCCATTGTGCTGGCCCAGAAGGGCGTTCGTGTTCTGCTCATCGATGCCGACTTGAGGCGGCCCAGCATTCACAAGACTCTGGGCATGGGTCCGCGCAGCGGCCTTAGCAACGTGCTCACCGGCAGCACTACGTTGCAGCAGGCCATCGCACGCACCCCGATCCTGCCCAACCTGCACGTTCTGCCGGCCGGGACGCCGCCACCCAATCCTGCTGAGCTGCTCGCCTCCGCGAATATGAGAGACGTGCTGGCCCAGTTGCGCGAACAGTACGATCACATCGTGCTCGATACCCCGCCCACACTGTCGGTCACCGATGCGGTCGTGCTTTCCCCGCGAGCCGACGCCGTCGTGCTCGTGATCCGCTCCGGGCAGACCACCAAGCAGGCACTGCGGCGTTCTCGCGACGTTCTGATGCAGGTCAACGCCAAGATATCTGGCGTTCTCCTGAACGCCGTCGATCTCAGTTCGCCCGACTACTACTACTATTACGAATATCAGGGCAAGTATGCGCGCTATTACCAGGATGACGAATCATCCGCCGACGGGGACGAGGAAGGTTCGGAAGAAGGTCCTCCGGCATCGTCCAGCAGCGCGTAGCTGGTTTCCAACCCAATGCAGATTCCATTTGACACACCTGCCCGCAAACGGCTGGTCGCGGGCGCCGCGATCGTGCTGGCGATGGCCTATCTGTGCCTCGCCGGGACGCTGTTCCTCGCCGCCTGGTTCGGCGGTCGTGTCGAACTGACCAGCCTGGAACGCGCCGTGCGCCTCGATCCAGGCAACGCGGACTACCGCAACCACCTCGGCCGCTACTACGAGTTTGTAGCCCGCGACCCAACCGCCGCCGTTGGCCCCTACACCGCGGCGGTGCAACTCAACCCACATTCCGCCCGTTACTGGTTCGACCTGGCCAGTGCCCACCAGGTCCGTGGAGACGTTGCCAGTCAGACCATGGCGCTCGAGCGCGCCATGCAAGCCGACCCCACCACGCCGGATGTGGCCTGGGAAGCAGCCAACCTGTATCTCGTCCAGGGCCAGAACGAGAAAGCACTGCGTGAATTTCGCGTGGTCATGGCCAACGACGCTTCGTTGGTTCCGGCCGCCGTGCAATTCTGCTGGCGGGTCGAACCCGATGTGGACGCCCTTCTGCGCGACGTAATCCCACCCCGTTCCGACGCCTACATCGCCTTCCTCAATCTGCTGATGTCGAAGAAGGAGACGGCGGCCACCGCCAAGGTCTGGGATGCGTTGATCCGATCCGGCCAGCCCTTCGAAAAGACCTGCGTTTTCGAATACTTCAACTACCTCATCCTCCAGAAGGACGTTGATGAGGCAGCCCTGGTCTGGCGACAGGGCGCCAGCCGCTTCGGACTTGATTCCTATTTGCCCTCGTCTGCGAATCTGGTCGTCAATGGGAATTTCAGCCTCGATGTCCTTAATAGTGGCCTCGATTGGCGGCGTCAGAAACTGCCCGGCGTCGAGCCCACGATCGATCCCAAGGATTTCCACGGTGGGCCTCGGTCCCTGCTCATCACGTTCGATGGTCCCAGAGTCGAAGATGCGGGGATTTTTCAGTACATCCCGGTGGAGCCCAACACGACCTACGAAGTCTCCGCCTACTACAAGAGTGCGGATCTCGAGGGCGCCGGCGGACCGCATCTTACCGTGCAGGACATGTACAACCCGAAGACGATTTATTACGACAGCGAAGATATGAAGGAGGCGGGATTCTGGAAGTCGGTCGGAGGAGAATTCACGACCACCGCGGATTGCAGGCTCGTGATCCTGCACATCCGCCGCGTCCCCGAGGGCAGCCCGATCCGTGGTAAGCTCTGGGTCGACGACTTTCGCCTCACAAAGAAATAGCGCCGCGACCGACCCGCTGGGAAAACAACGATTTCATGACTGCACTTACCACTCCTGAGGCAGACCGGCGCTTGTATTCGTCCCGCATGGCCTCCCTCCTGCTTTACGGCACCTTCGGCCTGCTGATGTTCGGGCCCGTCGCCTTCGGATCCGTCGAGCCTTGGTCGATTTTCACCCTCGAAGCTGGCTCCACTCTCCTGGTTCTCCTTTGGCTCGCTAAGCAGTGGATTGACGGTGACCTGAAAATCAAATGGAACCCGTTGTTCCTCCCCATGGCGGCCTTCGCCCTCCTCGTGCTGGTGCAAATCGCAGCCGGGGCCACCGCTTATCGCCACGACACGGTTTCCGGCGCACTGCTCTACTGCGCCTACGCGATGCTGTGCTTCCTCTCGAGCCAGGTGCTGTTTCGCAATTTCCAGGCGCGACGCCTCGCTTGGGTGTTCTCGATTTACGGCGCAGCACTCGCATCGTTTGCCCTACTGCAGGGAATCGCCGCCAATGGCAAGCTGTACTGGATGCGGACGCCCCGCATGGGCGGCTGGATTTACGGTCCTTACGTCAATCACAACCACTACGCGGGCCTGATGGAGATGCTGGTTCCGATTCCGCTGGTGCTGTCGGTATCGCACCTCGCGAATTCGCGCCAGCGCATGATGGCTGCTGCGGCCGCCGCCGTCATGGCGGCAACGATTTTCCTGAGCGGTTCCCGCGGCGGAATGCTGGCCTTCTTCGTGGAATTGCTGATCCTTGCAGTGGCCCTGGTCCGGCAGCAAAGGGGCATCAAGACCACAGTCAGCGTGGGCGCCTTCCTGCTCCTGGTAATCACTCTGCTGACCTGGATCGGCGGTGGAGAACTGAGCCGGCGCCTGTCCAGCATCTCGACCGAGACGCGCTCCGAGATCACCGGTGGAATGCGCCTCACCATTGACCGCGATGCCCTTCACATGTTCTCGAAGAAGCCCGTGCTCGGCTGGGGCCTCGGATCCTTTCCTGTCGTCTATCCCCAGTTTCGCAGCTTCTATACCAATTTCTTCGTGAATGAAGCCCACAACGATTATCTGCAACTGCTGGTAGAGATGGGCTTGCTCGGGTTCGGCGCGATGGTGTGGTTTCTGGTCCTGCTCTACCGCCGCACTGTGGGAAAAATCAAGAATTGGACCTCCGAAGTCAGCGGTGCCGTCACTCTCGCCTGCGCTCTCGGATGCTCCGGCATCCTCGTGCACAGCGCGCTCGACTTCAACCTGCAAATTCCCGCGAACGCCGCGCTGTTCTACGTCTTCTGCACTGTTGCTGCCGCCGACGCCTTTGCCCAACCCGTGCGGAAGCGCCGCCCTGTTCCGACTCCAAACACGGAAGAAGTGCTGCCGGCTTCTGAAGTGGTCTAAGAAAAATGCTCAGCCGTCAGGCGACGGCATTTCTGCGCCTGACCCTCAGCCCCACGGATCGTGAGTGGCTGAATGCTGACCGCCGCCTGCTTGAAATTTACGGAGCGGAGGGACTTGTGGGGTTATCGTTGTGGCTGAGTACATAGATCGCGACCGCGCCGATGGCTCCTGCTCCTATTCCAATCGCAATAGGAGAATTCAGGATGCCACCCTGCGCGCCAGGGGCTGCGCCTGCGGCTCGCTTCTTGCTCTTCTTCTTGCTGTCCTTGTTTGAGTCTGACTGATCCGACGATTCGTCGCGGGTCGTTTCCTGTCCTTGCGCGAGCGTGAACGTATCTTTGCCGTCAAAAATCGTGAGATCGCCCTTGCGTGCCGCGATCCTCACCGTTCCATCCACGTCGGTCACATTGAATTCAGTCCAGGCGCTGGAAACCGGGGCCACCTTGACGTCACCGGCCGTGGTCGCAATTGCTTTTGAGGTCGAGACCGTCACGCCCCCGTGCTCAATTTTTACGCCCGACCCATCGAACTGCACCAGAGAATCGGCGAGCACGGTAATGTTGGAACCGGCGGAATTGATATTGGCCACAGAGTCAGACCGCGTCTGCAGCAGGTCGCCCGAAAAGATCGCCGAAGAGGCACGTGGGACATGTGCTCCGTTCACCCACGCTGTACCGTTGGTATAAAGCATCGCCGCGTTGGAATCCGCGGCAAAGAGCGAAGCGGGAAGAAGGAGCAGTAGCACGCAACTTACCATCTCGCGGAAACCGGACCGGCCCATTCCCACACTCCGTTAATAACGATTTTGGTGACCTTTCATCGCATCGTACCCTCCTACGTTCTTGTCAGTCAATGGTTTTTGTGCTCAAAGAACCGCTTTAACGGTGGAAAACTTTCTAATCACTCGCCGCTCCCGGCAACGGTTCTCGCCTACCTCCAACGGTCGACCACGATCCACCACAGCAGCCGTAACCACTCATCGACGGCGGTCTTGGCCCACTGCCGGCGCGTCCACCACCTGCACCCAAACTGCGTGTCGTCGTAGGTCGCGGCCACGGAAAAAGACCTACCCGGAAGTTCATGCCGGAAAATGCTTACCGCCCGCCGGGTATGGAAATCCGACGTGACAATGAGCACGCTGCCGGCGTGCTCGCTGGCCAGGCATTTCTCCGCATCCCGCGCTTCATCCCGGGTCGACAGCCCCACGATCGGGCAGATGCTGATCGATGCCGCCCGCGGGAGGCTCTGCACATACTTCTCCGCCAGTTCGACCTCGTTAAATGTGAAAACCGCTGCCCCAGCAGGGACATCGATCACCACCCTGCGCCCAAAACCCTGTTCCAACAGTTGCACAGCGCGCACCGGGCGCAGATTTGTATCCCCGGCCAGCACAAGAATCACGTCCGACGGACGAGGCTCATCCACCACCAGCCAGCGGCCGGAACGCAGAGCAACCACCACCAGCGCGCCTCCCAGCAGCAGGATGCCTGCCAGCCGCCGCCTTGTCCGATTTCTCATGGGTTTCCGATTTCGAATATCGCGCCCCTAATCGCCACTCTGCAGCAATAAGGGCATGTCATACTCACGTGCTAGAATCGAATCGATTTCATCCAGACAGTACTTCCTTCCCGCATGACGACTTACTCCGCCGAAACTTCCGTCGCTCAACTCAAGACCAGAATTCAGCAGCGCCAGGCCCGCATCGGCATCATCGGACTCGGCTACGTCGGGCTTCCCCTGGCCCTGCTCTACAGCGAGCAGAAATTCGCCGTCACCGGCTTCGACATCGACCAGCGCAAGGTCGACACGCTAGCCAAGGGCGGCTCTTACATCTACCGCATTACTTCTGAGGAAATCCAGTCCGCCAAGGCGCAAGGCTTCACCGCCACCTCGGACTACTCGCTAATCACGTCGATGGACGCCATCATCATCTGCGTCCCCACGCCGCTGAACGAGTATCACGAGCCCGATCTCAGCTTTATCACCGACACCACGCACTCGATCGCGCCCCACCTGCGCGCCGGACAGCTGGTCGTGCTCGAAAGCACCACGTATCCCGGCACCACCGAAGACGTCATGGTGCCCATTCTCGAAAAGGAAAACAAAGCCGGACTCAAGGCCGCCCGCGAAGGCGCGAATCCCGCGAAAGAATTTTTCGTCGCCTTCTCCCCCGAGCGCGAGGACCCGGGCAATACCACCGTCGCCCGCCCTGACATCCCCAAAGTTGTCGGCGGACTGAATCCGCAGGCCTCGGAACTCGCCCGCGCCCTCTACGGATCCATCTTCAACCGCACCGTCCCCGTCTCCTCGCCCGCAGCCGCCGAGATGACCAAGCTGCTCGAGAACATCTACCGCTGCGTCAACATCGCTCTGGTCAACGAACTCAAGCTCCTCTGCCTGCGCATGAACCTCGACATCTGGGAAGTCATCGAAGCCGCCTCCACCAAGCCGTTCGGATTCCATCCGTTTTATCCCGGGCCCGGGCTGGGCGGCCACTGCATTCCCGTCGATCCGTTCTACCTCTCCTGGAAGGCCAAAGAGTACGACTTCCGCACCCGCTTCATCGAACTAGCCGGGGAGATCAACACCAACATGCCCTACCACGTGCTGGCGTCGGTAAGCAGCGCGCTGAACGGACACAAGAAGTCGGTGAACGGCGCGCGCGTGCTGGTGCTCGGAGTGGCCTACAAGAAAGACATCGACGATCTGCGCGAGTCTCCCGCACTCACCATCATCGAACTGCTGCAGAAGGACGGCGCCCAGGTCTCCTACCACGATCCCTATTTCCCCGTCATCGGCAAAGGCCGCAAGTACGACCTGCAGATGAAGTGCGTCACGCTCGACAACCTCGGACAATACGACTGCGTCCTGATCGTCACCGACCACTCCGACTACGACTATCCCCGGATCGTGCAGGAATCGGCGCTAGTGGTGGACACGCGCAATGCGACCAAGGGAATTGAGAGTACGAAGATTGTCCGCTGCTGATCGCCTTCACCAGCACTACTTCCCGAACCTCCAGTGCGATTTGACCATGTTGAGGTCGATGTGCGTTTAGTATCTGAACACAGGATGTGAGCCATCGTTGGATGGAAGGAGCTGTATGAAAAGAGTACTAGTATTGGCTACCGTTTTAGTCTTCGGCGTTAGTGCGTATGCCCAAAAGGAGTTGACTGCGAAGGAAATCTACCGAGCCAATCGTGACGGGATAGTGCAAATCTACGTCAACAATCAATTCAGCGGGACTGGATTCATTGCATCCGCCGATGGCACCATCGTTACTGCGAATCATGTGGTTACTACAAAACAATCCAGTTTCAGACAATACGCAAGTGATATTAAGGTCTTGGTCAATGGGAGAGCGACACCGTATCCGGCTACGCCGATCGCGGCTCAGGTCCCGGACGAGCAGGTTAACTATGATACGGCAGTCCTCAAGATTGCTGAGTCTCGTTTGCCGTCTCTTGCACTCGGAGATTGGGATGAAGTTGACATCGGAGATGAGCTCACAATCATTCCGTCCTTCCCCGGCATGGGCATCCCTCTGCTGGCAGGGCTCGTCGCTAATAAGGGCCCAGCACAGACTGATCTCGGCTCTAGATTGGTGAACACGATCATTTTCCAGAGCCCAGTTCGCAATGGTTTTTCGGGTGCACCGATATTCAGCCACCATGGTCACGTTATCGGAATCGTGACCACCAAGGTCTTTGGCATTAGTCCGGCAATTGACGCCGTACGGCAGCAACTCGCAGCTAGCAGCCAGAGTTCGACTGTGATCATTCAGGGCGTGAATTTCGCACCCACAATGACGGAACTGATTAATGTGTTGGATCAAAACTTAATCAGTGGCGTCGGCAGCGGCGTGGACATCGGATACGCGAAGAAAATACAAACAGAGGCAGCTAAAGGAATGAAGAAAGAGGAGTCCGCGCCAACAACACACAACTAGGTCACTGCCTAGGCTGCGAGACGTCACGCTCTTCGCCCCTGGTTTATAATCAACAATTCGGCCTCAACCTTCGGAGTAACCAGAACATGATTCGTTTTCTGCAAACCCCTGGACCGACCAAGAAGATCATCCTTGGCGGTCTGCTGCTCATCATCTGCGCCGCTATGGTCATCACCCTGATCCCCGGCGGGCTCGGCTCCGACCTGATGGGCCAGCCCGGCAAAGGCATCGTCGCCAAGGTCGAGGGCGGAGACATTACCGCCGACCAGGTCCGCCAGACTGCCCGCCAGATGCTGCAACAGCAGATGCCGCAGGGCAGCAGCAACGCCAACATAGGCATGCTGCTCCCGTTCTTCGCCCAGCGCGCCGCCGAACAACTCATCACCCGCCAGGCCCTGATCGCTCAAGCCGAGCATCTTGGCCTGCGCGTCACCCCGCAGGAGATTCAGGACGACCTCCAGCATGGCCGCTACGCCGCGACTTTCTTTCCCGGCGGCAACTTCATTGGCCAAACCGAATATGACGAAATGCTGCAGCGTGCCGGTCTGACAGTCGCAATGTTTGAAGATTCGGTCGGGAAAGACATTCTCCTCTCCAAGCTGCAGGCCCTCATCGCCGGCAGCGCCACCGTCAGCGATGCGGAAATCCGCCAGTTGTTCATCAAGCAGAACACCAAGGTCAAGTTCGACTACGCCGTACTCAAGCAGGATGATCTGAAGAAAGGTCTCCATCCCGCCGAAGCCGAACTCAAGGCTTACTACGAGAGCCACAAAGCGCAGTACGCCAACTCGATCCCCGAAAAGCGCAAGGTGAAGTACGCCGTCATCGACGTGTCGAAGCTTGAGGGATCGGCGCAGGTCACGCCCGCCGATCTGCAGGCCTACTACGATCAGCACCGCGACCAGTACCGCATCCCCGAGCAGGTCAAGGTCAGCCACATCCTGATCAAGACTCCGCTGCCCGGACCCGACGGTAAGGTTGACGAGAAAGGCGTCACCGAGGCGCAACACCGTGCCGAAGACTTGCTGAAGCAGATCAAGGGCGGAGCCAAGTTCGAAGACGTGGCGAAGAAGTATTCCGAAGATACCGTAAGCGCCAAGCAAGGCGGTTCGCTGGGCTTCATCGGCAAAGGCCGCACCGTTCCCGAGTTCGAAAAGGCCGCGTTTTCTCTTCCCAAAGGACAGATCAGCGATCTGGTGAAAAGCAGCTACGGTTTCCACATCATCCGCGTGGACGACAAGCAGGAAGCCCACATGAAGACGCTCGACGACGTGAAGGCCGACCTCGAGCCTCTGCTGAAACAACAGAGAGCCCAGCAGCTCGCCCAGAAGCAGGCTGAGGCGCTGGTCAATCAGGCCCGCGGTGTGGGACTTGACGCCGCAGCTGCCGCCCAGAAAACGCCCGTGATCACCTCAGACTTCTTCGCCCGCAAAGACATGCTGCCCGGACTCGGGCCCGCGAACCAGTTCATGGACTCCGTGTTCGGCGCGACCGAGAAATCTCCGCCCGACATGGCTCCAACCTCGCAGGGATTCGCCGTCTATCAACTGCTCGCCGTGAAACCGCCCGCGACCCCCAGCTTCGAAGAAGTCCGCACCAAGGTGGAAGATGCATTCAAGGATGAGCGATCCAGCATCCTGCTCTCGCAAAAAACCCAGGAACTCTCCGACCGCGCCAAAGCTGAGCATGATCTGAAACGCGCTGCCAAGGAACTCGGCGCATCCGTGAAGACCAGCGACTTCGTCGCCCCCGACGGCCAGGTGCCCGACGTCGGCTCCATGTCTGGACAAGCCTCCGTCGCCTTCAACATGAAGCCTGGCGAGATCAGCGGCCCCGTCCAGAGCGGCTCCAATGGCGTCGTACTTTTGCTGCTCGAAAGCCAGGCGCCTACCGACGCCGACTACGCCACCAAGCGCGACCAGATTCGCGAACAACTGTTGCAGAGCAAACAGCAGGAACTGTTCGGCTTGTTCGTCTCCAACCTGCGCGATCAGATGGAAAAGTCCGGCAAAATCAAGATCAACCAGGAAGAACTGAAAGCCCTTACCCGCGCCGGCAGTGAAGAGGGCCTGTAAGAGAAGTCCGGAAGTTGAAGCAGACCTCAAACGAGGTCTGTGGTTAGTGGGCCATTGTTGGGTGGCGCAGCGCTTCAAGCGCTGCGATTTATCGCCAATTTATGAATCTGGGCTTTAGCCCCTGCGGGACTGGGCTGCCCGAAAGATTTCACTGGCATGTCGTTTCCGCGCGCCGCAGGCATCCTTTTGCACCCCACGTCGTTGCCTTCCCGCGGCGGCATCGGTGACTTCGGCCCCGCTGCCTACCACTTCGTCGACTTCCTCGCCGCCGCCCGCCAGGGCCTCTGGCAAGTCCTCCCGTTAGGCCCCCTCGGCTACGGCAACTCGCCCTACTCCGCAACTTCCGCCTTCGCCGGAAATCCTCTGCTGATTAGCCTGGAGCGCCTCGCCGATCACGGATGGATCGATCGCTCCAAACTCGACGCTCTCACCTCCGAACTCGGCCCAGTCGAATACGGCTACGTTTTCTCCCACAAAATGCCTCTCCTGTTCGAAGCGGGCCGCAACTTCATCGCCTCTTCCTCGGGCGACGCCGGCAACCGCTTCGCCCGCTTCCGCGCCGACAATGCATGGTGGCTGGACGATTTCATCCTCTTCGACTCTCTTCGCGCCCATCAGAAACTCGAATGCTGGAATCAGTGGCCCCACGACCTCGCGCATCGCGATCCCTCCGCACTGGAAGAAGCGCGGGAAGAGTTAGCCGTTGACCTTGAAATCCGCAGCGCCCTCCAGTTCGCCTTCTACGAGCAGTGGCAGGCCCTGCGCCGCTACTGCTCCGAGCGCTCCATTCGCACCGTCGGCGACGTCGCCATCTTTGTCAACCACGACAGCGCCGATGTCTGGACCCATCCCGCACTTTTCCGCCTCGACGAAAACCTCAATCCCGAAGTCGTGGCCGGCGTCCCCCCGGATTTCTTCAGCAAAACCGGACAACGCTGGGGCAACCCGCTCTACCGCTGGGACGTGATGAAATCCCGCGGCTACGAGTGGTGGATCGAGCGCCTGCGCTGGGCCACCCGCAACTGCGACTACATCCGCCTTGATCACTTCCGCGGGTTCGACCAGTTCTGGGAGATACCCGCCGCCGATCCCACTGCCGTCAACGGCCGCTGGGTCGACGGCCCCAAAGACGACATCTTCGAAAAACTGCGCGGGGCTCTGGGCGGGCTGCCCTTCTTCGCCGAAGACCTCGGATACATCACGCCTGAAGTTCACGCCCTGCGCGATCGCCTCCAGATTCCCGGCATGGCCGTGCTCCAATTCGGGTTCGGAGACGAAGGCGCGCACATGTATTTGCCGCACCGCGCTGAAGGGAAGATCATCTACACCGGCACCCACGACAACGACACCATCGTAGGATGGTGGAACTCCGGCGCCGCCGAACACGAACGCCGCCACGCCGAAGCCTACCTGGGCCGCAGCGACGACGGCATCCACTGGTCCTTCATCCGCGCCGCTCAATCCTCCGTCGCCAGTATGAGCATCGCCCCGCTGCAAGACGTACTCGGCCTCGGCAGCGAAGCTCGTATGAATACCCCCAGCCTATACGGCGGCAACTGGCGCTGGCGCTTCACCCCCACCCAACTCACGTCCGAGCTCTCGGCCAAGCTGGCTCATCTCGCCGAAGTCACCGACCGGCTGCCCAAGCCGTTCCCGGTTCTGGCCGACGAGAACTTCGCCGCCTGAGTTCCGACCCGGATAGGCAGTGTTACTTTGCTTGTCATCCTGAGCGAAGGTGCCTCTCGCGAAGCGAGCGGCAACGCAGTCGAAGGACCCCGTGTCCTTCAGACCCGGCATCGGCATTTCAGGGAGTTCCTGTCCGACCCTCGAGAAAGCCGTGAGAACTCCCTTGCACGCTCATGCCAGCGCGCAAGGTATGGGATCCTTCGACTGCGTGACTGGTTCGCGTTGCGAACCAGCCACTTCGCTCAGGATGACAGATGGTCCGAGCGTGTTGGGGTATTCAAATTGCATGCCACGAGCTGCTTCCCGCTTCCACTCAGATCGTGTATAGAACTTGAGAGACCTTTTCCGTGACCGAACCCATCATCGAAGCCCACGGCATCGAAAAGTCCTACCCGCAGCCGGACGGCACGCGCGTCCAGGTCGTCGGCCCCACCGACCTCGCCGTCGAGCCGGGAAAGATTGTCGCCCTGCTCGGTCCTTCGGGATGCGGCAAGTCCACGCTGCTGCGCATCCTCAGCGGCCTTTCGCAACCATCATCCGGAAACCTTGTCTGGCACGGCAAGCCGCTTGACGGTCAGACGCCCAACGTCGCCATCGTGTTCCAAAGTTTCGCCCTGTTTCCCTGGCTTACCGTTCTCGAAAACGTCGAAGCCCCGCTCGAAGCCCGCGGAGTCGCCGCCGTCGAGCGCCGCAAACGCGCCCTCCGCACCCTGGACACGGTCGGCCTCGACGGATTCGAAACCGCCTATCCCAAGGAACTTTCCGGAGGCATGAAGCAGCGCGTCGGCTTCGCCCGCGCCCTCGTCGTCGAGCCCGAAGTTCTCTTCATGGACGAACCCTTTTCCGCCCTCGACGTCCTGACCGCCGAAAACCTGCGCAATGAACTGCTCGAACTCTGGCTCAGCAAGAAGATGCCCACCAGCGCCATTTTCATCGTCACGCACAACATTGAAGAATCCGTCATCCTGGCCGACCGTATTCTGGTGCTCGGAAGAAACCCCGCCCGCATTCGCACCGATTTCAACGTAAAACTCCACCAGCCGCGCGACCGCAAGTCTGCGCGCTTCGTCGAACTCGTCGACTACATCTACAAAGTCATGACGGAACCCGACCTCGAACACACGCTGCCTGACGCAGAGACAACTGCTGAAATCGTGATTCCAGCCGGAGGCATTCCGTCCGGAGCTGCGAAGAAAGCCGAGGCCCCTCTCCGCACCGCGCGCTACCAGATGCTCCCTCACGCCCGCGTCGGCGGCATCGCCGGCCTGATGGAACTACTGCACGATCGCGGCGGCCGCGAAGATCTGTTCCGTCTCAGCGAAGACCTCGTCATGAACGTCGAGGATCTGCTCCCAATTGTGGAAGCCTGCGCCCTCCTCGGATTCGCAATTTTGAAAGAAGGCGACGTGCAGATCGCCCCCCAGGGCGTCATCTTCGCCGACGCCGACATTCAGCGCCGCAAGGTCCTGTTCCGCGAGGCCGCTCTCCAGTACGTCACCATCTTGAAGCAGATCGACAGCATCCTGCGGCGCAAGTCGGACCACTCCATCCCCGACGAGTTTTTCCACGACATCCTTGACGAGCACTTCGCCGAAGACGAAGTCCTGCGCCAGCTCGAAACTGCCACAAACTGGGGACGCTACGCCGAAATCTTCGACTACGACAAGAAAACAGGACGCCTCGTGCTGACCGAGCAGACTCCAGCCGAATCCCCTGCGGAGAGTCCTACGACAATCGCTGCGTCAGGATCAGGATCGGGGTCCGGGACAACCTCTGGGAGCCGTGCAGGTTGAGCCGCCGCGTCCCACCGGAAGGCGTCATCCTGAGCGCAGCCGTTTTTCAGGCGGAGCGAAGGATCTGGCGTGCATCATCAAAGCGCTCAAGAGAGTTGGATCTCGATTCCCACGCAAGCCGCCGCCCATGAAGAAATCCACCACTCTCCGCGGATTCTCCGCCTACCGCCTCTGGACCCAACTCCCTCGCCTCGAGGTCTCCTACCTCCCCGACCTCCTCATGTTCGCCACCGGCCTTGCCCTCTTCTACGGCGTGGTCACAGTGGGCCGCACCTGGTTCGGCCCCTTCACGCCTCAGGTCGAAATCTCCCGCAGCCCCTGGATGCTCCCCGTCTACGCCGGATACTCGCTGCTGCGCATCACCCTCGCGTATGTGCTCAGCCTGATCTTCACGATGGTCTACGGCTACATCGCCGCTTACAATCCGCGCGCCGAGCGCTTCATGATCCCGCTGCTCGACGTGCTCCAATCCATCCCTGTGCTGAGCTTTCTTCCCGGCGTGATGCTGGCCATGGTCGCGCTCTTTCCCGGACGCCAGCTCGGCCTCGAAGCCGGCGCCATCCTCCTCATTTTTACCGGCCAGGTGTGGAACATGGCCTTCAGCTTCTACGCCTCGCTGAAAAGTATTCCCAAAGAAATGCGCGAGGCCGCAAGGATTTATCGCTTCAGCTGGTGGCAGCGCTTCATCGAGATGGAGCTTCCCTTCTCCGCCATCGGCCTGGTGTGGAACTCCATGATGTCCGTGGCCGGCGGATGGTTCTTCCTGATGGCCTGCGAGATGTTCGTCCTCGGCGCCCGCGACTTCCGCCTGCCCGGCCTCGGATCCTACCTGCAAACCGCCGCCAGCGCCGGAGACACGCGCTCCATTCTCTGGGGTGTCGCCACCATGATTGCAGTCATCGTGCTGCTCGACCAGTTTGTGTGGCGCCCGGTCATCGCCTGGGCCGAAAAATTCAAGGTCGAGCAGGTCGAGAGCACCGACGCTCCGCGTTCCTGGGTTCTCAACCTCATTCAACACTCCCCCGGCCTGGCCGGGATTCGCAAGAAAACGCTCACTCCCCTCCGCGAGAAGCTGATGTGCCACTTCGCTCGCCAGCACTCGACGGAGGAAGGCGAGCAGTTGAGCACGTGGAAGGTCTGGCTCCTGCGCGCGCTGGCAGTCGTGCTCCTGCTCGGCGTCGGCTACGGGGTCGTAAACGTGATCAAGGATCTTCGCGGCCTGCAAGCATCGGAGCTTCGTGAACTCGGCACTGGCCTCGGCGCAACTTTCCTGCGCGTGAATCTCGCCCTGCTGATCGGCGCTTTCTGGACCATCCCGGCCGGCGTCGCCATCGGTTTCAACCCTCGCCTCGCCCGCATCGCGCAGCCGCTTGCGCAGATCGCAGCGTCCGTCCCAGCCACCGCGTTGTTCCCGGTCGTCCTGCTGCTCCTGATTCGCGTTGGCGGCGGACTCGGCCTCGGATCGCTCGTCCTGCTCCTGCTCGGCACGCAGTGGTACATCCTGTTCAACGTGATCGCCGGAGCCATGGCCATCCCCACCGACCTCAAAGAATGCTGCAACGTCTTCCGCCTGCACGGCCTCGAGCGCTGGAAGAAGTTGATCCTCCCCGGAATCTTCCCCTACCTCATCACCGGACTGGTCACCGCCTCCGGAGGCGCATGGAACGCCAGCATCGTCGCCGAATACTTCCACTTCAAAGGACACATCTACACCACCCCCGGCCTCGGCGCGACGATCAGCCAGGCCACCGACAGCGGCAACTTCGACCTCCTCCTCATCTCGACCATCGTGATGGCTGCCATGGTAGTCACCGTCAATCGTCTGGTCTGGCGCAGACTGTACGCGCTAGCCGAAACCCGCTTCCGCCTGGAAATGTAGTAGCTGGCTTAACTCTTACAGGGGTTCTTGTCATTCCGAACGGCGCAGCCGAGAGAGCCTGCCCTGAGCGAAGCCGAAGGGAATCTGCTGTCTGTGTGGAAAGGCAAGATTGCCTGCAGGATCCAAGGCGTCAGCCGTGTAGCGCATCCGGGTTTGATCTCAATGCCATCGCCCCGACTGAGGGTGCCCCATCCTTCGCGCTCTTTGCGAAGGGTAGGAGGCCCACCCGCCGTCAAAAGTCAATATAATGGCTCGGTTGTTCTTCACCTCGGAATCGCAATAGATCGGAGTTCAGAGATGGATAAGCCACGTCCGTATGTGACGGCTGCTTTGCTGTGTGAAAAAGTGCTTGTAGAAAAAGATGAGACCATAACGCTGGTGCGTGTTGCCGATCGGATTCAATATAGCGTTCAGGGAGTAGGCGTCGGATTGCCCGCAGGGCTCAAGCCAATCATCAAACTACATGGCCTAGTTGCGATAAAGTCCGGTCTGGTCACCGGTGATCACCTAATCGATATATTCATACAAAGACCGAGCGGGGATCGCAAAGAAGTAGTTACGTACCCTGTGAAGTTCCTAGGGCAGGACCACGGCCAAAACTTGATTCTCAATATGGGGATTGGGATAGATCAGGACGGCCTCTATTGGTTCGACGTTCTATTCGATGGAGAGCTATTGACGCGAATTCCACTGATGGTTACGCCCGCACAGGAACAAACGCCACCGGAGCAGAAGACCTAAACACAAATACCTGCTGAGGAGTATCTACAATCTCCACGACTTTGTTATCAGCATGAAGAATCTGCAACAATTCGTCGCGCAATTCTCGTTCGTCAAGAATTCGGCTCAGATACTCAGAAAGAGCTCCCTCTATCGCAAAGGCCAGAGACATCGCAGCCTCGCTGCGAGTTCTACGGATATCACGAGTATTGGGAATAAACCAATCCTCGAACTGTTTTAGGCTGATTCGATTCGCCAGAAACAGAGAGAGGCGCTCTTTGATTTGCGAACTGCTTACCATGGCCTCAATTATTATACGAGTATCCCCTTGGCATCTGCGAAGATTGTTCAAGCGAGGGGATTTCCTTAGGCGCGTGGAGACTGGCCAACTGACAGCGGATTTAATCAAACATAAGCACCTTACCCGAGAAAAAGCCCTAGCACAGCAGCAGCCATACTGTACACACTCCCAAACACTTCATTACCTTGATGGCCAAATGATCCGAGTGGCCATTGTCCATCAGTACCTAGCACCTGATGGCGTGAGTCTGGGGGGCAGCGGAACACCAGACCCCAAATATTTGGAGGTCAATGGCTCGATATATGCTGAGTGGATTCGTGACAGCTGGTCCAAAAAAGCATGGTACTGGGCCCTAGGATGGGTTGCAGGAATTCGCTACAAGCTTCTGGGGTGAAATTAGGGAGGGGGAATCGAACCCCAAACCGGGAATCCGGTTTCAAGCGCTTTTCAGGCGCCCCGCGACACCAGTCGCGCACCCTCCTGATCCCAATTTTAAGCCTCATATGGCTTCAACGACTTAGCACATGTAATCATGTCAAATATATTATTGCCAAAAGAATCCCCTTGACCTCCTCCCCCTTTCCGTCTACATTAACGTGTTCCACGGACATCCGGACGCTCCGGGGCTGTTTTGACGAGCAACCTGCGCCTCGGGAGCCATATCCAAAAAATCGAGCATCTTGGATGTCCCTTGACGCATCTACTTAAGTGAGCTTAGCGCTTAACTCCTTTCCAACCTATTTGGAATCAGTGACTTAGAGGTACGCTTGGGGTTCGGTCACCTCCTGGGGCAAATTAGGACGACGGCGAAGGCCCACAATCATAAGCAAGGAGAAATCAGGCACATGCGCTCTGATCGAGTGTTTGATGCTTTACAGACTCTGCGGAACCGGTATATGCTTTGTCAGCTTGCCTCCAAGGCCACGCGGAAGTTCCACCGGCCCAGTACCAGAATCCCGGAAACAATGAACGACGTTTTGGACCGGATCGCAGGCGCGGAGCGGCAGGAAGTTCTGTCGGAACCAGAAAATTTTGCTGAGGCACAACGGCGGGCTGCTTAACCCAGCCCCGCCTTCCTGCCTGGTGGTGTTTTGTCTTCCCTGAATACCCTCCTTTGAAAATCTCCCGTCGACACTAACGAAGACTCCTTAGTGCGCGGGTTTAGGTGAATCATGACCATTGCTGAACTGAAAGAAAAGAACATCACCGAGCTGACCAAGATCGCAAGGACCTTGGATCTGCCCGGTGCCAGCGGACTGCGCAAGCAGGACCTCATCTTCAAAATCCTGCAGGCGCAGAGCGAAAAAGAAGGCCACATCTTTGCCGAAGGCGTGCTCGAAATCCTGCCCGACGGCTACGGCTTTCTCCGCTCGCCGGACTACAACTACCTGCCCGGCCCGGACGACATTTACGTGTCGCCGTCGCAAATCCGCAAATTTGACCTGAAAACAGGCGATACCATCAGCGGCCAGGTGCGGCCTCCGCACGAGGGCGAAAAATACTTCGCTCTGGTGAAGATCGAGGCGGTGAACTTCGAATCGCCCGACGAGGCGCGCAACAAGATTCTGTTCGATAACCTGACGCCCCTCTATCCGCAGGAGCGCATCAAGCTGGAAACCTCGCGTGAGAACGCCAGCGCCCGGGTAATGGACCTGCTCACGCCTCTCGGCAAGGGACAGCGGGGCCTGATCGTTTCTCCGCCCCGCGCCGGCAAGACCATGCTGCTGCAGAACGTGGCCAACTCGATTACCGCCAACCATCCGGAAGTGGTCCTGATGGTGCTGCTCATCGACGAACGCCCGGAAGAAGTCACCGACATGCAACGTTCCGTCAAGGGCGAGGTCATCTCCTCAACCTTCGACGAGCCCGCCGCCCGCCACGTGCAGGTCGCCGAAATGGTGATTGAAAAGGCGAAACGCCTGGTCGAGCACAAGCGTGATGTTGTGATCCTGCTCGATTCGATCACGCGTCTGGCCCGTGCCTACAACACGATCGTTCCGCCTTCGGGCAAGGTACTCTCCGGCGGTGTGGATTCCAACGCGTTGCAGCGTCCGAAACGCTTCTTCGGCTCGGCCCGCAACATCGAGGAAGGTGGCTCGCTCACCATCATCGCAACGGCCCTGATCGACACCGGCTCCCGCATGGACGACGTGATCTTTGAAGAATTCAAAGGCACCGGTAACTCCGAAATCATCCTGGAGCGCAAGCTGGTCGACAAGCGCGTGTTCCCGGCTATCGATATTCAGCGTTCCGGCACGCGAAAAGAAGAGCTGCTGATCCCCAAGGAAGACCTGTCGCGCATCTGGGTTCTGCGCAAAGTGCTGAACCCGCTCTCGCCCGTCGAAGCCATGGAATTGCTCATCGACAAGCTGAGCAAGACCAAGTCGAACGGCGAGTTCCTGGCCAACATGAGCGCGCTGTAAGCTTTTGTTTGGAAGCTTCCACTAGCTCCGCAAAATGGTTTGGGAAGGGCACGGCTTCCAGCCGTCCGTACGCCTGCGCTAGCACTCGGGCTTTAGCCCCTGAGGTTCTCACTCGCGTCCTCCGCATTTCGGCGTCATCCTGAGCGCAGCCGTTTTTCAGGCGGAGCGAAGAGCCTGCCCTGAGTGAAGTCGAAGGGATCCTGCGCGCATCGCCGTCACATTCAGGGAGGAAACCGCTTCCTTTCCCTTCACAAAATGTCATACTTGAACGGGAAGATACTTCTTCCTGCTCTCGAGGTTTCCGTGCGATCAAAACGCATTGCATACCTGCTGTACGCCTGCATGCTCGCCTCCCCGTGTCTCGGTCAAACGACCAGCCAGCAGCACGTGCCAAGAACCGACGTCAATGTCACGCCCACCGACGAAGAGGAGGCCCGCGAGCGCCTGGAGCACGAGATGGCCAAGAAGGCCAGCCAGGAGCGCCATGCCGCCCTCAAGACCGACGCCGACAAACTGCTCAAGATGGCGGTCGAGCTAAAGGCCTACGTCGACAAGTCCAACGAGAATGTGCTCTCCCTCGAGGTGATCAGGAAGGCGGAGGAGATCGAGAAGCTGGCCCACAGCGTGAAAGACAAAATGAAGGGCCCGAACTAGAAGCTTGCTTTGTCATCCTGAGCGAAAGCGAAGGACCTATGCATTTGGCCACCACCGCCCGGAATGAATGGGGTACCCACACTCGCCGAGGACAAGCTTTTCACATTCACTGCGCACAGCGACTCCGATTCTCAAAGAAAAATGCCATCCGGGCGCGCCGGATGGCGTTATTTGTTGAACTCCAGTCCAGCTATTCCGCGTTGCCACTCCGAATTCGCATCCCGTAGAACGACCGGTGCACGAAGAAGAACGACACCACAAAGAAAGCCAGCGCCAGCACGTTGGTGATCGTCGATCCCCTGTCATGCGCCAGCGTCACCGCTAACTCCACCGCCAGCAACCCGAACAGCGTGGTGAATTTGATGACCGGGTTCAGCGCGACTGAGGAAGTGTCCTTGAACGGATCGCCCACCGTATCGCCGATGACCGTAGCGGCGTGCAGTTCCGTGCCCTTCTGCTTCATTTCCACTTCCACGATCTTCTTGGCATTGTCCCAGGCTGCTCCGGCATTCGCCATAAAGATTGCCTGGTAGAGTCCGAAGACCGCGATCGAGATGAGGTAGCCGACGAAGAAGAACGGCTCCACGAAGGCGAAAGCCAGCGTGCCAAAGAACACAGCAATGAAGATGTTCAACATCCCCTTCTGCGCATATTTTGTGCAGATCTCCACCACCTTCTTGCTGTCGGCGACAGACGCCTTCGTCACCCCTTCCAGCTTGATGTTCGCCTTGATGAACTCCACCGCCCGATAGGCGCCCGTGGTGACCGCCTGCGTGGACGCACCCGTGAACCAGTAAATCATGGCCCCACCCGTGATCAGGCCGAGGAAGAACGGCGCATGCAGCAGTGAAAGCTTGTCGACATTCGCCGTAAGCCCACTGGTGAGCGCCATAATGATGGAGAAAATCATCGTCGTGGCGCCGACCACAGCCGTGCCAATCAGCACCGGCTTCGCCGTCGCTTTGAATGTGTTCCCCGCACCATCATTAGCCTCGAGCAGGTGCTTGGCCCGATCGAAGTTGACGGCCAAGTTGAAGTCCTTCTTGATTTCCGCCTCAACATTCGGAACCTGCTCAATCAGCGAGAGCTCATAGACAGACTGAGCGTTGTCGGTGACCGGGCCGTAGGAATCGACCGCGATCGTCACCGGTCCCATTCCGAGGAAGCCAAATGCCACCAGCCCAAACGCGAAAACCGCCGGCGCCAGCATCCCCGCCGCCTCCTTCAGGCCCATCGTGCTCATGTAGTAGGCGATGGACATCAGGCCCATCATCGAGAGGCCGAGATAATAGCCTGAGAAGTTGCCCGCCACGAACCCGGACAAGATGCCCAGCGACGCTCCGCCTTCCTGCGCCGAGGTCACAACTTCCTTCACGTGCCGCGACTCGGTTGAGGTGAATACTTTCACCAGTTCAGGAATGACGGCGCCGGCCAGAGTCCCACACGAAATGATCGTTGCCAGCTTCCACCACTGTGTGCCATCGCCACCCAGATCCGGAATGATGAAGTGAGAAATCAGGTAAGTCAGTGCGATTGAGACTATCGACGTGATCCACACCAGCGACGTCAGCGGATGCTCGAAATTCATTTCGTCCGCATTTCCATACTTGCCCTTGGCAATCGCGCCATTCAGGAAATACGAAACCGCGCTGGCCACCAGCATCATCACGCGCATCACGAAGATCCACACCAGCAACTGCACCTGCACCGTGGGACTCTTCACCGCCAGCAGAATGAAAGTAATCAGCGCCACGCCCGTGACGCCGTACGTCTCGAACCCGTCGGCCGACGGCCCGACCGAGTCACCCGCATTGTCGCCCGTGCAATCCGCAATCACGCCCGGGTTGCGCGCGTCGTCTTCCTTGATCTTGAAAACGATTTTCATCAAGTCCGATCCGATATCGGCAATCTTGGTGAAGATGCCGCCCGCAATACGCAGCGCCGCCGCGCCCAGCGACTCGCCAATGGCGAATCCGATGAAGCACGGGCCCGCATAGTCGCCAGGAACAAACAGCAGAATGAACAGCATGATCAGCAGTTCCACGCTGATCAGCATCATCCCAATGCTCATGCCGGCCTCAAGCGGAATCTGGTACACGGGATACGGCTTGCCCGGCAACGAAGCGAATGCCGTCCGCGAGTTCGCGAACGTATTCACCCGGATGCCGAACCATGCCACTCCATAGCTGCCCGCAATCCCGACCAGGCTGAACCCCAGAATGATCGCCACGCGCATGGCTTCCATGTGCTGGAGCACGCCGAAGTAAAGCAGGATGATGACCGCAATAAACGCCCACAACAGCAGAATGAAGCGCCCCTGCGTGAACAGGTAAGTCTTACAGGTCTCGTAAATCAGCTCCGAAATCTCCCGCATGGCGCGATGCACCGGCAGGTTCTTGAGCCGCATGTAGATGGCCATTCCAAAGCCGAATCCGAAAAGGCAAAACAGAATGCCGATCAGCAGCAGCCGGTGCCCGTCCAAAGCCCCGTTCAGAAAGCTGACCCGGGACAAGTCCGGCAGCTTCAGCGACGCCTCTCCGCCGGCCGCCTCGCTGGCCGGCTGAGCCAGGGCCGTGGCAGCGCCCAGGGTGAGCAGCGTGGCCAGAGCCGAAATCTTTTTCAGGGAACCGCTAACCAGACGGCATCCTTGGAACGCAACGGTAGCGAGCCAGGTGCGCATAAGAGATCCTCCAAATGCATCGATTATCAGGAATTTATCAACGTGTTTAGACAGCGCCTCCGGAAGCAACCGCTCAGGCTCGCGAGCCACGGTCTCACCGTTGCTTGCCCATCGAGCTGGAGAGGATTGTTTCCGGATTTCCGAACACGCTTCCACCGCAAGACCTGAAGTGGGTTGGAGTTTGGCCGCGTCGGGTTTCGCGTCTGGGCTGACCCATAGCACCCGCCGGAGAAATAAGACTCCATTCCCGGCGTCCCAGTGCAAAACGGGCATTTATAACACGTCGGATAGACGCGGTCAAACCCCACGAAAGGGTAGGTGGCGGGCTACTTTGAATTTGGCAAGCGCACCGAGAAGAAAACTCCAAGGATGAAGCCCAAGCCAGCGCCACCCAACGTGAATCTGAGGTGCTCCGGAGGATATCCCTTTGATCCAAGGATGAATCCAACAAGCGCCATGCCGGCTGTCCACGCCCCGATCTTGCGGACTCGCCAATTCATTTTGTGTTCTCTTTCCACGACATGAGAACGGCTCTCTTCCCGCACCTTGCACAATTGGCCGGGGTGCCCCGTCCTTGTCTCTCCGTTCTTTGGAGAGACAGGGCGGGGGTTTTGACCTTGCGCTATACTACCCTCCGGCGTACAGGACGCCCCCCGTCCGCGGGCAGGACCGAGTCCACCTGAACGATCGCTGAAAACAAGGTTCTCACGAACCTCCTTTTCGCCCGACACAGCGGACCCCGGGTGCATGACCACAAAGGAGGTCCGTCATGACCGCTCGTCAGTTTCACGACCGTCACTTTCCTGTCCGCCCCAACCTCGAACAACTCAAACATCAGGCCAAGGACTTGCTGCGCGCCATCCGCCGAGCCGATCCCGCTGCAGTCGCCGAGTTGCACAAACGTCACCCCAAACCAATCGAGCCCGCCGACGCCAAGCTCGCCGACGCGCAATTCACGTTAGCCCGAAGTTACGGCCTCTCCAGCTGGCCTCGCCTCGTGACCGCATGCCGCATGACTGATGCCATCTGGCGCGGTGACATCGAGACCGTCCGCAACCTGGTGTTGAAAGATCCTCGCCTCTTGCACGAAGCCGCGCGTGGCCTGCCCGACAGCAACTGGGGGCCGCCAATGTCCTATGCCGCCAACGTCGGCCAGGACGCGATCATCCTGATGCTCCGCGACCTCGGCGCAACTGACCTCCAACACGCATTCGACCGAGCCTGCCTGCAAGGCCGGATCGAAACCGCCCGCCGCCTGTACGCGATGGGCGCCCGTCCCGCCTCCGGCTGCGTGATGGGCCCATGTGAAACGCTGAACGCCTCAGGTCTCGCCCTATTGTTCGAACTCGGCGCCGAATTCGCCGACGAGCACGGCGACCGCCTCGCCCCCATCGCGCTGCTTCTTCAAACCTATTCTCGCGGTCCCAGAGGAAAACACGAATGCCTCGAACTCCTGGCCACGCGCGGCATTCATCTTCCCGACACTTCCCCGATGGCCGTGCATCGCGGCCGCACCGATCTACTCGAAGCCCATCTTGCTCATGACCCTCATCTCCTGACCCGCACCTTCTCCCACGAGGAAATCTATCCACCAGAACTCGGGTGCCACGCTGACCATTCGCTGGCACTGCACGGCGCACCGCTCGCTGGCACAACCCTCTTGCACCTCTGCGTAGATTTCGACGAAATAGAAATCGCACGCTGGCTGATAGCGCATGGGATGAACGTAAACGCAAAGGCCGCCATCGACCCCGACGGCTTCGGCGGCCACACCGCGCTGTTCGGATGCGTAGTCTCGCAGCCCTACCGTTGCGGTCTGCAACAGGACGCCGCCTTCACCCGCCTGCTCCTCGACCACGGCGCCGATCCCAACTCCCGCGCGTCCTTGAGAAAACGCCTGCGCTTCGTCCGCGACGATTCCATGCACGAATACCGCGACGTCACGCCCTTGTCGTGGGGTGAGCGCTTCCACGATCAGGACTGGGTGAACCGCCCAGCCATGCGCCTGATCGCCGCGCGCGGCGGGCAGCTCTGAGAGGAACAGCCGCGAAGCGGCGAAAGAATGCAGCCCACAGCTTGCCCTGAGCCTGCCGAAGGGGCGCAAGCCGTGGGTTATATGTCAGGACAATCACAAGCCCCGAAGGGGCGAAAGAACAGCCTCAAGAGGACACTAGCAGGTTAGAATTCCGCACAGGAATTGCTCTCATGACAAAAATACTCACTCTTTGTTTGACGATCACTCTCTTCTCAACCTCCGCATTCGCCCGCCCGCGGTCCTCCGATTCTCGAAAAACCGCTCCCACCAACCCTCTGATGCGCGAACTCGACTATGACACCTATCTCGACAAGGTCCAGGGCGCCTGGCTCGGCAAAATGATCGGCGTCACCTTCGGCGCTCCCTGGGAATTCCAATACCAGAACACGCCCATCGGATTCGACATCACCGACTGGCCGCTATCTGCTACCCGCATGAAGGACTACCGCCAGCGCGCCTCCAACAAACCCGGCGATTGGACCCCGATCACACGCGAGGCTGACAACCAACAAGTCCATCTCGTCCACGACTTCATCCTCGATTCCGAAAAAGAGCATCCCAGCTTCGGCATTCCCGACAACGACGACATCTACATCAACCTGCTCTTCCTCTACTGCATGCGCCGCTACGGCATTGACGTTGATCCCGTCACCGTCGCCCGCGAGTGGGACAAAAAGATTCGACAGGTCTGGCACGCCAACGACGCCGGACTTGCCAACATCCGCAAAGGCATCCTCCCGCCCGACTCCGGTCACCCGCGCAATAACCTTCACGCCGACGACATCGATTTCCAGATCGAGTCCGACATTTTTGGCATGATCGCTCCTGGCCTGCCGCAAGTTTCGAACCGCTACGGCGAACGCATGGGCCACATCATGAACTACGGAGACGGCGTTTACGGCGGCATGTTCATTGCTGCCATGTATACGCAGGCGTTCTTCGCCAAAAATATTCGCGAAGTCGTCGAGAACGGACTGAAAGCGATTCCCGCGCAGAGCCTCTACGCCCAGACCATCCACGACGTGATCCAGTGGCACGACCAGTATCCCAACGACTGGCTCAAGACCTGGCATCTGGTACAGGCAAAGTGGGGCGAGGTCGATCACTGCCCCGACGGCTACAAGCAACCGTTCAATATCGACGCCAAGCTGAACGGCGCCTACGTTGTTATGGGGCTACTCTACGGCGACGGCGACTGGTACAAGACCATGAACTACGCGACTCGCGCCGGCCAGGATGCCGACTGCAATCCCGCCAACGCCGCCGGTATCTTAGGTACTCTGATCGGCGCGCACGCCATCCCCGCCGAATACGGCGAACCGGTTCACAACACTTATTGGAACAAGACTCTCGCTGGCCTTCCTGATTCCTACGAGGTCGACGCCCTCGCCGGCGACACCGCCCAGATCGGTCTCAAAATCCTGCTCGCCAACGGCGGAGAAGTCGTCTCCCGATCCGGCAAGCTCGTGCTGCGTGTTCCTCAGCAGGAGCCGACCCCACCGTCGAACCTGGAGCAGGTGAAATGGGACGGCGATAAACCCGTCCTCTGAGATCGGAAGGTGTTGTTGTGCATAGCGGATTCCAAACGTCAACAACTCTGCCGGCGTCATCCTGAGTGGAGCCGTTCTTCAGGCGGAGCGAAGGATCTGGCGTGCATCGCCACTGCACACAACGGTAAACCCACCACGTTGTCTAATAATGTGTCCCCTGACTCGCGAACGCATCCGTCAGTGAAACGATCTTCATTGCACTCTTCAGCTGATCGAGTGTGGCCGAAGTCTTCAGCGTAATCGTCACTGCCTCGTTCGGGACCAAATCGAAATAGTTGTCCGAAACCTGCACCTCGAGATCGCCAAAGGAAACATTCACGCCGCGCGCCAGCACTGCCGACTGCAGCGTCAGCGTGTAACCGTCCGCAGTCTTCGTCAGCGAACTCTCGATCTTCGGGCTTGCCGGCAGCTCCAGGTTGTGCGTGGTGTCAAAGAGCACGAGATTGCGCGACGTTCTCTTGCCGTTCACATCCAGGTCAACCACCAGGAAACTACGCTGCGGACTACTCTTCGCCGCATCCGCAAATAGTTCTTTGTTGTCGAGTGTCAGATAAACCGCGCTTGAGGCCGCTGGAATCTGAACCTCCTGCAACTTCTCCAGCAGTATGTTCCCCGCAAAATCCAGCAGCCGCGCGTGAATCTTGCCGGCGAGAGGCTGCAGCTTGTCCGAAACGACGTATACCTCCACCTTGTCGTCATGCGCGTACGGCGAAATCAGCACATCGTCATAGAACCGCCGCGCATAGTACTGCAGCGCCTTCCACCGTCCGTAGTAGTCGATGCTCGCCCACGACGCGACCGGCCAGCAATCATTCAGCTGCCAGTACATCGAACCCATGGTCCGCGGACGGTTCCGCCGCAGATGCTCCGCGCCCAGCTTGATCACTTCCGCCTGCTGCACCTGGCTCAAGTAGACAAATGAAGCAAAGTCCTTCGGCTCGCGGTACTCCCGCAACATATAAGTAAGGATGCGCTCGTTCCCGCCCTTGTTTCTCTGATGCGATTGCATGACCGTGGACCGAATATCGAGGTCCTCCGGCTTGGCAAACTCCCGGATCGTCCGCATCTCGGGAAACGATTGAAACCCATACTCCGACATGAACCGCGGCTTCACCTTCAGATAGTCGGTTGGCGGCGCCAGCGCATGCCACACCGTCCAGAAATGCATGTCGCCGTTGTGATCCTGATCCGGAGGCTCCTCGAAATTCGCACTCGGCGAACTCGGCGTGTAAGGCACAGGATCCGCATAGTCGTGCACCGCGGATTTAAGAATATCCGCAAACATCACCATGTAGTCCTGCCAGACGCGCTCGCTGACTGGCCTCGGCTCGGAGTCGCGAAAGGCTTGCCGGTCGCCCCAATGCAGCCATCCCGTCTCCACTTCATTATTCCCGCACCACAACACAATGCTCGGATGCTCCCGCAGCCGCGTAATCTGCTCGATCGCCTCCTCCCGCACGTTCTCTTGAAAGGCAACATCCCCAGGAAGCATATCCCCGCCGAACATAAATTCCTGCCAGACCAGGATGCCGAGCTCGTCGGCGATGTCGTAGAAATCGTCAGCTTCGTAGTGTCCGCCGCCCCACTCGCGAACCATATTCATGTGCGCGTCGCGCGCCGCTTCCAGAATCCTGCGATGCTGCTCCGTAGTCACGCGGCTGGGAAAGCTGTCGTACGGAATCATGTTTGCGCCCTTGGCAAAAACCGGAACCCCGTTGATGACGAACTCAAAACTCTTCCCCCACTGGTCGGCCGCGCGCCGCAGTTCCACCGAACGCAGTCCGGTCTTCACGTCCGCATGAGCGACGGTGTTTTTCCCAACGCGAACAGTGGCAGAAAAGTGATACCGGTCCTGCGCTCCATAGCCGACTGGATACCACAGCTTCGGAGAGGCCAGACGAATCGGGAACACAACGTGATTCGTCCCCGGATCAAGCTGCACAGTCAGCGTACCGTCGCTGACCGGCTTCCCGCCGAGTTCCTCATGGCCGAAACTGACCGTCGCCGTGGCGGCCTGATTCGCTTCAATCTGCAGTTCGGCGGAGAGTTTGGCCAGGTCTTTCGCAATATTTTGCTGATGGATGTGAAAATTCTTGATGCGCAGTGAATCCCAAACTTCCAGCCGCACTGGCTTCCAAATCCCTTCCGTAACAAACCGCGGCCCCCAGTCCCATCCATATTGATAAGGGGCCTTCCGTGTGTAAGGGGCAGTCGCGATGCCTTCCTCATTGCCGCCGTTCTGAGTCGAGATCGCCGGCAGCACGTACGGCAGCGACTTCACATACGGCAACATCTTCGTGATCGGAGAATGAAAGACAATCCGCAGTGTGTTCGCACCCGGCTGCAGCAGCGCCTTCACCGCGACCCGCCACCGCCGGAACATGTTGTCAGACTGAAGAATCGGATGTTCGTTCAAAGAAACGTCAGCAAATGTGTCCAGTCCGTCGAAGACCAGATCGACGTGTTCCCGCGCCAGCGTGGCGGCGTCAACCTGGAACGCAGTCTGGTATTCCCAGTCCGACTCGCCAATCCACTGCAGTCGCGATTCGTTGTCCTGGTAGAACGGTTCGGGAATTAAATGGTTTTCCAGCAGGTCCGTTTGCACCACACCTGGCACGTGGGCGGGATGCCATCCCTGCAATGCTGTTTGTGCCTTCGCGGCATCAGGCCCGCTGATGAAGCGAAACTGCCAGCCCGAATGCAGTTCACGCGACGCCGGCTCTGCTGCGAGAACCCGCATCGCTGAAAATCCCACGATGGATAAGACAAGAAGACGGATCAGGATCACGAAGGCTTTGGGCCGTTGCATTTCGGACCACCTCGCAGCTTAATTAGAAATCGATTTTCTAGAGGGCCCAACAGGCTACACGAAAACCAGTGGCAGAGAAAGATAGGCCGTGTGGCGCGGACACTCTTGTCCGCGGCTCTTGACTTTGCTTCTAACCAAGATCTTGAGTGCCGCCATGCGCTAAAGTCCGATCGAAAGACTACTTCGCGCTCGGGCTGTCGGTTCCGTTCCTCGCCGCGAGTCTCTTGGTGACCAGGAAGCTCCATATGGTTTCGTTGGCATTCCAATCCTGGCTCGTCTTCCCGACTTGCTTCTCCACTTCATACTGTTCGCCTCCGGGCCAGGTGTTCCCCCCACCCTTTACGCTGTACGAAACCACCTGGGCGCCCTGCTGGCAGCCATCGTAGGTCTCGACCTTCGTCTCCATGCCGCCCTTTTCACGAGCCCGCAACTTGGTCTGGGATGGCTTCTCTCCGCAGCGATTGATCTTCGCCCACGCCTTCGCAGTGTCCTCCACCGAAACCACCGGCAGCTGAAGATTGTGCTCCGTGCCGCCGCCATGAGGAACCACCGGGTCCGACGTCCCGTTGATCATCACCACCGGAACCGGACGCGACGGCAGGCAAGTCATCATTTTCGGCATGGCTGCTCCCACCGGAGCAATCGCAGCGATCCGGTCCGCCATCGTGCACCCCACCTTCATCACCATGAACCCGCCCTCCGAGAGTCCGGCGGCATAGACTCGCGTCGTATCCACAGAAAACTTCTCCCCCATCTTGTCCAGCATTTGATTCAGAAACTCAATATCATCGGCCAATACGGATCTATTCTCGTCAGGACGCTCTCCTCCCGGCGGCCCTCTACGCGGATATCGCCTCGGGTACCCCCCGCCCGGATACCGGCGCGGCCCCGGCCCCATCACCCGCCTCAGGGGCGGACGAACCCCCACATTCCACCGTCCATGCAGCGCGCTGGGATAGACCGCAATGATGCTGTCCTTGTCGGCCAGTTCGTTGAAGCGCGTCAGCCGCGCCATGTCATCCCCATCCTGATTCATCCCATGCAGCAGGATCACCACCGGATATTTCCGCTCCTGATCGTATCCCCTGGGCAGCCGCACCACGTAAGCGCGATCCACATCATTGATCGTCACCTTCTCTTTGCTTTCCTGCGCCCGCGCACCACAAATAATGAACAGAATCGCCACCCAGACTCCCGCAACTGACGCCGCCCGCACCCCGGTCCATTTCTCAGATTTCATGCATTCTCCCGACAGCTACCCGAATCACTCCAGGCAGGACGATCCCTCCACCTGGAAGCCTCCCCCTTGCCCGAGTTGGATGGCTCTAGATTAGCTTAAATACTACCCCCCTTCCCCACTTCCCCGAACACTCCCCACGCCTCCCGATACTGCTCCCACCGTGGCTCTCTGCTCTCGATATCCGGATACAGCCTCAGACTCTTCGCCCGCCCCACCGCCCCGATCGGCACCAGATACCACGCATCCACCGGCTGGACATGCGCCGCCAGCACATCAATCTCACCCGCCGTGTACCGCTTCTTCCCCTCCCCGCGCGTTGTGTGCACCGGTTGCACTTCATATCCCCGCTGGTACAGCCTCCCCGTCGCCTTTACCTGAACCCGCAGCAGCCGTCCACCCCGTCCCGCCCACACGATAAAGTCATACTTCTCGCTATCGCCCCACGGCAGCGCCACCCCAAACCCCATCGTCCACGCCTTCAGCAGAAACGCCGCCTGCGACACCTCTCCCATCCGCTTCGGATTCCTCCTCCTCCGCTCCCACCACGCTTCCCTCGGATCCGCCACCGCCATCAACCACGGCAGCACCTGTGTGGCGCGGGCGCCCTCGCCCGCGATTGTTTGGTTTCCCGACCACGATTCCGCTCCCATAAATCGACACCGCTCCTCTCCGCGCCGCTGGTTCACGACGCAGCTACATTTGATCTAAGCTGTTTTGCTTATAGTTAAAGGCTAAGCCTTCCTCTAGCCGAAGACAACACTTATTTCCGTTGTAATTCCTTATCCCGAAACGGAAAAGCGGGTGCCCCGTCCTTGTCTCTCCGTTCTTTGGAGAGACAGGGCGGGGCTTTTGACCTTGTGATTCCCAATCTCGGAAACGCAGTGTGAAAACGTGCATAGATCACTGCGCTTTACCCGGCCTAGGGGTATGGTCCACCGTATGCCGTGGGGCTTAAAGCGATTTCAGGAAGCCCGATGCCTGCACTTCGTTACCTTCAGCTGCTATCACCGCACCGACCTTCTGGCCACACCCTCCGCGCGTGACATCTTCGAGCAAACTCTGGAACGTGTGCGGCGGTGGTACGGATTCTACGTATGCGCTTACGTCGTAATGCCGGAGCACGTCCACTTGCTGGTCAGCGAGCCCGAGCGCGCCCGGCTCTCCGTCGCGCTTCAGATGCTCAAGCAGAATGTTGCTCACCAGTTACACCACCTGACGAACGACGGTCCGTTCTGGCAGGCCCGCTACTACGATTTCAACGTATGGACCGAAGCCAAGCGGATTGAGAAGCTGCGCTACATCCATCGCAATCCCGTGAAGCGTGGATTGGTGCAAAGCCCGGAAGACTGGCCGTGGAGCAGCTTTCGCCACTATGTCTCCGGGGTTGAAGGTGTAGTCGAGATCGAATCCCAGTGGACCGTGAAAAGAAAGGAACAAATGGGAATCGTCTTCCAACCGTTTTCTCAAAGTCAAAACCCCCGCCCTGTCTCTCCCAAGAACGGAGAGACAAGGACGGGGCACCCCCAACAAAAGTGTGAATAAAAAGGTGGGGAGGTCAAAAAAGTGGGGAAACTAAAAAGGTCCGGAAGTTAGAAAGGTCGGGGGTGCCCCACCCTTCTCGTGCCTTTTGCGAGAGGGTGGGGTTTTTGACTTTTCCGTATCTTGGTTGTGAAAGGGTGGGCCACCCGCCCCTGTCTCTCCAAAGAACGGAGAGACAAGGACGGGGCACCCCCAACAAAAGTGTGAGTAAAGGTGGGGAGGTCAAAAGGGTCGGGGGTGCCCCACCCTTCTCGCGCTTTTTGCGAGAGGGTGGGGTTTTGTGAAAGGATGGGCCACCCGCCCACTATGTCTCCGGGGTTGAAGGTGTAGTCGAGATCGAATCCCAGTGGACCGCGAGAAAAAGGGAACGTATGGGTGTGACGCTACGACTCGTTCGTCAAGATCACCCCCCCGCCCTGTCTCTCCAAAGAACGGAGAGACAAGGACGGGGCACCCCCAACAAAAGTGTGAATAAAAAGGTGGGGAGGTTAAAAAGGTGGAGAGGTCAAAAAAGTGGGGAAACTAAAAAGGTCGGGGGTGCCCCACCCTTCTCGCGCCTTTTGCGAGAGGGTGGGGTTTTTGACTTTTCCGTATCTTGGTTGTGAAAGGGTGGGCCACCCGCCATTCGAACAGCAGCTACGGTGCTCAACCTGGTTCAAATCACGCAGCGACATGCGCGAGATTGCGGAAGGGGGCGCTCGCGAGAGCTGCCCCTTCCATTTGGCCTTGGTCGGCTACTTACCAGCGGTTGGTTCGGCGTTTGCCGCCGTTACTGGCACGGGGTGCCCCGCCGCCGAAGCCTCGGTCCTCCC
>JAIQFC010000010.1 GCA_020073465.1 Terriglobia bacterium
GATGCCGAACTCTTGGCACAAGGCAGTGAACGGCTTCTCCTGCCGGCTCGCTGCCACGACAAACCGCACGCGTTGTTCTTGCACATCCATGGTCTTCCACGGCATGCTGGCTTACACTCCCGCGCTCGCTTCGCTCGCGCCGGAGTGTAAAGGATGTCCCGGGACGTTTTGTAAAGGATGTCATGAGACTGAACAGTTCTTTGCAAGGGTGGGAAGCACGCGGGCGGGGGCCACTTCGACAGCGGAGATCCCAACCGGGCCGGAAGAACGTAGCTCAGCTCAACTGTTAGTGATGACCGGGGGTTCGCAGAGTCAAAGAATTTGCGGCCGGGACTCATCTGCTCAGAGAGCAAATCTTGTCCCGGCCGCGAGGTCGTTAACTATCGGTGGCTAGTGCTTCAAGAACCACGGCGTGGTGGTGTCGTCGGTCTTGAAGAAGTTCAGCAGCATATTGGAATCCTTCTCTCTGCCGAAGGACTGGGAGGGATGAGTGCCATCCGATTCGAGGTCCTGACAGGTCCAGACCAAGCCGTCGCTGCGGGCCAGCAATCCGTTCGCCCAGTCATAGAGACCCCAATCGACCCAGGGCGCCACTACCGGCCCGTTGGCCGCGTTGTAGTTCATGGACGCGACCCCGTTGAGCTGGTCCTGAATGGTCCACTTCACGGCGAATCCGGTCTGGTAGGCATAGGGCTCAGGATTGGCGGGGCTGACGGTGCCGTTCGAGTATCCCGCGTAGAACCTGCTGCCATAGTAAGCAAGTTTGATATTGGGGAATTTGGTGTACAGGTTCCGGGCGATCGATTCCAAATTGGCTTGCGTCTGCTGCATGTTTGACGGGAACGTTCCGGTGGTGGTGTTCCCATCATTGACCCATCCGATGACCACCTGGTTGGCGGTCAAGCCGGATTGAGGCAGGAAGTTCTGCATGATCGGATTCCAGACGGCGTTATTGGGATCCGCAAACATGGTTGCGCTGGCGCGCGGCTGCGCCCCGGGCACAAAGGTCACGGCCGGATTCTTGGAGGGAGAGGCGTTGGCATCGGCCATGAACGTCAGGAACACGTCGAACGTATCGGACATGCCGATCGAGAGAATGCCGATCTTGCCGTTCACCGGATCAACGTTACCGTTCGCATCCAGCGGCTGGATGCCGGCGGCAATCGCCACGCCATCGGAATCGTGAGCCGCAGGGCGAACGTTGCTCCCACCGGGATAGAGGCCACCCTGCTTGCCGATATAAGTGCCAGTGCCCAGATCGTTGAGTGGAACGCCGGGAAGCTTGGTTTGGCCTGTAATCCAGGTGATATTGTTGCAGTTCGAACCCGTCGGACCCAGCACCTGAAGAGACATTGCCAGCGTGGCAGTGTTCGGTATAGCGCTGGAATCCGTTATCTGGACCGTGAAGGGGTAAGTGCCGAGGCTGACGCTTGGGTCCAGAGTTCCACTGATGGTTCCCGCAGTCGACAGAGTCAGCCCGGTGGGCAGGGTCGATCCAGTGGATAGCGAAAAGCTATAGGGTGGCGTCCCGCCGCCAGCGAGCAACGTCGACAGATAGGCGGCTCTGGCCGTGGCGACAGGAAGCGTGGGGAACGATGCGATCGCCAGCGCAACCGGGGTCGTGGTTGTGGTCGAGAGGTCGACTCCGTTGCTGGGTAGAACGCTGTAATTCAGCACCAGCACGCTCCTGGAGGTTCCTGGCGAAATCCCTCGTGCGGTGACCTGCAAAGTAAGCGAAGCGCCCTTGGCCAGAACCGTTGCACCGTTGAACCCGGTCACGGCAAATGGCGGATCAACCACGATAGAGTTCAGCGTCATCGAACTTGCGCCGGTGTTGGTGACCGTCACACTCTGGGGCAGGCTGGTCTGACCAGCCGGATTCGAGCCGAAGTCCAGCGATGTCGTGCTCAGGCTGGCCTTTGCGGCTGTCGCCTTGCCAGTGCCGGTGAGCGTGATGACCGTCGGGACGCTATCCACGTAAATCGTGAAGGTTCCGTTGTAGACCTGGGCCGCGGTAGGAGCAAACTTCACATCGTATGTGGTCTTTTGCCCGGCAAGCAATGTCTTTGGCGCCCATCCCGCGAAGAAGAGGAATTGTGAAGGAGCCAGGGCATAACTGTTCACTGTGACCGCAGTCGTTCCCGTATTGGTGACTGTGAAACTTGTGGAGCCGCTCACCAGCCCGACGGTGACGTTTCCAAAGTTTTTCGAGGTCGGGGTAATCGTATAAGAGGCCGACGCCAGGGAGGGCCAGAAGATCACTCCGAGACAGGCAACAGCCAAGACAGGAGCCAGACGGGTCTGAATCGCGTTCATCAATCCTCCAGGGAAATCCAGGGCTGAAGGTCAGGCTGGGAGAAGAGCTTTTTCCCTCATCGAACCTAGGTAGACTATTGAAAAGTCAGTAACCGGGGGGAGATTGCAGGCAGGAAGACCCCTCTTCCTCGCCGTGTCTGGCATCCATTCTGGCGGGGTCCGAATAGCGTGTCAAGATGAAAGAATCGGCAATAATATACTTGACTCAGTACACGAATTCTGCTAGATTCGGTTCATGGAACGCGAACCGAAAACCCTCCAGCAAGCCATCGTTTACTTCGCCGATCCTGACCGCTGCCTGAGTTTCCTTGTGGCGCGTCGGTTCCCTGATGGTGTTATTTGCCCGACCTGCGGCTCCAAAGAAGTGCGATTCCTCGCCACCCGCCGTCTGTGGGAGTGCAAGAGCAAACACTCCAAGCGGCAGTTCTCGGTCAAGGTTGGAACGATCTTCGAGGATTCGCCGATCCCGCTGGACAAGTGGCTTACTGCAACTTGGATGATTGCGAACTGCAAGAACGGTGTGAGCAGCTACGAGATTCACCGCGACGTGGGTGTGACCCAGAAGTCGGCGTGGTTCATGCTGCATCGCGTTCGTGTAGCTCTGCGGACTGGCAGCTTTGAGAAGATCGGCGGCGAAGGCAGTGAAGTCGAGCTTGACGAAACCTTCGTCGGCGGAAAACTCAAGAACATGCACAAACAGAAACAGGCGCGGTATCGTGCAATGAGCAGTACTGGTACCATGGGCGGTCCAGAAGGAAAGACCGTAGTCATGGGAATGCTAGACCGCACCGCCCGTCAGATTCGCGCTCAAGTTGTGCCGGATGTTTCGCGAATCACCTTGCAGAACGCCGTGCTCCAGAACGTTGAGCACGGAACCAATGTCTATACCGATCAAGCTCCAGCATACGGGCGGCTCAACCAGAAGTACGTGCATGAGATTGTGAACCATGCTGAAACTTACGTCCGTGGCCGCGTTCATACCAATGGGCTGGAGAACTTCTGGAGCCTGTTCAAGCGGAACCTTGCCGGGACTTACGTTTGTGTTGAACCGTTCCATTTGGAGCGATACGTCGATGAGCAAGTGTTCCGGTACAACAATCGCGGCACTCGCAAAAATCCGCTGACTGACGCGGACCGCTTCGATGCTGTGCTGCGGAATCTAGTGGGGAAGCGCATCACCTATAAGGAACTCACTGGGAAGGAGGGTGAAACGACGCCGTTCTAATCCACGTCGCGGTAAGCGTGGCGTCTCGTCGCGCGATCTCTAGGCGCTTTCGTGCGATGCTTCTCAGCCTCAAGTTCCGCTTTGATTTTCGAGTGCGGAACTTTCAAAAGTCGGTCCAGCAGTCGCGTGAAGTTTCCAAATTCACCAGTCTCATTCTTGGCGGAAGGCGTCTGGCGAGTTGGCTTTTGCGGCACGACACTAGGAGTGTGCCTTGTCGTGCAACGAAAGTCAATATTGCGCATACCGCCATTTTGCGGCTGAGATGCGTAGCGCTTCGCCGTGTTTGATCGCTATGTTTACTGCTTATTTCGACGATAGCGGAACGGACGGGAATTCGGACATTGCCGTTGCTGCCTGTTATGTGTCTGCCAAGCGCGGCTGGGATGATTTCGTAGAGGCTTGGGACCATGCACGACGGGAAGAGGGCTTTGATACCTTCCACATGGCCCACTTCATCGCAAAGCCGGAGATGGAACATAAGCCGTTCTGTGATTGGGGCACAACCAAGAAAGATCATGTCTACAATCGGCTCGCGAACATCATCAACGAGAATAAACGAACAGGCATTGCAGTGGCCGTCCCCAAAGCGATATGGGACGCCACACCGGAGCGCATTCGGCGGCACTACGGCAGGCAGCACTATACCTTCGCCGTGAGGATGTGCCTGAACCGCATAGTTAAGTGGCGCGAAAGAAGCATGATCACACTTCCAATTCGGTACATCTTTGATTGGGAAATGCAGAAAACTCAGAAGCGCGAGGAGATTACTAGAATTTTTGAATTGATCGGGAAGGCACAGAATCAAGCTGTGGCAGGATTGCTCGGCCTCGAACCCCAGGGATGACGTTTTGGCTTGGCAAATGAGATCGCACATGCGGAAGATATGGCCTATCGGCCATGACGATGAATCGCTTTGCCATCCAGGATTTCGATTGCTGCGACAAGATCAAGAGATGGACTTAGGTTTTTTTACACAACAACAAATCGAAAAGTTCATCGTGGATTTTGACGAAATAAACAAAACTGACCCATTCCCGATGGTCTACGATTAAGGCGTATAATTCGCGGCGCTATGGCGCACTTCCGTAAGAAACTTAAATGGTGGCTGCGCGACCTTCGTTCATTTGTGACTGGAAAGAGCGGGGCAGCAGAACCCAAGACGATTTGGGTCTTGCGCTGTCGTGGATGCAATGGACACCATCAAATGAAAATCACCCAGATAGCATTGCAAGGCATGGAATTTCCTCCAGTAGAGGAAATGTTTTCTAATCAACCCATAAAGTGCCCTACGACCGGCGCACAGTTTTACTCAGCTCAGGATGATTGGGTACATCTGACCGAGAGGGAATTCGATCTGCATTTTCGACGTAAGTAGTGCGGTCCTCGAATCGCCAAACGCCATCGCTCCCCTGCCACATTCCTTCCCCTGGCATACCAATTCGTCGAATCCCTGTCACGGCCTTTTCACTGTGCATTTTCTTTGGCTACTGAGTCAAGTATATTATTGCCAAAGAATCTGCACAGGGGGCTCCCGCCGAGCCAGCGGAAGCCTATAGATTCTAAGGACATGCGGTCGCTGTCTTGCAGAACCAGGATGGGGTATAGGCCGACGTCTTGAAGAAGGTCATGAGCTGGTTCACGACCTTCTGGGCGCCACTGGTGGAATTCGGGTGGGTCCCATCGGGTTGGAAGTCAACCTCCCCATTGCACGGCGCTCCGGTCTGGCCGTCGCACCAGATGAGCCCGTCACTGCGGGGATTGATGCCGTTGGCCCAGAGGTAGGGTCCCCAGGCGGTCCATGCTGCCATACCGGTGGTATAGTCCATGTCGCCCGCCACAGGGTCGACCGTCCCATTCCTGATCTGGTTGATCTGTGCCTGTACCAGCCACTTGCCCGAAAAGCCGTACTCGTAAGCGTAGGGCTCCGGATTCAGCGGCTTGGGGGCATAACCGGCATAGATGCGGGTGGAAAGGAAGATCTGCTTAAGGTTGGGATAGCGGGACCGGGCAGCTCTCACAATCTTCCCCATCTGCAGTTCGTAGTAGCAGGCCTCCGTTTTGGGCTTCGGCAGTTCGTTGGCACAGATGGTGGAGCTGCTGAGTGCCGAGAAGTTGTTCAACCCTGGGTCGGGATTCGCATTCTTCATCCAGATGATCTGCACTTGGGCTTCGGTCAGGCAGGGATTGGAAGTGGTCCCACAACCGGAAGGGGCTGAGGGAGCACCGACAGCGGTAGCCAGCACAGTGTCCCGGACACGGTCGTACTGATTTTCTGCAGGCACTCCCGTAGCTCCGCAGACCGTGCTGGCAGGACCTTGGGCTACCGTCCACGGACAAGCGGTCACAGCACCGTGAGCTCCATCTTCGATAGCTAGAGTTGTGTTGTTTATCTTCGAATCTGTAGCTGCGGCAGTGACAAACGCGCTGAACTCGATGGTCGCGTTCGACATACCGATGCCGAGGAAAACGACGGCGCCCTTCGGACTCGGATTGCCATTCTGGTCGAGCGGTTGGATCGCCTTGGCGGCCGCTTTACCAGCCGCATCGTGATCGGGAGGTGGGGTCTTGCTGTTGTTCTCATAAAGCCCTCCCGGGAATCCCAGGTAGTTTTGACTGGACGTCATGTCCATGAGGGGGATCTCCGCAGCGTTGGAGGCCACCGTGACCGGAGAGCTGGCCGGAAAGCCACCTGCGATCGCGCCGACTGTAGTCAATCCCGGGGCTACACCTGTCAGCAGGCCCGTGTTTGCCCCAACAGTAGCCGTTGACTGATTAGTGGACTGCCAGGTGGAGGAATCGGTTACCGTTTGGGTGGAGCCGTCCTGGTAGTTGGCAACCGCTATAAGCTGCAAGGTTGCCCCCGGCGCGATCGAGGGATTGATCTGGCCCAGCGACAGGCCGGTCTGCGGCGCGGTGGTGGTGATGTCCAGAACCGTCAGGGCGGTGATGCCATCGAAGGTTGCTTGAATGTTGGGAGATGGCGACTTGGCACTTACTGCGGTCGCCAGGCCAGGATCCGTCTGTCCGGCGGTCTCAATTGTAGCTCGGCTGGGGTCCGAGGAAACCCAGGCGGCCTGAGCAGTGACGTCGCTTGTCGATCCGTCGCTGTAACCGGCTTTGGCCTTGAACTGTTGTGTAGTGCCGTTGGCAATAATCGGGTTCGAGGGACTGATGGAGAGGGAGGTCAGAGTGGGCGGAGGAGTGACCTGAGTCGGACCACCGCCGCTGCTGCCGCCGCAGGCCGACATGATTGCCAACCCTATGCCCCCGAGTACCCACCGAACTGTCTTCCTCATGCCCAAATATCGCCCCATAGATGTGTTGGCCCTCTGTGTAGACCCCGCCGGGAAAATTTATTGTAGGCCGTGCCTGCCCTGGATGAGGACACACAAGTTCTTGCTTCACACGTGGCAGCGGAACATCCTGCCCTACGGGAGGCCTTACCGCGCGAACAGGCCATCCCCAAGTTCGCTGACTGTGTAACCCGGGAATACCAGGAAAGTTTCGGCCTGGTCCGCGCTATTTCTTGAACCAGGTCGCGTACGGCGAGTTCAACAGGAAGTCTATCAAGAGGTGCGCGACCTTTTCTCTGCCCTTCATATTAGGATGAGTGCCGTCGCGCCCATATTCGGAGGGGCTCCAGGTTAGTCCGTCTGATCGTGGGACTGTCCCATCCGCCCAGAGATAAGGCCCCCACGCCATCCACGGGGCCACGCCTTTCTTGTAGTCGAGATCCCCGACCTCAGGATCAATCTTGCCACTGCGCATCTGGTCAATCTGCGCCTGGATCGCCCACTTTACGGAAAAGCCGTACTCATACGCATAAGGCTCGGGATTCAGGGGCGTCGAGGCATAGCCGGCATAGATCCGGCTGGAGATGAACATCAACTTCAGATTGGGATAGCGAGACCGCGCGGCCCGGGTCATGTCGCCGATGAAAGCCTCGTAGCGGTAGGCTTCGGCATCACTCGAGGGCAAGGAAGTTCTAGGACGCGGATCGGCGTTCTTCATCCAGATAACTTCCACCTGATCTTCGGCGAGGCCCGCCGGCTTAAGCAGTTCATCGCGGATGCGATCGTAGAGGTTCGGGATGTAATCCGGAGCGCCGCAGCCGTGCTGGCGCGGCGTTTCCCTGGCTGGAGTCCAGGCACAGGCGGTCATGGCTCCCATCGCCCCGTTGATCACAGCCATGGAACTGTGGTTCACCCGTTTGTCGTCGTCTGCCATGTCCTTGAAAGTGCCAAACTCCATGGCGGCATTGCTCATGCCGATTCCGAGGAAGACGAACTTGCCGCGAATGGGCTTCACTTGCTCAGCCAGCGCCAGACCGGCGGCCTTGTGATCAGAGGGAACATCGTTCGTTCCTCTTTCGTAGAGTCCCCCCTGAAAGCCTTTGTATTTATCCGCACCAAGATCATTTAGAGGTTTGGCGACAAAGGATTGGGCCCACAGTGCGGTTGAGAGCAACAGGCCGACAGCTTGGATTCCAGAAAGTCGTAGGACCTTGCGCAATGGGTTCTCCTTGCGATGGGGAGCGTCACCGAATGATGCTGTGGCCTGACCGGTTCCTGCAATCAAAAAATACTCAGCGGGTGGCACGCTGAGTATTTAGAGATGCGGGGGAGGTGCGAGATGAATCTCTACTGGTTCTCCAGAAGAATCGGTTTATATCCGATCGGGACGGTTGATCCGCTGATCTTGGTGACACGTCCCGATAGATCGCGGTAGTGGATGTAAGTCGTGCCCTTCGGGATTGTATAGCTGGAACCGGTGCAGAAGCCGTTATTGCAGGTCTGCGACGTGTCCCAAACCGTAAGCCCCTGGTAGCCCCCGGGCTTGGTGAAAATACAGGTCCAGACCGTGCCCACGGAGGAGCAGGCCTGGGTGATGGTCGCGCCGAGAGTCCAGTTCTGCAGGGCCGAGTAGGCAGCGGCAGACTCGCAGGTGTAACCGTTGCCGCTGGGATCAGGCGTGGTGCATCCCGTGGTCTGGGTCTGCGTCCACATGGTGCCGGAAGTATCCCAGCTGTACCAGTACACACGGTCGACGTCAGAACTCCAGTGCAGCAACAGAGACCGCGCCACAAACCCCATTTGCTGGTCAGGATCGGTAATTGGATTGCCCAGACCCCAGCTGTACTCGGTATCGAATAGCGGCTTGCCATTCTGGTTGTAGGCCGCCAGAGCGCCCGACTTGATGGTGCTAACCAAGGTGGCGATTTTCTCCGGGTTGGAGCCGTTGTAGCCGTGGAACCCGATCACGTCCACGACCTGGGCACCACCCGCGCCCAGGAACCCGTTCATGAAGTCGTTAATGGCCGATCCACCGTCGGTGGGCGCCGGAGTGACGATAAGCGCATTGGGATCGATTGCCTGCTTGGTGCAGCCCGGGCCAATGCCTTTGATGATGCAGGCCGCGTCTTGCGCCATGCGCACCAACTGAGCCGTGGTCCCGCGGAAAAACTGTGTGTCGTTCGGTTCGTTCCAGATTTCGTAGTACTTAATGTGGGCCGTACTGCTGTTGACGCTGTGAGTAGCGACAGCGGTCACCCAGTCTCTCCAGTGCTGGTTAGTGCCGGTCCCGTCCACATTCAGATCTTCGGGCCAGTAGCACTGTCCTGGGCCGCCTCCCCAGGAACTGTCGGAGTAGGCGCACCCGGGGGACTGCACGCAAGGCGATGAGGTATTTGCGCCGCATTGTGCCCATACCGGAGTTCTTCCCAGGTCGAGAAGGATATCGATCCCGTGAGACTGCGCATCGGAGAGCCGATCGTCGAGTGCCGTCCAGTCATACACGCCTGGCGCCGTGTTGGTCAGAGGCCAGGGTACATTGTCGGCATCCCACAATCTCTCGCCACCGATGGGAACGCTGGGCCACGGAGTGCTGGGATGGTTGACGTGCATGCTATAGAAGCTGGACGAGAGTCCGCCAACGACCGCGGCGTCCACCGTCAGCGTCAGCGACTGGGTTGCAGTCTTTGCCGGGGAAGTTGAATCCGTAACGCGAACCGTGAAGGTGAATTGACCAGTCGTCGAGGTTATGCCTGAAATCGAGCCCGCAGAGCTCAGGCTCAAACCAGTTGGGAGTTGTCCGGAAGACAAGCTCCAACTGTAAGGGAGAGTTCCACCGGTGGCCGCCAGGGTGGCGACATACGGAATGCCACTGGTGGCATGGGGCACGCTGGCCGTTGTGATTGTGAGCGGCGGCACTACGGGCGGCGTGATCGTCACCGAAGCGCTCGCTGATTTCGTACGATCCGCGACGCTGGTTGCGGTCACCGTGCCGGTTGTAATCGCTTTGACCGCGGGCGCGGAAAACAAACCATTGGCGCTTACGCTGCCGATGGAAGCGGACCAGGTCACCGCGGTATTGGTGGTGTTTTGTACGGTGGCGGTGAATTGATATGTGCCGGAAGAAGCCACGGTGGCACTGGTGGGCACGATGGAAACAATTACCTGCGGCGGAGGCTGAACCGTGACAGTAGCGACGGCGTTCTTGGTCGGATCCGCTACGCTGGCCGCCGTCACGTGTACGACCGTGTTTTGCGTTACCGTGGGCGCCGTAAAAAGTCCGGAGTTCGAGATCGACCCCTGGGACGCAGACCAGGTCACCGCGGTGTTGTTGCTATTGATGACGGTGGCGGTGAATTGCTGTGTTCCGGCGGATTGTAACGTGGCTGTCGCAGGGGAGATTGAAACAGCCACGGTTCCGGACGGTGCGACGGTTACCAGGGCAGTTGCGTTCTGATGATAGGTGGATCGAGTCGCTGTTACAGTCACTTGGGTCGTGACGTTGACGTTCGGGGCGGTGAACAGTCCCGCATTCGAGATCGTGCCTTGAGAGGCGCTCCAGCTTGCGTCGGAGACGGTTGTGTTGTTGAGCGCCGCCTGAAACTGCTGTGTGCCCTGGGCCGTTACCGCCATCGTCGCCGGAGAGATTGCCAGTTCACCTGGGGTGACCAGGAGTGCTGCCATGGCACTGACCGGCGCCTGCCCGCTTGCATCGGTGGCAAGAACGGTGAAGGAGAATGAGCCGGAACTGGTCGGGGTCCCACTAATGGTGCCGGTAGTTGCCGAGAAGCTGAGGCCTGGCGGCAGACTTCCCGACGAAATCGAGAGTGTGTACGGAGGCGTTCCCCCGCTGACCGTGATGCCGCCGCTGTAAGGCGCGCCGACCGTGGCGCTGGATAGCTTCGCCGAGACCGCAAGTGCACCCCCAGACTGCGACTTCGGTCCCGAAGAGCTTACCCCCACGCATCCGACCATGAAGAAGGCCAGGAGCAGAACTACACACACTCCCGGCATGACCGGATTGCATGCGGGACTACCGCGGTCTTGACACGCCCAGGTCGGGGGAAAACTCTTGGGTGACATGGCTGCCCTCAGGGTCGAGTTCCGACAGAAACGGCAGCCTTACTGTAGGGGGGGATAACTACAGGGGGTAGGTGCCCAACGTCCAGCAACAATCATGCCCGGAAGGACACTTCGAAGGGGCTAATCCTAGTGGATATCGAAGGTCCTTCCGTTTCCGCCGCAATCATCGGTCGGTCTCTCAACCAGGGAGTGCCGGCAGAGAACACGGCAGAAGTATTTACTGAGTAGTGATCGTAGGAGCCGTGCGGCCGTTCCGTTCCCCGGCAGGTCCGGAGGAACCGCACCATTGGTGGTCACCTCTCGCCTCTGGTATCGTAGGCCGGTCGCCGTCGTGGTGTACCAACGGACGTTTCCAACTTGCCCCTCTGGTATCTATTCGCGATCGACGGAGTTCCCTAGAGTTAGGAGGACATTTTCGGTTCTTTCGAGGCTTTCGCATGTTGCTAGGTTTCCCCCGAACCTGGACTCGGCATAAACGTATCGGCTTCATTTACCGAAGTCGCATACCTGCTTTCTCCCTACTCACTGGATTGCTATTTGTTTTCGCGGGGCGGCCCGCCCATGCCGCGCAGAGTCAGTCGAGCACGCCTGATGTGATCGGCAGTGCAGCCATCACCATATCCGTTACTCCTGCTACAGCAAGTCTGGTTTCCCTGGAAACGTATCAGTTTACTGCCATCGTCAAGAACACCACCGACACCGGTGTTACATGGAAGGCCACGACGGGCACGATCACTACCAGCGGCCTCTATACAGCGCCATGGGTGACGTCGGACAAGACATCAACGATTACTGCAACCAGCAAGGCTGATAAGACGAAGTCGGCAACAGCGACGGTAAACCTTTCCCCAATTCCCGCCTTGGTCATCACCACTACCAGCTTACCCAACACACTCACCGGGGCGCCCTACTCGCAGACATTGGCCGCCACCGGAGGCACTCCTCCCTACAGTTGGAAGATCACAATTGGTGCGCTGCCCAAGGGAATCACTCTGAGCTCGAAGGGAAAGCTCTCAGGCTCGACAAATCAGACAGGCGCATTCACCTTCACGGCTCGCGTGGACGACTCGGGGAAATATCCGAAAAATGCCCATCGGTCGTACACCATCAACGTGAATCTGAATCGGGGAGGGACCACCGTGCCCTCCAACTTCTTCAATATGCACATGGATTTATCGGCCACTCCGTGGCCAAGTTCGCCAATTGTGGGCCAGCGGCTCTGGGATTCCGGGGTCGCGTGGGCGCTGATCAGTACGGCGAAGGGTGTGTACGACTGGACGACTCTCGACCAGAAACTCTCCGATGCCAAGTCTCACTCCGCGGATGTTCTGTACACGCTGAGTGGGACTCCCGGCTGGGCACAGTGCAGTGCGACCACGTCTTCGCCCTGTGTGCAGACCCCGGGTTGTGCGAACGATACAGCATCATGGGGCGGCGGCCCGGGCCAATGCTACTGGCCGGGCGACCTAAACGCAGACGGCACGGGAACCAACCAGCACTGGAAAGACTGGGTGACTGCCGTGGCCACGCACAGCGTGAACAGCAACACGGCGCACATCAAGTACTACGAAATCTTCAACGAGCCCAATGTTAACGAGTTCTGGCGTGGCACCACGGCGCAGGTGGTGCGTATGGCGCAAGACGCAGCGTGCATCATCAAAGGAGTTGGACCGAACTGTACCAACACGCCGATCGACAAAAATGCTTTGATTCTCTCTCCTTCGCCTGCACTTGGTGGGGATGCCATCAATTCCTGGTTGTCAGACTTTTTCGCACAAGGCGGCGCCCAGGTTACCGACGTGATCGCGTTCCACGGCTACAACGGAACCAATGACGGAAAGATCCCGACGCTGGTCAGCAAGATACGGGATGGGGCGCAGATGAACAACGGCCTGCTTAGCAAGCCCCTCTTTGATACTGAATTCAGCTGGGGGGCCGACGTGGTTTTCCCGGATACGGATGAGCAAGCCGGGTTCGTCGGGCGAACCATGCTGTTGCATTGGAGCGCTGGCGTCAGCCGAGTCTACTGGTACGCCTGGGACACGGCTGGAATGATGTGGTCTCAGAATAGCGTCACCGGATGCACGACGCCCGATCCGAGTGGAGTCGGTTTCAGTTGCACAACCGCTCTCGCCCTCACGCAAGTGGAAGGCTGGGTCGTGGGAAAGACACTGAATCAGCCATGCTCCCTGACCGGTACGGTGTATACCTGCGGGTTCACCAATGCCACAGGGTTCCAGGGACTCGCGGTGTGGGACACGGCACAGAGTTGCAGCAACGGCGTGTGCACGACTTCAACCTACACGTTCCCGCCCGCCAGTCCGAACTACACCCACTATGTGGACCTGGCTGGCAAGAATCACACGATCTCGGGAACGACCGTTAAGATCGGCTACAAGCCGATCTTCCTCGAGAATCAGTGAGCGTTCAGTTTGTCGCCGAATCTCGACAGACCCTGCACTCAGCGCGGTTCACGCGCTGAGTGTTTTGTATTGGGCTGATGGGGCGTCGTCACTCGGGCTCAGCTGGAAAAGGCCAGTTCTTTCGCGCGCTGTGCCGCTTTCACGACTGCCTTGATGAGTGTGACCCGCAGTTTGCCTTCTTCCAGTTCGAGGATGCCGTCGATAGTGCACCCGGCTGGTGTTGTGACCGCGTCTTTGAGAAGGGCAGGGTGGTCGCCGGTCTCCAACACCACGGTCGCCGCGCCCAGCGTGGTCTGTGCCGCGAGCAGAGTGGCTACGTCCCGCGGCAGGCCGACCTTTACCCCCGCCTCCGCCAGCGACTCCAGAATGATGTAGATGTACGCGGGGCCGCTGCCTGATAGCGCCGTCACTGCGTCCATGTGCTTCTCGTCAACGGCGACCGTCCTGCCTCCCACCTTGAACATTGTGCTGGCGGCTTCCAGGTGTTCCGCGGTCGCGAACTTGCCCCGGCACAACGCGGTGATGCCAGCTCCCAGGACGCACGGAGTGTTGGGCATCGCACGGATGACGGGTACGTCCAGGCCCAGCGCACGCTCGATGTGGCTGGTGGGAACCGATGCGGCCACGGAGATGAACAATTGCCTGGCCGTCGCCACGGGACGGATCTCGGTCATCACCTCTTCGACGACTTGCGGCTTGAGGCCGATCAGAACGATGTCGGCGTTGCGCACAGCGGCAACATTATCGGTGCCAACCGAAATCCCGAGTTTCTGGCTGAGAGCCTGGGCCCGCTCTTCATGGTGAACCGTGGCGCAAGTGGACGCGGGAAGAAGCAGGCCCTTCTCCAGCATGGCCTTCAGCAGAATCCCTCCCATTTTGCCGGCGCCCAGCACTGCGACTCGCTTACCGGACAAATCAAATCCCATCTCTTGCCTCCTGGTATCCCGAGTTCTTACTTGTGGAGTGCGACGGTGCGGCTGTTTTGCATCCACTTCCACGCGGTTGCGACGATGTCATCGAGCGAACGCGTTGCTTTCCACTTGAGAAGTTGTTGGGCACGGCTCGGATCCGCGACGAGTGCGGGCGGGTCGCCGGGACGGCGCGGCCCGACTCGCCTCGGAACCGGCCTGCCAGTCGCCTTCTCGACCGCATCCAGAATCTCCTTGACCGATGTCCCCCGGCCCGTGCCCAGGTTTACGGCGACGGAACTTCCACCTTGCTCAAGATGTTTCAGCGCCAGTACGTGAGCCTCGGCCAGATCGTTCACGTGGATGTAGTCCCGAACGCAAGTCCCGTCCGGCGTTGGATAGTCGGTGCCGAAAACTTCGAGTTGTGGGCGAACCCCAACGACCGCCTCCAGTGCGGCAGGAATCAGGTGCGTCTCGGGGTCGTGCAATTCGCCGATCTCGCCCGACTCGTCCGCTCCCGCAGCGTTGAAGTAGCGCAGGCTGGCGAAGCGCAACCCGTAGGCCCGGTCGTACGCTTCCAGCGCTCGCTCAAACACGAGTTTCGTCACCCCGTAAGGATTGACAGGGTCCCGAGGGGTATCTTCGGTGATGGGGACCTTCACCGGAACTCCGTAGACGGCACAGGTCGAGGAGAAGATGATCTTCTGCACGCCGCAGTCGACGCAGGTGTTCAAAAGCGTCAGACCCGCTTCCACGTTGTTGCGAAAGTATTTTCGAGGATTTTCGACCGACTCTCCTACATAGGCGTGGGCTGCGAAGTGCATGACGGCATCGACGTGCCGCAGAGCGGACGTGAGCGTCTTGCTGTCCGCCATGTCGGCCTGGATGAACTCGAAGCCATTCGCCAGGCGAGCATAGCCGGTCGACAGATTGTCGTAGATGAGCGCTTCGTGGCCGTTGCGCCTCAGAACCCGGGCCGCGTGGCTTCCAATGTAGCCTGCACCGCCAACTACAAGGACTTTCAAAGTGCCTGCCTCCAGGAGACTGTGATGTGAGATACCGCTGAAGCAGTGGGTCTGTTGTCAGCACCTGCCACCGCTCACGGCGTACGCGCAAAACCTGTTTTGCTGGACAACAGGAGTCTATCAAAACGCCGATGCGGAGACGGAACCGCCTCTGATATGGCTATTGACGATTTGTTGGCAGAACAACGATGCCGGACAGCCGACGATGGCACAGTGAAACGCGGGTGGCGCGCCTTGCGGCACTCCACCCGCTACTTTTCCTAGACCAGGTTCAATCGCCGGCTACTGAACCGTGAGCGTAATGGTTGCCGGATGCTGCAGTGGCACGAACGAACCCTTCACGGTCAGGGTGTACGTTCCCGGTGCAGTCGAGCTACCCACGGTGATTGTGACCTGTGACGTCCCGTTATTGACGCCGTCGAGTGTGACGGACGTCGGATTCGGGGTGCAGGTCGTACCTGCCGGGGCACCAGTACACGTGAGACTGATGGTCTGGTTAAACCCGACGATGGGCTTGAGAGTAGTGTTAACCAAGCCATTGTTGCCCCGGGCCACGGTTATTGCACTCGGTGAGTTGGCGATGCTGAAGTCCGGTCCCGATCCCGACAGCGCGATCGTTTGCGGACTGTTCGACGCGTTATCGGTGTAGGTCAGGGTCGCCTTTGCCTGGCCGTAGAAGGTCGGGGTGAAGACGACGCTTGTGGTGCAGAGAGCGTCCACTCCGAGCAATATGGGCAGCGTTCCACAATTGTTGGTCTGTGCGAAGTTGCTGGCATTTGTGCCGGTGATGCTGAGGTTCGTGAGGTTGAGGTCTACGCCACCCGTACTGCTGAGCTTGACGGGCTTGGACGGGCTGGCTGTATTCAGCGCCACGTTGCCATAGTTCAGGGCCGGGGGTGTGAGCGTAGCGGTTGGGGTCAGGTGAGCCGTCCGGATGCGGTTGTTCCCCTGATCAGCGATGTACAGATTGCTGCCAGAGTCAACCCAGAGCCCGAAGTTGGCCAACGTGGCCTGACTGGCCAGACCGCCATCGCCGGAGAATCCGCCCACCAGAGGCTTTTTGGCGTTTCCGGCGACCGTACCCCAGATGCCGGTTGTGGCGTTGATGCGCTGCACCACGTTGTCGTTGCCGCCGCCGACGAAGACGTTGCCGGCCGAATCGGTCACGACTTCAAGCGGGTTCCACATGCTGCCGCTCAAGGCCGGGCCGCCGTCTCCACACAGGCAGGCTTTCCCCGTGCCCATGTAGGTGTTGATGATTTGGCTCGTGGCATCTACTTTGCGGATCTTGTTGTTGTACTGATCCGAGATGAAGAGATTACCCGCGCCATCCAGCGCGATGCTCGAAGGATGGTCCAGATTTGCTTTGGTAGCCAGACCTCCGTCGCCCGCCTTCCCTTCGATACCGGTTCCAGCGACCGTGCTGATGATCTGAGTTGCGGCATTTACTTTCCGAACCTTGAAGGAGAAGTAGTCGGCGATATAAAGGTTGTTGCTGGCGTCGAGTGCGACCGTCAGCGGCCAGGTAAGGTTGGCACTGGTCGCTGGCCCACCATCTCCACACGTCGCCGTTATCGGGAAACAGGAATTGCCATTGCCCGCCACTGTGGTGACGTTGTGCGTAGTGGCGTCGATTCTGCGAACCACCAGATTGCCTGTATCGGCGAAAAAGATGTTCCCCAACGTATCGACCACGACGGACGTCGGGCCGTTCAGCATGGCGCTTGTCGCCGGGCCACCGTCGCCGCTGTAGCCTACACTGCCGGTTCCAGCCACCGTGGTAATGATCCCGCCGGAGACTTTGCGGATGCGGTTGCTCCCGGTATCAGCGATATACAGATTGCCAGTCGAGTCCCCAGTAATAGTGTATGGTCCTGCCAGCAGGGCATTGGTTGCTGCAGCGCCGTCGCCGCCGCTACCTCCGCCCGCCAACGTCTGAATCACCCCGGTGCTCGATACAATGCGTACTCGTTGATTGCCTGCGTCAGCAATCAAGACGTTCCCCGAGCCATCCACTGAGACTCCGACAGGAAGATCGAGCAGAGCGCCGGTCGCTGGTCCGTTGTCGCCGCCAAAACCCTGAACGCCGAGGCCGGCAAAGAGATTGATCACTCCAGACGTGTTAACCACCCGGATCTTGTGATCTGCTGTATCCGCGATGTAGACGTTGCCCGTTGCGTCCACCGCAACTTGCTGCGGCCGATGCAGGTTCGCCAGCGTGGCCGGATGACCATCGCCGCAAGTAGTGGTCGAGTCATGACAAAATCCGCCATTGCCCGCAAACGCGGTGATGACCCCCCCTGACACGATTCGGACGCGCTGGTCCAGAGTGTCAGAAACGTACAGATTACCAGCCGCATCGACTGCGATGCCTTCGGGGAAGTTCAACTGAGCCGAGGTCGCAGCGGCGCCGTCTCCGCAGGTATTGGTGGGGTTGGCGCACGCGTTGCCATCTCCCACGACTGTCGTAATGATGTTGGTGATCGCATCGACACGGCGGATCTTGTTGTCGGTAGCGTCTGCGATGAACAGGTTTCCAGCGCTGTCCAGAGCGATGGCCTCCGGAAGATTCAGGAGCGCGGCCGTAGCCAGCCCGCCGTCTCCGCAAGGGTTAACCCCGTGGGCGCACTTCGTGCCGTTGCCCGCAACGGTTGTGATCACGCCGGTGGTCTTGTCCACGCGCCGAACGCGAGTCGCTCCGGGATCAGCAAAGAACAGGTTGCCGTTGTTATCGAAGGCAATGGCCGCGGGACTTCCCAACTGCGCCGCACTTGCCTGAATACCATCGCCATTGAACCCGCCGTAGCCCTGGCCCGCGAACACGCTCAACGTTCCGCTAGTGGACAGCTTGAAAATGTTGGCGGAAAGTGGGGCAGCAATGTAGGTGTTCCCCGCCTGGTCTCTGACCGCGGCAGTGGGTCCGGGAAGGTTGGCCGTCAGGGGCGTGGTGGGCGTTGGCCCTCCACCGACAACCGTGCTGATGATGTTCTGCGCGAACGCCGGGACCGTCTGAAGGCCCAAGCCAATCACGAGAACGGCTGCCACCATGCTAATCGAGCGGGTACGTGTCACAATTACCTCCAACAGAATTTGAGTGCGGGAAGACAGCGCCGCCGGGTTGAACACAGACTTCTCATACGCGACAGTGAAAGCAAGTCCCTTGGTTGACCAGTTTTTCGAAGAGTTCCAAGACGATAGGGGTATATAGCGACCGCTATGAGGGAGGTACTCGGGCGATTATGCAGAAAGCGCAAAAGGCCGGTCAAGATGAACGAATTTGCATAGCGCCCAATTTTCCCGGCGCGAGTACGATCTCCGGCAGAGACAATCGTCTCCGGTCGATAGTGTGAAACCGAGGCACTCCTAGACAGTGAACGCTGGGTGCGCTCTGGGGTTGCGGTACGCCCTGCCACATTCCTGGGAGTCATCTGGATTTCTTCGCGGAGACCTGGGATTGCCTCAAACCCGTTCCTTTCAGCCATTCAATCCTCAGGAAGTTACGTGGACCGTAAATATCGCCGGAGTCAAACCGCTAACGGTCGCATTGATCGTGACTGTGCCCGGCGTGCCCGGCGTTGTATACGACACCCCGGCCTGCCCCGATGTATTCGTGATCGCGCTGGTGCTGGAGAACGTACCCCCGGCACCATTGTCCGTGTAGGTTACCGTGACCCCCGAGACCGCGTTGCCGTACTGGTCTGTAACCTTGACCATCAGCTGCTTTGGCAATGTGGTGTTGGTTTTTGCAGTCTGATTGTTTCCTGCTCCCACTACCACGAAAGCTGCGCTTCCCGCGACGGCATGCTCCTGAACGCCAGAGCCAGTCACGCCGCCAGTCGAAGGGGTGAGGGTAGTGAAACCGGCCTTGGTGGGCAGCGTGTACGTTACTGTCGCCTTGCCGGAAGAGTCGGTAGTCACCGGATTGCTGACAAAGATTCCATGGTTAGGACTGTCGGTGAAGGTCACCGAGACACCGGGCACCACATTCCCATACTGATCCGCGACTTTGAACACAACCGCTTTCGGCAGGGTCGTGGCCACAGTTCCCGTTTGAGATCCGCCCGAAACGTAGGCGATGGAAGCAGGGGGGCCGGGCGTTACCGTTTCCACAAAAGTAGTTGTCGCGAAGCCTGGGCTGCTGACGGTAATGGTCAACATCGAGGAGGTAAACGTGGTGGGCAGCGTATAGCTCGTGCTCGCGGTTCCCGTGCTGTCCGTGACCGGGCTAGGATTGCTGAACGTGCCCGCCCCGCTGAATGTAATCGTGACTCCAACCAGAGGAGCGCCCGTGTATGGATCAGCAGCCCGTACCGTCAACGGCGCGGGCAGCGTGCTCCCGGCTGTTCCCGTCTGATTGCCGCCGGACACATTGGAAAGCGCGGGCATGAGCCCGTACACCAGGAGCTGTGTTTGGGTGCCGACAAATACCTTGCCATTGGCAACGGTTGGCACGACGAAATGGGCGGCAGTTCCAAGGGTGTCACGAGTGCCTGTCTGGGTGGTGTTATAGATCTCCACCATTCGCACGGCGTCGAAAGCGGACAGCTGACTTGCGGTGGCCCCAAAGGCGCGAACCAGCCACACAATGCCGTTGGAGTTGCCGTTTGCGGACACAACCGGGCCGCCCACGGGGATGATCGGCTGAGTCTGCGCAGATGCCACTCCGGATGAAGGGAGAAGACCGTTGCTCAGCACGTACGCAACTGCCGGACCATGGTCCGGAGCAAAGAATACCGTGTTGTTCCAATATGCCGGCGTGCCGTCGACTTCATTCACCACGCTCTGCAGTGACTGCGGGATCTGGCTGTTGCTGTTGGACTGGTAGTGGCCCATGCTGTCGCGGCTTACGACGTAGAGCGTACCGGTCTTGCCCGCGCCAATGGCCTCGTGCGGATTGGGCCACGAGGGATCTGAAATCAGCATGACACCACCCGATCCCAGGTCGAGATCGTTTGCGCTCATGTTGGCCTGATCGTAAGGAGTGAAGTAGTCGCTGAGCGTCAGGCTGCTGGCGCCGAGCTTCATGAAGCTGTCGCCGAAGTCAGAGCCGCCCATATTCGCATTGAACGTCCCGTTCGCAGTGATGAAGAAGACGTTCCCGGCGTCGTCCGCCGCCAAACCCGCTCCACCCTGCCAGATCGACGCCCCTCTGGTTTGGTTGGGGGAAGTGTTGAAGATTCCCAGCTGGGTCAGAGTTGTTGCATCGTACGCGAAGAGCCAGCCATGCGTGTTGTCGCAGCCATTGGATCCGAATCCGACATAAACAACTCCGTTACTGAGCAGCAATCCAGGCCGCTGGCATCCCTTCGGCGAGTCGAAGGTTACCGTGCCATGCAGCGACTGGACCGAGCCTGTGACTTGAACCGGCCCGCCAAACTTCTCCTGTCCGTTGGTTATGTCCAAGGCGTGCAGGCGATGCACGTAACTGGTACTGCTCCCGTTGATCTCTTTCGTTTTTGCGTCAACGAAAAGAGTATTCGTTGCCGGATCGATGACTGGTGTTCCCTGAATCCCCATCTCGGTGTAGCCGTTTACTTTGGCGCACCCCTGTTCGGAGATCGGAACAGAGGTGATATTCGCACCGGGATTGATAAAGCTGACCTGCCACAAAGGGGCCCCGCCGCTCAGGTTGTCAGCGTCGAAGGCATACACGCTGTCATGTTGCGTGGCGACGAAAACTACGTTGTGCGGGCTTCCCCCAATGGAAACATTCGGCATGTAGAGAGGCTGCGCTACCACGTATCCATCGACGTTATAGGCGCCCAGCTTGGCGAAAGTTGCCGAGTTCACGTTCGAGGAGTTCAAGAAACTCTCGCTGGAGTTCAGACCGGTGCGGCCGTTGTCATTACGGCTGGTCAATACGCTGACCTGCCCCTGCAGCAGGGTGGCCGACAGCAAAGAAAGGATGACCATCGACATCACACGCCGAGGAGCACATCGTAAGACAGGCATCTGCGAAACCAATTCCCTCATGAATCCTGAGGCGGAACCCCGGGCGGAACCTTCCTGTGGGACTCGATTGAACAGATGACAACTACTACTCATGTAAATCCTCCAGCGTGCTTGATCCTACGGAGGGAAGCTACTCTACAACTCCGTGACGGCAGAACCGATTAGGGGAAATTGCGTGAAGCCTAGGCGATGTGTTGAGTAAGTTTAACTGAGCACTCTCCTGAGCACATGGCACCTTCGTGCCATGATGTTGCAAGTGTTCCTTCACCGCTGCCAATTTCTGCACTCATCTCGCATCAGACACCAGAATCCTACTGACCAGTACCGCCCAGTCTGACGCTCTGAGGGCTGGTCGAAGCATCGTCGGTGACTTTCACGTTTGCGCTGCGAGTTCCGGTTGCGTGCGGAGTGAAAGTGACAGTAATCGTGCACGAGCCTCCCGCAGCAACCGAAGAGGGACAATTGTTGGTCTGCGAAAAATCGGCGCTGTTCAGACCAGCGATGCTGATCCCGGTAATGTTGAGCGCAATTTTCTGCCGGTTCATCAGCGTTGTATTCATCGGGCTGCTGGAAGACCCAACAGCCACCGTCCCAAAGTTCAGCGAGGTGGGATTGAAGGTGACGGGGTTGATCCCTGTTCCCTTGACTGCGATGGTCTGCGGACTGTTGCTCGCGCTGTCAGTGATCGTTACCGTTCCCGACTGAGCGCCCGTGACCGTGGGCGAGAATGTGATCGTTATCTTGCACTGGGCGCCAGCCGCGATCGACGTTCCGCAAGTATTTACCTGGCTGAATGGCGCAGCGGCGGAGATGCTGATATTGGTCAGGGCCACATTCTGATTGTTGGTCAGAGTTACAGCCGGCGCTGTGCTGCTGGTGTGGATCACTACATTCCCGAAATTGAGACTGGTGGATGACAGCGTGACGGGTGCGATACCCGTCCCGCTCAGGCCGATCGATTGCGGGCTGTTGCCGGCGTCATCTGTCACCGTGAGCGTTGCCGAGCGAGAACCCAGCGCTCCGGGACTGAACGAGACGCTGATGGTACAGTGTGCACCCGCAGCGAGACTTGATCCACAAGTATTGATTTGCGAAAAGTCCGTACTGTTTGTGCCCGTGAAGCCGATGCTGCTGATGTTGAGGGCGACGTTCTGGCTGTTGGTCAACGTTGCTGCTTGTGAAGCGCTCGTGTTGCCCACCGCGACCGACCCAAAGGCCAGACCGGAGGCCGGCAGGAGGGCAACCGCCCCACACCCGGGAAGCTTAAAGTTCGAAATGCGCGTCTTCCAGACATGCTGGCTTCCGGTCTGGTTCTGTGTGAAGTACTCGTTCACATACCAGAAGGTGCAACCATCGACCGGGTCCACGGTCATGCTGGTGTAGTCGCCCCACTGGCTGGCATTTTCCTGATCCGCGCTTCCGGCAAGCAAAGAGAACTCGGTCGGAGGAGTCAGCGTTGCAAGATTCCACCAGGAGGCGCTTATGCCAGGATGAGTAGAGCCGCTGGATACGCTGTAGCCCACAGCAGCTTCCGCAGCATTGTCCTGAGCGATGCTCGGCATGAAACGGAATAGAGACTGGTCTGGGCTTACATTTCCATCCTGGAAGAGCGCCGGAGTGCCCGCGCCGCGGAGTTCGTACCAGCGGATTCCGGTTTGCTTGCTCGTCCCAGCCCCAACCAGAATAGCGTGGCTGAACAGGAACGATTCATACGAACCGAAATTCCTGTAGGCCAGACGGGGCATGAACCGGTCGCCGACTGAGTCAATGCGCTTGCCGGTCACGCTGGTGGACGATTCCGGCACACAAACAGTGTTGGCGGGCGATGTCACGCTATAGCAACCGGGAGTGTATGGAGCAACTGGCTGAGTTGACTTTGTGAATGTCGAGTTTGCCGGATTCAACCAGTTCACATGAAAATCCCAGATGTTGAACGAACTCGACGTCGTGGTCACACCGTCATTGATCGGATTCTGAATACTGACGAAGTACTCGTCCCGGCCTACGGGAGGCGAAATCGTTCCTTCCACATCGGCAGGGATCAAGCTATGACCAAGATACAATCCCGCGCTACCTACGGCAGGGTCACGAAAGCACTGTGGGGAATTGGCGGTGCCTCCGGCCAGCATGTTCGTCCGGTCCAGGGCGCAAGCCACCACGCCTATTTCCTGGAAGTTGTTGTTGCTGTCTTCAAGGTCGATCGACAGGTAGTACGCATCCGCCCACGTGGCCAGCTTGGGCCAGTCGGGGAAGTATACGGTTCCTTGGGGGTTCTTTCCCAGGATCGAATTCAGGGCAAACGCGTAGGTAAACCAACTAAGCGTATTCGAGGACAGATCGTCAGTATTGGAAATCGCGACGCAGTAGTAGTAAACCCCCAGCGATGAACTGCGGCCCGCAATGACCCAGCGCGAGGCCAGACGGTCGAACAGCACGATTCCGTCGCCTGTGATGTTGGTGCAGCTGGTAAGTCCGGAATTCGTCCAGGGAGTAGTACCCGCCTGGGGCGCCGACCACACCGGTGCGAAAGTGACCTTGTCGTAGGCCTGATAGGCGACGTTCACCCACTCCACAAACTGCTTGGTGCCTACCGCCCCATTGGGATCGATGTCTAGCCCAGGCTTACTCAGCTGGGAGGCGTCAATTCCCTCAAACGTGGTGACCGTCTGCGCCACGGTGGGCAACGATGCAACCAGCAAGAACAGCACCAATACTCTGCACCTGGCCATAGGATGATGTCTTATTGCACCCGTTCGCTACTCAGTTAGGGAAACTGCAGAGGGAGGATACGGTTAGAAATCTTTTGTCGATTGATACCCCGGCCTGCGTCTCCCGCAGGCCATTTCAATGGTCGCGATCATAGCAGATTCTTGCGCGTGCAACACACGAAATCGGTAGTGTTCATCCGCTGTTTGTGTGCATATTCCTGCAACTTTTGTGGCCGCAAGAGATTGCACACTCGCGCAAGTTGCTCAAGCGGCGGAGCCGTTGGTGGACTCCAATGTCATAGAAGGCATGGGTGTCTCGGCCGCAACACTGGCCACCTTCGCCCGCAGGATGCGGTCGGGACAGATCATTTCCAGGACAGGACTGGTCATGAAGGTGGTAAACAACGCCATCAGCACCATCATGGAGAACAGCGCCGGGGAAATGACCTTAATATCCAGACCGATGTTCAGGATGACCAACTCCATCAGGCCGCGGGTATTCATCAGCGTGCCAAGACCGGCTGCCTCTCTCACCGGCATGCCGGTCAGCCAGGAAGCGATCATCGATCCGCCTAACTTGCCCACAGTTGCGACCAGGATGATCAAGCCGCAGTACAACCACATTTCCGGGCCCTTCACGAGGCCGATGTTTGTGCGGAGGCCGGTGAACGCGAAGAACAGAGGCAGCAACAGCGTGATGGTGATGGTCTCGAACCGGTCCATGATGTAGCGTACAAACTTCTGCTCCTTCGGCATGATCGCGCCCGTCAGGAAGGCACCGAACAGAAGATGGAGGCCCAGCCACTCGGTCAACAACGCGGAACTCAGGACGAGAAGCAGCATCAGGGCCAGCACGTTCTCGCTCAACGCGCCACGCCGTTCGTAGATGGTTTCAAACCTCCCCAGCAACCGCCGCATTCCATAAATCATGAGGAGCGCGAATCCGATGAGGCCGCCAATGGTCAACCAGATTGGGTTTCCGCTGTGCGCGGAGCGGATCAGCAGCACGATATAGGCGAGAATGCACCAGCCGGTCACGTCATCGACTGCTGCGCACGCAATCGCAACCGTCCCCAGGCGGCTTCCCAGCAGATCTCTCTCGGTGAGAATGCGCGCCAGAACCGGGAAGGCCGTAATGCTCATTGCGGCGCCCATGAACAAAGCGAAGCTGGTGAATGCGACACTGTCGTCGGAGAGTTTGGGATAGAGATACAGAGAAAGAAAGGCTGCCAGAACGAACGGAGCGGTAATGCTCACGTGGCTGGTCAAAACGGCGGCGTGCCCGTGGTGTTTCAGTTCCTTGGGGTTGATACCGAGTCCCACGAGGAACATGAAGATGACAACGCCGACCTGACTGAGCGCGTTCAGAAATCCCAGACTGGCAGGTGGAAACAGGTATGCCGAAAGCCCCGGTGCCAGCCAACCCAACAGGGACGGCCCGAGGAATATGCCGGCAAACATCTCGCCGACCACGCGTGGCTGGTGAAAGAGACGGAACAGACTGCCGACAATCCGGCATAGCGCGACAATCACGGCAATCTGCAGAACAAGTGTGAACAGATTCGGCATCAGTGTCCCACCTTCGCTGTAGGAGGTTGCCGGAACGCTCGAAACTCGACCGGGCTACAGGCGGGACAGTCATTGAGGGAAATGGTTCCCGTCAGCGACCGTGGATTTGCTTTAGGGTCAACCGTCGCCAGAAGCGCCAGTTCACGGCCGCGGCCACAATCAGCCTCGTTCGACCAAGTGGCGGAAGGCACCACCGAGGCTTTCAACGTCGTTCCCTCAAGCACGCCTGAGGCTACGGACTTCGGTCCGCTGAGCAGACTGACTGTGAAGTTTCCGCCGGACTGGGAAATTGCCAGCGCGAGATCGGAAGTGGCGAGAGACTTTCCGCAGGGAAGAGCAGCCAAACGGGCCGCGTCGGCCTGCAGTTTCCAAGTGCCGTCCACGGAGATCGGAGCGGTCAGACCGCGTCCACTCTTCAGAATGCCTACGAGCCCCAGAATCGGCAGACCGACCAGCAGAATGTAGGCGATGATGAACTTCCGGTTGGTACTTGACATGGCCCCTCACCGAACCCAGGTGCACTGCCTGACAGCCCAGCTCACGACCCACGAATCCGGGAATTGTAGCGCAAGGAGACCAGAATCGGCCCTGGTCTCACTGCTGATTTTGTTTCCCGCCGCCGGGGGAAGGCGGGTGTTGCGAGACCCTCTTCAGGCCAACTACATGGTCGGACGGAACGCGTTGGACGTCAGGTCCCCCAGCAGTTTATGCCAGGGATGTTTTTCGTTCTCTTCGACATCAGCCACCATCTTCTTCATCTTCTCCAGCACCGGCGGTGCGGCATCGTCATAGACGTCGCCTTGCAGTAACTTCAACACATCGAGGCGATAGCGCTTGTCATTGATGAAGTAGGTGAACAGCACGTTCAGCCGGTAATAGACCGTGATGAACTCGTACCAGTTCTTGGTTCCCAGCTTCAGGGTGTTCTCGAAGGTTGAGAAACTCGGCCGCGAGAAGTCGTTCGTCTCCAACGCACCCAGGATGTCCTTGTGCGCAAAGCGTGAGCTGTTCAGCGCGATGCTGACGCCGGTGGAGAAGATGGGATCGACGAAACGTCCGGCATCGCCCACCATCACCCAGCGGTCACCGCACAGTTGCTTCATGGCGTAGCTGTAATCGCCTTCGTCCTTGAAGGGGCGAATGCGGTTGGACTTGCGCAGCGTTTCCTCAATCATGGGCCGGGTGCCGACCGATTCCCAGAAGAACTTTTCGCGATCGGCCCTCGATCTGGCGAAGTTCTTCTTCTGGGTGACGACTCCCAGGCTTGTAACCGTGTCGGTGATCGGAATCTGCCAGATCCACGTATTGGAAATAGGCAGGAAGTGAATGTAGATGTAATCCAGGTTCGTATCGCGCTTGGCGAACGCCTTGCGGTCGTACCCATCGAACCAGGAGTGGATGGCGTACTGGTCGAATACCTGATCCTGAACTTTGAGCTTGAGCTGGTTCCCCAGGAAAGTGTTACGGCCGCTGGCGTCGACCACCATCTTGCAGCTGACGCTCATCTCTTGCGACCCCATTGTGAAACGCACAATGGGTTCCTTGGGGCCAAAGTCCACGGACGCGACCTTCACGCCGTCGTACACCGCCGCTCCCAGTTTGTTGGCGTGCTGCAGGAGCATCAGATCAAACTTGCCGCGGTCGACGTGATAGGTATAGGTCTTGTCGACTCCGATTTGTTGGCGCTCTTCGAAGCGGATATCGACGTTGCAATCCGGCGCCAGGCCCTCGAGGTCGTGTACGTAAGGCGTCTTCTTGTCGTCGGTGGTCCAGACGGCGCCGAACTTGTGGGGAAACTTCGCCGCTTCCATCTGGGGTAAGAAGTCGAGATCTCGAAACACGCGGGTCGAAGAAGGAACTAATGACTCTCCAACGTGCGGCCGCGGGAAGAGTTCACGCTCAAACACCACGCAACTCACGCCGACCTTGGCCAGGTAAGCGCCCATCGACGCTCCGGCCGGCCCTCCGCCAATAATGGCGACGTCAAAATCTGGCTTGGTAATAACCAAAGCTTCCTCCCTATTCAAGTGACGATGCTGATCTAGATGCTGGCTGCGTGCTTGAAGGCGTCTACGGTCATGTCACCCAGCGACTTATGCCACGGGTGCTTCTCGTTCTGCTCGACCTCGGACACCATCTTCTTCATCTTTTCAAGCACCGGCGGCGCGGCGTCGTCGTAAACGTCGCCCTGCAGCAGCTTGAGGACGTCTAGACGGTAACGCGGGTCGCCCACGAAGTAGGTGAACAGCACGTTCAGCCGGTAGTACACCGAGATAAATTCGTACCAGTTCTTCGTGCCGCGCCGAATCTTGTTCTCAAACTCGGAGAAACTCTCGCGCGAGAAATCGTTCTTCTCCAGTGCCGCGATCACATTGTTATGGGCAAACCGCGAACTGTTCAGCGCGATGCTTACGCCGGTCGAGAAGATCGGATCGACGAAGCGTCCAGCATCGCCCACCATCATCCAACGATCTCCGGTCACCTGCTTCATGGCGTAGCTGTAATCGCCCTCATCCTTGAAAGCGTGCATGCGGTCAGCCTTTTGCAGGGCATCGCGCAGCGCAGGGCGGGTTCCGACTGCATTCCAGAAGAACTCCTCACGCTCCTGCTTCGACTTGGCGAAGTTCTTCTTCTGCGTCACTACACCGATGCTGGTGACCGCGTCAGTGATGGGAATCTGCCAGATCCACGTGTTCGAGATGGGCAGGAAGTGAATGAAGATGAAGTCGCGATGCTCGTCCTTCTTGGAAAAGACCTTGCGATCGTAGTTGTCGAACCAGGTGTGAATCGCGTACTGGTCGAATACGGGATCTTTGATCTTGAGCTTGAGTTGATTGCCGAGAAGAGTATTGCGGCCGCTGGCGTCGATGACCATCTTCGCGGTCAGGCCCATCTCTTTCCCGTTTTGTCCCATCTTGAAGCGGACGACCGGTTCCTTCGGGCCAAAATCGACGTGGCCGACCTTCACTCCTTCGTACACGGCTGCGCCCAGTTTGTTGGCATGCTGCAGGAGCATCAGGTCAAACTTGGCGCGATCCACGTGATAGGTGTACTCGCGGTCGACACCGTCCTGCAGGCGTTCGTTGAAGCGGATGTCTACGTGCGACTCGGGAGCGAGGGTATCTCCATCCTTGAATCCGCCCTTGAAGTCCATGTCGTAGGCGCCGCGATCTTCCGCCGTCCAGGCCGCGCCGAACTTGTGCGGGAACTTGGCTTCTTCCATCTGATCGATGAAGTCGAGATCGCGGAAAACCCTCATGGCAGAAGGAACGAGAGACTCTCCTACGTGCGGTCGCGGAAACAACTCGCGCTCCAGCACGACGCAATTGACTCCGGCTTTCGCCAGATAGGCGCCCATCGAGCCGCCCGCAGGTCCACCACCGATGATTGCGACATCAAAATCAGGCTTCGTAAGAACCAAGATGCTTGCTCCTTAAATCAGTTAGGTATTGGGGTAACACGAAAAATCAGTCGTAAGGGGGATACAGGTACGGACTGCGCTGTGGTTGCTCCAACTATGATGGCTCAAGGGTGCGCTGTCAAGAGACCTTCTACTCTAAATTTCAAAAATCTCTCTGTGATTACCGCAGTCACACCATCCTGGTTACTACGTTAATGTGTTTACGCCGTAAACGTAACGGCGTAGACGTATTCTTTTGAGACTTTGCTGGTTGCATGTGGTGCTGATCCTTGCGCGAATCCAGACTCCTTACTCAAAATGAGTTTCACTCGCGATTGAATCTCAATACACCGAGACGCGGTCCGCGCCGAACCAGACGATTCCGTATCGTGCTAGACTCCTGCTACTAAGAAGCCGGAAGGCCAGTTCAATCCGGCCAGCTCCCACAGTCCGGATTCACGAGGTAGTGATGAAACCAGCCATCGAAGTACCTAGTGGTGTCTCCCACGATCCCCACCACCGGATCGTCTGCTGTTTGCGCTGTGAACAAAAACTTGAGCGTTACCAACTCATGCGTCTGAGCCTGGCTCCGGCCAGCCCCGGGCATGGCCATGCAATCCTCTCCTGTCCCCGGTGCGGACATGTCGAGTTGGTCTCCGACTCGAGTCCTTTGTTGCAGACCTTGGAATTGGTCTCAGTCGATGTGGGAGATGGCGACTAGCTGGCGAGTCCGATATTGTTGCTTGCCATATCAACGATGGTGCGCGCAATCAGCAGTGACGCAGTTGCTGCTGGAGAGGGAACGTTCAGCACGTGCAGCATTCTCGCTGAGGGAACAATCTGAAAATCATCCACCAATGAGCCGTCCCGCTTGACGGCTTGAGCACGTACGCCCGAGCCACCCGGCACCAGGTCCTGTTCTCGAACCTCGGGCAGCAGTTCTTGCAGGGCCCTCGCAAAAGCACGTTTCGACAGTGAGCGTCGAAACTCGTCGCAGCCGCTGCGCCAGTGCTTCGCGGCCATTCGCCAGAATCCGGGGAACCCGAGGTACGAGACCATGTCGCCGAGGCTGATATCGCTGCGGTGGTATCCTTCGCGCTGAAAAGCCAGCACCGCGTTGGGCCCGGCATCGACTCTGCCACTCACCCGGCGCGTAAAGTGAACCCCCAGAAAAGGGAATCGCGGGTCGGGCACTGGATAGATGAGCGCGCGCACCAGCGCCGCACGATCAGGAACAAGATCGTAGTACTCACCGCGAAAAGGCACGATCATGACGTCGGGCTCGTCTCCCGCCATGCGGCTGATGCGGTCGCTGAACAGTCCTGCACAGTTAATCAGGAAGTTTGTCGAGAACGTGCCTCGCTTGGTTTCGACGATATCTTGGCTGGCGCTTCGTTTGATCCCGGTAACCGCAGCAGACGTTAGAACGGTTCCACCTTGTGCCGCAATCAGGGTCGCGTACTTCTCACAGACCGCCGCGAAGTCGGTAACCGCGGTGGAAGGTACGATCAGGGCTTTCAGTCCGCGGGCGTAGGGTTCGATTTCGTGGAGCTCTTCGGGGCCGATGACCCGCAGGTCGGCCAGCCCGTTCGCCTCGCCGCGCTGGCGCAGTTCTTCCAGGCGCGGTAGCTCGGCGTCGTTGATCGCGACAATCACTTTACCGCAAACCTGATGCGGAATGCCGTGCTCTCGGCAGAACTCGACCATCGCCGCGGCTCCAGCGACGCAGAGGCGAGCCTTGAGCGAACCTGGCTTGTAGTAGACGCCCGAGTGAATGACTCCGCTGTTGTGGCCGCTCTGATGGCGGGCCAGGCGCTCTTCTTTTTCAAGCAGCAGAAGACGCAAGCGAGGAAAGCGTCGCGTGATTTCGCACGCCACGGCGAGGCCGACCACGCCTCCGCCTACAACCACCACGTCATAGTGCGAATCTGTCATTCGAGATGGGCCAGACCGGCGGCATGACGAGATGTGGCGTCAGTGCCCGAATGCGGTTCCAACCTGGATGATGATACCGGGGAGTGATACCGTTCGTCACTGCACAACCAGCAGGTCGACGGTTGTGCCGTGCGTGATGGATCCAGCGGTCCCAGTTAGCTTGACTGTGTATTTCGTGGTCTGATTTCCCCCGCCCCCGCCCCCGCCCCCGCCTCCGCCTCCTCCGCCGGCGCTGGCACCGCCACAGGAGATCAGGGCCAGTGCCATGACCAGGACGGGCCCAGCCGTTAAGATACGGCGGACAGGATTTCGTTGTCTGCGTCTCCCGCTATTGAACACCGCGAGCCCCGGCAGCGTCAGCCACAATGCGTAGAGCAATCCGCTCATCTTTCTATCCTCTCCGAGCGCGCGCGCCGCGGCCACAGTCGATATGGACAGGATGACGTCACTGCTTCCTGCAGGAACTGGGTTTGGAGAAAAGCTGCAGGTTGCCCCGGAAGGAAGGCCGCTCGGGCAGGACAACGTCACTGCGCTGCTGAATGACGATCCGGTTGGATTCGGCAGTACGGCCAGTTGGTACGGGCCGCTGGTTTGTCCTGCGTTGATGGTTTGGCTGGGGGTCGCAGAGTTTACCGAAAAATCCTGAATGACGGTCAACGGCAGGGAAAGTGCATGACTCGGTTGTCCCGATGAGTCAGCAACGGTCACGTTAATTGTGTATGAGTTCGTGGGCTGCGGGGCTGCGCTGCTGGGAATGTTCAGCGTAAGTGTGAGCGTGGCAGTCGTTCCGGTGCTGATCGCGACCGGGTTCCCGGGTGCGACCAGGCACTGTCCGGCGGGAAGCGCGCTGGCATCGCAGGTGGCATTCACTGAGCCGCTGTAGTTCGGGGTTATGCCTACCTTCGCCTCCGTCTGCGATCCGGCAACCAGGCTGCCAGGGAAAGCCTGGGTGATGGCAATCTGAAAATCGCTCGCACTGACGGACGGCACGGTCACGGCAATGATGACGCTGTGGTTGGGGGCGCCGGAAGTGTCTTGCGCGCTGAGGGTGATGTCGTAGACGCCGGATGCTACGTTGCTGGGCACTTTGATGGTCGCGGCCACCGCGACCGCAGACCCGCCATTGAGTCGAATCGGATTCGTAGGAGATAGCGTGCAGGTCGCGCCCGGGAGTGTGTTGGCATTGCAAGCGGCGTTTATGGATCCGGCATAAAACGTGGAAGGAGTGATCGCAAGGTTCGCCGTGCCTTGCGCGCCTGCATTGATAGTGATCGATTGCGTGCCGGAGAGTTGGAAGTCCGCAACGTTAAAAGGGACTGCCAGCGTGTGTGTGGTTGACCCGGACGTTCCCTGCACGGAGAGTTGGTAGCTTCCCGCTCCGAGATTGCTTGCGTCCACGGTTACGTTTGCCGTGGCCGGGAATGAACTCACCGAAGTTGGGCTTGCGCTGCAAGAGCCGTTCCCCGAGTTTAGGGAGCACGACAACGTCACGGTGCCGGTGAATCCGTTCATGGCGCTGACACTTACGGGTCCCTTCGTGGTCGTGGTGCCTGCGTTTACCGTGGGGAAGGCAGTGGGTCCCGTGAGAACGAAATCAGGACCAGCTATGTGTAAGACGACGGTCGCCTGATGTGCCGTTTGATTTGGGTCTGAACCCACGCCCTGTACGTTAAAGCTGTAGTCGCCGATCGCTCCTCCCGCGGTCACGGTGAATAACGTGGTGTTGAGGGGGTTCAGGACGGCTGGCAGCGGTGTGCAGGTGCTGGGTGGATTCGTAGTGCCGGGCGTGCAACTCAGCGTGATGGCGTCGCTGTATCCGTTTTGCGCCGTCACTGTGCCGTTGAAAGTTGCGGTCTTGCCCGAGAGTATGGTCTGCGGGGTGTTGGAGATCGCAATAGAAAAATCCCGGGTGAACAGCAAGTCGAACTGCCATATGCCGCGACCGTAGGTGGAGGCGCGCAACAGCTTCTGGCCACCCGAATTGAAGATGGAAAGCGCCGTGACTGCGACATTGGGCAAGAATCCGTCCTCACCGCTGCTCGGAGCCGGTCCGACTTCCGTCCAGCCCACGGTTGTCGTATTGCTCTGGAACACTCCCACATCTGTACCGGCGTAGACGGTGCTTGCCTCGACGACCACGGAATTCACGGGTGAATCGGGAAGAGCATCGGCCCCGGTTCCAGTGAAATCTGCCCACGTCAGGCCGGCGTCTTTCGTCTTCCAAACGTGACCAGTCCCACCGGTGAAGCCCATCACGGTCACATAGGCGGTTTTGCCGAAGGGATCCGAAGTATCCATCGCGACGCTCGAGATCGGAAACTGGTTGGGATTGATGTTCTGGGTTACCTCGGAAAATGCGGCTGTCCCGCCCGTGGCATTGGTCGTGACCCAGACATTGCCTCCAGATGGAGACGTGAGAGGTCCATCGAGTGGCCCCAATCCGTCCGTGGTCGCGTAGATGACCTTGGACCCTCCGCTGTCGGTGGGGCCTCCAGTGGCCAGGGCCCTGACCAGGTTCACCTCGCTTCCGGAGCAAGTGCCGGAGCCGAAGGTATCGAAATTCGGGCTCAACACGGTAAACCACCCGCCGAGCCGCGGCCCCCGCCAGACGCGGCAAGTCCCTACCAGCAATCCTGTCGAAGATCGTGGGTCCAGGATGTAGGGAAAATAGAATCCGCCATCGTCACCACCCACACTATTGCTGCCCACGATCACACTGAAGTCGCTTTCGCGACAGTTCACACCGCCGGCGCACTCCTGGATATTCAAGCCGCCGGGTGCAATGTCAGGATTCGATACATACCAGTTCGAGGGCGCTCCCGGATCGATGGCGTTGTAGCCCCCATCTCCGCCGTTCACATTGACCCAACTCGTGCTGGTGGTGGCTGACGATGTTGCCGGAGAGCCGTTGTCCTGCGTGCCTCCCAGCAGCGTGTTCGGGTCGGTCGGGTGCTGGGAGAAGCTCACGAACTGCGTCATCGAGCCCAGGTTCTGATTCAAGTCCTCAAATTCGTTTGTGCCTGAGCATGAACCGGTACTGAGCCCAGCGAAGCCGTCCAGTGATCTATAAATCCCGCCATCGTTGGCGAAGTACATCAGAGCATTGCCTGAGTCTGTGCCCGAAACTGGAATCATGTAAGCCAGCGCATGCTGATCCGGATGCACGTGCGCTGGCGCCGCAATGGGATTGCACCCGTAGACATGCGTCAGATTCATGAACGGAGTGTTGTTGCACGCTGGATTGATGGACTTGATTGAGCACTTGTAGAGATTGACTGCCCCGGCGTACAGGTCAGTATCGATCGCTCCGTTGGGAACCGCAAGCAGTTCGAGGTTGTAGTATCCCTGCTGCACACTGCAACCGTTGCTGTCGCCGCAGTTTGTGATGCCGGCATCGCTGATTTGCGTCCAGGAGGCGCCACCGTTCAGACTTTCCCAAATTCCCTGATCGACAGATGCGCCTGCCGAATCGAGCTGGATGAACCAGACGTACATTTCGTTGCGTCCCGGCACCACCGTGATCTCTCCGCGGTAGATCGGGCATGCGCGATTGTTCGATGTGGATTGAGGTGGGCAGGCGGCTGTGTTCAGCACCCCGCCTCCGGGTTGGTTGGAGAGGCGAGTCCAGTTGGCGCCGTCCGGTGAGGAGTAAAAGCCGTGGTAGCGGACTGCCGCAACGAAGACACCAGCCGCTGCATTGAAGACCACCGAGGTTGCCGAAGTTGCGTCCGTGAGCTGATTCCCCGGGTCGAGTAACGGGTTATACGTCCACGACTGACCAGCATCGAGCGAGGTGTAGAGACCACGTGCAGTGCCCGCCGTAACGGCACCGTCAACCACGCCCTTGGACGTCGTAGCCATAGCCGCGACCACGGTGTTAGTTGTGCCGAAAGCCATCCGCGTTCCGCCCAGGCCGCTGAACGAAAGCGCGCCGTTATTGGCCGTTGCAATGAGGGTCCACGTATTTCCAGCGTCGGTGGATCGCAGAATCCCCAGCCCGAAGTAAGAGTCTCCAGAGCTGTTCGCCTCACCTGTGCCGACCAGAATCACACTCTTCGTCGGGTCACTGTTTCCGGGTTGAATTGCGATTGAGCCGACTGACAGTGTGGCTTGATCGTCGGTGACCGGGGTCCAGGTCACGTTCAGCGCGGTGCTGTTGGCAGCATTCGTAGACTTCCAAACCCCACCCTGGGCGCTGCCGATGTAGACAGTATTGCCACTCGGGTCGGCGGGATCGATCACAACCGCGGTCGCGCGCCCGGTAACCTGGTGGTAGTCCTGCACTCCGGAGCCAGACGCGTCGGATGCGAGCGGCACCGGACCTAACGGCGTCCAGAAGCCTCCTGTTGATGATATTTGCCCGGGCGGCGCAGCAGATTCAGCGGTGGGTGCCGCGCTCCGCAATGCTCGCGACTGCATCTTGGCCTGATAAGCGCGACGACGAAGTTCCGCGGATGGTTTCCCGCGAATCAGGCGACCGCGAAAGAACCATTCATTCCGCTCCTTCACGTGGTCTCTGTCGGAATCAGCAGGGGGCGTCCCGGGGACTGTCTGCTTGGCCCCCTGCGCTTGCACGAGTAAGACTACGCAGGAGCAACACAGAATTAGGGAGAAGATGCGGACGACACAACAAAGACGGCGGGTCATAACCACTTCACCTGCCAGTATCGGAAGCGCCGGAATCACGGTCAACGCAAAAGCGGCATAAAATGCGGCGGAAGCCCACTTTGGGAAAGTCAGGACGCTCGACCTCCCGCAAGGTGGGTGCCGGCCTTGTACAATCTGCTTTCGCTTGTGCGTTTCGTTGACGAATTCGGGAAGACCTTTGAGATGAAATTCTTTTCGGGATCGCTATTGGTTACAGCATTTGTTTTTGCCTCGACCGTTGTGTTGGCCGCCGATAAAGAACCGTCACGAGAGATTACCGTTGCAGCAGCCGCCGACCTGAGTACTGCTCTGCGAGAAGTGGCAGCTAACTTCGAGAAGCAATCGGGTATAAAAGTGAAGCTTTCGTTCGGCTCTTCAGGCGCGTTGACGCAGCAGATTGAGAACGGGGCGCCGTTCGACGTGTTCTTCTCCGCCGACATGGACTATCCCCGACAGCTCATCTCGCACGGCGATGCCGATGCGGAAAGCCTCTATCGGTATGCCATTGGGAAGTTGGTGCTTTGGACTCCCAGTGACTCGCCTCTGGATGTCGAGCACAAGGGATTGGACGTTCTGAACGACCCCAGCGTCAAGAAGATTTCGATCGCGAATCCGCGGCACGCCCCGTACGGCCGTGCCGCGGTTGCGGTGCTGAAGCATGCGGGCCTGTACGAGCGGGTATCGGACCGATTAGTCATGGGGGAGAACGTTTCTCAGGCGGCGCAGTTTGTCGAGTCCGGCAACGCGCAAGTGGGGTTCGTGGCACTGGCTCACGCGATCGCCCCGGCGATGCAGGGGAAAGGGAAGTACTGGCAGATTCCAGAAGGAGTGTATCCCGCGCTCGATCAGGGAGTGGTCATACTTTCGCACTCGGGACATAAGAAAGACGCTGCGAGTTTTCTGGAGTACATCCAGGGGAAGGATGTTGCGAAGATGTTGCAGCGTTATGGTTTCGCTGTGCCCGATCCGAAATAGGGGCAAGTGACGACAACAATGGCAATTGACTGGCAGGCATTCTGGCTCACGCTGCAGTTAGCGGTGATTGTCTCGGCAATCCTGTTTGTGATCGGATTGCCCGTTGCGTACTGGATTGCATTTTCGCGCGCGCGCTGGAAATTCCTCGTCGAAGCCGTCGTCGCGCTACCCATCGTGCTTCCGCCGACGGTCCTGGGATTCTACGTCCTGGTGGCTCTCGGTCCTCGCAGCCCGTTGGGACGATGGTGGCTCACCCTGACGGGCCACACCCTCGCCTTTACCTTCAGCGGCCTGGTGATTGGTTCGATTCTCTACAGTCTGCCGTTTGCCGTGCAGCCGTTCGTGGCGTCGTTCTCGGGCGTAGACCGCAAGTTGATCGCTGCCTCTGCAACCCTGGGTGCTTCGCATCTGCGAACGTTCCTTCGTGTAATCCTTCCTCTCTCGATGCCGGGACTCATCACTGGCGGAGCCCTGAGTTTCGCCCACACCATGGGGGAATTCGGCGTGGTGTTGATGGTGGGTGGAAATATTCCTGGAGTAACTCGCACGGTCTCCATTGACATCTTCGATCAGGTGCAGGCCTCCAACTACGCCGCCGCAAACCAGACCGCAGTCCTGCTGCTCGTCGTCTGCTTTGGATTACTGTCGCTGGTCTACGGGCTGAATCGGAAAGCATGGCTGTTTGGGCCAGGCCGATGACCGAGCCAGACATCTCGGCGAGTGTGGGGAGCGGGCTAGAGCCCGGATCACGACCGCTGCAAGCGAAGCTTCGCAAGAGCTTGGGAACGTCCGCGACCGCGTTCAGCCTGGACGTGGAGTTTACCGCCAATCCCGGCTTCTCGATTCTGTTCGGTCCCTCTGGCGCGGGGAAGACGACCTTGCTCGATTGCATTGCCGGACTACTCACGCCGGATGCGGAACGGATCGTGGTCGGCGATCGTGTCTTGTTCGATGCGGCACAGGGCATGAACGAGCCGCCTTCCAGACGAAACATCGGTTATGTCTTCCAGGATCTCGCGCTGTTTCCGCATCTGACGGTCGAGGAAAACGTGGAGTATGGATTAGCGCACTTGCCACGCCGTGAACGCCAGCAACGTGCGGCCGCTGTCCTCGATTCGTTTCGCATCCGTCAATTGGCAAGGCGCCGGCCCAAGGGCATCTCTGGCGGAGAACGTCAGCGCGTGGCGTTGGCACGGGCTCTGGTGACCGATCCACAGGTTCTGCTGCTGGACGAACCGCTCGCCGCTCTCGATGCGGCAACGAAATCACGGATCGTAGACGATCTGCGAGCCTGGAATCAGGGGCATGGCATCCCGATTCTCTACGTCACTCACAGCCGCGAGGAAGTGTTTGCCCTGGGGGAACGCGTCCTGGTGCTGGACCGAGGGCGCATCGTCGCGGAGGGAACGCCGCACGAAGTTCTGGAGGCTCCGTGGCAGGAAACTGTCGCTCAGTTGGCAGGATTCGAAAATGTCTTCGACGCCAGGGTCGAGTCGCGGCATGAGGATCGCGGAACCATGCGCTGCCGATTGACGGACAGCACAGTGGGAACTCTTGTCGAACTGGAGACTCCCCTCGTGCGCGCAGAGCAAGGCACCTTGTTGCATGTGGGTATTCGGGCCGGCGACATCCTGCTGGCGATCACACCGCCATCCGGATTAAGTGCCCGCAACGTGATCCCGGGACGCATCGCCAGCCTTGAACGACGCGATGTGATTATTTCTGCGCGAGTGGAGTGTGGCGTGGAGATGGAAGTGCACCTCACCCTGGCCGCTCGCGATGCGCTGGGACTCGCCCCTGGCCGGGAAGTGTGGCTGGTCATCAAGACCCACTCGTGTCACCTCATGCACCGGTGAGAAAGGGGTCATGGCCTAACCCTGATCGCCGCATTCTGCACTTCTGCGTGCTCCAGTTCGATCACCGCGATCCACTGACCCTTGCGCGCGTCTGCAAACACGATGCGCCCGCCGAGGATGTGCGCCAGCGCAGCGGGTGGCAGATCACGATGAAAGCCGAAGAACCGCGTCTTTAGCTTCTCCCATTTTTCCCAATGATCCAACAGCGGGCGGGGGGGCTCATACTTCGTCGAGAAGGCAAGCGCGACGTCGAAGTTGGAACGAAAGTCGGCTGACGAGAGAACTTCGTCCAGAGAAAAGTCTTCAATGCGTACCACCCGCATCGGCCGAGTGGTGTAGCCGAGCCAGGGACGCGTCAATTCGTCCGATGCGGGCCATGCGGTCAGGACTCGTGACATGGGATAGCGCGCCTCCAGGAAGCGTTCCCCCTCCTGGTGTAGCTCAATGTAGCCGCGATAGGCGAGGTTATCTTCCGGCGAAAAGCCGTAAGGAGGATTCCAGAACCAGGCAGCGATAAAGGCGAGCGCAACCATGCCAACCGCAATCGGCCAGAAGCGCAAGCGCCGCCACAGCGTGGAGACTGCCACAATAATGACCAGCGGAACCACGGAAAGCATGTAGCGCGCCAGGACTGCACCGCCAATCAGCGCCATGGCGATCGCGTACGCCGCCAGGACAACGAGAAAAACCATCTGCACGGGGACTGTAATCCGCGGTCGTTCCTGTCCTTCTTCTGTGCGCGGGGGCAAAAGCATCGCCAGCAGCATTCCCAGCGTGGGTACCCACAAATGCAGGTACCCGAACGACTGCCAGAGGCGCAGGCCGAGCGCGAGCAGAAATCGCGTGAAGCTCAATGTCGCCGCCACGTTGTATCGGAAGAACTCTGGATTGCCAAGAACGTACCCGGTGCGGGAGTAGTGATAGAGGTACCAGCCGATCAATGGAACCAGCGGGGTGAGGAGAGCAAGAATCCGGCGGAGCGCGGTGGCCTGGGATGGCCTGGTGACTGGAGGCAGCACCCGCTGCACAAACTCCCATCCCGTCAGCGCGGCCGGGGCGAGGATCGCAGTTTCTTTGGCCAAGCATGCCAGCGAGAACCAGATCGCCACCGAAACAGGCCGATCTTCCAGATACGCTGTTAATCCCCAGAATGTGAGTCCCGCGGCCGCCAAGTCGACGTGTGCCAGGGAACTCTGCGCGAAAAAGACCGGGTACAGCGCAGTGCACAATGTGGATGCGATCGCCACTTGCGTGTTGGCCACCCGCTCCGCCAACCGGAACACTCCGGTCAGCGAAAACGCTGCCAGAACCATCATGGCGGATCGCGTGACCAGCGGAGCGTAGCCCGCGCACCTCCACCAGAGTGCCAGCCATGCGAGCACAAGGGGCGGGTGAGCATTCGACGGCGTGGAGTGGGGAATCAAGCTACCGGTGAGAAGGATGTCGCGCGCGGCCGGAACGTAATATCCTGCCTCGTCCCAGAAGTAAGGCAACTGCAGCAGGGGCAAGTGCAGCAGAAAAACTGCCACCAATATCACAGCGAACACCAGGGCGGGGTGAAGGCTGCGAGATGGCATCGGAGAAGTGTTCTTGAGACTAGTGCACCGGACCAGCCGGAGTCATGCGCGGATCGAGTTTGATTTCACCGAACGCGCTCTCGTAGCCGGCGACATTTTGCTGCAGCAGCCCCAGCAGGGCCTTGGCTTGCTGCGGACTCAGGTAGACGCCCTGGAAATTCTTGATCTCGACTTGAGTCTCGCTCTGTTGTTGCAGCGTGCCGAACACCAGAAAGAAATCCCAGATGTTGACCCGCATCTGAACGCTGTTGGCGTAGTTCTCGCGATACGTGGGATCGTTCACCAGCTTCACGTTGGGTTGATTGGGAAGGGTCATACGGTGGCAGTGTAATGACTTTGGGGTGGGGAAGGGAAGTTGAGGCCCGGAATCCTCACAGCATCCGCTGAGATGGGGATGACAAAAACTGTCAACAGCTTGATGCTTTTCGGCTCCGGGAAGGGAGGGAATTCCGGTCGGAAACACACAGGTTTCCAAGGTTGTCGCTGAAAACAAAAGGCTTACCTTATTCGGCAGCGTTACTTTGGGCAGTTCCGGTTGGCGGCCAAAGTGCGATACAGTCAGGTGCACCATCGAAATAGGCTTTTTGAGAGATCGATATGACCCAAAACACGAATCACGGCGCAGCCGACGAGATCGTGCTGCCCGAGAATCTGCTCCCCTTGGGATCTGTGCTGGGCCAGGGCGTGACGCCGCTCGATGTGTGTATGGTGTTGGCCAAGGTTTTCCGTGTGCAATACACGGAAGTGGCATTGCTGCGACTTGAGAATGGTCTTTTGCGGTTCATGTTCCCTGAGCATTTGCGGACGACGGGAGCGATTCCGATTTCCAGTTCTGCGGTTGCGGCGCACACTGCATTGAGCAAGAAAGCGGAGATCTTCAACAATTTTGCCAAGGTCAAACACGCCGGCATCTTCGAAACAATCAAACCCAACGCAGATGAGTCCGATGAACCGGTGAAGCCGAATCCAATTCAGAAGTTAATGTCAGTCCCAATCCTGGATCACGCTTCGAACGTGATGGGCGTCATCCAGATTTCGCGTAAGGGATTGGATCCACGCTTCGCCCCCGACTTCAGCCGCGAAGACCTGCATGACCTGGAGCTGGCCGCAGGAGTGCTCGCCTCTTCGCCGGTTCTGCTAGCTAACTAGGAACGGGACTACGCCCCTGAGCACACTTGATCCCCTGCCGCAGTAGTCTCAGGCTACGCACCGTGGCACTTCTTGTATTTCTTCCCCGAGCCGCAGGGACAAGGATCGTTCCGTCCGACCTTCTCCTGTGAGCGCACGACTTGCTGTACGGGTTGTGCGTCTCCTGCACCAGCCATGCGGGCCTGCTCCAGTTCGCGGCGCTTGCGGCGCATGAAGGCTTCTTCCAGTTCGTCGGCGGACGTAGACACCATGCGCGGAGGTCGGCGGCCGTTGCCATCGCCGCCACGCTGCGCGGGAACCCCTGGTTCCGGACCTTGACCAGTGGGCCCACCTGCTTGTGGACCCGCCGCGACAGCCTCCGGCGGACGCTCCAGGATCTGCATCAGGTACAGATATCGGACCGTATCCTCCTGGAATCGCTGCAGCATGGCTTCGAACATCTCGAACGATTCCTTCTTGTACTCGACCAGCGGATCGTGCTGGCCATAACCGCGCAGGCCGATGCCCTCCTTCAGGTGATCCATCCCAAGTAGGTGATCTTTCCACTGCTGGTCGATGACACTCAGCATGATCATGCGCTCGTGATGACGCATCGCCTCGGGGCCAATCAGCTCTTCTTTCGCGTCGTAACGCTCTTTCAGTTTCTCGAAAATCGCATCGCCGAGTTCCTGACGGTTGAGCGTGTCGGGCTTCACTCCCTCCGCCAGGAGGTCGACACCGAAGCGGGTGAAGACCGCGTCCTTCAGGCCCTTAATGTTCCAGTCATCAACGTGAGCCTTGGCAGGGCAGTACTCCTCCAACAGATCGCCGAGGATAGCGGAAACGTAATCTTCGAGGATCAGATCTTTCTGATCCATGCCTTCGAGCAAGCGGCGCCGTAGGCCGTAGACGGCCTCGCGCTGCTTGTTCATCACGTCGTCGTATTCGAGCAGGTGTTTGCGCGACTCGAAGTGCTGGGCTTCGACCGCTTTCTGCGCCGTCTCAATGCGGCGGGTAATGAGCTTGGACTCGATGGGTACACCCTCTTCCATCCCCAGCCGCTGCAGCAGATTCGAGACCCACTCCTTGGCGAAGATGCGCATGAGGTCATCTTCGAGCGCAAGGTAAAAACGTGAGGAGCCGGGATCGCCTTGGCGGCCCGCGCGTCCGCGAAGCTGGTTGTCGATGCGGCGGGATTCGTGGCGTTCCGTGCCGAGAATGTGCAGGCCGCCCACGGCCGTGACTTCGTCGTGCTCCTGGTCCGTCTGCGACTTATAGCGGTTGAACGCTTCCGTCCATTTGTCAGTCGGGACGGTGTATTCGTTCCCGTTGTAGTAGAAAACCGAGATCTGACCGTCTTCCTGTGGCCCCTCGATCTTTCCCTGAGCGACGCGCAGTTGCTGCGCGATTCCCTTTTTCACCATCTCCTGCTTGGCCATGAATTCCGGGTTCCCGCCCAGGAGGATGTCGGTACCGCGGCCCGCCATGTTGGTCGCGATGGTGACCGTGCCCTTGCGTCCCGCTTGGGCAACGATCTCGGCTTCGCGCTCGTGCTGCTTCGCGTTCAGGACCCAGTGCTTGACGCCTTTCTTTTTCAGCAGGTCAGAGAGGCGCTCCGATTTCTCGATCGACGTTGTGCCGACCAGCACGGGTTGACCCTTGGCGTTGAGTTGCTGGATTTCATCAGAGGCGGCGAAATATTTTTCCTTCTCCGTGCGGTAGACGACATCCGGATGCTCGAGGCGCAGCATCTGCTGGTTGGTCGGAATGACGACTACTTCCAGCTTGTAGATCTTGTCGAACTCGGCGGCTTCTGTTTCGGCCGTGCCCGTCATGCCGGCCAGCTTCTTGAACATGCGGAAATAGTTCTGGAAAGTGATGGTCGCCAGCGTCTGGTTCTCGCGCTCGATCTTGACGCTTTCCTTGGCCTCGATTGCCTGATGCAGGCCGTCGGACCAGCGCCGGCCCGGCATCATGCGTCCGGTGAATTCGTCGACGATGATGACTTCGCCGTCTTTGATCACGTACTCGACATCGCGGCGATAGAGCGCATGCGCCTTGATCGCTGTCTCTACGTGGTGCTTCAGCGGCCAGTTCTCCGGGTCGGCGATGTTGCCGATGCCCAGCAGTCCTTCCACCTTCTCCCAGCCTTCGTCGGTGACGGTGATGTTGCGGTGTTTTTCGTCAACCACGAAGTCGCCAGTGAGCTTTGCCGGTTCGCCCGGAGGCCCTTCGATCTCTTCTCCCTTTTCGAGCTTGGGGATTATGCGATTTACGCGGTAGTACTTGTCCGTCGACTCTTCACTTGCGCCCGAGATGATGAGCGGCGTGCGGGCTTCGTCGATCAGGATGGAATCCACTTCGTCGACGATGGCGTAGTTGTGCCCGCGCTGCACACAGTCCTTGAGGTCGAACTTCATGTTGTCGCGCAGGTAGTCGAAGCCGAACTCGTTGTTGGTGCCGTAGGTGACGTCGGCGGCATAGGCAGCGCGGCGCTCTTCGTCGTCCAGATCGTGGACGATTACACCCACGCTGAGCCCGAGGAAGCGGTAGAGCTTGCCCATCCACTCCGAGTCGCGCTTGGCCAGGTAGTCGTTGACCGTGACCACGTGCACGCCGCGTCCGCTGAGGGCGTTGAGATAAACCGGGAGCGTGGCGACCAGTGTTTTGCCTTCACCGGTCTTCATTTCTGAAATCGTGCCCTGGTGCAGCACCATGCCGCCGATCAGCTGTACGTCGAAGTGGCGCATGTTGAGCACGCGGCGTCCGGCCTCGCGAACCACAGCGAAGGCTTCCACCAGGATCTCGTTCAGGACTTCCTGCAGGGCGTCGTATTGTTCCTTTTCAAGCTGTTTCTGGCGATCGAAGCCGGGCTCCTCGCCGTCTCCATCCTCCGGTTCTGCTGGCGCTTCGGAGGTTTTGGCGAATCGGCTCATCCGCTCCTGGATGCGCTGGCGAAACTCGTCCGTCTTGGCGCGCAGTTCGCCGTCGGTGAGCTTCTGCGTCTGCGGCTCGAGAGCGCTGATCGCCACAACCTGCGGCATCAGGCTCTTGACCACCCGCTCATTCTTGGTACCAAAAACCTTGCCTAGTAGCTGGTTAATCAAACCTGGAATCCTTCGGAGGGCAGTGCAGCCCAAGGCTATCTTTAAAAGCCTAGCATATTCGATGCAGCGGGCGTGGATCTCGCATCGTGAAGTTCGCCCGTAACTGTGTTTCCACCAAACGGTGCTGACCCAGACGTAATCTCGACATCCCCATTGGAACTGGTAGGGTAAACGGTTTGCTGCCCTCATAAGTGCGGAGGTATCGAGAGATGCTGCGTCGCAGTTGCATGTCCGCTCCCGTATTCTCCAGTTTCCAGTTCAAACCTGGCCACGCCGTCCTCTTGCTGAGTGCCGGGTTTCTGTTGTTCTTGGGTGCTCGTTCCAATGCCTCTGCTTTGACACCGCACGATGCACGGGGAGAAGCTCCGGCAGGCACCACGTGCCAGACCAGCGATTCGGGCTTCGACGAAAGCAAGGATATCTACGCAGTCAGGAATTACGAATATCGGATCGCCCAACTATTGAATGACGAGAATTTCGAGTTACTGGACTGTATCTCCGAGGCTGCACGATCGGGAAAGGCGCGGCTCCCGGGAGGAGCCTGGAAGATCCACCGCATTTATTTCGGACTTGATGAGCCTCGGCCGGGCAGGCACGCGAGCGAGGATGACTGGAACGGTCACCTGGCGCGATTGGAGCATTGGGTTGTCGTGAATCCCGATTCGATCACGGCGCGAGTCGCACTGGCGAAGTCCTATGTCGGCTATGCCTGGGAGGCACGCGGGAGCGGTACTTCCGACACAGTGAGCGATACGGCATGGAAGCTCTTTTCCCATCGCCTTCAAAGAGCGAAGAGCATCTTGGAGGATGCTTCCAGCCTCAAGGCGAAGTGTCCCGAGTGGTACGTCGCCATGCAACAGGTGGCCCTTGGAGAGGGATTGGAGCCGGCGCAGGCGAACCAGCTATTGGAAGAGGCAGTCAAGTTCGAGGCGGGCTACTACTATTACTACCGTATGCAGGCCAATTTTCTACTGCCCAAGTGGTATGGAAAGGAGGGCGACTCTTCCAGGTTCGCCGAGGAGAGTGCAAACCGGGTCGGAGGAAAGCAGGGCGATGCGCTCTATTTCCTGATTGCCACTCAAGTGGCCTGTGCTTGTGGCGAACCTGAGTTTGGGCGTTTTTCCTGGTCACGAATCCAGAGGGGATTCCAGGAGATTGAGAAGGAATATGGCCAGTCCATGACTAACCTGAACGCGTACGCTCTGATGGCGGTTAGCGAGCGAGATTCGGTCGAGGCGCACCGTGCGTTCCAGCGCATCGGAAGCAATTGGGATCAGGAGACCTGGCGGCGGGAAGCGTATTTCAACCAGAGCAAAGAATGGGCCGAGCATGCAGCGCCAGTAGTTCCAGCAGCCAGGAAACTCCCACCGGCAAACTGACAAGCACGATAATAGTCCGCGGACATGAATCAGCCGCGATCCCGAACACAGCCACCGCACGATTTTTCGTGTATATTCCCCACGACCCATGGCCACCTTCTACGACCGTTTTGTGCAATGCGCCGAGCGCTGGCCGGACAACGTCGCGCTGGAGCTGCAGCGCCACGATCACCTCGAAAGCTGCACCTACGCCGAACTCCGGCGCATGTCGGAATCCGTCGGGCGCTGGATCACCGAGAGCAAATTCGCTCGCGGCTCGCGGCTGGCAATCCTGGCGGACAATCACCCACGTTGGGTGGCGGCGTATCTGGGGATCATCGCTTCGGGTTGCGTTGCCGTGCCGCTCGACACCGCATTGCACGCTGATCAGGCAGCCAAACTGCTGGAGGATAGCGGAAGTTCTGCCGTGTTTTGCGACGTGCGGCACGCAGCGGTGGCACGACAGGCGGTGGGCGAAGCGGGCATTGCGCTCGTGCTCATCGATCCGGACCGATTAGCGAAGGACTCTCCCCGAGAGCACTGGTTGACGGACCTCCCTGCGATTTTCGCTGCGGGATCGGGAAACTTCAAGCCGGCGCCCTCAAATGCGGACGATCTTGCCTCTCTGATCTATACCTCAGGAACGACTGCCGATCCCAAAGGCGTGATGCTGACCCATGCCAACATCCTAGGCGAAGTCGAGGCGGTATTTAACTGGGTCGACCTGAGGCCGAGCGACGCGCTGCTGGGTGTTTTGCCGCTGTTTCATGTGCTGGCGCAGATGGCGAATCTGCTGCTGCCACTCATCAAAGGTTCCCGCACCGTCTACCTGGAGACGCTAAACACGACAGAGTTAATGCGGGCACTCCGCGAGCGAAATATCACGGCCTTCGCTGTTGTTCCCCAGTTCTTTTATCTGATTCATGAACGGATCTTCAGCGAAGTCGCAAAGCGAGGCGTGCTCACGCAGAGGATCTTCAAGGTCCTGATGACGATCAATCGCGCTCTGCGGCGAATCGGCATCAATGCGGGGCCAGTCCTCTTCGGCAAAATACACGAGACCCTTGGCAGGAAGATGCGGTATCTCGCGACCGGTGGATCACGCTTCGATCCCGACATTGCGCGTGATTTTCAGTCGCTGGGGATCGACGTCCTGCAGGCCTACGGGTTGACGGAAACTGCGGCGGCCGTTTTTGTGAATTCACCCGGCGATGTCGTGATCGGCTCGGTAGGCAAGGCCATGAAGGGAGTCGAGGCGAAGATCCTTGACCCGCAGCCCCAGGATGAGGGCGGACCGGCAGTGGGCGAAGTCGCCCTGCGCGGCCCAATGGTCATGAAGGGCTACTGGAATCGTCCGGATGCGACTGCGGCCGTGATGCGCGATGGATGGTTCCTGACGGGTGATCTCGGCTACTTCGATTCGCACAGCAACCTGTTTCTCACCGGGCGCAAGAAGGAAGTCATTGTTCTGAGCAACGGCAAGAATATTTATCCCGAGGAGATCGAGGCGCACTACCTGAAGTCGCCCTACATCAAGGAACTTGCAGTGCTGGGACTGGAAGGCAAGCCCGGCGAGGGAGGCGACCGTCTGCACGCGGTGATTGTCCCCAATTTCGACGTGCTGCGGCAACGGAAGATCGTCAACGCCAAAGAAGTGATCCGGTTCGACATCGAGGGCCTGTCGCCGAAGATTGCCTCCGGCAAGCGCATTGGCAGTTATGAAATCTGGCAGGAAGACCTGCCACGCACGAGTACGCGCAAGATCAAGCGGTTCGAGGTCGAGAAGCGGGTCAAGGCGAACCAGGGCCGCCGTTTGGCGGACGATGCCGAGTTGCCTCCGGAGCAGCCTCTCACCGCCGACGAAACCGCCTGGCTGGATCAGCCAGATGTCCAGGGTGCGCTGAAGATTGTGCGGCAGGCTGCACGCTCAGCGCCGTCGAGCCTTCGGCCCACTCACAACCTCGAACTGGATCTGGGCCTCGATTCGATGCAGAGGGTCGAGTTGCTCAGCCGAATGGAAGAAGAACTGGGCGGTGATGTCCAGGAATCGCAACTGGCCGAAATCTACACGGTGCGCGAACTGGTGGACGCCGTTCTGCAAAGCGCTGCCAGCGGCGGCAACGGGGGAACGCGCCCAACGTTTGCCGGATGGAAGGCCATCCTCGGAGAACAACCCACGGATCCCGAGGTACTCGACCTGGGCCGCACCAAACCTTTTGCCGAGACCTCTGCGTACCTGGTTTCTCGGCTCATCCAAATCGTAGCTTCCGACCTTTTGCATCTCCGGGTACGCGGCCTGAGCAATCTCCCCGAAGCCGGCCCCTACATTCTTTGCTCCAATCACCAGAGCTACCTTGACCCTGCGGTCATGGCCGGTCTCTTGCCTGAAAAAGCCCTGCGAAATGCCTTTGCCGTAGGAACCAGTGAGATCTTCGGCGAAGGACTGATGCGGCGGATTGCTCGCTGGCTGCGGGTAGTCGTCGTCGACCCGGATGCGAACCTGGTGCCGGCCATGCGTGCGGGAGCATACGGACTGCGCTTGGGACGAGTGCTAATTCTCTATCCCGAAGGTGAACGCTCGATTGACGGTACGCCCCGGACGTTCAAGAAAGGCGCCGCGATTCTTTCGATCCACATGCAAGTGCCGATTGTCCCCGTCGCGATCGAAGGCTTCTACGACGCATGGCCGCGGGGCAAAAGTTTCGTCCAGAAGCTAGCTCCACTGAAGATAGAGTTCGGCAAACCGATCCTGCCGCCGCCAGAATCCGAAGCATCGGAGGCCGCCTACGAGCGGTTGACGTCGGAACTGAAAGCCCGAGTCGTCGAGATGTGGACCAGGCTGCGGAGTGAATCCACGCCACCAGCGTTTAAGAGCGAGAACTGAGACCAGAGATCGTGGATCAGAGCCTCTCTTTCAGTTGTTCGGTCAACTGGGTTGCGGCTCCGTACAGCTCGGTAAGCTGCCCTCTTTGAAATCGGATGTCCGTGCGTCCCAGGTCGCCTTGGATCGAGCGGCAGAGTTGAAAGGCGGCGCGAATTCGCTCCGCAGCCAGAAGGGAGACTACCCCACCAGTCCCCTGATCCGAGAGCCGGGACGCCACAAATTGCTGGGCCGCCCAGGCTGTGTTACGGACGCGGTTCACTGCATCGCGGAAATCGCGCAGCACATGCGGATCAACCTCTCCGGAGAGCAGCAAAGGTTGCACCGCCCGCAACTCCGTCATGGCAGATCCGACTCGATCTGAAACACGCCTCCGGGCTTGTCTTCGCTTCAAGAAACGTCCTCTCATGCGTCGAGACTAATCGGTTTCTCTCCGCGTGGGCAGACCTCCGAAGAGCATTTCCCTTCGTAACGAGAGGATTAGTGGAAAATTAAGTAGGAGACGGGGCCAGTGTGCTGGTTACTTCGCGCTGGCCACTCTCGCGCCGTGGGAACTTGCTGCATAGCGCGCAATGCCCTTGTATAGCGCTTCGGCAATCTGTTCGCGGTAACCGTCGCTACGAAGCCGCTGCTCGTCGGTGGGACTGCTGACGAACGAAACCTCCGCTAGGATTCCTGGCATGGCGGTCCCCGTCAGTACGACAAAGCCCGCTTCCTTCACGCCGCGGTCGCGCAATCCGGGATTTTGCACTGCCAGCGTCCCGTAGAGCGAGCGCTGCACGCTCGCCGCGAGCCGCCGTGACTGCTCAATCCGTCCATGCAACTGGCCGGGAGAAAGCGTTGCGGTCACGCCGTTCTTGTTGCCATTTCCGTTGTCGCGCGTCTCGGTGTTTTTCACATCGGGGGCGGAGAAGAAGTTCGTGTAGTACGTCTCCACGCCGCGCGCCGACGGCAGGTCGCTGTAGTTCGCGTGCACGGAGACGAACAGGTCCGCCTGCGCCTGGTTGGCGATTCCTGCGCGCTCATCCAGCGGGATATAGTTATCATCGTGGCGCGTGTAGATCACATCCGAGCCGAGCCGGGTCTCCAGCAATTTCCCCAAGCGCCGCGCGATCTCCAGCACAAGGTCTTTTTCTAGCAGGCCGCGGCGTCCCACAGTACCCAAGTCCCATCCGCCGTGCCCCGCGTCGACCACAATGCGCATCTTGGGCACGCGTGCCCGCAGCTGCAGATCTTCTCTTGTCGGAGGTGGGACCACGATTGCCAGCTTGTTCATCTCCGCTTCCACTTCGTTCGGGAACAGGTTCACCGCGCCTTTGGGATTCGCACCGATCTTCCTCACCTGCACCACCAGCCGGTACGGATTCGGTTCAAGGCTCACGGAGAAATTCGAATTGCCCTTGGTCTCCAGCACCACGCGAGTCATCCCCGGAACGGGTTGCGCCACGCGGATGCGGCTTACCAGGGGATCGCCGACATCAATGGTCTTTCCTTGCAGTTCCGCAGCCAGCGCCGTGTCACGCAGGTCGAAGTAGATGCGGTCCGGGTTGCTGATGCGATGGGCTTCGTACTGCACCTGGTCCTCAAGGTCGAGAACGATCGTGGTCGAATCCACCGACGACCAGTGCCGAATTCCGGTTACACGCGGAAACTTCGAGAGCTCCTGCGGTGTGGCCGGAGTACTTGACGGCTCTGCCACCGCGGACAATGAATCGGGGCCGGCATTTACGTCCTGACTCGTGTCAGGAGTAGGGCTCGCCTGGGATGTTGCCGACATCGGGGTTTTTGCTTCGGTCGGGGTTCCCATCTTCTTCACTGCCGGCTCGCGGGATTGAACGATAGCGCTCCCCAATTGTGCGTTCTTGAGCTTCCACCACAGGCCTGCGGCAAGCACCGCCGCAACCACCACCAGCATCAGTACGATCAGGATTCCAGGGCGGCGGCTCGTTGTCGGCTCTGCGACTCCGAGACGGGGCTCCACCGCTGTGTCAGTCTCAAGATCCTTTCTCACTTCCACTGCAGGTTGTTCAAACAGTTCCGCCGCGGGCGCAGAAGGCGCCTGAACCACCGCGGGAGCAGCCTTCGCAACCGCCTCGGAAACAGCGGGAGCCACCGACGCCACAACCTGCGAAACCAGTTGCTCGACCGGCGGTGGTGCCTTGACCGGCGGAGCAGTAACCGCTGGAACAGCGTCCAACTCCGTTGCGGCTACCTCTGCCGATTGTGCGAACCGGTCTTCGTCCTCAGGCTTGAGCGCTCCCAGGACGAGCTCGGCCAGCAGGCTCAGATTGTCAACGTCGCTATCATTGAACCCGAGCGGTTCGACCGAGAACGCCTCCAACACCCCGATTACGCGACGGCGTCCGCACAGCGGCACGGCGACCATGGAACGCGCGCCCAGCTTGCGGCAAGCGCGCAGGTTCACCCGTGGATCCAACTCGGTGTCGTCGCAGCGGAAGATCTGCGCCATGCGGAAGCAGGCACCAGAGAATGCGGATTCGCGATCGATGCGCGCACCCACGTCCGGTTTGACCGTGCCCGCCGAGGCCCGCAGCACAATTTCGTTATGTTCCGCGAGCGCGATCGCCAGCCCATCCGCGCCGGTGATCGCGACCGCCCGCTCAGCCACGAGTTGCAACACTTCGTCGAGAACAAACTGCTCGCCCGCTTCAAACTCGGCTGGAGGAGCAACCACGTCGAACCCGCTACGGTGGCTCGCCAACGCGCGCCGCCGTCTTACTTGTTGGTGGAGTGCAGAGAACGCCAGCAACGCCTGCAGCGCGTCACGGCCGGAAGGCTTCCCATGAACCTCTTCGAGATGGAGGCCGGAAGCTGCGGAAGGGCGCTCCTGTCCCCCTGGCCACGCAGGCACACCAACCTCGGGGAGCGATGCGGTGACTTCGATGCTCGGTTTCGTGGGAGTAGTGGCCATTCCAAGCCCGCGCCCACACTCGACCGCTTACAGTTTGGGATCGGGTCAATTCCTTGTCAATTATCGACTTAGCCTACTCGACCCGAGGAGAGCACACGCCCGGGGTGAAGCGCGCGACACTGCTCCGGCCTGCCAGGCGAGCCTCGCCCGACCAAGGAGTCCCTTTAAAGTTAACGGTCTTTCGCCGCGGTTGCAATTACCGGGGGATGACCTCTCGGACATGCCCTTTGGTAAGCAGGCCGATCATCCCGCTTTTTCGCAATCACGAACATCTGCCGCACGGTCCCGCCGTCCTGCCGCGTGAGGAGTAGAATCCTGCGAATCATTCAGGGCTATCCGGGCGTTTAAAGGAGGCGAAATCTATGCACGGACCACGCACCCATGGATCTCCCAGCTCCACCGTGGCGGCCGGAATTGTCGTGGGCATGTTGTTGATGATTGTTGTGCCGGCCGCAATCACGCTGCACAGCGTGCATTCTCCCGGCACATTGGAGCTCTTGGACCCGAACCCCGCGCCGCATGGCTATACCTGGAGTCTTTCGCTCTTCATCATCCCCATCCTGGTGATTGCGTTCTGGTTCCTCCCCGGCGAGGGCCTGGAGATTCCGCAGCGTGCTTTCTGGCGTACCATCGGCATCCTGGTTCCCCTCGGCTGCCTGCTCGACTTCCTTTTTGCGCAATGGTTTTTCTGTTTTCCACGGCCAGGAGCGACGCTTGGAATTCACGCCTGGGCATTGGGCAGGCCAGTTCCCATCGAGGAATACCTCTTTTACCTGACCGGATTCATCGCGGTTCTGCTTCTCTATATGTGTGGCTGAGCGAGTATTGGCTCTCCGCCTACAGCGTTCCGGATTATCCGGGCGAAGCACGGCAAATGCGGCGTCTGCTGCACTTTCATCCCACTTCGCTGGTTCTTGGTGGGGTTCTGATCGGTGCGGCCTGGTTCTACAAGAAACACTTTGCACTTCCCGAAGACCAGGCTGGATTCCCGGGCTACTTCACCTTCCTGGTGGCCGGCGCTCTGGTTCCGGCGGTCAGCTTTTTTTCGATCGCGCGCCGCTTCATTAACTGGCGGGCCTTCAGCCTGACCATGTTCTTCATGCTGCTGATCAGTTTGCTTTGGGAAGCCACCCTCGCCCTGCCCTACGGGTGGTGGGGATTCCAGCACCAGCAAATGATCGGGCTGTTCATCGGAGCGTGGTACGGACTGCCCATCGAGGAAATCTGCGTCTGGATCGCCGTCACTTATGCGACCGTAATCGTATTCGAGGTCGTGAAGCTGTGGCAGGCATCGGGCAGAACGGCGAAGGAAGCACTACTGGGGCCGAAGCCGGTCCCCGTCGAAGAGCGGTGACTTGCCCCAATCATCGAACCAATCCAGTTACTGCGGAGACCGCTTGTACAAGGGATAGGATTTGCAGATACGGGCCCTGTCCGACCAGCGGTTCTCGGCGGAGAGTATGCAGGCTACATTAAGTCCCGCGCGGCAAGCGCGGGCCCACCACCGGCATGACCTTGGCACGTTGACCTACGTCGTCCTTGACGACGCCAATGGCGGGATTGTTCGCAATCTCAGTCATTGCGGCATCGGCGTGCAGGCCGTTGCTCCACTTCGCCCACAGCAGATCGTCCCCTTACGCTTCGAATTGCGCAATGCAAGACTTCGTATCGAGGCTCAAGGAGAGGTCGTCTGGGCCACGGCTTCCGGGCAATGTGGAATCCGCTTTCTCGACCTTCCTCCGCGGATGGTCCGGCAGATTAATGAATGGATATTCGGAAGCCTGTTGGAATCCATCCCCCAGCGTTGGGGGCGGACAGACTCGATCTTCGGCGGGGTCGTTCCGAGTTCAGCCTTGGTTGAAGAGGACGATGGGCTGATCATCTCGCGGGCATCACAGAACGTGATTCAACTCGAGCCGCGTTCCTCGCCCGTCATGGAACCACCTGATCAAGCGCCGACCGAGCGATCGATCGCAGACCTTTCCCAGGAACCGGATTGGCTCTCCCGCCCGCTCTCCGCGCGAGCCCTGGCTGCGCTCGTCGATGGGTTCATCATTATTGCAGCACTGCTTCTGTTCTCGCTGGTGTTTCTCTCGGTAGCTCATGAGTTCCCCGGTTGGCCACTCAGCCTGGGAGCCGCATTAGGCGCCACTCTGTTTGTTGCAGCCTTTTATTGGGGATTCTGTCGCGCCTTTGCGGGTGTGACTCTAGGCGCCCGGTTGGTACGGCGGGCCAGCGGTGACCAGGAAGAACAGGCCGAGGAGGCAGACCGCTTTCGGTAACAAAAATCGGATCCCGCTTTCCAGATCCGAGCACCTGAGAACTGAGAACTGAGAACTGCCTTCCCCTAATTCGCAAAATACTGCTGCGCCAGCCACAACTGCAACGTACGCTGCAGCCGCGGCGCCAGCTTCACGAAGCGGATGCCGACATTCCCCCGTTTGTCCTGCCACGCTATCTCGGCCTGCGCCTTCAACGTCGATTTCGCGCCCGGCAGTTCAAGGGAGACGCGCAGGCTCTTGGTGGCTTCGACTGGAAGGTCGGTGTGAACCTGAAGGCCTCCCTGGCTCACGTTGATGAGGTACGCCTCCACCCGGCCGTGGCTATTGAAACTCAAATTGACCGGCACTTCGAGGCCTGCCCGATGGTAGCGGAGTCGTCCGTCGAGGATCAGGTTGCGCGCCGCAGAGAGCGTACGCACAGCCTGCTCCACCGAGATTGGTTTCTCAAACGCAAAAAGCGCGCCCGTTGAATCCAGATTCTGGCGAGACTCAGGTCCGCCCATGATGACGAGCGGCACGGTGCTCGTCCGCGCCTTGTCCCGCTGCAGTTCGTGCAGGAACTGTGCCGTTCCGTTCAGATCACAATCCACGATCAGAGCGTCGATCTTCGATCGATTCAACCGGGTCAGAGCGCGTTGCGGTTCGTCTTCCACCGCAACATCCATGTGAAGGCCGCCGAGGATGCACTCCAGAACACTGACTTCCTGCCAGTCGCGCGAAACAACCATCGAGGAAAGTGTCATGTCTTCACTCTAACCACGTCGGTACTCGTGCCGTAGATAACCAACGTAATGCGGGCTTCGGGCTTCGGCCTTCAGCGAACTCCCAGCACCGAGAATGTGGAGAGTCTCACGGAGGTTACTAATCAGAAATTCTGGGGCTTCGCATCTATGTGGTTGCTGAAGCCCGAGAGCCGAAGCCCGAAGCCCGCCTTAACCGCTCTGGCTGCGATACCATTCCACCGTCTTCTGCAGCCCCTCTTCGAAACCCACTTTCGGTTTGTACCCGAGCAGCCCTTCCGCTTTGGAGATGTCCGCCAGCGAATGCTTCACGTCCCCTGCGCGCTCCGGACCGTATTTCGGTTCATCGGAATACCCCGTGAGCTTTTGCAGGGCGCGGAGCGTTTCGTTGAGCGTGACCCTGCGTCCGGTCGCAACATTGCATACTTGGCCCGCCGCCTGGGCTGCCGGCGCCTGGCAGGCCAGCAGGTTGGCCTCGACGGCGTTATCGATGTAAGTGAAATCGCGGCTCTGCTCTCCGTCTCCGAAAATCGTTGGCTGCTCGCCCCGCAACATCTGGGTGATGAACTTGGCTAGTACTCCCGAGTACGGAGAAGACGGATCCTGACGAGGCCCAAAAATATTGAAGTACCGCAGCGAGACCGTTTCCAGCCCATAGCAGCGGTAAAACGATGTCATGTAGTGTTCGCTCGCCAGCTTGGCCACAGCGTAGGGAGAGATTGGACTCGGAGTCATGCCTTCGTGCTTGGGCAGCGTAGGGGTATCGCCGTAAGCCGAGGACGATGCCGCATAGACCACACGCTTCACCTTGGCGTCGCGAGCCGCGACCAGCACGTTCACCGTTCCGTCGATATTGGCGCGGTTGCTTCCCAAAGGATCAAGCACAGATTTCGGCACGGAAGGAATGGCCGCCTGGTGCAAGACAAAGTCGACTCCGGAGCAGGCACTCTTCATCGCGTTGAGGTCCAGGATGTCAGCTTCGCGGAACTCGATGCGATCGAGTATATCGGCAATATTCTCGCGCCGGCCCGTCGCGAAGTTATCCACGCCGCGTACCTGTTCCCTACGTGAGAGGAGCGCGCGAGCCAGTGACGAGCCAATGAAGCCAGCTATGCCAGTAATGAGATAAAGCGCCATGTCCCATTCATCATAGCGAATGGGCGAGATTCTGTATTTAGGGAGGAGCGTGGTTTTGAGGGAAAACGGGGATTCGAGATCAAGCCTGTGCACGTGCCGTCAGAACCTGAGAACTCAATCACCCAAACCCGAAACCAAGGGGCGAGAACTAAGAACTCCCTATCGGTCCGACAACTTGCCCCCGGCCTGGCTGCTTTGCAGAATCCGCAGGAACTCATCCCGCAATAGCATGTGCCGGTCTTCGAAGAAATGTACCAGTGCCTGCACGGCAGCGGCCGGATCGGAAGTCAGGGGGACAGAATCATGCGCACCCATCGGAGATTCAGAAGCGGCCACGCCGGGCCCCATGATGACCGATGGTCGTGCAACGGTCTGCAGCAAACTCCGCAACCGTGCCCGGTCATCTTGCGACATTTCTGTGAACGCGATGCCCATGCCCAGATAAGGGTAGTTCACGCGTACGGTGCCCTTCGCACTCACCTGAAACCCACTGGCCGCGAGCTTCAGCATAAGATTGGTGCCCTTGGGATAGGTCGCCGCCGCTTCCACGTAGCACCCGTGCATGCTGATGTCGGTAAAAGTGGCCCAGGTCCGTACGTCAGAACCGTCTTCTTTCATCTCAATGCTGCCTTCACACTTGTAACGGGGGCTGCGACGTTTCTCCGGACCACTGTGATGTGCACCCCCATCCGAGCCCGCATGCACCGGGTCGGCCGGCATGCTTCCTTGTGCTGTCGAGGTTGCCCCCGAGGTTAAGTTGCCAGCTTGTTTCAATGCCTGCAGGTACGCCACCCCGTTGTTGGTTTCATCTGGCATAGTTGCCAACCCCGATTTCGGATCAAACACTAGCTAGACCCGCCCCGGCGGCTGCGCAGCAACTACGCCGAGACGTCCTGCTGTGTCTATCGGAGATTTCCGCTTGTAGATTTAGCGAGGGATCGTTGCCGCAGGATGAGAATCCCCTAATCGAGAGGGGCGGGCCATTCTGTTTCCGGACGTGCCTGGTGCGCCGCTTGCCGGATGTGTTTCCACAGTTCCTCACGCCCACTGCCGGTCTTGGCGGAGAAGGGAAGAATACGAGCAGACGGATTACCTTCGGCGAGCGCCCTCATGGCCTGATTCAGCTGGTTATTGGAGAGGCGATCGCTCTTGGTCGCAACCACGAGAAACTCCCGCCCCGAAGCGCTCAGGAGCTGCAACAGCTGCCGATCGCTCTGCTGGGGAGGGACGTTGACGTCTACTAGAGCCAGGCACAGCGCCAGCGTGGTCCGCTCGTGGAGGTAGGGCTCAATGAACTTCGGCCATTCCTGGGAGATCTCGCGTGAAATCTTGGCATAGCCGTATCCCGGAAGGTCGGTGAAGATGAGTTCCGGCCGCGGCTTTCCCGGCCACCGGATCTCGAAGAAGTTGATACTGCGGGTCCGCCCTGGAGTCGAACTGGTACGGGCCAGCTTGGTTCCAACCAGGGAATTGATCACGCTCGACTTGCCCACGTTCGACCGGCCCAGAAAGGCGATTTCCGGCAGTCCCGTGGCAGGAAACTGCGCGGCATCCGTTGCTGCCGCCAGGAATCGTGTCAGAACCCTCATACTCAAGTGTGCAATGGCAGGCACAGACCTTGCAAGCGGATCTCCCCAGCGGATGTAAGCTTTTCCCTTCTGGCTAGACTACCTTCATTGAACGCCATGGATGGATCCAACCGAAACTCCGGAATGATACCCACAGGTTCCGAAGCGGTTCGCCGTGAAACGTTCCTTAGGTTGATCTCGGAGTACAGGGCTCCCCCGCAGCGTCTCGCCGCTGCATACGTGCGCGACACGCGCGATCGCGAGGACTTGGTTCAGGAAATCGCCGTGGCGCTTTGGCAGGCAATTCCAAGATTTCGCGGAGAGTCGAGCGAACGTACCTGGCTGTATCGAATCGCCCACAATACCGCGATTACGGCAGTCACCAGGCTGCGCCGGCGAGGACGCTCCGAGGCTGTGGTCGACAATCTACCGGAGCCCAAAACCCAGGGTTCAACGCATGTCCATGAGGATGATGGGCTCATCCGTGCCCAGCGCCGCGAGTGGTTAATCGAGGCAATCCGGCAACTCCCCGCCGCAGATAGGCAAATTGTGACCCTTCACCTGGAAGAGCTCAGCCATCGTGAAATTCAGGAGATTGCCGGAATGTCGGAAGGGGCCATTGCAACTCGCCTGTCGCGGATCCGTGACCGCCTGGCCGCCCAGATAAACGACCCGGAGGTGAAACCGTTATGAGCCCAGACGAACTCCGCGATCTTTGGCACACCGAATCACCTTTACTGTCCGCAAAGGAGGGAGAAGAAGTGTTGACTCTTGTCATTGAAAGAACCCGCAACTTCGACCGCCAGATTGCCGTTCGAAATGCAATCGAGTGTTGCGCTGCTGTCTTTGTGACGTTGCTGTTTTCCTGGTTCGCCTGGCGGGCTCCGGGGTTGCTGGAGGGCACTGGCATGGCCATCGTTGCTGCCAGCGGTGTGTGGATCGCGTTCTACATTCTCCGTTTCGGTTCAGGTCCAAAGCCGCTGGATCCAGGAGTAAGTTTGAACGCGTACCGGCAGCTTCTGAGAGACGGATACGATCAGCAAATCCGCTTGCTGCGCAATGTGAAGTACTGGTATCTGTTGCCTCCGTACATCGGCTTGGTGATTGCAAACCTGGGGTTCTGGTTGCGGCTGAAGGCGAGCGGTACGCCTGCCTGGGGCGCCATCGCCGCTATCGGAGTCGTCACCGGAATTTTCGCACTGGTGTGGATCGCCAATGAATTCTTTGGCGTGCGTCATCTTGAGCGCTTGAAGCGGGACCTGGCTACGACCGAAGCGAAGGAATCGTGACCGAATGTGTCTGCCAACTGTGGCAAGGGGGCTGGGACTGCTTAATCCAGCCCCAGCGGCCGCTTGTTCTCGATGTCTTTCTCCCGCACCGGTCGAAACTTGTGCCAGAAGTAAAGGATCGCCGCCACCACGATCCCAATGCCGACGCTGATGGCGAAGAACAGCCGGTACGCCGGCAGCCAGAGCAGCGTCACGCCCACAATAGCAGCCGCCGCGAGCAAAGCCATGGTGCCGCGGATGGGAATCTTGACCATGGTCATAGTTTCCAGTTTCCGGTGGCCAGTTTCAAGTGGGAAGAGGCAAGAGGCGGAGTGGCACAAAGCAAAAGGCCCGCCTAAGCGGGCCTTCAGAAAACTGGCAACTGGGTACTGGCAACTGGTTACTGCCCTACTGATGCGTCGCCGGTCCCTCCACCGCATTCGAGGTCATCGGAGCGATGGGCTGCGCAACCGTCTCCTCCACAGAGGGCAGTGGCCCCTCCAACGCAATTTGCAGAACCTGATCCATGGTGTCAACGAAGTGCAGCTTCATCGCGGTGCGCAGGTTTTCCGGAACCTCGGCCAGATCTTTCTCATTGTCCTTGGGCAGGATCACTTCGAAAAGACCAGCCCGATGGGCAGCGAGCAGCTTCTCTTTCAGTCCCCCGATGGGTAGCACCTTGCCGCGTAGTGTGATTTCTCCGGTCATGGCGAGATCGCGCCGCACCGGAATCTTGCTCAGAGCGCTGGAAATGGCGGTAGCGATCGTGATTCCGGCCGAAGGTCCATCCTTCGGGATGGCGCCCTCTGGCACGTGCACGTGCAGATCGAGGTTGCGATAGAAGTCGCGGTTCAGTCCGAGCCGGTGGGCACGCGAGCGTACGTAAGACATCGCCGCCTGTGCCGATTCCTGCATCACATCCCCAAGCTTTCCGGTCAGAGTCAGCTTGCCTTTGCCATCGACCACGGTTGCCTCGGTGCTGAGGATCGAGCCGCCGACCTCGGTCCAAGCTAGGCCTGTGACCAAGCCCACTTCGCTCTTCTCGTGGGCCAGCGTGTCGCGGAACTTGATCACGCCCAGGAACTCATTGGCGTTTTCTCCCGTAACCGCAGCCGTGTAGCTCTCGCCTTCCTTTACCACCTTGCGCGCGACTTTGCGGCAAACATTGCCAATTTCGCGCTCCAGGTTCCGCACGCCGGCTTCGCGGGTGTAGGAGCGGATCAGCGCCATGATCGCTTCGTCGGTGAACTTAATATTCTTCTCTGACAGACCCGCCTGCTCCATCTGCTTCTTGACCAGGAACTGTTTAGCGATCTCGACTTTTTCCTGCTCGGTGTACCCATGCAGGCGAAGCACTTCCATGCGGTCCTGCAGGGCCGGCGGAATCGTGTGCATCACATTGGCTGTGGCGATGAAGAAGACCTGCGAGAGGTCATACTCGACGTCAAGGTAGTGGTCGACGAACATGAAGTTCTGCTCGGGATCAAGCACTTCGAGCAACGCCGCGGAAGGATCGCCGCGGAAGTCCATCGACATCTTGTCCACCTCATCCAGCATGAAGACCGGGTTCTTGGTCCCCGCCTTCTTCATCATCTGGATGATCTGCCCTGGCAGCGCCCCGATGTAAGTGCGCCGGTGGCCCCGAATCTCCGCTTCATCGCGCACGCCGCCCAGCGACATGCGGACAAACTTGCGCCCCGTCGCTTTGGCGATCGACATTCCCAGCGAAGTCTTGCCCACTCCCGGGGGGCCAACGAAACACAGGATCGAACCCTTGGGATTCTTCACCAACTGACGCACGGCGAGAAACTCCAGGATGCGTTCCTTGATCTTCTCCAGCCCGTAATGATCTTCGTTTAGAACTTTTTCGGCGCGAGCGATGTTGCGGATTTCCTTCGACCGCTTCTTCCACGGCACTGCGAGCAACCAGTCGAGATAATTGCGGGATACCGTGGACTCGGCCGACATCGGCGGCATGGCTTCCAGCTTCTTCAATTCCTGGACAGCCTTGTCCTTGACTTCCTTGGGCATTCCCGCGGATTCGATCTTCTTTTTCAGTTCGTCGAATTCGCTCTTCTCGCCGCGGCCCAGTTCCTTCTGGATGGCCTTAATCTTTTCGTTGAGGTAATACTCTTTTTGCGCCTTTTCCATCTGCCGCTTCACCCGCGACTGGATGGTGCGGTCGACGTTCAGCTTTTCGATTTCGATGTCCAGAACGTCGGCGATGCGCGTCAGCCGCTCGGCGGGATCGAAAATCTCCAACAGTTCCTGTTTTTCCTCGATCGAGAGCTGCAGGTTGGCGGAGATTACGTCGGTCAGCTTGGCCGGATCTTCCATGCGCACGGCCGATATCATGGTCTCGTAATTCAGCGCCTGGCACAGCTTGACGTACTGCTCGAACAGGGAAGTGACCCGCTGCATGCTGGCTTCAATCTGCTGGTTCATCTCCGTGGAGTACCGCGCCACCCGAACCACCGCCTGCATGTAGCCTTCGTTGTCCGCGACCTGCAGAATCTTGCCCCGCTCAATGCCTTCAACCAGGACTTTAATGTTGCCGTCGGGAAGCTTCAGGCTCTGCACGATGTTGACAATGGTCCCGACCTGATAGATTTCGTTGGCCTTGGGCTCGTCGATAGAGGCATCGTGCTGGGTCGCCAGGAAAATCTTCTTGTCCGCTGCCAGCGCCTCTTCCAGCGCGCGCACGCTCGACTCCCGGCCCACCACGAACGGCGTCATCATGAACGGAAAGATGACCACGTCCCGAATGGGCATCATCGGCAGCTTCTTGCTCTCGAACTTTTCCTTGGATGTGGTCACTGGGTCTCCCTGGGCCTTCCTTCCATGCGTACCTGCTGCTGGCGGTATCTTGCCGACACCCGGCTGAGACGCGGCAAAGCCGCGTCTCTATCTTACCCCTAGCTCAGCTTGCCTGCTTCTCGATCATGGCGAACGACGCGCTCCGCTTCTCGACCATCTCGCGAGTCACTTCGAATTCCTTCAATTTCTTCTGGCTGGGCAGGTTGAACATCAGGTCGAGCATCAACTCTTCCAGAATCATGCGCAGACCGCGCGCACCCACCTTCCGAGCCATGGCCTGGCGTGCGATGGCTCGCAGCGCCTCGTCATTGAACTTAAGCCGTACATTCTCGAACTCGAACAACCGCTGGTACTGCTTGATAATGGCGTTCTTCGGCCGGGTCAGAATTTCAATCAGCGCGAACTCGTCCAGATCCTCCAACATGCCCACCACGGGCAGTCGGCCAACAAACTCGGGAATCAATCCGAACTTGATCAGATCCTCCGGCTGGATCTCGGCCAGGAGTTCGTAGTTGCGCTTGCGCGAAGCGCCGCCGTCTTCTTTTTCCGTATCCTCACCGCTGCGGAAGCCTAGCGATTTCTTGCCGATCCGCCGCGCGATGATCTTCTCCAACCCAACAAATGCCCCACCGCAAATGAACAGGATGTTGGTGGTGTCGACCGGCGTGAACTCCTGGTGCGGATGCTTGCGGCCACCCTGCGGTGGGACGTTCGCGATCGTCCCCTCCAGAATCTTCAACAGCGCCTGCTGCACGCCCTCGCCGGAAACATCACGGGTAATCGACGGATTCTCGTCTTTTCGTCCGATCTTATCGACTTCATCGATGTAGATGATGCCGGTCTGCGTGCGGCTCACGTCCCCGTCCGCAGCCTGCAGCAACTTGAGAATGATATTCTCGACATCCTCGCCGACGTACCCGGCCTCGGTCAGCGTGGTGGCATCGACGATGGCAAACGGAACGTCCAGCATCCGCGCCAGAGTCTGCGCCAGCAGCGTCTTCCCGGTCCCCGTCGGACCGATGAGCATGATGTTGGACTTGCTGAGTTCCACCCCGTCGCTTTTCTGACGGTTCATGAAGATGCGCTTGTAGTGGTTGTAAACCGCGACGGCGAGCTTCTTCTTGGTCTGCTCCTGCCCGATGACATACTCGTCGAGGAACGTTTTAACTTCCTGAGGCTTTGGTAGTTGGTTGGGAGTGGCGGCCTGCGGTGTGGCCGTGCGGTCGTCTTCGAGGATCGAGTTGCACACCGCCACGCACTCATCGCAGATATAAGCGCGCGGATAGTCGCTGGGCGACGAGATCAGTTTGGCGACCGCATCCTGCGACTTGTGGCAGAACGAACAGCGCAAAATCTCGTCAGTTCCAGTCCGGTTCTTCACTAAGCTCTACTCCTCCGTCGGGACGCTGTCTGCAACGTCTCGGTTTCAGTACTCACGCGCGAAGGGCGATCATACCGCTTTTACCGTCTTGTAGATGATATCGTCTATGATTCCGTATTCCTTAGCCTGCTGGGCGTTCATGATGAAGTCGCGCTCCACGTCTTTCTCCACCTTGTCCAGTTTCTGGCCGCTATGTTTCGAGAGTAACTGGTTAGTAATCTCCCGCATACGTAGAATCTCACGTGCATGGATGTCGATATCAGTCGCTTGGCCCGACAACCCTCCCATAGAGGGCTGATGTATTAGAATTCGCGAATTCGGTAGTGCCAATCTCTTTTTAGGTTCGCCTGATGCCAAAAGTAACGCCGCCATCGAGGCGGCCTGGCCCACGCATAGTGTCATCACGTCATTCTTCACATATTGCATGGTGTCGTAAATCGCCATGCCCGCAGTGATCGACCCCCCCGGAGAGTTGATGTAGAGCTGGATGTCTTTCTCCGGATCTTCCTGAGCCAGAAAGAGCATCTGCGCAATCACCAGGTTGGCGATGTTGTCGTCGATCGGCGTACCTATGAAGATGATGTTATCGCGCAGCAAGCGGGAGTAAATGTCGTAGGCGCGCTCGCCCCGCCCGGTCTGCTCGATGACCATCGGTACCAGCATCATTTGTGGATCATTTGGTTTCACGTTCACCTGCCACACTCCACCCTGAAACAACGTTCTGTCGTGATAGGGAGGATCGAAAGTGGTCCGCTTTACGCGGACTGATGATACAGAAAATCGAGGGTCTTCTCGCTGCGGATTCTGTTCCGTATTCTATCGAGGCCCCCATCCTGCGTCAAACGAGCACGGACCGCTTCGGAAGTCTGTTTTGTCTGCTTGGCCAGCGCTTCAATCTCGCGATTCAACTCCTCGTCACTGACCTCGATTTCTTCCAACTCCGCGACGCGATCCAGTAACAACGACGACTTCACGTCCTGCAAAGCCTGTTCCCGCTGACCGGCACGCAGCCGGGGCAGGTCCATTTTCTTCAGGTCCTCCATCTTCATCCCCTGGGAAGCCAGAGCGCGCAAGCCTCGTTCCAGGCGCAGATCGATTTGCCTTTCCACCAGCGATTCCGGCACTTCGAATTCGTTGCGCTTCACCAGTTCGGCAACCAGTTTGTCCTTGGCAGAATGCTCAGCAGTGTGCCGCTTTTCCGCCAACATGTTCTCGCGAATCTGCTTGCGCACCTGGTCGACGCTGGTAAACTCCCCCAGTTCTTTGGCAAAGTCATCGTTCAACTCGGGCAAACTCTTCTGTTTGATGGCGTGAACCTTCACCGAGTACACAAACGTCTTGCCCGCCAGCCGCTTGTCCGAAGTGTCTTCCGCATACGCAACTTCAAACGTTCGCTCTTCGCCGGAGGATGCTCCACGAAGGTTCTCGGTAAACTGCGGCACCGTGTTCTTGCCGCCAATCTCGATCAGAACTTCGTCCATGTGTACCGGATTGGCGTCGGGAGCATCACCGTCCTTCGGCTTCCCATCCATGGAAGCCTGGGCGAAGTCACCGTCCGCCAGGGGCCGCCCTTCCACCGAGGTGAACGTCGCGTGCTGCTCGCGCACGCTGGCCAGGGCCTGCTCGACTTCTTCGTCGGTGACTGTGATCTCCGGCTTGTCGACGCGTAGCTCCTTGTAACCATCGACCGGGATCTCAGGCATCACTTCAAAGCTGGCTTTGAACCGCAAAGGCTCGCCATCATGAATGTGCAGGTCGGTGACCCGCGGCTGCGACACCGGAATCATGCCGAGTTTCTCAGTCTCTTTACGGAAGTATCGCGGAACCAGCGCTTCGACGACGTCGCTCTTCAGATCTTCCTTAAACCGCTGCCGGATGATGGAGGCCGGCACGTGTCCGCGGCGAAAGCCGGGCAGACGCGCCATCTTCTGATACTTCTGGATGATGGTCTCAGTCTCGCGGGTGACTTCCTCGGCGGGAATCTCAACCGAAATCTCGCGCTTGACGCCGTCTTTCTTGATCTCGTCTGCTGTTTCTGTAGGACTCACTGTTGCCTTTCGATATCCAGTCAACGTCTCGGTTGGGCCTCACTGTTCGATCGAGCAAAAGGAACCGCGACCGATTTACACTACGTTAATCTTGAGTGTAAAGACAGGAGTAGAGCAGCGTCAAACCAGGAAACCCGTCGGGGGTCGTTGGTCTTTCGTCGTTGGCCCAAAGTGGTCCTGAAGTGTGGAGTCGATATACTCTCATCGGCAAAACCCAACAGAAATCCGTAAGACCGTGGCCAACGACGAACGACCAACGACGAACGACCGCCTGCCCCACTGGCTGACCATCCTGAACCGTGAGGTCATTGCCTGCACTCGCTGTCCACGCCTGGTAGCCTATCGCGAGCAAGTCGCGCGCGAGAAGCGCCGCGCCTATCGTGACTGGGACTATTGGGGCAACCCCGTGCCCGGTTTTGGCGATCCCAATGCACGAGTGCTGATCATGGGCCTTGCTCCCGGCGCCCACGGCTCCAACCGCACCGGACGTCCCTTCACCGGCGACGCTTCCGGCAACTTCATGTATCCGGTGCTGTATGAAACTGGGTTCGCCAGCCAGCCCGCCGCCACTGACCGCAATGATGGCCTCACGCTGAAAGACCTCTACATCACCGCCGCAGTCCGCTGTGCCCCGCCGGACAACAAGCCGCTGCCCGAGGAACTCACCCAATGTTCTCAGTTTCTAGATCGGGAGATTACGGGGTTAGAAAAGTTGAAGGTTGTGGTCGCGTTAGGGAAGATCGGTTTCGATGCCTACCTCAACTACCTGAAACGTCGTGAGCTCCTGGCGAGCAAAAAGGGATACCTCTTCAAGCACGGCGCCAGCTACCGGATGCCCGGCGGTAACGTGTTACTTGCGTCCTACCACCCCTCAAACCAAAACACACAGACCGGCAAGCTCACGCGAAAAATGTTTGTCGAAATCTTTAAGGAGGCGGCAGAACTTGCCGATATGTAAGGCGAAGCGCCGCTGGAGCCGGATCGAGCGGACCTTCCCCATCATTGGGGTCACAGCCAAAAAAGCGGGGTCACGATCCGGGGCGGCGCTTTTGGGTTTGTGTGGGGCGGACACTCTTGTCCGCCAAAAACCTGCATCGTTACCAATATTTGAGTTGAGCATTGTCGACGAGTTCATAGCCGCTGGGCACTCCAGGCCCCGGATAGGGTTGGCGGACAAGAGTGTCCGCCCCACACAAAACCTATCTCAACCGGTTCACCGTGACTTCCAGCTGAAACTGCCGTTTGGAATTCGGATCGTCCACACTGCCCACCACCATGGGCCTGCCCAGCAGGGCCAGCGTGCTGGCGTTAATCTTGAATTGCCGTACCACCGGCCGGGACTCGTGCGTTCCTTGGTCTGGAATCGCGAAGTTGCTGATATCGGCCCGCACCGCCAGCGCCACGCCATCGGGGCGCTCTCCAATCCTGCACCAGATACTCGTGCCGACGTCCATGTACTGAAACTGTTCGTGTCCTGACTCGACGGGCACCCGAGTGCCGATCTTGATTTCGTTGGCGTCGTCGGCATTCAGGTTGAGCGAGTACTGCCGCGTGTTGATCTTCTTGCCGTCCTCCAGTTCATTCACAGAAAAGTCGAGCCGGTAGGCATGCACCGGCTTCTCGGTCGTAGCCGCAGCTTCGGCCTTCCCCTGGGCCGTGGTCTTCGCCTCTGGGGTGGGCTTGGCCTGCGCCCCTTCCTGTGCGAGCCCCGCCGCTCCCCAACCGATCATGAATCCCAGAATCGCCACCGTCCAAACTGCCATTGTCTTGCGCATGGTCCATTCTCCTTGTCGTTCTTCGTCTATCGTTGTGTCGTGTCACTGTTCCGTTCTTCAGAATCCGTGGGCGGGTCGTCAGAAGGGAAGGCCTTCATCTCTTCGAGCCGATCGCGACGCAGAGCATCCATCCTCGCCTCCGCCACCAGCACGGCATGCTCGGGATAACTTGCCACGTAGTCTGCAAGGATTCTTTCCTGCTCGCTCAGCGGTCGGGACGAAGGGAATTGCTCCTGCTTCGGTTGGGCCGCAACCATGACCGGGGGATGACCCCGCCGCCCGGCTGACCTTCGTACGGGCATCGGTCTGTGCGGGCGAACTCCGTTCCTCTCGCCATTCGACACAGTCTGTTTGCCTGGCCGGCTGCTGGGCGTCATCGTCGATGGCTGCTGCGCCTTGTTGTCAGGTCTCGGCCAAAGGGATTTCCATCCCGCAACCCAGGCCGCCACGATCAAAGCCACTGCCATCGCGGCCAAAGCGCTCCAGTGCCAAAGTCCCCGGTGGGGAACCTTCTGGCCCTCGATTCGCAGGTTCGCGAGAATTCTCTGTTCAAGCCCCGCTCGCGGCTCGATGGACGCATACCTCGCAAGCGCGGCATCAAGCTCGCGGTCGAGCGCGTCGCGCCAATCGGTGCCTTTCTGTTTGCGGTCACGTTCCGTCATGGTTTCCCCGCTACCTCCCGGCCAATTGTCCCGCCATTCTTTCCCGAAGAATCTGCCGCGCCCGAAAGACCCGCGACCGCACCGAGGCCTCGTTGATCCCCAGGGTTGCTGCAACTTCTCTTGGTGACATCTCTTCGATCGTCGAGAGCACCAACGGCTCGCGTAGCTTCTCCGGCAGCGTCGCAATCAATCGTTGGAGCATCGCGCCGATCTGCGCGCCCTTGACAGCTTCGTCAGCCGGTGACTCCGAAGATGTCGCCTCTTCCAACGGTTTCTCCGGATCTTCCAGGGCAATTTCGCGTTTCCGCCCGCGCTGCCTGCTCCGGTCGACAGCAACCCGCCAGGCAATCCGCGCCAGCCAGGTCTTCGGGTCGTCCACGGTCGCGACCTTGCTGCTGTACCGCAGTACGCGGAGGAACGTTTCCTGCGTGGCGTCCTCGGCGTCGTGATGGTTACGCAATGCGGCGTAAGCGATGCGATATACGAGCCGCGCGTGCTGCCGGACGAGCGCTTCGAGCACTGCATCTTGACTTTGTGTCAGCGTCTCCGGTCCGCTCAGAATCGCTTCTCCCGCCACCAATCGTTTGCCCTCACTCATGAAGACCACCAGGGAGCCCGTTGTGTTCAGGAATTTCTGAGAAGAGAACGCGTGCAGAACTGCTACTTGCAGGAAAGTGGTCAGTGGCCAGTGGTCAGTGGCTTGAAACCATGTCTAAATAGGCCTGGGAAGGTCTTCGAAAGGGCACGGCTTCCAGCCGTGCCGCCCAGGCCCAAAAAAAGAGGGGCTTTACCCCTTGAGTTATCAACAAGTACTAAGCGTATACCTTACGAGGACTTCTCAACAGTAGGCGGGAGTTGTTCGAAGTTTTCTGGGAGCTGTCCACTGGCCACTGGATTCAGAAGCCGACCATGACAGGCTCAGGCTCGAGCCTCACGCCCCAGATCTCGTGGACGCGATTCTGGATCTGTTCTTTCAAAGCCATGACTTCGGCGGCGGTTGCCCCGCCACGATTGACGATGGCGAGGGCATGCTTGCTCGAAATACCGACGCTGCCGAATCCGTGTCCTTTCACGAAGCCAGAATGCTCCACCAGCCATGCCGCCGAAACCTTCTTCCAAGTCTCGAGAGCGGGATAGCTCGGCACCGTCAGCCCGCGGGCCTTGGCGCGTTTCATGAGGTCCTGGTGCTGCTCCTCTGAAAGGACTGGGTTCTTGAAGAAGGATCCCGCGCTCTGGCAGTCTGGATCTCCCGGAACAATCAGCATTCCTTTCAGGGCGCGGATGTGCCGCACGGCTTCCCGCGTCTCCGCAAGATTGGGCCGGGTCTCGCGGCCTTCGAAGTGACGCTTGAGGTCGGCATACTCAAGGCGTGGGGCGCCTCCGGGTTCAAGCGCATGTCTGACCCGCAAAATGATGAAGCGTCCACGCTCGGTGGTGTTGAAGATGCTGCCGCGGTAGCTGAAACCGCAAGCTTCCCGGCAAAGCTCGCGTACCTGACCCTCTTTCAGATCGAAAACCTCAACCGATTCAACCGTGTCTGATACCTCTTGCCCGTAGGCGCCGACGTTCTGTACGGGCGTGCCCCCGACGCTGCCCGGAATTCCGCTGAGGCACTCCACGCCAGCGCATCGGGCCATTACGGCATGGGAGACGAACCGATCCCAGGATTCGCCTGCTCCCACATCGAACCACACTTTGCCGGCGTCATCGTGGCCGGAGCGTTGTTCAATTCCGGGGATCGCGACTTTCAGCACGAGCCCAGACCAGCCTGCATCCGACACCACCAGGTTGCTGCCTCCGCCGAGGACGAAGAGCGACAGATTTCGCGACCGTGCGAAGGTTACCGCTTCTTGCACCTCGCCCGGCGACGTGGCTTCGACGAAATACCTTGCCGGCCCTCCAATTTTGAAGGTGGTCAATGGCGCGAGCGCAATGTTTTCCTGCAGCAGCATGGATGGTTCTCAATATACACAGACGGCATGGACACATTACGGGAGAACGTAAAGACGCAGCTTCAGAGTTATCGCCTCCATGGGATTGTCATCCTGAGCGAAGTGACTGTCTCGCGAATGCGAGGCAGCCGTGTAGTCGAAGGATCCCTACCCGCCTATACAGGATGGAAGCGGAGAGGCGTTTTCGTGTGTGTTGTTGCATCGAACAAAAGAGCCAATGCGCACCCGCTGCGTATCAGCGGGTAGGGACCTTTCGACTGCGCAGTACACGCTACAATAAGAACTCAACGCAAACGAGAGGAACAAGACATGCCGATGTATCCCGAAATTATGTTGATTCCCATGCGCGAGGAACTGACGCGTCTTGGGATTGAAGAACTGCGCACGCCGGAAGAAGTCGACCGCGCGCTGAACCATCAGCCGGGCACGACGATGGTGGTGGTGAACTCCATTTGCGGATGCGCCGCCGGACGCATGCGTCCCGCTGTGCGTGTCGCCCTGCAGAACGCGTCCGCCCGGCCCGACAAATCCTTCTCGGTGTTTGCGGGGCAGGATAAGGAAGCCACTGACCGCGCCCGCAGCTACTTCACCGATCAGCCACCGTCCTCGCCGTCGATCGCCATCCTGCGCGACAGCAAGCTCGTCTACATGATGCCCCGCCGCGATATCGAAAGCCGCGAGGCTCCCGCCATTGCGGCTGACTTGAAATCGGCCCTCGAGAGGTTCTGCGGCAAGCCGGTGGCCGCGCAATCGTAGATAGGCTGCGGTGAATGTTTCGACAAGCCTCTCATAAGTAGGTTTTGGGAAGGGCACGGCTTCTAGCCGTGCCCTACAAGTCCCCAAAAAGGCGTGGGCTTCAGCCCCTGGGGTCTATTTCTTCCCCGGCATCATGAACGACTTCACCACGATCCCGTTCGGCTGCATGCCCACCGGAATCATGGTCATCAGCGAATATTCCGTCGGTTCCAGCTTGCGCGGCTTGCGCTTCTGGATCACCGTGACATCCCCGGCCTGCGTGTCGAGCACCAGCAGATAGTTCTGGTCCGGCGTAAGCGCCAATCCATCGGGACGGCTGCCCACCGGCATAGTGGCGATGCGGCGGCCCATGTCGATGTCGTAGACGGCGACGCTGTCCGAGCCGAAATTTGTGACGTAGAGCCGGGAATTGTCGAGCGTAACCACGCCCTTGGACGGATGCTGTCCGATCAGCGTGCTGTTGCCGACTTCATCATGTCCCGTTTCGATGATGGAGATGCTATCCGAGTCGAAGTTGCATACGATGAGCTCGCCGCCATCGGGTTTGAGTGCCAGGCTCACCGGCGTACGTCCAACGTCAATCAAAGCCAGCACGTGGTCATTTTTCTGATTGCTGTCGGCCAGCGCGATGGATGCCACCTGCCCCGAGCCCGAGCAGGTCACAAACGTTTTGCTGGAGTCCGGGAGAATGGCAATGTCCTCCGGTTGCTGGCAGACCGGCAGGGTCGAACGCACCCGCATCAGCTTCGCGTCCAGCAGTGAGACGGTATTGTCGCCGCGATTACTCACAACAACGGTAGTGCCGTCGGGCGAAACCCGTGCCAGTCCGGGCGACACGCCGACCCGCACGTTCCCGATTACGCTGCGTTTTTCCAGATCAATGATGGAAACATTGGCCGAACCCGAGTTGGCTACGTAGGCGCGCTTACCGTCCTCGGCCACGTCAATGAAGTACGGCCGGCCGTGAACTCCGATCGTGGCCACTACGGCATTCATCTCGGCATCAATCACGCTGACGTTGTTTGACCCAGTGTTGACCACGTAGATTTCGTTCTTCTTGCTGTTGGCCGCGATTCCGGTGGGCCCCACGCCGACGGGAATCGTCTTCGCCAACTGCAGCGTGCGCAGATCGATCACGCTGACCGTGTTGCTCTTGCCGTTGGTCACGTAGGCGTATTCGCGGTAAGCGGGCCCGTAGTCCGGCAGCGCCTGCTCACGGAAGTACCACCAGCCAAGCCCGCCGAGGACCGCAATCAAAACAAGGATGATGAGGAGTTTTTTCAAGATTTGCAGTCGGCTCCGTGGAAGAAGCAGATTAACAGACTGCCATGTCATGCTGAGCGAGGATTGAGCGAAGCGCGAAGGTCAAACCGCGGTCGAAGCGTGGGCGGATTGCACAGAATACCCTTCACATGTACAGTTTTCGGCATGTTCGCTTAGGAGCGTGTATGAAAGGAATCGTTGGAGTGCCTTTTCTCGTGGTGTTGGGGGCGACAATTTCATGCGGCGGGCAGGCAGCGGTCTTGAATCGGACGACGGCGGAGGCGATTATCCGAAAAAACATGAAGGCCGAAGAAATAACGGTGCGGATGCCGAGCGTCATCATGTCTTCAGAACAATTCAGCCAAGAACAAAAGGGGTCCATAGCTCAGCAAATGAGGCTCTATACAACACTCATCTACAATGACTGGGTAAAAGAGGAATCGTGCCACCTGAATCCGATGATCGGAAAGGGATTTGATCCAACGCTTCATTGCTATGCCCCCACGAATGCTGACGCACGCCTTTTGGATCAAGAGCGTGGAACATTTAATGAACATGCCCTTGAATTGATTGTCTTTCGAAAAACGCTGAGCAAGATCATTGGCATCCGGCAACAGGGGAACGATGCGTTCGTAAAGGTCGAAATAATAGCGGAGCCGAGCGAGAGCTATAAGAAAGTTAAGATGGTCATTCGAGACATGGCAAAAGGCTGTGATTGCGGATTTTGGCCCGACGCCCAGCCTCCCAATGAAACCTGGGGGTTTCATTTCGTAAAGTGGGACGACGGTTGGCGTCTTGAGGGAAGGGCGGATGATGCCGTGCTTCACTAGGCTGATGAGATAGCCGTATCGGTCGTAGTTGGACGTATACAGGTTTCGGCGCCTGGCATCGCTTCTCTCACTCCAACCCCCGGCACGGTCCTTCCCACCACCGCCGCGATCTGCCGCACCTGCGCCATCAGCAGATCAAACTGATCGGGGAAGAGTGACTGCGGGCCATCGGACAGCGCTTGATCCGGCTGGTGATGCACTTCCACCATTAATCCATCCGCTCCAACGGCCACGGCGGCACGCGACAGCGGCGTCACCTTGTTGCGTTTACCGGTCCCGTGGCTGGGATCGACCAGAATTGGCAGATGACTTAACCGCTGCACCGCGGGCACCACGCTCAGGTCGAGCGTGTTGCGGGTGTGGTCAGCGAAGGTACGCACGCCGCGCTCGCACAGGGCCACGTTGTAATTGCCCTCGCTCATGATATATTCCGCCGCCATCAGGAACTCTTCCAGAGTCGCCGACATGCCCCGCTTTAACAGAACGGGCTTCTTAGCCCTTCCTGCGCGCTTCAGCAAAGAAAAATTCTGCATGTTCCGGGCGCCGATCTGGATCACGTCAGCATATTCTTCGACCAGGTCGAGCGATTCGTGGTCGATAGCTTCGGTGATGATCTTCATCCCGAACTGGTCGCGGATCTCCGCCATGATGCGCAAGCCTTCCTCGCCCAGCCCCTGAAACGAATAAGGAGAAGTGCGCGGCTTGTAAGCGCCTCCGCGAAAGAACTGCGCCCCGGCGCGGCACACGCGCTCGGCCACCGCGAATGCCTGCTCGCGGCTTTCAATGGCGCATGGCCCCGCGACAATCGCCAGTCCTTGTCCGCCGATCGTCGCATCGGTTCCCGCAAAGCGGATCACTGTGTTTTCCGGCTTGATATCGCGGCTGACCAGTTTGTAGGGCTTCGATACCTGGATGACTTCCTGCACGCCCGGCATTTCTTCCAGCGTGCCCTGTTCGACTTCGCCCTTGTTGCCGGTGATTCCGATGGCGGTTCGCGTCGCCCCCGGCATGGAATGCGCCCGGTAGCCTAGTTTCTCGATTTTTTGGCAAACGGCGCGCACCTATTGCAGCAAGGGTTGCTGCATCCCTTTGGCCGCGTTCGCATCCATATGAAGCGATCTCCTAATTCCGCCGGAGTGTCCCCCATGAAAGCAGCAGTCGTACCCTCGGTAAATGGCAAGTGGGAAGTAAAAGAGTGGCAAACCCCCAAGGCCGGCCCCAATCAGGTGGTCATCAAGATTCATGCCAGCGGCCTTTGCTACACCGACGTGCACATCACCCACGGCATCATTCCTACGCAGTTTCCCCGCGTGCTGGGACACGAACCCGTGGGCGAGATCGTGGAAGTCGGCCCCGGAGTCACCTCACGCAAGGTCGGCGACCGCGTCGGCGTGGGCTGGGTGCAAAAGGGCTGTGGACGCTGCGAGTGGTGCCTGCGCGGCAAGAAAGAATTGTGCCCAAACGCGACTTCCACGGGTATTGGAACGCAAGGCAGCCACGCCGAGTACATGCTGGCTTATGCTGACGCGACAATGCTGATCCCGGACGCCCTCAGCTACGAGCAGGCAGCACCCATCTTCTGCGCCGGCTACACCGTGTGGAGCGGGCTGCGCCTGGCCGACCCCAAACCCCACGAGCGCGTTGCGGTTGTAGGCATCGGCGGACTGGGCCATCTGGCACTGCAATATTCGAAAGCGTCCGGCTTTGACACCATCGCTGTGACCCAGTCCAAAGATAAGGAAAAGATGATTCGTGAACTCGGCGCCGACGAAGTTGTGGAGAATGGCGAGAAGTTGATGGCCGCAGGGGGCGCTGACGTGTTGCTGGCGACTTCCAACTCCTGGGCGTCCACGGCAGAAGCCGCGAAGGGCATGCGCCCCGACGGCCGCATCATTCTCATGGGCGTAGGCCACGAGCCCTTGAACTACAATCCGGAACTGATGTTCAAGCGAGTCCGCCTGATCGGTTCCTCGCAGAATGGACCCGAGTACCTCTTCGAGGCGCTGGACTTCGCGGCCAAAGGGAAGGTCAGAGTGGTTGCCGAAACCTACAAGCTCGACGATATCGGCAAAGCCTACGACAGGGTCGCCGAAGGCAAAGTCCGCTTCCGTGCAGTCATTACGATGAACTAGTCTGACGGTTGAAAGTGTGGCGCGGGCGCCCTCGCCCGCGTGTCTGTGCTACCAAATCCATGTGCCCGATCGGGCGTATTCGCCATCCGCGGGCGGGGCGCCCGCGCCACACAACCCTCCCGTTGTAGAATCAAAGGTTTAACGTTCGCCTCATCGCCATCATGCCGCCGCAAGACAAGTCGGACACTACTACCGTGACTCGCAATGCCGAGAACCGACCGGACGACCGCTACGACGCCCAGCGCGTCGAGCCCAAATGGTTCGACCGCTGGCAGCAGGATGCCTCGCTCTACGCCGCCGAGCGCGACTCGACAAAGAAGAAGTACTACGTACTCGAGATGCTCCCTTATCCCTCGGGCGTGCTGCACATGGGGCACGTGCGCAACTACGCCATCGGCGACGCCCTCGCCCGCTACATGTGGATGAACGGATACAACGTGCTTCACCCCATGGGATGGGATTCGTTTGGCTTGCCCGCGGAAAACGCCGCCATCTCCGCGAACACTCCACCGCGCGAGTGGACGCTCGGCAACATCGCCAACATGAAGGCGCAGATGAAGCGCCTCGGTTTTGCCTACGACTGGTCACGCGAAGTCACAACCTGCTTCCCCGAGTACTACCGCTGGAACCAGTGGTTTTTCCTGAAGCTCTACGAGCAGGGGCTGGCCTACCGCAAGAACAGCAAGGTCAACTGGTGCCCAAAGTGCGCCACCGTGCTGGCGAACGAACAAGTTGTGAACGGCTGCTGCTGGCGCCACGAGGACACACTGGTTGAGCAGCGCGAGCTTGAGCAGTGGTTCCTCCGTATTACGAAGTATGCCGATGAGTTGCTACGCGATATCGAGAAGCTCGGCCACTGGCCCGAAAAAGTGCGCGTCATGCAGCGCAACTGGATTGGCCGCAGCGAAGGCACGCTGGTCGATTTCAAACTCGACGGCAACGCTGGACCCGCGGGGGCGACGATCAGCGTCTTCACCACGCGCGTCGACACGATCTTCGGCGCGACCTCGGTGCTGCTCGCTCCGGAACATCCGCTGGTTGCCGATTGCACTCGCTACAACCAGCCGCTGGGCGCGGCGGTGCAACAGTTGATCACCGAGCAACGCAAGGCCAGAGAGGCCGGAGACATCGGGGAAATCGAAAAGCACGGCGTCAACACCGGCCGCTACGCGATCAATCCCTACAACGGCGAGAAGGTTCCCATCTGGGTGGCCAACTACATCCTCATGGACTACGGCACCGGCGCCATCATGAGCGTGCCGGCGCACGACGACCGCGATTACGAGTTTGCCAAGAAGTACAAACTCGAGATCCGTCTGGTGATCGTCCCCGTTGCTGACGATCCTGAGGAGACCGTCACCGAGCCGCCTCTTCCGTTCACCACGCTCAAAGGCTCGCTCATCAACTCCGGACGCTTCAGCGGCCTGATGTGCGAAGAGGCGATCCAGAAAATGGCCGCTGAAGCGGAGAAGAACGGATTCGGCAAAGCTACGGTTACTTACCGCCTGAAAGATTGGGGCATCTCGCGGCAGCGCTACTGGGGCACGCCCATCCCCATGCTCTATTGCGAGAAGGACGGCATCGTCCCCGTGCCAGAAAAAGATTTGCCCGTGATCTTGCCTGAGAACGTCTCGATCACGCTGGCGGGTGGCTCTCCGCTCGGCAAAGTGCCGGAGTTCGTCAACGCCACGTGTCCGAAGTGTGGAGGCCCAGCGCGCCGCGAGACCGACACCATGGACACGTTCGTCGACTCGTCCTGGTACTTCTATCGTTACACCGACGCTCGAAACGACCATGCGCCCTTCGATCCGAAGACGGCGCAATACTGGTTTCCGATCGATCAGTACATCGGCGGTGTCGAGCACGCCATTCTGCATTTGATCTACTCGCGCTTTTGGACGAAGTTCATGCGCGATATGGGAATGATCAAGAATGACGAGCCCGTCGAGCGCTTGTTCACGCAGGGCATGGTGATCAAAGACGGGGCCAAGATGTCGAAGAGCCTGGGCAACGTAGTCTCCCCCGACGAAATGATCGCGCGTTACGGCGCCGATGCCGCGCGCCTCTACAGCCTGTTCGCCGCTCCGCCGGACCGCGACCTCGACTGGCAGGACTCGGGCATCGAAGGCATTCAAAGATTCCTGGGCCGCGTGTACCGCTTCGTCGTGCGCAACGCGAAGCCGGAACATCCTGACTGGCGCAAGCCTGTTCCTCCCCAGTTGCCGCCGCCCGTACGTGCCATCCAGCGCAAGCTGCACCAGACCATCAAGCGGGTCAGCGACGACTTCCAGGGACGCTGGCACTTCAATACCTGCATCTCCGCGGTCATGGAGTTGGTGAACGTGTTGTATGGAGCCGAGGAGGCCATCGCTCAGAGCGCAGTCCCCGTGCCGCTCTTGGCCGATGTGCAGCGTAACCTTGTGCTCCTGCTCGCCCCTTTCTCCCCTTATCTCGCGCACGAGCTTTGGGAGATGCTCGGCGAAAAGGGAAGCATCCTCAAGGCTTCCTGGCCAAAGTATGACCCTGCACTGGCGAAAGAAGAAGAGATCGAGATCCCTGTGCAGGTCAACGGCAAACTGCGCGGCCGCATCGTTGTGCCCGCCGATTCGACCGAGGACTTCGTTCTTGACCGTGCTCTAGCCGATGAAAAAGTGGCCGCCGCCATTGCCGGTAAACAGATTGTGAAGAACATATATGTTGCCGGCAAACTGGTGAACATCGTGGTGAAGTAAGACAGGTTCACGTCCACTCCTGAACTGTCATCCTGAGCCGCGTTCTTTGCGGCGAAGGACCCATGCAGCTGGCTCGGAGTACATAGGTCCTTCGCTTTGCTCAGGATGACACAGCTGAGAGATGCCAGGGGCAGCCGATTCTCCTCCGAAGATAAAGTGTCCCAGCTTGCGTTATCCTGACCACACATGTCCCGTATCTCACCCACCGCTGAAGGCTTCCGCGCGGCCTTCCACCGTCCGTCGCTGACCCTCGCCGAAATCACCTGGCGCTGGGCCGTGGGCGCGACTGCATCGGCTCTCTGCCTCTTTGGAGTGATCGAGTACCTACGTACGCTGCCGGTGAACAACACGGAATTGCTGTTCCTTCGGACCCGGCAGCCAGTCCTCGTCGGACAAGCTATCGCCCACATTCTTCGCGGCAGCCTCGATCGTGTCGTGCTCGCCGCCATGCTGGGCGCGATCGCGCTGGCATGCCTCTGGATGATCGCCGCCTCCCTCGGGAGGATTGCCACCGTTCGCGCGTTGCTGGACTATTTCGCTGCCCGTAGAGACGTTGCTGGCAACGTCTCTCTCGCCGTTGTCCCAGCCGATGCAAGCAAAGATCATGCGAACGGCATCTCTGCTAAAACATCGGTCGATACTTCCCGCCCGTTCTCGTCGCTGCTCGGGATCAACTTCTTGCGGGCCGCCCTGGTGCTGGCTGCAATCTTCGGCCTCGAGGGTGCCTCGATCCTGGCCAGCTTCGCCTCGCCGGCTTCGAACCCCCAACCTGGCTTGGCATTCTTCCTGTTCCTGCCGGTCGCTGGATTGGTCTGCGTTTTCTGGTGCGTCTTAAACTGGTTTCTATCGCTGGCGGCGGTATTCGTCGTCCGTAATGGCGAGGACACGCTGGGAGCGCTTTCCGCGGCTGCCACGTTATGCCGTCAGCGCACCGGACCGATCTTCGCCGTGAGTACCTGGAACGCGCTGGCGCACTTTACAGCTTTCATCGGCGCCACCATCGTGGTCTCGCTTCCCCTGAGCCTGATGGCAGCCTTGCCCGGGCGAGTCGTGCTCGCCTGCATTCTCTTCGTGACCCTGATGTATTTCGTGCTCGTGGACTGGCTCTACACCGCGCGCCTCGCAGGATATGTCTGCATCCTCGAATTGCCGGAGGCGTTGCTGGCGCCGCCCCCGCTTCCACCCGTCCCGCCCAGAGGAGAGATCGCTCCCGTCCAGGCCACCATTGATCGCGAAGAGCCGATTCTGAGCGATGTTCCGAACCTAGCCGTAGAGACGTAGCTTGCTACGTCTCTCCTTGCAACGTTTCGAACGGTGGTGAGAGAGCCGTTGCAGGCGACGTCTTTAAAGACGCCAGTGGGACCGGCCACTGGGCACTGACCACTAGCCACTAGCGACTGTCTCCTTTACACTTTCTCCCCGAATCTGAGACACTCATCCGTGGAAACCCAATCCATCGTCATCCTCGACTTCGGCGCGCAGTATTCGCAGCTGATCGCGCGCCGCATCCGCGAACAGAATGTCTTTTCCGTCGTGCTGCCCTGCACGGCCAAGCTCGACGAGCTTAAGAGCTACGCGCCCCTCGGGATCGTGCTCTCCGGCGCGCCGTGGTCGGTCTATGACAAAGACGCGCCGCCTGCCGACCCTCGCCTATTCGAACTGGGACTGCCCGTGCTCGGCATCTGTTACGGACTGCAGTTCATGGTGCACACCCTCGGCGGCAAGGTCCGTCCGGCGGACAAGCGCGAGTACGGCCATGCGGAAATCGACATCATCGCCGAGTCGGTTTTGTTCAAAGGCCTCGCGAGGCGGCAGCCCGTCTGGATGTCGCACGGCGACGAAGCCCTCGAGCTTCCTCCCGGCTTTGAACTGACGGCGAAGACCGCGAATGCCGTGGCTGGCATTCAGAACGTCGCCAAGAAGTGGTACGCGGTGCAATTCCATCCTGAGGTGCACCACACGCGGCAAGGCACGGAGATTCTGAAGAATTTCATCTTCAACATCTGCGGCGCCAAGGCGACATGGACTCCGCAGCACTTCATCGACTCGACGGTTGAGCAGGTGAAAGAGCAGGTTGGCAAAGGACGTGCTATCTGCGCACTTTCCGGCGGCGTGGATTCCTCCGTTGCGGCCGCCCTGGTCGATCGTGCCCTGCGTAACGGCAACGGGAAGTCGCGCCTGACCTGCGTCTTCGTCAACAACGGCGTGCTGCGCAAGAATGAGTTTGAGAAAGTGCAGAAGACGCTGCGCGACAAACTCGGCCTGCACCTCGACGCGGTCGACGCCACCGACAGCTTTCTCGGCAAGCTCAAAGGGGTCACCGACCCCGAGAAAAAGCGCAAGATCATCGGCAACGAGTTCATCAAGATCTTCGAGCGGGAAGCCCGCCGCATCGAGAAGCAAGAGGGCAAGGTCAAGTGGCTGGTGCAGGGCACGCTCTATCCCGACGTGATCGAGTCGCGTTCGGTGCGTGGACCGTCGCAGGTCATCAAGTCGCATCACAATGTCGGCGGCCTGCCGGCAAAGATGAAACTCAAGCTGATCGAGCCGCTGAAAGACCTGTTTAAGGACGAAGTCCGTAAGATAGGCCGTGACCTCGGCCTGCCCGAAGAGATCCTGCAGCGCCAGCCTTTCCCTGGTCCCGGCTTGGCGGTGCGCGTGCTGGGCGAAATCACACCCCAACGCCTGGCGCTGGTGCGCGAGTGCGACGACATCGTGGTCACCGAGATAAAGAACGCCGGCCTCTATACCAAGATATGGCAGGCTTTCGCCGTGCTGCTCCCGGTGATGTCAGTCGGTGTAATGGGGGACATGCGCACCTACGCCTACACCTGCGCGATCCGGGCAGTAAGCTCCGAAGACGGTATGACCGCCGACTGGGTCCCGCTCCCCTACGAGGTTCTGAAGAGAATTTCGAATCGAATCGTGAACGAAGTAAAAGGGGTGAACCGTGTGGTGTACGACGTAACGTCGAAGCCGCCGGGGACGATTGAGTGGGAGTGAAAAGCCCGGCGCCTACGGATGCACAATCTGCAGCCCCAGCACCTTCTCGAAGGTATCGAAGTCACGGTCACGGTGCAGAAGCTTGTGGCCGGACAGCAAACAGAAAGTGGCGATCCAACAGTCGATTGTCTTACGGACGGTGAAGCCGCGCTGGCGCAAGGTACGGTAGTTTTGAGCTGCCGCGATGGCCAGGTCAGAGCCACCGGTTGCGAACACTCTAAATTTCATCAGGTCATCGCGGACCCTCTTGAAGGCGACCTCGTAGCGGATGCCCTGCAATACTTCGCAAAGAATCACGTCCGTCAGGCCTAACCGTTCGCGCCCAAGCGCTTGATCCAGCCACACGGTTTCCGGGTTCACTACGCCGCCGAGGTAATCGATCCACACGGTAGTGTCGATGATGACCATGCGCCTTCTACTCTTGAACCCGGCTGCGGCGTGACTCGTTGAGATTGCCTTCCCAATGTACCTTGCCCCGGAGCCGCCGGATCGCAGCTTGCGCGTGCGTCTCAACTAGCAACCGCAGGCCTGCTTCCACGGTCGCTTTCTTGGTTCGGGTACCGCTGTGCCGCATCGCCTGACGCATCAAGCGGTCGTCAATGTCAATATTGGTTCTCATGCCTGCTATGTGTACATATCTCACACTTATGTGTATCGGTCAAGAAGCCTGACAGAAATGGGAAGGGTGAGGATTTCTACACGAGCACTCGCTCCGAATCTGAATGACAGTACACCTCGAGTCCTCCCTATGGTTCCCTGACTTGCATCGTGCAGGGTCCAAGACTGGAGGTCGTACCCTTCCGTCCAGACTCTGACATTACACCCCAACCCGTAAGTTACTTCCGTTTGCGATTGCCCCGAAGTTTTCTTGTTTCGCCTCCCGATTCGTCCTACAACCGAAAACACGACGAGTTGCTTCTGAGCAATGCCACCTTGTCGCCGATTGGAAGTTGGGACGGTGCTGCCATGCCACCCTCGGTTAATGCGATTTCTTTCCGCGCGCTGATTTTTTCATGTGTTCTGACCCTCGCGACCTGGCCCGGGCATGCCCAAACCGCGATCGACGATGTGCATATCCCCTCACGCGCCATGGACGTGGCAAGGGCGGGCCCCAACAATGCTGGCTCCATCCCCGGCGTCCGCCTGCGCCCGGCAGAGGTGCTCCGCGCCAGCGTGGACTTGGTTCTGGTTCCGGTGAGCATCACCGACGACCTGCACCGGCCGGTTGTCGGCCTGGCGCAGGCCAATTTCCAGCTCTTCGAGAACAAGAAGCCGCAGGCAATCAAACATTTCTCGACCGAGGACACGCCGGTCTCCGTGGGCATCATTCTGGACAGCAGCGGCAGTATGCGCGACAAGATGGACCGCGCGCGAGACGCGGTGAGCCAGTTCTGTGCTGCCGGCAATCCGCAAGACGAATTCTTCCTGATTACGTTTTCCGATGAGCCGCGCATTGCCAGCGATTTCACGACCAGCCCCGACAACCTCACCAACGAACTGATCTACGCCAACCCCAAAGGCCGCACGGCTCTGCTCGATGCGATCCATATGGGGATCAGGAAACTTCGGCAAGCCAGGTACGGTCGCAAGGCTCTGTTGGTCATCTCCGACGGCGGCGACAACCATAGCCACTACACGGAACGAGAGGTGAAGTCGGAGATTCGCGAGTCGGATGTGATGATCTATGCGATGGGGACCTACGACCGCTGGGTTTCCACGCAGGAAGAGCTGCTTGGCCCGGAATTGCTAAGAGACGTTACCGAACTGACGGGTGGACAGGCTTTCACGCTCACCAGCCCAAGTGAGATGGCCGCCGCGGCGCGGAACATTGGGACACAGTTGCGGCATCAGTATGTGCTGGCCTACCGGCCGCAGTCAGCGGTCCGCGACGGAAAGTGGCACAAGCTCACCGTGAAGCTGAAGCTGCCGAAGAATCTCCCGTTTTTCCACGTGGCGGCCAGATCCGGATACTACGCCGGCACCGAGTAGGCTTCATTACTTCTCGTCCCGGTGCACCGTTTCCATCGAAAACGCCGGCAGACACACCGCGATGTATTCGGCGCCATCCTCGTGCGGAGTGGAGTAGCGGATCCATTCGCCAGCGTGAGCGATGACCGCTTGGCCAGCGGCGACGTCGAGCAAACCGCCTTTGTGCTCGACCCGCAGCATGCCCTTGAGCACGATCGTGTATTCGTCGAACTCGGGAGTCTGCCCGGGCTCGATCCATCCGGCTGGACTGCGCATGTGGGCCACGCTGGCGGCTGCGGTCTTCGTGTTGACGCGGCCGACATATTCGTCGATCAGCTTAGGCTTGTTGCCGGCGGCGGTGATGCGGGTAGCTTGGGAGATGAGTGTGGGCATGATTCAGGTGCCGGATCTCGGACCTCGGACTTCGGGCCTTACCGATCGATTCCATTAGACCACGGGCATTGCATGGACGGTTGGTTCGGAAACAGTCCTCGGCAGCGAGAGCCGCCGAGGAGTTGAGTTTCGGTTTCCCACTTCGATCTTACCCTTCGCCTTTCCACACTATGGGCATGGATACGGGGTTCCCGGAATCGCCGGCGTACCGGGAATGATGGTGTCAGGCGTGCTCGGGCTGTCTCCGATCGGAGGTGTGCCCGGAATGATGGTTGGCGGTGTGCCAGGCGTTCCCGGCGTGTAGCACGTGCCATGGCCGGTGTTGGGTGGCGGTGGAGGCTCTGGGCGCGGGGCCATTGGGTATTGAGGCGCGGGATGTTGCTCGGACTGTCGCACCGCGTCAGCAACTTCATCTTGCTGCAGTGTGATCGGCCGCTGCAGGACCATCACCACCGGCGATCCTACGTCGAGGAAGAAATTGTGGGAATTCATGATCAGGGCCAGCGATGCCACGCCACCGGCCGCCAAGCCGACCATGCTGCCGATTGCCGTGCTCTTTAGCCGGTCAGGAGGGCCGGTCACGCTCGACGAAAGACAACCCGGCGGCGGTCCGGTGCAGCCGGGCGGAAGCGTGTTGGTGATGGTGACGGGTTGCGAACTGGCGACCGAGTGGCCAATCAAGGCGCCGAGGCCCAACCCGGCTGCCGGCAGCGCGAATGCGCTGACCATTCGCCGTTTGCCGGGGTCTTTCAGCGCGTAGCCATCATCGGTTTCCAGGGTTGCCGGTCCGGAAATGGGGACCACGTAGCCGTCGGGGAACATGGCTGACATGGACTGCAGATACACTTCCCCGCGTCCACCTTTGTGCGCGAGCTTATCCACTTTCCCTTGCACCAGAGTGCCGGGCGGGATGACTACTTGGTTCCCCGAGGCGATGGGAGAAGTGATTTGGGCATAGACATCGTCTCCGCGATGGACGTACCTGCTCTGGATCGGATGCGTCAGCACAAGCGCAATTCTGGTTCCGGCAGGGATCGTCACCGTAGATACCTCTGCGCCCGCCGACGCCTGCGTACTGGTTTGTGAATCAGGGGTGGTTGTTTGCGGTTCATCCTGTGCAAAGCAGGTGACGGCAATGAGGATCATCGTGACGACAGCGGCAGCTTGCTTCGGCCTCGTCCAGGCCAGAGTCAGAAGGGCAGCCACGGCCGAGGTGGTTGGGCGATGATGGTGCGACATTGGACGCCTCGCTTTCGTAATGGCGCTTACGATTCGTGCGGATCTATTAGAGAGAACCCGCACTCCATCGATTGGACTCGCCGTACTTCACGAACGGTATCGATTCCATGGGTAAAGGTTTGCAAAAGAGAGTAGGGATTTGTCAACGCCGCACCAGGCACGGGGTCTGAAGAGAAACGCAACACGGAGGTCGCGCCAGAGACGCAAGGAGGACGAGTACCTAGTCCACTTTTTCAGCGATCCAGCGGGAGATCGCTGTGACCGCTTTGCGAGGAGCAAAGCGCACCGACTCCGCGACTAGCCAATTGTGCACACCACTGATGGATAAGGTGCGGCCTTCCATCACGGCTCGATATCCATCAAGGGCGACCTTATCCGCGTCCATGGCGCCGAGTTGCTTGAACAGGCGAGATCCTTCCGTACCCGCGCGCTTGGCGAAACCCGTGTGTGTCGCTCCCGGGCAGAAACAGGTTACGGTGACTCCTGAGTTGCGCAGTTCGTTGGCCAGCGCCTCGGAAAAAGAGATCACGTAGGCCTTGGTCGCGTAGTAGACCGCCATCAGCGGACCGGCTTGGAAACCTGCCGTGGAAGCGACATTCATGATCCTGCCGCTGCGGCGGGTCAGCATGGGCGCAAGGAACAGCTTGGTGAGTTGGGTAAGTGCGGTGATGTTGAGATGAATCTGGCCGAGGATTCCCTCCTCGGGCATCTGGGCGAACTCGCCGAAGGCGCCGTAGCCGGCGTTGTTGATGAGAGTGTCGACGGCGATTCCTTCGCGCTGCAGTTGGTCGAAGAGGAACTTGGGAGCCGGCGGTGCAGCCAAGTCAAGCGCGATGGTCTTCACCATAACGCCGAACTGGCTTTGCAGCCCGGTCGCGATTCGAGCGAGCTTGTCGCCACTGCGCGCCACAAGGATCAGGTTGTGCTGGTCGCGGGCAAAGAGCTTGGCCAGTTCGTAACCAATGCCGCCTGAGGCGCCGGTGATGAGGACAGTTTGAGGGGAGGGCATGAGGAGAATCTTAAATCGCAGAGCGCGCGGAGGTCACGCGGAGCAGAACCTCGCCGAGGAAGAAACAACCCGGGGAACTGCCGGGAGGCACGAAAAAGGCGCGGGCGGCCAGCCCGCGCCCACTCTGTCCTTTGAGATTTACGCGTGCACCAACTCCACGCCGTAGATCGAGTGCCACGAGGTTGCCGCTTTCAGCTTGTCATTCACGTTGTGGATGTTCTTCACGCCTTCGGTTTCCAGCCACTTGCGGAACGCCGCTGCGCCCTGCTTGGCGTAAATCGGGATGCCCTCTTTCCACGTCGCGCGACCGCACAGCACGCCATTGAATTTCACACCGGACTCGCCAGCGAGCTCGAGTGTCTCGCTGAATTCGGCGTTGCTGACGCCGGCCGACAGGTAGATGAACGGCTTCGTCGCAACCGCCGCGGCTTTGTGGAACAGGTCAATGGCTTCCTTCTTGGTGTAGGCCTTCTGCCCGCCGAATGACTTCGTGCCTTCGACGAACTTCATGTTCACGGGCACTTCCACCTTCAGCACATCGACCCCGTAGCGGTCTTTGCTGAACTCGCGCATGCTCTCAGTCACGATGTGCGGCTTCTTCTTCGCGTACTCGAGACCTTTTTCGTCCGCGCCCTCTTCGTAGCCGACAAACTCCAGGAAGTACGGGATGTCGTTGGCGCGGCATTCGTCGCCGATCCGCTCGACCCATGCGTGCTTCTTGTCATTGACGTCCTTGGGATCGTAGGGCGTGTAGTAAAGCAGGATCTTGACGCAGTCTGCGCCCGCTTCTTTCAGGCGGCGTGCCGACCAGTGGTCGAGCAGATCTCCCAGGCGGCCGGGGCCAGTCTTGTCATAACCCGTCTTTTCATAGGCGAGCAGCAGCCCGGCATTCTTGGCGCGGCGCTTGGAGGCGGGCAGTCCCCACTCCGGGTCGAGCAGGATAGCCGACGCATGCGGCGTGAGAACTTCGGTGACCAGCGTTTTGAATTCTTCCATCATGGCGTCGGTGACTTCGCCGCCCTTTTCTTTGGCGAGCGATTTCTGCAGGGAGCCGCGCTGGTCCATGGCAGCGGCAGCGATGATGCCGCGTTCGTTTGAGACACGTTTGAGACCGGCAAGTTTGCCAGGGGTAAGCTTCATTGAGTCCTCCAGATATGCAGAATGAAGATGAGTGCTTGAAAGCACTAATTGTAAACCAATCGACGCGGAACCCGGTCTCCGGCGTCACGCGCTGGTGATTCCGGCCCTCCGGCTCGGCGATCCAAGGCGCAGGCAGGGATTTCGGTTGTGTCTAGCTTCGCGCCTCACTCCTTAGGAACTGCCGGAAGCCTTCTTCGCCTGAATGCGCTCCAGCACACCAGAAGGCAGACTGTTGATTCGGCGGAGGAAACGGGCAAGGGCCCACACTTCTTTGTCTGAATAAAAAGGGCCATAGGCTGACATCCCTGTCATTCGGACGCCGTGTTTTATGATCCAATACATCTCTGGCTCCGAGTATTGCGTGGCAACCTGCGCGAACTGAGGCACCCGCGGATAGTGGCTGAGATCCTCCTCGGGTTTCCCGGGTTCGCCGTGACACCCCGCGCAACCATTGAAGTAAAGAGTTCCGCCTTCGACCAGAGTTTCGTCGCTATTCGTGGGCAGCGGAGATTGAATCCCCGCTGCGCTCCTGCGGACGGAAGCGCGCACCGCGGACCCCATTAGTTGACTCTCCCAGCCCGGGGGCTTCGCGTCGCTCCGTACTTCCGCAAGACCCAGCCGGAAGTAGCCGAGCGCGCCGATCGGGAGAATGACAAAAGCGGCGATGAAGCCGAGAACAAAGGTTCTCATCTGGCACACCCCAGAATCACGCTACTTCTTGACGGTCTTTTCTTCGATACCCGCCAGGACTCGCGGGGGAAGTTTGCTGATGCGGCTGATGAAAGCAGCCATAGACCACAGCTCCTGATCCGAATACGAAGACCCCTGCGCCGCCATTCCCGTTCTCTGGATCCCGTGCTTCGCTATCCAGAAAATCTCGCCTTCCGAATATCGCGTCCCCGAGCGCGCCAATTGCGGCGCGGGAGGATAAAAGGTGGCGCCAAACTCGCTTGGAGGTTTGCCGGGCGCACCGTGACAACCAACGCAATCGTTCAGATACAGCTTCCCTCCCGCAATCAGGGTTTCATCACCCGGAGGCAATGGGTTCTTCAACGGGGGGACCGTGCGCCGAACTGAGGCATGAACAACCGAGTACATCCACCCGGTTGCCCAGGCAGGAGCAGGGGTATCGGCTCGAACATCCACGAGACCGAGTCTCACGTAACCGAGAACACAAAATGTCAAAACCACCGCGCCGGTCACGAAACCTGTGACGAATCTCTTCAAAGGACGTGCTCCTGCTCACCGAATCGATAGGAACCAGATTTGATCTCCACCCGCATCGAGTGGCAGTGAGTCTACATCAGAACCGGATGTAAACTGCAGGGCAGGGCCTTGCTGGTCTGAACAGCCTTAGAACCGCCGTCCAAGAGCCGACCCGGTGCCCGAGTCGACGAATCGAGAAGGAGCGGAATGGTATAGTGGTATGACCGCTCCCCTTTCCGTTGCCAGGCTGTGGAGACAAGAATGGGCCGAGCCTGTTTTCGGGGTGAATGTCGACCAACCAACTAAGGAAACCACGATCATGGCCATTGCGACTACTAATCCTGCCACCGGCGAAGTGATTAAGACATTCCCGCCCCTTTCGGCGACGGAGATCGAGGACAAGCTGCGACTGGCGGTAATAGCGTTCCAGCGTGGGCGCAAGACTCCGTTTGCCGAGCGCGCACAGCGAATGCTGAAAGCCGCGGAGATCCTGGAGCGAGACAAGGCCGAGTTCGCGCACCTGATGACGCTGGAGATGGGCAAGCCCTACAAGGCGGCGGTGGCGGAGGCGGCGAAGTGCGCGACCGCCTGCCGGTATTACGCGGAGAATGCCGAGCGTTTCCTGGCCGACGAAGTCGTCGAGACTGGCGCAAAGAAGAGTTTCATCCGGTATCTGCCAATCGGTCCGATTCTGGCGGTGATGCCATGGAATTTTCCTTTCTGGCAGGTGATTCGCTTTGCCGCTCCGGCTCTCATGGCCGGCAACGTCGGACTGCTGAAGCATGCATCGAATGTTCCCCAGTGTGCGCTGGCTATCGAGAAGATTTTTCTGGAGGCTGGATTTCCCCAAGGCGTGTTCCAGACGCTGTTGATCGGATCCCAGCAGGTGGACGCGCTGCTGAACGATCCGCGCGTCGTGGCGGCGACGCTGACCGGAAGCGAGCAGGCCGGCATCCAGGTGGGCGTGGGCGCGGCCAAGCGAATCAAGAAAGTCGTGCTGGAGTTGGGCGGAAGCGATCCGTTCATCGTCATGCCCAGCGCCGATCTGGACGCGGCGGTTGCTACAGCCGTCGAGGCGCGTGTGATCAACAACGGGCAGTCCTGCATTGCGGCCAAGCGCTTTATTGTGGCCGAGCCGATTGCGGACGAGTTTGAGCGCAAGTTCGTGGCGCGCATGCAGAGCCTGCGGGTGGGCGACCCGTTTGATGAGAAGACGGAACTCGGTCCGCTGGCCACGCCGGACGCGGTCACCTCACTCGATGCCGATGTGCAGAAGACGGTGAAGGCCGGTGCGAAGATTCTCACCGGAGGCCATCCACTCAAGATGAAGGGGAATTACTACGCTCCGACGGTATTGGCGAACATTCCCAAAGATTCGCCTGCGTACGGCGAGGAATTCTTTGGTCCCGTGGCGTCGATCTTTCGCGTGAAGGATCAGGACGAGGCGATCCGCATTGCCAATGATGTCCGCTTCGGCCTGGGAGCCAGCGCCTGGACCAACGATGAGCGGGAGCGTGAACGCTTCATCAACGAACTCGAAGCTGGGATGGTCTTCATCAACAAGATGGTGGCCTCCGATACGCGGATTCCGTTTGGCGGAGTGAAGCAGTCCGGCCACGGCCGCGAGTTGGGCGGGGTCGGGATACGGGAATTCATGAACGCGAAGACGGTGTGGATCGCGTAGAAGCAGTGGTCAGTGTCCAGTTGCCAGGGACCAGTTAGGTGCGTGCATGCCAAGCACGTACCCCGAGCAGGCCTTCACCGGCAAAATTTTTCGGGAAGGGCGCAACTTCCAGTCGTGCCGCCCAGCGCCGCAATGTGGTTGTCATCCCGAGCAAGCGTTCTTTGCGCCGCGAGGGATCTGAGCGAGCCGCGCGAAGGGTCGCGTTCTTTGCGACCCAATTATCGCGCGTTTGGCTCGCATCCTTAGCGCCCAGGCAGCTTCTAGGCACTCAAGCGTTCGTCTGCGGCTCTGCTGGACGATCCGCGGCGCCTGCCGCATGCCCGCCTTCCGTTTCGCACAGCAACTCCTTCCACGGGCATTCGTCCGGCTCGACTCGGTGGACGGCCGCCTGCACCTTATAGCGGTCGCCGCAATAGCGCACCCAGATCACCTTGTAGCGTGCTCTCTTTCCCGCGTAGAGAACTCCAATCACATCGCCGGAGCGCACCTCAGCTTCAAGGTCCGACAACAACGCTCCACTCAAGCTGATTTCCCGCGCTCTCGAAGCCTGCACAAACCGCTCTCCCCGGACGTCGATGCCCCACACCCGCACCGTGATATCCACCTTGGTGCGCGGCTCCCGGCGCCGGTCGAAATTACGAATCTCGGCCATAGGTAGTCTCAGGTCTGTACCTCTGATCACGGTAGCGGCGGCAGGGGAGGGTGTAAAGCGCGGGAGCAGGTGCGGACGAACGGAAGGGTGAGATATTTCTCTTCCTGGGAATTGGCCCAATTCGGGACTCGGGGCCGGGTGGCTCTTGCGGTGGGCGCGGGCTAGAAGCCTTATCGCAGCATGAACCAAAGTGCGTTAACGCCTGCTGTAGAGGCGACCGCAAGGGAACGGCCGGGCGCAACCCGGCGCACATGCCTCATGACCCCTGCAGGGCGGACGCCGATCCCGATGGCCGTCCCCACGCGAGGAGAGCGCATCCAGCCATAAACGTGACCAAGCTCAGGATCCAAAGGTGATATTCAAATAGATATGTGTGAATGCGCGAGTCGGCGACTGCGATGATCCAGGTCTTTCGCGCGTCAGCCACACCTGTGAACTCAGGGTCCACATACTTCCAATCGGAACCGAATGCCTGCACAGTGATGCCTGCTCCAGGGTTGAGGCGAGGCAGTTCTACGGTTGTGTCGTCGGGATAGCTCGCAATTTTCTTGTTCCACTCACGCTCGATCTTCTGGGCTTCGCCGGGGTCGAGTATTCCGTCGGCAATGACGATTCCTTTGAAATTCCTGAGATAGCGAAACCGAAGCGTAGGCTGGTCAATGCTGTTCGGAGAATTATTCCTGATCGCAACCGTCACTGCACCAAAATCCTTTTGCTTTTCTGGCACAGAGTTTTGACCACTGCCGGTGGCTGGAATTCCGGACAATTGCGCCTTCTCAATCCACATCTGAACGGTGGGCTTGGGCTGCAGATAGGGCACAATGGCTGCCACGCCACCCAGTATTCCCGCGGCGGTTCCTAACGCCCCCAGAAGTTTGGAAATGTCACCAAAAGAGACAGTCATTTGGGGACCTCCGACTGAACGAACTTCCAACGGTTGATGATTCTAGTCTTCCACTTGGAATTGTCCAGTTAGCTAAGACCTTACTGGGACCATGCCGGCCCAGGAGCTATTGCCTCAGCGTCAGTCCGCTCAGCACCGCCTGCTGCTTGGCAATCAGCTCCCGCACCCCCTGGCCCGCGAGCGCGAGCATCTTTGCTAGTTGGCTGTCGTCGAAGACCTGGTGTTCCGCGGTGGCCTGCACTTCGACCATCTTGCGCCCGGCGGTCATGACGAAGTTCATGTCGACGTCGGCGCGGGAGTCTTCCTCGTAGCAGAGATCGAGCAGGATTTCTCCATCCACAATTCCCACACTCACTGCTGCGACAAAATCTTTCAGCGGGACTGAGGTCAGAGTTCCGGCTTCCACCAACTTTTCCAGGGCGAGGCCCAGCGCAACAAACGCGCCGGTGATCGAAGCGGTGCGCGTACCGCCGTCGGCCTGAATGACGTCGCAATCGATCCAGATGGTGCGCTCGCCAAGACGAGGAAGATCCGTCACCGCTCGTAGCGACCGCCCAATCAGCCGCTGGATTTCGTGCGTGCGCCCGCTTTGCCGTCCTCTTGAGACCTCGCGCGGGGTGCGAGTCAGGGTGGAGCGGGGAAGCATGCTGTACTCGCTGGAGATCCAGCCTTTGCCGCGGTTCCGCATGAACTGCGGCACGGCTTCCTCAATCGAAGCGGTACAGATTACGCGCGTATTGCCCACTTCAATGAGGACGGAACCTTCGGCCGTGGAGATGAAGTTCGGCGTGATGGTCACAGGACGAAGTTGGTCGGGAGAGCGGTTATCCGAGCGATAGAACATTCACGAGGGATTGTAACTGATTGAGCCCAAACGCGAATGTCTTGCTTGACAGTAGATATGGATCGGTCCGAAGGGCGCGGAGATGATACGTCCCGCAGCCGAGCTGATGAAGGCGGCAATGCGTGCGGCCACTCGCGGCACGCACGACTCGGCACGGATTGCCAAGATTCGCGAAATCCTGGAACGCGCCAAGCGGGACATCGACGCCTTGGAAAAATCCTAGGTCAACCTGGTCATCCCTTCTTGAGCAGGGCGGCGTGGCTGCGGCGAATGGACGGACGATCTTGCAGGGTGAAGCCATGCTCGAAGGCCGCCTTCAACTCGGCTTCGAAGTGCGTTGATGTTACGTGGCCCTTGGGCTCAGCGAGAAGCAACGAAGCCCCTGCTTTCGAGGCTGCGGCAACCTCGGCGAAGAAACCTCCCACGTCGGGGAATTCGTGAACCACGGCGAACGCTAATGTGAAGTCGACCAACGACGCGTAGTCTCCCAAACCCATCGAGTCCGGCGAGACAAGCCGAGCGTCCAGAGCGGCGAGCAGTCCGGCTTTGTCAGCCCGTCGTTTGAGCCGCTCGAGCATTCTCGCTTGGACGTCCACCGCCACTACCCGTCCTGACGTACCCACCATCCGAAGCAGATCGAGGGTGAAGAAACCCATGCCCGGGCCGGGTTCGAGCACGGTCATGCCCGGGCGAACGCGTCCAGCGAGGATTTCCACGGGATTGTCACTCCACCGCCGCAACGGGCAGATCAGAATGTATCCAAGCCATGAGGGGCAGACGCGATGAGCCATTCGTCCTCCGTCCTGATTGCAGCATTGCGAGCTGCACTGGCGTGACTCTACTGCGTGGACTGCAGCTGTGTCGTGAGTTGGTTCACATTGGTCACGTCGTAGAACTCGGAGAGGTCGGCGTGTCCCGCAAGGGTGTCGCGTTCTTTGCCGTCCACGAGAATCTTCACGCGCAAGACTCCTGGGATGTTCGCGGAGATCGTGTGAATCAGCGACGTGACGGTCAGTTCTTCCACCAGCACGCCGGAGCGGTGGCCATCGGCGAAGGCCGCATTCAGATCCACTACCGCAACTCCGGGGTCGACCAGAAAAACGCTGCGTACGTCCGCGCCGGGAGCGAGAGCATGCGGTGAGGACTTGTCGAGGTAGATGGTCAGCAAAGCGCGAAGCAGCTCCTCGGCGCGCTGCTGACGGCCGGAAGGCAAGGGGATGCGCGCTCCCTGTGCCCGCAGGGAGCCATCTTCGTCGTGCGCCACGAACAGCGTGACTTGCTCGGTCGCTCCGGCCACGGGAGGGGCAACTGGCCGAGTGTCGTTCGAGGCAACCGGCATCGACGCGGCACTCTTCCGCATGTGCCACGCATACACACTCATGCCAAGAACGGCGATGAGAAGCACAGCCATGCCAATTATCAGATGGCGCGGGATCATGGCGCAGCTCCTAGTTTGTCGCGCGCGGAAGCGACTGCCGTGGCCACGGCGCCCGTGATCAGTTCCTGGTAGTCGGGTGCGGTGAGTTGTGCCGGGTCGGTTCCTTGCGGAGCGATTTCGACCGCCAGCGCGGCGGCCGTCACGTTATTCAGTGGGCGCAAAGGAGCGGATAGCGTGCGCACCGGAATCTGACGCTTTTGCAGTTCCGATGCTACCTCCGCTGCCGCACTCTGGCTGAGAGGCAGAGAAGACTGTTGAGAAGTGCCCCAGGAACGGAAGGGACCCCGGTCGTCTCCACCAGAGGGCAGCAACGCCGTATAGAGCCGCACGCCGTGTCCGCTGGAGTCGGCGTGCAGAGCGATGTAGATGGCGGCATGGTTGGTGTTCGCGAAGGTGGCGCGTTGATCGAGCGTGAGATTCGCGTCGGAGTCGCGCAGTACGAGCGTCGAGATGCCGCGGCTTTCCAGTTGCTGCTTCAGGCTGCGCGCCAAAGCAACGGTTACATCTTTTTCGAGCAGCGTGCTGCTCAGTGTTTCCCCGTGGTCATCGCCGCCATGGGAAGCATCTACCACTGCGAAGTAGCGCCGGGCAGTGTTGGAACCGCCCCCGCCGGGCGTGCTCGGTGCCTGCGCCGGAGCCGGCACGGTATTCGGCGCGGTAGTGGGCGGCGCGCTTTGCGCCACCGTGGGCATAGCCGAAATCGTGACCGTCCGTCCATTGTTGCCGAAACTGGCCATGACGGGAATCGTGGACTTCACGCTGATGACGGCGGTCCCGTTGGACTCGCTGTAAGTGGCCGAGGGAATCGTTTTGCTGCCGAAGGTGAGGGTCGGCGATGCAGGCGCTACCACCGGTTCGCGGGAGAAAGTCATTCGCAACGTACCTGGCTCGGTGGAGACCGAGGGATTCACCGGCGAAGAGAAGTTGAAGATCAGTCGCGATGCGTTGTCCCCGGCCAGCGAGGCGGTGAAGTGCGTGGCGACGCTGCCGATGAACAGGCGGCCGGACTCCTCGTGCAAAGTGACCGGCCCGCCCAGGATTCGCGGAAGCATGGAACTGAGCGATGGAACGGGCACAAGACCCCGCCGGTTTTCCATCAGAAACCGGGCCGAGAGGTCGATGTCGTGTCCCTGCACGCGGGCGCGGGTCTTGCCGATGTTGAACTCAGCCTCAACGTTGTTGTACCGGATTCGCCAGCGCTGCCCGTCGCTTTTCGCGCTGACTTTTCCCAATGGTTCCAGAACTTCGAGCAGACCAACGTAGTCGTGGCCATCGCGCTGCACGAGCGGCAGGGAGTAGTTGGCGGCGACGGAATATACCGAGAGGTGTTTCTCCGGGGCGGCGCCGGCAAGCACGAGCGCAGAGAGCACAACCAGGATGCCCGCGCTGACGATTACTTTACCGCTGCGCGGGGCACGGGATGCACCCACGCCAGCCCGTGCAACGCCGGCGCCGCAATGACGTCTACTCCAGCGCATAAACCGTCAAGCCGCTCAAGAGCTTGGGATAGAAGTCGGTCGATTTCTGGGGCATGACTTCGCCGGCAAAGGCGACGTCGCGCACCTGCTGAATCCGGCACGGATTCATCAGGAAGGCCAGATTGGCTTTCCCACCGCGGACCTGCGCCACCGCTTCGGCTGCGTCACGTACATACGAAATGTTCTGCTGGTTGCGGATCGATTCCTCCGAGAGTTCCAGTACGCCCTCCAGCAGGCATTTGTGGAGTTGCACAACATCGAGCGCTCGCTGGCGCTCCGACAGTCCTGCCAGCAGTTGCGATCCCGCGGACTTCACACTCTTCAGCAACAAGGCTCGATCAGCCAGAACCGCCAGCAACGCCGTTCCTGAGCTGCTGTGTTCGCGAAGGATGGCCGTGGCCCGGGCAGCGTCCAGAGCCGGATCCAGCTCCTGAACCTCAAACAGATTGCGGCTGGAAGCTAGGAATGTGCCCGGTGAGAATGAAGACAGCCCGTGCACGACACGATGCGTCGGCAAGATCAGCAAGCCGGGGCTGTTCATGTTGAGGAACGTCATCATCGCGTACTCATAGGGCGCACTCGTACTCGCCGCTCCCGATTGAGAGCGGCGTTCGTTGCGGTAGGTGATCGCAGTTTCGTAGCGGTGATGTCCGTCAGCAATGATGAGTTTCTTGTCTTGCATCCTGCTACGAACAGAGTCTATGAGGCCAGAATCTGAAACCTGCCAGACTCGGTGAAGCACTCCATATTCGTCGGTGACCTCGATTGCGGGCGGGGCTTGTCTGGCTACGCCAAGGAGCGAATCGACCTCGCCAGAGTCCTCATAGACCATGAACAGCTGCCCAAAGTGAGCGCGCGTCGCGCGCAGCAGGTCGAGCCGGTCGGCCTTGGGCTTGGCCAGGGTCTGTTCGTGCCGGTAAACGACCTTCGCTGAGTAGTCCTCAAGGCGGCCAATCGCGATGAAGCCTTGCCGCTCCCATACCACGGTAGTTCCCGGAGCCGTGAAGCGCTGCGAATACACATAGATCGACGCGGCCGAATCCTGGTGCAGGATCCCCTCACGCCGCCAGTCGCGAAAACTGGCTGCGGCGCGCGTGTATACGTTGTCCTCTGTATTGTCCGTATCCAGGCGACGGCCGAGAATGATTCGAACGAGGTTGTACGGGCTGGCAGCGTAATAGCGTTCCTGCATCACCGAGGTAATCTTGTCGTAAGGCTGGGTAACCACCTGCGCGGGGGCAGCCCGGCGCGGATCGTACCGCAGAGCAGCAAAAGGGAGTATGTCGGCCATGGGGAGCCTTTGATTGTAACAAGATCAGCGGCGGCCCCGGGAAGAGTCCGCCAGGTGAGCCAGTCCCCGGCCCCGGAGCGGGAATGGCTGTGGTGGATTGTCTCCTACTTTTGACAAAAAGCTTTGTGCCGTGCGGAAAAACCTGTGGTAACATCCGCCTCAGAAGAGGTATTTATGGCCCGCCTGAATGATGGGCGCTGGTCATCTCGCCCTACGGCCCTAGCTCGAGCAGTCTCCTCGGCCCAGTCCCATTCGGCCCCTGTCCGCTCGTGCAAAATCGTGTCACTCCGAACGGCATCCGTTGCCCGGGCAGCTGCTCTCGCCCTCGTGCTCTGCGCGGTATTCGGCGTACCTGTGCGCGCACAGACGACCGACGTCAATGACGTCCACGTAGTCCCGCGCGAACTGGAGAAGACGAGGGCGGTCCCTAAGGAGACTCTGGTTCCGCCCGGGCTTAGCGCCCGAGTTCGCCCATTGAAAGTAGACGTCGATCTCGTGCTGGTCCCGGTCACCATTACCGACCCGATGAATCGCCTGGTAACCGGCCTCGAAAAAGAGAATTTCCAGCTCTACGAAAGCAATTCACAGCAGGAAATCCGCACTTTCTCCAGCGAAGACGCCCCTGTTTCCCTGGGCGTGATCTTCGACTCCAGCGGCAGCATGAATACCAAGATGGACCGGGCCAAAGATGCTGTCATCGAGTTCTTCAAAACCGCGAACCCGCAGGACGAGTTCTTCATGATCACGTTCTCGGATGAGCCGGAAGAGGTCAGTGACTTCACCAGTTCGGTGGACGAAATCCAGAACAAACTGATCTACGCCGTGCCCAGAAAGCGAACCGCCCTGCTCGACGCGATCTACATGGGCATGAGCAAAATGCGCCAGGCCAAGTTCGCGAAGAAGGCCTTGCTGATCATTTCCGACGGTGGCGACAATCACAGCCGCTACACCGAAGGTGAGATCAAGGCGCTGGTGAAGGAAGCGGACGTGATGGTCTATGCCATCGGAATCTACGACCGCTATTTCGCATCGACCGAAGAGCGCCTGGGCCCGGCGCTGCTGAACGACATCACCGAGCTCACCGGCGGACGCGCTTTTACCATTGACAATCCCAACGATCTGGCCGACGTCGCGACGAAAATCGGGATCGAATTGCGCAATCAATATGTACTGGGGTACCGTCCCAGCAAAGTCGTGCGCGACGGCAAATGGCGTAAGATAAAAGTGAAACTGATGCCGCCGAAAGGATTGCCGCCTCTACGGGTGTATGCCAGGACGGGATATTACGCACCGGCTGAGTAAGTGGACCTCCACCAATCTCCTCCTCTTCACGTTTATTCTCTGGGCCGGGGTACAGGTCGACGTGGCGGCGCAGGCCCCCGCCTCAGCCCCGCAGAGTGATTCCAAGCCGGCCCAATCCGGCGGCGCCCCCACCCAGTCTCAGGATTCTGATCAGAGGATTAACGACAGCGGCGTCTTTGTTTTCCGCAAAGACGTTGACGAAGTTCTGCTGCATGCCACGGTCGTCGACGACAAGCAGCACATCATTACGAACCTCGACCGAAGTGCATTCACAGTCTTCGAGGATGGCAAGCCGCAGAACATCATTTCCTTCCACCACGCGGACATCCCGGTTGCCATGGGCATTGTGATCGACAACTCCGGGTCCATGCGCGAAAAGCGCGCCAAGGTAAACCAGGCCGCGTTGAACCTGGTGCGCGCCAGCAATCCGCAGGACGAAGTGTTCGTGGTCAATTTCAACGACGAGTATTACCTCGACCAGGACTTCACCAACGACCTGCTGAAGATGAAAGAAGCGTTGGAGAAAATCGATGCTAAGGGAGGCACTGCGCTCTACGAGGCAGTTGTAGCCTCTGGCGAACACCTGAAGCGGAACGCGAGGCTGGAAAAGAAGGTGCTGTTTGTCGTTACCGACGGGGAAGACAATGCCTCTCGCGAGACGCTGGAGCAGGCTGTGAAACAACTGCAGGAAGAGAACGGCCCCTCGGTCTACGCCATCGGGATCCTGGGCGACGAAGAACATCCCAAACGGGCCAAGCGCGCGCTGGAAATCATTGCGCAGCGTACGGGAGGTCTCGCCTTCTTTCCCAAGACGTTGGATGAAGTCGATGAGATCAGCCGGACTGTGGCGCGTGACATCCGGAACCAGTACACAATTGGATACAAGCCCACCAATCCCAGGGGTGCGGGCGGCTTCCGCGCGGTTCGCGTAGAGGCGAAAGCGAAAGGCCAGCGCAAGATGACGGTGCGCACCAAGAGCGGCTACTATGCCGGCACGCAGCCGGCGGCATCGGGAACCAAGTAAAAATGGCCGCACTCGTTCGTGCTAAGTGCCTGGTCCGATGAGTGTCCTGCTACAGAGGAGACTTGTGGAGCTTGGTCGAACCTCAGGGGCGCGGATTGAACGGGATGCTAACCTCGATCGTGGTTTGCGAAGGGCTGGCAGTGTAGACCCACTGCTTCACTGCTTTCAGCGCGGATTCTGAAAGAATTGGATTCCCCCCCAACACCTGGACGCTGTCCACGCTTCCCTTTGGTGAAACAGTCACTGACAGGCGCACTGTTCCGCCGATGCGAAGCCGCTGCAGGGTGTCAGGGTATTCCGGTTCGACGCGGGTGATGAGCCTGCGTTCGGTATTGGCTCCGGCTTGCAGGATGGTAAGGATCTTCACGCCCTCGACCGGGAGATCGCTGTCCACATAGCCAATGGCGCCCTTTGTTTTGCCCACGTAGTGGATGATTTCAGCATCCGAGGCCAGGACTTTCGGCATTAAGCCAGTGCCAGTGAAGACCAGGGTGCGATAGTGCGTTTGCAACACGTCATCGCTCTTGCCGATGTATCGCTTGAGGAAGGCCTCGTGAGCCATACCACTTTTGGCAAGTACGGGTTCGACGTGCGAGCCATCGCGGAGCGATCTTTTTTCCGCGAGGAAGACGCTTCTGAGTTCGGCCGCGGTTATGGAGTCCGCTCGCACGCTGGGGTTGGCAACGATCTTGACACCGCCAGCCGAGGCGTGGACCGAGCCGAACATCACGACGGCGGCAACAAGGGGAAGTAGTCTGTAGCTCTTCATCGCATTCTCCTGTTTCGTGCCTCCATCGGCTTAGAAGTTCACGCTGGTCTTGAGGACCAGAGCATTGGTATTGGGCTTGAAGCCCTGAAGGTTGACTTGGGGGTAGAACCCGTCCGGGTAAGTGCTGTTCCCGTAGCCATCCATGAAGTGACCTTCGATCTTGATGTTCCAGAACTTGTTTAGGTCAATGCGTGCCGTGACGACCTGGTCGTAGATGTGATTGGCGGGAAGGCTGGTGTCGGTCTGGTTCGGAGCCAGCGCGGCGAGAGGGCCCCAGATCACGCTGGTGATTGCGTAGCAGGAATAATAGGAACCGAACTCAAGCCGTTTGGCGACCCGGTAAGCTCCGGCGACGTACCAGCCACGCACGTCGGTCAAGTTCGCCGAAGTGCCGCCGAAGATGAGCTGGTCGCGCACGTAACGGCGATACTCTGCGTCGATCCGCAGTTTCCCAGCGGCGTACTCGCCGTAGAACTGGTTGGTCCAGTCCGCTTTCGAGAACTCAGAGTATGGCAACAAACCCGCCCCGGGGTTAAAGGGATTTATCGTTAAGCCCTTGCCGGTGATGTCCTCATTCATGCGCGAGGCGCCGACTAGGAAGCCACTGACAGGAGTGTTCCAGCGCAAGTCTCCTCCGTACTGCAGGCCCCCGTAAGTGTCGAAGTAGGTTTGGTGTTGGGACAGAAGATAGGGGTAGCCGCTATGCATGCTGTCACTGCGATGCCCCGCATAAGCTGTGTAGGAAATGGTGCCGAGGTGATGCCGGAGGGAAACACTACCGTAAATGTCGCCTCCCAGGTGAGCAATCGTAGCGTCCCGGAGATCCGTCGGATAAATGCTTTGCGGAAGCAACGCGAACGTGTGGAGAAAGTCCAGATCCTGGGTGTCGTTGTAGAGTCCGAGCGCCGTCTTGACTTTGCCGCCGCGAATGCCGAGCCAGGGCTTGAACCGGTAGTCGGCGAACGCCCAGTCGAGCGAGGGATGCCATTCTCCCAAGTTACCGAGGTTGCGATCGTAAAACTGAGCCCCCACGCGCAACTTGTCGGTGACCTGCATCGAGGCGTTTGCTCCAAAGTCTGTGAACGCCCCGCTGCCTTGGCTGGAATGCATGGTCAGCCAGTTGTTCTGATCGGTGTACACAAATCCCTGCGAGGCGAACCCGTGGAACTGAACGGTGCGGTCAAAGACCTTGAATTCCTGTGCTTGCACCCCGATTTGTCCCGCGCAGAGACACATCAGTGCCAGTTCGACGATTCGTCGGCGCATATCGTCTCCTTACGAAGATTCCTATCGTGGATAATCGGAGGTTGCGACGGAAACTTGAGAGCGACCCGGCTGGGGCAGGAGAGCCCGCCCACCATGGTCATGTTGGGCGGAGTCATTCGCCGGTAGTGGTGCCGTTGGCACGGTCATCCGGGGCCAGCGTCTTGGCGCCCCGAGGGATCTGGGGCCCACGCGTAGGGGCCTGGCTTAAGCAAGCGAAGCGCGAAGGGTCACGCCCTTCCGACTAATTGCGGGGTTGGCTCGCTTTTTCCATATTGCACTCCTACCCGTTCGGCGGCCAGATTGACGATTCCACCTTGTCCCCTTACCCTGTAACGTGCGCTCAAAGAGTTCCGAGGTCTCCCGCCTGCGCGTCGCCGACGACATTACCCAACTGGTCGGCGAGACTCCGATGTTGCAGTTGAAGCGGATGGTCCCGGCCGGGTCAGCGGACGTTTTTGCCAAGCTTGAATACCTGAACCCAGGGGGCAGTGTGAAAGACCGGGCTGCCATCGGGATCATCCGTCGCGCGGAAAGAGACGGGAAACTGCCGCCGCGTGGAACGATTGTTGAGGCTACCGCCGGCAATACCGGAATTGGACTGGCGCTGATCGGGGTGAATCGCGGCTACAAGGTGAAGCTGTTCGTCCCTGAGCGGTTCTCGGAAGAAAAGGTCAAGATCATGCGGGCCCTGGGCGCCGAGGTGTTCCGCACACCTGACGCCGAGGGCATGCAGGGCGCCATCCGCCGCGCCAAGGAACTCGTGGCCGGTGATGCGACTGCCTTCATGGCAGGGCAATTCGAGAATCCCGCCAACCCTGATTACCACTACGAAACCACCGCCCGCGAAATCTTCGAGCAGATGGACGGCAAGCTCGACGCCGTCGTGCTCGGCTGCGGCACATCCGGAACCTTCACCGGCATTGCCCGCTTCATGAAAGACAATCTCTCGGGCGTGCTCGCGTTCGCGGTCGAGACGCAAGGCTCTGTGCTGGGAGGCGGGAAGCCCGGTCCTCATAAGGTGGAGGGAATCGGCGCCAGCTTCATCCCCAAGACATTCGACCGCTCGGTTTGCGATGAAGTGCTCATGGTGACCGATCAGGATGCGTTCGAAACCGTAAAGCAACTTGCCGCTCGCGAGGGCGTGCTGGCGGGGTCGAGCGGGGGTGCGGCGATGTTTGCGTCTCTTCAAATTGCCCTCCGGCTCGGCTCAGGCAAGCGAATTGTGACCTTGATTCCGGACTCGGCGGAGCGCTATTTGTCGAAGAAGATTTTCGAGGGCGGAATCTAGGGCCGCAGATTTAGCGGATGAACGCAGATGAAGACCAACAGACAACCCGGTTTCGCCACTCGCGCCATTCATTCCGGACAGGAACCCGATCCCCTGACGGGCGCGGTGACGGTTCCCATCTATCCCACGTCAACCTACGTTCAGCAGGGCATTGGTGAACACAAGGGCTACGAGTATTCGCGCGTCTCGAACCCCACGCGCACGCGGCTCGAGCAGAATCTGGCAGCGCTGGAGGACGGCATCGCGGCGCGAGTTTTCGCCAGCGGCATGGCAGCAATCAATGCCATCGCGAGCATGCTGCAGTCGGGCGACCACGTGGTCTGCGGCAACGATCTGTACGGCGGAACGCCGCGGCTGTTCAACCAGGTGCTGGCCGGTTTTGGGCTTGAATTTTCCTATGTCGACACCTCGGATGCGGAGAACGTTGAGCGCGCCATCCGCAAGAACACCCGCCTGGTATACATCGAAACGCCTACGAATCCCTTAATGCGGCTGAGCGACATCGCCGCGATCAGCCGTATTTGCCGGCGCCGGAAAGTGGAGCTGGTGGTGGACAACACCTTCATGTCGCCATACTTCCAGCAGCCCATTGCGCTGGGCGCGGACATGGTGGTGCACTCAACCACGAAATTCCTGAACGGCCACAGCGACGGACTGGGCGGCGTCGTGGTCTGCACCAAGCCCGCGCAGGCTGAAAAGCTGGCATTTCTGCAGAAGGCCGCGGGAGCGATTCTTTCTCCGTTTGAGTGCTGGCTGGTGCTGCGCGGAGTGAAGACGCTGGCGGCGCGGATGGAAATTCACGACCGCAGTGGACGGATCGTTGCAGATTTCCTGGCATCGCACAAGAAAGTGAAGCAGGTTTTTTACCCCGGCCTGGCGAGTCATCCGCAGCATGCCTTGGCAAAACGGCAGATGAGCGGCTTCGGGTCGATGATCACGTTTGAAACCGGCTCGCTGAAGAACGCGAACAGGATGCTCAAGAAAGTACGGGTCTGCTCGCTCGGGGAATCGCTCGGTGGCGTGGAGACGCTGATCTCGCATCCGGCAACCATGACGCATGCGGCTCTGGGCGAGAAGGGGCGCAAAGCCATCGGCATCACCGACGGCCTGGTGCGCATTTCGGTGGGAATCGAGGATGTCGAGGACATTCTTGCCGATCTCGACGGGGCGCTGAACGAGATCTGAGCCGGCAGATTTCGCTGACTTACGCTGAGCTTTTCAGCTTTATTCATCTCCCTCAACAGGCGGCTTCTTGACTGGGCAGATGCAGTCTCAATCCCGCGAGTGGAACTCCTCCGTCTACCACCGGCTGTCCGGGCCACAGGTCAGTTGGGGCAAGAAGGTCTTGTCGCGGCTGCGGCTGCGCGGCGACGAAGTCGTACTTGACGCCGGGTGCGGCACTGGTCGTCTGACCGCAGAACTGCTCGAGGTCTTGCCCGCGGGTCATGTGATTGGGGTCGACATCTCGCAGAACATGTTGCAGTCAGCGCGCGAGCACTTGCTCGCGCAGTTTGGATCGCGAGTGAGCCTGGGCCTGGTCGCCGCCGACCTGCTCGACCTTCCGTTCAGGCACGCCTTCGATGGCATCGTGAGCACAGCTGCGTTTCACTGGGTGCTCGATCACGATCGCTTGTTTCTCGGGTTGCGCCAGGCACTGATTCCGGGAGGTTGGATCGAGGCACAGTGCGGCGGAGGGCCCAACCTGGTGTCCCTGCGAACCCGGGCTGACGGACTCGCCGCCACCGCCGGGTTCGCCAGATTCTTTGCCGGGTTTCACGAACCGTGGCTTTACCAGGATGCGAAGGGTGCGGCCGGCACCCTGCTGCGGGCTGGCTTTGTGGATGTAGAAACTTCGATCGAACCAGCGCCGACAGTCTTGGGCGACGCCCAGGAGTATTCCGAGTTCGTGCGGAACATCATCCTGCGCCGGCATCTCGAACAACTTCCGACCGAGGATCTTCGCGAGGAATTCATGAGGAATCTCACGGCCCAGGCTGCGATGGACCAACCTCCCTTTTCGCTGGACTACTGGCGCCTCAACTTGCGAGGTCGTGTCCCCGATATCGAATAATCTTTAGAGAGAATTTTTCTGGCGCAGTCTGTTATTCCACCGAATCAGCCAGCCACTGCAGGTAAAGCGCACTGCCGTCGGCGATGGATATGGCGACGCATTCGGGCAGTTCGTAGGAGTGGAGTTCGCGAATCGCATCGCGGACTGCGGAGAATCTCTCGGCAGTCGACTTGATCACCAGCAACCATTCCTGAGAAGACTCCACCTTACCCTGCCAGTGATAGATCGATTCGACCTGCGGAACGATGCTGACACAGGCGGCCAGGCGATTTTCAACCAGATGGCGTGCGATCTTGCGGGCCTCATCTTCGGAACCGGCTGTGGTGAGGACGATTTGTTTGTCGGTCATATAGAATCAGCCGTCAGCTCTCCGCCGTCATCTTCTGGCGATCCGCTTTCTGCGGCTTGACGGAGAGATTAGCATTTCGCGCGAGGGTGAGAGGTAGCAACATGCCGACGCAGATCAAATTCGGGACATCGGGTTGGCGAGCAGTTATGGCAGAGGATTTCACCTTCGCCAATGTGAGGCGCGCCGTTGGCGGCATCGCTCGATATGTCGCCTCACAGAAGCGGCAGGGCGCGCGGGTGATTGTGGGACGCGATCCACGCTTTCTGGGAGAGACATTTTGCTCGATGGCTGCTGAGATTCTTTCAGCGCACGGGATTGCACCGGTCGTTGTATCAGAGGCAGCACCCACGCCCGCCCTTTCGTACGCGGTCATCCAGACTAAGGCCGACGGCGTCATCAACTTCACCGCCTCTCACAACCCGCCGGAATACAACGGAATCAAGTTCTCGACTCCGGATGGCTGTCCGGCCTTGCCGGAGGTGACAAGGAAGATCGAGGCGGAGATCGAGGCAGGGGACGGCAGCAAATCGTCCGCAGCGCACGGAAACGGGCAGCGGCCCGCGGCGGAGAATCTCGATCCCAAGCCGATGTATTTGAAGCGGCTGGGAGAAATTGTTGACCTCGAAGTCATTCGCAAAGCCGGGCTGCGGGTGGGGTTTGATCCGATGTGGGGGGCGGCGCGGGGATATTCGGACGAACTCTTGCGCAGTGCAGGGGTGGCGGTGGACACGGTCCACGACCAGCGGGATGTGCTGTTTGGCGGGCATGCGCCCGAACCTGACGACCATCTGCTGGAGGATTTGCGCCGCAGGATGCGGGAGACAGGGGCGCAGATCGGCATTGCGACCGATGGCGATGCGGACCGATTCGGAATTGTCGATGGCGACGGAACGTTTCTTCAACCGAACTACGTGATCGCCCTGCTATTCGACTATCTGGTCGAGAGCCGGGGCTGGAAGAACGGCGTGGCCAAGTCGGTGGCGACCACAAATTTGATCAACGCGCTGGCGAAGAAGCATGGTGTGCAGCTGCATGAGACTCCGGTGGGATTCAAGTACATCGGCGAACTCATCATGCAGGACAAAATCGCGATTGGCGGGGAAGAGAGCGCGGGGCTGTCGATCCGGCATCACGTTCCGGAAAAGGATGGCGTGCTGGCAGGACTGTTGTGCTGTGAGATGGTGGCGCGAAGGGGGAAGTCGCTGGGTGAGCAACTGAAGTTCCTGTGTAACCAAGTTGGTTCCTACTATCCGCTGCGGGAGAACTTCCGCTTGACCGCTGAGGTGAAGGAGAAGTTCACTGAGAAGTTGCGCACTGATCCGCGGGAATTCGCGGGGCGGAAGGTCTGCGACGTGGTTCGCACCGACGGACTGAAGCTGGTTCTGGACGACGGCTCGTGGGTATGTTACCGGTTGTCGGGAACAGAGCCTGTGGTGCGCGTCTACTCCGAGGCGCGCGATGAGGCCGGCTTGGAGAAGCTGAGCGCGGCGGCGAAGCAATGGATTTTCCAGTGAACCATTTTTCAAAGATTCGAAGGTTTCCGCGTCCAGAAGATGGGTTGCGGGCTGTGGTTGAAAGAGCGCCGCAGGCCGAGGCTCTGGCGGCCTCGTGGATTGAGCATGCCCGCCCATTCCTGCTGCAGATGTACGCCCTGCGGCGGCGCATCGCCACGATTGCCGTGGCAACGCTGGCATGCTTCCTGTTTGTGCATGTTATGTTCGGCGCCAATGGCATGGTGGTGTACCGCCAAAAACGCGCGGAACACGAAGCGCTGCAAAAGAAGATCATGGAGATGCAGCAGGAGAACGAGCGTTACGCGCAGCAGATTCAAGGCTTGAAGAGCGATCAGAAAGCCATCGAAAAAGAGGCGCGTGAGCAACTGGGGTATGCCAAGCCGGGAGAATACGTGTATGTTCCTCCCGCTCCCGCCAGACCCCCCGTGCCAACGAATCGATCCGCGAAGAAGTAAGTTTACGGGTCCCTGCCTGCTGTAACTTTCGTGTTCTACTTTTTACAAATCGGCTGACAAACGAGTGATTTCCCTGTGGTATAGTTCCGTTGCCTCAATCACAACCGGGCAGGAATTCTGTGGGATTCCTGGGGGCTCTGATTCGGCGCCTGCTGGCGGGAAGCTGTCCGCGAGCGCGAAGATACCCGTCACAACCTGCGGCGGAGCGGCCGCAGCGAGAAACATCCAAAAGGAGAAAACCGGCCATGAGAAAAGTTCTAGTGCTTTGTCTCTTGATCTGCTTCGTGTTCGCCCTGACAGCTTTCGCATTCGATGAGATGGGCAAGAGCGCAACGGTCAACGCATGGGTAGTCGACGACAAGTGCGGCGCGAAGGGCGCCAATGCTGGCGGGGAGGCTTGCACCAAGAAGTGCCTGGCTGCCGGCGCGAAGATGGTGATCGTGACCGACGCGGACCAGAAGGTGTTGGCTGTCGAGAATCCGGATGCATTGAAGGGGCATGAAGGACATCACATCGCCGTTACGGGACACATGGGCAAGGATTCCATCCATGTGGAAAGTGCAAAGATGCTCTGAGCCGCAGATTTCGCTGATCAAAGCAGATAGAGCTTGATCGGCGGAAGGCGGGAATTTTGAATGAGGGCGGCTCTTAGAGCCGCCCTTTCTTTTGGGTTAAAACTCTCTGACGCATCGTGAGACGTAGCTTCCAAGGTCTTGCCGCGGACAGCCAGCAACGTCACTGCAGGAAGCGCGGGCGGGGCGCCCGCGCCACATTAACGCACTACGCCTTCCAGCGGGGAACTGGCGGTGGCGTAGAGCTTTCTTGGCATGCGGCCGGCCAGATAAGCCTGGCGTCCGGCGAGCACGGCGTGGTGCATGGCTTCAGCCATCAGCACGGGATCCTGAGCGTTAGCGATTCCGGTGTTCATCAGCACTGCGTCGGCGCCCAGTTCCATGGCGATAGCGGCGTCGGACGCGGTGCCAACTCCTGCGTCCACGACGAGCGGAACGCCTGTGATCATCTCTCGCAAGATGCGGATGTGGGCCTGATTCTGAATACCCATGCCGCTGCCGATGGGAGCGCCGAGAGGCATGACGGCCGCGGCTCCGGCATCGACCAGACGCTTGGCAAAGACGACATCGTCGGACGTGTAGGGAAGGACGGTGAAGCCTTCTTTCACCAGAACCCGCGTGGCCTCCAGTGTGGCTTGCACGTCGGGATAGAGCGTGGCTTGGTCGCCGATGACTTCGAGCTTGACCCAGTCGGACAGCCCGACTTCGCGGCCCAAACGGGCGGTGCGGATGGCTTCGTCGGCCGTGTAACAGCCGGCAGTGTTGGGGAGCAAAAAGTATTTCTTGGGATCGATGTAGTCGAGCAGCGATTCCTTGCTGCGGTCGAGGTTGACGCGGCGGACGGCGACCGTAACCATTTCGGCGCCGCTGGCTTCGAGCGCGCGCGCGGTCTCCTGGAAGGATTTGTATTTTCCCGTACCGACGATGAGGCGGGAGCGGAAGGGGCGTCCGGCGATGAGGAATGAGTCCGACATGTTCTTATTGTAATGAAAGGAACGCGAGAACAGCACGAATGTCGAACTGCGCTCGACCGGACAGCCGAGGGCGGCTGTCTCCACATGTTACGAGACGGTTGCCGCTTCAGCCTGGGCGTAGAGGTCGTCGATCTGGTGGCGGTAACGGTCGTCGACAACGCGGCGGCGCAGCTTCATGGTCGGGGTCAGAGTTCCATTCGCAACGGTGAATTCATCCGGGACCAGCAGCACCCGCTTCAATTTCTCGAACCGCGCCAGATTCTGATTAATCTCCTCGACGAACCCCTCGTAGAGCGCTTGCACTTTCGGATCGGCAATGAGTTCGGCCCGCGAAGAGAAGGGGATGCCGCTCGAACGTGCCCAGTCTTCGAGCAAGGGGAAGTTGGGGGAGATGATCACGGCGGGGAACTTGCGCTTCTCCCCGACGATGGCCGCAGTACCGATGAAGGAGTTGAGTTTGAGGGAGTTCTCGATCGGCTGAGGCGCGATGAACTTGCCGCCCGAGGTCTTGATGAGATCCTTTTTGCGATCAGTGACCGAGAGATATCCATCAGCATCGATGTTGCCGATGTCCCCGGTCTTGAACCAGCCATTGACGAAGGCATTCTCAGTTTCTTCGGGACGGTTCCAGTAGCCCTTGAAGACGGAAGGGCCACGCACGAGAATTTCGCCATCTTCGGCGATGCTCACCTCAAGATTGGGAAGAATCTTGCCGACGGTTCCGATGCGATGATTCACAGGAGTGTTGACGGCGATGACGGGCGAGGTTTCAGTCAGGCCATATCCTTCATGGATGCGGATGCCGGCATTGGCGTACCACTCGGCCAGATCGCGGCCCAGGGGCGCGCCGCCGGAAATGAAGGTATCGGCCCGGCCTCCGAGGCCGTCGCGGATTTTGGAGAACACCAGTTTGTTGGCCAACCTCCAGCTCAGCGAGCGCGGAGTGCGTCCCCCAAGAATTTCGGGTTTGTGAGCGCGGCCAACCGACAACGCCCAGCCAAAGATGGCGTTCTTGGGGAAGCCCTTCGCCTTCTGCACCGCCTGCGCATAGATTTTTTCGTAGACGCGGGGCACGGCGACGAAGAGGGACGGGCGCACTTCCTTCAGGGCGGTGGGTAACTGCTCGATAAACGGGCAGTAGGCCAGTGTCACGCCGTGGTAGATCATGGAGAAGTCCACGTGGCGGGCGGTGATGTGACACAGGGGAAGGAACGAGACGCTGATTTTGCCGGGGAGAATGTCGAAGCCCAATAACGAGTACTGGATGTTGGAGGCAATGTTGCCGTGGGTCAGCATTGCTCCCTTGGACGTTCCTGTTGTGCCCGAGGTATAGACGATAGTTGCCACGTCGTCAGGAGCCGTCGACCGGGCCTGCTTTTCGATCTCGGAGTCGAGTCCGGAGGAAGGCTGGTGCATCAGGCTGTCCATGGTGACGCATGTCCCGGACAAAGGAGCGAGATCCCCTTTGAGTTCCACTCGATCCATGACGACGATGTTCTCGAGTTGGGTCTGGGAGAGGATGGAGAGAACCTTGTGCAGTTGATGGTCAGAGGAGAGAAAAATCGTGCGGCATCCGGAATCGCGCAGCACAAAGGCGGTTTGCTCGGGCGTCAGCGTAGTGTAGAGCGGGACGGAGATGGCTCCGAGCAGCAAGGTGGCCATGTCGGCGATGGGCCACTCGGGACGGTTCTCGCTGAGGATGGCGACGCGATCGCCTTTGCCGATCCCCCAGTGACGCAGTACGCGAGCGACGGACGCTACCTTCTCGCCGAACTCCCGCGACGAAATGGGCAGCCACTTGCCCGCCTCGCGGTAAAGCATCATCCGGTCGAGTTTGCGCTCGACAGCTGTAAAAAAGATGTCGTTTAGGGTAGCAATGCTCATCGAAGGCGCTTGGGGGTTACACAGAAATGTACTGTTTCGTAGCGGTTTGGGCAATGCGAAAAAGGTACTATGTTCTGGTTAGTGACCAGCGTCACCACTTTGTGGAAAGAGGTGTGTGGAGTAAGCTTTACCATCGTCCGAGTGGAGGAGTTGTCATGCAGAAAAGAAGACCCAACATGGTGGCTGCCGCGATGCTGACGGTCGCTCTGGCCGTTTTGAGCGCCGGACCGCTTGCGGCCCAGACCAAGAAGTCTGCAGAGGGAACCATGCCCAAGGTGGGGGATGTGGCTCCGGATTTCTCGCTGAAGTATTTCGATGGGAACGATCTGAAAGACGTTTCCTTGAGCCAGTATCGCGGAAAGAAGAACGTCGTGCTGGCGTTTTACATCTTCGCGTTCACTGGCGGTTGAACGCAGCAAATGAAGAACTTCCAGCAGAACCTGAAAACGCTGGAAGCAGCCGACACCCAGGTCCTGGGTGTGAGCATGGATAGTGCCTTCGCCAACAAAGCCTTTGCTGACCAGATTGGAGTCACGTTCCCGCTGCTGAGCGATTGGGGCGGAAAGGTGACCCACCAGTGGGGAATCTACAAGGACGAATATCAAGCTCCACGCCGCGTGAACTTCCTGATCGGGAAAGACGGGAAGATTCTGGAAGAGCAGGTAGACAAGGACGCCATCGATCCGACGAAGATCGTGGATGCCTGCCAGCGGCCCAAGCTGAAGAACTGACGTGATTTGCGATCAGGCATCACCGGTTTGATCGCAGAGAACGCTGGGGAACTCACGCTGAGAACACAGAGGAGGCAGTGAAGGGGCTGCCTCCTCCGACCTTCCTGCAACAACCCTGTTTCTTACAAGTGCATCTTCACGAAGGGCTTGGCGCATCCAGGAAACTAAAGCACCTCTAGGGTGTTTACAGAGATGGGACTAAGATTGTGGATGCGGACAATTGTTCCTCCGAGGCGATGATATGAAGACACATGGGCAGAATTGGGCTAGGGTTCTCTTACTGGCGAGTTTTGCATTTCTCCTGCAAGCATCAACCACGGCTAAGGCGCAGGACAACGATGATGACCGCGATCCTCCGGGCCGCGTGGCCCGGCTGAACTATTCGCAAGGATCGGTGTCGTACCGTCCTGGCGGAGAAGACGATTGGGTCACAGCCGTGCCGAACCGTCCGATGGTTAGCGGCGACGATCTCTGGACGGACGAAGATTCGCGGGCCGAAGTCCATGTGGGATCGACCGCGATCCGGCTAGGCTCGAAGACCGGGATCACCTTTCTCGCACTGGACGATCAGGCGACGCAGATTCGTCTGGCGCAGGGCTCGATGATCCTGCGGGTGCGTCATGTCGATGATGACGACACGTATGAAGTCGATACGCCCAACTTGGCGTTCACGTTGCTGCAGCCGGGCGAGTACCGAGTTGACGTGAGCGCGGATGGCAACCAGACGATTGCCACCGTATGGCACGGACGCGGGCGCGCCACCGGTGGTGGATTCTCCTACACAGTCGTTGCGCGTCAATCGGCGACATTTACGGGAACGGACCACCTTGACTATGACCTGGGGCAAATTCCTGAGCAGGACAATCTGGATCGCTGGGCTTTCGAGCGCGACGATCACGAGGATCATGCTGACTCGGCCAACTACGTTTCGCGCGAGATGACCGGCTACGAGGACCTCGATGAGTACGGCGACTGGAGCTACGTCGCGGGCTATGGACCGTGCTGGAGGCCGCGGGCCGTGGTTGTAGGCTGGGCTCCGTATCGCTTCGGGCACTGGGTTTGGGTTGGGCCGTGGGGCTGGACCTGGGTGGAAGATGAGCCCTGGGGTTTCGCTCCGTTCCACTACGGGCGTTGGGCATTTGTGAGCGGCGGATGGTTCTGGGTGCCGGGACCGGTCGTGGTGCGGCCGGTGTGGGCTCCGGCATTGGTGGCGTTCGTTGGCGGCGGGCCGGGGGTCCGCTTCTCGGCGGGCGTTGGAGTGGGCTGGTTTCCGCTGGCTCCGGGAGAGGTCTTCGTCCCCGGTTACCGGGTGAGCCGCACCTACGTGAACAACGTGAACATCACCAACACGACGGTGAATATCACGAATGTCACAAACGTGTACAACACCGTGGTGGTCAACCGTTCCACGGGGGTCAGCAACATCCGGTATGCAAATATGCGGGTGAACGGCGGCGTGACGGTGGTTTCGCATGACGCGTTCGTGAATGCGAGGCCGGTGGCAAGGAACGTTCTGCGAGTGGAGCCGCGAGAAATCGAAGCGGCCCAGGTAAGCCACAGGGTAGAGGTCGAGCCGGTTCGCGCCAGCGTGATCGGAGCGGGTCGGCCAGCGCCGGCGAAGCCACCGGCTGCGATCATTAACCGGCAAGTGGTGGCGCAGAGAACTCCGCCTCCAGCGCCTCGGTCGTTCGAGCAGCGGCAGGTACAGGCAGGTGGGCGATTGAACCAGCAGCCGCTGGTGCGGCCGGAACCGCAGCCAGCGCGTCCGGGGCAGCCGAATCAAGGCGGGCAACAATCGCAAGAGGGATTCCGCCCATTTGGCCCGCCGAGCGGCGGGAATCCGCCGGCGAGGCAACAGCCTCGGGTATGGGAGCAGCAGGGAACCCCGCAGCAGGAGACCCGGGGCACGCAAGCGCAGCCGGAGAATCGGGGTGCCCAGCCACAGCCAGGCAATCGAAACGTCGGGCAACCTGACGATCGGCGAACTCAACCGGAAATGCGGAGTGCGCAGCCGGAGAATCAGAACCAGCCACCGGAGAACCGGAACCCGCAGACCTTCCGACCGCCGCCGCAGCGGGAGGAAGTGAAGCAGTCGCCACAGGAGACGCGTCCGCTGGTCAGGCCGGCGCCACCGGTGGAGGAACGGAATCAGCAGCACGAGCAGCAGCAGGAACAGAAGTTTCACGACTGGCAGCAAAAGCGGCCGGCAACTCCGCCGCCTCAACCGCCAGCGCAACGGCAGCAGACTTCACGGGCGCCTGAGCCAAAACAGGACAAGCAACCGTCGAAGCCGGACAAGCATTGACGCGGACGTGTTGGCTGCGGTCTGATAGGCTCGCATGAGATTCGCTTGCGGACCGTGCAGCATCCAACAGCTACAACGCCGGGAGTGGATTCACCCGCTCCCGGCGTATTCTTTTGGAGGACATTCCTGGACCAGGCGATGAACGAGGGAAAGCGACCCACAATTAACTGGATGGAGCTGTTGTGGCTGGTCTTCCTTGCCGGACTTGCACTGCTCCCGCCAGTCCTGGAGATCCACAAGCAGGCCATCCTGCTCGCATTCGGTCTGGTGCAGTTGGGCGAAGGGTGGTTTCTTTCCCGAGTACCAAGCCGAGGCCCGGCCTACGCCGTCCTCATCAAGATTTGTCTGGCCACGCTGCTGATTGACCACACGGGCGAAATCAGCATCAACAGCAGCTACTGGCCGATCTACTTTCTGCCGGTAGTAACTGCGGCCGAGTACTTCGGCCCGTGGGCCACGCTGGCGTGGACGGCGTTGGCATCGGCCGCGTACTGTTCTTATCTCTATCCCGCACTGCAGGAGTACGACATCAGTGCGGAGAGCTACAGCCAATTAGCCATCCGTATTCTGTTCTTTTTCCTGGCGGCGATGGTGGTAAACCGCTTCGTCGTGGAGAACCGCCGCCAGACTAAACGGTACCAGGAACTGGCGGAAACGTTGGCCGAGACGAACCGCAAGTTGGAACAGGCACAGGCAGAAGCACGGCGATCGGAGCGCCTGGCGGCTTTGGGTCAGCTTTCTGCCGGACTGGCTCACGAGATCCGCAATCCCCTGGGAGTCATTAAAGGATCGGCGGAGATGTTGAACCAGAAGCTGGGGGAATCGAATCCGCTGGCGTCGGAACTCGCGGGGTATATTTCCAGCGAGACGAACCGGCTCAGCGCGCTCGTGACCCGATTCCTGGACTTCGCGCGGCCCTTGCAGACTGAGCTTACGCCGCAGGATATTACGAAGGTGCTGGATCGCGCGCTCCACACGGTAGCGACGCTGCGGAAGGATGATCCCGTTCGTGTGTCGAGAGAATACGAACAGAATTTGCCGCCGGTGCTGCTGGATGAGAGCTTGTGTGAGCAGGCATTCGTGAATATTGTCCAGAATGCGTATGACGCCATGGGTGAGGGTGGAGGATCGCTGCATGTGAGTGCAACGCGGTCGGGAGCCAGCGGTGGCGGAGTGGAAGTGCACATTGAAGACACGGGGCCGGGCGTGCCGGCGGAACTCCGCGAGCAGATTTTCAATCCTTTCGTCACGACGAAGAAAACGGGCGTAGGGCTGGGGTTGTCGATTGTCTCGAAGATTATGGATGGGCATCATGGATCGATTCGCGTCGAGAGTGCCCGCCATGGTCGGGAAGGTGCTGGCAGGAACTCAGGCGCGCGCTTTGTGATGTTCTTTCCGGCGGCTCATGAGAGTGTCCGGGCCCAGGCGTTATCGCAGTTAGTGGTCTCTTAGTCCAATGAGGAAATGAACAGCGGATGGCGACGATCCTGATTGTCGAGGACGAGGCGAAGATGCGGCGGCTGCTCGAGCTGAACCTCGGCGAGGACGGGTTCACGACCCTCTCGGCCGGGGACGCCGAGGCCGGGCTGAGGTTGCTGCGGGAGAACTCGGTTGATCTCGTGGTCACCGACCTGAAACTCCCCGGGATGGATGGGCTGGAATTCTTGCAGACGATCAAGCGTCAGAACGCAAGCTTGCCGGTTGTCGTGATGACGGCCTTTGGTTCCGTGGAAACCGCGGTCGAGGCCATGAAGGCCGGGGCCAGCGATTACGTGCTCAAGCCGTTTTCGCTGACTGAAATGCGGATGGTCATTCACAAGGAGCTGGACGTCCGCAATCTGCGCGAAGAAAACCGGTCGTTGCGGGAGGCGCTGGGCAAGCGGTATGCGCATCCGAACGTGGTTGCGCGCAGCGCGAAGATGCAGGAAGTGCTGGCGACGGTGGAGCGTGTCGCGCCTACAAACTCCACGGTGCTCCTTGGTGGGGAAAGCGGAGTAGGGAAAGATCTCATTGCGCGTGCGATTCACGAGAAGTCGCGGAGAGTATCGGGTCCGTTCGTCAAGATCAACAGCACGGCGATTCCGGAGAACCTGCTGGAGAGCGAACTGTTTGGCTACGATCGGGGCGCGTTTACCGGAGCGGCGGCGAGCAAGCCGGGCAAGTTCGAGTTAGCGGATAAGGGGACGCTCTTTCTCGACGAGATCGGAGATGTGCCCCCTGCCACGCAGGTCAAGCTATTGCGCGTGCTGCAGGAGCGCGAGTTTGAGCGGTTGGGAGGGACGCGTACCATCAAAGTCGATGTGCGGTTGGTGGCGGCGACGAATCGCGATCTGCGCGCGGCGCTGGAAGACGGGACGTTTCGCGAGGATCTGTACTATCGGTTGAATGTTGTGCCCATCGATATTGCGCCGTTGCGGGAGCGCAGGGAGGACATTCCGGATCTGGTGCGCTTGTTTATTTCTCGCTTCTGCGGAGAATCAGGCAAGCCCGTTGAGGACATCACGCCAGAAGCGATGCAGATTCTGGTGAACTACCACTGGCCGGGGAACGTGCGCGAACTGCAGAACATCATGGAGCGGGCTTGCGCTCTGGCAAAGGGGACGGTGCTCGAAGCAGGGGATATTCATCTGGATTTGCGTCCGGCAAAAGCAGCGAACGGAGCGGGCAGCTTTCTTCCTGAAGGTATGACGCTGGAGCAGTGGGAAGACGAAATGATTCAGGAGGCGCTGCGGCGCGCGAATGGGAACAAGAGCCAGGCAGCGCGGTTGTTGGGGCTGTCGCGGAACGCGCTGCGGTATCGGTTGTCGAAGATTGGGATTGCGGATGAAGGGGAGAAGGAGGCGTAGCCCCGTACTTCCCAGGGGAAGGCCACATGGCTGAAAACCACCACCCTTGGCTGAGGTCGGCCAGCCCAGCATCGAATTCAACCACTATCCACTGAATCTCCTTCTCTAAATCATTGAAAAAAAGCCAGTTGCTTAACCAGGCAATGCCGCGAGTTTGGCACGGCAGGTGCTTTTCCCTTAGTGCGGGAATCGCAGAAACGGCGGTTCCGGTTGGGCCGAGAGGTGGGTTATGAAAAACAGACTCATGGCAAGTTTGGCAGTCTTAGTCCTGGCGCTGGGCGGAGCATTTAGCATCCGCGTACAGGCGCAAACGACCGAGGAAGGCCAGGGGCCTTCGGAGCACCCGTCGGCGCCCATGGAGGGAGCTTCTCTGCCAGAGGACCAGCCTTCAGCAAGCCATCCGTCGCAACGCGAGGCGGAGACCGATCAAGGTGTCGCGCGCATCAGCATGATTCACGGCGATGTCTCGACGCAGCGCGGAGACTCTGGCGACTGGTCGGCGGCGCAACTGAATGCTCCGGTAGTCAGCGGTGACAAGGTTTCAACCGGAAACGATGCGCGCGCCGAGGTGCAACTCGACTTTGCCAACATGCTGCGTCTGGGATCGAACGCGCAGGCCAACATTGCGACCCTGACCAAGAAGAATATTCAGATTCAGCTGAGCCAGGGGATGGCAAACTACACCGTCTTCAAAGATGGCGATGCTGAGCCCGAGATTGACACGCCGAACGTGTCCGTTCATCCCTCGCATCATGATGGCGTGTTCCGCGTGGAAGTGCGGCCCGATGGCGACACGATCGTGATCGTGCGCAAGGGTGAGGCGCAGATTGCCACTCCGCAGGGCAGCACGGAAGTACGAAGCGGAGAGATGGCGACCATCCGCGGCACCAGCACCGATGCACAGTACAAGATTTCCGACGCCCCTGGACGCGATGACTGGGATCGCTGGAACAGCGATCGTGACCGGATCATCACCAATGCGCAGGCCTGGCACCACACCAATCGCTACTACGTTGGGTCGGAGGATCTCGACGCTTACGGGCGCTGGAAACATGTGCCTGACTATGGCGACGTGTGGGTCCCGGATCAGTCCGATGACTGGGCGCCCTATCGCGATGGACACTGGGTGTACGAGCCCTACTATGGCTGGACTTGGGTAGGCTACGAGCCGTGGGGCTGGGCGCCTTATCACTACGGGCGCTGGTTTTACTACGACACTGGCTGGGCGTGGTGGCCGGGACCGGTATATGGCTGGTATCGCCCGTTCTGGGCGCCGGCTTATGTCTCATTCTTCGGATGGGGCGGCGGCTGGGGCTTTGGAGCGGGTTTCGGTGGATGGGGAGGCTTTGGCTGGTTCCCAGTCGGCCCGTGCGATGGATTCTTCCCGTGGTGGGGTGGGTGGCGGAACCGGTTCAACGTAGTGAATGTTACGAACATCAACATCGTCAACATCAATCGGAACCGGTTCGGTGGTTTCCCGCCGCTGCATAGTGGGAATCGATTCTCGAACCTGGCGCGCATCCACGATAACCACGTGGGCCGGGCGCTCTCGACGGTGAATGCGGGACGTTTCGGTGCGGGACGAGTACAGGCAGTAGCTGTCAGTCGCGCACAACTCAGCGGTGCTCGCCTGATGACAGGCAATCTACCGGTTGTGCCGTCCCGGGCCAGTCTTTCGGCGAGCGGGCGTGCTGCGGCTCCTTCGACTGTCCACACCAACACGGCACAGCGATTCTTTGGCAACAATCGGAGTGTGGCACGTCCGGAGTCGTTCCAGCAGCACACGGCGCAGCTGCAGCAATCCATGCAGCGGAGCCGCGTGGCGCCGATCGTGGCTGGAGGTCGGGTGGCCGGCAACACGCCTGGTGCACGCGGCACGACCGCATTTGGAACTGGGCAGAAGCCTGGAGCAAGCATGCCGGCGCGTGAGATGAATCCGGGAGCGCGGAATACCGGTGGTCAGACGGTAACTCCGCAGAATGGGAATCGTGGCGGATTCCGTCCGTTCACACCACCGAGCAACAATACTCGGACGTTAGGACCGGGAAACACGCCAGCACAGAGGAGCGTGGGGCCAACAGCGCCAGCAGAGAACGGGAATCGCGGCGGATTCCGTCCGTTCACGCCGTCGAGCAATAACCCTCGAACGTCGGAACCGAACAACATTCCGTCGCAACGTACCATGAGTCCTTCGGCACCGGCGCAGAATGGATCTCGTGGCGGGTTCCGCCCATTTACGCCACCGTCTCGCAGCGAATCCATGCCGTCGAGCCGGAGCAGCAGCGGTGGTTACTGGAACCGGACGGCACCTAGCTCGCAAGCGCAGCGTTCCTACGGGTCGTCCTCCAGCGACTACGGACGCGGTTCGTCGCGTCCGCAGCTGGATATGAGGCAGCCGGTCGTGCAGCCGCGTTCTTCGGGCAGTTATGGCGGATATCGCGGTTCACCCAGCTACAGCGCACCGCGGAGCTCGCCGAGCTACGGCGGCCACAGCGCACCCAGTTCCGGTGGTGGCAGCCGCGGTGGAGGATACAGCGGCGGTGGAGGAGGGCATTCGTCAGGCGCACATTCGTCTGGAGGCGGAGGTGGGAGCCACTCCAGTGGCGGTGGGCATTCGTCGAGTGGTCACCGCTAAGGCGAGGAAACCAGACGTTGCTCGTAACGTCTCCACGGAAGATCTGAACACTGGCAGGTTGATGTAAACGAAGTGAACGTCAGAGGCGGGAAAGGGCGGGCCCAAGGGCTCGCCCTTTTTCAGTTTTCGGATTCTGAGGGTGGCCATTCAGGGTCTGGCGTACGCGGGACTATCCGGCTCCGGCCGATCGTAATCGCGTCCGTATTTGTTCTTGTGGGCCAGTTCCAGATTCGATTCGGCCAGGCTGAGCGTGCCCATTGAAATCTCACCAGCGGGGATCGTAACCTCGCGACTCATGGCGCGCAGTTGCTCAGGCACGACCGAAGGGTGAAAGACCTGCATTGCATATCGGCCCGGGGGGACACCGGCGATACTGATCTGGCCATGCTTGTCAGAGACGGCGTAGTAAGGCGTGCTGAGCGCGACGACCACGGCGCTCATCTGGGCGTGAATGTTGCAGAAGATGTAGGAGATTCCCGGCTTGTCGAATTGCACGAAGCGGGTGGTCCCACTTTCGTACAACCCGAGATCGAAACGCTTGCCTTCGAACAAGGAGAAGACATTGTGAAAAAAGGGATCGTGGTTGGGGAATTCCACCTTACCGCCAACCGGAATCACGATCAGTGAAGGGTGAAAAGCCTTGTCCTTCTGAATCAGCTTGGGGACCTGTTGCTGCTGGGGTGGTTCAGAAGGCGCGCCTCCGATTGGAATAAGCCACACTACAGCCTGGGAAGCGTCCTTCAGCCGGTGACCGGTTCGGATCAGCTCCACACGGGCTTTGAGAGTGGCTTGCTGTGCCGGAGCGAGGATCGATCCGAGCAACAAACCCGCAAGAAGCCATCGAGATTGGGCAGGGCCCCGCATCTTCAGAAAAGTATACCCATCGCAAGATTGACCTGGTTGGTCACACTGCTGCTGCTATAGACGGGGAAACTGCGCAACCGTCTGAGTTCGGCGGAGAACAACAGGTCAGACCGGGGCCGGTAAACAAAGTTGGCGAGAGCCCCCCGATTGCGGCCGAGGATAAGGCCGAAGTTATTCTGATCAATGGCGAAGCCGCGAACGTCAGCGGTATACGTGTTGTCCTCAGAGAAGACTCCGTTGAGCTCCAGCTTTGGCGTGATCTGGAGTTTCAGCTGGCTCCATCCGCCGATGTCGTTAAGACCACGGAGCGGACTCAGAGGAGAGAACGGGTTGTCTCCGAACACCACCGAGCGGCCCTGCCCTGCACCCAGGCCCCCGATGCCGCGGCCGCGGTAGAACTCGCCCGACAATCCCAGACGGCGGGCGATTGGAATCTGCCAGTCCAGCATGCCGGCCCAGGCGTCAACGTAACGGCCCCAGGTCCAGTTCTGGCGGCCGTAGTAGCCCGCGATACCGAAGCTCAAGGGGCGTTCAAACACCGGACGCGACCATGAGGTGCGTACACCGTAGGCCGGCTGGCCGGACAGTTCACCAGCATGCGCGGCGCGATAGAAGGCGTCGGGTTGATACTCCCAATCGAGGTTGTCGAAGATTCCTCCCTGCAGGGTTAGTGTCTGCTGGTCTGAAAGATCGAAGCGATGTTCAATTCGAAGCTGTGGCGTCCAGCCCCAGAGATTTCCACCGTAGGCGAATGTGGGAGTTGCGAGGGAAGCGAACGAAGTTGGTGAAAGTGGCGAGACGAACAGGGAGTCCTGGCCGGCAACCACCGAGGTGTGCTCCCAGTCGAAGTGCAGACTTGCGGTCTGCAAACGGACGATGCCGAAGTTGACGGCGTTGCCGGTTGCGGGAAAACCTCCTGCAAAATCGAGCTGGATATTGGCCGACGTCTTCGCTCCGGCCACATTGGGTCCAAAGATCTCAAGGCCGATTTGCGACTGGCGCAAGGTGGCTCCAAAGGTGGCACCGGGCGTTGCGCCAGGCGTTGGCTGAGCGAAGTCGGGGAAGTCCAGATTGTTGGAGGCTCCCTGATTTCTGAACATATTCATCAACACGATGCCGGAGAGCCGCGCCCGATATTTGGATGCGGTCTCGACTTTGGTCTGATATTGCTCGTCGATCTTGGAGCCGATCAGGGAAGTGGATTCTTCGAGCTTCTGGACTCGATCCTCCAGGGTTCCGGAGGACCGTTGGCTCGCAGATGCCGCAGTCGATGTGGTCTCGCTGGCGGCGGGGGAAGGGACTCCGTACGGGGAAGACTCGGCAGAGACCGGGGCGGGGGGATGGTTGGCGAGAGTTGCCGGCCGCTCCAGAAGACTGCGCGTGGACTGCAGTTCCTGCCGCAGTTGTTGCATCTCGGCGCGCGACTGGGCGTTTTCCGCGCGCATGTCGTCGACCAGGGCTCGCAGCTGGCGTACCTGCTCCTGCAAGTCGTGGACCGCGTTCAAGGTGCTGTCATTTTGCGACGAAGTGGAACTGGCTGGCGGCGGCTCCTGGGACACTGCAAGGCCAGTGCAGAAAAAGAGAACCGTGGCCGCGAAGGCGGTCCCACGAACCGCAGAAGTCTTTAGGCTTTTCACACCCCTCCTCCTGCACGACATCCGAATCAGCAGGCAGGAGTCGAAGAGTGACGGTTCGCTGGCCTACGCGCCCGGACGTCGGATCGAATTGTTGCTTGCATCAGCCGCCCGCTTGGCGGGTACCAGAGACGGTACACCCAGGGAGTTTTCATCTGCGCCGTGGAAGTCTTCCATCAAACGTCCCGGCAACACAATCTGGAAAACGGTTCGAGCGTCTGGCGTGCGTTCTACAGAAATCTCGCCGCCATGATCTTGAACGATCTTTTGCACAACCGCTAGTCCCAATCCAGTGCCATTTTCCTTGCCATAGCTCACAAAGGGGTGAAACAGCCGGTCCCGAATGGACTCCGCGATACCGGGTCCATTATCCGATACGGCGATGGAGATTGAGCCGACGTCCTCGCTGACCGTTACCTCAACGCGACCCCCGGAAGCAGGAGCAGCCTCGCATCCGTTCAGCAAGAGATTGTACAAGGCCCGTTCCAGCTTGCGCGGATCGAACCATCCTGTGCATGGTCCGTTGCAGTGAACCTCAATGGACCTGCCGTGATGGCGGGGATGCAAACGCACTGCCTGTACCGCTCTTTGCACCGTCTCGGCGACGCTGCCGTAGCTCGGCGAGAGCGACTCGCGGGTACGGGCAAACTCGAGCAGAGAGTCGATCAAGTCGGTCATCAAATTTACGCCGGTTCGAACCTCCTGATACAGCTCTTCGCGCTGTCCCGGAGTCAGGTGACTGTCTACAAGGAATTCTGAGTTGGCGACGATGGCGGCGAGCGAGTGGCGCAGATCGTGGGAAATTGAGCTCGCCATGCGGCCAATGGTGGCCAGTTGCTCGGACTCGATCAGATCGCGCTGGCTCTTGAGCAGGCTGGCGCGCATACGATCGAAGGCGTGAGTCAACTCGGCGACTTCGTCGCTGCCGCGCGCATCCAGCGGGTGATGGAAATCTCCACGCTCCAGGGCCCGAACGCCGCCCACCAGCGTTCCCAAGGGCCGGGTGAACGTGTGGGAGATGAAGAACACCAGCCCGCTTCCCACCAGGATGGCCGCGAGACCCAGCAGGAGCAGCAGACGATTCAAGTGGATCAGGAACTGGGCCGCCTGATCGTAGGATCCGAGAACGGTCAGCCGAACCGGGGTTGCCTGCTGGCCCGACAATTCGAGCGAAGTGGCAAGAAAGTGCTCGTTGCCAACTTCGATGTCGCTCGGCTCACCCCAAGCGGAGCCAGCCACCAGGTTCTGCACGCTACTGGTTTGCATCTGCGCGGGAGTCAGGGTGGTGGCCACGACTTCCCCGCCGTACGAGAATGCGACCTGGCTGGCCGCGACTTTGCTGACCTCGCGGGCCAACCGGCCGTCAATGGCATAGCCTTCGACCAGAAACCCCAGCAAGCGGCCATCAGCCTTGGAACCGAAGTAGATGGGCTGGATGAACGCCTGGTAAAGATGATGCGCGTCGAACCACCAGTGGCTGGGAGTCTCCTCATCGAGGGACTGTCTGAAATACTTCTCTGCGGCTTCGCGCGTGAAGCCGGGAGTCCGGGTGTGCAGGGCCACTACCTTTCCACTGCGGTCAATAAGAACAAAAAGGTCGCTGGGTGCGATTTGCCAGACGTCCTGGGAGGCATCCTGGATGGTGACGGGATCGGTGCTGGTCATCAGGGCGCGGGTGATGGGGAGATCGGCTTGCAGTTCCACCATGCGAGTGAGCATGGTCTCGCGTTCATCCCGGAAATTCTGGAACGTGCTGACCGAGTCGCGGAGGTTGTCGACGATCCCCTGGCGGACGTTGGTCTGGACGCTGTGGCGCACTACCAGCAGGCTGGTTGTCGTCAAGCTTGCCGTGATCACCAGCATCGAGAGCAGGAAGCGGGTGCGCAACCGTGTTCTGGGCAGAAGGGCAGTCGCAGACTCGGTCTGGTGGGCTCTGCGGACGAGTTCCGGGGACGGGTTCAAGGCGAGATCAGCGAACGAATTTGTATCCCATGCCATGCACCGTGCGGAAATGCACCGGGCTGGATGGGTCCCTTTCCAGCTTCTGGCGAAGCTTGAGAATGTGATTATCGACGGTGCGGGTCGAGGGGTAGTTCTGATATCCCCACACCTCGTTCAGCAACTCATCCCGGCTGATGACGCGCTCCGAATTCTGCACCAGAAACTGGAAAGTCTTGAACTCCTGGGCGGTCAGAACAACGGGCTGGCCGTCGCGCTTCACTTCCATCTTCTTGAAGTCCACGGAAATGCCGTCGAAAGTCACAACGCTGGCCTCTGGCGTTCGGACGGTGTGGCGGAGAGCGGCGCGCACCCGGGCCAGCAGTTCCCGGGGACTGAACGGCTTGGTGACATAGTCATCGGCACCCAACTCAAGCAGCAAGACTTTGTCAGAGACATCGCTGGCGGCGCTGAGGACGACAATCGGCAACGTCGGTGCCTGGGCCTTGATTTCTTTGCAGACGTCTCTTCCCGACATTTTGGGGAGACGCAGATCCAGGACGATCGCCGCCGGGGAGGAGACCTGAAAGCTCTCCAGCGCGGACCGGCCGTCGGACTGGATTTCGACTGTGAATCCTTCGGTCTCAAAGAGGCGCTTCAGCGCCTTCTGCACCGCGGGATCATCTTCGACGACGAGGATCCTTCCCGTTGCACGCGGAGGGTTAGAGGAATCCACAGCTCTGTTGGCGCCAAGTGGCATGGCAAGGTGACCCATAAGAAACCGTCCTGGATGGGAGGGCCTTCCAACTTGCCTGAAACCAATAATACCGGAAGCCTCCGTAATTCTGGAGCTTACAACCATTTGATTGATGAGGTGGCGCCACGGCCTCCGGTTTGACAATCTTTTTACAATTTAGGCCCGGTTCCGGGCTGGATTGCGGCCAGAGTCGTGCTTAGGCATGTGCTCGGCAGGGGGAGTTTCGTTGACCATCGAGGCTCGGGGGCTTCAGAGCCAGCGCGTGGACAAATACTACTCGGAAGCGCGAATCCCGTACTTGGTGAGCTTGTATGCGAGGGCGCTGCGGGACAGGCCCATGCGGCGGGCGGCTTCAGCTTGAGCACCGCGGGTGGCGTTCAGAGTGCGCAGGATGAGTTCTTTCTCCGCGCCCTCCAGCAGTCCCGTGAGATCGAACGAGTCGGACAAGGGAATAGCAAGCGCATTGGCGCGAGAGCTGTTGCCGTTGCCGGGGATCGTCTCTTTTTGCGCCAAAGGCAAATCCTCGGGACCGATCTCAAGGTTGCTGGTGAGAATGTAGGCGCGCTCGATCAGGTTCCTGAGTTCGCGGAGATTTCCCGGGAACCGGTACTCCTGAAGCTGTTGCAGGGCTTCTGCACTCAACCGCCGGCGAGGCATCTTGAGGTCGGTTGCTATCTGATGGCAGAAAACATCGCTGAGTCCGGCGATGTCCTCCCGCCGCTCCCGGAGCGGAGCAATCTGGATAGGGACTACTGCCAACCGGTAGAAAAGATCCTCCCGAAACAGGCCCTCGCGAACGCGCTGCTCGAGATTGCGGTGGGTCGCAACCAGAACTCGAACATCCACGTGGCGTGGACGAGTTGAGCCGACGCGCAGTAGTTGTCCGTCGGTGAGAATGCGAAGAAGTTTGGCCTGGGCCGCGAGTGACATCTCGCCAGCTTCATCCAGAAACAGCGTACCTTCGTGCGCGGCTTCGAAGAGACCCTGACGCTGACGGTCGGCGCCGGTGAAGGCTCCCTTTTCGTGGCCGAAGAGTTCGCTTTCCAGCAGAGTTTCGGTAAAGGCGGCACAATTCACCGCGACGAACGGCTTGGACGCTCTGGGACTGTTGCGATGAATGGCGCGCGCTACGAGTTCCTTGCCAGTGCCGGTTTCGCCCGTGATCAGCACCGTGGCGCTGGTAGGCGCGACGCGTGCAATTCGCTCTCGCACAGCCTGCATGGGTGCGCTTTCGCCGTAAATCTCGGAGGCTCCTTCCAGGCGCACGACGGCGTCCTTAAGCAGAATGTTTTCGCGGAGCAGGCGCGTGCGTTCGCAGGCGCGGCGGACGGTAGCGCGCACGACTTCCGGCTGGAACGGCTTGGTGAGGAAGTCGAACGCTCCCTGGCGCATGCTTTCGACGGCGAGTTCAATGCTGGCGACAGCCGTGAGAAAAATGACCGGCAAGGTTGCGTCGTTCTCGTGAGCGGCGGCAAGAACAGCGAGGCCCTCACCATCGGGCATCCTCTGGTCCGTCACCACCACGTCAAAGTCATTGGCGGCGAGAGTGCGCTGCGCTTCTTCCACTCCGGAAGCCTCATGGATCTCATGGTGATCCTGGCGCAGGTTGGAGGCGAGAATGCGGCGCATGCTCGGTTCATCATCGACTACGAGTATTCTTCCCATCTTGTCCTCGTGCTAGCGTTCCTGGGCTTGCGCGTTCGCGTCCGCGGACGGAAGGATCAATGAAAAACGAATTCGATCCGGGCCGTTGTTTGCCAGAACAAGATCGCCGCCCTGGGCGCGCGCAATGTTCCGAGCAATGGCCAGCCCAAGGCCGGTTCCCCGGGGCTTCGTCGTGAAAAACGGCTCGAAGATGCGACTCAGGGCCGGCTCGGCAATCGGAACGCCGTTGTTTTCGACATCGATTGTGATCTCCCGGCTCCCGTCGCGTCCGCGCAATAAGACCGTTCCACCCACGGGTGATGCGTCCACTGCGTTCAGCAGCAGATTCAGCAGCGCCTGCTGAAGCTGAGAGGCATCGGCTTTTGCCGTGAGTTGTTCCGGGACATCCACTTCAAAGCGGACACCCTTGTGGCTGGCGTGCGCCCGCGAAGCGTCGGCAACATAGGCGACGGTATCCGCGACGGCGATTACAGAGACGTTCGGCGGGCGAGTGCTGGCGTAGTCGAGAAATTCAGTCGTGAGCTGGCTCAGCCGATTCGCTTCAAACGCAGCAATGTCGAACATCTCGTCGCGTTCAGGGCCGGAGAGTTGTTTGGCGGTGGCAATGGAGCTGGCAATCATCGCGACCGGATTGCGGATCTCGTGGGCAATAGCGCTCGACAAACGTCCCATGGCGGCCAGTTTCTCCTCGCGCAGCAATTGTTCGCGCGCTCGCTCCAGTTCAAGCACGTTGTTGGCCAGACGGTTTTCCTTGCGCCTCAGATCGCCAACCAGCAGCCAGACCTGCACCGCCACGATGGCAAACAAGAGCGAGGCGATGCCCGCCTCGAAGTATTCGCCCACGTCAAGCGGAGGGTGGGCGCGGAAATACCACCAGACCTGCGCGAACATCGAGAGGCTGGTAAGCAGCACAACCCCAAGAATCGACAGCAGCTCAAAGCGGAAGGCTGCTTCCAGTACCGCGACAATCATCAGGACGAAGTAGGGAGTGTCCTCTTTGTCGGTGAGAAAGCTGAGGGTGGAGGCGAGGGCGATATTCAGAGTGATCGAGGCCCAGGTCAGAGTGGCTAGCAGACCCGGTTTTAGCGGTTGCGACAGGCGTCGCAGCCACACAAATTCTGCCGCCTTCAGAAACATGCCCGTCCAGACTGCAATCACGAGTACGGCAGCAGGTTTTCCCCAGAAGGATGCGAAGTACGAATGCAGGGACAGAAGAACCGCCAGAAGCAGGAGGTTCAAAACGATGAAGGTGGATTCCTGACGGCGAAATGAAGCCAGATCCGACGCTAACAGCGACCGAGCAAGGAACAGTCTTCTGAGCACTCCGCGCCCCCAAGCCAGGTAAGAAGCAATACACGCCCAGTCCCAAATCTAGCGAAGAACCCTGGCATTGCCTGTGATCAGAATCACAACTTGAGGCTCGTTGCGAAGGCAGATCACAGGCTGATTTGTCCAGAAATCCGTCCTGAGGTCAGAAATCTGAACGCTCGGACGTAGTGCAGGGGCGACTTTGTTGGAGCCGGCTATTGGACCATCGACGACTGTCGAATGTGCACCTCTGGTGACTAGTGCGTGGCAGGGATGGGTCTTAGACTGCAAGCGAATCAGTTGCCGCGAGGGACGCGAGTCCTTCGTTTGCCGAGGGGCGTGTTGCCAGGGAAGAGCGACTTAGAAGCTCGAGATCGACGAGCGCAAGGCAAGGCCGTGGCTGGGTGGAGTTACACAGCCACGCGTTCGGCTCGGGGCTCAGTGCAGGCGGTTTGGTTGGTCTTTTCCCTGTGGTTGTTTCTGGCAGCGGCGGGCGCGCAGATCTCTCCCGGACCGTTGTCGAGGCCGCATCAATCACTCAATGGATCGACCAACTGCGCCAGTTGCCACAAGTTCGGCGGCGGGCAGGCGGCGCTGAAGTGCCTGGACTGCCATACGGAAATTGCCACGCGGCTCAGTGCCCGCAAGGGACTGCATGCGACTTACAACATCCCTCCCGGTTCCAGCCAGGAGTGCGCGCGCTGCCACTCGGAACATAATGGCGAGGACTTCCCGCTGATTAAGTGGGACATCAAAACCTTCGACCACAAGCCGACTGGATATCCGCTTCTGGGCAAACACGCGGGCCTGACCTGCAATCGCTGTCACACGCCGGCGCGCATCAGTCCGCAAGAACGCTCCACCATCAAGATCAAAGACCTGAACCGGACTTATCTGGGATTGGGGACGACTTGCGCGACCTGCCACCAGGATCCCCACAACGGACGACTGGGGCAGACCTGCCAGCAGTGCCACAACTTCGAAGACTGGAAGGCCATCAGCGTCGGCCAGTTCGATCACTCGAAGACGCGCTATCCGTTGACCGGACTGCACGCTCAGGTGGAGTGCGCGAAGTGCCATACGCCGGGCCCTGACAACAAGCCGCGATACACGGGAATTCCGTTCAACCAGTGCTCGGACTGCCACAGGGATCCGCATCGTGGAAGCTTCCCGCAGGGATGCCAATCCTGCCACAACACCTCGGGCTGGAAGAAGGTCTCACTCACCGCCGTGAATGAGCGCTTCGACCACTCGAAAACCAAGTTTCCCCTGCAAGGGAAGCACGTCAGCGTCGATTGCGCCAAGTGCCACGCCAATGGCGACTTCAAGAAGCCCCTGGTCTTCGCGAAGTGCATGGATTGTCACAAGCCCGATCCGCACAATGGGCAGTTTGCCAGGCGGCCGGATCACGGCGAGTGCGCTTCCTGCCACACAGTGAACGGGTGGAAGCCGTCGACGTTCACTGTCAAGGAACATGCGACCAGTGCGTATCCGCTGCAGGGCGGGCATGCTCGGGTGGAGTGCATGCAGTGTCACATCCCGAAAGGGAAGGACACGCTATTCAAGATCAAGTTTGCGAGCTGCACGGACTGTCACAGCGACCGTCATGCGGGGCAGTTTGTTGCCGCGCCCTACTTCAACGCTTGTGACCTCTGCCACAACCTTGAAGGGTACAAGCCGTCCACGTTTACCCTGGTGCGTCACAAGGAGACGCACTTCGTCCTGACCGGAGGCCACGTTGCCGTGCCGTGCGCCGACTGCCACAAGGAGTCGGCGGAGTTTCAGCCGAAACCGGCGGTGGCCTATCACTGGAGAGATTTGACTTGTACCAGTTGCCATGCGGATCCCCACAAGGGGCAGTTCAAAGAACGCATGATGCAGGTGCGGGCGGACAAGACTGTTGCAGGGTGCGAGGCGTGCCACTCTACCAAGTCGTGGAAGGACTTGACCCGATTCGATCACTCGAAGACTACGTTCCCGCTGCTGGGAGCGCACCGGGCAACGGCTTGCATGGACTGCCACAAGCCACCGAACCTCGAAACCAAGCTAATCAATGTTGATTTCAAGGCGGCGCCGACTCAGTGTGAAGATTGCCATGAAGACATCCACGGCAAGCAATTCTCCAAGGGAGAGGTTACGCGCTGCGTCGACTGCCACAACACCATGAAGTGGAGACCCTCGCTCTTCGATCATGAGCAAAAGACGGCATTCCCGCTGCGGGGGGCGCACCAGAACGTGCGCTGCGCCGACTGCCACAAGCTGACGAAGCTCGTCAACGGGAAGACGGTGCTCTTCTACAAGCCCACACCGAAAGAGTGCGCAGCTTGCCATGGGCCCACGAATCCAGTGCCCAGTCAAAAGCCGCGAGCGTAGCGCTCCGGACGTCTTGCTCATTGCGCGTTGCACCGTTGTGCGCCTGCAGTTCTAAAACCTCTGGGAGAAGCCTGGAGCAAGTCCTGGCGTATATCTTGGAGTCAATCACCGATATCTCTCTGGGCAGGGGCAGTTGCCCACTTTCTGTACGTCGTCAAGATTTCTTAACGCCCTCCGTCCGAAGAAAAAAGTGCAGGCAACGCGCAGAACTTACCTTTGACTCCTAGTAATACTGAACTTGGTGGGAAATGGAACAATGCACGAGGCGGCGTTACTGGCAGGGCCTTGCGTAACTTTGTACGGGGCATGCGGCCGTCTACCCTGTGTGGACTGCTAATTGCATCACTCGTCTTAAATTTTCTTTACTGGTTTTCTAATGCTGTAGGGACTGAGTAAGGGGCAGGTCAATGTTGGCGTCTGGGGGCGTACTCAATCTAGCTGCAGTACTGCTACTGACGTTGTCCGGATCTCCGGCACGGCCGCAGGCCTCCGGAGGTACACACAGTCCGCACGGCAATCTGAACATTCCCTGCCAGAACTGCCACACGGCAAGTGCGTGGAGGCCGATCCGCGCCGTTCCAGAGTTCGATCACAATCAGACCCGATATCCCTTGCGCGGTATGCATCAGTCTGTCACCTGCGTGCAGTGCCACGTAAAGCCCGTGTTCACGAACGTCGGGCAGCGCTGCCAGGATTGCCACGCCGACATTCACAAGCGGCAACTGGGTGCGAACTGCGAGCAGTGCCACACAGTACGGGGATGGCAGGTCTCGATTCAGCAGGTGCAGCAGCACAATAACCGTTTTCCGCTGACCGGAGCCCACGCGGCAGTCGACTGCGATTCCTGCCACAAGGGGGCGGCCAACAGCAAGTTCCAGACCATGTCGACGGACTGCTATTCGTGCCACTCGGCAGACTTCAAGAGTGCGAGCAATCCGAATCACATCTCGGGCAAGTTCTCGATCACTTGCGAGCAGTGTCACGGGACGGACAGCTGGCTGAACGCGAAGTTCGATCATTCCGCGACAGGCTTTCCCTTGACCGGAGGGCACGCGGTGCCGCCGGCACAGTGCACCGACTGTCACGTCAACAATAACTACAACCTTACAAGCACGGCTTGCGTGTCGTGCCATTTGAAAGACTTTCAGGGCACGACGAACCCGAATCACGTCTCGGCAGCCTTCCCCCAAACTTGCGAGCAGTGCCATACCACAGCGGCGTGGTCTCCGGCCACGTTCGACCACAGCACGGTCAACTTTCCGCTGACTGGATCGCATTCCGTGCCGCCACGGCAGTGCACGGAATGCCACGTCAACAACAACTACAACATCACGACGACAACGTGCGTTTCGTGCCACTTGAAAGACTTCCAGGGCGCGACCAACCCTAACCACGTGCAGGGCGGGTTCGCGCAGACTTGCGAACTCTGCCACAACACGACCGCGTGGCAGCCTGCGACCTTCGATCACTCCAAGTCCGCATTTCCATTGACCGGATCGCACACGGTGCCGCCGCGGCAGTGTGCGGATTGCCACATCAACAACAACTACAACATCACCAGCACGACGTGCGTTTCGTGCCACCAGAACGATTACAGCAATGCGGTCAGCCCGGTGCCACACGCAGGTTTCTCTACGGCGTGCCAAACCTGTCATGACACGGTGGCGTGGATCGACGCGAAATTCGACCATTCCACTGTGGGCTTTACGTTAACCGGATCGCACATGGTGCCGCCGCGGCAGTGTGCGGATTGCCACATCAACAACAACTACAGCCTGAACAGCACGGCGTGCGTTTCGTGCCACCTGAAGGATTTTCAGGGTACGACCAACCCGAATCACGTTACATCGAATTTCCCGCAGACTTGCGAGCAGTGCCATAACACGACGTCGTGGCTCAATGCTGTCTTCGATCACAGCAGCACGGGATTCCCGCTGACCGGATCGCACACGGTGCCGCCACGGCAGTGTACGGATTGCCACGTCAACAACAACTACAACCTCACCAGCACGGCGTGCGTTTCCTGCCACCAGACCGACTACAACAACGCAGTCAGCCCGGTCGCCCATGCCGCAGCTGGCTTTCCGACCACTTGCGAGACCTGCCACGACACGGTGGCGTGGACTGACGGCAAGTTCGATCACAACACGACGGGCTTCTCCTTGACCGGGCAGCACACGGTGCCGCCGCGGCAGTGCATCGATTGCCACGTTGGGAACAACTACAGCCTGAACAGCAATGCCTGCGTCTCGTGCCACCTGAAGGATTTCAACGGCACGACGAACCCGAATCACGTGACCTCGGGATTCCCGCAGCAATGCGAGCTGTGCCACGACACCATCACGTGGACGGATTCAACGTTCAACCATAACAACACGACATTCCCGCTGACCGGCTCGCATACCGTTCCGCCACGGCAGTGCGCGGACTGCCACGTCAACGGCAACTACACGACGCTCCCGACGGCGTGCATTGGCTGCCACCAGACGGACTACAACAACACCACCAATCCCGGACATAAGGCCCAGCCGCAGTTCTTCCCGACGACTTGTCAGAATTGCCACAGCACCACGAACTGGCTGAACGCGACCTTCAATCACACGCAGTACACGCAGTTCCCGACCAGTCACGGGAACGCGAATAACGTGTGCTCCACGTGTCACACGAATTCGAATGACTACTCGATCTTCCAGTGCACGAACTGCCACTCGAAGTCCCAGGCGGACTCGAATCACCAGGGCGTGAAGGGGTATGTGTACAACAGCATTAACTGCTACCAATGCCATCCCAGTGGGAACGGTGGTGGTTAAGGCCCTGAAGTGGGCACATACGTGCTCAATCAGGATCAGGTAGCAAATTTTCCGGCGGGCATGTGGAGCGCCAGCGAGTGATAACAGAGAATGATGGCGGTTCAGAAACATGTTGCGACGTGGATGATCCTGTTGTCGTGTGCCGCGGCTCAGAACACGGCCGGGACAGCCACGGTTCAGGACGTCGCAGTGGCTCGAGTAGGAACAGATTTGCGGATCGAAGTGACGCTCAGTTCGGCGGTGAAGCCTTCGGTTGAGACTGCGATCCATCCTGACCGGATTCTGCTCGATCTTCCAGACACCATCTGCACGGATAAGACCAGGAGAGTCGACGTTCACTTCAACGGCGTGCGCCGGGTGCGCACCGGGCAGCATTCGACTAGCCCTCTTGTCACGCGCGTGGTCCTTGATCTGGACCAGTCCAATCCCTATAGCGTCAGAGTGGAGGGGAACCGCATCATTCTGGTCGTTAGTCCTGCGACGGACGCGCGGAGAGTTCGTTCCGGTGCGCCAGCGGCGGCGACGTCCGGAAGTCTGATCGGAATCTTCCGCCGCAGGCAGGAAACGCTGGCTCCGATTGCGGAGGACAATTCGCCTGCTCCTGCGGAGCCCGTTCCTCCGCCCGGCACGGCTGCAGCGCCTGCGGGTGTCGCGACAGGTTCGTCTGCAACAACGCTTCCTTCGGGGACAGAGACAGCCCCTACCCCGCCTGGGCCAGCGGCGACCGGTTCAACGGAAGGCTCTACCGCGCAGGGATCGTTCACCCAGAATCAGATTGCGGCGAACACCGGTGGGAGGAACTCCGCGCCGGTTGCGGCTGCGACTCTCCCATCGGCCGTTGCGTCTCCGGCCGCGACCCCGAAGCCGGCCGCGGAGGCACCCGCGCCCGCGACTCCGGTTGCCAGTCCGGCGCCCGCTACTGCCGAAGCAACGGCAGACGTTTCTCCAACTGCTGCCCCGAAGCCGGCTGACGCCGACGAGGGTGGAGGCGCAGTGGTGTCGCCCGCGCCCTCGGCTCCGCCTGCCACTCCAGCACGCACAGCAGTTGAGGCGACCACCATGATTGCCCGAATGGATGACCCGAGCCTGCACACCGTCTTCAAGGTAAAATATGTCGCGGAAGGCGTGGCGTACCTGGATGGAGGCAGGGCCCAGGGGCTGACCGAGGGCATGAAACTGGTGGTCCAGGACAGCAACCTGCCCGCAAAACAGGGCGACAGCGTCGATGCCGCTGATCCGAAAGTGGTAGCCGAGTTGGAGGTGAGTGCAGTTGCGGAGACCTCCGCTGTGACGGACATCCACACGCCCAAGCGTCCGGTGAAGGTGGGAGATCTGGCATACCTGTCGAGCAGTGACGCCGCTGCACTGGTACAGCAGCGGGCATTGAGCGCAACCCGTCAGTACCCGGCGGTGATCTCGTTCACAGAAGGCGACACGCTGGATGAGGAAGCCCGCCAGGAAGTGCCCCGGCCGCCCTTGCCTTCGGTGAACCGCGCCCGTGGCCGTATCGGGCTCGACTACATGGACACCATCAGTCACGGCTCGACCAGCATGACGAGCTCCGATGTGGGCGTGGTGTTTCGTGGCGACATCACGCGCATTGGCGGTACCTACTGGAACTTGAGCGGTTACTGGCGCGGCCGGCTGACCAAGAGTTCTGCAGCCAGTCAACAGACACTGCAGAACCTCATCAACCGGACGTATCACCTGAGCATGACCTACGACAATCCGAACTCAAGCCTGGTCGCTGGTTTTGGCCGCCTGTATCTTCCGTGGGCGCCGAGTCTCGACACCATCGACGGAGGGTATTTCGGAAAAAGACTCAGCAAGGGGACCACGCTCGGAATGTTTGGCGGCTCTACGCCTGATCCTTCATCGTGGGACTACAGTCCTGATCGCGTCATTGGCGGCGCCTTTGTTAATTTTGATGGCGGTGCGTATGACGGCTTTCACTACAGCAGTACCTTCGGCGCCGGAGCCAGCCTGTTGAAGTGGCAGATGGACCGCCCTTTCGTCTTCTTTGAAGATTCGTTCTCATACGGACGGCGCTTTGCTGTGTACGAGTCCGCGCAACTCGACGACCCCAAGGGAAATACCGTCGCCCTCTCACCGGGGCCGGGATTGGGGCGCAGCTTCTTTACTCTGCGCGTCCAGCCGCATCCCCGGGTGGAGATCGATTTCAACCACAACTACTTCCGCGATATTCCGACGTTTGACCCTACGCTGATCAGCGTGGCTCCCGGCCTCCTGGACAAGTTCCTGTTCCAGGGATTCAGCGCGGGAGGCCGGGTCGAGGTGATGAAGCAAGTTTTCGTCTCGACGAACCTGGGTCGAAGCAGCCGAACGGGAGATGCGACGTCGTCGCTGAACGAGATGTTCGGTCTCACATACGGACGGCTTCCCTGGGTGCACCTGCGGGCGGACGCGCACTATGCGCGGTTCAACAGTTCCTTCGGGAGCGGATCGTACGAGGCGTTCTCGCTCTCGAAACAGTTCTCCGACAACCTGCGGCTGGAAATGCTGGCGGGACAACAGAACTTCACCTCTGCGGTTACGACGAACAGCCGGGGGCGGTTTCTGACGGGAACGGTGGAGACCACACTCGGCCCCCATTACTACCTGCAAGGCAGCTTCACTACGAACCGCGGCCAGCTGAGTTATGACCAGTTCATGTTCTCGCTCGGCTACCGCTTCGATTCGAAGAAGCATAAAGAATGATGCGACGAATACAAATTGGAAACCTTCTGCGGGTCAGCACGTGGGCCGTGATTGCCACGGCCAGCCTGTGCTTTGCGGGAAATTCTCCTGCCTCATCCGATGCGCAGAAGTTAAATGACCTTCTACGTCGCACCGGCGACCAGACTTCCGCATTTCTCGACCAGTTTTCAGACGTGAAGTGCACAGAACACGTGCGGCAGGAGAAGCTTGGCAAGGACGACAAGATCGAACTGAAAGAAGAATCCACATACGACTACCTGGTCATCTTGACGAACGCCGGGGGAGAACTGAACCTCTCTGAGTCCCGCTTGCCCGTGCACGAGGCGAAGCGGGACCGCAAGAACACGTCGATGCTGCTCAGCAACGGATTTGCCACGCTGTTCCTGGTGTTCCATCCTTACTACGCAGAGGCTTTCAAGTTCACGCTTGCCGGAGAGGAAGTAGTCGGCGGCCGCTTGTTGGATAAAGTCACGTTCCAGCACGTTCCCGGGATGAAGTCGCCTGCGGCTCTGGCTCTGCGCGGGCGCGAATATCCCCTGGAACTTACCGGGGCGGCATGGATTGATCCGGAGAGCGGCACCATCGCAAGAATCGAGGCTGGTATTGAAGACACGTTGCAGGATGTTGGGCTAAAGTCTCTGCATTCGGAGATCGAGTTTGCCCCCCTGCCATTTGGGGACTCAAAACCGGTGTACTGGTTTCCAACGCAGGCCAGCGTAGAGGTCGAAACCCCCAGACAGCACTGGCGTAACTTGCACCAGTTCACGGAATACAAGAAGTTCTCAGTAAGTACAGAGGAGAAGGTGACCAGCCGATGAGCGCGAATGCCACAGCCACCGCCCGAATTGCCTCCACTGCATCCGCGGCTGTGCCGGATGCGGAGAGACGCCATCGTGTGCGGCTTTATGCCTTGTACGTTCTGGCGATCGCCATCAATTTGGCGATCTTCATCTACGGATTCGACTACTACAAGCTGTCGGCTATGGACCGGCCGTTTTCTCCAAAGCACCACCTTCTGCGCCCGAGCGGTCCGATAGGGCTGTATCTCGGATTCTTCGGCGTGGCTCTGTTTGTCGGCATCTTCCTTTATCCGATTCGCAAGCACTGGCCATGGCTGGCGACGATTGGAAACACCCGCCACTGGCTCGATATCCACATCGTGATGGGGCTGACAGCCCCGGCGATCATCGCCTTCCACTCCACCTTGAAGTTCAAGGGGCTCGCAGGCATGGCGTTCTGGATCATGTTTGCGGTTTCTGCCAGCGGAGTAGTCGGACGATATCTCTATGGGCAAATTCCACGCAAGGTAACCACCGCTGAATTATCGATGCGGGAGTTGCAGGACTTGCAGGCGCAGCTGTCGCAGCAACTGGCCGCGCAGAACCTGCTGCCGGAAGCCGACCTGCGGGCTCTGTTGCGGCTTCCCGACGCAAACCGCGTGGCGCGCCTGCCCATCGTAGTGGCGATCATCTACATGATGCTGCTCGATGTGGCCCGGAAGTTCCGCGTGGCTCGGCTCCGCCGCCATGCGCTGAGGGGCAGTGCATTCTTGACTACGCTGGCTGGGTTCCTGCCCACGAGGCACCGCGCGGTCGAGCGGGCGATTCATGCCGCTGCGGAAGAGGCCGCCCTTTCCAAGAGAGTCCTGTTCCTTTCACGGTCGCAAAAGGTCTTTCATCTGTGGCACGTCGTGCACAAGCCTTTCAGTTATGCCTTCGCTGTGCTGGCCTTGATTCACATCGGACTGCAGTTCGTTCTGGGATACTTCTGAGCTCACAGCCATGGACTCACTGATCACATTCGGGATTGCGGCGGCCATCACCCTCTTCTTCGTTGTCAGTTACCTGAGGAATCTGAAGAAGAGAGATACCCGTGCGCGCGAAGCGGCAGAGAAGGGAAAGCTGTTCTCTGACGGCCCCAGAGCCCAGCATCCGCATATCGACACCAATTACTGCATTGGCTGCGCGACCTGCACCACAGTTTGTCCGGAGGGTGATGTGCTGGCGATGATCGCGGGCAAAGCCGTGATCGTGAACGGGCACAAGTGCATCGGCCACAGCCTTTGTGCGGATGCGTGTCCAGTCGGTGCGATCACCATGGTCATGGCCAGCCCCAGCATGGGTGCGGACATGCCATTCCTCACACCGGAGCATGAAACCACCATTCCTGGTCTGTTCATCGTCGGCGAATTAGGGGGCCTGGCGTTGATCAAGAACGCGGTGAACCAGGGACGCGATTGCATCGACACGATATCGCTCCGGCTGGGGAGAAATCCCGCTGCTCGGGCGACAGACGGGGTTTACGACGTCCTTATCGTCGGAGCCGGGCCGGCGGGGATCAGCGCTTCGTTGCGGGCCATTGAAAACAAGCTTAGCTACATCACCCTGGAGCGAGATGAAGTGGGCGGCACCGTGGCGAAATATCCGCGCCAGAAGTTGGTAATGACCAGCCCGGTGGAATTTCCCATGTACGGGAAGTTCAAGAAAATGCAGCTCTCGAAGGAGAATCTGCTCGCGTTTTGGGACATGGTGTTGAACCGGGCGGATTTCAACGTTTCCACCGGAGAGAAAGTCGAAGACATCAAGAAGGGTGAAGACAGCATCTTTACCATTCTAACGGTGAACAATGGATACCGCGCGCGACACGTGATCCTGGCCCTGGGACGCGCCGGCGAGCCGCGCAAACTCGGCGTCAAGGGTGAGGAACTGCCCAAGGTGATGTATCGCCTGATCGAAGCCGACCACTACATCAACAAGAAGATTCTGGTGGTTGGCGGGGGCGACAGCGCAGTCGAGGCTGCCATGGGGCTCGCGCACCAGGCCGGCAACCAAGTCACGCTCTGTTATCGTGGAGAGCACTTCAGCCGCATTAAGGAGCGAAACTCGAAGCGGATGGAAGACTGCATGCGCACGGGCAAGGTCAAGGTGCTCCTTCAGACGAATCCGGTTGAGTTCAAGGCGAGTTCGGTTATTCTCGACGCAAAGGGTGCGCAGCAGGAGATTCCGAACGATTTCGTGTGGATTTTTGCGGGCGGGATACCTCCGAATGACTTCCTGAAGAAGGTCGGCGTGGGCTTCGGACAACGCGACGTGACGCTGGAGGCCAGCAAAGAAGCTAAACAGGCTGAGACTTCCCGCAAGCAGCTTGCTCAAGCTGCAGCGCGCTAGAATCTGCTGTCTCGCCGAGCGATTCGAATCCAGCCTACTCACGTAATGGTGCGCCTTGGATTCCGACGAGAACCCTTGTAGGGCGTCATCCTGAGCACAGCCGCTTTTCAGGCGGGGCGAAGGATCTTGCGCGCATGCACCGCAACCTGCACTCACAGCTTCTTGACTCTCTGCGCCCCGTCGGCACCACCGAATGAGTGTCGTAGAATTGAGCTCTTGCTTCCTCCTGCCGAATCAGACCGCCTGCGCGTTGTTCTGGTGAATGCGCGCAATCCTCTCAACATCGGCGCGGCCGCTCGTGCCGTGAGCAACTTTGGGTTTCACCGCTTGCGGGTGGTGAATCCGTTCGAAGCAGCGTTTCGCGAGGCTCGTTCTGCGGTAGGGGCAGCCCGTGTGCTCGCCGAGGCGGAGCAGTACGGTAGTGTGGCCGAAGCGGTAGCCGACTGTGCGTTCGTCGTAGGAACTACGGCGGTACGGCATCGCGAGTTGCTGCATCCGTTGCGAAACCTTGATGGGGATGCCGGCAAGATCATCCGTGAACAGCTCCAATCTGCTCCGGTTGCGCTATTGTTTGGTTCCGAGAAGGTGGGGCTGTCGAATGAAGACCTCAGTCATTGTCACTGGCTGCTGCACATTCCTACCCGTGCAGAGCACATCTCGATGAACCTGGGGCAGGCCGTGGCGGTCTGTCTTTTTGAATTGACAAGGGCAACCACGCCTGACAAGACCGCAGAAGAGTCCACGTGGGCGACGGCGGGCGAGACCGAGCGCCTTACCGGAGCTCTGCTCCAAGCATTGCACGCCAGCGGCTACATAACGCGGGAGACGGAGGTCTTCACTGAGGAAAGAGTACGCCGTTTGATCCGTAGGCTCAGTCTGCGGTCGGGGGACGCCGAGGCCTTGCTCGGCATGCTGCGGCAGATTCTGTGGAAGTTGAAATCGGAAGAATAGGTACGGTAAGGCAGTTTGGCTGAGCCGCCCGCTCAACGATTCGCGCGAACCGGGGAAACTTCGGTGGCGGTGCGTCCGAACCGGAATCGCAGAAGCCAGGAACTGGGAGTGGTCCGACCATCGGATTGGGGCGGTTTGAATTCCCATCGTCGCGCCGCCTGTTGTGCCAGATTGGCGAAATACGGGCTGGGCCCTGGAGACGTGACTGTGGCCGCCTTGACTTTGCCCGACGCGTCCACGTCAACCCGCACAATGACCCTGATCTTGCCTTGGATCGTATTCCTCGCGCTGCGGGGAACCTCAGGCAAAACCTGCCGGGCGACTTCCCCCTGGGACGAGGTGGCCTTGCTCAACTTTTCAGGTGGCTTGGCACTGGGGGTGGGCGCTGATTTAGGAGGCGCCTCAGTTCGCTCGATTTTAGGAGCCGTGGTGGCCGGCCGGCTCCGGCGGGTGAGCATTGGGACAAGCAGCGCGACCAGTATGATCGCCGCTATCACCGGCACGAGGATGTGCCAATTTGGAGGTTTCCGCCCGGCGGGCAAGGGCGGTTCCACTGTTGCAGGAATGGAGCCTGGTTGCAGCCGCCCCCTGATGTCTGAGATTGAAGGCCGTTGTTTGGGATCTCGGCGCAAGCAGGCGCGGGCGATGTTGCGAAAGGGTTCGGGAACCGTTTCCGGTACCACGGGCTCGCGTGTTCCCAGGGGGACGGGTGGATGCTGGGTAAGAGCTTCGACCATCGTAACCGCAAGCGACCACAGATCTGCGGCGGGCGTGAGCGCTTCGGTGGCGAGTTCGGGCGCGTCATAGACAGTCCGGGCCTGGACCTTGTCGCTCAGCTGTCCGGCCGGATACAGGCGGTCAACTGAAAGCTTTAACTGATCGTCGGCAGCCTGGATGTTCGAGGGCTTGATGGCGCCGTGGACAAATCCTTTTCCATGTAGATACAAAAGCGCGTCCAGAGCCGGCGAGAGAAGGTCCCCCAGTTCGGTCGTCGAGAGCGGGCGCTGCGGAAGAATCTGAGACAGATCCTCGTCGGCATATTCCATGACCACATAAAGAAGCTGCACGCCCTCGATTTCACAACGGCCCATGTCGAAGAGCCGGAGCAAATGGGGGTGAGAGAGTCTCAAGGCCGGCCGCCACCGAGCGAGTTGATCGACATTGAGAGTGTTTGCGGGAATCAGTTTGATGGCAGCTTTCTGCGAAGACCCACCGCGTTCTGTCAGGAAGACCGTGCTGTGATCGGAAGCTCCCAGCCACTGGCGCAGCGGGAATTTCCCGTCGACCACCTGACCTTCCCACGTTTTTCGGAAAGCAGGACTATGCATGCACGGTAACTCGCGAACAACATTCTATTCCAGTTGAGGAAATTGAGGCCGCGCGGAGGGACATCAACCTGCTTGAGGGCGCGGCGGCTCCCCATCAGCTAGCTGGCTCGCAGCGAGAAATAGAAGACAGAGCCCCGTCCGACCTGGCTGCGGACCCCGATCGTGCCCCCGTGCAATTCGATGATCGCCTTCGCGATGGCCAAGCCCATTCCGGTGCCCTGGATGGTCGTTCTCTGGTTCCTGCCCCGATAAAACTTCTCAAAGACCATGTCCTGTTCCATGTCGTCGATTCCCGGCCCGTGGTCAGCGACGCTAGTGACCACCTCGCCGCCGGGGCCGAGTTCCGCGACCACGTGAATGGGAGTGCCGGACGGAGAGTATTTGCCGGCATTCTCCAGCAAATGAACGAGGACCTCCGAAATCCGTTCAACGTCCATCTTGATACGGGGCAAATTGTCGGGCGCCTTGACCTCAACCGGGTGGTGTTGAAGCGCCTGCCGTGTGGCCTGCATTGCGGAATCGACGGCTTCGCGAATCGAGTGCGGCTCGAAATGGAATTCGAGCTGGTGAGAGTCCAGTTGCGCAACTTCAGCCGCTTCTCCGATGAGGCGATTCAGGCGGTCGCCTTCCTCGTTAATGACGGTGAGCAATTCGTGGGCTTGGGCTTTCTCAAGGTGAGCGTCTGAGAGCAGCGTTTCCGCAGAGGCTTTGATCGCCGTGAGAGGCGTGCGAAACTCGTGTGTCACCGAATCGAGCAGAACCGAACGAAGCCGGTCGCTTTCCCGCGCCGCCTCCGCGCGGGTTAACTTTTCGACGGTGTGGGCACGCTCGATGGCGATTGCCGCCAGGCTGCCAATGGCTTCCAGCGTTTCGCGCGAAAGACCGCATCCGGCAAGCCCAACCGCGCCAACCGAACGTACTCCCATTCTTAGCGGCATGAAACAGATGCGGTGCTCGCGATCCAGCACGGGTTCTCCACGGCTGCTGATTGCTTTTAGCTGTTCGGTGGGGAATAGGGACTGGCTTGCAGTATCGTAAAAGTACGTTTGCTTGCCGTCGACGAACATCGCTGCGCTGCTCACGTCGAAGGACTCAACAACGTATTTGGGGATGGAGTTCAGGAGTCCGTAAACATTGTCGCTTACCAGCAATTGCTGGCTGAAGGCGTAGAGACGCTCGACCTCGTTTCGGCGCTCGTCTGACTCTCGCGCTTCCCGGCGAGCACGGTCAGAAAGGTCGCTGGCAACAACCGCCGTGAACAGGAATGCGAACAGCGCCAACCAATTCTGCGGATCGTCAATCGTAAACTGATGCAGAGGAGGCAGAAAGAAGTAGTTGTATCCCAGAGTAGCCAGCACCGCGGTAAAGATCGCGTAACGGAGTCCCCAGACTGCCGAGATTGTGAGGATGACAAGCAGGAAAGAGAATCCCACGGTCGTAGGATTGACATGCAGCCAGCGAGAGTAGACAACGATCACGAGCGACACAATCGCGGCAGAGGCCGCGAAGCGTAATATCTGATACAGTGTCGCTCGTTTCATAGTCCGTGCGTTGCGGAGCAGAATCTGGGTCAGGGCGATTCTAGCTGATTCGCAAAGCACCCCGTTAACAGGAAATCCTTTGCATGCCCAAAACCCCGGAACAGTGGCTGGAAGAAGCGGCCCCACAGAAGAAACAAGGCATATTCAAGCTCTTTCTCGGATACGCGCCCGGGGTAGGGAAGACCTACAACATGCTGAGTGAGGGTATTCGCCGCAACAGCCGCGGTGAAGATGTGGCGATCGGCGTGATTGAGACTCACGGACGAAAGGGAGTTGCCGATCTGGCTTCCAAGCTGGAAGCCGTACCAAAGCGCAGCATCGAATATAAGGGCACGTTGTTTGAAGAGATGGATGTGGATGCCATTCTTGCGCGCAAGCCGCAAGTAGTCCTCGTCGATGAACTCGCACACACCAATGTTGAAGGGAGCAGGCACAACAAGCGGTATGAAGACGTGATGGATCTGCTGGACGCTCAGATCGACGTGCTGTCGACGATGAACGTGCAGCATATCGAGAGCCTCATGCCGACGGTGCAGAGCATCACAGGCGTGCGTGTACGAGAGACGGTTCCTGACTGGGTTATGCAGCGCGTCACTGAGATCGTTCTCGCTGACTTGACTCCGGAGGCGCTGCAGACTCGCATGCGCCGGGGCGATATCTACCCTGTGGAGCGGGCTGATCGGGCGCTGGGAAACTTTTTTCGTCCCGGTAATCTGATCGCCCTGCGCGAGTTGGCGCTGCAGCAGGTGACCCGGGCCGTCGACCGGAGCCTCGAATCGTATCTGGAAAAGGAGGGAGTGGGGCGCAGCGTTGGCGTCCGAGAGCGGATCGGGGTCGGCGTTAGTTCGAGCCCCGCGGCTCAGTACCTCATAGCGCGGGCAGGTCGGATGTCACAGAGGATCGACGCAGAACTATTCGTCATCTACGTCGATATTGGAGTCGATGATAATCCCCAAGATCAGCGATCTCTGGCCCAGAATATTCAGTTCGCCCAGAACCTGGGGGCGCAGATCGTGCGTACGAAAGGCAAGAGCGTCGCCGAAGAAGTAGCTAAGGTCGTGCGGGAGAAGCACATCACACAGGTGGTCTTCGGCAGATCGGCGCAGACGGGCTGGCGCAGATATCTCTACCTCTCCGTGATCCACAAATTTCTGCGGGATGCCCCTCCCGTCGACGTGCACATCGTGACCCAGGAAGTGAAGTGATCTTGTCATGAATGAGCTCTCTGCTCGAAGCAATATTCTGGTGGTCGATGACGAGCCGCAAATAACTCGCGTGTTGAAGACCACGCTTTCCAGCCAGGGCTATGGTGTCCGCACTGCTTCCGACGGGGACGAAGCCGTGCAAATCATGAAGGAATGGACGCCGGACCTGGTGATCACAGACCTGCGCATGCCGAACCTCGGTGGGTTGGAGCTTTGCCGGCATGTGCGGGCGAAGTCGCGGACTCCGATCATTGTGCTCTCCGTGAAGGGCGAGGAACGAACCAAGGTTGAGGCGCTCGATGCCGGAGCCGACGACTACGTCACGAAACCTTTCGGGGTTAACGAGCTTCTGGCGCGTGTGCGTGCCGCGCTGCGCAGAGCTTCGGCCCCCGATCAGGCTGAAAATTTGCTGATCGAAGCAGGAGACTTCCGCATTGACATTCCGACGCGGAGCGTTCGGGTAAAGAACCGGGAAGTGCATTTGACGCCGAAGGAGTTTGATCTCCTGGTACACCTCGCGCGGCACGCCGGAAAAGTGCTGACTCACCGTGCCTTGCTGTCGGCGGTATGGGGCGCAAACAGCGTGGAGCAACCCGAATATCTGCGCGTCTTCGTGGGCCACCTGCGCAAGAAACTCGAACCGGACGAGACCGCTCCCAGATACATCCTGACCGAGCCATGGGTGGGTTATCGGTTCGAGCCGGGGGAGTGAGGCAGGTCGGCGCTGTCACTGGATTGCCTTAGTCTTTCGACGCGCCGCCGGACACCGTCCCTACTGCACTGTCCGCATGTCCAATCCTGACGTCCATGTGAATTGATCCCCGTCCCTAACTCTGATCTGGAGCCCTGGAGTCCTCAGCAGGCGTCCCCGGGTTTTACGATCTTTTTATGGACCTTTTATTCGGACTTTATGGTCGTTCGGGTCCAATGAGCATGGTGGCTGATGATGTGGCACCCAGTAGTCGGTCCCGAGAGAGGTGAATTGGCCATGTGGGTAGTCTTCGCAACGGTTTGTGCGGTAGCGGTTCCGTTTTACGTGCGGTTTCTCGTCGCAATGTGCCGGGAATACCGCTATGCCCGGATTTCCTATCTAGTCCGCATCGAGCCAACCGCTCATGAGGAATCGGTGGCGGTGCCGACGCGCAGGGAGACAATGTCAGAGCGTGCCGCCTGAACTCAAGGCCACGTTCTTCGTCGAAGGTAGTTCAACAACGAGAAAGGGGTTTGGAGTCCATGTCGTTTCAAGATATATCCGCTGAGCAGCTAGCGATGCTTTTCCACCACTATCATCAGGCTTTGGGGCCGGACTTCGGATGTGCGCGTAAGCCGATTAGGGCGTCGTGGCAAGAAGTGCCGCAGCAAGAGAAGAGTCGCATGGTTGCGGCGGCGCGCTTAACGCTATTGGAGCTGGACTCGACGCACACCGCACACGAGAACTCCAGTAAGTATTTCGCCCCAGCTGGCGAAGCGGAATGGGGCTGCTGAGAACCGTTTTACAGCAACGATTGGACTCCTGGAGAGGATGGAGCAGCAGGAACGGACGATGGCTGGTGTTTCCATAGCGGAGAGAGTCATTTCGAACCACAAGAATACGGTGGCCTCGACGCAAGCGAGGCCTGATGTGGTCGAGGTGGGAGACTTCCGTATCGACATTGCAGCACGCACGGCAACTGTCCGTGGCCGGGAATTGAGATTGACTTCGGTGGAATTCGATGTACTCGTCTTCCTGGTAGGGCACCCAAAGAACTGCATAACTCCCCACACGATGCTCATGAGCAGCTCGACTGGGGGAAGTGTCCGGCAGACCGGCTTCTTGCGCGCGATGCTCTCGCTGACCAGGAAACTGGATGCAGAAGCTGGCGCGACACATCACTACATTCGGACCGAACCAATGATTCTCTACCGCTTCGAGCCAGACGCATCCTCGGCGTCGTAGCCGGCTAGGCTGGTGAGTCACAGCATCAGAGGGCCCAGACTGATTCTTTTCAGCACCTTGGGGACGTCCAAGGAGAGAATCTTTACGACTTTTTTATGCACTCTTTATGCGCGGTTTACAGGATTTCGTATGAGATCAAAAAGACTCATACGCAACTGCGAAAAGGCGGCGAACTCTTATGGAAGACGTGATTTGGATTGCAGTCACGATCGCATTCTTTGCCCTGTCCATCGGGTACGTGCATTTCTGCGATCGCGTGAAGTGAGGGAATGGCTATGAGCGGAGAATCGATCATCATGCTGGTAGTCAGTGGGTTAACCATGGTTTACCTGATTTACGCGCTACTGCGGCCGGAGAAGTTCTGATATGACGGCGAATGGGTGGTTCCAGATTCTGTTGTTCCTCGCGCTAATTTTCGCCGTGACGAAGCCGCTGGGTGTCTTTATGGCGCGCGTCTTCAGCCGTGAACGAACATTCATGGACCCGGTGCTGCGGCCGGTCGAGCGGCTGCTCTACCGGGTGACGGGGGTCGACGAGAACCACGAGATGCGCTGGACGGAATATGCAACTTCCATGTTGCTATTCAGCGTGGTCTCGATGTTGCTGCTGTATCTGATCCAGCGGGTGCAGGGATTTTTGCCTTTCAATCCGCAGAAGTTCGGAGCAGTGACACCTACTCACCTCGCGTTCAATACCGCAGCATCTTTCACGACGAACACAAACTGGCAGGCGTATGCGGGTGAAACGACGATGAGTTACTTCACCCAGATGGCAGGCTTGGCATATCACAACTTCGCCTCAGCGGCGACCGGCATCGTGTTGGCAATCGCTTTTATTCGCGGCATTGCGCGCCGACAGATGGAAACCATCGGAAACTTCTGGGTCGATTTCGTTCGTTGCTGCCTGTGGGTGCTTCTCCCGTTTTGCGTGGTTGGAGCTCTATTCCTGGTTTCGCAGGGAGTTGTGCAGAACCTGAAGCCTTACGACAAAGCCACGCTGGTAGAGCCGCAGCAAGTTCAGAGAATGGGATCAGACGGAAAGCCCGTCGTCGGTCCAGACGGCAAGCCGGTCATGGATACCGTCACCGAGCAAACTATCGCGCAAGGGCCTGTGGCGTCGCAGGAGATCATCAAGGAATTCGGCACCAATGGGGGCGGCTTTTTCAATGCCAACAGCGCCCACCCCTTCGAGAACCCTACGCCTCTCACCAATCTCGCCGAACTGTTCTGCATTTTCGCCATCGGTGGCGGTCTCACCTACACCCTGGGCCGAATGACAGGATCTCAACGCCACGGCTGGGCGGTGTGGTCAGCGATGGCGATTTTGTTCCTGACGGGAGTGACGGTTGCGTACTGGGCGGAGGCTCGAGGCAACCCACTGCTTGCGGGTGTGGACCAGCATGCAAGCGCGCTGCAGTCGGGCGGGAACATGGAGGGCAAAGAGGTCCGCTTCGGCATCGCGAACTCTGCGTTGTTTGCAACGGTGACAACCGACGCGAGCTGCGGAGCAATCAACGGCTGGCATGATTCTTACACGCCGCTGGGCGGGATGGTTCCGCTGGTGAACATCATGCTGAGCGAGGTGATTTTCGGCGGGGTCGGTTCAGGCATGTACGGGATTCTGATTTACATTGTCCTAGCCGTATTTATTGCGGGGCTCATGGTGGGGCGCACGCCGGAATATCTCGGGAAGAAGATCGAAGCCTACGACGTGAAGATGGCGATGCTGGTGGCGCTGATATTTCCCTTGGTGATTCTGGTCTTCACCTCGATTTCAAGCGTCAAGGGATTCGGCACCTCGGCTATCACGAATGGGGGGCCGCACGGACTGACCCAGGTTTTGTATGCGTTTGTGTCGGGTGCGGGCAACAACGGGTCCGCGTTCGGCGGACTGAGTGCGAATACCCTCTGGTACAACACAACCATCGGAATCACGATGCTGGCAGGTAGATTCCTGATGATCATCCCGATGTTGGGAATAGCCGGCAATCTTGCGCGTAAGAAATATGTGCCGCCTTCGCTGGGTACGTTCCCGGTGACCACGCCGCTTTTCACCATGCTTCTGATCAGCGTGATCATCATCGTTGGCGCGCTGACGTTTTTCCCCGCGTTGAGCCTGGGGCCGATTCTTGAACACCTGCTGATGGGGGCGGGTAAGACCTTCTGAAGGATTCTATGGCGACGAAGAAGAAAGCTGTTTGGGAATGGAAGATCGTCCGGCGGGCCATCTGGGAAGCCTTTCTGAAGCTGAACCCCCGGAAGATGATGGGCAATCCCGTCATGTTCGTGGTGGAAATTGGCAGCGTGATCACCACGGCACTGCTCTTTAGGGGCGGTGCAGGCTTCAAGTTCAACCTGCAGATCACACTGTGGCTGTGGTTCACGGTGATGTTCGCGAATTTTGCCGAGGCCATGGCGGAGGGTCGCGGCAAAGCCCAAGCCGATGCGCTGCGCAAGGCACGATCCGAGACTGTCGCCAACCGAATCTTGGACAACGGGCAGATTGAGAAAATCCCGAGTTCGAAGTTACGCGCAGGAGACTTGGTGCTGGTTGCAGCCGGAGAGTTCATTCCATCTGACGGCGAGATTATTGAGGGAGTCGCCTCGGTGGACGAGTCAGCAATCACCGGCGAATCCGCGCCGGTCATCCGGGAAGCGGGCGGAGACCGCTCGGCTGTCACCGGTGGGACCCGCGTTCTCTCCGATCAAATCAAGGTCAAGATCACGTCGAATCCTGGGGAGACGTTCCTCGACCGGATGATTGCTCTCGTTGAAGGCGCTGAGAGGCAGAAGACGCCGAACGAGATTGCGTTGAACATTCTGCTGGCCGGACTGACGATCATCTTCCTGCTCGCCGTGGTAACACTGCAGCCGTTCGCGATCTACTCGGGTTCGCCGCAGACTGTATTCGTGCTGGTGTCATTGCTGGTTTGCCTGATTCCGACCACGATCGGCGGATTGCTTTCAGCGATTGGCATTGCGGGTATGGACCGCCTGGTACAGCACAATGTGCTGGCGATGTCGGGCCGTGCGGTCGAAGCCGCGGGCGATGTGAATACGCTGTTGCTGGATAAGACCGGGACCATCACCCTCGGAAACAGGCAGGCTTCGCAGTTTATCCCGGCGCCGGGAGTGAGCGAAAAAGAGTTGGCGGATGCAGCGCAGTTGTCGTCACTCGCCGATGAAACTCCGGAAGGCCGCTCCATTGTTGTGCTGGCGAAAGAGAAGTATGGATTGCGGGGCAGGGAACTGGGATCGCACGATGCCCACTTTGTTCCGTTCACGGCGCAGACTCGGATGTCGGGGGTAGACCTGAACGGGTTTGAGATCCGCAAGGGCGCGACGGATGCGATTGAAAAGTATGTCGCACAAAACGGCGGTCAGATGCCCAAAGAGGTAAGGGCCACGGTCGAGCAGATCGCACGTTCCGGGGGCACTCCCCTGGTGGTTGCCGAGAAAAGCCGCGGTGCGCTGGGTGTGATCGAACTGAAAGACATCGTGAAGGGCGGGATGATCGAGCGCTTCAATCATCTGCGCGCCATGGGCATTCGCACCGTGATGATTACCGGAGACAATCCGCTGACGGCCGCCGCGATCGCGCGGGAAGCGGGAGTCGATGATTTCCTGGCCCAGGCTACGCCGAAAGACAAGATGGACCTGATCCGTCGCGAGCAGGCTGAGGGCAAACTCGTGGCCATGACCGGCGATGGCACCAACGACGCTCCGGCACTTGCGCAAGCCGATGTGGGCGTTGCCATGAACACGGGCACGCAGGCCGCAAAGGAAGCTGGGAATATGGTCGATCTGGACTCCAATCCCACAAAGCTCATTGAGATCGTGGAAATTGGCAAGCAGCTGCTGATGACTCGTGGGTCCCTGACCACATTTTCAATCGCGAACGACGTGGCGAAATACTTCGCCATCATACCCGCGATGTTTGCGGGAACGTTCCCCGTGCTGAATGCGCTGAACATCATGCGCCTGCAAACCCCGGGGTCGGCGATTCTGTCCGCTGTCATCTTCAATGCGCTGATTATCATTGCCCTGATTCCGCTGGCCTTGAGGGGAGTGAAGTACCGCGCGATGGGTGCGGCTGCGCTCTTGCGCCGCAATCTCTGGATCTACGGCTTCGGCGGAGTGATCATCCCGTTTATCGGCATCAAGCTCATCGACATGGTGATCACGAGAGTTGGTCTAGCCTAAAGGGGCTGTTATGAAAAAGAATCTGATCACGGCTGTACTGATGACATTGGCAACCACGGTTTTACTGGGGATCATCTACCCACTTGTTGTAACCGGACTGGCTCAGGTGTTATTTCCGCGGAAGGCCAATGGGCAGTTGCTTGAAGCCAACGGCAGAATCATCGGGTCGCGAATCATCGGACAAGCCTTTACCGGGCCGAACTATTTTCACTCACGTCCTTCGGTGGCCGGGTATGGATATCAGGCCGACAATTCGAATGGCTCACAGCTGGGACCGACGAATCATCAGTTAATCGAGCGTGTAAAGGCAGACACAGCAACGCTGCATGCGGAGAATCCGAGAGTTCCGGTGCCTATCGACCTCGTGACCACGTCGGCTTCGGGCCTTGATCCGGAAATCAGTCCCGCAGCTGCGGCGTTTCAGTTGCCCCGCGTCGCAAAGGCCCGCGGGATCAGCGAAGATGAACTCAAAGGTGTTGTGGCACGGCACACCCAAAGCAGACAGCTCGGGTTTCTGGGTGAGCCACGAGTCAATGTTCTGGAGCTGAATCTCGACCTCGATCGTATCTTTCCGGTGGTCAAGCGATAGCCTCCCGTCCGTGCCGGCGCGGCCCCTTGTCATGTCCTGGCTACCTGCTCTTGTAGCTGAACGTCACCTTCGTCTCTTCATTCAGGACCAGTGGCCGCACGAAGCTGAAGGAAGTGCCCGCGCGCGGAACATCGATCGCTACCGGCAACACTCCAGCAACCCTGCGCTGAAGGTTCATCACGTTCGCAGAAGCAGCTTGTGGCACGTTTTTCAGCAAAGTTAGGTCCGAAGAGCTACGACCGTTGATCGAAACACCGACCGCCTCTGCTGATACCTCTATCGTCTCGTTGGCGGCACCGACTCCCAGGCTGAAGCTGTAAGTGGAAGGTGTGCCGGCATCGTAAATGATGTCTCGGACCATCGACTTGAATCCGCTGGCATCGGCCCTGACCTTCGAGCGTCCCGAAGGAACGTTGGAGACGACCCAGCGGCCTGACTGGTCGGTCACCGTTGACATTGAAAATCCTGTCTCAGGATGTGTCACGGTTACACGTGCGTTTGAGATCGCGGCGCCCGTCGGATCGGTGATAATTCCGCCCAACTGCCCCGGAAGCATGGCCCCGAGATTGACGTAACCGCGACGATCGCCTTCCTCATAGTTGTAACTCAACATGCCCTCCCCTTCCTGAAATGCCGGTGGTACGAGGTTTGCGGAAATGACATCTCCACCAAAATCCTTCACCTTGTACTGCTCTGGCAGGAATACCTCCCACTGAATCAGGCTGATCGGGATGTCCATGTTCGGCAAACTGAGCTCCGCGCCTCCCTTCTTTGCAAAAGGCGTGCCGGAGTGCATGAAGACAAAGGAGACGGTGTACGAACCCGTGGGATGAAATCCGGGCCGCAGCAGGGGTACGCGATTTCCATCTGTACCCTGGACAGGCTTGACTCGCTCTCCGGCCACGTCGGCTGAAAGAATGCTTGCTCCTGCCGGCAGCGCGACTTTCAGGAAGGGTTGCGCCTGGTTCTTGAGAGTCAGCTTTACTTCGGTAAGGGATCTACCTTCCGAAGTCACGAGTGTAGTAACAACGGCATTTTCCGCCACCGCTGCGAGCACGCTGCTGTCGGGGAAGCGGACCCACTCCAAGGCAAGAGTCGACGTCTCATTCGGTTGTTTGTGGTAGCGAAAGGCCGCTTGCGGAGGGAAATGTGCCAGAGAACGCAGATAGGGATTGGTCTCCTTCACATCCATTCGCTTAAGGTTCCCGCCTTCTGTAGCTGTTATTTCCATGGTTCCAGCGCCCTCTATCAGAACTTCACCGGTTTCTCGTTGCGCTCCCCTGAAGGCAAGGAATGGCGCATCAATTTTCGCGCCGCTAATCGATTTCTCCAAAGAAATTAGGAATTCATGGCTGCGCTGGGTGGCTCCATTCACTTTCAAAGTCAGGGTGCCGGACTGTATGTCTGTCGAGTCCAGTGAGGCGCCGGTCACGCCAGTGACCTCGTATCCTGGCGGCAGTTCGAGTTGAAATTGCAGAGGCTCGCCTTGCACAACGGTGATGTCGGCGAGAGCAGCAACCCGAATGTCCGCTTCGCTCACCGAGATGAGCGTCTTCATGTCGGACAGGAAGCGAACTTCGCGAGGTGCGGTGGGTGCGACGGCCTCTCGCGTGGCCCACCAGATATTCGCAGGCTGGCCGGGAACCAGCGTGGCCTCAATCACCGTGTGGCCATTCTCCGATTTCCGGCTGGTGATCAGGCCCGGGCTGATGTTGGCGAAGGTGTGCTCGCCCGGAATCAGAAGAGCGAGTTGAACGGTTCCGGCGGAAGGCACCGGCAGGGCGAAGGAAGCGCGTCCGGCTTCAATTCTCAGCGGCAGTCCCGCATCGAAGGCCACTGAGAATTCAGAGGCTCCGGGCAAGAGGGCGGTTTGCGTGCCGTTTTCTTGCTGCAGCGGGACAGGCTTGCCGGCCTGGTGAGCATCGAAAACTGTGATCCCAGCCGCGAGCGGAACCTTGCTTATGCCTTTGCGGAAAACTTCGCCATCCAATTGCACGGTGCCGAGGACAACATCATTCTCGACTCGCAATTTCAAGTCGGCGTGTTTGATCGCGTAGGGAAGTGGAGGAGCATCAATCTTCTTCGGAGGCTTCGCCCCCAGTTCCACCAGCTTGTTGTACTCGTCGAGCGTGAGTGTCACATTGCCGGAATCCGGCAGGGGCAGCCTGGCTTTCTCTTGCGCCATTACGCTGCCCACCAGGATGCAGCCAAACAACAGGATGCTCGTCTTCATCGCGCACCTCCCTTTTTCTCGCGTTGGAAGCTGATTTCAGCGGCAGGAGCCTGATTTTCTCCAGTAAGTTCGGAAACAAGAAACATCGATGGCCCAAACGCCGGGAACTGGACGTTCACCGGAAGAATGCCGGTCACTTTTCCACCGGCAGATTTCGCGCGGAAGGAATCAAGCAAGGCTTGTTTGGCATCTCGCTTGTCCTTTCGTTCCTCCTCAAGCATCTGCTTCGGGGCGGAAGTCGCTGAGGCGATTCCTCCCACAAAGCCTCCTGATACTAGACTGAGTACGGCTGAAGTCGGATTTTCGTATGGTTGCATGCGAAAGGTGCCTAGGTCCGGGGTTACACGGAACAGGGGCGGATAGTACAGAAGCAATCCCGTGCGCGAGACCGGCAGGTCGAGTGCAGGCAACAGGACTTTAGCCCGGCCTTTTTCTTCCCATGACGCTTCCTTGCCGAGGTAAAGAATCTCAACCTCGAAAGCGGGGGCATCCTCTCCACCCCGTGTCTTCTCCAGGGGAAGCAGGAGACTGCCGTCGGGCGACTGGCCTGGCCGAACGGGCTTGCCTGCTAAGGAGGCACTCCAGACTGTCGCGCCCATTGGCAGCGTGATCTTCACAAAGTTCCGCTGGTTGTTGCGCACCGCGTAGCGAGCCCGCACCAGCATCTTGCCGTCAGCACTCATCAGCACCTGGTAGCGGGCCTCTTCGATATTCGCCATCAAGACCGCCTGCTGGGCATAACGTGCGATGTTTACGCTTAGCATGCATGCAGCGCCTCCACCTCCGGGGCGGACTCGAAATGCCACCAGGGAAGGCGACTGGCGGCTTGCCACCATGTCGCCGAGGTCCGTAGCGTCAGCATCCTCGAGCCCCTGCGACTTCAGGTCCTTGATCTCACCAGCGCCGAGAACTTCCACCGCCACTCCTCCGGATTCGCGCTCCGTATTGAGCAGGCGGAGGAGAGGAATCTCGATCGGTCCGTCGCGGGCAAGCCGGGCTTCGCCGTTGATGACGAAGCGTGCGCTTTGCTCGAGAGGCTCGAGAAAAGTCACGGCCAGTTCGCCGCTTTTCATCTCCCAATCCGCCACCATCGCGCCCGAAACCTGATTGACGGTGATTTTGTCCGGCACCTGGAGCTTTACGGCGCGGGCTGCGCCCTGCACGATGTCGAGGTTCACTTCGGCATAGATCGAGGTTGAGTCTTCTCCGATGCTGGTCAGTTGCGTGAGTGAGCCACGCAGGCGCAACGGTTGGTCGACGTGGTGATCCTCTGTCTTCTTTCGCCACGTCAGAGTGAGCAGCTCATTTCCACGTCCGTAGGCGAGCCACTTGGTCTCACCAGTTGTCTGTGATTTTTCCGACAGCAGCCCTCCACCAATTCTCAGATCCACGTCTTGCCGCGCTAGCTGCACCGAGGCGCGAGTCACGCCCGACTCCGTCGAGGGGAGTGAGATGCTCTCCTCGCCAGCCGTCGACACTACAGGTACGTTCACGTCCAGCAGTACCGTGGATCGACCGGCGTGCGAGAGCAGCACGGAAAGTAGCGAGCCGCCCTTTCCTGCGGCGCTGGGGACGAGTGAAACCGGCTTTCCATCAAGCCTGGCCTCACGAACCAGCAAGCCCGAGGGTATGGGTACACGGACCCATCCGTCCTTGAGTACGTCCACGGTGAGGCTTGCACGGCCGGCTGCAAGGTCGCCGGCAATATGCAGGTCGTAGTCAACCCGCGTCAGTGTGGCGTCGACAGGAGGTGGTTCCGGATCGCGCTCCACGGGATAGGCTTTCGCGCGAAGAATGCGATACTCCCCGACCGGGATCACTACCCAGCCCGAAGAGTGGGATGATTCCTGAGCGTGCGCCGAAACGGGTAACGTCGATAAAACAGCCACTGTGAGTGTGAATACTCCCAGCAACGACAACGCGTCGTGCCGCGGAGTGAACTTTGAGCATTTCATAGGTGATGCTCCTGATTGTGTCTGGCAAGTGAGTGCCTGGTTCTTGTCGTTCATGAGGCGGCGGGGAACCGCCAAGGTAAGAATGCTCGACGCGGGGAAAATTGCACTGAATTTCAGACTCCCAGTGCGCCACCGGATGGACCATCCAGGGCAGGTCGCACAGTGGAGATTGCCTGAGAATGCCCGATTGTAGGCAGGATTGGGCCGGCATGGCCCGCGGTAACAGTTACCTTCAGGGTGCGACCTTTACTCCGTGTAAGTGCGTCCGGCAAACACCGATTCATCAGCGGGAGCTTCCAGACAGCGCTCGAATGGCTTCACACTGTCTTGTGTGGAAAAGGCAAGTCGAGTGCTATGATTCCCCGGCCACGGGGGATCCGGCGATGCGTTTGGGGCCTCTTACCCAGTGAAAATGCGCCGCGTGCTTTCTCAGTGTCTGTGGAATCATGGCGGATGACAAGGCCAAGAACGGAGGCACATGGCAACTGCATCGATGTGGATTGTTGAAGAAGTCACGAGCGGACTTCGCAGTCGAAAGCTTCTCCGACGGGCGATTACGGCGGGCTTCGTAGTTGTGTGGCTATCGCAAAGCGGAGTTGCTTTTGCCCAATCGCAAGCGGGCTCGCCTGGGACACAGGTTGCAACGGTTCACGTCGATGCTACACCGGGACATGCAATCAATTCCTTTGATCCTGACAGTGCTCTCGGCAGTTCCATCGATGTGCTCTCCCGCTACGACATCAATAAGGTGTACACGCCCCATATTGTTCAGGAGTCTCTGTCGGCGGGTTGGGGGCCGATTACTTATCGGAACAATACCGAACTCCGCATGGCTGCATGGCACTGGACGGAGAATGGAACCTGGAGTGATGCAGCGCATCGCAGCGGATACTTCACCGGGAGCACCGAACTGAAGCAACCGACGCGTTACATTTTTGCGTACGCTCTTCCGCACCGCGGGTTTGCCACCAGCGGAGACCGTCCGATTCAAGGTCCGAACCTCAGTTATTGGAAAAGTAATCCATACCTCACCAGCAAGTTCACCGGCGAAAGCGATGCTCTCCATCCGCAGTGGGTGGTTGTGGACTTGAGAGCTGAAAAGACTGTGAACGCCATGCGCATCGCATGGGCGAGTCCTTACGCCACGACATATCAAGTGGAATACTGGGTAGGCACAGGCGCCCTGGATTTCGATGGCGGACCGAAAGGTGAATGGAAGGTCTTTCCCTCGGGACTTTTGAAGAATGCCCAAGGCGGCACTGTGACGCTGAAGCTTTCCGACAGGCCAGTATCTACACGCTATCTACGGGTACTCATGACCGCTTCTTCGAACACTTGCGACGAGCACGGATCCGGTGACGTCCGCAACTGTGTCGGCTACGCCATTCAGGAAATTGCTGCCGGTACGACGGATGCGAGCGGAGCGTTCGTAGAAGTACCCAAGAATGAAGGTGAGAGGCGAACGACCTATTGCGTGTCGTCCATCGATCCATGGCACTCCGAGGAGGACGTGGACGATGGTGGAGGGTACCAGCACAGCGGCTTCGACATCTTCTTTACCAGCGGCCTCACCAACAATCTGCCGGCGATGATCCCCGTGACCATGCTCTACGGCACTCCCGACGACGCGGCCGCCCAAATTGCATACATCGAGAAGCGTGGCTATTCCATCGGGTACATCGAAATGGGAGAGGAGCCAGACGGCAAGCACGCCATGCCGGAAGACTATGCCGCTCTGTATCTTCAATGGGCCACGGCCATTCACAAGGTTGATCCCAAGTTGAAGCTGGGAGGGCCGATTTTTGAAGGCGTCAATGAAGACATCCGGGTATGGCCCGACGCACAAGGTCGAACGTCGTGGATGGGGCGCTTCGTCGATTACCTGAAGGCGCACGGACGACTTTCCGATCTGGCGTTTGTTTCCTTCGAACACTATCCTTTTGAGCCTTGCGACATCACCTGGAAGACGCTTTACCGCGAGCCGCAGCTCATGAAGCACATTCTGCAGGTTTGGCGAGACGACGGGGTGCCCAAGGACGTGCCGCTGATGGTCACGGAGAACCATCTCGCCGCCGCTCTCAGCGGGCCGATGACCACGATTTTCGCCGCACTCTGGCTTGCCGACAACGTTGGGTCTTTTTTTGAAGGAGGAGGCGCGGCCTTTTATCATTCGCCTATTCAGCCACAGGGTGTGCAGGAGACGTGCCTGGGATGGGCTTCATGGTCGAATTTTGTGTCCGACGAACGCTACGAGATCAAGGGATACACTTCGCCGTATTACGCCGCGCACATGATCAATCTGGAGTGGGTGCAGCATCGTTCGGGATTGCATATCATGTTCCCCTCCTCGACCGACATCAAGGATAGTGACGGGAATGTGCTGGTGACTTCTTATGTCGTACAGCGCCCTGACGGAAACTGGTCACTGATGCTGGTGAATCGCGATGAGACCAGTCCACACTCGGTGCGGGTTGTGTTTGAGAATTCCAAGAGCAAGGGAAACGCGATGTTCTCGGGGCCTGTCACGTTTGTCACTTTCGGCAGTGAACAATATGTGTGGATAAACGACGGCCCCAATAGCCATCCCGATCCCGACAATCCACCCGTCGCCACTACCATTGTGGCAAACCCGCAAAGCGTGTTCACTCTGCCGAAAGCTTCGGTCTCGGTGCTACGCGGCAAAGTGCCCAGTCTCAAGGACTGAACGTGATCGCGTGTCTGTGCTACATCTGTAGATGGAGGGCCCTCTACCGTGTCATCCCACTAGAGATCCTCATGGAAGATCCGGTCTAATTCCGGCTAATTTACTTTCAGGGTCAAGCTTACGGAACGGCTCACACCCTGCTGGCTGCCGGTCACGGTCAATGTGTAGGTATTGGCCGGAGTACCGTTCGAAGATCCGCCTCCACCGCTGGCTCCGCCGCACGCCGTCAGGATCGTGCCGAAGCAAAGCGCAGCGGCGACACACATGCCGGCGCGCAATCGCTTCGACTCGCGAACTGACGGAATCGCTGCAAGGGTGAGCACAAAGAGCAGAACGCCAAGGAGAGGTCGCCACGGTGGCGCCAAGGGAGACGCCATGTCCGTCCCGGCAGCCGCAATCGTTCTTGCCGTTGTGGTCACATTGACCGCGAATGCCACGGCCGACGTGCCACTGACCGCCAGGTTCGACGGAACCGTGCTGCAGTTCCCTTGCGGCAGTGAGCCGCTACATGCCACTGTCACGGTGCCCGCGAAGCCGTCCAGCGGGTTGACTTGCAGATTATAGGTTGTCGATTGGCCTGCCGTGATCGTGGCTGAGGTCGAGCCACCGCTTGCGACGCCTAGCGAGTAGTCTGTTCCCGTGCCTGACGCGGTGACCGTCTGAGGACTGGTCAGATCGTTGTCGTTCAAAGTGATAGTGCCGGCGCTGGCGCCCGCCGCTGTCGGCGCGAAGCTGACGTTGATGGTGCAACTGCCATTGGAAGGCACTCCCGCCAGGCAAGTATCGCTCTCAGAGTATCCTCCACTCGCGACAATACTGGCGAAGGTCATCTTTGCCGGGCTTGTGTTCGTCACGGTAATGGTCTGCGATACGCTGGTGGTTCCGACAAGTTGATTTGCGAAGGTGAGAGCCGAGGCTGACAGCGTGATACCGGTGCCGACAGAGCTCAGTCGAACCTGATGCGGATCGCCTGGGTCGCTATCGAAAATTACCAGATTGCCCACGCGTGGGCCGGAGGCAGTGGGGGAGAAGGTCACGGTAAACTTGCACGTGGCGCCTGCCGCCACACTCGACCCGCAATTATTGGTCTGCGAGAAATCTCCCACAGCCGACACCTTGGTGATGGTGAGAGGGCTGCTTCCTTCATTGGTTAGAGTAACGGAGTTCGTGGTGGAGGTGCCGATGGCGTGGGTCCCGAACGTCAGTCCAGGATAGGTGGAGGATAGATTGACGAGAGTGCCTGTTCCAGTCAACGCGACGTGCTGAGGGCTGGTCGCGTCGCTGTCGGTGATGGTGAGCGTGCCAGTTCGCGCTCCCGTCGCCGTCGGAGTGAAAGTGACCCCAATATTGCACGTCGACCCAGCGGCGACCGACGGAGGGCAGAAATTTGTGGCCGCGAAGTCACCGGTGGCAGAGACCTGCGAGACGGCCAGAGGTACCGTCCCGAAGTTCGACACGATCACGAGGTTCGTCGCGCTGGCCACGCCGACCACTTGATTGCCGAATGGCACCACGGTCGTTGAGGCGACCGGGCAGGCTCGGGCGGGCAGAACGAGCGGCGGCCGGGGTGTTTGCGTGAAGTCAAAGCTGTCCGTCGTGTCGCTGGCTGCCCCGTCCCGTGCCGTGAGGGGAGTCAGGCCAAACCGCTGCTCGATGAACTTCAGTACGGACGCGAACTCATACTGGGTATGCGAAATGAAGCCTGCCTTCGCGAAGGGAGAGATGATCAACAGCGGTACCCGCGGTCCGAATCCAAAGGTGTCAGTACTGGGTGGAGGAACGTGATCATAAAAGCCTCCAAAGTCGTCCCAGGTTAGAAAGATCGCGGTGGAATTCCAGTTCGGTCCTTGCATGATCGCGTTGATCTGGGCGACGGTCCAGTTCTCTCCCACGCAAGTGCTGTTCGGGGGATGTTCGCTCTCTGGTCCGGTAACAATCCAACTCACGGCGGGGAGATTTCCGCTTAAGGCATCTGTGACGAACTGGGTAGCGGGAATTACATGTTCCGACCACAGATTGGTGTTGCGAATATGGCGGATGGCGTTCAAAGCTGAGAACACGTATCCGCGTTCTCCCGGTGGAGGAGCATAGTACTTCCACGAGAGTCCCTGGGCCTCAAGGCTGTCGGCAATGGTGGGAATATCGAAACATGGAAACTCGTTTGTGATGTCTCCTTCCTCGTCCATCACGGGCACGACGACGCTGGGATCGTTGTCACATCCCCAGCCTTGTGTTCCTAGCGCATGCAGAGGGGAGAAGGGAATATCGATGGTTCCGGCTCCCTGGGCGGCGACAGTGAATAGATGATTCGGAAAGCTAGGACCGTGTTCGGAAGAGAACATGCGGTCAGCCAGCACAAAATTCTGCGCGTAGGCAAAGTAGTTTGGTATGTCGGCCTGAGTCATCTGGGTATAGGCCAGCCAGTCCCCGTTCTTGTTGCCCCCCGAAATCAGGTCGAAGCGGTCCATGGTGTCGCCATTCATGCCATTAAGAGCCCCGCTCCAGGTATGGTCGATGTCATGTGGGGTTTGATCCGGCGCGCGGCCCAACAAGCGGACCAGGCCGCTGGAAGTAGTGCCGCTGGATGCCCCGTCAGCCCCCGGGAAGGTCCCAAAGTAGTGGTCAAAAGTGCGGTTTTCCTTAATGATGAAAACAATGTGCTGGATGTTCGTGAGGTCTGCCGGCCTGGTTTGGGCGAGAAGGACTGGCGCGCCGACGAGCACCAGCAAAGTCAGAGCGCCGTGGATCAGAGTTTTCCCGGAAGCAGGTCCATGCATGAACACTTCAACCCCGAACCCCTGAAAACGACTCGGACCCATGTCAAAAAGTTGCTGGCCCGGTTAAGAGCTACCCTCGCTTGTAGTAGACTCCGTAGCTGTCGGATTTTGTCATGTGGTCAGCGAGAGCAAATGCCGCCTCTCAACGCCTGGCCTCCTCTCCAGGTCGCCTCTACAGCGTAGCTGCAGCGAAACCAGGCTTTGTCCAGATCGATTTATCTCCATCGGGGTGAACTCATGCCATTCGAATTTGCTATCAACGGCCGTCCCGCCAAGGTGGATGTACCGGCTAATATGCCCCTGCTGTGGGTGATCCGGGACGTTCTTAATCTACACGGCACCAAGTATGGGTGTGGGATGGCGCTGTGCGGTGCGTGTACGGTTCATATTGACGGTGAACCCACGCGATCCTGCGTTACCGATGTGTCGAGTGTTGCAGGGAAGAAGATTACGACTATTGAAGGCCTCTCGGCTGACGGAACCCACGCCGCACAGCTGGCATGGCAGGAACTCGATGTGCCGCAGTGCGGATACTGCCAAGCGGGACAGATCATGTCTACGGCCGCTCTGCTGGCCAAAACTCCACAGCCAACCGAAGCCCAGATCCACGAGGCGATGGACGGCAATCTATGCCGCTGTGGCACCTACCTCCGCATTCGTCAGGCGATCCACCGCGCCGCGGCGCTCTCGGCCGCCGGGGCAAAACACGAGGCGTACACCGCGAAGGGGAAGAAATAAGGAGGCGTCATGGAAGCCGTTCTCATCGATCGTCGCTCATTTCTCCGTGTAGCTGCCGTGGCGGGAGGCGGGATGGTGCTGAGTTTCTATCTGGACCCGCTTCTGCCCGGACAGGCGCAATCCCCCAGCCGGCCCCTGATGCCCAACGCATTTGTTCGGATCGCGACCGATGGCACCGTAACCATCATGGCGAAGAACCCCGAGGTCGGCCAGGGCGTGAAGACGATGCTCCCGATGCTGATCGCGGAAGAACTGGACGTGGACTGGAAGAATGTAAAGATCGAGCAGGCCGATGTGGATGAATCGAAGTACGGGGTGCAGTTTGCCGGCGGCAGCCGTGCGACTCCGCTCCACTGGGACTCGCTGCGACAGGTCGGAGCCGCGGCGCGGCAGATGCTTATCATGGCGGCGGCGCAGACTTGGGGGGTCAATGAGTCCCAATGCACCACGTCCTTGGGACGGGTCTACAACACCAAGCGCTCGCTAGGTTACGGCGAACTGGCCACGAAAGCCGCAGCGTTGACCCCGCCGGACTTGAAATCGGTTCGTCTGAAAGATCCGAAAGATTACAGGATCATTGGCCATCCCCTTCCGGGGGTCGACAACCACGCGATTGTCACGGGCCAACCGCTCTACGGAATTGATTTCACCGTGCCCGGCATGTTGTGGGCGGTGTTCGAAAAGTGTCCCGTATTCGGTGGGAAGGTAGTGAGCGCGAATCTCGACGTGGTCAAGGGAATGCCAGGAGTGCGGCACGCCTTTGTCGTCGTTGGGGATAATGATCTGGCAAGTCTCAGCAGCGGCGTAGCAATCGTTGCCGACAACTGGTGGGCGGCGCAAACCGCACGCGAGAAGCTGGAGGTCAAGTGGGACGAAGGACCGACCGCCGCGCAGAGCAGCGAAGGCTTTGCGCGTCAGGCCGAGGGGTTGTCGAAACAGGCTCCCGCACGCACGCTGCGAAACGACGGCGACGTGGATGCAGCGCTGAAAACTGCGGCCAAGGTCGTCGAGGCATCGTATTTCTATCCATTTCTCGCGCACGCGCCCATGGAGCCGCAGAACTGCACGGCGCACTACAAGAGCGGAAAGCTGGAGATGTGGGCTCCGTCCCAGACTCCGCAGCGTGGGCTGCCGATGGTGGCGAAGGCGCTTGGTATAGCCCCAGGTGACATCACGATCCACTTGACGCGCATTGGGGGTGGATTCGGGCGACGTCTGAATGACGACTACATGGTGGAGGTCGCATGGATCGCCAAAGTTGTAGGTGTTCCGGTGAAGCTGCTGTGGACGCGCGAAGACGATATGCGCCACGACTTCTATCGTCCCGCCGGTTTTCATTTCTTCAAAGGTGGTGTCGATGCCTCGGGCAAGCTCACAGCATGGCGCAATCACTTCGTGAGCTTTGGTGAAGGCGAGCACTTTGCGCGCGCCGCAGGCATCGACGGTGACGAGTTCCCGGCACGTTTCATTCCGAACTACGCGCTGCATACGTCCGTGATGGCCTTGGGCGTTCCGACGGGCGCGCTGCGTGCCCCTGGCAGCAATGGGATCGCGTTCGTCATGCAGTCGTTCATCGATGAGCTCGCCCATGCTGCGGGCAAGGACCCGCTGCAGTTTCGGCTCGATCTTCTCCAAGCACCGACCCTGCCCCTGTCGGAGGAAGGCCAGAAAGAGCCTCCGGCGGCTCAATTCAATGCCCTGCGGATGCGCGGCGTGCTGGAGTTGGTGCGCGACAAGTCCGGATGGGGATCACGCAAACCGGGCACGGGAGCAGGGATGGGCGTGGCTTGTCACTTCAGCCATCTCGGATATTTTGCAGAAGTAGTCGAAGTACGCGTCGACGAGAAGAGCCAGTTGAGGGTCACTAAAGTATGGGTTGCCGCCGACATTGGTAGCCAAGTAATTAACCCCAGCAACGCCGTGAACCAAACCCAGGGCGCAGTGATCGATGGACTCAGCCATCTGATGGGATACGAGATCACCATCGACCGCGGACGCGTCCAGCAGAGCAACTTTGACGATTACCCTCCGGTGCGGATCTCCCAGGCACCGCCAGAAATTGAGGTCCATTTCCGCAAGACACAGTTTTCGCCAACCGGCCTCGGGGAGCCTGCGCTGCCGCCGGTTCTGCCGGCCGCGTGCAGCGCAATTTTCGCCGCAACCGGAAAGAGAATCCGCAAGCTGCCGTTGACGAAGAGCGGCTACAGTTGGGCCTGACCCGGCTCCGGGTCCCAGCTTCTGGCCGGTGAGGTTCTGTTCTGTCCGGTGTGTCGGCAGATCAGCGAGTCGAGAACTCGCGTGACTCCGATGAAGCCAGAGTTGAGGGGGCCGGCTCAAGATGGTGCTGCGCCCTCCACGTCTGGGCTTTTTTATGCGCCTGGTTGAGTTGGTCCTCACTGATATCCGATTCCGCGATGTGAAGAGCATCTCTCACATCCTCACCACCATCGGCTGCAATCTCAAGCCACATATAAGAAAGCGCCGGATCGGGTTTCACCCCAATGCCCAGGTGGAAAGTATTTGCCAGGTTGATGACCGCCTTCATGTTCCCGTTCTCAGCCGCCAGCAGGAACAGTCTTAGCGCCCGGGCTGTGTCTTGCGGGACGCCGTGCCCGGACTGGTACATGGAAGCAAGGTTGTTCTGAGCGCCGGGGTGACCTTGTTGAGCTGCTTTCCGATACCACTCCGCGGCGACAGCAAAATCCTGCGAGACACCCTGACCCGCTTCATAGCAGGTGGCAAGATCAAATTGCGCAGTTTCCAGACCCGCGTCGGCTGCGATTCGGAACCAGCGCGTGGCACGAGCGGGATCGAGAGGGACGCCCATCCCATCCAGGTAGGCGACTCCAAGATTTGACTCGGCTGGAGCGTAGCCTTGCTTTGACGCTCTCTCCCACCAGCGAGCAGCACTTTCGTAGTCGCGCGTAACACCCAATCCCTGAAAATAGAGCAACCCAACATCCGTCTGTGCGGGAGCGTACCCGTCCGCGGCGGCGCGGCGAAGCCATTCCAGCCCCTTCTGATAGTCCTGATGCACCCCCATGCCGTGGACATAGATGCGGCCCACTTCAGTGATGGCAGCAGGTTCTGCCTGGTTCGCTGCTTTGAGATACCACGCAAGCGCCTGGGAGAGGTCCTGCGCCTGACCTAGTCCCATGCTGTAGGCGTATCCGATGAGGAACTGGTCCCGTGCGGAACCCGCTTCAGCGCGGGCGCGAATCTTTGATATCTGCTCCGGGTTGCGCAACTGGCCGTCCAGTTGACTCTGCCCGACCCGTCCGCTCGCTGATAACCGCATGGACGGTTCCATGGTTGGCGTCGTGGTTATCTGTGCCGAGGCTAGACCAAGCGCCACGCCAATTTGCACCAGCAGCAGGACCTCGCCAGCAAAGGAGGATACCCTCAGCCGGGTCAAGCCACACAAAAGGCAATAGGTGCGCATTCTTGTCTCCAGAATTCGCAAGGCCAATAAGGCCTGCAGAGTTCGAGAAAGGTTTGTGCTTTGCTGTGAAGGAACCCCACGTTTCCCTAACAGCCGGAAATGAGAACACAGTTTATGAAAAGCTTCGAAAGCCTCCGGCTCGCCGTCGGGACAGGGCCAGAACGTACGAAACCGCGTGCGATCTCAGCAGATTGCCCGGAACTATGCCGTTACCCAGCGCAGATGTCAAGATGGAACTTGGGTTGTTGAATACATCCCGCAGTGCCGTGCTACCCACTGTTGCGTTTTTCATCACCTCCTCGCGCCGGTCGTTGAGATGGTCCCACCAGGAGGAGTTTCACAACCCCTTTTCGGCCTCGCAGCACTGCTAAGAGCCTGTGATTTCAGCACTAGCCCTGTGTGATCCCCCGCACGGAACGGCCAGAGTGAGGGGTAGAAACTCGTGCGTTGCACACTTTGCCGCAAAAGCATTCAACTCGCGGGGCCAGATCCGCAGACTGAGCTGCATCGGTGTCATCGTAACTCACTCCGTGGACGCCGGCCCTTAGAGGTTCTTGGCGCCCCTGATTTTGTTCTGGCAAAGCTCTAGTGACCGCGCAATGGACAACTACGGCGAAGAAACGGCCTTCTGTACACGCACGAACGGCACCTGTGTGCGTGGCACATTTCATACTGAGTGGGCGCAAATGACTCCCGCTCATGTCTCACTGTCACGGTTTTTTTTGCGATCCCAGTGACGGTCCAAAAGTGGAGGTAATAATGAAACGATGGAGCAGCTGGGCAGTCTTAACTGCCTTCGCACTCGCACTCATAGTTACGCCGCTGTATGCACAGAAAATTACAGGCACCATCAGCGGTGTGATTAGTGATCCCACGGGAGCTGTGGTTCCGCAAGCCACGGTTACCATCACCAACACCGAGACAGGACTCACTCGCACCGTGACCAGCAACGACATGGGCGAGTACATTGCCCCCGACTTGCCGAACGGCAACTATCGCGTCACCGTGAAGCAAGCCAACTTCAAGGAAGCTGTAACCAGCAACGTGGAGCTGCACGTTGCCAGTACTGCCCTAGTGAACGTCCAATTGCAAATGGGCAACACTAGCGAGCAGGTTACGGTAGAAGCCAACACCATCCAGGTGCAGACCGACAGCGCTCAACTGGGCGAGGTCGTGCAGTCTGGCCAGGTTCGCGACTTGCCGCTCAACGGACGCAACTTCGTCGCGCTGACCCAGTTGCAGCCGGGCGTTGCCGCGGCTCGGAGCTACGACGCTGTGGGCAAGGGCCTGAAGGGCGGCGTCGATTTTGCCGTCAATGGCAACTCCATGGACAACAACTTGTTCCTGGTGGACGGTGCCAACAACAATGACGTGGGCTCGAATCGAACGATTCTTGTCTATCCCTCGATCGAATCCATTCAGGAATTCAAGATGCTGCGCAACTCCTATGGCCCGGAATACGGCCAGGCCTCGGGCGCAGTCATCAATATTGTGACCAAGGGCGGGACCAACGAGTGGCATGGCAGCGCGTTCTACTTTGGTCGCAATGACGTATTGAATGCTTATGACTGGTTTGCTGCGCGGCAAGCAGCTCAAGATCGGGCTGCCAACGTGATTCATCCCAGCACTGGCAGCATCTATTCCAACCCTAACCAGGACAAACCGATTCTTCGCCGCAACGATTTCGGTTATTCATTCGGCGGGCCCATCAAGAAGGACAAACTGTTCTTCTTCTGGAGCCAGGAGTGGAACCGGGAAGTGCGCGGCGTCGCGCGCTCTGGCTGCGTACCCAACGCTGCGGAGCGCGGTGGCGATTTCTCCAACGTTACCTGTGGTGACACGATTACGACTCCTTTTTCGGAATATGGACTCCAAGGAGCGAACCAGTGGACTATCGCCCAGCCTCTGCAGGCCATTACCGATCAGATGGGCCAGTTCCCGCTACCGAACTTCACCTGTCCGACAACGCCGGCTGGTGACAGTACACCTGCGACGGGCGCCAGCGGATGCAACAATTGGCAGGCATTTCCGAGCACAAAGCTGAACTATCGCCAAGAGAATATCCGCGGCGATTACAACCTCACCAAGACGAATGTGCTGACGTTCCGCTACACCCAGGACACGTGGGTGAACCCCGCTCCAAGCGCAGGCTATTGGGGTGACGATCCTTATCCAGAACTGGAGAGCGCCTGGGCACAACCGGCCAAGTCGATCATCGGCAAGGTGACATCGACCATCGGCTCCAGCCTGATCAACACAGCGCAGTTCTCCTACTCCAATAACCGCATCCTCATCACGCCAGGAGGTACGACTCCAGCCCTGGCGGCGACGCTGAACGCGGATTTCCCAACAATATTTCCCGCAAACTTGAAGAGTCATCCGGTCGGAATCCCCGCTCTGAACTTGGGTCTCACGGGGGGCACGACCCAGATGCTGGCTCCTTGGAGCAACAAGCAGGATCTCTACAATGTACGGGACGACTTGTCATGGGTTCATGGCAGGCATACCTTCAAGTTCGGCGCGTTCTTGGGATTCAATCTCAAGAATGAGGACAACGGTGGAGCGACTTCGGAACGTGCGAATTTCGGCAATTTGGGAGATTCGTTCGTAAGCACGACCATAGGCGCGGGAGCGGTAACCGGCATGCCGTTTGCGAATGCGATGATTCCGGGCAACGTGTACACCGGCCTGTCGGAAACCTCGACGGATATTTACAACCAGATGCGGTGGCGCGACTACGAGTTCTATGCTGGCGACTCGTGGAGAGTGAATCGCAGGTTGACCGTCGACTTGGGCGTGCGTTACTCACTGCTGCTGACGCCGTACCAGGTAAATGGATTGATGACCAGCTTCAATCCCAACCTCTACGACCAGGGAGGCTCGCCGTTTGATGCTTGCAACGGGCTTTGGGTCGTTCCGGGCAAGAGTCCATGCCTAGATGCAAATACGAAATTCGGCCGGACCGATCAGTACGCGTTCAGCGCGGGTACTCCTGGGCCGAACAAGTACCTCAAGAACCAAAACTACCATCTGTTCGCGCCACGCCTGGGCGTCGCCTACGACGTGTTCGGTGACGGCAAAACCGCGCTGCGGGCCGGAATCGGACAGTTCTTCCAGCGGGATCGGTCGGCAATCTATACCATGTCGGCCAATGCACCGTTCGCGCTCAATGCGAGTGATTTTTCACGCGCTCTCGACGGCTCGTCTTTCACGGCGGCCGATTTTAGCCAGGCGGCAACGTCGGCCTTGGGAGGGGTTGATCCTTCCAGTACCACGCCAAACTCCTGGCAATGGAACGTAAGCGTCGAACGCAGCCTTGCCAGGGAGATGAGCTTGCAGATTGCCTATGTTGGAAACCGGGCGATTCACCAGCTCACCACTTCCGACATTAACGAGGTTCCCCCAGACCAATGGGGTAACGCTGCTTTCACCAGACTCCCGGATCCTAGTAACCCGGGTCAATTCATACAAATCAACAGTTACCGTCCCTACGCGAATGATGGCTTCCTCACCTGGTGGGCGCATTATGGTGACGCGAACTACCACGCTCTGCAAATGCTGTACAAGGCAAAGGTCAGGGGAGCTCTGATTAACGCTACCTACACCTATTCGCATTCGATCGGCAATGTGCCGCTGGATGAATCCAACGGCACTGCGGGCACCCAAACGCTGACCTGGGCCGGTAACCCGAGTCTGGATCGCGGCAACACGCAAATCAACCGACCGCACATCTTTGTCGCTAACTTGCTCGTGCCTCTGCCTGAACTGAAGGGCCAGAATGCATTTGTGAGAAACACGGCGGGTGGCTGGATGGTTGGAGGTATCACGACAGCGTCGTCGGGTCCGTCAACCACGATCAACACCATCTCGTTGTCGGAGAACAAGGCGGCCTGGGTAACCGGAGCTACCGATCTCGGCCTGAGCTCGCTGTACGGGACCGGCAACCAGGGGCCACCGTGGAATCCGGGCTCGAACCGGCGTCCATCCATCACGGGAAGCAGCTGTACCGCTGGAACCAGCGGACCGAACATCTACAACCCCGCTGCCTTCACAGTAGTCGGCCAGACGATTGGAACCATCGGCAACGAACCTCTCGGTTATTGCCATGGACCCAAATTCGTCACCACCGACTTCACGCTGCAGAAGAACTGGAAGATTGGCGAGCGCGTCGGCCTGCAGTTCCGGCTCGACACGTTCAATCTGTTCAATCATCCCAACTTCTCGCCCAATGCTAACGGATCGCCAATCGGCGCCGTCAATTGTGGCGCGGCTGTCGGCGGCCTCTATCAGCCGTGCAGCCCAACCAATAACCTGATCACCGCGATGCAGCCGGGAGCAAGCTTGGCCGCCAACGCAGTCGTCATTAACAGCGATCGAGAAATCCAGTACGGCTTCAGAATTACGTTCTAGCCGGGCTGTGTGAGTAGAATGTAGGAAGCGGGCAGGGCTCGAGACTCGCGCCCTGCCCGCTTTGTTTTGTAACGCCCGATGCCAGGGAGTGATTGTGCAACAGCGACGTACTCAGTCCGTACTTGCGAGGCTGAGTGTGTTTGAGCTCTCCCGCAAATTTCCGCTGGCTCTAATCCTCCCGCTGATTTTCTGCAGCATTCTTCTCTGGCCTTCAGTTTTTGCTCAGCAGAACAAGTCAGCCGGTCCCACAAAAGATCGCAGCCGGGTCGCAAGACCTTTCAATCTCACTGCGGAGCTGCAATCGCGCCTGCAAACGCTGGAGTCTGCCAAGCAGTCGGGAGACCCCACACTCATATCAACTGCCAGCCGGTCTGTGCTCGCACTGGGCTTGCGCGAAATGGGCGGCATTGATCTCATGCAGGGATCCGCGCCGGCGGCGATTGATGCATATCGCCGGTCCAGCGATTTTGAGAACTCTCCAGCGACCCGCACTGACCTTGCAGTAGCTTACCTTCAGGCCGGGCGTCTCGCTGAATCCCTATCGGTGGTGACTGACGTCCTGGTCGCCGATCCCGACAATGGCCGCGCCTGGTACGTGCAGGGCAAGATCTGGATGACCAAGAAGCGATACGACGATGCAGTGACCTCGTTCAGTCGCGTCCTCAGCCTGCAAGAGGATCAGGCGGCGTCGTACTTGCTGGGCGCCGCACTTCTCCAACGCAAGGAGCGCGAGCAGGCGAAGACGGCCTTTCGCAAGGTACTTGAGGAAACCGGGAATCGCTCTAGCGTCCACTTGTGGCTGGCCGACGCCTATCGCGCAGCAAACTATATGGACGATTTTGCCCGCGAAATCCGGCAGGCCGGACCCGGCGCGAAAGCCACGGCACGCGGCTCCTCGCCGATGGACGCAGTCATGAGTCACGCCGCACGGTTCGGCTCCAGCTTCGAGACCGCGAAACCTACAAGACAGGAACGTCCGCGCATTAGCCAACTGCAAGTCGAACTCCGCACGCTCCTGGCGAGTGCGCTCAACGACTTGGGGACCGCCGAGGCGCGCCAGCAACAGTATTCTCTCGCTCTGGCTCACTTCCACGAAGCGGCGAGCTGGAACGCTGATGTCCCCGGCTTGTTGCGAAACACCGGAATCGCCGCGGGCCGCGTCCCTGACTACCCGGAATGCATCCGCGCACTCCGGCCGGTCGTGGCGGAGAATCCCCAAGACAACGTCGCGCGGGCGATGCTCGGAACCGCGCTGTTCGCAACTCACTCTTATGCCGAGGCCGTGCAGGTGTTTACACCGCTCGGCGACACCGTGCTGCAACTCCACGAGTTGGCTTATTCCTGGGCGGCATCGCTTGTGCAGATGAACAAGTACGCCGAGGCTACTGCGCTCTTGAGCAAGTTGGAACAACAGAAACTCTCCGGCGAGACGTTGATGTTGGCTGTACAACTCTGGTCCCAGATGGGCAATTACGAACACACAGTCGATGCTTGCCACCGCACCCTGGAGCTCGACCCGAAGACGCTCCGGGCCCATTACCTTGCGGGCCTTGCACTGCTCCGGCTGAACCGCTCGGCAGAAGCAGCACAGGAATTCCGGGACGAGTTGCAACTCGACGAGGGCAATGTGGACGCACAATATCATCTCGCGTTCAGCCTCTCGCAGCAGTCCCAGAACGAACAAGCCGTGGAGCTTTGGAAGAAGGTGCTGGCCGCCAAACCGGATCATGCAGAGGCCAACTATGAGCTCGGCAAAGAGCTGCTGACGGAGGGCAAGGCTGAGGAGTCGCTCAACTACCTGGAAACGGCAGTACGGCTCAAGCCGCAATTCGAGCCTGCCCACTACCAGTTACAGTCGGCCTATCGCGCGCTTGGCCGCAAAGAAGATGCGGATCGCGAGGCTAGGACTTACCGGGCATTGAAGGCGAAAAACAGAAACATTACATTGCCGCCTCCGCCTCAACCAAGCCCCGGGGCCCCCTCTACCGACTGATCGATCATGAGTGTTCTTGGCCGCAACCCGCTCCTCTGTTTCCTGTTCATCTCGCAGTGTCTGCTTCAGGGGCAGGGCCAGGCTGGGCACGATGTGGCGCCACCACCTCCCGCTGGGCTTAAGACGGTGGCCTGCAATGGCCGTCCGGTGCCGCAACTCGAGGACATTGCGGAAAAGGCCGGGATTCATTTTCGGCACACCTATTCCCCCGAGAAAAAGTACATACCGGAATCGATGAGCGGTGGCGTAGTGCTCATCGACTATGACCGGGACGGCTGGCCCGATATTTACTTTACGAACGCGCCCACGATCGAGATGGCGATGAAGCACGAGACGGCCCGGGGCGCTCTCTACCACAACAATCATGACGGCACCTTCACGGATGTGACCGACAAAGCCGGCGTCGGCACGCCCTGCTTCGCGAACGGCGGGGCGGTTGGCGACTATAACAATGATGGCTGGCCCGATCTTTACATCACCTGCCTGGGCGCGAATGTTCTCTACCGAAACAACGGCGACGGCACGTTCACGGATGTAACCGCCAAGGCCGGCGTAGGCGACCAGCGGAATTCAACAGGAGCATCATTCGGCGACTATGACAATGATGGCTTTCTGGACCTGATGGTCACCAACTACGTGGACTTCCACTTCGACAATCTGCCTGCATTTGGCAAGCTTCCCATCTGCACGTTCCGCGGATTAGACGTGCAGTGCGGGCCGCGCGGGCTGAAGGGCGCGGGCGATACCCTGTATCACAACAACGGTGACGGTACCTTTACCGACGTTTCAAAGAGCGCGGGCGTGGATGATCCCAGCGGATATTTCGGGCTTGGAGTTACGTGGGTTGACTTTAATAACACCGGCCGCTCCGACATCTTCATCGCCAATGACGCGACGCCAAATTACCTCTACAAAAATGAGGGCAACGGAAAGTTCACGGAGATCGGGCTCGAGTCCGGCACCTCGGTCAGTCAGGATGGCGCCGAGCAGGCCTGCATGGGAGTGGCAATCGGGGATTACCTGCACGATGGACGGCCATCGATCTACATCACGAACTTCGAGAACGAGTACAACACTCTCTATCGCAATAACGGCGACTGGCAATTCGATGACGTGTCCTACAAATCAGGCGTGGGATTGCCCTCGATGCCCTACGTGAAATGGGGAAATGCTTTCTTCGATGTGGACAACGATGGCTGGCTGGATCTGATCTTCGTCAGCGGACACGTGTATCCGCAGGTCGCAACTCTGTCTTCAGGTGCGGGCTATCAACAGCCTGGAATGCTTCAACTCAACCAGGGGGACGGAACATTCTGCAACGCCAGCGACCAGGCGGGGCCGGCACTGACGCAGCGGCGCACATCGCGCGGTCTGGCCGTCGGAGACTTGTTCAACGACGGGCAACTCGACGTCGTCGTGGAAGACATTGACGGAGCGCCGATGATCCTTCGCAATCACGGAGTGCCCGGACGTCATTGGGTCGGCCTGGAACTGGGCGGGACCAAGAGCAACCGCCTGGCGATCGGGGCGCGGATCAAGCTCTCTGCCGGGGGTATGACGCAGACGGAGCAGATCCGGAGCGGGGGGAGCTACCTGTCACAGAGCGATCTTCACGTGCACTTTGGGGTGGGCACTACGACCAAGATTGACAGCATTGAAATCCGCTGGCCATCCGGCACAACCGACATTCTCAAGAACCTGGAAGCCGACAAGTTCTACGCCGTGCTGGAAGGTAAGGGCATCGTTCCAGCCGAGCAGGTTCGCCCCACTGCCCACGCTCACTAGCTTCGGCGCTGGGCAGAATACGGGAGCGGTGTGGGTTCTCCCGTAGAACCAATGGCCATCTAGGAAACGTGGCCTTCCAACCTCACCGCAGCCGGGATCACGGCGAAGATACTTGGTTGCACCTTCACCTAGGCTGCGACGTCTGCCGGTTCGGAGAGCACACCCTCCGACTCCGCATCCTTTTCCGAAGCCGGTACACGCGTCTTAGCCACAAGCATGTAGATCGATGGCACAACGAACAGCGTAAAGGCTGTCCCGATGATCATGCCGCTCACCAGCATGATACCGATGCTGTTTCGAGCTCCAGCTCCCGGGCCCTTCGCGAGAACCAGTGGGAAGTGACCGATCACCGTGGCAGCTGTCGTCATCAGGATTGGCCGCAGGCGGGTGCCGGCGGCTTCGACGATCGCGGCAAGCTTGTCCACTCCCTTCTCTTGCAACTCGTTGGCAAACTCCACAATCAGGATGCCGTTTTTCGACACCAGACCCACCAGCGTGATCAGCCCAACCTGGCTGTATATGTTGAGCGTCGTCAGCCCCAGGAACGAGAACAGCAACGCCCCCGAGATGGCCAACGGCACCGAGCCGGCGAGGATGATGAATGGATCGCGGAAGCTCTCGAACTGGGCCGCCAGCACGAGGTAGATCAGGATCCCGGACAACAAGAAGGTGCCGAGAAACTTGCTGCCCTCGACGCGGAGCTGGCGCGATTCGCCCGCGTAATCGACCGTAAAGCCCTGGGGCAGAATTGTCTTGGCCTCGTCTTCAAGCATCCGCAGCGCCTTGTCGAGAGGCACTCCCGGCGGAATCACGCCCTGGATGCGCACCGCGTTGAGTTGCTGGAACTTCTTCAGTTCGCGCGGCTCGGTTGTAGTGCGCAGACTGGCAAAGGTGGACAGCGGCACAAGCTTGTTCTGTGATCCCGTGATGTAGATCTGCGAGAGTTGTTCGGGCGTCAAGCGGTCCGCGCGTTTGACTTGCGGAATGACCTTGTAGCTGCGGCCCTGAATGCTGAAGCGATTGACGTAGTTTCCGCCGAGCAGAGTGGAAAGATCCTGGCCGGCCTGACTGAGTTCAACCCCTTGAGAGCGGAGCTTATCGCGGTCAAATACGACCTCGGCCTGCGGCTGGTCAAACTTCAAGTCCGAGTCCGCATAGATGAATAGACCACTGGCAAAAGCTTTCCCCACAAGTTGCTTGGCGAATTCGACAAGCTGCTGCGGTTCGGCCGGTGAGGCAATTACGAAATCGACGGGAAAATTTCCGCCCCCGGGCAAGGCAGGCGGGGTCAACGGGATCACCCGGATGCCAGCGATCTTCGAAAGCGGCCTGGTGGATTCGAGCAAGAGTTGTTGCGCGGTCTTTTTCCGCTCGCTCCAGGGTTTTGTCACCATGCCGCCAAAGCCGCCCGTGGGAGACGTGATCTGGAAGACACTCTGGCTCTCAGGGAACGCATGATAGACGTCGTACACCTGCTTCGTGTAGAGGTTCGTCTGATCGATGGTCGAGTTGGGCGAAGCCTGGATCACTCCGAAGACCACTCCTTGATCCTCAGCCGGCGCCAGTTCCCGCTGCGAGAACAGGTAGAACGGAATCATCAACAGCAGGACAATCGCCCACAGCGTGAGAACGACGGGCCGGTATTGGAGGGTCCCGGCGAGGTTTTGCGTGTACCACTGGCGCACGTGTTCGAAATGACGATTGACCATGCCGGCGAAACCACGCTCGGTGGCTCCCGCACGCAGCAGCTTCGATCCCATCATGGGAGAAAGCGTCAATGCAACGATTCCGGATACGATGACAGCCCCCGCCAGAGTGAACGCGAACTCGCGGAACAGCGCCCCGGTTAAACCGCCCTGAATACCGATGGGCGCATACACCGCGGCGAGCGTGATGGTCATGGAGATGATCGGGCCCACCAACTCGCGGGCGGCCTCGAGGGCAGCCCGTAGCGGAGGACTGCCCATATGAATGTGCCGCTCGACGTTTTCCACCATGACGATGGCGTCATCCACCACCAGGCCGACCGAGAGCACGATGGCCAGCAGGGTCAACAAGTTGATGGTGAAGCCGGCCACGAGCATCAGGAACACGGCGCCAATGAGGGAAATCGGGATGGCGACGACCGGGATCAGCACCGACCGGAACGAGCCGAGGAACAGAAAAATGACGACGATGACGATGAGCAGGGTTTCGCTGAGAGTCCTGAGCACCTCGTTAATCGCGTCCTGGATATAGGCCGTCGAGTCGTAGGGAATGCCTACCTTCATCCCGGTTGGTAGCTGAGCTTGAATGCCCGGGATCGCCGCGCGAACGTTCCTGATCACTTCCAGGGAGTTGGCGGTCGGAAGCACCCAGACTCCCATGAAGGTCGCCGTCTCGCCATTGAAGCGGACATCCTGATCGTAATTCTGGGCTCCCAATACGACGTCCGCGATTTCTCCCAGCCGGACCACCACGCCCTTGTCCTGCTTGACCACGAGCTGACGGAATTCTTCCGCGGTGGTCAGGTTGGTGTTGGCGACCAGGTTCACAGAAACCATCGAACCTTTGGTACTCCCAAGCGCCGAGAGGTAATTGTTCTTGGCCAACGCATCGTGCACTGCGGCGGGCGAGATGCCAAGCGCCGCCATCTTGTCGGGCTTCAGCCAGATCCGCATCGCGAAAGTCCGGTCGCCGAGAATGTCGGCGCGCTGGACTCCGCTGACCGCACTCAGCTTGGGCTGCACAACACGCGTCAGATAGTCGGTAATCTGGTTCTGGTCGAGATCGCTGGACGAGAAGCCAAGGTACATGGCGGCAAACTGGTTGTCCGCCGTTTGCAGGTCGATTACCGGGGCCTCGGCCTCCGGCGGCAGATCGTTGCGGACCTGGGCCACTTTTGCCTGAATCTGCGTGAGCGCTGCGTTGGTGTCGTAGTTGAGCTTCAGGTGCACAGTGATGGTGCTGAGGCCCTGAGCGCTCGAGGATTCCATGTAGTCGATGCCGTCGGCGCTCGCAATCACGCGCTCCAGCGGGGTGGTGATGAATCCGCGAACGAGATCCGCATTGGCGCCCACGTACGTTGTCGAGACCTGTACCACCGCGATGTCGCTGCGCGGGTATTGACGCACGCTCAGCGAGCGGATCGCCTGCAGACCCGCGATCAGGATGACCAGGTTGACGACGATCGCGAGGACCGGCCGCTTGATAAAGAGGTCCGTGAACTTCATTTTCAGTTGTCCTCAGGTTTGGGGGCCGGATTGTTCCCGGGCTGGACTTTGTTGTTCACCTGGACGGCGGCCCCGTTGCGCAGCTTGAACACACCCGAGGTCACGACTTCATCGCCAGGGTTAATTCCGGAGACGACCGCCACCTGGTCGCCCCGCGACCCTTCAAGCTTGACGAACTGTTGCCGCACGCCGCGATAACTCTGGCCTTTGGGGTCCTTGAGATCGGTGATAACGAAGACTGAGTCGCCATAGGGGGCATAGCTGATGGCGGACGCCGGCAGCGTGATCACTGGGCGGCTGGCGCCAACTCCCACCTCTACCTGAACGAACATGCCGGGCCGTAATTTGCCTTCCGGATTGGAAAGGGTGGCCTGTACCTGGATATTTCGGGTTGCTTCGTCCACCACCGAGTCGAGGGCCGTGACGCGACCGTTGAACACCTGGCCCGTAAGATCTTCGGAGGTAACGCGCAGGTTGCCGCCGACTCGCACTTGTCCGACCGCCTGCTGGGGTACGCCGAAGTCCACATAGATCGGGCTGAGAGACTGCAGCGGAACCACCGGGCTGCCGGCGGGCAGATACTGCCCGAGGTTGACCTTGCGGATACCCAGGATTCCGGAAAACGGGGCCCGGATAGTCTTTCGCTCAATCGTGGCACGAATCTCCGCCACATTCGCCTCGGTGGCCTTTTGCTGGGCCGTGGCCTGGTCGTACTCCGCCCGGGAGATGACACCGGCATTCACCAACTGCTGCATCCGGCCATATTGCACACGCGCCAAGTCGCGCTGCGCCTCAAGTGACGCCAACTGGGCCCGCTCTTGGCGTGTGTCAAGCTCGACGAGCACGTCTCCTGCGCGTACCGACTGCCCCGACTCAAACGAGATTCGCTCGACAACTCCGGGAAGGTCCGCACTGACCGTCACACCGTGGACCGCTTCCATGGTACCGATTACGCCCATCGTTGCCGGCCACTGTTGGCGCTCAGCGGTAATGCTCGTGACGGCTTCAGGAGGCGGCTGAAACGCAGCGGCATGCACCGCCGACTCAACCTGTTTGAACTTTACGAATCCCAGGGTCGTGAGCAGTAACGCCGTCACGCCCAGCATCAGGATCATTCTTTTCGCCATGACTTCCCCTTTAGGCCAGAAACAGAGTATTAGGCGGAGAGGGCGCGCTTCTTACAGGCGCCAGCCACCCCCACATTGGCAGTTGATCTGATTGGATTCACCACGTACGCGGAAGGATTCGATGTAATTCGCGGCGCCACCCGTTCTTCACAAAAACACTCATACGTTGTGGAAATCGCCGGCATTGGCATAGCCTTCATGAGCCCGCCCCTGCCCGTCGGGGCTAATACTGCCGTCGGCAGGTATCGGGCTCGTAGTGGCGACGCGTTAGACGGACATGAGAATCGGGATAGTAGAGTGTCTGCCGCAACAAGCCCTTCGCATTCGTGGCAATCGGAGCGATGACGTTCACGAGTTGCGCCGGGCACGCTATCTTTACCCGGTCTGCGTTGCGCATCAGAGTGTTGACGACTCCGCCGACCAGAACGCGTGTTCCAGGTCATAAACTCTTCCAGGAGATGAGGGGCTTGCAGGCCAAGGGCGGCTATAAAAACCCAGCCGGGCTGTTGAACCGTTCAGTGTTGGTGACTAGGATAGGAGAATCTCGACAGGCGTCATCTGCTCGTGAACCCGGAGGAGAAATGATTCGCTTCAAAGTGAATGGCACGGAAAGGACGTACGACGGCGACCCCCAAATGCCCCTGCTGTGGTATCTGCGCGATATCGCCGGCTTTACTGGCACCAAGTTTGGTTGCGGTATGGCTCTCTGCGGAGCATGCACCGTTCATCAGAATGGTGATGCCGTTCGTTCCTGCTCCGTCTCCATGGGCGAGGTGGACGGTACCAGCATCACCACCATCGAAGGACTCTCCACGAAAGGATTGCACCCGGTACAAAAAGCTTGGATGGAGATCAAGGTCCCGCAGTGCGGGTATTGCCAGACCGGACAGATCATGCAGGCGGTTGCTCTTCTGAACCAGAATCACAATCCCAGCGATCAGGAGATTGACGCCGTGATGTCCGGCAATCTCTGCCGCTGCGGCACCTACCAGCGCATTCGCGCGGCGATTCACCAGGCTGCGAAGGAGTTGGCATGAACAACATCCAGAATGTCAGTCGTCGCAGATTTCTAAAGGGTTCTTTCGTTGCCGGAACGTTCGTGCTCGGCGCGCGCCTCGTCCCCGAACCGCTTTGGGCCGCCGCTTCGAGTGCGGCTCCGGTCGTTTTTCAACCGGATATCTTTCTCGGTATCGCAAGTGACGGCACCGTCACCATCGTTGCTCATCGCTCCGAGATGGGTTGTGGCAGCCGAACCGCGCTGCCGCTGGTTGTCGCCGACGAACTCGATGCCGATTGGTCGAAGGTGAAGATTGACCAGGCCATCGGCGATCCCAGGTACGGCGACCAGGATACCGACGGCTCGCACTCTGTACGGAGTTACTTCGACCAGATGCGCCAGATCGGCGCTACCGCTCGCGTCATGTTGATCACCGCTGCTGCCAAACAGTGGGGTGTCTCGGGCAAAGAGTGCACGACCGAACCGGGCTTCGTCGTACACAAGGCGAGCGCTCGCAAACTCAGCTACGGTGGGCTCGCCGCTGCTGCCGCCAAACTCCCGGTTCCGAAGAAGGAAGACGTCCTGCTCAAGAAAAGGTCTGAGTGGCGCTACATCGGCAAGGACAACGCCCTTTTCGATCTCCCGGACATCGTTACCGGCAAAGCTACTTTCGGGATGGATGCCAACATGCCCGGCATGGTGTACGCCTCGATCGAGCATCCGCCTGTCCTCGGACAGACGATCAAGTCCTACGACGACAAGGAAGCGCTCAAGATACCGGGCGTGAAGCAGACGCTTACCATCAGCCCCTTCAAACCACCACATCAGTTCCAACCGCTCGGCGGCGTAGCCGTCATTGCGGATCACACCTGGGCTGCATTCCAGGGGCGCAAAGCTCTGAAGATCGACTGGGACGCCAGTCCCAATGCAGTCTACAACTCCGACCAATTCCGCAAGACCCTCGAATCTACGGCCCGTCAGCCGGGGAAAGTTGTCCGCAACGTTGGCGATGTCGACGCGGCGTTTGCCAAGGGCGGCAAGATCATCGAGGCTGAGTACTACACTCCACATCTCGCGCATGCCTCGATGGAGCCACCGGTCGCCGTTGCGGAGTACCGTGACGGAAAGGTGCTCGCCTGGGCGCCCACTCAGAACCCGCAAGCCGTGCAGGAAACGATTGCGGGCGTAATGGGCATCAAGAAAGAGGATGTTACATGTCACGTCACTCTTCTCGGGGGCGGTTTCGGCCGGAAATCCAAACCCGACCAGGTCGCGGAAGCAGCGGTCCTCTCGAAACAGCTGGGCAAACCGGTGAAGGTTGTCTGGTCTCGCGAAGACGATATCAAATTCGACTTCTTCCATTCGGTCGCGGCTATGTATCTGAAGGCGGCGATTGGCCCGGACGGCAAGCCCACCGCATGGCTGCAGCGCACCGTTTATCCACCGATCGGTTCCACCTTCGATGTCAATGCCAAGTATGCCGATGATGAAATGGGCCTCGGCTGGAACAACCTTCCATTCGACATTCCCAACCACCGGGCCGAGAATGGGCCCGCCGATGCCCATGTGCGCATCGGTTGGTTTCGCAGTGTTGCCAACATCTATCACGCGTTTGCCATTCACTCCTTCGCGGATGAACTTGCCAACGCCGCCAACAAGGACTCCGTGCAGTATTTGCTGGAGCTGATTGGACCGCCGCGCAGGGTCCCACTGGAATACAAGCCCGAGGAGCAGGATGAGGCAAAACGTTATCCGCTCGATACCGCTCGGCTTCGTCGCGTGGTGGAGATCGTGGCCGAGAAGTCAGGCTGGGGAAAGCGTCCCAGCGGGAAAGGACACGGCTTCGGCATTGCGGCACACCGCAGTTTCCTGACCTACGTCGCGACGGTGGTTGAAGTCGAGGTGGACGGCGACGGCCAGGTGCAAATCCCCAACGTCTGGACTGCTGTCGATGCCGGGACTGTAGTTGCGCCCGACAACGTCCGCAACCAGTTTGAAGGGGCCGCCAACTTCGCAGCAAGCCTCGCCCTTCTCAGCGAGATTACCGTCACTAACGGTGTCGTGAACCAGGGCAACTTCGGCGACTACAAACTCATACGTATGGATCGCGCTGCGAGACACACGCACGTGTACGTCGTCGAAAGCGACGCTCCACCTGCCGGCGTTGGGGAGCCTGGTGTTCCACCGTTTGCTCCGGCTCTTTACAACGCTGTCTATGCTGCAACCGGCAAACGCATCCGTGAGATGCCACTCTCGAAAACGAAGCTGGTCTAGGAGTAGTGAGAACAGCGTGAGGGACGGATCCAGGATCCGTCCCTTTTCTTCTTCTCTCCGCCGCGACGACGCCGAGTATCCGGTTGCTCTTTCGGCAGCTTGTAACCGGTAGGGAACCAGATTTCGTCGAGAGTCAAGCGGGTGCGCCCCTTCTAGACGGAGAGCATTCCTCGGCTAACGTCTGGATCATCCGACCCCTAGTGTGCGCAGCATCACTGACACCAGCCTTTGCAGCTTGCAGACTCAGGGGGCATTCGACCGCGCAGTGTCTCGAAGGCAAATACTCTCTCGACCGCACGAGTGGAACAGTGTGAGCGGTAGAGAAGCAGTTGCTGACCAGGATGACCCGTTATGGGAACCGTTACGGCGACGGAAGTTTGCGACTTCAGAATCCGCGGAAACTACTTCAACTGGCGCAGCCTCCTGTCCCGGCGGGAGCTGCATTCTTCGAAGAAAGAAACCATAGTTGCGAACCATCCTGGATATTCTCCTCCCGTCGTGGACTTCGACCTTCACGGTGGCACAACCCGCAGCATCGTAGTGAGCGAGTCCGATATCCCTCTGCTGTGCGACGAGGACACTGAAAAGGCGAAAAGGCACCTCTCCCTGATTCTCGACGCCCGTCAGGGCGATGCCAGAGCTGCAAAGGAGTTGTCCTCCGCAGCGCAAGAGTATTCCTTGGGTGCAACGGTCCAGCCGTCTGAAAGTCCTTTTGTGGTTCCTTGCACAAGCTGCCAGCCCCATTCCGAGCAGGCCATTAGTCAAAAAGCGTTCGTACTTCTGAAACTGTGCCAGCTCGGCTATCCCGTGCCGGACTTTGTCGTGCTTACCGCGCAGGCTTACGCCGAGCGCGCTCAGGGTTTTGAGCAGCATCTCGTGGACGCCCTCAAGCAACTCGAGATCGTAACCATGCAGAACCTGGGGGACTGTAAGAACCCTCTGGTGTTCGCCATCCGCTGCGCCACCGGCCACTACATTCCTGGAGTCATGGATACCTACCTCAACGTAGGAGTGACGGAGAAGACGGTGCCCTGCTTGGAAAGGATGTATGGCCCCGTTGCCGCGCACAAGATGTTCCTGAATAATTTGAGGAACCTCTGTCACTCGCTCGACCGCGACGAGCATACTGCCCTTGTGGGTGCCGTCAAGTCCGATCTCTCTCCCGATGAGGTCGACCGGTTAGTGGAGCAGTTGTCCGGCATCCTCAGGAGAACTGACAGGAGGCTCGTCGAAGATCCGTTTGTTCAAGCTGCCTTTTTCGTGAGACAGGCCTACAAGCATTTTGACGAGAACCTGGAACTGGTGCTGACGCTCTGCCGGGGAACGGAACACTATCCCAGCCTCATTCTGCAGAAAATGATCTGCACGGTCCGGCACGAAAATGCCTACGCCGGTGTGATCTCCAGCCGCAATACATACACGGGATCGGGTATCGAGCTCCAGACCGCCCACAATATCTTCGGCGAAGAAATGATGACGGGCACAGCGGAGATCGAATCCACCGTGTTTGAGGACAGAGAATCCATTAAGGGCGTCTTTCCTGCCGTCTATCATTTTGTCCCCCATCTTCGGGAACTTGAACGAGAGTTTGAGTCGCCTGTGACGATCGAGTTCGCCGTGGAAGCTACAGAACGATATCAGTGGTTTGGACTCCTGCAGCTCAATGAAACGGGCATGGCAGGTCGCGCCGCCCTCACCTCGGTGGTGGACATGCACAAGTCGGGAACGATATCGCGCCGACGCGTAACCGAACTCATACGGCCCTACCACATCAGGCAGCTCACGAGTGACACGATCGACCAGGAGGTTTTCGACACGCTCAACACCTTCTGCTCCGGTGTGTCTGTGCTGCCAAGGTCAGCAGTGTCGGCTCGCGTTTATTTCACGGGTGAGGGCGCTTTGCGAGCCAAGAGTCAGGGGGAGAAGGTGTGCCTTTGCAAGAAGACCTTTGTCCCCACTGACACGGTTGTGATGCGGGAAGTGGACGCAATCATAAGCCTGACCTCAGCCGCCATCCATGTCGTCACGATCTGCCAAAGCCTGGGTATCCCCGCTCTCCTGAACCTGGAGAGAAATGGAGTCTCGCTGCAACCGGACGGGAGCCTTGTCAACTCCGCGGGAAGGGAAATCAAGGAGGGGGACTGGATCACTATTTCGTCGAGACGTCGATCGCTCTACGAGGGAAAAGCGAAGTTCACACCGGCGAGGCTCTTGCGCTACATGAGAGGAGAGCCTGTCGAGATGGACGAGGAAGAAAGAAAAGCCTTTGCTTCTATCGCCTACGCATACCGCTACTACCAGCAGTTGACCAGAGGTCTCGAAGCGGACCAGATCTCGACTCTTAGTGAAGTCACCAGGCTTGTGAATTTCGAACTGAGGGGGGAATCTGAGGAGGCGAAGCAGCTTGTGAACGCCTGGTTCGACGACCGCGAAACCGCATACATGGAAGAGGTTCTAAAAAGCGATATTGGCGACCACCTGGGGCAAGGTAATGTTTTTGACATGCTCACACTGGACCGGAAGATCCGGTTCTTCAGGGGGGCTCTGGCAAAATGCTCCCGCGAACACATTTCCGGCTACGAGGCAGGCGCCTTTATGCTGGGCCGGTTCTTGTCCGCGCGGTATCCCGTCGCCTTCTGGAAATGTTTTAGCCCTTCAGAAATCGGTCTTCTGGTGAACGAGTGGGTTCTCTTTGAGAAGTACATGCAGCTTCTCCACCACGTGGGCGAGAGGAAAGTTCTTCTGGCTCGCAAGCAGATTCTCAAGGACGGGCTTGGCCAGCTCTCGCTTCACCCGGGCAATGTGCAATGCTTCATCACGCTTAAACTAAGCGGCGCACGCCTGGAGGAAGCCAGAAATACCTTGCCCCCATGGAGCGATCCCCAATCCGTGAGAGTGCTGGAGCTTCTCCAGCAGCCCTATCGGGCTTTCTATGATTTCGACGCTGTCTGGTCCGTCAGGCAGCTTGAGAAGGTCTGTCGCGAGGAGAACCTTCCTCTTCCCCGGCCGGACGACGTCTAGAACGCGTGAACAACCTCCGGGACCGGTATTGCTACTGCTGACTTGATCCCGTATAGATAATCGCGGTCAATCGTTGATTCCATCTCCCGGAGCACCTCGGGAAGCTCCTTTCCGTCTCTCGCCGCAACCAGACGTCCCAGCGCGAGCGAGAGGGAGAGCACCGCATTCATGCCGAGATTCGCCTTTCTCTGCATGATCTGGATCCTTTCCTCGGCGGAGGCGTCTGCGGAGATCTTGCCTCGCTTTATGGCGAGGTCCAGTTCGAGCAATAGCATTTCCCGATCAAGGTCAACCAGCGATCCTAGCGACGAAATCCTTTGTCCCAGGAAGCGAGGAGCGAGCACTTCAGTTACGTTGGCCACGGCGTTCAGACAGCCCTTCCCGCCGTATCGCTTAGCCCGCATCCAGAGGTCCGCCAATTCACGATTTTCCTTGGCGATCGCATCGGCCTTCAAGTTGCCCAGGAAGCGATAGGTTTTCTCCTTCTCTTTGAAAACGAAGTAATTGGGGAACTTCCGGGTGAGCGGACCAGCCTCAATGATGCTGTCCACCAGGTGGATGGCCTCATCCGTGCCAGCCGAGACGCCCAGTGGGGTGGCAGCGGAGAACTTCATGCCGTTGTCGAGCATCACTACCACTCCAACGGTCGGTACGCCCGCGTTCGTCGGTTCCTCGTGAGCGGAGATGTCGGCAATGACGAGATCGGGATCGAGTCTCCGAGTGATCTTTGTACCCTTCTTCGCCATTTCCATGAGTTCGACGATTCTCCCGTATTTGACCAGCCTCTCCGTGTTGGCTCCACCCCCGCACTTGAGGCCGAGCGCACCAACCGCGAAGCTGATGTCGGCTTCCATCACCTCGTTGGGAGACTTGGACCGGTGAGAGACCACCAAGGCGAGCCCCAACTCCTTCGCCGTACGAGTCGCCAGCAGGGTCTCACTCAGGGTGCCGATCTGGTTGGCCTTGATTAAGGCAGTGTTGATGAGCCCCTCTTCGGCGCATTTTCGAATCGTGGAATCCTTGGTCGTAACCAGATCGTCCCCGATGATGAGGATTTCCTGGTCGAGCGCCTTCATGAGTTTCTTCCAACCTTCGTAGTCGTCCTCGGCAAAAGGGTCCTCGAGCGAAACGATGGGATACTTCTTGACCCAGCGAATATACAGGTCGACCATTTCGTCGGTGCTCAGAACCTTCGGATCCTCGGCTCTCCAGAAGAGGTACTGGCCTACTGACTCCTTCTCCCCCGTCTTCTCCCGGTAAGCATTGCTGAGTTCGCTGGCGGCGGGATCGAGCGCGATGCAAACATCCCGGTCGGGAACAAAGCCGCATTCCTCGATGGCCTGGACAGCGACTCTTAGTGCCCTCTCTTCCGGGAGCGAGTCGCATTTTTCCCTGGCGTAGGAGGCCACGATGCCTCCTTCCAGGCCGATGCCCACGAAATTCAGACCTTCCGTGTCCTGGATGATCTGGATCGCCCTGGTTTGCAGCATATTGATGACCCGTTGTGCCTCAATGTAATCCTTGGCGGTAAGCGGCAGGAACATCAATTCCTGGAAGCTCAAGTTGCCGCCCATCTCCTCGGTGTGACGCCCTCCCTGGATGGAATTCCTGAACTCCCAGGGGGCGAACACAATCTTTCCGTCCGGCAGTTCCAGTTCCTGGAGCCGGTGCAGCCGGAGCTTGCGCCTGAGTTCGGCCAACTTTACCGGGCGCTCTTCTTGCGTCGCGCGAGCCGGTTCCGCGGCCCTCACGTCCGCTGTTCTTGCCGCCGCCTCTCGCTGCCGTTCCCGGAACGCCTTGTATTTTCCTGCGTCCGAGAGCAGGAAGTCGAAGAGAGCGACAACGCCCACGGTGAACAGGAGTCTCCCCACGTACACCGCTGTCGGAGAAGCGACGCGTAGGCCAAGCAAGATCAGGATGATTCCAGGCAGAAACGCCATCTGGCTGAGCACCTTGCTCGCCCTCGGGCCGGCCGCCGACACCGCCAGGTTCTGCGTCTTCACGGCCGGGTGGAAGCTCCCCGCCTCCTTGTGCACTCCCTGGAAAGTTCCGTACGGGATCTTGGCGAACATCTCGAGATACCAGAGCCACCTGCCAAGCAGGCCTTGATTCAGTTTTTGCTCCGCAGGACCGGCAAGCTCCGGTCTCAGATTGTTGGTTCTCACCGCCGTCAGGTAGTGCCCCATCTCGTGGATGGCGATGTTGGAATGCCATGCCACATACCACATCAGAGACGAGATCACGACCTCGATGCTCAGGAACATCTGCCGCAGCACATCGAATCTTGATGCGACGTGGAGCGAAATGCTCAGCAATGAGGTCAGGAAGGCGGCGTGGAAGGAAACGAGCTTGTGATTGGCAATGATCCAACCACGATCCAAGCGCGGGGTCTCGCTCGATTGCGCGACGAATGCGAAAACACGCTCGGGAAGGCCGAGAAGAAGCCGACCGACTCCTGTCGAGAGCTGCTTCCAACGGCCGCCGGGATTTCGATAATTAGTGTTGATGAGGAGATCTTTGAATATGCCGGGGTGCTTCAGCATGGCGTGCTCCAGTGAGACGAGGTTTGTCGAGTTGCTATTCGGCGGTAGCGCTTCTTTTCGTCCGGAGTCTACAGACTCGCTGCTTTGATTCGAGAGTCAGTTCTGATGAAATCGGCTTGGAACCAATAGGCATTGCTCAGATTCTCTATTGCAGGCGGCTGTCGGTCTGTGACTCCCATCACAGCTAGGTGAGGCGCTAAGCGCAGGATGGCTGTGTGCGAGCTTCGCATCCCGCCGTGTTCCCGTTCCGCTGCCATTTCAAGAAGGGTCAACCCCCTGGAGTGCTCAGCTGCACGGTAGTATGTGAGCCGGATCACATAGCCACTATCAACAGTCGGTCCAGAATTATCGAAGCCCCCAGCGGCAGCGGGGGGATACTGTCACTGGCCTTCCATTCTGGTCGACTTGGGGGCGGCGTTTATGATTGTGCACCGTATCGGCAGAACTCGTGGAGCATCGCCCCATCGAGTGAGCCGGAAACTGGCGGCGTGGGCCGCACTTGCGGCTTGCGCCTGGCTGTCGGGATGTTCGCAGGAGAAGGGCGCTCCTCCGGCTGTCCCTGCGGTCCCGGTGCTGGCGGCTGACGTCGAGCAGAAGGACATGCCGGTGAACGTGCAGGCCATCGGAGCCGTGGAGGCCCTCTCCACCGTATCCGTGAAGACTCAGATCACAGGAGAACTCACCGGCGTCTTCTTCAAGGAAGGACAGGACGTCAAGAAAGGGGACCTGCTGTTCACACTGGACAAACGTCCCTTAGAAGCAGAGCTCAAGAAGCAGGAAGCCAACCTGCAACGCGATATCGCTCAGGCCAAGCTCGCCCATCTGGAGGCCGATCGTTATGCGGACCTGTTCAAGGCCGGCGTGGTGTCGAAGCAGCAGTTCGACCAGGCGCAGGCCAATGCCCAAGCGCTCGATGCCGCTGTCCAAGCGGATAACGCCGCCGTAGAAAATGCGCGTGTGCAGTTGATCTACTGCTCGATCTACTCGCCCATCAATGGCCGTACGGGAACGCTGATGATTCACCAGGGCAACATGATCAAGGCGAACGATACTCCCTTTCTGGTGAACATCAATCAGGTCGAGCCGATCTATGTCACCTTCACAGTGCCGGAACAGTATTTAGCGGACATCAAACGATTCGCCGGTGCGGGTATTTTGCCGGTGAAAGCCACGATCCAGGGGGATACCCGGCCAGTCCTCGGGGAGCTCAGTTTTATTGACAACACGGTGGACCAAGCCACCGGAACGATCAAGTTGAAGGGGCAATTCGCAAACGCCGACCGTCGCCTGTGGCCGGGACAGTTTGTGAATGTCACTCTGACCCTGCACGCGCAGCCCAGTGCGGTCGTCGTACCCTCACAGGCCGTCCAGAACGGGCAGCAGGGGCAATTCGTTTTTGTAATCCATCCCGATCTGACGGTGGAAGCTCGTCCCGTGATGGTGAATCGCACCAGCAACGGGCAGTCCATCATCGACAAGGGCTTGACGGCCGGCGAGCGCGTGGTCACAGACGGTCAACTCCGCCTCGTGCCCGGATCGAAGGTCGACATTAGGCCGGCAATTGCTCCTCAGCCCACGTCCGAGCGGGACCAGTTCCGGGAGCCGCGACCAGATCCCGGCAGGGAAGCACGCTCATGAACGTCGCGGAGCTGTTCATCAAGCGCCCGGTCATGACTGCGCTCGTCATGGGGGCCATCTTGCTTTTCGGCGTGATGGGCTACCGCCTGCTGCCGGTCAGCGATCTGCCCAACGTGGATTTCCCCACGATTCTGGTTTCCGCGAGCTTGCCGGGCGCGAACCCGGACACCATGGCGTCGGCAGTAGCTATGCCGCTGGAGAAGCAATTTTCCACCATCGCGGGTCTGGACTCGATGACCTCGACCAGCAGCCAGGGATCGACGCAGATCACGTTACAGTTCAGCTTGAGCCGCAGTCTGGACGCAGCGGCGCAAGATGTTCAGTCCATGATCGCCAAAGCGGGGCGCGATCTTCCGCAGAACATGCCGTATCCGCCGTCCTATCAGAAAGTGAATCCCGCGGATTCTCCCATTTTGTACCTGTCGCTCAGTTCACCGACGATGCGCCTGTCCGACGTGGACGAGTATGCCGAGACCCTGATTGCGCAGCGGGTGTCGATGATCAATGGTGTGGCGCAGGTAAGCGTATACGGCTCGCAGAAATATGCCGTGCACGTGAAGCTCGATCCCAAGGCGCTGGCCAGCCGGCAGGTCGGGATGGATGATGTCGCCAACGCCATTGCGAACGGCAACGTCAATCAGCCCACAGGCATTCTGTATGGCAAACATCAGGCGTTCGTAGTCCAGGCCAACGGGCAGCTGCGGAGGGCCGCGGACTACGCACCTCTCATCGTCGCCTACCGCAATGGCGCCCCGGTGCGACTGGAGGACTTGGCGCAGGTCGTCGACGGCGTCGAGGTCGACAAGACCGCCAGCTGGTATTACGACCGACAAAGGGGCCTGCGCCGGGCCATCGTGCTGGCTATCCAACGCCAGCCCGGCACCAACACGGTGGAGGTCGTGGACTCCATCCGCAAATTGCTACCCGGCTTCCGCCAGCAGATGCCGCCCGCCGTTGATCTGCAGATTCTGTATGACCGTTCGGTGTCCATCCGCGATTCGGTCAGCGACGTTCGCTCCACCTTGTTTCTGGCTCTGTGCCTGGTGGTCCTGGTCATCTTCCTGTTCCTGCGGAACCTCTCCGCCACCCTGATTCCGAGCATGGCGCTTCCCATGTCGATTGTGGGCACGTTCGCGGTGATGTATATGCAGGGATTCTCGCTGGATAACCTCTCGCTGATGGCCTTGACCCTTTCGGTGGGTTTCGTGGTGGACGATGCCATCGTCATGCTCGAGAACATAGTGCGCCACATGGAGATGGGTGAGCGGCCGATGGATGCAGCGTTCCGCGGCGCGAAAGAGATCGGCTTCACGATCATCTCCATGACCTTGTCGCTGGCGGCCGTGTTCATCCCGGTGCTGTTCATGAGCGGGATTCTGGGCCGGCTCTTGCACGAGTTCGCCGTTACCATCACCGCGGCGATCCTGGTTTCCGGTTTCGTCTCCCTCAGCCTGACTCCCATGCTGTGCAGCCGTTTCCTGCGCCCCGCGCAGGAAGTCCATCACGGCCGCGTGTACAACGCTTCGGAACGGTTCTTCACGGGGATGCTGCGTCTTTACGACCGTACTTTGCGGATCACCTTGAAATATCGCGCTACCACGATGCTGGCCTCGGCAGCGGTCCTGGTCGCCACCGTCTACCTGTTCCTGATCACGCCCAAAGGTTTTCTGCCCGACGAGGATACAGGTCAGATTTTCGTTTTCACCGAGGGCGCCCAGGGCATCTCCTTCAATGGGATGGTCCAGCATCAGCAAGCCCTGAACCAGATCATGGTCAAGATGCCTTGGGTGGATTCGTTCACGTCCACGGCCTCGGGCGGAAACGCGGGGCGCATGTTCGTCCGCCTCACACCTCGCAACACGCGCAGGTCGGCCATGGAACTGGTGCAGCAACTGCGGCCGGTGCTGAGTGAGGTGCCCGGCATCAACGCCTATCCACAGGTGTTGCCCCCGATTCGCATTGGCGGCATGCTGACCAAGAGCCAGTACCAGTTTACGCTGCAGACCCCCGACACCCGCGAACTGTACGAACACGCGCCCAAGCTAGAAAGCAGGCTGCGTACCGATCCCGCGTTCCGCAACTTGTTGCAGGATGTTACCAGCGACCTGCAGATCAAGAATCCGCAGGTGAATGTGGATATTGACCGCGACAAGGCGTCCTCCCTGGGCATCACCGCGAACCAGGTCGAGGACGCGCTCAATACGGCGTACAGCCAGCGCCAGGTTTCCACCATTTACGCGCCCAACAATTCCTATCGCGTGATCACGGAGACGGAAGACCAGTATCAGCTGGATCCTTCGCTGCTTTCGTTGCTCTATGTGCGCTCGACGACGGGGCAACTCGTGCCGCTGAATACGGTGGCCCGACTCACGTACGACGTTGGCCCGTTAAGCATTAATCACCTCGGGCAACTGCCGGCGGTCACGATTTCCTTCAACCTGCGACCCGGGGTCTCTCTGGGCGACGCCGTTAAAGCCGTGAATGACGAGGCACAGCGAATGTTGCCAGCGACCATCAGCACCAGTTTTCAGGGCACCGCGCAAGCTTTTCGCTCCTCGGTCACCGGTTTGGGCATGCTGCTGCTCATGGCTATTCTGGTGATTTACATCGTGCTGGGAATTCTGTACGAGAGCTTCATTCATCCCCTCACGATTCTCTCAGGATTGCCGTCCGCAGGCTTCGGTGCTCTGCTCACACTCCGATTGTTCCACGTGGATCTCAACCTCTACGCTTTTGTGGGGATCATCATGCTGGTGGGCATCGTAAAGAAAAACGCCATCATGATGATTGATGTTGCCCTGGAGAAACAGCGTGCGTCCGGCGAAAGCCCTCACCAAGCCATCTACCAGGGGGCGTTGCTCCGGTTCCGCCCCATCATGATGACTACCATGGCGGCTCTGATGGGGACTCTCCCCATCGCGCTCGGGTTCGGCGCCGGCGGAGAATCCCGGCGCCCGCTGGGCTTGGCGGTGGTCGGAGGCCTGGTCTTCTCGCAGTTGCTGACTTTGTACATCACTCCGGTTTTCTACATCTACATGGAATCCTTTCAGAGCTGGTTGTACAGGCTACGAAAGAGAAACCGAGGACTGACTCCCCCCCTGCCCGCAGTACAGCGTGCACCAGCGAGTGAGGAAGGCATTCTCGAGCCTGTCAATAAGCACTGATCCTGACCAGCGGTCGTACTCGACTCGGCGCACCTCGTTCCCGGTGCGGCTCTCGGGTTGCTAGGCCGGTTTCGCGGGGAATGTTGCGGATACTTTCAACGAGATCGTGGCCGCAAATCAGCAGATGGCGGAAGAACGGAAGCGGGTCGGTCAGGTCGTCGGTAAAGAAGGTCGGATCCGCGAGCGTACCCGCTTTCACGAATCCCGAGGCGCCTGGGGCGACCTGGAAGGTTCGGTCAATACGCCCACGATGGCGCGAGTCATCCGATGAACCGGACGAGGAGGAGACTGCAGAAGACATGCAGCCGTCGCATGGTCCCAACTTCGCGGACTGGCTGGCTCCCGACGAAAACACGAACAAGGACTTGCTCGCGAGCTTGCGAACAAAGAAATGTCTGCAGACTGACTTTCGTATTTGTCCGCCCTGCGCACGAAAATCACATCGGTACCGGCAGCCGTTGTATCCCAAACCCGTGGTGCTGACCGGAATCGGTGCCTCATTTCCGGTCAGCCACAAGTCTTGCTCACTGACAGCGCCCTGATGCGATTAGTTCTTGTCTTCTTTTGCGTCCTTCACTTCGGCGATCCGTGCCTGTTGGCCTGCGTCTGACACAGCCTTCAGGAATGCATCCGCGCTTCGGGGAGTTGTTGCCTTACCCGAAAGAACGTTGCGGAACATCATGTGCTTGCCGTAAATGGCGCGCGTCGAGTCGTTGTCTTGCTCAACTACCGCACCTTCCAAGGTCAGGCCCGCGAACACGCCCTTCGAGCGCGAGTAAGTGAGCAATTCAGTGTTCATCTTCCAGTCAGTTCCGGCGGATGCATGACGGCCAACGGGCCCCGCTGCAACTGATCCTTCGCCGGTCAGTTGGAACTTGCTGGAGAGCAGGTGCTGGAAACCCTGGTCGTTCATAACCAGCATGACCAGATCAACGTCTTCGACGCCGATCTGTAATCCCCAACTCCCGCCGCCCACCGAGACGAATGCGGGCGCGCTCCAGCCTTCAGCCGTACGGCACGTGGCCACACCCCGTCCGTGCTTGCCACCAAAGACGAAGCCACCTTTTATCAAGTTGGGCACAACGAGGATGCATTTTGCATTGCTCAGCACTTCTTCAGGGATGGCTTTGTCTGGAGTCGCCATAATGGCGTGCAAGACATCGACGGACGAGTTCAGGCGTGCGACCGAGTCTTCTCGAGCCGAGCCTGCCCACGCACAAGTTCCAACCAGGCCTATGAAGCCCATCAACAACACTGACAGAGTCTTTTTCATGAATTGTTCCTTTCGGAGCTGAGGAACTAAGAGGAGAGGACTTCAGATGGGCTGACTTAGTTCAGATGACCTGAAAGAGAGAGGAAGTGCTCATCTCTAGCATCATGATCGCTCAGACAGTCAGCAATAAATGGTCTGAATTGCTCACTTTCGTCGTGCGTGGTCAAAGCAGGTTGGGATTGTCACAAGTGCCGCCTGAGGGTTTTCGTGTAATGTGAGCAATCCTGCACAGAATCGTCGGCCTTGGCCTGTCATTGTTAGCTGTCGGAGATGCGACATGTGAGACCGTTCCTCGATCACTCCGGCCCCTTGCCCACGTGCTGGGGAACCGTTCCCGACCAATGGGAGAAAGAGTGAAGGTGAATCGATGGACCCCGTCTCTCGTCCCTTTCGCAATCGGCTCCGCAGACGCCTAGCTTTCATCGCTAATCTGTACGGGAAGCTGCGGACGATACTTACTCAGCAGGACCGGGAAGTCCGGTCGCAAAGGATGTGCCCGTTTTGCGGGCTAATCACGCCACGCTACAAGACATCTTGCCTGGAATGCGGCAAGTCTTTTATCCCAGCATAAAGCTCGCAGCGCAGCGATTTCATCACACATACATTTCGTTCGTGCATGCGCCCCTGGGCTCGCTCAATGATGTATCGATTCTTGCTTGGACAGAAGCGGCATGGCGCTTCGAGCACTTCTCCCGCGGCATCTTCCACCACCGGCAACTGAAACGCCCGCAAGCATTCGGCGCATGTCACAACCACATACGGCACTCCTTGAGCGTCATGACCGTTACGGGGAATCCACGCTGGAGCACTCTCATTCTGATGGGCGCTCGCCCTGGTCTCGGATGTGCGAATCAGGGCCGCAATGGTCGCCAAGAGGCCCTTCGGGCTTTGGCCTTTGGGGAAAAAGCAGTCAGCAATCACCCCGGAGGGTACTTCGTCGCCCTGATAGTCACCGCTCATCGCCACAGTCATGATTTGCGGGAAACGCCGGCGTACGACGGAGAGCAGCTCGTAGCCTGACATGTGGGGCATGTTGAGGTCCGAGACGATCAAGTGCGGCAGCGTTCGCCTCAGCTGCAGAAGGGCGGCAAAGCCGTCCTGCGCACTGGCGACATCATATCCCGCCGTGACCAGCAGCAGTGCGAGGCTTTCTCGAATGCTCGGGTCGTCATCCACCACAAGGACTTCACGCTTCGAAGAGGTCGCCATAGACACTCCTCTCTGAGTTCTGTGGGAAGCAGCGGCCACGTCCGAGGAGTCTCGCATCCAGACCTCCTGTGTGTCTGGTCAAAACTGCTCACAGCCAAGACATGGGCGGCGGCTGAGCAATACTGACCCGATGCGCTCGTTTTGCAGCCTTCAGGTATCACCCGAGCGGAACCTTGAGACTCTCAGGTTTCAAAAGGTGTTCGGGCTGCCACAGCGGCTTGGGGGATCCTGTGTTCAGTTTTGACCAGACAGGTGTGGCATTGGAGCGGAACAATACACTTGGTCGTGTGCCGTCCCAGACTTCTGCGGTGTGTCCGCGGGTCATGGGCGAGCGTAGAAACTCGCCAGAATCTAACAAAGGAGAACCGCATGTCCAAGACTTGGGAGCATTACCATCACGCTGCTCCTCATCATGAGCGAGCGGCCTACCATTTCAAAGAGGCGGCGAAATACGACGAGGCCGAGGAGCACGAAAAGGCTGCACACCACCTGTACTTGGCTCACGGACACATTCAACACGCTAGTCATCACGACGCCGAGGCTGCGAAACTGCATGCCGAGCACTGCGACAGCATGCCGTCGCCCGCTTCCGAGCAAGGAGCCCAGAGAGAGAATGCCGCCTAGGAGAGGTTCGTTTTTTGTGTTCATGCCCTATTTACGCCGAATGAGATTCACCCTTCACTGGCGCGGGTCGGCGTTTTGGAATGCTCCAACCCCAAAAGCCGGGGCGAGTCGCAAAGAAACATGAATACTCTTCTCATATATCCGGAATGGCCTGACACGTACTGGAGCTTCAGGCATGCTCTACCGTTTCAGGGCAAGCGTTCTGCGTATCCACCATTGGGGCTGCTCACGATTGCTGCCCTGCTACCTGCTCACTGGGCGAAGCGCCTCGTCGACATAAACGTGCGCGCGCTAACGGATTCTGACCTGGCGTGGGCTGACGTCGCACTGGTCAGCGGCATGCTGGTGCAAAAGGATAATCTACTCGTCATATTGGCTCGGTGCCGTGCCAACGGAATACGCACGGTCGTGGGTGGGCCGATTGCCAGTGGTTTCAGGGAACTACATCGCTACGCCGATCACGTAGTGATCGGGGAGGCCGAGGAACTGATCGCGCCACTTGCCGAAGACCTCGACCGGGGCACAGCAAAGCCGCAGTACAGGGCTAGCGAGATGCCGCTTCTGGACCGCAGCCCGTTGCCCGACCTGGGGTTGATCAACACCAGGCATTACAGCTCGATGGCCATTCAATACTCACGTGGGTGCCCGTTCAACTGCGAGTTCTGCGACATCATCGAGATATACGGGCGCAAGCCCAGAACGAAGTCCGTGGCTCAAGTCATCGCTGAGTTGGAGCAACTCTATCGGTGCAAGTGGAGAGGGGCGGTATTTCTTGTGGACGACAACTTCATCGGAAACAAGAAGAACGTCAAACAGTTACTGCCCGCACTGGCCGAATGGAACAATCGACATCGCCGGCCATTTACATTCTTTACAGAAGCGTCCATGAACCTGGCCGACGATCCTGAGCTTCTGGCGTTGATGAAAGCCGCTGGTTTCATCCGAGTGTTCCTGGGGATTGAGACTCCGGTAGAGGCCAGCCTGAAAGAAGCTCACAAGCTACAGAACACACAGCGCAGCCTGCTCGACAGCGTGCGATGCATTCAGCAACACGGTATCGAGGTTATGGCCGGATTCATCGTAGGCTTCGACAGTGATCCGGATGATGTGTTCGACAGGCAGGTCGAGTTCATCCAGGAGAGCGCCATCCCGATCGCAATGGTAGGACTTCTCCAGGCACTTCCAGGCACGCAGCTCTACCGGCGGCTAGAGCATGAAGGACGCCTTGTCAGCGACGCAAATGGAAACAACATCGACTGCAACTTGAGTTTCATTCCCACAATGTCCGCGCAACGCTTGCTTGAGGGGTATCGGTCGATATTGAAGCGCATTTACGCTCCGGACGCCTACTACGAACGGGTCCGGCGGTTTCTGGATTGCTATCACCCCGCAAGTCGTACGCGCCGGTCGTTTTCGGAGTACCTCGCTTTGTGCCGTTCTGTCGTGAAGCAAGGCATGCTCGGCAACGCACGCGTAAGTTACTGGAAGTTTCTCATTGATGCCGCCACACGGTACCGCCATGCCTTCGGCACTGCAGTGACCCTGGCGATCATGGGCTACCACTTTTGCGTGGTGACCGAAGCGGTGTGCCGGACTGACTAGCCCGGCAACGACCCCACTTCGGTGAAATGATGCTCGGAAGCCGACCCGCCGAGTCGGGTGTCTTCCGCTTGCGCAGATTTCAGTTCTACCGGGAAGACACACAAATACACTTCAGGCCACGCCCGCTGAAGTGATTTCCGACACTTCGCAGACCGTCGTGTGCTTTGACCTTCCGCAATCAGGCAACCGCGAGAATTTACTTCTTGCTCGGGTCGTCTTCGGGATTGACATAGTTAAATTGCAGGGGTGCACTTCCGTGTACTTGCACGATGACCTCGCCTGAGGCCATCGCGTAGTGGTGCATGTCCGGGTCAAGAAAGGCAAAACTTCCGGCAGGGAAGGTTGCCATCTTGTCCTTGTCAAAAACATCTCCCATCCCAACCTTGAAATTCCCGGCGATGACCGTAACGTTTTCCCGCAACGGATGCCAGTGAGGCGCAATCCGGTATCCATCCGGCATCTTCAAGCGCACGGTATAGTCACCGCTTGAGGCGGCCGGGTTGCCCTCGATCACCGCGAGTTGCGCGCCCGGAGCTACGAAAGGTGGAGGTGGACCCCACGGAATCGTTTCTGGCGTGAATGCGTTTCGTTCGTGAGAGCCGGGATGCGCGGCACTCGTAAAGAAGAGCTGGCCCACACCGCACAACAAGCCAACGATTGCCAGTGTCATGTACAAGTTTCTCTTCACAGTTCTGCCTCCGTTGTTGATTCTTGATGGGGCATCATCCCCGGTTGGAAAGGGCTTTACAATGCAGCGGAGATAGCTTTTGGATATCTTTCATATATCGCTGCAAGTCCTTGAGTTCTATCGGATAATGCTGTGACGGGCGCTTCTTATGCGGGGTTCAAAACAGGCTATTGCCGACGTGGAACTCGACTTGGGCCGCTACGAACTTCGGCGGTTTGGTCGGCGGATCAAGCTCGAGAAGAAACCCATGGAGCTGCTCATCTTTCTGGCTGGGCGGCGCGAGCAGATGGTCTCGCGTGAGGAGATCGTCAAGAAACTTTGGCGTTCCGATCTGTTTATCGATTCCGAAAAAAACGTCAACAACATTGTGCGGAAGCTTCGGACGGCTCTGGGCGACAACGCCATCAAACCCCGCTTCATTGAAACGGTTGTCGGAAAGGGATACCGATTTATCGGCCCCGTGCGAGTGATCGACGCGAAATATTCGCGTTCCAATTCTGGACAAGACTTTGCGCTCCCTGACAGCCGGAAGGATGGGAGAGAGTGGGGCGAGCGTTCGTCCATCGCGGTTCTGCCGCTGATGCTTCTGGGAAAGGCAGCGGACGACCAGGGCCTGTGCTTAGGGTTTGCAGATGCCCTCGTCTCACGTCTCGGAAATCTGCCGGGGGTGGACGTGTTGCCGACCTCCGCGGTCGTGAATTTGCCTCTCGAGGCAGCTCCTTCGGAGATCGCCTCACGCTTGGGTGTCCGGTTTGTCGTCCACGGCGCTATTCAGATGTCAAAAGGGCAGTGGCGCCTATCGCTGGAAATGCGTGACGTCTACCTGCAGCGCTGCTGTTTCACAAAAAAGTGCGATCTCGACGTCAGCCGGCTGTCAAGCTTCGAAAGTGAGATCGCCAGGCAGATTGCGGGTACCTTGAACCGGCCGCAGGCCCCGGTTGCGGTCGAGCAGCGCCCACGCTATAGCAGAGATCCTCTGGCCTATGCGGAGTTTATGCGAGGCTATCGGATCACAGCGTCCGGTGATGCGTCGATGATGGATAAGGCAAGCCATCACTTGACGAACGCCGTAACGCGAGACCCCTCTTTTGCCCTTGCCCATGCCACCTTGTCATTTGCCTGCACGACTCGGCATTTCGAATTCGACCCAGCCAGCGTGTGGCTGGAGAAGGCTGAATTCCACTGCCGCCGTGCCCTCGAAATAGACCCGAACCTTCCCGAAGGACACGTCGCCCGCGCTTTTTTGCTGTGGGGACCGTCGAAGAACTTCCAGCATCTGGAAGCAATTGCAGATCTCAAGCGCGCACTCGCCCTGCAGAACAATCTGCCTCACGCTTATAACCGTCTCGGCACGATCCTGGCACACATCGGACTACTCGATCACGCGCGCGAAATGTACGAAAGGGCGCGGCCTTTTCATCCCAGGAAAGCTGTCAGCCCAAGCATCGTGCAGGTTTATGTCTGGAGTCGTGAATACGACCTGGCGCGCGATCAGATTCAAGCCTGGCGGCAGGAGAGTCCCGGTAACAAGTACGCACTCTATTTTGCTCCCCAGCCGGCAATGATGACTGAGGATTGGGATGAAGCGAGTCGCCTGATAAATGAAGCATTGCGACTCGTGCCCGACGAACCGCTCATCGTGAGCTTGCAGGGCGTCCTTCACGCCTTGATGGGCAATGGAGAAGCCGCGATCGGCTGCGTGACCAGAGCCTGTTCGAGTCCAAAAACCTTTGGCCATGCGCATCACACGTACTATCAGATCGCTTGCACTCTCGCCCTGACGGGCCGACGCGAAACTGCCTTTGAGTGGATCGAGCGAAGTGTCAGTACTGGGTTCGCGTGTTGGCCCTTCTTCCTGAAAGACCCTTGTCTGCAGAGTCTGCGCGGGCTTCCCGAGTTTGAGTTGCTGATAAGCACTCTCCAGGCGAAGTATCCCGACCATCTGGGATCGTTATAGTCAGGCGCCATGCCTGGACGGATCCCGACATCACAGCAATCCCCTTCGGTCAGCAGTTCGTCTTCTGCAAGGAAGCCGCTGCGCGGTTGAACCCAGATCTTCTAAGGCGCGACGTGCTGTACCCAACCCTAGACCGTCTCGTTATCGCTCGCAAACCGCGGGCGGCCGGCTTCCACACGTTCCGGCACTCTGCTGCAACAATCGTCAACCACAAGACAGGCAATCTGAAGCTTGTACAGAAATTGCTCTGGGCCAACCCAAGCACCACGGCGGATGTCTACACCCATAGGCCCGCGTACTCAAATCCGATCTGGATATGGAGGAGATCCGAAGGATTCTACGACTGCGTATGAACAGCATCCTCAGTGGATCATTTTCATCGATAAGATCACCTCCATCGTCCTTGAGTTAGCAGACAGGTGTCTGCAATCACTGCGTAGCCATGGAGAGCCGAATAGCATAATCAGGGCGGTTGCTTCGAGGGTCGGCCTTGTTTGGAGGCCGAGATGTCAAGCGTGGCTTTGCAGCGCGGGTCAGAGCGGGTTCCGCTCGATTCTGCAACGGCGCCCGCAATTCTGCCCACCCTCTTTGGCGAGGGTTACGGGCAGTACAAAACTCGGAGAGGCACCTTCGTTCTCTCTTTCCTGGCACACACACTGGTAGTCGCGCTGCTCGTGCTCTCGGGCAGATTTGTTGCACAACATCGCCACGAGATTCGGCAACAGGTGATCGGTATAGTCACCGACGTGAGCCCTTACGTTCTGCCTCCCTCGCGATCCAAAGCTGGGGGTGGTGGTGGCGGAGGGGACCGCGACAAGCTGGCAGCGTCTAAGGGCGCACTGCCTCGCTTCTCTCGCGAGCAACTGGCGCCTCCCGTGGTGGTGATCCGGAATGAGAATCCGAGACTGCCAGTCGAGCCAACCGTAGTTGTACCGCCCGAAATTCACCTGGCGCTGCAACAGTCCGGCCCCCTCGGAGATCCACTGTCTTCGATTCTAAGCACACCATCCAGCGGGATTGGATCAGGGGGCGGGATCGGTTCCGGCAGCGGCGGCGGGGTCGGTTCAGGACGTGGACCAGGCGTAGGCCCGGGATGGGGAGGAGGAATTGGGGGCGGAGCATACACGATCGGTGGCGGAGTCACCGCCCCACGCGTCATTTATGCTCCGGAGCCGGAGTTTTCTGAGGAAGCACGCAAAACGAAGTTCCAAGGCACGGTTGTGCTGTGGCTGATCGTGGGGACTGATGGGCGAACACGCGACATTCGCATTTACCGGTCCCTGGGTATGGGCCTGGATGAGAAGGCAATCGAAGCTCTTCGTCGCTGGCGATTTGAACCAGGACGGAAGGATGGAGTCCCAGTAGCCGTGCAAGTGACCGTCGAGGTCAATTTCCGCCTGTACTGAACCTCTTGCGGCTCCGTCGGCCCCTTCCGCGAACAACGGCAGCATAGCGGAAAGAAAGATCCGTCTTCACTTCTGGCGTGGGATCAGCAGTGTCCGTCCAAACCATGATTGGTAAGTTGGAGGACTGATCGCCAGTGTGACAACAGACAAATCGGGTATATACGGCACGAGGGCAAGACGCTACACTCCGCATGCTTAAGAATGACTCCACGTGGCTGCCATGCATCCTCCGGGTAACTCGGCCTTTGTCGGGACAGCCTGATGCAGCTTGCCTCCCAACTCCGGTTCGGTATTCATCACCTGCGGATGGAACCAAAGGAAGGGCCGCATCTGGTCGAGCGGTGAGCGCGACCTGTCGATGGGCTCGGTTTCAGAGAGAGTTGCGCACCTCCATCAACTCCGCGCCGCTGGGGGTTTTGCATCGCCGCACAGTTGAGGTCCCGCTGAATGACGCGAAATCGTCACTGGCCCGCGCAATCCGCAGATGAAGATTTTGCATGTGGTCTTCCTTGGCCATCTGTTTCTGTGCCGTCTTAGCATTCTCATCGTCAGAGCAAACTCCCGTCCGCCTGCCGAAATCGATTCTTGTTATTCCTGCAGGTCAAGATGCCCTTGAAAGTCAAAGCACTGACAGAAACTCCTTCCACGGGGTCGCAACCAAAGTTTCCGTCATCGAATGCCCGTAGGCGCGGATGATCATTGCCGCCTTCTCGATTTGTTTTGGATCCTCGGCTTCGACGAAATCGACGACATCGAAGCGTCCCAAGGTTGCGAAGCTGCCTTTCCAATGGATGTCCGGACATTGCTTTGCGATTCTTGCTGACACTGTGGCAGCCAAATCCTTGAAGTTCTTGGGGTCCGCGAAGGCCTCGGGGGAAAAGCGACTCAGCATGATGTAGGTAGTCACGACATGCCTCCTTCCGTGCAAAACTCGATGGGCGGATCATTCTCAGATCATTTCTCCATCTCTCTTAAATCCTACTCTCCGCGGCAACGTTGCAGACTAATACAAGGAGACGCCGTCCGGTTCCGGGCCGGATGCCATTGTCTGGAGAGAGAACCTGGTTGATGGGAAAGTCGAGTGAAAAGCGCGCTCTCAATTGCGCGTGAACTCCGCTGACGGACGCAAGTGCCCTCCTTGTCGGCAGACTCCCGGCCCACCTTACTTAGTTAACGATTGAGTCCTGTCTCACACGAGCCTAAAATAACAGTAGAGCGAAAGAGCTCGTTGGCTGGCCGAATCTCGATTCGAGATCCGAGCTTGCCTTGTTTATGTGACCCAGTTCTGGACCTCGTTCTTCGAAGACCCACCTTGGTCTCCCCTGGTCCCCAGGAGGTGTCGTTATGCTGGGGATGAGTTTGCTTTCCTTCTTGATGCTCACTCTCATTGGAGCAGTTGTTGCGGTCGCCTATCACAACGTTATCCGTTATCGGTTTCTTGAGGGCAATGATGCTCTGTTCGGGAAGCTGATCATTGGGTGGCTTGGAGCATGGCTGGGCTCGCCTGTATTCGGACACTGGCTCTGGAAGATTGAGAACGTGTACGTGGTGCCCGCCATCTTGGGCGCGATCGCCACTGTCCAGCTGACTGTTTTGACGGGTAAGGCGCTTGCCGGGCTTGCGAGCGTGCGGCCTGCTGTGACGGAGGAAAAGAAAGAGGAAATCCGTCCTGGCAAACCGGCGATAGCAGCGTAATAAGCTGCTGAACGATCAGCGGCACCGACCTGAACCTGGAGCGAACAACCGGCCGGAAGGCCGAGGGAGGCATGGTATGTCCGAGCGAAGAATTCTCTGCGTTTCATTCGACAGGACGGTTTCAGAAAACCGGTGCGCCACTCTGAAGGAAGCGGGTTATAACGTGACTGCCACCACCGATGTCAAGGAGGCGATGGAGTTGCTGAGTCGCGAGAGCTTTGATGCTGTGATTGTCGGACACCGCTTTCCTGCGGAAGAAAAATATGTGCTGGCAGTCGAAGCCAAGGAGAAGTCGAACACGCCGGTTCTCTTGGTGTGCGGGGCCACGCGAGACCCCGAGATTCCTGCGACAACCCGAGTATACGCATTAGAGGGCAGTGCAGGTCTTCTGTCCGCGTTGTCCGCGTTAGTCCCCGCTCCAGCGGGAGCTCGCTTGCAAGCGGCAGCGTGAGGACGAAGGCCCGAGGAGGATGAGCCATGTTGTTCCGAGATGAAGATGAAGACCTTGAAGTGCTCCCATTCGTGGATCGAGCCGAAGCCGGGCGTGTACTCGCGAGCAGGCTGTCGGCATACGCCGGTCGTGACGAGGTGATTGTGCTGGGGCTTCCTCGGGGTGGCGTGCCCGTGGCTTCCGCGGTGGCGGGCACGCTGCACGTACCGTTCGATGTGTGTGTAGTGAGCAAGCTTGGCACTCCCTGGAACCGGGAGCTCGCCATGGGTGCGGTTGCTGAGGAGGGCGTGCAGGTACTGGATCTCTCCATCGTCAAGGAACTGTGCGTGTCGGAAGAGGACATCCAACAGGTGTCCGCGGCTGCGCGGAAGGAACGGGAGTACCGCGAAGAGTTGTATCGCGGCGGGCGTCCACACCTGGACCTGGCAGGGAAGACCGTCATTCTCGTGGATGATGGCATCGCAACGGGTTGCAGCATCCTGGCAGCGATTGCAGCTGTTCGTCGACGGAAGGCTGCGAGAGTCGTGGTGGCCGTTCCGGTCGCGCCGGCCTCTGGCTGCAGTGCGATCAGGATGGAAGCGGACGAAGTCGTCAGTGTGGCAGAACCGGCAATGTTCTTGGCCGTCTCACAATGGTATGAGGACTTCAGACAGATCAGCGATGAAGACGTGCAACGGCTGCTGGAAAACGACGCCGGTTCGCTGGCGCACGCTGCTTGATATTTCCAGCGCTGGGTCGGAAAGGAGGACGCGATGCAAAGACATTTTTCCAGTCGGGGTGAAGCGCTGGCGGAGGTAACTGCTGCCAGAGTGCTGGCTCGCCGAAAACAGCCGGGACAATCGCCATTGGACACGCAGGCCGGCCGGCGCGCTACCACCAACCAATGGTTCTCCCAGCCTGTGGAAGCGAGTCGTCGGCCAAAGAAAAGAAAGCCACAACGAAGCGAAGATGTCACCACGTCTCTGTAGCTTGTTCCCAGGGAGGCCTGCCATGCGATCAAATGTGAGGAAGCGCTCCAGAAGCACCAGAGGTAAAGTGGGCCGCACCGTTCGGAAGAGCGGGACGGTCACTGCAGCTGCCACAATCCGCCAGATTGGAAATGATTGGGCTCGGCATTGGAATGCGGGAAAACTGGATGGAGTGGTTGCGGCGTACGCCGAAGACGCTGTTTACCTTCCGCCGCACCATGAAGCCGTTCACGGACGCGATGCCATTCGGGAGTATCTGAAAGCACCGCTTGGTCATGGCGTGTCGGACCTGGCATTCGAAGTTACCTACATTAAGCAACAAGGGCCCATCGCCTGGGACGTGGGAACGTACCGCATGACCATTCCTCAGAATGACGGTACGAAGAAGGAGGATCACGGCAAGTACCTCAGCGTTTGGAGGCGCGTGGGAAAGAACTGGCTGCTCGCTGCCGACGCCTGGTCCAGCGATTTGCCGTCCTCGGCTTGAAACCCGGCTGTGTGCGGCCTCCTCGGTTGTGGGCTGTGCGAATGCGTCGCCTCGTGAACGACTGCTGGATAGGGAGGAGTTTGTCGGGGAGGAATTATGGAGTTGATACTAACGGCTGAGGAGCAGGAACTTCTGTTTGGCATTCTTGAGCAGCGCCATCGGGAGCTGCAGAAGGAGATCTCTCACACGGACCACCGCGAATTCAAACTGGCTCTGCGTAAGAATGAGAAGCTGCTTGAGTCCATCTTGAGTCGCCTACGGGGAGCGCTAATTCAAGAGCTTCGTGGTTGACGCTCATCTGATCACGCGAAATTGCTGGTGACTCAAATGGTGAGTTTTGAGGAAATCGAGCACACCGCCGACTGGGCTTTTCGCGTAACGGGCCGTGAGTTGGGAGATTTGCTGGAAAATGCTGCCCGAGCGATGCAGGCGCTGGATGGAGTCGCGCCCAATGGGGAGCCATCTGCGACGCGAGAGATAGAAGCGCAAGGGATTGACCGCGAGTCGTTACTGGTGAACTGGCTGAATGAAATTCTGTTTCTGGAACAGACGCATCAGCTTGTCTGTGAGCGCTTCCATATTTATGAGCTCAACGATTATCGCCTGCGTGCACGCGTCGAGACCCGGGAGTGCCAGGAAAGCCAGACGCACATCAAGGCGGCAACATTCCACAATTTGAAAGTGCGCGAGACTTCGGAAGGCCTCGAAGCGGAGGTCGTGCTGGATGTGTGACTTTCGATGAGCAGAAGCCGTGCTTAGCAAACAAGAGTTCGTCCGCGTAGCCGACAACATCTGGGAGATCCCGCCGACATTTCGCGACGACATGAGAGTACCAGCGCGCGTCTATGCCGATGAACAACTGCTCGACGCAGCCCTCGGTGACAATTCGGTGGTGCAGCTGGTGAACACAGCCACGCTCCCCGGGGTGGTCAGACACGCCATCGCGATGCCCGACATTCACCAAGGTTACGGCTTCCCGATTGGGGGAGTCGTAGCGACACGCCTTCCGGACGGGGTAGTTTCACCAGGAGGAGTCGGCTATGACATTAACTGCGGCGTGCGGCTCTTGGCATCGGTGATGACCGCTGATGAGATCGAGCCGTACCTCGAGGACATCGCCTCCTCCGTGTACGCGAATTGCCCAAGCGGGGTGGGCTCTCATGGCCATTTGCGCGTGACCAACTCCGAGCTGGACAAAGTTCTGCATGAAGGCTCGCGCTGGATGCTGGCGAAGGGATACGCGTCCCGGGAAGACCTCGATCGTACCGAGGAGTGCGGCCGAGTTCCTGGCGCCGATGCCAGCTTTGTCTCCGACCACGCTCGTGAACGTGGGCGGAACCAGCTCGGGACCCTGGGCGCCGGAAACCACTTCATCGAGGTGGACAAGGTCGCGGAAGTCTACGATCAGCCCACTGCTGCACGTCTGGGTATTTTCTCGGGAAATGTCGCGGTGCAGATCCACTGCGGCTCCCGTGGCCTTGGCCACCAGGTGTGCGAAGACTACGTGAGCCGATTCCAGAAGGCCGTTCAGGATTATGGGATCATCCTGCCAGATCGAGAGTTAGTCTGCGCGCCCCTTGATTCCCACGAGGGACAAGAATACTTCCACGCCATGGCGTGTGCCGCGAACTTCGCCTTTGCCAACCGGCAACTGCTGACGCATATGATCCGGCACAGCTTCGAGCAAGTGTTGGCCGGCAAGATCAAAGACTTCCAGTTGCATCAGGTGTACGACGTTGCTCACAACATGGCCAAAGTGGAGGAGCATGAGGTCGACGGCCGCCGGTTCCGCGTTTGCGTACACCGCAAAGGCTCGACTCGGGCATTCGGACCCGGCTCTAGTGTGCTGCCAGAAGACTTGCGCGACATCGGGCAACCCGTACTGATACCCGGTTCCATGGGTACGGCCTCGTATGTTCTGATCGGCACAACCGAAGCCATGCAGCAGACCTTCGGTTCCACGTGTCATGGAGCAGGCCGACTGATGAGCCGAGCCAAGGCCAGGAAGATGGTCCGTGGAACAGAGTTGCGCGACCAGCTAAGGAACCGAGGCATTCTCATCTGTGCGGGGTTACTGAGCGCGCTGGCGGAAGAGTCTCCCGTGGCGTACAAGGACGTATCGCGTGTGGTTGAGGTAGTCCACAAACTCGGAATCGGTAGGAAAGTTGCGCGATTGGAGCCTGTCGCCGTAATCAAAGGGTAGGGGAACCGCTACGGCAAAAGGCATCGAGCAGCGATTTCTGGAGGTACTGGGTTGTAGAAAAAACCTGACGCCCACTCGAATCCGGTAATCCGGACAACCTGCGGCAGGATCTCCAGATGCCAATGGAAGTCTTCGTCGATCGTATTCCAATATCCTGCTCTAGGTCGCAGGAATGGTCTGTCCTGGAGCGACAAGTTGTAGGGTGGCCCGCCCAGAGTGTGGTCCAACCTCCGCAAGACATCGCGCAGGATCTGAGCCAGACTCTCAACTTGCCCTGCACTGATACGGCTGAACGCGCTGTTGTGAGATTTGGGAAATACTGCCATCTCGAACGGAAAGCGCGAGGCGAAAGGAGCAAATGCCAGAAAATCTTCATTCTCGGCGATCAAACGCTTTCGCCCTTTTAGCTCCTGCTGCAGCACGTCGCAGTAAATGCACCGTTCCTTCAACGCAAAATAGTCGCGGGCGGTTATGAGTTTTGTTTTAACTGCGCCCGGCGTTACCGGCAGAGCCATCAATTGCGAGATTGAATGGCCAATCGTGTGGGCGCCAGCTTCCTCGCCATGGTTCTTGAAGATTAACACGTAACGCATCCGCTTATCGCCCTCCAGATCGACCATGCGGGCGACGTAGGCTCGGATCACATCAGAAATCTCGAGGATTTCAAGCTCGTGGAGACTGCGGTCGTGGCGGGGTGTCTCGGCGATGATTTCGTGCGCGCCCACACCGTTCATTAGATCGTGGAACTCTTCGGCACGCCTCCCCAATTCGCCTTCGATCCGTAACCGCGGGTTGGAGTTGGGCACGACGCGCACGGACCAACCCGGCCTGTTCGGGGACGAACCCGGTTTGCGAATAGCGAAGACTTCCGGCGGCGTGGACGCTTCGTTGGTTTCGCAGAATGGGCAGAATGTCGTTTCCCTGGCGAATTTCTTGAAGTGAAAATCTGAGGGTCGCACCGTCGTGGTCTCCGCCGTGATTACCCAGCGGCCAGTAAAGACGTCTTTGCGCATTTGCGACATTTGTCCTCCAACTCATGAGTTCGGTCAACGGAATGTACGCGGCAACAGTAAGGCGCCTCACGACCCAAGAGCCTCCATTAAGTGCCCAGACGCAAAAAGGCGCGTTGACCCTAACTGCTGTGCAGTTCGGCGTGTGTCCGCAAGAACAGTAAGACATGACCACGAGAGAAGACTCCCTCGAGCCGCCCATCTGAGATAACCGGTAGCTGGTTAATGTCCTCGCGGCTCATCAGCTCAAGCGCTTGTATGGCGGGAGTATCTGGCGTCACAATGCGGAGCTGACTGAGAGGGCGCATTACGCTTTGCACGCTGGTTTGCGACCAGCCTGCGCGATCGACTGTCTTTACCTCATGGGGCGTAATCAGCCCGGCCACTTGATCATTCTGGAGGACGACGAAGCAGCGGCGTCCGCTCCGCAACAGGTACTCGTCAACAAAATCCTGCAGGCTCAAATGGCCCTCTACGGTGGGGAAGTCGCGGTCCATCATGTCAGCGACACGTCGCCCCCGAAGTCCAGCCACAAGCTCAACCTGAACATAGCTGGCACGGGACGCGTCGTGCAAAAACCAACCAATGAAGGCCAGCCATAATCCACTATAATTTGCTCCCACGAAGAAGCGAAACAGTCCCAACAAGATCAAACTGAAGGCCACGGCTTGGCCTGCCTGGGCAGCCAGTCGCGTCGAGCGGTCTGCATTGCGAGTGATCCACCAGATTGCGGCACGTAGGACACGCCCACCGTCAAGCGGGTATCCAGGAATCATGTTGAAGACGGCCAACATAACATTGATGTAGCCGAGCCAGACCAGTACGGAGACGACGGGCGTAACAGGTTCGGTGCCGGGTAGCCAACCAGCCAGCCGAGCTGTCCCCAGAACTACCAGGCCAATTACAACACTGGTAATGGGGCCAGCGATCGCAATCCAGAATTCAGACTTGGCGTCCGAAGCTTCCGACTCGATCTGCGATACGCCCCCCAGCGCGAACAAAGTAATGGCACGGACGCGCAGGCCGTGCGCTTTAGCCAACAGTGAGTGCGCCAGTTCATGGAGCAGCAAAGCTGCGAAGAATAACAGGCCAGTGACCACCGCCGCCATCCATACCACCGTGCTGCTCCACTGTGGCGCGACCGCCCGAAAGTGTTGCGCGAGAGAAAGCGCGATCAGCAGGGCGATGAGGAACCAGCTGTAGTGAAGACCGATCGAGATGCCGGCGATTCGGCCAAGCTTGACGTGTGCCTTCACGGTCATGAAACCTCAAACAGCAGAATTGTAGCTCGACATCCTCGTATCATAGACCGATCTCGTTCAATGAGTGCTTTGGCGATGTTCCGCCAGGTTGTGCCAAGGTGGCTCGACGTACGGGTGCAACTCTGTGCGCCTCTTGTCCGGAACAAAAAATCTTCGGTGGCTGCACGCCTGTGACCGAGATCACGGCGGCGGAAAGCGGTGAAGCTTAAGGTATCAGTGTGCATCCGGCTGGGTGCGCGGTGACGAAAATAGTGATGGCGGTCTCACGATCCACGATGAAACCGTAGGAGCTGATGAAGCATGCGAGTGCTCGTTGTCCACGCGAGTCGTTACGGAGCCACGCAGGGAATCGCGGAGCGCATCGCCGCTACTCTGCGCCAGCAGGGCCTCGAGGCCACGGTGCAGCCCGCACAGCATGCCGCTGATCCGGTGGGCTACGACGCCATTGTGATCGGAAGCGCCACCTACTACCTCCACTGGATGAAGCGCGCCACGGAGTTTGTGCGGCGAAACCACAATGTCCTCGCCAACCGGCCAGTGTGGTTGTTCAGCAGTGGTCCTCTGGGCACCGAGGCTAAAGACGCTCAGGCCCGAGATCTGCGCGTCGTTACGGAACCCAAAGAGATCGCGGAGTTCAGAGAGACCATCAGACCCAGGGACCATCGGGTCTTCTTCGGCGCACTGGACCACAGCAAGCTGGGGTTCGCGCACAGGCTAATGCTGAAATTGTCAGCCAACCGTGCCAGTGCGCTTTTTCCAGCGGGCGACTTCCGCGACTGGAACGACGTTGAGGCGTGGGCCAGCAGCATCGCCCGGGCTCTGAAAGCTTATGTAGACGAGGCCGCTTAACACTGTGATCGGATCGTTTGAGGTAATGAGGACTTCTCGCGACTTTGAAAATTGCCGGCGCAAAGGCGGGATTTGAGCTGCTGACTACTCGAAATTGAACCGGCCGTGGTGGCGAGAGGATGTTGCTCCGAACAGATAGTCACAAACTTACCTGCAACTAAGCGTGCTGTTTGAAGGCAATTCTCCTCAAGGTGCACTGCCACTCGCTCTCTGCCTGGGCCCCCCTGGTAATCGCATGTCATGAAGACGGCTTGCATCTTCACTCTGAAGCTGGTCGGCCTCGCAGTCGTCGTTCAGTGTTGGCGCCTGGCAGCCCACTACACGTTGCCGTTCTTCTGGTCGGTCGCGGTGGTGTGGGGAGCAGTCGCGCTTGTCCCGCTTCTCGCTGCCATCGGACGCTGCCTCCTTGACTCGCGTCCTACGCCCGAGCGTGCCACGCTCCTGACGATCCCTATCCACTATCTGGAAATGATCCTGCTCGGCTGCGCCCTTGTCGTTGCCTTCCGCTTCACACAAGCACATCCCATCGCTTTCATTCCATTCCCGAGAGCAATCAGCTTTCCGGTTCTGCAGATTCTTGGCGCCCTGGCTACGCTCACCGTCTTGAATTTGGCCATCCAGGGCCTCGGCTTGCCCTTCGCCGCAGTTCTGAGCAGGAGGCTCGCCACCAGCTGGCTTTACGCTCGTTGCCGCAACCCTATGCTTCTCTCTTGTTTGCTGTTCTTCATCACCGGGGCCGTATGGCTCCAATCTCTCCACGCTGTACTGTGGACAGTCCTGTGGCTCTCACCGGCCTGGATCCTTTACGTTCGTCTCTATGAAGAACGCGAACTCGAACTTCGCTTCGGCGAGCCCTACCTTCGCTACAGAGCCCAAACGCCATTCTTCTGAGCAATGGAACCCAAGATCGGCCCGAGCCCAGGTGGCGAAATATCGCCATTTCACTCATTGACCGGGGTCGGCCAATTCTCAGTGAGTGAAATGACCTGAGTTAAACAGCTACGCGGCCCAAGAGAGGAGCTATTGCAGCATCGCGTACTCCGCCTTTGCTTGTTGGAGGACGGGATGTCGGGATCGGCGTTTTCCCAGAGTACCAGCCTACGCACCGGCTGCGGAGGCCAGCTCGCCTGACTGCTTTGCCGGAGCCAGCACGATCAGGGTTGCACCGATGACAACAAGCACAGCCACCGCGCTCAGCAGACCTCCGCGTTCGCTCGCAATGTGGAACGCCAGCACGGCCATAACAGCGGCGTGGGCAAAGCTCGACCATGCTGCGAAGGCAATCAGGCTGCGATTCGCGGACGGGTTACGCACAGCTATCAGCAGGAAAATGCCAAGCGCGAAATAGAGGCTTAGCATCATGTCATCGCCGTAGTCCGACTGATTCATTTTCCATAAAGACATCGTCAGTGGATAAATGCCAGCCGAAAATAGCAGTCCTACCAAAACCAGCACAACCTTCAGCGCCCGTTCTCGATTCATGGTGCCCTCCTGCTAAATCATGTAATGTGGAAAAAGACATATACGGCCCTATAAACCACATCCATGCCGCCGCTCAGCATGCGATAGTGCGCAATGTTCTGGCCGAGCATCAGACTGAAATGTTAGGTGTAGAGGTACAGCAAGTCAATGGGAGAGGAGTTGGCGGATACTTGAGCGGATTGCTGGAGTAATAGCGCCATTACACCAACAACCCCCGCCCTGCTCAGGCCCCAGTCCCGTAGTTAGTGTAGACGCCTGTGTGCGACAGTTATCAACAGGTCCCCTGGGAGATTGCCGGAAGTGGCTGCTTTGGTTCCAAAGTAATGATTACCTTTCCTCGAGCATGTCCTTGTTCCAGATACCGGATCGCCTCAGCGACCTCACTCAACCCGTAACGCCTGTCGATCACCGGCGTTACCTTTCCGGCCGTCATGAGTTCGCCCATAGTGTTCAGATCCTCTTTGCTCGGTTTCGCCACGAAGAATGCGATCAGCTTCTGGCTCACGAACCATGACAACACAAGCGCAGCGACCGAACGAGCGAGAGGGCCGATCATCCACACGTCAGTCGTTCCTCCGACGGGAATGTATATCCCGCCGGGATTTAAGACGCGCCTGCACGCTGACAACGAGTGGTTCCCAATGCAGTCGAGCATTACGTCGTAGCGCTGCCCACGTTTGGTGAAATCCTCCTGGGTGTAATCAATGACTTGATCTGCACCGATGGATCGGACCATCTCCACATTCCTTGTACTGCATACGGCGGTCACGTCTGCGCCGAACGACTTGGCGATCTGCACAGCGAACGTACCCACACCTCCGGCCGCACCGTTAATCAAGACCTTCTGCTCCGGCTGAATGTGTCCCTTGTTGCGAAGACCCTGCAATGCGGTGAATGCCGCAATTGGTACAGCAGCCGCTTGCTCAAACGTAACGGTATTCGGTTTCATGACCAATACTGACTCAGAAACAGACACATACTCAGAAAAAGCCCCAACACACATGCCGAACACCTCGTCGCCTGGCTTGAACTGCGTTACGTTCCTGCCGACCGCTTCAACCTGGCCGGCCACATCGGCGCCCAGCCGTGTGGCTTTTGGCTTGCGCAGTCCGGCCATCATGCGGACGAGGTAAGGCGTGCCTCTCATGAAGTGCCAGTCATATGGATTGACGGAAGCCGCTCGAACTTTTATCAGGACTTCATTGTCGCCAGCGGTCGGCTTTTCAATTTCTTCACACCTGAGAACGTCGGGCGAACCATAGCGGTGATAGACAATAGCTTTCATCAGAGCTTCCGATTTCAGGACTCCTGAAGGATAGTCCCTCGAAGCATTTCGTCAATGCATAACTTCAAGCCTGTTTCGACGATGCGACGATTTGCGGAAGCGACGACGTCTACGAGATTTCCAACGAACTCGCTCGCGAAGAAGTGTCACCCATCTGCTACTAATTGAACAATGAACTACCGGGCATTGGCGCGAGCGCGGCGCAAGCCCTCCATCACACCAACCTGGACGGCGCGCCGGTATCCGTCGGCATCCATGCCCGCCATGGTGGCGGCCGCAATCCCTCCGGGTGTGGCCGCTTCTGCAAGCATTGACTGGAGTGAGTGTTTGCCCTCTCGCCAGGAGCTGATGCTGTCCGCTAGCGCGTGTGCGCTCGCCAGCAGCGCGGTTTTGCGGTCGAGTCCGATGCGTGCTGCGACCGCCGCGAGAGTAGCGAGCGCATGAAGTCCGTGGCTTGGTGAGAACGTTACGGTGAAGGCATCGAACTTGTTCTCTCGGATCTCGACCACAAGTCCGAAGCTGGAGAAAAAGTCTCGGAGTCGTTTGCGGTCCCGAGACGACACTTCACGCGAAAAAGTTAGAGCCGTCAGCCCCCGTCCACTACGGCAGGCGGGGCTGGGCATGGCACGCCCCCACCGCACCGGAGTGCCGAGAACGGCCTTCAATCGGCGAAGCGGCACTCCCGCCGCCAGGCTGACCGCCAGCAGAGGCCGTTTGACGCCACGGAGGCTCCGCAGCAGTTCCCGAACCGAATCCGGCCTCACTGCGACAACCAGCAGATCGGCTTCCGCCACGGCTCGCTGCAGAACGGGCTCGATCGCCACTCCGTAGCTCTTCTTAAGCCTGCGCAATTTTGCGGGATTGCGATCATGTACCACAAGCCGTTCGTTGACCCTGCCGAGCCGGAGCCCGGCCAACATGGCGGAGGTGATCCGCCCGCCCCCCAGAAACACAACCGTACTCATCTGATCTCCCCGCATACATCGTCAGCGGCGCGCAGGAGTTCCTCGACGTCGAGCGGCGCGTGGGCGGTGGAAATGATCCAGTGCAGACCGTTGGAGGGCGTCATGTAAATACCACGATCCAGTAGCGCATGGACAAAGCGGGAGTACTTGGCCGTGTCAGCATACTGGCAGTAATCGCGGTAGTCGTAAATGGCGTTGCGATTTGTGAAGTAGATCTGAAACATAGGGCCGAAGCCCTGCACAATGGCCGCGACCTTTCTCTTCCGGAAAACTTCGCTTAGACCACTGATGGCAGAATCGCCTACCGCGTGGATTTGCTTGTACACCGCACCCTCGTCTGACGAGAGCATGTCGAGATTTGTCGCAATCACACGCATGGTGAGCCGGTGCCCATTGAAGGTTCCGTAGTGCAGCACCATTCCATCCCCCCAGCGCAAACGATCAAGAATGGCCCTTGGCCCAGCCACCGCGCCGATCGGAAATCCGGCCCCGAGCGCCTTCCCAAACGTACTGAGGTCAGGCTTCACGCCGTAATACTGCTGGCATCCACCCGGAGCGTAACGGAAACCTGTCACGACCTCATCGAGTATGAAAAGCGCCCCGTACTGATGCGCAAGATCGCAAAGTTTCTGCAGGTAACCTTCGCGCGGGAGGATGCAGCCCATGTTGGCCATGATCGGTTCTGTGATTATGGCCGCGAGTTCGTGTCCGTGCTGCCGAAGGATGTTCTCGATCGCTTCGACATCGTTCCATGGCGCCAAGACGACGTCGTCAAACACCGACGAAGGAATACCCTCAGAGTCGGGAAAGCGCGTCGGATTCTCCTTCGGTCCTAGCTGATTGGCGGGATGGCTGTGCCCATTCAGGCAGTATGGGTCGTACCAGCCGTGGTAATGGCCCTCAAACTTGAGAAGTTTGGTCCGCCCGGTGTGGGCGCGTGCCAGGCGCAACGCCAGCATCGTTGCTTCGCTCCCACTGTTGGTGAATCGCACTGTTTCGGCGGTGGGCACCATGTGCCGGAGACGCTCGGCAGCTTCCGTCTCCGCGGATGTAGCCGCTGCGAAATGTGACCCATCGGCGATCGTCTGTGAAACAACCTCCACGATTTTCGGATGCGCGTGTCCCTGGATCAATGCGCCGAACGACATCATGAAATCCACGTACTCGTTCCCGTCAAGATCCCAGACACGCGATCCGCGGCCGCGCTCCAGCACGATCGGGCCGTGCAAGTACACCGCCGACCCGCGGGAAGGGGAGTTAACGCCTTCAACCAGCGACTGTTGAGCGCGCGCATACCATTCGCACGAACGTTGCCGGTTATCCGTTCTCACGAGCATACTCAATCCCCTCTAACGAACGAATCAGCAGAAGCGAAGACACAGGGAGCGGATCAGACCGATCCGGCCAGCCCGCCTCCGTCTATAACCAGGGCAGTCCCTGTCACAAACGAAGAGGCATCGCTGGCTAGGTAGAGCACGGCCTGGGCGATCTCCTCTGGCGATCCCACTCGGCCCAGCGGTCGCTTTGCAGCGTCGGAGAGAAAACGATTGCTGGCCTCTCCAAGTTGCTGAGCTTCGTTACGCAGCATGCCGGTATCGGTGTCGCCCGGGCAGACACAATTCACGCGAATGTTCTGCGGTCCGTGATCCACCGCCATGGCCTTGGTCAGCAGCACGACCGCCCCTTTGGAAGCGCAATATACCGCAGCCTTCGCGCCGCCTGCCAACCCCCATCCCGACGCAGTATTGATAATAGAACCGTGGCCCTGCTTCTGCATTTGCGGAATCACCTCGCGCGACAGAAGATAGATGGCCTTTACATTGACTGCCATCACTTGATCCCAATCCTCTTCGCTCAGGTCGAGGATAGTGGCGCGCCGAATGATGCCCGCGTTGTTGCATAGGATATCAATCGTCCCGAACTGGCCAATCGTGCGCTGCGCGACGCGCTTGCAATCCTCCGCCCGCGTCACATCCACCGGTTCGAAGATGGCGCATCCGCCGGCTTGTGTGATTTCGGCAACGACGGACCGTCCAGCCTCGACATTCATATCGGCAATGGCTACCGCCGCACCTTCGCGGGCCAGTAAGAGAGCGGTGGCGCGCCCAATGCCCGCGGCGCCGCCCGTGATAAGAGCCACCTTCCCCGAAAGCGTGTTCATCGTTGCTCTCCGTGTACGCTTGGTGCAGCAGAAGTTCCGGGTTTGGATTCAGGCAGGATCTTAACCGACTCAGCATCTCCGCCGCCGGGAACTTTATCCGAAATCTGCGATGTTTCACAGGAGCCAGCAACTGGTGACATCGCGACGAGACCCGTCGCACAATGCCGTGGTGCCAGACTCCCCGACTCCAGCACAAACACTCGCAACACAAAGGTGCAACTTGTCGGTCAGAGGAGCTACGTCCTTACTGTCGTCCTTGCCTAGTGGGACGGCCGGGAGGATATCAAGTTATTCGTAACGTGCTTGAGCTGCATCCGCTGCCGAGTGGGTTCAGCCGCGTCTGCCCTCCTGGCGGACCGATGCTGCCGATCATGTGCAGCGTTCGTCGGGTATCCTGGGAACACCGCCATTCTGACAGTTGTTGCTGCGTTCACGTATGGCAATGGGGGCGGCTCCGGGACGGAAGTTAGGTCGATTACTGCAATTCCTGTTCCAGCTTGACCGGTAATCGCTACCAGGACATTGTCTTGCCCGTCCGCAACGAGCGCGTCGTAGTTTGCGGAGAGAGCGATGGGGAGGGAGATCCGCGTCAGCAGATTGCCCCGCTTCCCATCAATCACATCGATGGCATTCTCCAGCGGCGAAAAAAGAAGATTCCCATCGGGACTCATCTTTTCCCCAAACACTGCGAAGACATTCCAGACCTCCCGCTCGGCATAGGCAATGTACGACTCCGGGTTAAGGTTGGTATCGGAAAGAAACTCGCTCGCAGACATCGATGTGCCATTGCTCGAAAGGGTCATCTCGTAGTCCCCCGAGAGGAGCATGAGGGGGTTGTAGTACGGGGTGTCTGTAGCTGTGTCCAGGGTCAGGGGCAGACCCCCATCGTTGATGTAGACGCGGGTATTGTCTTGAGAGAGCAGAACACGAGCATAGGCGTCGGCGCTAAGAGCCCCTGCCTGGAGCCACTGGTAGTCAATGACGTTGCCAGTATTAGTGTCGAGCTTGTGAAGAGCCCAACCACCAGTCGTATCAATATAGAAGCTCGAGTAATAGACGATTCCGGAATCGGTGATGGCCAGCGAGGAAGGCTGTTCGCCCTGATCCATACCGATATTCGGAAGAACAAACGTCTTGATGCTGGAAGGGGAATTGGGATCGAGCAAGTAAACTGAACGAGCGCCGGCATCAGCGATCGCCAGCTTGCTACCATCCGGGGAAAGGGCAATGCCCCACAAGCGGGAAGCATTCGCGATCGGAATCGAAGAAAGCCATTGACTTTGGCTGCGTGAAAATACACGCACTTGCGCTTGATCGGTAAAGTAGTACACGTCGCGATGGCTGTCGTAGATCCCTTGGGCGAGAGCTGCTCCGTTCAGCGAAAACTGCTGGATCGCCGGAAGATACGTGAACGCGTTTTTCGCTGTATAAGATCCCTCCGGATTTGAAACCGTGATGTCCGCTCGAGATCCCGCAGTCCCCGGCGGTACAGTTACCTCAATACCCTCGATGGGAAATGGATAATAAGGGTCCAGTTGGGCAGTGGCCAGAGTCGGCAAGTACTGAAGGATGGTTGCGGGCTGGCCGCCAATCGAGACTTGAAGGCCTGGCGCCTGCTGACCTTGACCGAATGAGCCGAACCCGTAGCCGTAAATAGTTGCCGTCCCGCCTCCTTCGGCAGTGGACGAGTTGGGTGTCGCCTCGATGATCCATGGTCCGTAGCTGAAAGCCTCCGGGGATAGTTCAATCGCGCCATCAGTTGCAGTTACGCCAACGTCAACTGGGCCAGGATTCCCGGGAGGGCTGTCAACGTGAACACCAAGACTGTCGACCGTAGCACCCTCGGCAAGTCCTGTTCCGAAGAAGATCTGACTTAGTCTGCTGGCGCTAACGTCACTAATAACGAGAGTTTGAGTTCCGCCCGTTGGGGGACCAGATGTCGGCTGTACAGATGGGTTCGGTACTTGCAGGCCGGGAGCGCTCGAAAGGAGGGTGCCACCCTCCAGAAAGCTGACCCCATTGCCGATGACGCCCGCGATCAGGCCTGTCTCATCGGCAACTTGAGGTGTTGTCCATGATTCGAGGTCCTTTGTCGTAAACGCGGCGAGCCACCCCTTCTGGGCGTGAGTCCTCCAGTCATAAGCGAGAGCCACGCTCCCAAATATCGGAATCGCAAACAGCGTGTTGCCGTCAAAGCTCAGAACGTACCGGTAGAATCCTGTGCCGTCCCCTACCTGGAAGTGATCGGTCAAGAAAAGGCCCTGCGCGTCGAAGATGTCGACGGTTGCGCCGCTGGCAAGGATCACAGCATTACCATTGGGAGGGATTAGGGCTGGGGGTAAGAAGCCTCCGAGAGGCATGGCCCGGTAAGTGACCGTATCTGGATCCACCAGACACAACGTTCCGTCGCTGTCGGCACTCGAGATCAACACTTTCGTGCGCGGCGCATTCAGCGTCATTTCCGCAATGGCTCCCAACTGGTCGCAGATGATCGGATCTCCTGGATCGGTGCCACGCAAGACAGTCGCCGAGTTGTCTGCCGGGTTCCACACTTCCAAACTCGCATAGCCATCGACGAAAGGAATCCCACCGGTTCCTCCCAACAGAACGAGCCGGCCATCCGCCAACACCCGGACCTCATAGGCCTGGAAACCAGTCGGGCCGATCTGAACCGACGGGATGCGCTTGGTTACCGCCATTGCCACTGGATCGATCGCATACAGATCCCCCAGCAGCGTCCCGACATAGATCGTTGAATGATCCGGAGTCTCGTCAGAAACCCAAGGCCCCGGAATCGGGATCTGGGCAATTTGCAGCTCACTGCCCGCGTCAAATACGTCGATCCGGTTCAGAGCAGAGTTGTTGGCAAAAAACCGTCTCGTTCCCGGGTCGTAAATGATCCATTGCTGAGGAAAGAAGTTCAGGAAGCCATAGCTCCACTGGGCGTCCGTGCGCAGATAGCGCGTGCGGAAGGGAGGATGCATCCCTGATGCCAGGCTATCTACTCCCAGAGCCAAATGGCTGGTATGGTTTAACGCACCGGACGCACCGGCAATCGACAATGTTGAGTTCCCGGGAACAGCGTTTGCTGCAGCGGTCAGGGTAACGGTCTGTTGGCCCGCGGCGGAGAGAGTGAAAGTAGCTGGTGTTGCAGTCACACCAACTGGCGCCCCGCTGATGCTGATGTTCACTTGCGCACTAAACCCGTTGATTACAGCAACCGTTACCTGCACGGAAGCAGAAGAACCTTGACCGAGAGAAACGGTATTAGGTTGGACCGAAACAGAAAAATCAGCTGGGTTGCCACCGCTACCTCCACCCGGTGAGCTTGATCCGCCTCCCCCGCAGCCCAATAGGGCAGCTAGAGTTATGAACCCTGTCAAGTAAGAAAGGAAATGGATAAAGCGACGTTTCATGGCGACGAGGCTCAGCTGGACGAAGTTGGTTTTCGCCAGACGGGACAGGAGAGTATGCAATTTAAGTCTCCGACCGTCAATACCTAAGTCACAGTGTTAGATGGCTTAGACCGCCTGCTAACGCGACGATCGGGAAGCCTGGAATCTTCCAAGAATATCTTCTCCACTGTCTCGGGACCGTGATATTGTATTGCGTTTTATTGGCTATCTTGTCCCAATGCGTCCATGCAGCGAGTAGCAAATCTCCGTCGTCTGTATCTGGTTTTTGGTTTCCTGCTTTTTCTTCACTGCAATCTCGCGGGGGAAACTTTCAAAAACCCCCTTCTTGTTCTCACCGGGTCAAATCCAGTCGACGTTAGTGAGGGAGACTTCAACGGGGACGGTAATCCCGATCTTGCTTACATGGATGGCAGTGGGCTGCACATTTTGCTGGGAAATGGTGATGGCACGTTCGCGCACGGACAGAACCTGTCTCTCCTGCAGGGTATGGGAGGCACTATTACGGTCGCCGACGTCAATAAAGATGGCAGGCTGGACCTGCTCCTTGGAAGTAGTAATCCACAGGTGCAGATTGGCGTATGGCTGGGAAAAGGTGACGGGACCTTCGGCTCCATCATTGTGACCACGGTCTCACTGAATCTCAACCTCTATGCGACAACCCTTTCCCGCTTTGGTGTTGCCGACCTTGATGGCGACGGAGCTTCTGATCTGATTGTTGGGGATAGTCTTAACAATCAGCTCTATATCCTGCATGGGAACAATTCCGGATCGTTCACTCTCGGAGCCGTAATTCCGGACGGTAGCTCTCCGGCTGAGGTCTTCACCGGCGACTTCAACGGGGATGGGTATGAGGACTTTCTCGTGCATGGGTGGCTGGGAGCCGACGTGAAGGTCTATCTGGGCAACGGCGATGGTACCTTTCAGAGCGGAGTGGTCTACGGAGGTGGAGCAGTACTGGATGCCGCCTTCTCCAGCGTTGTACTTGCTGACATGGACGGCGATGGTCACGCAGACATGGTCGTCGGCACTCATGCGAACACGATTGAGATCCTGCATGGCAATGCCGATGGGACATTCGCTACAACCTCTTCGGGGGGTGCCACTCTCAACTCCTCTACGACCGTTATTGGCGTTGCCGACTTCAACTTGGATGGCGTGGAGGACATCGCAATCTCCAATGGCAGCGGCCTCAGCATTCTTCTGGGCATCGGGAATTTGAGTTACGCGCCGGCGGTGCCATACGGTTTTGGGATATCCGCGGCTTCCTCTGCGCTGGCAGACTTCAACCAGGATGGACACGTTGACGTTGCGCTCGCAACCCAGGGCGGAATCGTCTTGCTGCTGGCCAAGGCTGATGGCACGTTGCAGTCATTTGACGTCTATGATGTAGGTCAAACAGCGGCATCGATTACCTCCACGGACTTTAATGGTGATCATATCCCGGATATCGCAGTTGCACAGTTGGGCGACGGGCCAGGCATCCTCATTGGCAAAGCAGATGGAACATTCAACCTGCAAGCTACCAGTCCGATCTCTGGGGGTACAGGAACCATAGTGCGGACTGGGGACTTCAATGGAGACGGAAAAGCAGACCTGTATTTCACCGCCAACAACTCGTCCGGTGTCGTCTTGTTTGGAAATGGCAACGGCACCTTCGGCCCTCCGGTGGATCTTACCGGGTTCCAACAGGCAGGCTTTGTCGCAGCCGCGGTCGCTGATTTCAACAATGACGGCCGCAGCGACTTGGTGAGCCTCAATTACGAGTCTTTCGATGTACTTCTTGGACAGTCGAACAAAACTTTCAAGCTCTTGACGAGCACTCTTTACGGTCTGCAGTCGTCTGTCGCACCTGCCATTGGGGATTTCAACAAAGACGGGCATGTCGACATGATCACGGCCGGAGTCACAACCATCCAGGTGCTCTTGGGTGAAGGAGATGGGACGTTCACCATGGGCCGCATGATCAATACCCAGCTTCCTGGCTACAACAGTCTCTGTGGACCAACATCCATGGCAACGGCAGACCTGGACGGAGACGGCAAACTCGACCTGGTTGTTCCCATAAGCTGCACCAACGTGGCAGAGATCTTTTACGGGAATGGCGATGGAAGCTTTGAAGATCCGGCGGTACTCCAGTTAGAGCAGGGGTACAACCAGGTTTCGATCGCAGATTTGAACGGTGACCACTTGCCCGACCTGATTTTCTCCAATCAGGCTCTCATATCTATCGTCCACAACGCCGGCAACCGCACGTATTCCGGGGAGACACACTACCTGGCGGGGACCGTCGGCAATATCGTAATACAGGACTTTAATGGCGACGGATTTCCGGATATCGCTGTTGCCAGTTCAGGGAGTACGGTGGCGGTCCTGCTGAGTGAAGCGAAAGGAAATCTTACCACCGGTACACTCACGATCCAGCCAGAGCCCTCAACCTATACCAAGTCCTTTTCCATGACTTTGAACCTTGCACCTTTCAAAGCTGGGTCTGGCACTCCGACCGGCACGGTGACATTTTCGATCGACGGCAACCCGGTCGGCACGGTTCCCCTGAGCGGGGCCACGGCAGCCCTCACGTACAGGTCTTCGTCCCTGGGAGTTGGATCCCACACAATATCAGCCGCGTACAACGGTGACCTGAACTTCGTTCCCAGCTACTTCAGTGCTCAGCACCAGGTGATACCGATTTTGTATTCGACCAGCATTACGCTCACGGCACACCCAACCCCGGTTCTCGCCGGTCAAACAGTCTCGTTTCACGCTACCGTTAGTTCAGCGGGACAAGTACCGTACGGCACCGTCAGCTTTCTGGATGGAACCACTACCATCGGCACCGTGACACTCGATGACAATTCAATCGCTGTGTTCGACACGGCGTTGCTGGCTCCTGGGAAACACAGTGTCAAGGCGAACTATCTTGGCAACATGAACTTTGCAGTGGCGACTTCTTCAGCGGTCAACGTTGTTGTTAATGTGAACGCGACGACTACAACCTTGACGGCCAAGCCGACCACAGTTGCCGTGGGGACGCCAGTGCTGCTAACGGGAGCGGTTGCGTCATCAACGGCGACACCAACTGGATCAGTTGTTTTCTATGATGGCGGCACCTTGCTACAAAACATATCCCTCGACAGCAACGGTGTTGCGGTCTACGCAGTAACATTCTCGACCGCCGGTGCGCATGTTGTTTCAGCGACTTACCCCGCAAATGCCAGCTTCGCCGCCAGTACTTCTTCTTTGAGTATCACAGTGACCGCCGGGGCCGCGTCGAATGCGACGAGCACGAGCCTCAGCGCGGCGGTGAGTTCTCAAGTGGCACGTGGCTTCATTTTCACTGCAAAGGTCGCCGCGCGAAGTGGAGACCCGATTGGGAATGTCATTATCCTTGATGGAAGCTCTCACCTAGGCGAAGTGCCCCTCGATGAAACAGGCACCGCAACCTACCAAAGCTCCTCTCTGTCCCCTGGATTGCACTACATTAGCGCGTTCTACTCGGGAAGCTCGACTTTGGCTCCGAGCGTATCTGCGGTACTGACCGAGAGCATGCCAGAAGACGCGCCGGACTTCTCACTGACATCGTCTCTCTCCCACGGAGTGGTGCTGGAAGGTGTATCCACGAGCGCTCAAGTGGATGTTCATTCGCTGAATGGATTCAGCGAAGACGTCGTGCTTTCGTGTTCAACTGGGACTCCCCGCCTGAGTTGCAGCCTTCAATCGCCAGACGTGGTGGGTGGCGCGGGTACGTCGAGGCTCACGATTGCGTTGACTGCAGCACAGGGCGCCCCTTCCACCCTCATTGCTCGATCGGTCGGCCGATTTCTAGGAGTCTTAGCCGCTCCGGTTTGGTGTCTTGCTTTCGTGCGACGACGCCGTCGTCTGGGTGTCCTCTTACTGATGACCCTCTTGAGTGTTGCCTTAGTGGTTGGATGCGGCTCGCCAGCGTCCCCGGTGCGAGAGGTCCCACGGAGCGTGTATGGCGTCACCGTTACCGGCAGGTCCCAGCAGTCTGCTGTAGCTGCGGTCATTCACACGGTCGCTATTCCGGTTCAGGTCGCGTCTAACTGACCCTACTGTTTCTCCAGTTCAGGTCCGCCCGCGGTAGAGGCCAAGCACTGCTCCTAAGCATGAGGTTGCGTCGTCCTCCCTTCGGGGTACTTACGAGAGATGGGTTTAGAGCAGAGGCATGACTGGGAAGGCAAATCAAGTCATCGAGCTGCTTCAAGATGAATTGAAGGCAACGCGTCGAATCACAGCCAGACTGGGGCTTGCTGAACTTGACGGTGATGTCTTCACTGAAGTGAATGGGGTGACAGTAAAGATCGGGCCCGCCGGCGCAATCGACCTGCCCGCACTTCGCAGCTACCTTGATGGCGTGAACGCAGCGGTTAACGCAGACTTGCTTTTCGTCGGCAACGGGAACGTGATGCCGCGAACCCTTTGAGAGCGAGCGCCTTCAGGACGGGACATCTCAACCCTCGTGTCGACCCCGTAACGATGCGCTGTTCTGGTGACCGGAAGTGCCCCCGTTGCGTTTTAGCGACAGCTCAAGTTCTATACGCACGAAGGACAAATATCGGGGAGTCATGGCATGGGGAAGAGAAGACTGGGAGCCACGGTAAAACCCCGACCGAATTGTTCTGATCAGAATCCCAATTGCCACAAGCAAATTGCACTGACTGAGACGGTGAGAGTCCGCCTCCCCGCTCAGCTCCCTATCTAGTGCCGATGGAACCGGTTGCGCGGCTCTCATCTGGTGTCAGGGTGCTGGGTCTCTGGAACTATTGTCGGAGGATTGAAGTGTCCGCAGCACGGCTTCTCAGCAGTCCACTCGTAAACGGAATTTCGCGTCGTAATCGACCGAAAGACTTCCGTGTGGAGAGTGACAAGGTACCTCGTGCGTCCCACATACAGGGAAGACCCTAGAGTCAGGCTCCGGAGTCTCATGATATGAATTGCACTTGATCGTCAAATCTCCCAGGTAAGGATATCGTGGCGCAAACACTGCGGTCTCGGCGAACGGAACCCGGATGGAATCGTGTGGGCATACGAAAAAGCGACGACTAACCAGGGCGTACTGCACGCCTACGACGCCACCCTCCGTCTCGAAAGAACTGTTGGACTCCAATATGAACTCCGGCCGCGATGCTCCGGGGAAAGGCATCGGTTTCGCCACTCCTGTGGTGGTGAACGGCCGGGTGATTGTTACCTATGACACCAGGGTAGGCGTTTTCGGTTTGCTGCAATGAGCGGGGCGGGTCCGACTATTTCTGAAGAAGCACTCCCAGGAGGCGGCTCAACTCGACCTTCTCTGCCGTACGGTCAGGGTGTTCTCCAGTCTCTTCGGTAAGTACAGCAAGCTGGTGAACTACCATCCGCACAGCCATGTCGCTGGGGAGGTAAATCGCTCTAGGGGGGAGGGTGATTTCCCAGGTATCACGATCCCGGCGGACCAGTTGCCAGCGTTGACGTTCTGCGTGTTTCTTTGAGTCTGGCTTTCCCCTAAGTACCGAAACAGCGCCGGCGATACGAACTTCTGCCCAACCGCGATCGCGTTGCAGGCGTATTCGCTCCACTGAGAAGCGGTCAAAAATGATCAGAGGGCGGGGGAGCCTCAGTACATCCTTCCCGCGAAGTGCTTCTTCGGTTTCGCTGTAGGTTCCTTCCAATGCGTCGCTCACTTGCTCAGCTCTGGGGGATTCCGAATTCACGAACTGGAAGCGCGGCAGTGTCGATGCGGAATCCTCGGAATCGCGGTTTGCAGGAGAGCCCGCGGTCTCAGTATCTTCATTTGCCGCGAGGCGTACGTTCCGCGTGGTCGCCCGGGGAGATTCTGGGCTGGCCGTTGTCCTAAGACCAGACTCTCGACCTGAGGGAGGGACCTGCATCCCGGCGGGGACATTCGTGACATAGCGCAAGAAACGTGGGCGTCCGCGCTCCCGCCAATATGCAGAATCGTAGGAATCGACGCCCAGGCCAGAACTCAAAGCGCTGAAGAACGAGTGTTGCGCCGGATTGACTGCGATGCCCACGTGGCCCGGCCAGACCACTAAGTCGCCCGGCTGTGGACGCGTGACGCGCCGGAACTCGCTGGTTCCAGTGTAGAGTTCCGCGGAACTGGCATATGCGTAGGCGAATCCAGCGCGCTCGTAGATGGCATGCACGAGGTGTGAACAGTCGGACTTGAAGTCGGGATGTGCGCGGGACTCCAGAGCGGCACCAAGAACCGCCAGGCCTTCGTCGCCGGTTAAGACGCGGAGTACAGCTGGACTCGCGCGCTGATCGGTCTGTCTTGGGGGTGGGGGATAGATCGCGACGGTGGGCTCACGACGCTGTTGAGCGATCGAAGGCGCCGCGGCCAGGACACACAGCATTAGGGATACGAGAATTATGCTTCTTCTGCACCGCATGCTTCACCATTGTGACGGGGCGTCGGAAGGTCGCGCAGGTTACGTTGGTGCCGCTACCACGTCAAGCGACCGAAGCAGCTTCGGACCAAACCGCCTCGAGTAGTTCTCACACCTGCAACTTCGATGCCACGACGGCGATGCCTAAGCTCCTGATTGCCCGTGAGTTCGGGATTGCGGGCAGATGCCAGACACGTCATCAGGATGAAATTTTCTCCGGGACGGGCTGTTGGAGAGTCACACGGGGACCACCAACAGGAGCCCGCAGCTGGGGATCTTCTTGTATTGCGCAGCCTGCGCGTATCGACTAATGCTCGTGGTCAAGGGGGAAATCGCTAAGGATTCCTCGAAGTCGGGGTGATCATGCTTCCCGCACCTTATAGACAATGTCCAGGGGAACCTGGGTAATTCCTGTAGATCGGGAGGGTAGACGCCGTATCGTCCAGGTGGATCGTTCGCTCCTTTCAACGAGCACGACGGCCGATGTTTACACCCACACATCAGCCGACGCAGATCGAAGCGCTGGCGCTCGCTTTAGAAGAGGCGATCTATGGCGATCTCTTCCAAGTTTTGGAACATGGAACAAGAACGCTGCAGTGAACTAGGAAATCCATGCACACGGCCCTGCTCGCAACTTTAAGAATCCGGGAGACTTGCAGGAAGAAATCGCGGATGGAGGTTGGTTGCGGGGGGTGGATCCCGCTGAGATTCGCAAGTCCAAGGCTTCGGCTCAGGGATGCGCTTGCGTGCCGCTCGCTATGCGACGATGTCGCCGCACCTTTTCGCGGTTGCCGCAAATCTTCATGTCGCACCAGCGTCGGCTCTGGTTACGGCTCCGATCCATGAACAGCCAGCCACAATTGTCGGCGGCGCACTCCCGGACTTTAGCCAGGTCTTCAGAAGCCAGCAGGTCAACCGCAGATTTTGCTATCGGCCAAAGCAGCGTCATAAGAGAATCGCGGCTTCGTTGGTCTAGACCCCATTCGAACCTGCTGCCTGCTGCGATCAGGTGCATGTGCGAGAACGCCTCTTGGGCATAGGAGCCAAGCAGGAGCAGGTCTTGTTCCGAAGGGATACTACCGCCAGCTATGGCGGAGAACACGTGGTAGATGGTCTCGCGAAGCTCCACGGCCTCGCGGAACACCCTCCCTGCGGCATCAGATTGCTTCGTGGCCGCTCGGGCGAGTTCGCCGGCTTCGCGGGCTGATACCACTCCGCTCTGGCGTGCCCACGATGCAAATGCCGCATAGCCGGTAAGGTTATCGACTCGCTGCTTGGGAGCGCTCCGGCTATCCACCGTGTTGGCAAAATCGAAACACAGGGCGCCTCCCGTCAGCTCAAACTGAAAACCGCTCGCGGATGGTCCTTGATCAGGCACGCGTCCATTGTAACCTGTAAAAACGCCTTGACAAGTTACATATGAACGAGTCTAATGTAACTGCCAATCATATTTATGGTGGTTACGCGAGCAGAGGTTCTGAAAGCCGACTGCGACCGGGAAGGAACCATGATCAGCCAATTACAGGAGTGGGCCGCTGAGCGGGGCTTCCGGGTTGCCTGTGGTGGCGTTCGCGTGCTTCACGAGGTTCGGGCGGAGCTGGCCCGGCAACGTAGCACGGGCGAATTGCATGCGAACTTCTGTACGAGCAATCTCGACTTTTTTCGGTACGAAGACTCCTCAGAAAGCATTGCGGATGTGAAAGCCGTCATTGTGGTTGCTGTCCCTCGTCCCGCGCATCGACTGACTTTCGAACTCGAAACAGGACCGTTCGAAGTAACGCTGCCGCCCACGTACGTGCGCTATTCAGGGTTGTTCCAAGAGGTCCGGGACGACATCACATCGAAGATTCCCGAACTGCACGGCCACTTAGAGGTACTCGTCGCTCCGCTGAAGTCGGTGGCGTGCAGGCTGGGTCTCGTCACTTACGGGCGCAACAACCTCACCTACATCCCCGACTGGGGCAGCTATTTTCAACTGGTGGGGTATGTCACGGATGAGAATATCGCTTTAGCAGATGACTGGCGTCCTAAGCCCTTGCGGTTGATGCCCGAATGCGAGAGCTGCGGCATTTGTAGTAGCGCCTGCCCGACGGGTGCAATCAATGATGAGAGGATCCTGTTGCACGCGGAATTGTGCACGACCTTATTCAGCGAGCAGCCCGGAGATCTCAACCACGCTCTGTCGGCCGACTGTCTGTTCGGTTGCCTTGACTGTCAGCAGATTTGTCCCGCGAATTCAGGCCTGCTTCGGATCGAATCGGCCGGCGTGACCTTCGACAGGCGCGAAACCGAAGCGATCCTCAGTGGGGACGGTGCCGGAGCTTGTGACACTACAGAAAGCGTAACCTGCAAACTCGCGTTACTAGGACTGACCGAGGAGGCACACATCGGGCGAAACCTTGCGCACTTGATTGTCGCGCGCAGGCTCAGTAGGCAAGGGCCAAGGAACTATTCGCCTGATGCCCACATCTGCGAACCGCCCGGGTAACGAGCCGAACTCGTGTCATCGGCCACTTTCCGGTTGACGGGCAAACCAGAAGTTCTCCCGAGGCCGGACCCTCAAGGACGCTGGCCAGAAGTCTTAGTGCTGTATCTGAAGCGCCCCTCCAGAGCACCTCCATTCGACTACCTTTCGTGAAATGGGCGCCTCAGATACAGCACTAAGACTTCCCGGTACCGATCTGGCGCGCTTCCCAGAACCCCGTTTCGGGAGTGTCTCCGAGTCTGCGAAGATACGCCTAGAACTGCGCGTTGATGGTTGGCGAAAAGGTCCGAATCGAATGGCTATCCTGCCCTTCAACAAGAGAAGCACGGACCGGATTGTCAGCGAAGCTGCACGAGTGTCACGGGAGCGTCTTATGTTGTTCACTTCCGCTGTACTCCAGAACCGCATCGGGTTTGCTGGTCGGAGACCCGCCCATGCCATGATCGGTGCGCACTACAACGACCTGAAATGTGTGCTTTTGGACCATCCCCGGGAAACTTCCCTCATGCCCCTTAAGAGTTAGCGTGCGCCCACGGTCATCCCAGTGAATCGCGATCACCGCGTGAGCGCCATTTTCGTAGTTGTAATTGTCGCCTTCATCTTCGTAGAGGTCAAAATCGCCGTCCGCTCCAGGGTAAATGCGCAGTTCGATTGGATCTGAGTTTTCGTCTGCATACTCGATCTCCGAGCCCAACGGCAAAATCGAGCCCGCGCGAACATAGAGCGGCATACGATCGAGCGGCGCCTTGGCCTGCACGTCGCGTCCTCCTTCCACACGCGTGCCAGACCAGAAGTCGTACCATGCAGGAGAAGCTGGCAGGTAGACCGAGCGTTGTGTCGCACCTTCTTTCGTTACAGGACTGACCAGGATTGAAGGGCCGAACATGAATTCATCTCCGATGTTCCAAGTCTTCTGATCGGACCGCCAATCCATCACGAGCGGCCGTTGGATGGTGTAGTCCTGGCTGGTGACTCGCCAGGCGAGCGAGTAAATGTAAGGCATCAGGCGATAGCGCAACTTGTCATAGCTGATAAGGATTGGCTCGACCCTGTCGTAGGTCCATATTTCGTTGTGGGCACGGTGGCCGTGCGTTCGGAAAATGGGGCAGAAGACTCCGAACTCAAACCAGCGAGTGTAAATCTCCTGATAAGCCGGATCATTTGGTGGGCGGTCAAATGGCTGCCAGTAGCCGCCCACGTCGGTCGTCCAATAGGGATTGCCCGAGAGGGCGAAGTTGAGACCGGCAGCGATCTGATGCTGTAATCCCCAGTAAGTGCTGTAGACATCGCCGGACCAGACGGTGCTGCCATTTCGCTGCTGACCGAGAAAAGCAGAGCGCGTGAGCAGAAAGACCCGCTTTTGATTGGTCGCCTTCTTCCAATGATCTTGAATTCCTCCGGTGTGCATGAGTGGGAAGATGTTGGTGTAGCGCGCGCCGTTGCCGATGGAGAGCTGTTTGTCGCGAAGGATTGCGTCGCCCATGTGCGGCCAATACTCTTCGGGTTCTGCGCTGTCCAGCCAGAAAGCGTCCCAACCTAAAGCGAACAACGGGCCTGCGAGATTGTTCCAATAGAAGTCGCGCGCCGCTGGATTGGTGGCGTCGTAGACGTGCGCTTTCGGCACGTCTAGATGCTTCGCAGTCATCTCCTGAAAGTTCTTGGAAGCGGAGTCAAATAATCCCCAAACAGAGAGCATGGCATGCACGTGTTCGTCATGCAGCGTCTTCAGTTCTCCAGGGATGTCCGTGAACTTGGAGTTGAACACGGGATCCCCTTCCGTCTTCCACCAGAACCAATCCTGAACAATCGCATCCAGAGGAATGTGCTCGGCGCGGTAACGGTGCGCGATCCCAAGTATTTCGTCCTGAGAAACGTAGCGGTCTTTCGATTGGAAGAAGCCGTAGGCCCACTTCGGAAACATAGGCGCGTGTCCGGTTATAGTGCGGTACTGGTGAATGATCTGATCCATCTCCGGCCCGTAGAGCACGTAATAATCGACTGCGTCACCTGCGAGTGATGTGAAGTGAAATTCAAGCGGGAAACGATTGTCGGCATACGTGAAAGAAGCCGTGTTCCAGAGCATGGCGTAGCCCTTGCTCGAGACCAACAGTGGGATTGCCACGTCTGTATTGTTCTGGCCAAGTTCCACGGTGCTGCCGCGATAGTTGAACATGCCGCTCTGGTGCTGGCCCAAGCCATAGAACGCCTCGGTCGCATCTGGCGAAAAGCGATCAGTCACGTGGTAAGTGTTTTCGCCGTTGACTTCGGCTGGATCATAAGTGCGTGGTACAGCGTCCCTTTCGTCGAGCAAAACATCTCCCTGAATGGTGCGATAAGTCAAATTGCCTCGATTGAGAGAGAATTCCACTTTGAGCGTAGCGGTCGTTAGTGTCACGTGGTCGGCGGTCTCTGCGAACTGGAAACGTGCACCTGGACAGGCTTGGCTGGCTTCCATGATCCAGGGCTGAACTGGCGAACTCGCCGTGGGTGAGCCTGGACCGGCTACTACGTGGATGACCGAGTCTCCGCAAACCGAGACGTGCAACCCCTCGTCGCCAATCCTCGCCTGAAAACCATCTTGGGTCTTAGTCGCCGCAATCTGAGGTTGCGGGGGCAACTGTCCAGTCAGTAGTTGTGCCGATGCTGCCGGAGGGTAACCGCATAGGCCCAGAACTCCGAACAAGATCACTTGCCGGAGAAGACGGCCCCAGAAGGAGACGAGGGCAGACATTTCTTATCCTTTGTGCAGGGTTGCAGATCTGCGGAACTATAGTGCAACAAGGTTCAAGCACGCGGCAAATCCCCTGCAGCCAGAAGGGTTCCACCATAGCGGAGCGTGACGAAACGGCCTGAGTCCCCTGCGATGTTCCCAAAGCGAGCCAGAAGTCGGCTTGTGGGGAGCTATTATCGTCAATTCCAGAGGAACAACCGCCGCAAAGCGAGGCGCTGGACTCCGGTCGAAGATGCGCGGATCACCGCCGAGGATCGCACGACTGATCGCGAGCTGAACAAAGAGCTAGGCCGCTCGGTGCAGGCGATTCAGCAGCGACGGTCGCGCCTTCCATAAAAACATTCCCGATCTGCCATAATCTCTTCATGTGCGGGCGCTATCGGCTGTCGCGGAGAAAGCAGATTGTCGAAGAGCCTTTTGGCAGTGTTTCAGAGGAAGAAGACTGGACGCCTCGGTACAACATTGCTCCTACCCAGCCTGTTCCCGTCATCCGCCAGAACCCGAAGGAGCCCGTCCGGGAATTGTCGCTAGTACGCTGGAGACTCATTCCATCATGGGCGAAAGACTCGTCTGGCGCTGCCAGGATGATCGACGCAAGATCAGAAATGGCGGCCACGAAGCCCGCATTTAGCGAGGCTTTGAAATTTTGCAGATGTTTGATTCCCCCCGACGGGTTTTATGAATGGCAGAAGGAAGGTTCAGCGAAACAGGCATATTGCTTTGAGATCAACGAGGTGACCTGTTCGCGTTCGCGGGGATATGGGAGAAATGGAGAGACCCAAGCGGAACGGCCGTAGAGACCTGTGCGATTCTGACCACTACCCGAAACGCCGTGACCTCAGCCGTACACGACCGCATGCCGGTAATCCTTGATCCTGACAGGTACGACCTGTGGCTTGACCCCGGGATGAAGGATGCAGGCGCAGCGTCAGAACTGTTGAAGCCCTACGATGCTCGACTGATACGGTCCTATTCCTGTAACGCCCGGTACGCTCCGGCTCGCAGAATCCCTTTAACGTATGGGCCTGCGGTCGAGTCATCGCGTTTACCGCATGTCATTTTTCTTGGTCTCACTCGCGGTGGGCATCTTCACTTCTGCGATGTGAATTAAATTCTTGTCCGGGTAGACGTAAGCTTTCGCGTGCACGTAGTGTCCTTCGTGACCCTTAAGGGTCTCCGGATTGTCCACATTCCAGGCTCTTTGGTCGGTCACGAACCTCAATTTCTCGCCATCTTCCTGAATTGTGCCCATGATGGTTGTCAGCTGAGCCCCCGCGGCCGCCTGAGTCTTCCGTGGTGCCTGATTGGGAACATCCTGCGAGAGAGCGACAACGCATAGGCCAAAGCACAGAGAGAGAATGGCCAATGAAACGGTTTTCATGGAAGGGACCTCCGTTCCAAACAATTAGTGCCGCAGCACTTGTGAGCCGGGAAGGCGGGGTTAACCGCCTTCTCGTTGCGACACATGCTTGCAGACCTTTACGCTGCTACAGCGACGCTATGGAAGGTTGAGGTGACGGCCTCAAACGTCTGAACCTTGGGCGTTCCATCGATCATTCTTCCAAGGGTTTTCAACACTTCTGGATAGGTACTGGTGTTGTAAGCTTCTGCATTGGCTTTATTCTCCCACAGACTGATTGCAATCGCGTCCAGGCTGCCGGGATTTGACAATGTGATTTCATCCCTAAAGCCCTTCTGCTTGCGAAGTAAAGGAAGAATTTCGTTTTCAAAGGTCCGGGTGTAATCAGAAAGCATGTTGGATTTCAGATGAACAGAGACGCTGCGTGCAAACATGGGAACCTCCTTAGGTTGGGGTTGCTAAGAGAAACAACTTCAGATGGGCTGACTTAGTTCAGGGAACCTGAAAGAGGAGAAGGTGGTAACCAGCTCAATTCCAACCTTAGTCTTATGCAGCGGGACTGTCAAGGAAGGAGCTTAACCGTGCAAGGATATTGAACACGGAAATTCGTGGGGCCGTGCTCAGGCTATTCCAGAGCTTCACTCCATGAGCTGACGAATGTAGCTACACACTGTTAGAAGTTGAGGCTTGTCCATGCCGCCTATGATGTTGCCTATGACGGAAGCTAATACCCGTGTCGTAGCCGCCATGCCGAGGTTGGCTGATTGCTCGACGAGAAAGCCCGTCTTGGCAAGCTTCAGCGGTCTCAGAAAGTAGTACTCCATGCCGCTGTCGGTCAACTCCCCGACGATGTCTGCCAAGGCATCGCGATGTTGCGTGCTGTCTTTTGCCTTTTCGAGAGTGGTAAGGACTGCAAGGGTCTTCGCGCGGAGGCTCTTCGAGTGGTAGAAGCGAAGGAATGGTTGAGATGACGGTGAGGAGATCTTTACCGGCGGTTTAGCATGTGGCGTGGCTGACCGTTTGGAGGGGCGCTTGGAAGACTTAGCCACGATCATCTCCTTCAATCATGAACGCGAGAGAGCATCTTGGAGTGACACCGAAACACCCTGGGATCTTTGCGCTGCTCACGAGAATTAGACCACATCGCAACCGGCCGGACAACGTCACTGATGGCTGCCGCCAACAGCCCTTCCCCACTCACAACGGCGTTGTGGGAACCAAACAGCAGTTCCGAGTGAATTGTTTGAATGCTAAGTCCATGAGGAGCGCGTGGTGTACAAAAAGCTGAACTCAACGGGAAGGTTGATTCAGAGAACCACCACGGAGGCTCCTCGAGGACATATGTATTACATCGGACTGGATGTTCACAAGAAGACGATCAGCTACTGCGTCAAGGATGCGAGCGGTCAGGTTCACCAGGAAGGCCAGGTGGGAGCTGCGCGCTGGGAACTGGACGGCTGGATGAAGACGCTTCCGCAACCCTGGACGGTGGCCATGGAAGCAACGATTTTCACCGGCTGGATCTACGATCATCTGCTGCCGCATGCGCAGCAGGTGAAGGTGGCGCATCCGCTGATGCTGCGCGCCATCGCTGCGGCTAAGAAGAAGAACGATCGGATCGATGCCGGAAAGATCGCCGACTGCCTGCGCTGCGACTTTCTGCCGGAATGCCACATGGCATCCACTGCGATTCGGGACCGACGCCGAACCCTGCGCTACCGCCACCTGCTGGTGCGCCAGATGGTGCAGATGAAGAATCGCATCTCCGGTCTGCTGATGGAAACAGGAGTGAGCCACAACAAGCGGCGGCTACACAAAGTGGGCTATTTCCGCGAACTGCTCTCAAGCAACGAAGAGGTGAATGAGAGTATCCGACCGCTGCTGCGGGTGAGTCGAGACACCATCGTGCGATTGCAGAAAACGGAATATGCCCTGGTCAGTTCCCTCCAGCGGGACCCTTTGCTGGCCGAGCGAATCAAACGCCTTAGGACCGTTCCTGGAGTCGGCCCGATCACCGCGTTGACCTGGGCACTGGAAATGGGAGAGGTTTCGCGTTTCCCTTCGATCCGGGAAGCCATCAGTTACTGCGGGCTCTGCGGCGATGAAAAGAGCTCCGCCGACAAGGTGATGCGCACCCCGCTCTCCAAACAGCGCAACAAACATATCCAGCGGGTGCTGGTGGAAGCCGCAAAGCTGGCGCCCAGACAGGATCATACTCTGGCCCTGGTCTATGAAAGAGAGAAGCAGAAAGGAAATGCCAATCGAGCGACGCTGGCCGTAGCTCGAAAGATGGTGGCATATCTGCTCGCCGTGGATCGGGGACAACGCGACTTCGTACCGTTCGCAGATCCCCGGAGCGCAGCGGCCTAAAACTGTGGCCCTCGGGGGAGAAAAAACAGGATCACAGCGCGCAGACTGCCAGGTCCTGCGGTTGCCGACTGAGCGACGGAGATCAAACTCCCGAGGCTCTCTTCGAATTGTTTCAGGATTGGCAGAGAACACACACTCAATCTTCTGTGACGGTCCGCAAGGACCTGAGACAGTGAATGGATGTCCGGTTCTGCGAAGGCAGGAACCACCACCGCGAGGCACACGTGCGAGCTACGGGTTCTGACAGGTTCAACAGTGCGCGCCCCTCCGAAGCGCGCGTCAGGAGAATCTTTCTCTCCTTGACAAAAGACTTACATGGACGTCGGCTAACCGGAAGTTATCAAATGGGTACTGTGCTGTCATTGATACCTTTTCCACCTGATAACAGAATCAGGAAGGATCACCAACAGTGGAGCACAAAGTTGCGCAGCGGATGTGGCTGTGATTGGGCTCACCCAGAAAGCGACGGCTCGCGACAGAGTCACGGCTGCTGCGCGAAATTGCTCGTTGCTGCGCAAGCGGCGTTGAATTCTGACTTACTCCCCGGCCTCAGCGTCACCGATGCATGCTTGATTTTCAGTCCGGATCGAAACGGTGCGGACCACTCGCCGCGATCATCCATGACGAGTTGAGGCCCGTGCCAATATCCAAAAAGGTCAACATATCCCCCATCCTGGATTGTAGGAAAGTTCTTGATCCTCTCAATCAGACGAAATTCCAGCAGCGCGCCATCGGTGCTGCGCCAGGCGCCATAAATCGTCCCGCTCACGCGGAGACGAACTGTCGTGCCGTGGGGAGTGCATAGCCACCCCCAACCGCTGAGGCCGCTTGTAGCACGCAGCCCATCCAGACGCAGTCTGGAACCATGAGGAGATGGGCTTAGTGTGACCATGAGCGGATACGCTCCGCTGGCCGTGACGAGCTTGCCGGTTCCGGTCCAGATCAGCAGGGGCGTCCACCGGTCGCCAATGTGAATCGCCCAGGGATTGAGCAGGACTATGGCACCGTAAACCAAAGCCAGTATTAGAACCAGCCGAGCCATGGCTCGATGTCTGCTTGGTCGCTGCATTCGCCTGCCCTCAACCGGCAGCGCGTTGGGCCCGCGCCTATCTCTTGTTCCCGCACTCGGAGCGAAGCCATTTGGATGTGAACGTAGTATCTGTCGTCATGCCCCGGCCGTTGCCGGTCGCATTCATGTGCAACGAGCCTTTTACGTGTTCCTGGTCCACCACGATGATTTCGCCCGCGCCAGACATCGTCATGCCAGCATCCGGCTCGCAACTTGCGCTTCCTTTTGCGTGCGTGCTGTTTACGTCGAGTGTCGTCCACGTGCACTGTTTCCGGTCGGTGAAGTCCGGGTTCTCCAGGTCCTCCTTATTGATGCATGTTTGGTAGGTCATCGTATTGCTTTGCCCGGATCGGGCTTTCATTCTTTCCTCCATCCTGGCGCGCTGCTCGGGCGTTAACCGATTCAGCATCTCAGGCGGAATTGGCAATTCGCCAGCCATTTTGTAGGTCGTGGTCGTTTCCCAGAGACCGGTTTTGACATTCAGGGGTTGGAGCTTGACTTTCGAAGCATCAGACGTTCCCGTTTCCTTTGCCGATCTTTGTTTTACCGATTTCAGAGTCTGTGCTCTAGAAAGAGTGAGTGAACAACCAGCCACCGCGACCATAGTGGCAATGACGACCAGTCTTCTTGTGGTAGATCTCATTTTTTTCTCCCAAGAGGGTCTCCGAGGCTCGCATCCCGCTCGCGTGATTGCGGGTTTCGCGTTCCACGCGTCGGCAGAATGCGTCTGGAAAAGAGAAAATTCAAAGGAAACGCGGGTTAAATCTGCCTGACACGACAAATCACTTGTACTGAAGTGCTTACAAACTCTACTGACTCGATTCGGGAGCAATGCTATGATTAGCGACATTCCTGGGAAGGGTTAATGGAACGCGCAGTCACCCCTGGCGTTGTCTTTCATTTTGGAGTGTTCGAGGCGAATCCGGTCGACGGGCTGCTGACCCGTGGCGGTACGAAAGTCAAAATCCAGGAACAACCTTTCCGCCTTCTTCTCCTGCTCCTTGAGCGGCCGGGGGAAGTCGTCACTCGCGAGGAATTGCGTCAAAGGCTCTGGCCGGAAGGAACCTACGTTGATTTTGACGGGAGCCTGAATGTAATCCTGAAGAGGCTCCGTGCGGCAATTGACGACGATCCTGAGAACCCGCGCTTCATTGAGACGATTCCGAGGCGCGGCTACCGGTTTATTGCGCCGGTCTCTATTATTGAAAAGACGTCAGAAAAAGATGCATCGCGAGCCCCTGCGATTGCAGCATCGCCGATACCTGTAAAAACGCTCCACCCCCCACGAAGGTTGTCTGACACGGCAATCGCCTTGCTTGGTGGCACGCAACCGTGGCCCCGCCACCTTATATATGCGGGCTCTGCACTTGCAGTCCTCGTAGTTGCTATCGGTGGCTGGCTCATATGGCATTACAGATGGTTGAGGGAACTGCAGTTCTCACAGAGCACACCGGTCCATGTACGCAAGTCCGTGGCAGTCCTTGGGTTCCGGAACCTGTCCGGGCGCACCGAGGATGCCTGGCTCGCCACCGCGCTGTCGGAGATGTTGAGCACCGAATTAGCCGGTGGCGAGAAGCTTCGCTTGGTCTCCGGCGAAGAGGTTGCCAACCTGCGGCTTTCCTCACCATGGTCGCAGTCTGACACGCTGGTTCGCAGCACGACGACGCGAATTGGCACCGCCCTGAATAGCGACGTGCTGGTTCTGGGCTCTTATTTGACGATCGGCCCCATCGATCACGGTCAAGTGCGGGTCGATGTGCGCATGCAGGATGGCAAGACGGGCGAGATCCTGACGGAAGTCGCGGAAGTTGGCGGCACGCAGGATCTGTTTCATTTGGTCTCACGTGTGGGCGCCAAGTTGCGCGATCGTCTGGGCATCCAGGAGTTGCAGAGCACCGAGCAGGCCGGCGTGCTGGCTTCGCTGCCACTGGATCCGGAAGCGGCGCGGTTCTATGCGCTTGGGATCGCCAAGTTGCGTGAGTTTGACGCCCTTGCGGCCAAGGACCTTCTGGAGCAGGCTGCCCAGGCCGACCCAAAATTTTCACTCGTACACAGCATGCTGGCGCGGGCCTGGGGAGAACTCGGCTACCAGCAGAAACGTCGCGAGGAAGCAAAGAGAGCACTGGACCTCGCCATCGATTTGCCGCATGCCCAACGCATGCTCGTTGAGGGTGAGTACTACGAGAGCTTGGGTAAGCAGGAACAGGCTGCGTCGGTGTATCACGCGCTCTTTGAGTTGTTTCCCGACAATCTTGATTATGGATTAAGACTGGTGTCGGCACAGACTTTGTCGGGTCACGGCAGTCAGGCCATGGAAGTTATCCATCAGCTCCGAAGACTCCCTCCTCCTTCCTCCGATGATCCGCGCATTGATTTAGCGGAAAAGCGCGCGATGAAGTCCAACATTCCAGCCGAACTGGCCTTGGTGCGGGCTGCAATACGCAAGGCATCCGAGCGAGGACAAAAGCTCATTTATGCGCTGGCAAGAAAAGAGGAGTGCACGATTTTGAATTACAGCGAGCACCCTGATCAGGCGCTGGCCCCCTGCGAAGACGCGTACAGCGTATTTCTAGCTGCCGGAAACAAGTCTGCCGCCGCTGACGCGCTGCGTGAGAAGGCAGATGTCATGGGCACGGTGGGAAATTACCAGCAGGCGATTGAAACCTACGAGCGAGCGCTGAATCTGCTGGAAGGACTTGGAGAACACAACAAGGCCGGCGCCGTCTTCAACAACATGGCGATCGCCTTCGAAAATAAGGGCAATCTGGATCGAGCGGAGCACTTGTACCGGGCCGCGAAAGTCGAATTCGAGCAGGCTGGGGACGTAAACAATCAGATCACGGCGGCGGGGAATATAGCGGACATCCTTTATCTTCGCGGTAATCTGGCCGGGGCGGATAAGCTCTATCAGGAGGCGCTGCGAATCGCAGGCTCGGTGGATAGTAGCGAACCTTATCTCTTGTACCGGGTTGCAGACCTGGACCTGATGCGTGGCCGAGTTCAGGATGCTCGCCGGCTGGCGCAGCAGGCCGTTGATGCTTATCAGGCAACTCAGGGATCGTATCAGTACCTTACCGCCGCAATGCTTGACCTCGGTGAAGTTCTGGAGGCGCAGGGCGACCTGTCCGGAGCGCGATCCCAATTCGAGCAGTCCCTGGCTATTGCCCAAAAGATTGGAGCTTTGGTTAATGCGGCGGAGAGCCAGGAAGAACTTGCGCGGCTAGCAATCGAAGAAGGGCACCCCGAGCAGGCGGATGCCTCGCTTTATGGCGCGATTGCGGAATTCGAGAAAGAGAAAAGCGATCCCGATTCGAGTAGCGCTTATACGCTGTTAAGCCGGGCATTGTTGATGCAGGGGAAACTCGACGAAGCCCGCACAGCGGCCCAGCGAGGGGCCGAACTCAGCCTGACAAGTTCAGATCCCGCATTGAAACTCCCTGCAGAGATTCAGCAAACCCGCGTCGAGGCGGCGAGCGCAGAGACTGACAGGGAACGTCTAGCGGCGGCCCGGCGCCTCCAGTCAGTGATCGCTACTGCCAATCGGCTGGGCTACTACAAGCTGGAGTGTGAGGCACGGCTTGCGCTCGGGGAATTGGAGCTGAAAATCAATTCCTCTGCGGCCCACAAACATCTCAAAGTCCTCGCCTCAGAAACCCGCGGTCGCGGCTTTGAGCTCCTCGCTCGCCAAGCCGAGGGCGCTGTGTCCAGCGGCACGGCAGTCGCTGAGAATCGTTCAGGGCGCTAACAGGCTGCTGAAAAACCACTCGTAATCCACAGCCTTGTATGGTACGAGAAGGCATGCGCGGAGACGATCAGCAGCAGAGTCACATGTTCAGTTACTTGTCGCCGGAAGCGCGGGTGCGGAAGGATCATCCGCTGCGCGCCATCCGAGGCATGGTGGACGAGGTACTTACTCAACTGTCGCGGCGCTTCGACACGATGTACGCTCGCGTCGGTCGTCCGTCGATTG
>JAIQFC010000011.1 GCA_020073465.1 Terriglobia bacterium
CTTCGCGGCGAACCCCCAGCCTCTTCGCCGTGGCATCAATCCATCGCGGCGCCCCTTCGATCTCGCAAAAATCTCCAATCGGCGTCTCATCCACCACGACGATCCCTTTCCCATCCGTCCACTCCGCCCGAAATTTCTCGTACCGGAACGACGGCCCGTACCCCAGCGCCCGCAGAATCGCATCCATCTTCCGCCCATCGCTCACGCAGGTTTCCAGTTCCAGCAGGCGGGTGGCCCACTCAAGCTCGATTTTGGCTTGAGTGGGGCAGTTCGACGGCTGGACAGAGTGTTCCCGCCGCTCGTTCGCGTTTTCGCGCCGTCCATTCCGACTCGATCTCTACGCGTCCCTTGCTAAAAAAAACACAAGGTCCCTCCAGTTCGCAGATCATCGCTTTGCGATGATCTGTTCCGGTCGGGATGACAGAATTGAGAGGATCTGAACATCCCCACTCAAGCCAAAACCGGGCTTGAGTGCGCCACCCACCCGCCCATCGAACCAGAAGAGGCTTCCACTTGCGGAGGTTGCAGGTTACGCGGAGCGCAGCTAAATTAGGTGCGAGAGTTGGAGCGGTACGTGAAAGGCCCGTCCCGGTGGAATCTGCCTCTGCATTCATCGACGAGAAGATCAAGGAACTTGGCGACTGGCGCGGGAAGACGCTCGCGAGAGTGCACGAAATCGTACACGAGGCTGACACTGAGATCGTCGAAGAGTGGAAGTGGGTCAAGCCGACATCGCCGGGGACTCCCGTCTGGTCCCACGGCGGCATCGTCTGCACGGGAGAGACGTACAAGAACGTCGTCAAGATGACATTTGCCAAGGGAGCTGCGTTGAAGGACCCTTCCGGTCTATTCAACTCCAGCCTCGACGGGAATGTCAGGCGCGCCATCGACATCCACGAAGGCGACACGGTCGATGAGGCGGCCTTGAAGGATCTCATCCGCGCTGCAGTGGCGCTCAATCTCAAGGGCAAGAACAAGCCGAAGTCCCGGCGAAAATCCCCACCCTAAATTTCGCAAAGAACGCGAAATTTAGAATGGGGCACCCGGCCGACTAGCTTCATCGCAGGTCCCGGCCATATCTCCTCCCATAGGGGAAGAAGCTTCGGCACCTGCCTCATACGTTCAGCAGTGCATCTTGCTCTTTAGCAGCCTTACTATCCTAGTTCGCTCAGAGCTGATGGGTAGCTCTCTCTCTCTTCGTGGCCCAAGCATAGAATTTTAGATAGAGTGTGCGAGAGAAGGGTCACACCTTAGCTGCTAGAAGAATTCAGGGCACAGCCTAATTCAGGAAGTACTGCCGGTACAGGGTATCGCGCTGTGCGGGGCGGAAGCCGGCGTCGCGGATGATGCGGCGCAGCTCTTCTTCGGTCGTGCAGTTGGTCACGCCTGCGGCACGGACGACGTTTTCTTCCAGCATGACTGACCCTACATCGTTGCCGCCGAAGCGCAGGCCCATCTGGCAGACTTTCAGTCCCTGAGTGACCCAGCTGGATTGCACGTTGAGGAAGTTGGAGAGATACAGGCGCGAGATGGCGAGCACTTTCAGGTAGTCGACCGCAGTGGCCTCGTCCCAGTGGCGGCCACCGAGCGCGGTGTTTTGCGGCTGAAAACTCCACGGGATGAAGGCGGTGAACCCGCCGGTTTCCTCCTGCAGTTCATAGAGCCTCTGAAAGTGGTTGATGCGGTTTTCATAGTTCTCGCCGACGCCGAACATCATGGTCGCAGTGGTGCGCATGCCGATCTGGTGCGCGGTGCGGTGCACATTGAGCCAGTCATCGCTCAGGCACTTGAGACGCGCGACTTTGTAGCGGACTTCATCGTCGAGAATCTCGGCGCCGCCCCCGGGAATCGAGTCAAGCCCCGCGTCGCGCAAGCGGAGAATCGTGTCGCGGATGCTGAGACTGCTGTACTCCGCAATCGCGATGATTTCGGAAGCGGAATAGCAGTGCAGGTGAATCTGCGGGAAGCGTTCTTTGATGCCACGCAGCATCTTCTCGTGCCAGTCGATCTTCAGGTCGGGATGCAGTCCGCCCTGCATCAGCACGCCGGTGCCGCCGAGCTCCACGGTCTCACGAATCTTGTCGTAGATCGTGTCGAAATCGAGGATGTATCCTTCCTTCGCCGCGGGCCCTTTCAGCGGGCGATAGAAGGCGCAGAAGGTGCAGTACTCAGTGCAGAAGTTGGTGTAATTGATGTTGCGGTCGATGATATAGGTGACCACGCCTTCAGGATGCAACCGGCGGCGTACCGCGTCGGCTTCCATCCCGATGCCGATCAGGTCATCGGACTCGAACATCTCGAGGGCTTGGGACTTGGTCAGGGACATGTTTGCCTGTCAATTCTAACGGAGGACTGCGGCTTGCTCCAAGTTCGACAAGGCCTCGGGATGGTGCTGCAGCGGCCAGCGATGCAGCTTACTTCTTCCTATACCGAAGGTACTGAATGAGCGTCACCGCCGTGCCGATCACTGCCAACCCGATCAGGATGGCCACAGCCGGTTTGTAGTATCGGGAAAAGAAACGCAAGATGTGGTTGCCGTACCGGAATCCCAGCGCGGCGACGATGGAATAGCGAACTCCACGGCCGAGCGTCAGGGCCACCAGGAATTTTCCCCGTGAGTACTGCATCGCGCCCGCTGCCAATAGAAACGGGACGAAAGGAAACGGCGGGGGCATCAAGGCAGGAATCGCCACCGCGCCGAATCCCCAGCGTGCAAATGCTCTGCAAACCTGCGCAGCTCTTCTTTTCGAGAGCTTGCGTTCCATCGTTTCCTTGCCACCCTTGCGGGCCAGGCTGTAGGTAATGTAGCCGCCGATGACCGCGCCCAGCGTCGCCATCAGGGCATAGTATGGCCAAGGTTCGCTATGACGGGCGGCGAACCAGATGGTTAACACGTCCATGCTGCCGGTCAGCGGAATCACGGAATTGTCTGCAACTCCCAACAAAACTAGACCCACTCCACCCAGGTGGCGCAGTCGCCGCCAGATGGGAACTGCAAGCAACGGATGCAGATGGAGCAGCATTTGGGTTTGGAGGAGTTTACAGGGCAGGCACTGAATTGCGCTAAACAATCGCCGCATTCGCGGCGCCTAGAAAACACATCTCCGGCGCGGAAGGCAGTACGCCGATCTCGGCGGCATAGCGGTAGAACAGCTGCAGGCCATCCAGGCATCCGGCGTCGAGGTCGTAGTGAATGTTGCGGGCAAGATAAGAGCGAACGTCCGACTCGCTGATGCCGACTCGGGACGCCCATTCGAGGGCTATCTGGTCGAGACTCGCAGGCTCGAGACCGTGATCCCGGGAGCGTTGGAAGATGGCTGCCAAGTCGGCCGCTGGTGCGGCTTCCTGCAGCGCCTTCTCGCGGACGGCCCAGAAGGCAAACACAAACGGCTTGCCGGTGTGGCGAATCCACTCCTCGGCGAGATCGAGGGTGAAGAAGCGCGAGCGGTCAACCCGCAACGCGGGATCGCCAATGACCAGCCCTGCATCGTGAGAGGCAAGCATTGTTTCGATGTTGGGGGCCATCGCGGCGAACGTTCTACCGCCGCCAAGCCATTTTTCAAACAAGATTTTCGTCAGTGCGACCGAGGTCATCGAAGACGTATCCAGCGCCACGCTGCGAATCCTCTCGACCGGAACCTTGCTGACCAGCAGGATCGAGCGCACAGCACGGCGCGAGGCGATCGCCACACCCGGCAACACCTGCAGGCCTGGGATGACCGCGTAGGCAGCGGCAGGAATGATCCCGATGTCGGCTTCGCCAGCCTCGAGGGCACGGGCACAGGCGGAAGGCAGGGTGTAAGAAATGTCGAACTGGCGGCGCGCGTCGCCGTGTTCAAAATCCCACATCAGGGGTGCCGTATTGAGGTAGGAAATGGCCGAGATGCGCAGGCGTGTCATTCTCGCTTTGATTCTAGCAAACGGGATTTGAACAAGCTGGTGTGACGGCTTCCCTTGACAGCGCTTTCTGCGGCTCGTAGAGTCCGCGGGTTCGGGCGAAATGAGTCTCCCGAGGTACCAAGGAATTTACTCTAAGTCCCCCGGGGGCTGAAGCCCAAGTCGAATGGTGGCAGGAATCGCAGCGCTAGAAGCGCTGCGCCACCCAAAACCCTCTAGACCGTGCTTCAGATTGGAGCGTCGCTGTGCCGAACGCCGTTGCCGTATCGCCGACCGCCTCGCACATTTTGGAATGGCTTGCCATCTCGCTTACGCCGGGCCTGGGGCCCACGAAGGCGAGGAAGTTGGTGGAACATTTCGGGACTGCCGATGCGGTGTTCCGTGCTTCGCTCACGGAATTGGAGAGCACGGGAATTCAAGCCGTCTCGGCGCAGTCGCTCGCCACGGGAAAGTCGGCGGAGTTGGCGCGGGAAGAAATTGCGCGCGCGACGGCGGCCGATGTGACCCTGGTTTCCCTTGACGATCCCAGCTACCCTTCACGGCTGAAAGAAATCTACGACCCGCCCCTGGTCCTTTATGTTCGTGGGAATCCCGAGGTGTTGACTCAACCGGGCGTTGCCATGGTTGGCACCCGTCACCCCACGCCTTACGGCTCAGGGATGGCGGAGCGACTGGCGTGCGATCTGGCGGTGCAGGGATTGGTCATTATCAGCGGCATGGCACGGGGCGTTGATACGGCCAGCCATCGGGGCGCGATCTCTGGCAAGGGCAAGACCATTGCGGTTTTTGGCACCGGAGTCGACGTAATCTACCCCAAAGAAAATTCGCGTTTGTCGGAGCAGATTCTGGCGCTCGGCGGGGCCCTGATCTCGGAGTTCCCTCTCGGAACATTTGCCGCGCCACAGAATTTTCCCATTCGTAACCGGATTATCAGCGGCATGTCGGTGGGCGTGCTGGTCGTCGAGGCCGCTGAATACTCGGGCACGCGTATCACGGCGCGCTGCGCACTCGAGCAGAATCGTGACGTTTTCGCCGTGCCCGGCAACGTCACCAACAAGAATTCCTGGGGGCCGAATACCCTTATTAAACAGGGCGCGAAGCTGGTTGCGACCTGGGAAGACGTTTGGGAAGATCTCCCACAGGAAGTACGACTTAAGCTCACTCCTACTGCCTCCCCTGAATCCGCAGGCGGTTCCTCCGCATCTCTATTCCCAGAAGAAGGGCTTCCTCCTCACGAAAAGCGAATCCTGAGCCTGCTGAAAGCCGACGAGGCCACCCACATTGATGAGATTGTGGAGAAGCTGGAGACGGAACTGTCGTCTTCAGAAATCTTCGCGGCCCTGTTCGAGCTAGAGCTCTCCGGCAAAGTGCGGCAGATGCCGGGGAAGAATTTTGTGAAGAGCTTCTGACAGCTCTCAGCTATCAGCTGTCAGCTATCAGCTTACTTACTGTGGAGGAGCCACCATGCAGGACTTCAGGCATCTGAAAGTCTGGGAAAAAGCGCATGCTTTGACTCTCGACGTCTACAGGGCAACCAAATTGTTCCCCCGCGAGGAGATCTACGGATTGACCAGTCAGCTGCGTCGGGCGTCGGTTTCCATCGGAGCCAACATCGCCGAGGGCTCCTGCCGGAGAGGGGATGTGGAGTTTGCACGGTTTCTGCAGATGGCCGCAGGCTCGGCGAGCGAAGTGGAGTATCACTTGCTCCTCACCCGGGACCTGGGACTGCTAGAAATGCCGGACTATCAACGCCTTTCCGACGAAACTGTCGAGGTGAAACGTATGCTGGCATCGCTGATGCAAAAGCTGAGAGCTGAGGGCTGAGAGCTGACGGCTTTCTCTCAGTAACTTGTTGCCGCCTTGACATTCGTGCTAGCTTCGAAAAACGTATCGGGAGAATTGAGGGAACATTGGCCAAAGGTTTAGTCATCGTCGAATCGCCCGCCAAGGCGAAAACGATTCAGAAATACCTGGGCAAGGACTTCACGGTCGAGGCCTCGCTGGGGCACGTCAAGGATCTGCCCAAGAGCACCCTGGGGGTCGATACCAACAACGACTTCGAGACCGATTACATCGTCATCCCTGGCAAAGAAAAGGTTGTCATCAAGCTGAAGAAGCTGGCGGCGGCGGCGGACAACATCTATCTGGCGCCTGACCCGGACCGCGAAGGCGAAGCCATTGCCGCACACCTGGCATCTGAACTCGGCGAGAACGGCGCGCGAAAAAAGAAAGAGAAGAAGGCAAAGAAGGGAGAGGCCGAGGCGCCTCCGCGGATTCAGCGCGTCACCTTCAACGAAATCACGAAGCGGGCCGTACAGGCTGCATTCGAGCATCCCCGCCAGATCGATCAGAATCTGGTCGACGCGCAGCAGGCGCGCCGCGTGCTGGATCGACTGGTCGGCTATCAGGTTTCGCCGCTGCTATGGGACAAAGTACGCCGGGGCCTTTCCGCTGGACGCGTGCAGACCGTCGCGCTGCGTTTGATTGTCGAACGCGAGCGCGAGATCAAGGCATTCCAGAAAGTTGAATACTGGACCATCGATGCGCATCTTGCCGCCAACAAACCTCCTGCGTTCGACGCGCGTTTCCTGGGCAAGGGCGCGGAGAAGATCGAAGTCCCAAACGGCGAGGAAGCCGAAAAGATCCGCGCTGCGCTCGAGAAGGCCGACTGGGTCGTCCGGTCTGTTGACAGGAAAGAGCGCCGTCGCAATGCTGCTCCTCCCTTCACCACCAGCAAGTTGCAGCAGGATTCGTCGCGTAAGCTACGCTTCAGCGTGAAGCGCACGATGATGATCGCGCAACGCCTGTATGAAGGCGTGGAGCTCGGAGAAGAAGGTTCGGTCGGTCTTATTACCTACATGCGTACCGACTCGACGCGGGTTGCGCCGGAGGCAATCCAGGAGGTTCGGGAATACGTGGGCAAAGAGTACGGGCCGTCCTACCTTCCCGAAACGCCGAATACCTATAAAGAGAAGAAGGAGGCGCAGGCGGCGCACGAAGCCATTCGTCCGACATCGGCCATGCGCCACCCGGATCAGATCAAGCAGTACCTCAAGGAAGATGAGTTCAAGGTCTACAAGCTGATCTGGCAGCGCTTTGTGGCCTCGCAGATCAATCCGGCGGTGTTCGACCAGACCACGGTTGACATCGATGCAAAAGAGACGACTGGCAGCGAGACGTTCTGGTTCCGCGTTACCGGATCTGTACTCAAGTTCGACGGCTTCCTGAAGGTTTACGAGGAGTCCAAGGAAGGCAAGGACGAGGAAGACGAGGAACTGAAGCACAAGCTGCCGGCGCTCGAAGCCGGACAAAAGCTCACGCTGCGAGAACTGAAGCCGGAGCAGCACTTCACCGAGCCTCCGCCACGCTACAACGAAGCGTCGCTGGTGAAAGAGCTGGAGGAGCGCGGCATTGGGCGACCCTCGACCTACTCAGCCATTCTATCGACTATTCAGGAACGGCAGTATGTGCAGAAGCTGGGCGGGAAATTCTCCCCAACGGAAATCGGGCTGGTGGTGACCGATCTGCTGGTGGAAAACTTCCGCGACATTTTTGACGTGCAATACACCGCCCGCCTGGAAGAAGAACTCGACGAGATCGAAGAGGGCAAGGAGAAGTGGACGAACGCGCTCGCCGACTTCTACAAGAAGTTCCAGAAGGACCTCAAATATGCCGAAAAGCATATGGAGAACATCAAGCGGATGGAAAAGCCCACGGACGAGAAGTGCGAACGCTGTGGGGCGCCGCTGGTGATCAAGTGGGGCAAGCACGGGTCCTTCTACGCGTGCAGCACGTACGAGAAAGATGATCCGAACACCTGCACGTTCACCAAAGAGAATCCCATCAACCTGCCCGACCTCGACTCGGCGGATATTCAGGAGACCACGCAGGAGGAATACTGCGAGAACTGCGGGCGGGTGATGGTGCTCAAGCGTGGCCGGTTCGGGCAGTTTATGGCCTGCACAGGATATCCCGACTGCAAGACCACGCGGCGGCTCGATCAGGGCAAGAAGGTTCCTGACATTCCGCTCGACGAGCCCTGCCCGAAGTGCGGGCGCAACATGATGATTCGCCACGGGCGCTACGGCGAGTTCACGGCGTGCAGTGGATATCCAGACTGCAAGTACGTGAAGCAAAATTTCATCGGCGTGAAGTGCCCGGAATGCAAAGACGGCGAACTGGTGGAAAAGCGTGCGCGCAAGGGCAACACCTTCTATGGCTGCGGCAATTATCCGAAGTGCAAGTTCACGTCTGCGAACAAGCCGATTGCGGAGAAGTGCCCGAGCTGCGGCAGCGAATACCTGGTGGAGAAGAACCTGAAAGCCGGCCCGGTGATCGCGTGCCCCAACAAAGAGTGCGATTACGAGCGGGCTGCGCCGCCCGAAGCCGCGGCGACCACGGCGTAGGGCCAGCATCGAAATAATTCTCTGATCCGTCCGGGCTGGTTGGATCGTCTAATCCCATCGGTGTCACTCAAATCAACGGAGGAAAATAATGGCCAAGAAGCCGACTGTAGCCGACGCTCAACTGATTCTCCAGCTTTACGATTTGCGCCGCGAGGCGGAGATGCGCAAAGCCCGCAACTGGTGGGTCGTCGAATTCTTTCCAGAGAGCGTCGACGACCTCCAGAAGATTTCCGGGGCGATGGGCTCCCAGGAGAACAACTGGTTTCGGCAGGTGCTGGGCTACTGGGGGATGGCGACATCGTTTGTTCTCCAGGGCGTTCTGAGCGAGGAATTGTTCCTGCAGCCCGCTTTCAGCGGTGAGATGTTCCTGATTTTCGCCAAGGTCCAACCGTTCCTGAAGGAATGGCGCGAGAAGTTCGCAGATCCGCAGATCATGCGCAATGTCGAACTTGTGGCCACCCGCACGAAGTTCGGGCGAGAGCGCCTGCAATTCCTGGCCAAGCGCGTCGAGACGATGCGCCAGAAGAGGGCGGAGCGCAAAGCAAGCTAGACAGCATTCCTCCGCACCGGCACCCGCGGCTCTGTTATCCTAGGCCGTTGTGCGGATGATCTGGTGGTTCCTGATCCTGGGTGTGAGTACCCTGGTCGTAGTGTGCGTTGCCATCGCCCTGTATATGCGCTTGCGGCGTCACCTGCGTCGAGCCCATGCAGCCCACGAAGGAACCATGAGCGAAGTGGAACGGGAGCGTCAGTCGGGCACGATCGAGCACTGAGGATTGGTTCCACAGAGTCGGAGGTTTTCCCTTGTCAAAGTTGGCAGTGTTCAGTACTCCGCAGGAGCGCGCTCTTGACGCAGCGCGGCAAGTGGCGCTTATGGTAGGCGCCAGCCTGTTCGTGGCGTTGTGTGCGCGCGTCACAATTCCCTTGCCTTCCACTCCTGTTCCGCTAACTGTGCAAAATTTCGGAGTGTTGCTGGTCGGTCTTCTTCTCGGCAGCCGGCGCGGCTTTGCCGCACTTTTGCTTTATTTGGCGGAAGGGGCAGCGGGGCTGCCGGTGTTTAGTCTAAGCACCGTCGGACTGACGGGCATTGCCCAGATCCTCGGCCCGACAGGTGGATATTTGATGGCCTATCCCCTGGCGGCGGCGGCAGCGGGATACATTTTCGAACACGGACGAAAGACCTTTGTGCGCGCGGGAATCGCGAGCCTGCTGGGTGACATCGTATTGTTCGCGGGTGGGCTGGGATGGCTGTACGCGCTCACGCATTCGTTGGCAAAAGCGGCTTATCTCGGCCTGTACTGGTTCGTCGCCGCGGAAGTGATCAAGGTAATGTTCGCCGCTGCGATTGCAGTCCGCTGGCGCCGCAGCGCAAGACCCTGAGATGTCAACATAAGCTCTTCCCAGATGGAGTTGGAGTTTTCTACGTCATGATCCCTGTTTCCGAACAAACAACCAAGAACCCGTCCAATACGGCATCTCCCGACGTGCGCGAGATTACGATCGCGCACAGCCCGGACTCCGACGACGCCTTCATGTTTTACGGGCTGGCCACCAACAAGGTGCGCGTCCAGGGATTGCGGTTCACGCATACCCTCTGCGATATCCAGACGCTGAATCAAAAGGCGCATGATGGCGTCTACGACGTCACTGCAATTTCCTTTCACGCGTATCCCTACATCCAGGACAAATACGCTCTGATGGCTTGTGGCGGCAGCGTGGGCGAAGGCTATGGCCCGATGATCGTCTCGCCGCGTCCGTTCACACAAAGCGAGGTCAAGAAAAAGCGCATTGCCGTCCCCGGCACACTGACCACAGCGTATCTTGCATTACACCTCTTCGCTCCAGGCGTGGAGACGGAAGTTGTTCCCTTCGACCAGATCATTCCGCAGGTGCTCGAGGGCAAGTACGAAGCGGGGCTCATCATCCACGAAGGGCAGTTGACGTATGACAAATCGGGACTGCACCGCATTGTGGATCTTGGAAAGTGGTGGCTGAAGGTGACCGGCCTGCCGCTGCCGCTGGGTGGAAACGCGATTCGGCGCGCGCTCGGAGCTAATCTCATGACGGCTGTTACCGGCGCTTTGCGCGAGAGCATCCAGTACGGACTCGATCATCGGGAAGAAGCGCTGTCCTATGCCATGCAGTTCGCCCGCGACCTTGATGTGCAATCGGCAGACAAGTTCGTCGGCATGTACGTGAACGAGCGCACGCTCGACTACGGCCCCGATGGGCGGGAAGCCGTTCGCCGGCTGCTCGACATGGGCCACAAGGCGGGGATCATTGGGCCGGAAGCGCGCGTGGATTGGGTGGGGTAAAGCTGCTAGTAGCTAGCTTCTAGCACCGACCTGATGTTGACTCTGGTTTGTCAAGCGTAAAGCGATCTCACCGTCTGCTTCAACCCGGAGAGAATGTCCCCAAGTCTCTCTAGGCAGGTGCTAGAAACTGTATCGAGGAAGTTACCCGTGCCCGCGACAAATAACTCCAACGGCGCGCAGACGCTGCTCATCGACGCCGATGACACGCTTTGGGAGAACAACATTTACTTCGAGCGAGCCATTGCTCGGTTCATTTCGTTTCTCAATCATCACGAGTTCTCTCCCGAGCAGGTGCGTGAGGTCCTGAACGACGTGGAGCGGGAATGCATCGTGAAGCACGGCTACGGCCTGCACAGCTTCGCGCACGCACTGGTCGACACCTTCGAGAGGCTCAGCGTCGAGCCGGTCACTCCCGAACTGCACGCGCAGATCAACAGCTTTGCGCACACGATCGCCGATCATCCGGTGGAGATTCTGCCCGAGGTGCCTGAGACCCTGCAGTATCTGAGCGAGCGGCACCACATGATTCTGATGACCAAAGGCGCGATCGCCGAGCAAACCGGAAAAGTCGAGCGATCAGGGCTCAAGGAATATTTTGCCGCAGTCGAGATCGTTGCCGAGAAGGATGTAGAGGCTTATTCTCGCGCAGTTGAAAAATATCAACTGGAGCACGACTCCACCTGGATGGTCGGCAATAGCCCGAAGTCCGACATCAATCCCGCGCTGGCTACGGGCTTGCACGCAGTTTTCGTCCCTCACGGCAATACCTGGATTCTTGAGCACGAAGAGGTGAACCAAGCCACCCCACCGCAGCAACTGCTGATCGTCGGCAGCTTCGCGGAACTGCGGGAGCATTTCTAGGCTTTCACTTCCGCCGCCCGCTTCAGCTGATCGAAGATCGGAACCGTCTGAAAATCAAATTCCTGCTCGAACCGGCTGGCATCCAGCCGGCGCGGATTCCCAACAGCTTCTTCGTTTCCCAGTTTGACGTGAATCTTCGGATTCAGCGACTCCACCGCGCTTTTTAACTCTGAAACGATTACCGACTCGCAAGGTGCGTTATAGATCATGTGCGACAGGCGCGGCGCTTGCAGCAGCAAATTGAGCATTCTCGCCACATCCGCGACATGAAGCAGCAGAACCCTTTCGTGTGCCACAAAGGGGAGCACAATCTCGGCAGCCTCGCCCGCCTGCAGCCGTTCGAAAATCTCGCTCCGCCACGCTGAGGTAGCCGAACGCGCCCCCTCGCCAACTACACGTCCAATACGCAGGGCAACGAATTCCAGCCCGTCACGGCTGCGAGAAGCCTCGCCCAATCGTTCGACGTAGAGCTTGGCAGCCCCGTAAAGATCTTCTGGAGCAGCCTGATGCGTTTCGCACACGCGATCGTCTGGCGGGCAGGTTCCGTAGACGCTCAACGAACTGCCAAAGACCATCCGCCGCACACCAAAGCGACGCGCCATTTCCAACAGGTTCAGGCTTCCCAGAATGTTGACCTGCGTCGCTCGCACCGGCTCGCGTTGCGCTGCGGTCGGTAGAATTGCTGCGAGGTGAATGATGGCCTCGATTCGCTCTGCTTCAAACACACTCCGCAGCCGTGCCGCATCGCTGATGTCGCACTGAATCTCTCCGCCCGGCGTGGTTCCCGGCTCACCGCCAGCACGCGACTGGTCCAGTGCAAGCACCCGGTAGCCTTCACGCTGTAAAGGCTTGCACACGGCCTGCCCAATGAATCCGCGGGCTCCCGTAACCAGCACCGCCTGATTTTTCACAGTTTCCATGGCCCTCTCGTGGTGGGAACCACGCTTGCCAACCTATTTTCATTCTTGCCACTACAGCATCAAACTAACCAACACGCGTTCCTCGCGCGGCGCAATCGCCGCATGGTACGCTCAATTTGCTCTGGTTCTCGCACTCACTTCGTCCGTGGCCGTGCAGACCATCAATTTCCGGCGACTGTTGCGTACAGTCGAAGCACTCTCCGAGCTAGGGCCCGAACTGACGGCCCAGCGCGAGTTCTCGGAGACGTCGCGGCTTATGCTGTCTGCCATTATGGAAGCAGCAGGGGCGCGCGAAGGCGTGCTTTTCCTCTTCAACGACAAGCCTGCCATGCTGACGTCCGCCGCTGCTGAGGGATTCGCTCTGATCCCTGAGCCTGCATTCATTCCTCTCCTGCCCAAGCATGTGCACGCTCTCACTGCCGCGCGTGGTCCGATCGTGTTGAACGGCTCCACATACTCTGTGTTCCTCAGTTCGAACGGCAACGTTGCCCCGGAGCTGTTTAAGTGTCTGGCGCCGCTGAAGGCTGCCGGCAAGCTCGCCGGAGTCGTGGCGCTTGGCCGACGCCCCGGCGATGCGCTCTACGAAGACGACGAACTCGACGCCATGGAACTGCTGTGCAGTTATGTCGCACTGGCGGTTCAAAATCATGCGCTGACACAAACTATCGCGCAGCGGGTTTCGGAAAACCTGCGGCTGATGGCGTCCCTGCACGGTTTCTACGATAACGCGCTCGAGGCCTTCGCCACGGCCATCGACGTGAAACACGTTAACATTCACGGCCACTCCCTGCGCGTGGGGCGCTATGCCGCGGCCATCGGTGAAGCCATGGGGATGGAGCAAAGTGAAGTTGCTGCGCTTCGCAGCGCGGGCTACCTGCACGATATCGGAAAAGTGGCAGTCGATCGCAGGCTTTTCGGCAAACCTGGAGCACTGGATCCCGAAGAATTCCGCGAGATGGCCGATCACACGGTGGTCGGACACCAGATCGTGAGCAGCGTTCAGTTTCCATGGCCGAAAATTCCCGAGACCGTCCGCTGGCACCATGAGCGCAGTGATGGAACCGGCTATCCGGACCAACTCTCAATGGACGATCTGCCCATGCCGGTTCGGATCGTGGGACTCGCCGACACCTTCGACGCTATGACGAGCATCCGTCCCTACCGCGAACCACTCTCCGTGGGCAGCGCCCTAAGCGACCTCGTGCGCCTGGCTCCGCAGAAGTATGATCCAAACGTGGTGCAAGCGCTCTTGATCCAGGTACGGCGCGATGCGGTAGGCAGCAACCGCACGCCCTTGCTGGCGGACCGCATGTCGGTCAACATTGCCCCGACCGACATCGACCACCTCGCCGCCACGCTGCAGCACAAGGTGGCGCGAGCGAAGGCGTATTTGACCTAGATATTAGCTGCTGGCTATTCACTCTTAGTCTGAGGCGCTCGGCCCTTGTCTAAACCAACCACCTTCCGGTCGCCAGCCAACGTCAGCCCATTCCCAGATCTACGAAGGCGGGACCTGGCGGTGACCACGGATTTCCGCCAGGTAGTCGGAGAGGCGGTGTACCGACACCTAAGGAACAAAGAACTAGCTCAAGTATTCCCCGGATTTGAGAACCAACCAGGAAAGTTCGTACGGCTATTGGGATGATAACGCAGGTTCAGAGCGACCTTTACGTACCGAAATCCTCGTCGATTTCCCGTGCCATTGCGCGTAGCTTATCGATGTGCCCCTCAATGAAATAGGCAAAAATCTCGGCGGCAGGCGGACCGGGAATTTCTGATTCCTTCCCTTGAAGGTAGGCTTGCAACTGGTCCAGCGGATATGCGAGCAGCTCGTAGTGGTACTTTATCGCGTCGTAAGTGTCTATTTGAATGTCGCGAGCTTCCAGGGCACGTCGGTATTCGGTGAGGGTTGTGCGCACTTGCTCGACGCCCCATACTCCTAGGCCGGCCAAGGGACCTCCCTGGATGTGTTCGTATATTTTCTCGAAGCTGTAGCTCAGGGAATTGGGGAAAACAGCTTCCAACTTGCTACCGCGAAATTGGGCTTTGTGTTTCAGCTCTGCTTCCCGTAAATCCGTGATCACTCCTGTCAATATCTTCGTTAGCTCTGCCTCCTGTCCGTGTATGAGATCGTTCAGCCGTATGTGAGTAAACTTGGGGCCATTGGCGGACGCTGACATTATCTGAAGGCTGTTGCGACGTAGACTCATCTGAACCAGATGGTGAGGTCCACCACCTTCCCGTTGCTTTTTGGTGGGATGCCCGGCGACTGAAACACGCGCAGATCGCACATTATCCAGTCCTGGGAAGCCGCCCTTGGATCTGCGGGAACCCAGCGCGTCGCAGAGATCAAAGACGGCATCCTGCCGCAACTTTAAGCCTTGGAGAAGGCCGTATGTCTCCAAATAGAGCTTTCCTTTGTCGCTCGTATCACTCTGCGAGGAGTACGACCTCACAGCCATACTCGTATCCTCTATGAGGTCCATCGCACTGCAAAGCTTGTTCCACCGCGATTGATTCTTCGCGAGGGATCGTCGCATTCTCGGCTCATTGACGAGGTCTCGAAATACCGAAACCAAATCAATGATGTCGGCTGTGTTTGGCTTACACGACACCATCTAAACCTCGACGATCACGTCGCCGTTCTCGATCTTCAGCGGATAGACAGCCACCTTTGCATTGGCATTGTGGGAAGCCTCGCCTGTCTTGGGATCCCATTGCCAGCCGTGCCAGGGACACACGACCTTGCCGCCCTCGATCATTCCCTGCCCGAGCGGGCCACCGCGGTGGAGGCAGACATTGTCCATAGCGCTGTAGCTGCCGTTGAGGTTGGCGATGCAAATGGTCTTGTCGCCGCAGGGGAATTCTTTGGCTTCATCGGTGGCGGGGAGTTCGGATTGGGTGGTGAGCTTGGTGAATTCAGGCATCGGCTTCGAAAAAAGAGCCGAGCTTTGCTCGGCCGGACGGGCGAGGGCGCCCGTCCCCACACGAGTTTACTTAGGCTGCAGCGTCTGCGCGATCATGACCTGGCGCTTGAAGTTCTCGACCATGTTCGGATCGAGGCGGACTTCGGTGGGCTTCTTGGCCAGGGTCATGGTGTCGATCTTGTCCTGCAACTTGAGCAGCGCGTAGAAAAGATTCTCGGGGCGCGGTGGGCAGCCGGTCACGTAGACATCCACAGAGACAATCTTGTCCACTCCCTGCAGCACAGCGTAGGTATTGAACGGGCCGCCCACTGAGGAACAGGCGCCCATCGAGATCACCCACTTGGGGTCGGGCATCTGGTCGTAGATGCGCTTCACGACGGGCGCCATCTTCAGCGTGACGGTGCCGGCGACAATCATCAGGTCGCTCTGCCGCGGGCTGGGACGAAACACTTCGGAACCGAAGCGCGCGATGTCGAAGCGCGCGGTGGAAGAGGCGATCATCTCGATGGCGCAACAGGCCAGGCCGAATGTCATCGGCCATACCGCCGACTTGCGGGCCCAGTTGAAGACGTAGTCGACCGTGCTGATCAGGAAATTCTTTTCGAACTTGTTTTGCAGCCAGCCCATGGAACCCCTCTGTCAGGTCAGCGAAATGCGCGAGTACAGCCCCACCGGCGCCTGCAACGGCGTCATTTCCCGCGCCCCTCAGTCTAGGGCCGACCATCGAGGGTGTCAATCGACAGGACAAATCGGTAGTGGCTCAGTTTGAGGCCTGACTGAGGTGGCGATGCACGCGAGATCCCTTCGGCTGCGCTCAGGGCAGGCTCCTCACTTCGCCTGAAGAACGGCTCCGTTCGGGATGACGCCGATAGTAGTAGTTGTCAGACTCCAAATTGAGCCACTACCGCCAAATCTGGGCCTCCCGCACGAAAACCGCATCGGGGAGGATGGCGCCAAGCGTATACTTCCGGGCAAGAGTGCGGCGGTTCCGCGCCGACACCCAGGCCGGGCAAACCGGGGATCGGAGAGAATAAACATGAACTGGAAGAGCAGACTGCTGGTTGGAGTACTCACCGCGTTGGCGATGATGGCCCTTACTTATGCGCTGCCGAGAGGAGGTGCATTGCGCGACACAGCCTTGGCGCAGTTTCCAATGACCGCAGGCGTGTGGGCAATCTTCGTTTTGCTGTTCGTGAAACTGAAATAGAGCAGCTCCCGTATCTCACGCGAATCCTTTGTCGTTACATCAGCGCGTAGAGATTCCCATCTGTGCTGCCGACGTAGACCACGTTGTCCACAACGACGGGCGACGACAGGATCGCTCCGACCGACATCATTCTGCCGACGCCGACGATCATGTCGTCGTAGAAGTCGGAGGCGAATGCGGCCTCATACTTCGGAGTGCCATCGGGCTTGGTGTAGGCGGGTCCATTCTGTTTCGAGCCATCGGTTTCAAACGCCCAGGCTGTTTTCTGCCCGGCCAGATCGATCGCGAAAAGCTTTCCCACGTGCGAGCCGATGTAAAGCATGTTTCCGGCAATGGCGGGCGAGGAGAACATGGGCCATCCCTGGAACTTCAGCGAGAAAACGGGGCTGCCGGTCTTGGCATCAAGGGCATGAAACAAGCCCGAGTCGGAGGTCCCGAAGTACACCTTGCCACCGTTGAGCGCAGGTGAGCTGATGACCCAGGAACCGTGATTGGGGAACGACCATTTCTTCTGTCCCGTGGCGGCGTCCAAAGCGTAGAAATTCGAGTCGCGGCAACCGAAGTAGACGGTGCCGTCGGCGACTGCCGCCGAAGACTGAATGCCGACCTGGTTGTGAATGTTGGGATCGTCCCCCGTCTTGAAACGCCAGTTCTCTTTTCCAGTGGCCGCGTCAATCGCATAGAAGTAGCTGTCCCAGCTCCCGACGAACACCGTGCCATCGGCGATTGCCGGCGAGGCGTGAACCACGTCGCCCGTCATGAATTTCCAGTTCAATGCGCCTGAGGCCGCATTCAGCGAGTAGATGTTGCCATCTCCACTGCCAAACACCACAGCGCCATTCCAGACTGCTGGGGAGGAAAGGAAGAAGTCGAACGGGTCGGGCATGGTTTCGGCGACCGGCTGCGAACCGTGCAAGTGTTTGGCGGCGAATCTCCGCTCGCCTCCGGTTTGGAACTTCCATTTCAGCTGGCCAGTCGCAGCGTCAACGGCGTAGAAATTGGCGTCGTACGCGCTGAAATAAACGAGCCCGTTCGACACCGCGGGAGATGAAACCACGCGGCTCTGGGCATCGAACTTCCACTTCTGTGTTCCAGAATCCAGGGCAAGGGCATAGAGATTCCCATCGGCGCTGCCGACGTAGATCGTTCCGTCGGCCACGGCGGGCGAGGAAATCACGTAACCGCCAGTGTGGAACTTCCACTTGACCCGGCTGAACTGCGCCACTCCTGGCGCGTCATAGACGGCACTGTGCTGCGAGTTGCCCCGGAATACTGCGGGATCAAGACAAAAGGCTGCTGAAACAGACAGGAGGAGAATACAGAGCAGCAGGGGTTTGCGTAACATGATCAGCGGTCCACCTTTCAGGCTGTAAAATCTGGGATCAGAGACGGCGAGGTGCGGGCTGTGCACGCTCGTTAGACGCGGCTGAACAGTTTCGGTTTAGGTGGAATCCCGTTCGGGCCGCGAAGGCTCCCAATCATGAAGATTGAGGTCGTCGAAGGCGATATCACGGAGCAGGCAGACCTGGATGCCATCGTCAATGCGGCCAACACTGAGTTGATCCTGGGGTCGGGCGTGGCGGGGGCGATCTTCCGGCGCGGAGGAGCCGAAATTGACCGCGAAGGACAAGCTAAGGCTCCGATCAAGCTGGGAGAGGCTGCGGTCACGGGTGCGGGACGGCTCCCGAACAAGTATGTGATCCACGCTGCAGCGATGGGATATCGCCCAGAGGATGCGCGGGTGCCCAAACGTAAGGGATCGCTTTCGAGCGCGGAAATCATTCGCGACGCCACGATGAATAGTCTGCGGCGTGCGGAGGAACTCAGACTGCAGAGCATCGCCTTCCCTGCTCTGGCCACCGGTGTAGCGGCGTTCCCTGTGAACGAGTGCGCAGTGGCGATGATCAAGGCGGTGCGAAAGTATGAACAGGAGCATCCGCAGAGTTCGATCAAGCTGGTGCGATTCGTGCTGTTTGGGGAGTCGGAGTACAAGACGTTTGCGGACGTGATGCGCTGTCTGCCCGGTGGCGAGTAGCAGCGGCAGCAGGGCTTCGCCCTGCCCGACAGCCGGGAGCCTGCCCTGAGCGACGTCGAAGGGCGGCTGTCCCTACGTGTACCGTGGCGCCTTCTCATGAGTTGCCCGGGCACCTTCCATCAGCTACAAATAGGAACCATCCATGGAATCACGACCTGCGGCGGCTTTGGACCGCACCAATGCGTTCGGCCGGCTGCTCAATATGTGGGTTCAAATCCGGGCTTCAACCTTCTGGACGGTGGCCATCGCCCTCCTTCTTCGCGTGGGCTGGATCATGGTTGGACATACCTACAGGTTCAAGACCACAGACAACAATTTCAGCTTTGGCTGGGAGATGGGGAGCGTTGGGGCGGCAATCGCGTCCGGACACGGATTCAGCAGTCCTTTTGGCCCTCCGACCGGGCCGACCGCGTGGGAACCGCCGCTTTATCCGTACCTGGTCGCGGGCGTGTTCAAAGTGTTCGGGATTTACTCGGCAGCGTCGGCGTTTGTGCTGCTTGCCATCAACAGCGTCTTCTCGGCGCTGACCTGCATTCCGATTTTTCTCACGGGGCGGCGCGTCTTTTCAGAAAAGGTGGCGGTCGGTGCAGCCTGGACCTGGGCGCTTCTTCCCAATGTGATGTTCTGGTGCACCAAGGCGGTGTGGGAGACGAGTTTGTCGGCGCTGCTCGTGGCGGTCTTGCTCTGGCTCGCCCTCACGATGGAGGATCGAGAGGGTTGGCTGCCGTGGCTCGAGTTTGGTCTGCTGTGGGGCATCGCCGCGTTGAACAGTACGACGCTGGTGTCGTTTCTGCCGGCTGCGGGGTTGTGGGCCTGGTATCGCCGTGCCAAACGCGGCCGACCGTCGCTCGCTGGTGTGGTGCTCTCTTCGGTTGTTTTCTTTGCCTGCATCACGCCGTGGCTGGTGCGCAATTATGAAGTGTTTGGCAAATTCATTTTCATTCGCGACAACTTTGGCGCCGAGCTGCGTCTGGGCAACGGCAACGGCGCGGACGGAACCTTGATGCTGTATCTAGACGCTACGCATGATGTCTACGCAATGCGACAGTTTCAGACGATGGGCGAGTTGCCATACATCGCGATGCGCAAGCAGCAAGCCCTCGACTACATCGAAGCCGACTATGGACGATTCGCCGGACTTTGCGTGAAACGATTCATCTACTTCTGGGCTGGTCCGCCGAAGGACACGCAACCGTGGTGGCTGAACCCGGCGAAGAACTCGTTGTTCCTGGCTTCGTCGGTGCTGATGTTCTGGGGACTGGGACGGGCGCTGCGATCGCGCAAACCCGGCGCCTGGCTACTGTTCTGGCTGGTCTTGCTTTATCCCGCGGTGTACTACGTTGTGTACTCCATCTCGCGCTACCGGCATCCGATTGAGCCGGTGATCGCGATTCTGTGCGTGTACTTGGTGACGGAAGCGCGTGGAAAAAAGGATGGGGCGGAGTCTTTGTAGCAATAGGCCCGTGTTCCAGTCTCAGCCTGACTCACAGAACGATTGTCATCCTGAGCGAAGCGAAGGACCTATGCATTTTCTCGTTATCAGCAAGATGCATGGGTTCTTCGCTTCGCTCAGAATGACAACGATCGATTTTGTTTTCGGCTCGACTACCGCTGTTCTTCAAGATCAATCTTGATCACATGGATGTGGTTGGTCTTAGTGTCCAGAACGCCCGTGATCCTCACTTTCGCGCCTTCGAATCCGTGCACCAGATCTGGGCGATCGAGCCTGAATACGTCCTTCCCCGACGAAAGAACCAGTTCGCCTCCCAGATGCTCGATGCAGTATGTCGAACAGGTAGCAGCCGTCCCGCCCATGGACTTGGACTTCAGCATCTCCTGGTGGGACCGGGTGAGCGAGTGCACATTCAATGCGCACTGGCTGTCGGAAATCTCTCCGCGGAAAACACGCGCAGTTTTCTCCTGGCTATAGGCAAGGGTTACCAGGGCCAGCATCCCCGCTGCGGTGCAGATTGCAATTCGATTCATAGCAACTCCATTCATTCTCAGGGCAGCACGGTGAGTTTCATGTGCATACCCTCGTGATCTTCACTGCAGATCACGGTGCAGACGACTTCGTATTCGCCTGGTTCGGCGGGAGCGGTGAGTTGGAACTCCTGCGTGCCGGGCTTGAACAGCAGGTTCCAGCCGTCAACCTTGGAGCGATCCTTGGCTCGCAGCAGGGTGAAGCCGTGGATCGATCCATCCCGATTCCATGATTTTGCTCTGCGAGCGGTGACTCGCAGAAGCACTGGTTCGCCAGCCTTCACCGTAATCTCCGGATGGTGCTGGCCGGCAATCTTGTAGCGGCTGTCACTGTCCGCCACCAACTCGATCACGTGCATCTGGGCGCTCGCGCGCAGCGCCAGCAGCGCGCTCGCGGCCCCGATCAGCACAACCTTACGACAGAATGTCACTGCTTTCTTCATCGGCATCTTCCGAGTTACTGGGTCATGTAGAACAGGATCAGGCGCGTGTCCTCGTCGGTGATGGTGGCGCGCACTCGCATGTGGCGCACAACGGTCGACATTACGCGTGGAGGAAACTTCTGCGGGACGGCGTGGCAGCGTCCGCAGTTGGCGTGAAAACGCTGCTCGCCATCCAATCGCATGGAGTCGGCATCGGCGGCGTGCACAACGGGAGTGCTGGTGGCGTCCTTCTTCGGCGGCCGGGCCCCTGCATAAACCGATGCACTTAGCCCGAGTGCACAGAGCAGCACAGTGATTCGAATTCTTGTCGGCCGTTCGCGAAGATTCATTGTGCCCCCACTCGTCCCAGAGGAAGCAGGAACCGGTACGCAATTCCAAAGGTCCAGAGATTGTAGTTACCCTGCGAACTGAACTGTCGCCCGTAGCTAGCGGCACCCTTGAGACCATCCCGCAGGAAGTAGTTGATTCCGAAATCGGCCTCGCGAGTATTCGCTCCCGGAAGATCCTCATTGGAGCTGATCTCACCGGTGAAGAACTGCTGTGCGCGCGCGACCACCTCGGTGCGGCGCATCGCCTTCTGCCAAAATGAGGCCTGGCTCAGGCGATACGCGCCCTCGATCCAGTAGCCGCTGCCCTCAACCGAGCGGGCATATTCGGAGCGAAGGTTCAGCGGAACCTTCGCGGGCTGCCAGCCCATGTGGAATCCGAACGCATTCTTGCGGTCATCCTGCAAGACCTTCTGAAAGGACCCGCCGACCTCAAGACGCGGACCGGGCAGGAAAATGCCCAAGCGTCCTCCCACCTGGCGCTCGGACTCAACCCCGCTCACGCCAATGCTTGTGGCCGACACGTAGACGGCATAGTTCATATTGGCTGCGGCGTTGACCGGGAACCCGCCGCGCAGCATAGCTCCGTCGCTCGATGCAGTGGCGATCGGAAGAATCAGAGGATCGGGCTGCAAGGCCCGAATCCAGATGGGATAGAGACGCTCGTTGAAAATTCCGAACGGCGTAAGAAACCGGCCGGCCGTGATCGTGACGTAGGGATTGGCAATGTAGTCGACCTGGGCGTAGTCCAGGTGCTTATCGACCGGACCACCGTAGGGTCCACCACCGGGTGGACGCTGAAAGTTGCCCTCGAACTCGGCGCGCGATTCCACCAGCCAGCGGTCGCCTAGCGGCACGAGGAGAACAGGATTAATCTGGGTATTCAGCTCGTTTTGCCCGCCAGCGACGTTGGTGAAGTAACCGGCATTGCCGCTGAGGATGGGAACCGGCTTCTCTGTGCCCGATGATTGCGCCGCAGCCGGATCAGGAGCGAAGAAGAGAAGCAACAACAAAGCAGCGGCCGCAGGCAGAGCAGTCCTCTGCCAATGCCGAACTCCGGCCTTTTCCCACAAATACAACAAGACTGACCCCAGTTAAGTTCTTGAGAGGATTGTCCTTCAGGCTGGTTCGGAGGGGAACATCACGGAGGTAATGTGCGTATCTAGGAGGGTGGGACTAACCGGGCGCTCAATTCGCTTCTCACGAATCGCAAGTGGATGCGTCTAAAGCGTTGAAATGGAGGGAGTCATGAACCGACATCGTGATGTTGCTACCTGGTTGGGCGCCGCTCTTGGAACTATCTGCGCACTGTTCGTTCTTGCCTTGGGGGCTCACGCGTCGGATCATCGCGGGGCCCTTACCGAGGAATTCCACCAGACCTACGCCCTTGCGCCGGACGGGCGGGTGGAACTTGACAACATCAACGGCCCGGTTCACATCTCCAGTTGGGAGCGGAACGAGGTTAAAGTCGACGCTGTGAAGTATGCCGACAGCAAAGAGCGGCTCGACGAGGCGAAAATCGAGGTCGACTCCAGCAAAGAGTACGTCTCCATTCGGACGCGGTATCCGAACCACGACCATACCTGGAACTGGGGATCGCACAATAACCCGGCCAGCGTCGAGTACACGCTCACCGTGCCTCGCGGGGCGCGGCTCGATGAAATCAAGCTGATCAATGGATCCCTGGATGTGACCGGCGTGAGCGGAGAAGTTCGAGCGTCGTGCATTAACGGAAGGCTGGAAGCGCACAATCTTTCGGGACGGACCAGTTTGTCGACGATCAACGGCAGGCTGGATGCCCGGTTCGACCAACTTGCAGGATCGTCGGTGGAACTGAATTCGGTGAACGGCTCGGTCGAGTTGACGATTCCCTCAGACTCGAAGGCAGCGATTGAGGCCAGCACGGTCTCCGGCGGGATTGAGAACGACTTTGGGCTGCACGTGAACCATCACCGCTTCGTCGGACACGACCTGCGGGGCGAGTTGGGGAACGGCGGGACAAGGATCAAACTGTCCAATGTGAATGGCCGGATCGAAGTTCATCACGCGCAGGATGGGCGAACGCTGAGCCCAGTGAAGGACCTGAGTCACCGCGACCGCGATGACGATGACGACGACAGCGAGATCTAGCGTTCAATAGATCGTGTATCCCGGAGCCGGGGTGCGCAGGTCGGGCTTGGAAGCCATCAGCAGCAACGCGCCCTCACGTTTAAAGGCCCGCAGATCGTCCAGACTGTGGAATGACTTGGTTTTGTAGTCGTCGGGAGTGGGCGTGTCGTCCGGGATACGGCGCGCCTCTATCTCTTCGAAGGCGTGCTTCTTCAAGAGCTCGACATATTCCGCCGCAGAGCGCACATGCACCGGCACTTTCAGCTTGTCGACCCACTGCAGGGAGTATTGGTTTTCCTTGTAGAGATTGATCAGGATGAACAGCTTGCCCCGCGGGGCCATCACGCGAAACAACTCCATGAGCGCGCGGTCCTGATCGGGATAGTAGTAGAACGACTCCACCGACAGCACCTTGTCGAAGAAGTTCTCCTCCCACGGAATCTGTTGCGCCGATCCCCAGACGTAGAGAATATTCTCGAAGTCTCTTGAGGCCTCGCGGGCCTGACGCACCATCTCGTCGGAAACATCGAGGCCAACGACCTGTCCGAAGCCTTCCGGGCCCTCACCCACCAGCCGCGCGAGCAGGCGCGTGGCCCATCCCGAGCCGCAGCCCAGATCAAGCACACGCTCGCCGGGACGAAGATTCATCAAGCGAATCGTCTTCTCGGTGATGTCGAGATGATGACGTTCCATCTTCTCGCCCTCACCTTCGGCGGCCCAGCGGTTGAATTCCAGTTGCAGCCTTTCGTCGGGAGTTTGAGGCCTATCGGGCATTTGGGTTTCCGGGTGAATGCTCAAGATGCTCTGGCACATTTCTTTTTTACCACGAAGCACCAGACGATTCTTATCGGGACGATTCCCAGCAGAAATCGGCGGATCTTGAAAGCATCCCGACTCTGCCATTGACTCCTCCGCTGGGCGGACCTACGATTTGCCTGTGGGGGGAAGGAGACCTTCCCCGTGATTGCCGAGGCGCTCAGCCGCGGTTCGTTGGTTGACTGCGAACTGGGTCATTACCGCATCGTAGAGAAGATCGGCGAAGGCGGCATGGGAGAAGTCTTTCGCGCCCGCGATCAACACTTGGGACGCGATGTCGCGCTCAAGGTCCTTCCGCCTGGCACATTCACCGACGACCATGCCCGGCGCCTCTTCCGCAAGGAAGCCGATGCCCTCTCCAAGCTAAATCATCCCAATATCGTCACGGTTCACGATTTCGATACGCAGGAAAACCTGGCCTTCCTGGTCATGGAGCATGTCCCGGGAACAACCTTGAGCGAGAAGCTCAGTCGGGGACCGCTGTCAAGAACAGAAGTCATCCAGATCGGGGTACAGCTGGCCGAGGGGCTGGCGGCAGCCCACGAGCAAGGCGTAATTCATGGCGACCTCAAGCCGGGAAACCTGAGACTTACCGGGGACAACCGCCTGAAGATTCTGGATTTCGGGTTGGCCCGGTCCGTGCGCTGCCTCAACCCCGCGACCACAACGGAAAGTGCCGCCGGCATCGAACCGCTCGCTGGCACGCTGTCCTACATGCCGCCGGAGCAATTGCGCGGGCAAGCGATCGATGCCCGCAGCGACGTCTACTCCGCGGGAGTCGTACTGTATGAACTCGCCACCGGGCAGGTGCCATTCTCGAAGAAACTATCCACCGTACTGGTGGATGACATCCTGCACCGGACGCCCGTTCCTCCGGCTGAGGTCCGACCGGGAATTTCGCCTGCGCTCGCCGAAGTCATTCTCCGATGCATCGAGAAAGAACCGGAGAAGCGCTACCAGTCCGCCAAGGATCTGCTGCTGGACCTGCAACAACTGGCGAATCCCGCGACTGCCCGGTTCGGTAGGGTGCCGCCCCACAGCGCAACGCGATACGGTCTTTACGCGCTGACGGCGTGTGTCGTGGTGGTGCTGCTGGTTACGCTCTGGCGAAGGACCCCGGCTGAATGGCGCAACCGCCTGTTGAGCCGCAGCGAACCACGGATCGAATCGTTGGCTGTCTTACCGCTGGCAAATCTCTCCGGTGATTCCCAGCAAGACTACCTGGCGGACGGGATGACCGAAGCACTCATTACCGACCTGGGTCAGATCCATGCGTTCCAGCGCGTTATCTCCCGCACATCGGTCATACGCTACAAGACGGAGCGTACACCGCTGCGCGAGATCGCGCGCCAGTTGGACGTGGACGCGGTGATTGAGGGTTCAGTGCTCCGCTCCGACAAGACGGTTCAGGTAACGGTTCGGCTCGTCAACAGCGCGGATACGCAGCTTTGGTCGCGCAGCTACCAGAGGGAGTTCCGTGACTTGCTCGCTCTGCAACGCGAACTCGCCCTGGCAATTGCCAGAGAGATCGGGGTCAGTGTTACAGCCGGAGAGCAAGCGCGGCTGTCGTGGTCCCGGCCGATCGACACCGCAGCGCAGGAGGGCTACCTCAAGGCCAAATACCTGAGCAACGGGACTGCCGAGCAGCGCGCAAAGTCCCGCCAGTACCTGGAACAGTCGATCCAATCGGATCCCAACTACGCTCCAGCCTATGCCGGCTTGGCGGACTCGTTTTGGAATGACATCGATCTGCCTGCCCGCGAGGCGATGCCCAGAGCACGACAGTATGCGCTGAAGGCCATTTCTCTGGATGAGACCATGGCGCAGGCGCATACGGCGCTGGCCACAGTGAGGTTTTATGGGGACTGGGACTGGGCAGGCGCGGACCGCGAGTATCAGCGCGCACTGCAGCTCAACCCCAGCGATGCCGAAGCCCGTCGTATGTACTCAGTCTTCTTGTCGGCCATGGGACGCGGGCAGGAAGCCTGGACACAACTTCAAGCTGCCCAGGTACTGGATCCTCTCTACATTGACAACAGCACGACCGCGGGATGGGTTCTGTATTGTGCCCGCCAGTACGATCAAGCCATGGAACAGTGCCAGCGAGCGCTGGAGCTAGCTCCCAACTACGACAGTTCGCACGCCTGTCTGAGCTATTGCTATCTCGGCAAGGGTCAGAACTCGGAAGCAATCGCAGAGAGCAAGAAGGCATGGAGCCTCTCGGGCGGGGAAACAATACGCTCTGTGCTGCTCGGACGCAGCTATGCCCAAGCCGGAAACAAGGCTGAGACCCGCAAAATCCTTCACCACCTGTTACAGCGATCGAGTCAGACCTACGTTCCACCCTATTTCATCGCCGTGCTCTACGCCGCACTTGAGGACAAAGAGAGTGCCCTGCGTTGGCTCACGAACGCACACAGCGAGCGGGATCTTTACCTGGCGTGGATCAAAGTGGACCCGGCGGTCGATTCCCTGCGCGCCGATGCCCGATTTCAGGAGCTGTTGACTACTATGGGGTTGGCGGCCCCGTGAATCTCGTCCTAGGCTGCTTTGGTCAAGGCCGCGTCAACGCCGGCAGCACCGAATGCTGCGCACGAAGGCCGATGGATCACTACAACAAGCTGGGGAGCGATGGCCATTCCTGCTGCGACCGGCTCTGCCTGCAGCTCCATCGAGCTCACCTGCTTATCAAACACCTTGAAGCGGTTGATGAAGTCCTTGGGAGCTTTCTGCAGCTCACCATATTTCTGCCCTGATAACCGGAGAACCGCAATCTGCGGTTCCTCTTTCTGAGGTGGCACGACTTTCCAGAACCTCAGGACCTCGAAGCCATCAGCTAATGGTTCCCATTTCATTTGGAACCTCCTTGGCGACACTAATGGTGTCGAATCTTAGGCGGGAGAATAGGTTTTGTCTGTGCGAAGGGTCACACGTCTTTGGCGCGAAGCAGCCGGTGAACGGAAGGCATGCCGGCGCCGGGATGGGAACCTGTGAGAAGTGGGTGGGCCTATGTTAGAGTTCCCCGTCATGGCGACAAGCCCGCTGAACCCTCCTACCCCGGAGCCAGGGCAGCTTTACTGTCCGAATTGCGCGGAGGAAGTCACTGACCCTCTTACCTGCGGCGACTGTTCCTCGGTCATCTGCCGCCGCTGCGGCACTCCCCTCGAATCCCCCGACGAACTCGGAATCGGATAATGGACTCCACCACCGCCTCTCCAGCAACTGAAGATCAAACTCCCAGTTCCCAGCCAACATTAGTCCGCGGCCTCAGCCTGCTGGATTCGGTGTTGCTCTTGGTCAGCGGGATCATCGGCTCGTCGATTTTTCTTACTGCCAAGGATATTGCCGGGCCCTTGCCGCAGCCCATGCTGTTCCTGCTGGTGTGGGTGATTGGCGGCGTAGTTTCGTTGTTCGGCTGCGTGGCCTTCGCCGAGTTGGGATCCATGTTTCCCGAGTCCGGCGGCCAGTACATCTACTTGCGCGAGGCTTACGGCGATCTGGTGGCATTTCTGTATGGATGGATGCTGTTCACCGTGGCCAACGGCGGCACGATTGCCGCGCTCTCGGTCGCATCGGCAGCCTACATGGGTGAAATCGTTCCGCCCATCTCGCAGGACCACGTTGTGTTCGCTCTTGCCGGCATCACATTCACACGAGCGCATGCCGTCGGACTCGTGCTGATCGCGATCCTCACCTACGTCAACGTCGTGGGGTTGCGCTGGGGCGCGCTGCTGCAGAATGTTTCGACTTGGACGAAATTCCTGGCGATGGCGGCTTTTGTGGTTCTCGGACTCGCCGTTGGAAAGGGTGACTGGTCGCACTTCCACAGTCAGACCGGTTTGACGATGGGCCTGCCTCCGCGCCAGCTAATTTCCGCGATGGGCGTGGCGCTCATTGCCGTCTTCTGGGCTTATGACGGGTGGGTGTACATCACGTGGGTGTCGGGAGAGGTGAAAGAGCCGCGCCGCAACGTGCCGCGCGCCATGGTACTCGGTGTTCTTGCGGTCGGAGTGATTTACCTGGCCATGAACCTGACCTATGCCTATGCCCTGCCGCTCAAAGAAATTGCCCAGCATGAAACCATCGCGCACGCGGCAGCCGGGCAGCTCTTTTCGCCGCGGGCAGCCGTCTGGCTCTCGGCGATGATCGCGGTTTCGTGCTTCAGCGCTGCGGCAACCTGCACCCTCTCGGGTGCGCGAGTTTGTCTCGCCATGGCACAAGATGGCGTCTTCTTCAAGCGCATGGCGGTCATTCATCCCCGGTGGCGCACCCCGGCATTCGGCCTCATTGGACAAGGCATCTGGGCCGCTGCCCTCACCATGAGCGGGCGCTACGACCAGCTCTACACCTACGTCATTTACGGGATGGTGTTGTCGTACACGCTGACAGTAATTGGCCTGTTCATTCTGCGGTGGAAGCGGCCGGAGATTCCGCGTCCGTACCGCTGCACCGGCTATCCCTGGGTGCCGGGGATTTACGTGCTCATCGGCGCCGCGTGGACGCTGAATACGATCATCACGCGTCCCAAGGAAGCGCTCGCGGGAACGATCATCGTGCTGATTGGCGTGCCGGGGTATCTGTACTGGAAGCGCAGTAACCGGAAGGCGGTTGTCTAGACCGGCGTCGCTGTTTTCCGCGGGGGATTGAAGAACGGCAGCGCCCTGACCTTCACATCCGTCTTCAGCCGGACCGCTTCGATCGTAATCTCCATCTGCAGATGGGTTCCCGGCTTCGAATACTCCGTCTCGATGCTGGCGAGTGCGATCATCTTCTTCAGGATCGGCGACCAACTTGTCGTTGTGGCTTTGCCAACCTGCTGTTCTCCCGAATAGACGGGAACCGCGACGCGCGAAGCCTGGCTGGGTGCGGCAGGCGTCAAACCGTAGCGTTCGTAGAGAATTTCCACGTCCGTCCAATCCACCTCTAATCCGACGAGTTGTCGCGGAACGCCGTTCTTCGCGTCCTGTTCCAGCGCACGCTTGCCGATGAAGTTTTCCTTCTCCAGATGGACCATCTTGGCGAAGCCCAGTTCGTAGGGTGAAAACTTCTGCGCGGGAATCAGAGCTTTCTTTGAACTCGTGTAGTCGACCTCGATCAGGAGCAGTCCGGCTTCGACGCGGGCTACATCGAGCGCCAGCATGCCGGCGGCGTGCAGATCGAACTGCCTGCCCTTCTCGGCGAGGGCGTCCCAGACCTTTACTGCGTCACTCCATGGAACCCAGATTTCGTAGCCAAGGTCGCCGGTGTAGCCGGTGCGAGAAATGTCTACCGGAACGCCAGCAATCTTTCCGCGAGTGACGCGGAAATACTTCAGATTCGCGATGTCGGCTTCGGCAACGGTCTTGAGCAGCTTGCCGGAGGTCGGCCCCTGCAGCGCCAGCGCGGCGACCTTCTCGGAGATGTCTTCGATCTGCACGTTCAGGTTGAGGCCATTCTGGCGGAACCAGCGCAGGCTGGGATCGGCCGCCGTCCAGCGATAAACGTTCTCCTCGAGCCGCGAAATCGTGCCGTCGTCGATGACCTTGCCTTGCTCGTCGCACCAGCAGCAATAAATGACCTGCCCCACCTTCACTTTGTTGATGTCGCGCGTGATTACGCGGTTCACCAGCTTGGTCGCATCCTTGCCCGTGATCAGATACTTGTAGAGCGGCGTGATGTCGATCAGCGCGGCGGCGTTGCGGATGGCGTTGTACTCGTGCTCGTGATGAACCTCGTACACGCTGACCGTGTAGTAGCCCGACCACTCGCGATAGTTCAGGCTGTGACACAGCGGGAAAGTTCTCTCGTGAAATGCGGTTCCAATGGGCAAAGTGGTGGCCTCGACGTCGACTGAGAAAAGTGCAGACGCTGGATTATATTCACGCGCACGCTGGTCGGGCAACATTCGAGGTGGCTGGCACTGCCCAACTTGGGATGGTGCCCGGCACGTCACGTGGAGAAATCGTGATTCTGAGGCCGGCACCTTTTATGAAAGCGTCATCCCGAAACCCCGCGTTTTCACCAGCGGGGCGAGGGATCTCCCCACCCGGAAAATCCATGTTCATTCGTCACAGACGCCTTAATTGTAGTGGGCGTAGAAGAGAGCGATGCGACAGCCAAAGCAGTTCTTCGTCTACATCATGAGCAACGATCCGAAGTCCGCTGTCCTGTATACCGGCATCACCGGCGACCTGGTTCATCGCGTATGGCAGCACAAAAACAAACTCGTCCCCGGTTTCACCGGCCGCTACAACCTAACCCGCCTCGTGTATTACGAACGATTCTTCTATCCCGACGCTGCCATCGATCGCGAAAAGGAAATCAAGGCATGGCGTCGTAGCAAGAAAATCAAGCTCATTGAGTCGATGAACCCGCGCTGGGATGATTTGGCAAAAGACTGGCAAACCCTGTACCAACCTGAAGCTGCTTCCGATCTGCGGGAGATCCCTCGCCCCGCTGGTGAAAACGCGGGGCTTCGGGATGACGCCTTCAGATACGATTACGGTAGGTCTGCAGACAAAACGTCTCATTCCCGCTAGAATAGCCATTCAACTCCGGTCCGCTATGCGCTCAATCCTGCCATCGTCGTGCGGTGTCCTTCGTAGCTGGACCGTTCTTCCCAGCGGCCTCTAGTCTGTGACGCCGCCATCCGGGGCGGCTTTTTGCCGGCGTCAGCCCGGCGCTTCACCCGCGCGCCGCACCTGCTACAATCCGTGCGATTTCAAGTTTGAAGGCAAATATGGCTGGTTCGAATCAATTAGGCTCCAACACGAAGTACGACGTGGTTGTCATCGGCGGAGGCCACAACGGACTCGTCAACGCCGCGTACCTGGCCCGCGCCGGCAAGAAAGTGCTCGTGCTCGAGCGCCGCCACGTGCTCGGCGGAGCGGCTTGCACGGAAGAAATCGTTCCCGGGTTCAAATTCTCGGTCTGCTCCTACGTGGTCTCGCTGCTGCGCCCGGAGATCATTCGCGACCTCGATCTTCCCCGCCACGGCCTGGAAATTCTTCCGCTCGATGGCACCTTCACGCCCATGCCCAGTGGTGACTACTTGTGGCGCGTGAATGACCACGGCAAGACGCACCGTGAGATTGCGCGTCACTCGCGCGTCGACGCGGAAGCTTACGACGAATTCGGCAAGGCGATGCAGGCCATGTGCCGCTTCGTGAAGCCGATCCTCAGCATGGTGCCTCCCGATCCGCACACGCTCAACCCGCGCGAACTGATGAAGCTGCTGTTCGTCGGCCGGCGTTTCCAGGCGATGTCCAGCGAGGACAAGTACAACCAGGTACAGCTCATGACCATGAGCGCCATTGATTTTCTCGATCAGTGGTTCGAGACCGATGTGCTCAAAGCCACAATGTCGGCGTCGGGCATCATCGGGACATTCCTGGGTGTGCGCTCGCCGGGAACAGCATACGTGCTTCTGCATCACTACATGGGCGAGATTGATGGCGCGTTTCGCGCGTGGGGCTTCGCGCGAGGCGGCACGGGCGCGATTTCGAATGCAATCGCAGATGCGGCCCGGGAGGCTGGGGTCGACATTCGTACCCAATGCGGCATCTCGCAGATCATCGTGAAAGACGGCAAGGCGAAGGGCGTGGTGCTCTCCAACGGCGATGAGATCTACGCCGACGTGATCTCTTCCAGCGTCGATCCGCGGCTAACCTTTACCAAGTTCATCGAGGCGCAGCACCTGCCCGGGGATTTTCTCGAAGAGGTGAACCGCTACAAGTTCCGCGGCTCCTCGGGCAAGGTGAACATGGCGCTCGACGCTCTGCCAAACTTCAAGTGCATGCCCGGACCGGGCGCGCACTTGCGCGGGGCGATTTCCATTTCGCCCGCTGTCGAGTACATGGAGAAAGCTTACGACGACGCCAAGTACGGGAACTTCTCGCGCCGTCCCTACATCGACATGGTCATTCCGTCGCTGACCGATCCGTCCGTCGCGCCGCCGGGGAAGCACGTGCTGTCTTGCTTCGTGCAGTACGCGCCGTACAAACTGCGCCCGGGCCTGAACTGGGATGACCAGAAGGAAGCCTTTGGCAACACGGTCGTCGACACCATCGCCGAATACGCACCGAACATCAAGGACATCATCATTCAGAAACAAGTCGTAACACCGCTGGACCTCGAGCGCGAGTGGGGGCTGAGCGAGGGCAACATCTTCCAGGGCGAACTTTCGCTGGAACAGCTTTTCTTCCTGCGCCCCGTGGCAGGATGGGCGCAGTACCGAACGCCCATCAAGAACCTTTACATGTGCGGTTCTGCGACGCATCCGGGCGGCGGCATCATGGGCGCGAACGGCCGCCTGGCGGCGCTGGAAATTCTGAAAGACATCAAGGGAGCAGCCTAACCCATGGCTGAGAAGCGTGACATCGTCATCATTGGCGGCGGCCACAACGGGCTGGTCACCGCCTTCTATCTGGCCAAGGCAGGATTCAAGCCACTGGTGATCGAGCGCCGCGAGCAGGTCGGCGGCGCGGCAATTACAGACGAATTCCACCCTGGATTCCGATGTTCCACGCTGGCGCACAGCGCGGGCCCCATACGTCCTGACATTGTGCGTGACCTGCAGCTCGAAAAGCATGGATTGAAGCTGATCACGGCCGAGGTAGGCGTCACCGCGCTCACGCCTGAGGGACGGGCTCTCTCGCTTTACCAGGATGCAAACAACGCGGTGAAAGAGATTTCGTCTTTCTCGCAGAAGGATGCGGCCAAATACCCTGAGTTTCAACAGTCACTGGGGAAAATCGGCAAGATCATCGCTGAGGCGCTCGCCACCACTCCGCCGAACATTGATCACCCCAGCAGCGGCGATCTCTGGGGCATGCTCAAGACGGGACGCGCCATCCGCAATCTCGGCAAGAAGGATATGTATCGTCTGCTGCGCTGGGGACCCATGGCGGTTGCCGATCTGGCGGCGGAATATTTCGAGACCGAACTGCTGCGAGCGGTCGTGGCTGCTCGCGGCATCTTCGGAACGTTCCTTGGACCGTGGTCGGCCGGCAGTGCACTGGTGTTGCTGATCCGTGCGGCGGGCGATGCCCAGCCGGCAGGCTCGGCCTTCCTTGCCGCGGGGGGCATGGGCGCGCTGACCCAGGCCATGGCCTCAGCTGCCAAGGCCGCGGGGGCCGAGATCCGCACCGGCGCCGAGGTTATTGAAATTCGCGTGAAAGACGGCGCGGCTACCGGAGTGTTGCTATCCACCGGGGAAGAGATCAACGCCAAGGCTGTTATCTCGAATGCCGACCCGAAGCGCACGCTGCTGAAACTGACCGACCCTTTGCATCTGTCTCCCGACTTCGTGCAGAAGATGCAACACTACCGTGGCAACGGCACGGTCGCGAAGGTGAACCTCGCCCTGTCCGGTCTGCCGAAGTTCACTGCCCTGCAGAACGGCGACGGCGCAGCGCTCAAGGGACGCATTCACATTGGCAACGAGATCGACTACCTGGAGCGCGCCTTCGACGAATCGAAGTACGGCAACTTCTCCCGCCGTCCGTATCTCGAAGCCACAATCCCCTCGTTGACCGACCCCACGCTTGCACCGGAAGGAAAGCACGTGATGTCGATCTACATGCAGTACGCGCCGTACAGATTGAAAGGCGATTGGGAAGAACAGCGTAAAGCCCTCGGCCAGACCGTGGTGCAGACGCTCGCGCAGTACGCGCCCAACCTGCCAGAGATGATTCTGACGCACCAGATCATCACGCCACATGACCTGGAAGAAGTCTACGGGATGACTGGCGGGCAGATTTTCCACGGCGAACTCGCGCTCGACCAGTTCTTCACCATGCGTCCGCTGCTGGATTGGGCACGGTATCGAACACCGATCCAGAATCTGTATTTGTGTGGAAGTGGCACGCATCCAGGTGTGGGCTTGACTGGTGGGTCCGGGGCCAACGCCGCGCGCGAGATTCTCAAGGAGCTGAAAAAGTAGCGCGCTCCCCGAGACGTTGCATGCAGCGTCTTGCGACTGTTGCGACGTCGCTCGTCGACTTCCATGAAGAATTCAGCCATCCTGCTCATCTCCTGCCCTGACAGCAAAGGCGAAGTCGCGACCATCGCCGACTTCGTCTACCGCCACAACGGGAACATCCTGCACGCCGACGAACATGCCGACGAAGAGTCCGGGCTCTTCCTCATGCGCGTGGAGTTCGATCCAAAAGATTTCGACATCGACCTCGCCGACTTCGGCACGCACTTCGTGCCGGTAGCCGAAAGATTCCAGATGAAATGGCGGCTGGCCCAATCGTCGCAGCGGCCGCGGATGATCATCTTCGTCTCCAAGTACGACCACTGCCTGGTTGATCTGCTATACCGGCATCAGAGTGGAGAGCTTGCCTGCGATATTCCGCTGATCATTTCCAATCACGCAGACAACCAGCCGCTCGCCGACTTCTACAGAATTCCTTACGCGGTCGTTCCGGTCACCAAGGACAACAAGCGGCAGTCAGAGCAGAGAATTCAGGATCTCATCGACCAGCACCGGCCCGACTTCATGGTGCTGGCCCGCTACATGCAGATTCTTTCCAACGAATTCGTCAACCGCTATCCGCAGCGCATCATCAACATCCACCATTCCTTCCTGCCCGCCTTTGTCGGCGCCCGTCCTTACCACCAGGCCTTCGAGCGTGGCGTCAAGCTCATTGGGGCCACCAGCCACTACGTCACCGAAGTACTCGATGACGGCCCCATCATCGAGCAGGACGTCGTTCGTGTCTCCCACCGCGATGCGGTCGAGGATCTCATCCGCAAGGGCCGCGACCTGGAGAAGGTCGTGCTCTCCCGCGCCGTGCGCTGGCACGTGGAAAACCGCGTGCTCGTATACGGCAATAAGACCGTGGTTTTCTGAACCGTTCCCCAGTTCCCGTGCGCAAAAGTCCATGTACTTTCAGGGATGGAAGATCGCCTTACGTGACAGTGTCGTTCCGGTAGTAACTTGCACCACAGGTAACTTTCCTCTTTACTGATGACATTAGTGAACATTTAATTTCCCAAGAACGACGGGGAGAAACTCGCTCTCGGGAGCACGTTTGGCCGAAGATCTTAAATTTGAACTGGCAATTCTGGCGACGGTCCAGGGCTTCTACCAGAAGCTCATGCGGGATTGTCTCGGCGGCGACGTACCCGTTCCAAAGGGTCTCGACGAGGATGCGCTGCGCCACTCCGAGCGCGAACTTCCTGGAACTCTTAGCCGCATGTACCGCTGGCTGCACCTGCTCGACATGGCGATCACGCCCGCCATGCTGCGCCACGCCCTGACTCCTGACACAGATTCTGAAGTTGCCGAAGCCCTGCTGCGCTACTTCGTGCGCCGCCGCGAGCCCAGCGACGTCAATCGCGACAAGACCGACCTGATCGCCACCTTTTTGTATCGCCACCCGCGCGTGCCAGGGCAGTGGGAGCAGAGTGGTTACGGCCTGGATGGCGCGCTGCCGCTCTCTCCGTTCGAAATTGCCCTGATTGAAATTCTGGCCGACACCGACGTCCCTTCGCTGCCCGAAGAGCACGTGCAATTGCTGCGGCGCTTTGATCCGCTGCGCGAAGAGATTGCGCGGTTCCGCGATTTCAACTCGCTCATTGATTCCGGCATCATTTCACGAGTGCGCGAGTTGAAGCAGTGGCTGGACGCGTCGTTCTACCATCCCGGAGTGCTGGCGACCGTCTCCGCCTACAATGCCGCGTTTGGCGCCCGGTTCGACGAGCTTTTCAACAAGGCGCTGGGAGAGATCAAGCAATTTGCCAACGCGCTTGAAGAAATGGGCGGCAGCATCCTGAGTACGGTGGATGGCGTGGAAGTCACGGTCGAGCACGTAGCCGCGATCGAGCAGACAGAGATGCTCAGCGCAGCCTACGACAGTGCGCTCGAGAAGTTCCGCAGGGTATCGAAGCTCAAGAAGGAATTGGATCGCCGTCCGCCCATCCGCAAGTCTTTGCTGACGCCTGCTGCCCGTACCGCTCGAACCGCCGGTGGAGCTGCTGCGGCAGCCAAACCTGCCAAGGCGGCCGCCGCCAAGGCCTCCGCCGCGCCTCCCGTGTTCCAGCCGCCCGCCATCACGCCGCAACAGATTTCGATGGAGGAAGGTAAGCTTCGCCGGGTCGAAGAGTCGATTCGGGTGTTCGTCCGCGTGGCCGATCCGAAATACCGCCAGGTTGTGCCCATGCGGTTCTTCAACCTTACGCTGACAGCGCCGGAAGCCGATGCCTACAACGCCGGCTTCCTGGAGGAGAAAAGCCTCCGCGCCGATGTGGCCCGCACGCTGATCCGCCTGGTCTCGATCTCCGCCCGTATCAACACGGAACTCGAGGAACTCAAGCGCAGCCAGAGTATGTCTTCTCTGTGGAAGCTGCATGCGGATGGAATCGTCGTTCTACACGATATGGCCAGCACCGCGACCGAAGACGCGGGCAGCGCTGCCAAAAGCGCCGAGCAGAATGGCGCCGGGGCAGCGGCAAGAGCAATTCACGATTCCGTACAGAAGCTGCGGGACCGCGCCGATATAGCGGTCAAGACGCTGGCCCGCGTGGGCAGCTAGGAAGGCGAACCTACCTTAACGCTTCTTGCGGTTCTTCTTTGTTTTTCGGCCGGCTGTCGTACTTCGTAACGAGTCATCTTCGGCACGTAATTTCCGAACCCAGGCCGCGGATCCATCAGCCAGTTCGGGATGGTTCTCGTCGCGCCAAATCGGCTTATCTGATCCTAAAACATGAAGGAGTCTTTCGCGACGCATCTCGGCGACAGCATCAACAGTTCGAGTGGAAACCTCACTTGTGTTGACTACCCAAATACCTTGTTTCTTACGCATGGTAGCCATGGTCTGAAGCTCACTCCTAGTTGATATCAAACTGCTCCTGATGCAGCGCGCCGGGTCGCTCTTCACAAAGGGCAAGCGAAAGCCAGGCGCGTCATAGACCACGTTCTCACTTGCTGAGGATGTAACAGCGAGTCCGCATAATCGCGTGATCTGCCTGGATCGTTCCGCCAAAGGGCTCCGAGACGCAGGAGATTGAAATGGCTTCGCCTGAGACTTGGACTTCCTTCGGATGGCCGCTTACTTCCGTGTCCACCCAATTGTTTTCGTGATCCTATAGTTTGGCTTCGATGATCCGAACTGCCAAACCAGAAATGCAGCTAGCGCTACGATCTTGTATTTCATTTCTTCTCCTTGTCGATCCATGCGGGGCAGCTGGCGCATTTGCAATCGGCATCAATTTCGTCATTCCCGGTCTCCTGAATTCTTGTGCGAAACGTTCCCACCGGATCAAATGGAGAACATTCGCTTATGTCGTGAACACACCCACATCGGAATCTCGCTATTATCGGCTCTCGCATTTTTTCTCTCAGAGAGGGCTGGTCTTGCGTCCAGCCCGTTCGATTTGAGGCGACATGAGTTAATCCGAGCTGACAAGGGGCTGCGCCCTGCCGGACCGTCGAGGGCGGCGGTCCCCACACGTGCGCCGTGCGCGCGACCGAGTCCGAACTGATAGCTGACGGCTGAGAACTCAGTTAATATCGAACTGCTCCTGGTGCAGCGCCGGATCGCTCTTCACGATAATCGTCCGCTTGGTGAGTTCTTCCATCTCGTTGAGCAGGCGGCCGTTGGTCGACTTCAGCTCTTTGGCGACATCCGGATTCACGCGCAGCATCACGTCTTCATGCTCCAGATGCTTGGCGATCTTGCGCATCTCCACGTAAATCTCGTTGCACACCGTGGTCACCGATTTGACGTAGCCCGTCGACTGGCAGTACGGACAAGGCGCGCCAATCGTGCGTTCCAGTGACTGCTTCACCCGCTTGCGGGTAATCGCCACCAGCCCGAAATCGTTAAACTGCAGCACCTTCGACGGTGCGCGATCGTGGCGCAGTTCTTCTTCCAAAGCCTGCATCACGCGCTGGCGGTTGCGGCGCTCGTCCATGTCGATGAAATCGATGACGATGATGCCGCCCAGATCGCGCAGCCGGACCTGCCGCACAATTTCCTTGATCGCATCCACGTTGGTCTTGACGATCGTGTCTTCCAAGCGCGCCGTCTTACCGACGTACTTGCCGGTGTTGATATCGATCGCCACCAGCGCCTCGGTCTGGTTGATCACGATGTAGCCGCCGCTCTTCAGCCAGACTTTGGACTTGAGCGCCTTGTTCATCTCCTCGGCCAGGCCGAATTGCTCAAACAGGGGCGTTTCTTTGGTGTAGAGCTTCACGCGCTTGACCAGTCCCGGCTGGAAGCGGTTGAAGAAGCGCAGAATGCGTTCGTACTCGGGCTCAGTATCGACCCAGATCACGGAGAAGTCAGAAGTGACCTGGTCGCGCAGCACGCGCTCTACCACGTTGAGATCGTGATAGATCAGCGCAGGCGGCTTGGAACTCTCCGAGCGGCCCTTGATATCGTTCCACAAGCCCTTCAGGAAGCGAATGTCGGCGCGCAGCTCGTCTTCGCTGGCGTTCTGTGCTGCGGTACGAACAATGAAGCCGCCATGCCCGTTCTCACGCTCGCTCAGGATGATCCGCTTCAGCCGCTGGCGCTCTTCCTCGGATGCGATCTTGCGCGAAACGCCAGTGTGATTCACCGTCGGCATGTAAACCAGGAAGCGTCCCGGCAGTGCGATGTGACTGGTGATGCGCGCGCCCTTCTTGCCGATCGGCTCCTTGGCAATCTGCACCAGGATTTCCTGTCCTTCCTTGAGCAGATCGCTGATCAGCGGAACCGGCGCCGACTCGCGGCGGCGGAAACGGCGTCCACCGCGGCGTCCGCGCTGGCCGCCGCCCTGACGGTCAAAACCGGGGCGGGGCCGTTGCGTGCGCTGCGTGTAACCGGCGGTCGCTGCCGGCGCCCGAACTTCCGCCCGGGCATCGACGGTGCCGTTGCCTCGAGCCTCAGCGTCGAGCAGAGCCTCGGCTTCGGCCTGCGCCTCCTCGAGCTCAAATTCTTCGGAATCGTCTTCAGCTTCTGCCGCACCGGCTTCGGCAGGCGGCGCCTCGCCACCCTCGGCCAGCGAGGATAGATGGATTTCAGAAACTGCTTCCCGGGCATCGCCGTTCAGGTGCTCGCCAGCCTCAGGAGTAGCAGCCTGGGTCTCTTCCTCGAACTCGTCGTAGCCCTCGTCGGACGATTCCTCGTAGCGGATGGTGTCGGCTTCTTCTTCGTCGATGGTCTCTTCTTCCATCGTGCCCGGAGCAGCGAATACGGGAGCTTCCTGCTCGCGAGCGGTCGGAAGCGGCTGGTCGCGATGTTCTGGTACTGCTCTGATCGTGTCCTCTTCCTCAACTTCTTCGACAATCTCTTCGGTCGCTCCGGCTGCCTCGGCGGCAAACGCATCGGTCAACTCGGCACGGCGAAGTTCCCGGTTCCAGTCAACCGAGGTGGACGCCGCTTCTACATGCTCTTCTTGATTTCCTCGCGAGTCGTCGTGCTGTTCATGCAGCGGCTCTGCGGAAATAGATGGGCTGGCGAAAATCGGTTCATCTTCCGGGAAGGTTGCCGCGAGCGGTACGTCCGGCTCTGCGTTGGACGCGGACGGTTCCACTTCCTGCTCCGCTGTACGCGGCTCCTGCACAGGTGGCTGCGCCCAGCGCTGATATTTTGAAATCGACTCACCCGGCAGAAGGATTGGCTGATATCCGGCAGGCGGTCCAAACTGCTGAGTTCTCCCTGATTCCTGCGCTCGCGGCGGCGCAGTCTCGGCGGCAGGCCGGGAGAATCGCGCCTCGCTTCCGCGATCACGCCCATCGCCACGTCCGTCGCGACGTCCGCCACGGCGGCGCCGGCGTCCCCGCCAGCCACCACGTTCGCGCTCGAAATCGCCGCCTGCGGATTCGGTTCCCGCCCCGGCAGTCGCCGGAGACTGGCCCTCCGCCTGACTTTGCGGCTCCTCAGACCCCTGGCCTGGGCCGCTTTCCAGTTCGCCCGCGGGCGCAGCGGTCTCAGCTACGACTCCCGCCTCGGAAACTTCTGCAGGCGCCTGTATCCGCATCGGCTGCGGACGCAGATCCTGCACGCCCCGATTGGCAGGCACAACGTCAGTCAGGTCCTCGTCTTGGTCCTCCAACTCCATGAAATCGGAGACGTAGAGGAAGGCATCGCGTTCCAGGCCGATGTCGACGAAAGCAGACTGCATGCCGGGCAGCACGCGGGTAACGCGGCCTTTGTAGATTGATCCCGCAAGGGTGTATTCATTTTCGCGCTCGAGGTAGATTTCCGCGAGCAGATCGTCTTCCACCAGCCCCACCTTGGTTTCGTGAGGCGTGGAAGAGACAAATAGTTCTTTGTTCATGGACACTCCGGTCCCGCCGTCCGGGCGGGCTTTACCGGCGCAGATTCAGGAAGGAAACGGGAGGATCGAGCGTCGCGACGATGGCCCCACGGAGGGGACGGCTGAGGCTCAGGAGGTTGCTCCCGGGCCAAATCCGTTGCGCAAGCTTGGGAATCTTTTGCACTTATCGCTTTGTGTTGCCGGGTTTGTGACCGCTCTCTCAGACCGTTTTCGGTCGGGGGGCCGTTTCCCTGCCCGGCAGCTTTCTAGCTTCAATCCTGCCCGGCCTTCGACTGCTCGACTGGCCGGTGAAATTGCCCTCTTCACGCGAGGGCGATCGATATGTTGTTGGGCTGCACCCCCTGGGCGCAGCAACTGCTCCCTACCCTTCTTCCGAAGCTCACAACCTGTTCATGAGCTGGCGACGAAACTGATCGCTCCAGCTAATTCACGAAGCGGCGCATACGAACATTCATGACCATCCCCAGCGCCAGGAACATGAACAACACGGAAGACCCACCATAACTCATCAGCGGCAGGGGTATTCCGGTGACCGGCATAAAACCGACCACCATACCGACGTTGACCAGGATATGGAAGCTAAGCACAGCTACCACACCCATCACCACAAACGTGCCAGCGCGGTCGGGCGCTGTTTGCGCGTTCTGGGTCAAACGCATCAGCACTATGAAGTATAGCAGCAGCACCCCAAGCGCGCCTACGAATCCGTGCTCCTCCGCAAAAGCTGCAAAAATGAAGTCCGTTTGTGGGACTGGAAGGAAAGCCCCGTGTGTTTGCGAGCCTTTCCCGCCCCACAGGCCTCCCGAACCTACCGCGATCAGGGATTGCGTAACTTGGTACCCCGACCCCTGGGGATCAGCATCCGGTTCCAGGAAACTGGTCAGCCGCTGCTTCTGGTACGACTTCAGGACGTGGACACGAGGCGTAAAGAACACCGCCCCTACTGCCACGGCTGCAAGCAGGCCTACGGCGAGCCCCTGTTTCCACTGCAGCCCCCCCAGAAAGACTCCCATGATCGCAATCGGGACATAGGTCAGCGCCGTTCCGAGGTCAGGTTGGGCTAGAACCAGGAGCATCGGAAATCCGACGATAGCCCCGGCCTTGATGAAATCTGACCAGGAGAGTTCCCGCTGCCGCATATCGGCGAAATACTTCGCGACCGCAAGGATCAGAATAATCTTTACCCATTCGGATGGCTGGAAGTGGTTGTTGCCGCCCGGCATCTTGATCCAGCGCCGCGCCCCCAGATACTTCTGCCCGAAGACCAGCACCGCCATCAGCGAACCCACACCCGCGATGTAGAACCAGTGAATCTGCTCCAGCAGCGCCTGGTAGTTGATCAGGCTCATGAGGAACATCATGCCGACACCGCCGAGAACCCAGTAAATCTGCTTGATATGCGATCCGGCAAACTTGGTGTGCTGGGTCGCGCTCTGGATCTCCATCACCCCCAGACCGCAGATGATGAGCACGAAGACCAGCAGCAGCCAGTCGAAATCGCGAAATGAAACGTAACGTGACATCGGAAACCAGTTCTCAGTTCTCGGTTCTCAGTTCTCAGCCTTCTTCCCCCAAATCGGGGTTGTCATCCTGAGCGAAGCGAAGGACCTCATACCCGCCTGCGCAACCACAAGCCTATAAAGCGTTCTCTTCCCGTCGTCGATAGAGTTGTCAGGCCATTGCCTAATGAATCCCCGGCGCGGCCGTCGCCGCCACCAGCGGCTTCTTCGGCAGAGCAACGGCAAACCGCCCGCTCTCCAGCTTGTCTTGGTGGCCGCCGCCATCAGGCATTGTCCAGAGAGCACCCATGTCGACGTTGCCGCTCTTCGGCTTCTCCACCATCTTGTTCGGCGTGCGCCGCTGCTTGTCGACGAAGGCCTTGATCACCTGCGTCGCCAACCGTGCCGCCAACTTCCCGTGCTCGCCGCCTTGAAACAGTACGCAGACAATGATGTCCGGATTGCGTCGCGGCGTGAATCCCACGAACCACCCGTTCTGCGCCAGGTCGTCGCTGTTTTTGAACTTTGCCCGAGTGGCCAGCGAAACGATCTGTGCCGACCCCGTCTTGCCGGCGATATCAATGCCAGGAACGTGCGCCGAAGGGGCCGTACCTTCGGGGAGCAAAACCCGTGACATGGCGTCCGTAATCAGGTTCCAACCGCTGGGCTCGATCGGAATATTCTTCACTTCCGTGTAATGACTGACCTCGACGTATCCGGCGGGAATCCCGTCCGGGTCCACCACGTGGGGCACAACCATGCGCCCGCCCATGGAGATCGCCGCAATGGCGCGCGTCAACTGCACCGGGGTGATCGCCACCGCGCCCTGGCCGATGCCGACCGAAATCGTTTCCCCGGCGAACCACTTCTGTTTGAAGTTGCGGATCTTCCACTCCTCGGACGGCATCACTCCGCTCACTTCGTTGGGCAGGTCGATCCCGGTCTTTTGTCCAAGCCCTAGAGCAGTGGCGTATTTCGCAATGCGGTCGATGCCCAGCTTTTCCGCCAGCGTATAGAAGAAAACGTCGCAAGACTGGTAGATGGCTTTCTCGATATCGACGGCTCCGTGCCCGCTCTTCACCCAGCAACCGAACCGCCGGCCGTAAAACTCAGCGCTGCCCGCGCAGTTCACATGCAGAGTCTGGGCAATCCCTTCCTGCCAGCCCGCGGTTGCCATGATGATCTTGAACGTCGAACCCGGCGCCAACTGTGCCTGAATCGCCTTGTTCAGCAGCGGCTTGTCAGGATCAGTGACCAGTTTGTTCCACTCATCCCGCGAGATGCGCACCGAAAAGTCGTTCGGATCAAATGTCGGCCGGCTCACCATGGCAAGGACCTCGCCGGTGCGTGGATCCATGGCGACGATGGCGCCGTTCTTCCCTTCCAGAGCCTGTTCCGCCGCAATCTGCAGATCGATGTCGATGGTCAGCTTGAGTTGCTTGCCGGGCTCCGCGGGAGTCTCATCCAGGCGTCCCACTTCGCGTCCGTGGCTGTTCACGAGCGCGCGGCGCGATCCGTTCTTGCCCATCAGCACCGAGTTGTACTGCCGCTCCACCCCCGACACGCCCACCATGTCCCCCGGGCCATAAAGCTCAAACTGCGGCTGGTTGAGCATGTCTTCGGTGACTTCGCCGACATACCCGATCAGGTGCGCCATGAACCCGTTGCGCGGATACAGGCGCCGGTGGGCCATGATCGTGTCCAGTTCCGGCAATTCGTTCCGGTGCGCATCGATGAAGGCGAGTTCATCCGGCGTGATGTCTTCTTTCAGAAAAATCGGCTGGTACTGCGGCATCGAGGCGAAGCGGCGTATGCGCGCCCGCACTTCATTCGGATCCAGGTGCAGCCCCTGGGCGATCAGGTCTGCGTCTGCGACGAGGTCGCGCGAAGAGTCGCGCAGCAGCAGCGCGGAGAATGACGGATAGTTATCGACGATCGTGCGTCCTTCGCGGTCGAGAATCTTCCCGCGCGGCGCAAGGATAGGCACGTTGCGAATGCGATTCTTCTCGGCCGCGAGAGAGTAGTAATCGCTCTGCATCACCTGCAGCCGCCACAATCCGTACGCCAGTACCAGGAAAATACCGAGGATGATGTACTGCGCCGCGGTCAGGCGGATAGCGGATACTTTTTCGTCGCGGCCGAACATCAGTTGTCAGTGGCCAGTTGCCAGTTGCCAGTTGCCAGTGTGAGCACTTCTGGTCCGGAACGTGTCACTTGTCCTCGCAGAGTCGAGTATGGAGTAGTCCTTATTCGCATTGTAATGCTTCCCAATGCCTGCAATTGACGACCCGGGTAACGGAAGTCATAAGCTCGCCAGGTTTCACTGGCAACTGGGCACTGGCAACTGGCAACTGCTCTAGGTTCTTTGCTTGAACTTGTCCAGCACGAAGTACAGCATCACACCCAGCACCGCATTCGCCAGCCCAGCCAGGATGCTGCGTCCCCAGCTCCAGTTCAGCGCCATGTTCACCATGCCGCGCGCCACAGTGAAATACACCACGCCGTGTACCAGGTAGAAGCCAAGGGTGACCAGGAGGCGGGCGCCGGCATTTTCCACGTCCAGCTTGACGCCCAGAGACGACGCCAAAAAACCCACCACTGTCTTGGCTATCCCAAACAGCCCGATATGATGGTGTCCCAGAGCATCCTGCACCAGGCCAATCACCGCCCCGGTGAGCAGGCCAGAAATCGGACTCCGCCGTGCCATGGCAAAGAAAATCGTCACCAGAAGGGGCAGATCAAGGTAGGAGAAGAGAGGAAACCGCCTGGGAACGAACGCTTGCAGGAACAGCGCCAGCAACGGCACTCCCACCGTCACCGGCACACTGAACCGGTAGACCTCAACCTGCTCGCCTGATGTGTAAGTAATCTGCACGCTAGTGTGGGCTGTCTTCGGCTGCAGGAGGCTGCGGATTCGGCTGCGGCGGCGGTGGCGTCTGCGTCCCCGAGGAATCCGGTTGGGAAGCTTCAGGCTTCGATCCGGCAGCCTTCTTGGAGGATCCAGTCTTGGCAACCGGGTCGGAGGAACTCTTCGGAGCTGCGGTGTTCGACACTTCACCAGTTGCCGGCTGTCCCGGGACCGTCGCGGTGCGTGCAGCGCCGGAACCCGCTGCGTGACTGCCAGCCGGTGTCGAAGTACCCGGAGCAGTCCCTGCAGGAGTAATTCCACTGCCAGTTGGCTTGGTCGATCCCACCGGACCCTGCACCTTCGCAGTCCCACCTTGTGGGCCGGGCACAGTGGAGGGTTTCGAATGAGGCACAGAGCTGCTGGTTGCTCCCCCCGCGCCTGTCGCAGCGTTCCCTGGCTTCGCGGCAGCGCTGGCCTCGGGGGTAGGCGGCTTGTCCGGCACTGACGGCAGCCGCTGGGCCAGAATATCGGCCGCTCGCATGCGCTCCGTATCCTGAGCTGCGGACTGCCGCTCCTGCTTCTCCGTCACCACCAGCACTTCTTCCAGCTTGCTCAGGTTTGCCGCCGGCTTAATCTTGACATTCAGAAACAGATCCTTTCCGGTTCCCACCTTCATCACCGTCCCAACGGGAAGGCCCTTGGGAAAGACCTGATCGCCACCGCTGGTCAGCACGGGTTCCCCAGCCGCGACCTGCTCGTCACTCATAACCCGTTCCAGCATGACCTCGCCATTCGGTGTCCCGCGCAGTACGCCCTGCAGCCTCGACTTCTCGAGAATCGCGCCCACTCCGCTGCTCTGGTCGTTGATCAGCAGCACCTGGGAAACCGTCGGAAACACCTGCAAAATCTTGCCCACGATACCGTCGGCAGTAATCACTGCCAGGTCCCGCCGCAGGCCGTCGTTCTCCCCTTTGTCGATGTAGATGATTCGCGAAAGGTCGCTGCCGCTCGAGCCGATGACTTGCGCGGCCACGGTCCGGGAGACGAACTGCTCCTTGAATGCCAGCAGAGCCTGCAATCGATGTGCCTGCGCTGCGTCGTCGCTCAGCCGCACCTGCTCCAGCCGCATTTGCTCAATCTGTTCCCGGAGCTGGCGATTCTCCGCCCGCACTCCACGCAGGTAAAAGTAGTTGTGCCAGAGATTGCCGCAGCCGTTCTGCACCCAGACCAGCCCGCGTTCAAAAGGAGTGATGGCGCTCACCGCCCAGATGCGGATCAGGCGGGTATTCTCCGCATCCGCGCTGCGTTTGACCTGCACCGCAAGTCCCAACACCTGCAGGAACAACACTCCTACCAGGATGATCAGGTTGCGGTAACGGCCGAGTACGGATTCCATAAAACCAGTTGCCAGTTGCCAGTGGTCAGTCGCCAGTGGTGCCCAGTTGCCGGCGGTCTTAACTGGCAACTGACAACTGGCTACTGGCAACTGTTTTATTCGATCGAGATCTTGCGCAGCAGCTTGAAGTCCGAGAGCATCTTGCCCGTGCCCAGCACCACGCTGCACAGCGGGTCGTCAGCAATCGAAACCGGCAGCCCGGTTTCTTCGCGGATGCGCTTGTCGAGATTCTTGAGCAGCGCGCCGCCGCCGGTCAGCACGATGCCGCGGTCACTGATGTCGGCTGAGAGTTCGGGAGGTGTCCGCTCCAGGGCCACGCGGATCGCATTCATGATCGTCGAAACGCATTCACTCAGCGCTTCGCGGATTTCGCCATCGTCGACGGTGATGGTCTTGGGCACACCTTCAATCAGGTTGCGGCCTTTGATCTCCATCGTCATCGGCTTATCGAGTTGATGAGCCGAGCCGATTTCCATCTTGATCTGCTCCGCCGTACGCTCGCCGATCAACAAGTTATATTTCCGCTTCAGGTAGTTCATGACGGCTTCGTCCATCTGGTTGCCGGCCATACGCACGGAACGCGAATAAACGATGCCGCTCAGTGAGATCACCGCGATGTCAGTCGTGCCGCCGCCAATGTCGACCACCATGTTGCCGCTGGGCTCAGTGATCGGCAGGCCCGCGCCGATCGCTGCCACCATGGCTTGCTCCACCAGGTGCACTTCGCTCGCCTTGGCGCGATAGGCCGAATCCATGACCGCTCGTTTTTCCACCTGCGTGATCTCGGAAGGCACTCCGATTACGATCCGCGGATGCACCAGCATCTTGCGGTTGTGCGCCTTCTGGATGAAGTAGTTCAGCATCTTCTCGGTAACTTTGAAGTCAGCGATGACGCCGTCTTTCATGGGCTTGATGGCGACGATGTTGCCCGGCGTGCGGCCCAGCATCTCTTTCGCCTCTTTGCCCACGGCCTCGACTTCGCCCGTGTTCTTGTTGATGGCGACAATCGACGGCTCGTTGACCACGATGCCCTTGCCGCGCGCATACACCAGCGTGTTGGCAGTGCCCAGGTCGATGGCCAGATCGCTGGAGAAAATGCTGAAAAGAGACCGCAGATTATGGGCGCGCGATCCGCTTGAGTGGAATCCGTTATTTGACATGACTAAGTTCTTCCCGCGTTCTTCGAGTATGCTGTCGCTCCGGGAAACCCCGGGCTCACCATTCTCCTGTTTTCACGGCGGGATACATCCATTCTACGGGATGTTCCGCAACCGCGCTCAACCGAGAGTTCTTGCTCCTTCTTCGTACTCCACCTACTGAATGATGATCTTCTTCTGCTGCGTGTTCACTCCACCTTGAGCCGTCTGCGCCGTGATCGTAATCACCGCTTCTCCCGTCGGCAGAGGTGGAGTGAAGTAGTGGAATGTGCCGTCGGTCGTGATCATCGGCACCTCCCGCCCGTTCACCATCACCCGCGCCCCGGTTTCGGTCTTTCCTGTCACTTCAATGACGTGTCCGTGCTGGATGAAAGGGTCCAATTCCAGGTTGATCGCGTCGGTCTGCTTACCCTTGGGAATGATGGTGAAGCGGTTCTTCTCGCTCTCCACCGACTCTTTCCCACCCGAGTCATAGGACTGCACCGCCCAGTAATAAGCACCTTCGCCCAGACTGGTGACGGTGACGTCTGCTGTGTTGACCTTTTTGTCAACCAGTGTAGAGGAAAAATAGGGATTGCGCGAGATTCGTAGCCGGTAACCAACTGCATTCGCCATCGGCGTCCAGGAGAATTCCACGTCCTTGGTGCTTTCTCCCGTGGAAAAGATCGGCGCCATGTTGGCCGGAGAAATCGGCGTCGGAGGCCCAATCTCTTTCGCCTTCTCCATACGCGCCTGTTGTCCCTGGAAACTCACTTTCTCCCAGTTGGCCAGTTGCACGGTTTCCCCGTTGCGCGAGACCTCGCCCGTTCCTTTCTTCATCAGGATCTCGTGCTGGTCGGCTTTGGGATCGTTATGCACCTGCGCCGCCGACTCTGGAGCCAGCGAGGCGGTTGCCCCCGCCACAATCACCTGCGACTTCGACCCCTGAACGTACGTTGCCGTGGAAAGATCCACCGTCCCTGTACTTACCGCGACCGCCACGTTGGTCTGTTGCTGGTCGTTGGCAGAGTTCTCTTCAATCACGATCAGCGAATCCTGCTTGACCGTGTAGCTGGTACCGTCATTGAAGACCACCTTAGCCATGCCTTCCGAGCCCGTTTGCACGACGTCGCCCTTGTCGAGAGGGACGTTGTAGTCCGCCGCGACCCAGCTGTTGCCGTTGCCCTTCTTGACCCGGACCGTGCCATCAAGCGCGGTGAAGTGCGCCTGCTGCGCGGTGGAAATTCCCGAGCCCGCCGGCGGGGCCATGCCCGCGATGCGCTCCAGAACTTTGTTGGCTACATTGTCCGCGGCTTGAATGCTGGTTTGGGTGAATTGCGGGAAGGCAATCCGCATCCCGACGAAAAATATGAGCGCGCCTGCCAGAATCAGCAGGGCCACACTACGGTATGTGACCGTCTTCCACTTGATGTGGATTCCCGGTTTGCGATTTTCGGCAGACACGTGGACCTAGAAACCTTCTCGAACCTTAGCAACTATCAGTAAAAGAAAACGTTAGCACAAGAAAAACAGCGGAAAGAACAGGTAATCAGCTTGCGACGTTACCTTCGTGTGGGAATCTTCTGACTGCAGGGCACCGACTCGTTTCGATACACCCCAAACATGGTCCGACCCGACTCGATCGGAACCAAAAGCCGCCTTCTTTCGTAACCATGGCTCAGCTATTCTTATCGAGCCATGGCCAGCACGACGACCGTCCCCGCGCCCGCCCGCGACCAATCGTTTCTGACTTCCGGCATGGCCGTGATCTGGGCTATCGCCCTGGCGAAACTGCTGTTTCATATCTACTTCAACAACCGCTACGGCTACTTCCGGGACGAGTTCGATTACATGTCGTGCGGGGACCACCTGGCCTGGGGATACGTCGACCAACCCCCGCTCATCCCGTTCTTGATCCACATCTCCCGCGCCGTGCTCGGAGACTCTCTCCGCGCCATTCGCTTCATCCCCGCGCTGGCATCTTCCCTGCTGGTCGTTCAAACCGCGGTCCTGGCCCGCGAATTTGGCGGACGCCGCTTCGCCCTGCTGCTCAGCGCCATCTGCGCCCTGATCGCGCCGCAGTATCTGTCCAACGCAAGCCTGCTCGGCACCAATTGCCTCGAACCTAACCTGTGGATGGGTTGCGCCTACTTCGCCATCCTGGCCATCAGGCGCGCCGATCCTCGCTACTGGCTCTGGTTCGGCGTGGTCGCCGGCCTCGGCCTGGAAGAAAAGTACTCGATTTCGGTATTCGGATTGGGCATCGTCGTCGGCCTCCTGATGACGGAGCAGCGCCGCGTGTTCCTCAACAAATGGATCTGGCTGGGCGGACTCGCCGCCTTCCTGATCTTCCTCCCAAACCTGCTGTGGAACATCCACTACAACTGGCCCTTCGTCCAGTTAATGCGTGGCATTAAGGCCGAAGGGCGAGACGTCGTCCTAGGCCTCCTCCCCTACTTTTTGCAGCAGACGCTGCTGGTGAACCCTTTGACCGCGCCACTCTGGCTGGCAGGATTGTTCGCGCTGCTCTTCTCCGCGCGTCTACGCCCTTATCGCCTCCTCGGCTGGAGCTATCTGGTCTGCTACACAGTTTTCTTTGTGCTGCACGGAAAGAACTACTACCTCGCTCCCATTTATCCCATGCTGCTGGCGGCAGGCGCAGTCGTCCTCGAGCCGGCGCTCGATCATCCCCGTCGCGCCTGGCTCAAACCAGCCATCGCAATCGTGCTGCTGGCCAGCGGAGCGCATCTCACCCCGATCGTCGTTCCCGTTCTTTCCCCGGACGGGTTCATTGCCTACATGAAGTATCTGCCCTTCAAGCTTCCGGTCATGGAACACGCTCATGCCCGCGTCACGCTGCCCCAGTGGTACTCCGACCAGTTTGGATGGGAGGAGATCGTCGCCGAAACGGCGGTCGCATGGAATCGCCTTTCCCCCGACGAGCGCCACGACTGCGGGATCTTCGCCCAGGACTATGGACAGGCCGGCGCCATTGATTTCCTCGGACGCCGCTACGGCCTGCCCCCCGCCATGAGCGGGCATCAGACCTGGTTCCTCTGGGGACCGCGCGGCTATTCCGGCAACTGCATGATCGTCCTCGACGACCGCCAGGCAACCCTGGAGCGCTACTGGGACCACGTCGAATTCGTCGGGATTTCCGCCCCTAGCCCTTACGCGTTGGAGCAACAGATTCCCGTCTTTCTGTGCAAGGGCAAGAAATTCAGCTCCTGGACGGACGTCTGGCCGAAGCTGAAGCACTGGCGATGAACGGAGTGATCCGAGCGGCCCCTCTCTTGCCGCGTCTTCCACCCCCGCTGTAGCATCAATAGTTTGGGCATTCATAAGGAGACATTATGGCTACCGATACTTTGGCTTCCCCAGCCACCCTCAGCCACACCAAGACCCGGGTTCTGAAGAATTTCATCGACGGCGAGTGGGTTGACTCCTCGACCGGACAGACCTTTGAAGATCACAATCCCGCTGACACCCGCGACGTAGTCGGCATCTTCCAGAGATCCAACCGTGCCGACGTCAACGCCGCGGTCGAAGCCGCCAAGCGCGCCTTCGCCAAGTGGCGCCTCGTCCCCGCCCCGCGCCGCGCCGAGATCGTCTTCCGCGCCGCCGAGATTCTGATCGAACGCAAGGAGGAATGTGCCCGCGACATGACCCGCGAAATGGGCAAAGTCCTCGCCGAGACTCGCGGTGACGTGCAGGAAGCCATCGACGCCGCCTACTACAACGCTGGAGAGGGACGCCGCCTGTTCGGTCCCACCGTGCCCTCGGAAATGCCCAACAAGTTCGCCATGGCTGTGCGCCAGCCCATCGGCGTCTGCGGCATGATCACGCCCTGGAACTTCCCCATGGCCATCGCCTCGTGGAAGCTGCTGCCTGCCGTCGTCTGCGGGAACACCTGCGTCATCAAGCCCGCGCAGGACACGCCACTTTCTACCTTCAACCTGGTGCGCGCCCTGGTCGACGCCGGGCTCCCCAAGGGTGTTATCAACATCGTGACCGGCTTCGGCGCCGAGGTAGGAACTCCGCTGGCCGAACACCCTGACGTGCGCGCCATTTCGCTGACCGGATCCTCTGTGGTTGGCCGCATTGTGGGCGGCATCGCCGCCCAGAGCTTCAAGCATTGCTCTCTCGAACTCGGCGGCAAGAATCCCATGATCGTTCTGGATGATGCCAACCTTGACCTCGCCATCGAGGGCGGACTCTGGGGAGCGTTCGGCACCACCGGCCAGCGCTGCACCGCCACCAGTCGCATCATCGTGCAGAAAGGCGTGTACCGCGAGTTTGTCGAGCGCTACGTAGACCGCGCAAAGAAACTGAAGGTCGGCAACGGCCTCGACGAAAGCGTGCAGATGGGCCCCGCCATCAATGCCAAGCAGCTTGAGACCGACCTGAGCTACGTCGAAATCGGCCGGAACGAAGGCGCTAAGCTGGTTTGCGGTGGCAACCGCCTCGACAAAGGCGAGTACCAGTACGGCTGGTTTATGGAACCGACCGTCTTCACCGACGTCGATCCCAAGATGCGCATCGCGCAGGAAGAGATCTTCGGCCCCGTCGTCTCCATCATTTCGTGCGATGGCCTCGAAGATGCGATTGAGATCGCCAACAACATCGAATACGGTCTATCGTCCGCGCTCTACACCAAAGACGTGAACAAGGCGTTCTCCGCGATTCGCGACCTGTATGCCGGCATCACCTACATCAACGCGCCCACCATTGGCGCCGAGGTGCACCTGCCCTTCGGCGGCACCAAGGCCACCGGCAACGGCCACCGCGAAGGCGGCATCGGAGCGATTGACTTCTACACCGAGTGGAAGTCGGTCTACGTCGACTACTCCGACAAGCTGCAGAAGGCGCAGATCGACCGGGTGGACTAGCATCCACCGGTCTGCCGCTCTTGACCCGGCTGCCAGAATCCCCGGATTGTGACGGCCGCACTTTTTCGCCTCACCACCAGCTGAACTGTCCCGACGTTCTGCCGTAAGTACGTTAGTAATCTTGCCGGGTGCCCTCCGAGAATCTACGGTGGCGGGGGGCAATCTCTCTCGATTTTCCTGTAAGGGGTGTTATGTCGTCGGAACGTCATTCTCACGACCGCTTAACCAAAAGCCGCATTCAAAAGCGGACGCTCGCCACTTTGATGCTGCTGGTTTGCATGTTGGGGGTGCTCGCTCCGAAGTTACTGGGTGAGAAGCCGGCGCCGGCCCGCAGGGTAGTTTCCACCGTGAAACCCGAGTATCCTCCGCTGCTGAAATACCAGCAGATTGGAGGCTTGGTCCGTCTGGTCGCCACCGTCCTCCCAGACGGGACGGTCAGCAAAGTCGAGGTTCGAGGTGGCAACCCCATCCTCGCGGAAAGTGCAGTTGCCGCCGTCATGAAGTGGAAGTACGCGCCGGCGGCCTCGCAAACGACTGAGGAAGTCTCCCTCAGCTTCAGCCCTCACTGATCGGCATCCTTCGGGTTTCTGTCGCTCCTGGCGGCGCATTGAGGCGTCGCGGATTGAGTCTCTTGTACAATCAATCCGAAAGAAGTGTCGCCCATGCCCGCCACTCAAGCCCACGAAATCTCCGCCGCCAAGCGTCTCGACAACGTCCGCTACGCCATCCGCGACCTGGCCTGCGTTGCCGATGAAGTCATCCAGCAAGGTCATAAAGTTCTGCCGCTCAACGTCGGCGATCCGCTGAACTTCGATTTCCAGACCCCGCCGCACATCATCGAAGCTGTCTACAAAGCCATGCGCGACGGCAAGAACGGCTACGCGCCGTCTCCCGGCATTCCTGAGGCCCTGGAGGCCATCCGCAGCGAGGCTGCGCGCAAGGGCATCACGACGGTGCGGGATGTGTTCGTTACTTCCGGCGTCAGCGAGACCGTGGATCTCTGCATCAGCGCGCTGGTGAACCCCGGCGAAGACATTCTCACGCCCAGTCCCGACTACCCGCTCTACTCGGCCGTCCTGTGCAAGCTGGGCATCGCGCTCAACGCTTACGATCTCAACGAAGACGACGCCTGGCAGCCCGAACTCGCCGACATCGAACGCAAGCTCACGCCGCGCACCCGCGGCATCGTGCTCATCAACCCCAACAATCCCACCGGATCGCTCTGCACCCGCCAGATGCTTGAGCGCATCGCCGAACTTGCTCGCCGTCACAACCTGGTCGTTTTCTCCGACGAAATCTACGACAAGCTGATTCTCGACGGCACCCCGCACCTCGCCTTCGCCGAAGTTGCCCCCGATGTTCCCTGCATCACTTTCGGTGGAATGTCCAAGAATTATCTCGTGCCCGGATGGCGTATCGGGTGGGGCATCGTCTCGGGCGACGCTGCGGTGGTGAAGCCCTACACCGAAGGTATTCACCGCCTGCTGCGCGCACGCCTCTGCGCCAATCATCCCGAGCAGTACGCCATCAAACCCGCGCTCGAAGGCCCGCAGGACCATCTCGTCGAAGTGCGGCGCAAGCTGCGTTCCCGCCGCGATCTCACGCAGAAGTGGTGCGAGTCCACGCCGCGGGTGAGTTGTGTCGCCCCGCGCGGCGCCTTCTACGCCTTTCCCCGTATCGCCATTCCCGAGAGCGACGAAATCTTCGTCAAGGAACTCATCCGCCAGAAACACGTGATGGTGGTGCACGGCTCCGGCTTCGGCCAGAAGCCCGGCACGCAGCACTTCCGCATTGTCTTCCTGCCGGATGAAAACACCTTGACCAGGGCCTACGCCGGAATCGCGGACTTCATTCGCGAGAGATATGGAAACGGATAATTTTCCGTCGAGTGGTCGACGTATCGTGAAACGCACCGTCGAGGTTGTCCTGCTCTTATACATAGCCGGACTTTGGTGCGTGGATGTTTCCGCTCAGCAGGCGGTGCCGTCCGGCTCGAACACCGAGGTGCCGAAGGGCAACGCCGTTCTGGTTAGCCTGTTCAAGCCCGTATATCCGCAACTGGCACGACAAGCGAACGTCTGGGGGGACGTCAAGGTGGCTGTTACGGTTCGTCCAGATGGAACGGCAGGGGTGGCTTTGGAGAGCGGCCATCCAATGCTCAGACAGGCCGCCCTCGACAGCGCTGCACGATCGCATTTCGAGTGCCCGATGTGCGGCCACCCTGTTTCTTACATGCTTGTGTATACGTTCAAGCAAATCGAGGGACACGGCTGTTGCTCCGCGATTTCAGCGCCAGTAACGGTCGAGCAGAAGCCGCAGCGGACTGACCAGCAGGGACGCCCACAAAGCCACATAACCATTGCGGCTGAGCACGTTTGTCTCTGCGACCCACCCTCCACATTGACGATGAAGGTCCGTTCGATCAAATGCCTTTACCTTTGGAAATGCTCTGTACGGTAGCGTGCGCGCGCTGCCGACCAAGTGTGTCAACTCGGCTTATGACTATGGTATAATGACCATGATCTAAAAGAGGCTTTCTTCGATGAAGAAAATGGCGGCGGGATCGTTCAAGGTCCATTGTCTGGCGGTCATGGACGAAGTTCAGTCGAAAAAGGAAACCGTGCTGATCACCAAGCGCGGCAAGCCGGTGGCGAAGCTTGTCCCGGCAGATAAAGAGACTGACGACATTTACGGCTTCTTTGCCGGTAAGGGCGCCATCACCGGCGATATTCTCTCTCCCGCACTTAGCCTCAAAGACTGGGGTGATCTCGGGTGATTCTGGTTGACACCCATGTTGTCGTTTGGTTGGCCCTTGACCAAACCCAGATCTCGAAAAAGGCAAGAGCAGCGATTGATGAGGCCCGTGAGACAGGAGAGGGACTGGCAATCTCTGACATTACTCTCCTCGAGATGACCTTGCTCTCCAGCAAGAAACGAATCCGCTTCGACGCCAGCCTTGAATCTTTCCTGGCGGAAGTCGAACGCCGTTTTATTGTTCTGCCAATTAGCGGCCACATATGCGTACGTTCGCTTTCACTACCGTCGTCATATCCAAAAGATCCAGCCGACCGCATCATTGGAGCAACTGCTCTAGTCGAAGGAGTTCCGCTGATTACGGCCGATCGCGAAATCCGCAATTCGCGAGCCCTTCAAACCATCTGGTAAGAAGAGTATGGCTTGAACTGCTCTCTCTCTTTCTCTTTCCTCGCGAATCTGCTTAAATCAATCAAAGGCGCAACCTTGGGGTGCGCCCAGTGTTCCTACAATTTGTGGTCGATATTCATTCCCACATCCTCCCGGAAGTAGACGACGGCCCCAAATCCTGGGACATCGCCGTCGCCATGTGCCGCATGGCGGCCGCCGACGGAATTACCCACCAGGTCGCCACGCCCCACGCCAACGACCGCTATCCCTATGACCGTCCCTACCTGCAGGGAGTTCTGGATCAACTCCAGAAACTGGTGGGCGATTCGCCGAAACTCAGCCTCGGCTGCGACTTTCACCTCTCCTACGACAATCTGCAAGACGCGCTCGTAAATCCATCCCGCTACGCCATCGAAGGCACGCGCTACATGCTGGTCGAGTTGAGCAACTACAGCGTCCCACTCCAGACCACGGATTCGTTTCTGAAACTCGGGGACTGCGGGATGACCTGCATCATCACCCATCCCGAGCGCAATCCGATTTTGCGGGAGAGTCCGCAGCGCGTGGTCGAGTGGGCGGAACAGGGCTGCGTGATTCAGATGACCGGATCGGCTCTCACCGGATTCTGGGGAGAGCGCGTGCGCCGCGTCGCACATTGGTTGTTGGAACACAACGCTGTCCATGTGCTCTCCACCGACGCGCACGACACTGAGAAACGCATCCCTGTGCTTTCCACCGCTCGCGATGCGGCGGCTGAGATCGCCGGAAGCCAGGTTGCGCAAGCATTGGTTGAAGACAATCCCCGCGCCATCCTCAATTCCCAACCGCTCCCCTATTTTCCGCGGCCACTGACCGGAAGCTACCGCAAGAGCAGCAATTAGCAACTGGCAATTGGCATTTAGCCTGGAACTGGTTTGCAGATTCCGGCCCCGAAGGGGCGGCATGTGAAAACCCGGCACGGAAATGCCGGGCAGAACGGGAACTTCGAACGAGTCCCGCAGGGACGGCACTGGTTCTTACGCACACTCCTGCGGATCAAACAGAAATCGATAGGCTAACTGCCAATTGCCAATTGCTGGTCTTTACTGCGGACCAGAAGAATCCGCCGGCGTGGAAGTCGCCGCCGGAGACGGATCAACCGACGGAGCCTTACTCGGAGGGACGATCGGGTCAGCGCTTTGAGCCCTGGAGTTCGATGATGCTGTACGCGGCCCATCAGGCACCGTCGTCATCGCGCTCTCCGGATTGAGCAAATGATCGTGGCTTGGTCCCAGGCCCAGCTTGATCAGCGCCCGCGAATCCGGCACGGTCTTCGACTGCCATCCGTGATCCGCCTGGTAACGTCGCATGGCGTCTTCGCTCGCCTGGTTCCAGGCACCTGCCGGTTCGCCACTCAAATAGTGCTCCCGGATCAGAGCTTCCTGGATCGCCCGGGCTCGTTCCGAATCAATCTTCTGCTGCCCGCGGACACGTCTCCGCGAACTGCGTTTACCCTTGCTTGCAACCTTAGGACTGGTGGCGCCCGCGCTTTTGCCGGCTGACTGAGTAGTTGTCTTGCGATGCTTCTTCTTCGTGGTTGTCGTGGGCTTGCTGCTTGTGGAACTCGCGGTCGAAGTCTGTGGCCGCGCGCTCGCCGCCGGAACCCAGAGACACGCCAGCAACAGCCCGCAAGCCGCACCGGCCCAGCCTCTCCGAATTCCCGCTGGAAGCTTCATCGGCAACACCTTACCTCAACTACGTTCCCCGACCTATGCAAAAAAACAAAGGGCCCAACTGGCCCTGGCACCGTAATCATCGCCCATCAAGGCGTACGGCGCCAGTTCCGGTCGGGCCAATTCAGGTTACGGAAGTGTACCCGCGATAAAGATGGTTCCGTCCTGCCGCGACGTTCCGCGCTGCCGGACCAGGAACACCACGTCCTGGCCGCTCTTCAGGCTCGATTCCACTTTCGCGAATTCGTCCTCGTTGTTGACAGCCTGCTTGTTGACTTCCAGGATGACGTCACCGCGCCCCAAGCCGACATCCTCGGCGAATGAATTGGGCTTCACATCCTGGACAATGACGCCCTTGCCGGACGGCACATCCAGCCGGTCTGCGATTTCCGGTGTGAGCTTGCGTACCGTCACTCCGAACTTGCTCTGCTTCGGAGTCCTTTCGTCGTCGTTCTCCTGATCTTCACCCAGACGTGCCGCAAACAGCTTGGCCCGGTCGGCAATCGTCACAGAGGTATCCTGCGGCTTGCCGTTGCGGATGAAGCTCAAGGTCACTTTCGATCCCGGTTTGCGGGACGCAATGTCCGACACCAACTCGGACCCCTTGGTCACTTTGTGGCCATCCACCGCCGTGATCGTGTCGCCCACCTTCAACCCAGCCTGGTCCGCCGGACTCCCCGCAACGACCGTCGAAACTGTCACACCCGCCCCGCCACCGTAGACACGGGCAATTGCAGGATTGTCCTGCCCGGCAAACATGATGCCGATCGATCCGCGCGATACGCGATGATCGGGCCCTGTCAGCTGGTTGTAGACTTCGACGACGGTTTTCGAAGGCAGCGCAAATCCCACGCCCGCATAGGCGTTGGTTTCGCTGAGAATTGCTGTGTTGATGCCGATGACTTCGCCGCCCATGTTCACCAGCGGTCCCCCGGAATTACCGGGGTTGATTGCAGCATCGGTCTGGATGAACGTTTGGAACTGCCGCCCGGGGACAATGTCGCGTCCCTTGGCGGAAACGATTCCCGCCGTCACCGTCTGCGACAAACCGAACGGGCTGCCGATCGCCAACACCCAGTCGCCCACCTGCATGCTGTCGGAATTGCCCATCTTCGCTGCCGGCAACGGGTGATCCGGTTCCACTTTGATCACAGCAAGGTCAGTTTCCTGATCAGTGCCAATGACTTTGGCATCGTGCTGCACGCCGGGTGCGTCGTCCAGAAAGCGCACGCGGATGCGGTCGGCCTTATCGACAACGTGCCGGTTCGTCACGATGTAACCCTTGGGATCGACAATTACACCCGAACCCAGCGAACGCTCGCGGATCGAGCCATCCCCACCACCTCCGAACGGACTCTGCCCGCCGGGTCCACCGAAGAAGCGGTTGAAGAAGTCGTCCGCTCCTCCGCCCCCGCCGCTATCGTCGTCATCGGGGTTCTGCCCACGACGCCGGTGCGGGTTCTTGATGGTTGACTCTGTATTGATGTTGACCACGCTCGGTTCCAGCTGCTTCGCGATCTGCGAAAATGCGTTCGACATCTGTTGCGGCGAGGGCATGGAAAGCGGGGTCGCATCACTCGACTTTTGCCCTTCCTTACCCTTGACACCGTAGGAGACGACCGTGCCGATCAGAATGCCGAGCGTCAGCGTGGCCAGAATACTGAATGTGTAGACCCAGCGATGGGCCTTGAGGCGCATCCAAATTGCGCGCGAATCCATATGCTTCACTTCCCTCCGAGGACTGGCAAACCCTTTTATTATACCCGCTTACAAGCGACACCCTACCGACCCCAGTGCCTGCCGGGTATCTGAATCACAGTATGTTAGACGCGTGAAATAGGTAATTCGTTTGATGCATCATGCGCCAGCAGGCGCTGTAATAGGAAAGAACTACGCGACGGGGAGAGACTCTCACTTCGCTTCGTACACTGTTTTCCCGCCCACTACCGTCCGTAGGACCTTGGTAGAGAGCACCTTCTCTGGCGATGACGCCGTTACATCGCGATCCAGGACCACGAAATCCGCCAACATCCCGGGGATCAACTTCCCTTTCTCCTTCTCCTCGAACTCAGCAAATGCCGAGCCGGTCGTGTAGGCGGCGATGGCCTGATCCATGGTGAGCCTCTGCTCGGGGAAATATTCCTGTTTGCCGTTCTCGCTCCTGCGCGTCACCGCCGCGTAGAGTCCGCGAAACGGCGAGACCGCCTCCACGGGATAGTCCGTGCCAAACGCCAGGGTGACTCCCTTATTCAGGAATGCCAGCCACGCGTACGACGTCGCCGCGCGCTTCGGCCCCAGCCGGTCCTGCGCCCACCGCATATCGGTGAGCAGATGGCTGGGCTGCATCGAAGCGATCACCTTCAACTCCTTGAAGTGCGCGAACTGGGCAGGAGTCGTAACTTGCGCATGTTCGATTCGGAAGCGGAAATCATTGCCGCCATTGGCTGCTTTCACTTTGTTCTCGCGCGCGACTTTCTGGGCCTCGGCGAACGCGTCCAGAGCCATCTGGACCCCCTTGTCGCCGATCGCGTGAAGCCCGAGCTGAAAACCCGCCAGCACGCGTTCCTTGGCCATCTCGTTCAGCTTGGCCGCTTCATAGCGCGGCAGCCCTGAGTTCTTTGCGTCATCCGCGTACGGCTCGAGCAGCGCCGCAGTATGCGAGCCGAGCGAGCCATCCATGAATCCCTTCAGCATCCCCGTACGCAACATCAGATCGGTCTGCGGATGCGAATCGCGTTCCTTCTTGAGCTCGTCGACCGGATCGTCAAACGGCAGCCACTCCGAAATGCGCGCTGTTAGCTTTCCCTCTTTCTCGAGCTCTTCGTAAATCTGGAAGTCTTCCCACGTCGAAAAGTCCTGCGCCGAGGTCACCCCATGCTCGGCCATGTCGGCCAGAGCGACCTCAATTCCCTCTCGCAGCTTGTCATGCGAGGGTTTGGGAATGACTTGTTCCACGGCGAGCCGCGCCGTCTCCCGCAGGATGCCGGTCGGCTGCCCGGTAGTGTCACGATCGATCTTGCCGCCCTCGGGATCACGGCTGGCCAGCGTCACGCTGGCCAGCTGCAATGCCCGGGTGTTCGCCACCGCGATGTGCCCGTCCACGCGGCTCAAGAACACGGGATGCCCGCCCGAAACCTCATCCAGGTCCCAGCGGCTGGGCAATGTTTTCACCGGCCAGGTAGTCTCGTCCCAGCCTCCTCCCAGAATCCACTCTCCCGGCCTCGACTTCTCCACCTTGGCCCGTACTCGCTCGCGCATTTCGTCCATGGACTTCACGCCGGCCAGATCGACCGTCAGCTTCTGCAATCCGGCATCGGAGAGATGCATGTGAGCGTCGTTGAAACCGGGCATGACGAAGTGGCCGTCCAGGTCGATCACCTGCGTCTGCGGCCCTTTCAGCTTCTCGATGTCCGCCTTCTTCCCCACTGCCTGGATGCGATCCCCGCGCACCGCGATCGCTTCTTCCCGAAGGATGGAGCTGAACGCAGTATTCGACGGCACCCCGGTGTAGACGTTCGCGTGTGCAAAGATGATGTCGGCCTTCGGGCCAGCAACCGTCGGTGTCGTGGCGCTCGGAAACTGATCCTGGGACCAACTCGGCATGGAACACAGCATGGCAATTACGCACGCCGCAACGACGCGCAGCCACGCGCGGTTCAGCTCCGAAGGAGCGAAAGAATGCAGCCCACAGCTTGCCCTGAGCCTGCCGAAGGGGCGCAGGCCGTGGGTAGGCGGCAAGAAATGAATCAGCCCCGTAGGGGCGAAGGATCGAACGATGAGCGAATCCCCAGTCTTCTCGGCGTTCTCACCAACCCGATCGCATCTTTCTGCATTCATCATTCCCCCACCCCCGCCAGCGCGAGCATCGTCAGCAAAATCCTCTTCAACCCGAGCTCCCGCCCGTTGGAATCGAACCACTCCTGCAACGTATGGGCGCCGCCGCCCGATCCTCCACCACCAATCGCAATCGCTTCCTGCCCCAGCGACAACGGAATATTCGCATCGGTCGAGGCCCGCTGCACCTGCGCCGCATTTCCCAACTGCGCATCCACCGCCCTGATCACCTGCAGAATCTTCGCCCCCGGCTGCAACTCTCCCGCCGGACGGCTCCCAATCACCACCACCTCACAACTCACGCCCGAAGGCCGCTTCTGAGCCGACGACCGCATTTCCGCCGCCATCGTCTCATCCTCGACCGCGCGGTTCAACGCCAGCCGCAAGCCTTGCTCCAGCCTTTCCATCTCCGCCATCGAGGTCGAGCGAATGTCCACCTTCATGCTGGCCGACTCCGGAATCGAGTTGACCGACGTCCCGCCGCGAATCACGCCAATGTTGAACGTCGTCTTGGGAGTCGTCGGCACGCGCGTCGCGGTAAACATATCGATCGCCTTGGCCAGAATCACGATAGGATTCGGTGCGCCAAAATCGCTCCAGGAATGCCCGCCCGGGCCGCGCACAATCACTTCAAACCGGCGGCTGCCCAGCGCCTCGGCCACAATCGTGTCCGCGCCCGCGCCGTCCAGCACCACGCTGTAGGCAATCGAATCCTTCCACCGCGGCGTGGAGAAAATGTGCCGCATCCCACGCAGATCACCTTCGCCCTCTTCCCCCACGTTCCCGATAAACACAAACGGCAGCGCGTGCCGGATGCGCACCGTCCGCAACAGGGCTGCAATCGCCAGCAGCGCCGTCACCCCGGCCCCATTGTCGGATACCCCTGGCCCAAACAAGCGGCTTCCCTGCTGCCGGATAGTCAAAGGTGTATTCGCCGGAAAGACCGTGTCGATGTGCGCGCTCAGCGCGACATAGCGCCGACCAAATCCAGGATGCGTCCCGAACACATTGCCCACGTCGTCGATGCGCACATCGTCCAGCCCGACTTCGCGAAAGCGCTCCACCAGCCACGCCGCCCGCGCCGACTCGCCAAACGGAGGCGCCGGAATCCGCGCCATCTCCATCTGCCAGTGCGCCAGTTGCGGCTCCTGGGTGCGAAACCAGTTGAACGCCGACCGCACCTCGGGCGAGGCCGCCAGCCGCGCCACTTCCTGCTGCAGCGTAGGAACGAGGTCGGGCATGTCCGCGCGCGGAGGAGTAGGGCTCATGGGGGTTATTGCGTCATCTTACAACGCATGGGAAGGGATGGGGATTGCCTAGCGCGGAAACGCTGGATTACGGGAGGGTGGTAACCACGTGGGTCACAGAGACCACACCTTTGGGCACCGTCTCCAAGCCCTGTCATCCTGAGCGCAGCGGTTGCTTCGCGAATGCGAAGCAACCGCGGAGAGAAGGACCCCTGCAACTTGGGCAGCACTCGCGGCGTTGCGGGAATTCTCTGGACGAAGCTAGCCGCGCTCGGCGATCTGCACCGTCAAAAGTCCCTGATTGGTCTCTGGCCGCGCACAACAGATAGGGATCCTTCGACTGCGTAGCCTCTTCGCATTCGCGAAGACGCTACCTCGCTCAGGATGACAGTCGCGGGGCTAGCCGGCTCTTCACCAATCCCGCCCTCTGCTCAACCGCCGCCACCAGCCTCTTCGTTGCCGGAACCTCGATCCCATGCCGCCGCGCACCGCGCAGGATGGGTCCCGCAATCGCATCCAGTTCCGGCGTCCTACCCTGCGCAACGTCTTTCTGCATGGAACTGCGCATGTTCCCCGGCATCTTCATGATGCCCGTGATGACAGCCTCTGCATCTACCCTGGCTCCCTCGGCCGTACCCACTGCTGCGGTTTCGCGTACGCAAGCCTCCAGTTGCTGCCTCCACTCGGGATCGGATGTGATTTGCCCGGTGGTTAGATCTCCTGGCGTCGATGTCAATGCCAGCGGAGCCAGAAACACGAGCTTGCTCCACATCAGGGTCGGCTCGTCGTCCACGAACCGGCACTCAAATCCCTGTCGCTGCAGTTCATCAATCGTGCCGCCGAGCAAGCTGCGTCCAGCTGAAGACACGCTCAACCGTGCGAAGGGGGATCGATGCACGATATGTCCCGGCGCCACCCGCTCGGATTCCACGGCGATGGTCGCTGCAATGACGCGTTCCACGCCACACTTCGACCGCAGCAGAGCGAGATGATCAACGCCGTTGAGCAGCGGGACAATCGCGCGTACGGATTCAGGATTGGTAAGTGCGCCCAGCGCGGGTTCCAATTGAGTAGCCTTCACCGCGATCCAAAGCACATCGGTCGGCGGTACTTCCGAAGCGCGGAGAACCGGCACGCTGACGTTCCCAAACGCGCTTTCCAAGCGAAGTTTTTCCGGATATTCGGCGAGCGACTCGGGCCGCACAACCAGAGTCACGGTCGCGCCCGACCTTGCCAGGGATGCACCGATCAGGCCGCCAACCCCGCCCGCCCCGAGAATCGCGTGTCGCAACGGTGAGGACATGCGAGCGTCAGTTCTTCCGTGCTGCTTCCACGCATTCCAGAATCTCCGCCTCGCTCAGCGTGTGGTCGCTCTGCTTGGCGCGCTGGTAGATGCGCTCCACCAGATCGTCCTTCACCGCGATGCCGTGCCGCTCCAGCCAGAACAGCACATTCGACTTCCCGCTCATTGGGCCGACGTCAATAATCTGATCGAGCCCGAACACATGCGACGGCACACCTGAATACACCGTGTTCGCCAGCACGACATCATCTTTGTGATAAGCCTTGATGATCGCCGCCGCGTGCACGCCCGTCGCCGTGCGGAACGCATCGTCCCCCACCACGGGATAATTCGCCGGAATCGGCACGCCCGTCGCCCGCGACACTGCCTGGCAATACTGCTTCAGCTTGGTCAGGTCCTGCTGATCCCACGGAGCGACGCCCATGAGCTTCAGATTCACCAGCATCTGGTCGATCTGCGTGTTGCCGACGCGCTCACCCAGTCCGATCGCACAGCCATGCACGCAATTCGCGCCCGCGATCACCGCTGCCATCGAGTTGGCAATCGCCAGCCCGCGGTCGCTGTGCCCGTGCCAGTCCACGCGAATCTTCTCGCCCGAGGGCTTCACTACTTCTTCCATCACAAACCGCACCAGCGCCAGCGCACCCATCGGCGTGGCGTGTCCGGCCGTATCACAGATGCAAATCGCCCGTGCGCCGCAGTTGATTGCGGTCGCGTACAGACGTTTCACCGTCTCCGGATCGCAGCGGCTCGTATCCTCGGTGACGTACATCACATCGAGCCCCAGCGAGACCGCGTACTTCACCGCCTTCTCGGTCGTGTGCAGCAGAAAGTCGTCAGTCCACCCTTCGGTGAACCGACGGATCGGGCTCGACCCGATAAACGTCGCCGCCTCGATGGGCAATCCGGTCTTCTGCACGATCTCGCCAATCGGCCGAATATCGTTCTCATGCGTTCGGGCTGCGCAATTGGCGCGAATCTTCATCTTGTGGGCGAGCATCTCGCGCGCCAGCGCTACCACCGCCTCGACCGCCCGCGCACCCGCGCCCGGCAGCCCGAGATCGAGCGAGTCAATCCCCAGCGCCTCCATCAGATGAAGAATCTCAATCTTTTCCCCCACCGACGGATCGCGCACCGATGGCGACTGCAACCCATCCCGCAGGCTCTCGTCGTTGAGCAAGACGGGCCCCGGCGGCTTAAGCCCCGGAGGATGGTTCTTGTTCCAGTCGTAGATGAGTTCGGCAGTGTTCATGGAAACAGCTCTTGGCCGTTGGCTCTTGGCTCTTAGCTTTGTACCCCTTAGGAGAGGAACCCACAGATTCAAACACTGGAGAGCAAACCCCTCAAGCTCCGCAACAAGTTCTGGTTCAAGCCAAAACCTAAGAGCCAAGAGCCAAAAGCTGATTCACTTCTCTTTCGGCGGCAACGTCAACCCAAACACCGACTTCATCCCCTGCCCCGCCACGTTGACCTTGGCGTCCGCGGGATTGGGCAGGTACAGCGTCCTGCAGTGCTCGCAGCGATACACCTCGGCATTCTTACCCCACGCCTTCTCCACGTCCCCGCAAGCCTGCTCCAGCACGTCGGTGGCGTAGAACCAACGCTTCAAGTGCCCGCCGCAGAACTTTCCCTTCTCATTCTTCTCATTGCACGCGCGCTGCCCAGCCTTCTTGATCTTGACTTTGTGATGCGGAAGCTGCGTAGGAGTTTGCGTATCCGTCGTAGTCATTTCGCCCGTCGCCAAAGGACTTACCCTCACTTGCGCGGCGCCCGCGCCGCAGATTTCAGGCTTGCTCGCGTCATTGTACTCGAAGCGTTTTCCGCGACGCCACAGCCCCGCAGCGAAGGTAGTGTGTATTTGATTTTCACGGGCCATCGGCACCACTACCGCCACGAGCCGGCCTTCCCGCACTCCCCGCTTGCTCCGCGTGCGGCTTCACGCTAGCCTTCCTCCCACGAGGAAATCACATGCCCCGACTGGCTTCCACCTCCGCTCCTGATTTGCGCCAAGGCATGCAGGAGGCGTACGCGGTCAACGACCACATGAACCAGCTCGTGCTCGAACATCTCGACCCTCGCGCGTGGCAGGCTCATCTCCCCGGCAGCAAGGGACGCACCATCGCCGCCATCTTTACCCATGTCCACAACATTCGCTGCAAGTGGCTTCGCCTGTCGGCGCCACATCTGGGGCCTCCCCCTCGGCTGGATCGCGCCCGCTGCACCCAGAAACAGGCGAAGGTCGCGCTGGCGACGAGCGCAGCGCTCTGCTCGCGGATGCTGGCTGACGCGCTCGCCCAGGGCCGCATCAAGAAGTTTCATCGCGACGGCTGGGCCCGGCCATGGCCTCCGGGCGCGGCCATGTTCGCCTATATGATCACGCACGAAGCGCACCACCGCGGGCAGGTGTGCATGCTGGCTCATCAGCTGGGCTTCCCGCTGCGCGGCAAAGCCGCTTACGGACTCTGGGGCTGGGAAAAACTCTGGAAGGAGTGCGGATTCGGCCCTCCGCAGTGAGGCACGGCACCATGACCATTCATTCCATCAGTCGCGAAAACGCGGAGCACTATGTCTGGGGAGAAATCTGCGATGGCTGGCACCTAGTAAAGGACGCGAAGTTGAGCGTGATCGAGGAGCAGATGGTGCCAAATCAAACAATGTGGGGACAGCCGCCCCTTCGACTTCGCTCAGGGCAGGCTCCCGGCTGTCCGGCCGGGCAAAGCCGGGCTACTCTTTCCCGGTACACGGTAGTCACAGCTGCTTCCGCCGGAACACTCCCGCCGCCCGCAGCGCCCCGCGCAGCCGGGTCCCCAGTCCCCCCGCAAACTGCATGTCCAGAAACCCTTCCATCTGCCGCGTGAAGCTCTCGCCATATCCGTGCCACCAGACTTTCTTCATCCCCGGCATCCGGTCCGTATCCAGGTACTTCACCCGCACCATCTCGTCCAGCCCGAAGCGCCCATGGGTGCGGCCGATTCCGCTGGCTTTCACGCCACCGTGGGGAGCCTCGCTGATGCCAAAGCATGAAACCACGTCGTTCACCATCACCGTGCCTGCATGGATGCGCCGCGCCAGGCTCTCGCCGCGCTTGCGGTCACGCGTCCACACGCTTCCGGCCAGCCCGTATTCAGAATCATTCGCCAGGCGCACGGCTTCATCGTCATCTTCACAAGCCATTACCGGCAGCACTGGCCCAAACGTCTCCTCCCGCATGATGCGCATCTCATGCGTCACATCCGCCAGCACCGTAGGCGCGTAGAAATTCTCTCCCAATTCCGGCAGCCGCGTTCCGCCCGCTAAAACCCGCGCCCCGCGCGCCTTTGCGTCTTCCACGTGCGCTTCCACAATCCGCACCTGCCGCTCCCGGATCATCGGCCCCACATCGGTGTGAGGCGCCATCCCATTGCCCACGCGCAGTTTCCTGGTTTTCTCTGCGCACGCCTGGGCAAACGATTCGTACAGACTGCGATGCACGTAGCATCGCTCGACCGATAAACACGCCTGCCCCGCATTAACGAATGCTCCCCACACCGCCGCACTCGAAGCCACGTCCACATCCGCATCGTCGAGCACCAGCATGGGATCTTTCCCGCCCAACTCCAGCACCACGGGAAGCAACCGTTCCGCTGCAGCCGCCGCGATGCGCTTGCCTGTGGCCACGCTGCCGGTGAACACCAGCTTGTCGATGGACGAATGAATCAGCGCCGCCCCCGCCGCGCCCTCGCCCACTACCACCTGAAACACCGCCTCGGGCACACCCGCCGCGTGCAGCAACGACGCCAGTTCCAGCGCCACCATCGGCGTCAGCTCAGACGGCTTCAGCACGACCGCATTGCCTGCGACCAGCGCCGCCAGAGTCTCCGTGGCCGGAATCGAAAACGGATAATTCCATGGCGAGATGATCCCCAGCACGCCATGCGGTTCGCGCACCAGCCACCCGCTCTTGAGCTTGGTGACCAGGTTGCCATGAGGCACAGGCTCATCGCGCAGCAACCCCCACGCGTTGTCGATCAGAAACCGCGCCGCGTCGAGCACGACCAGCACCTCGGTGACCAGGGCCTCGGCCAGAGGTTTGCCCGCCTCGCGCGTAATCACCGCCGCGACCTCCGACTTCCTGGCGTACAGCTTCCGCTGAAACTCCCGGATCACCGCAATGCGACGGCGCACTCCCATCTCCGCCCAACCCGTCTGCGCCGCGCGCGCCCGCGCCACCGCGTCCTGAACCTCGATCTCGCCCGCGCAGTCGAACTCGCGCAAAACTACGCCCGTCGCCGGATTCAACGACGCGACTCTCCGCTCCGCGATTTGTAGATTAGTGGCCATAGGAAAATCTTAGTCCTGCAGAGCCGAGGTTGCTACGCCCTCCCGCGTCCTCTGCGGTCGGTGCGCCGGCGGTCTCTGCGATAAGTGTTTCTTCGACGCGGGAGGACTCCTCAATACTCGACGCTCACCAGATACAGTCCGTTGGCCGGAGCCGTCGCCCCCGCCGCCGACCGATTGCGCGCCTGCAGAATCCGCGTCACATCCTCGGCCTGCAGAGTCTTCTTCCCCACGAGAATGAACGTCCCCACCAGGTTGCGCACCATGTGGTGCAGGAATCCCGAGCCCTTCACCGTGTAAACGAGCTCGTCCCCCTGCCGCTCCCAGCTGGAAGAAGAAATCCGCCGGAGGTTCGAGATTGCATCGTCGTCGCGACCGCGCTCCGGATCCACCGCCGCAAACGAGGTGAAATCATGCTCGCCCACCACCAGCCCCGCCGCCCGCGCCATCGCCTCCTCATCCAGCGGATACGGATAGTGCCACACATACCGCGCAAGAAACGGCGGACAGATCGAACCCCGATAAATGCGATACCGGTAGGTCTTGGCCCGTGCCGAATGCCGCGCGTGAAACTCCGGCGCAGCTTCCGCCACCTCCAGCACGCGCACGGACGCCGGCAAAAGACCATTCAGCGCCTTCACGAAATTCTCTGTGGGGACGGAAGACTCCGTGACAAATGTCACCACTTGCGCCAGCGCGTGCACTCCTGCGTCGGTTCTGCCCGAGCCCTGCGGCAACACTTTTTCTCCCGTGATGCGTCCAATGACAGAGGCGAGTGTCCCCTGCACCGTCGTCGCGTCAGGCTGCACCTGCCATCCCGAGAACTCCGATCCGTCGTAGGAGAGAATCAGTTTGAGATTGCGCATGCGATCTTTGGAGTCCTGCGCCCGCGTCCGCTCATCCAATCCAATTTCACGGGCTTTGTTACACGCAGCAACTGAATCTGGCGGTGACTCCGGGAAATTGGTCAGGCGTCGCGAGCACTCTATCAGTTCCCCGTGGCCGGAGCCCTGAAAACGAGTTCAGGCTAGTCAGATATACTGGTCCGCTTCAGGGAAAACTAAGGCCCAGAGTTCGAGGATGAAGGTCGCGTTACTGATCACGGGCCGGAATTACAGAGAGCGTGAAGGACCGGCTAGGACCCGGAGAGGTAAAGGCCCCCGTGATTGCAGTTTTCAGGAGCCTCCTTTTTTCAGGAACCCTGGTGCCCATAATTGCGTATCAATCCCTGAGTGAAGTCGGTTTTTCTGTCACTGTCTCAGGTCATAACCAAGTCCTTTTTGCCACTCGATCTTACTGAACTGGTTGTATCGAACGGAGATAAGTAGATGCCATTCGCACGTATCGCTTCCCCAATCCGGCTCATCGCCGCCGCAGTCTTATTTGCAACGCTTGCTGTCGCAGGCTGGGCGCAGGAACCGCCCGCAGCTCCCGTACCTCAGAACACGCCCGAAACGCGTCCGGTGCCGGTCCTGAACTATTCCAAGCCGGCGTCACACTTTCCGAATCCGATCGGACCGTATACGCCGCGGCATCTGGCCGCGCCGAACTTTTCGAACACGGCGCGCATCGATCAACTCATGCACGATGGCAAGCTCTACCTTTCGCTGAATGACGCCATCGCCCTCGCGCTGGAAAACAACCTCGATCTGGCCATCGCGCGCTACACGCTGAATATTGCCGACACCGACATCCTGCGAGCCAAAGCGGGCGCCTCCATCCTCGGTGCTCCGATCGGATTGGTTCTGAACACGCCGGGCGGCGGTGTGGGCGGCATCGGAGCAAGTTCCGGCGCGGCCACGGGAGGGACCAGCCTGGGAGCGGGCGGTCTCGGCGGCGGGACCAACGGTTTGGTCAGTTCCACGCTCGGCTTTGGACCACAAGTTAACAGCTATGACCCTGTGATCACCGCGACGCTTCAGGAAGACAAGAACACGACCAAGACGAGTAGTTCGTTTTCCGTGCCGCTACTCCTGCAAAATACTGGGACTGTTGATTTCGCGTACAACCAGGCATTCCAGTGGGGCACCAACTTGTCCGTGGGCTTCAATAACACCCGTGGCACCACCAACAGCATTTTCAACAGCCTGAGCCCCCAGCTGAACTCCGCCTTCAGGGCAACGGTCACCCAGCACTTGCTCCAGGGTTTTGGCTTCGCACCGAACACACGCTTCATTTCGATCGCCAAAAACAATCGGGAGCTCTCCGACGTTGCCTTCCGCCTGCAAGTCACGGATTCCGTCGACCAGATCGAGAACATCTACTGGGACCTGGTCTTCGCGTACGAAAACGTGCGGGTGCAAAACGAGTCACTCGCTTTTGCGCAGAAGACGCTTTCCGACACGAAGAAGCAGGTAGAGATCGGCAGCCTCGCGCCCATTGAAGTCGTGCGCGCCCAGAGCACTGTGGCGCAGGATCAGCAGTTGGTAACGAAAGCCCAGACCGACCTGCAGTTGCAGCAGCTGCTCATGAAGAACGCAATCACCCGTACGCTGAAAGACCCGACGCTGGCCACGGCGGAAGTGATCCCGACCTCGACCATGGACGTGCCTGCCCAGGAACCGGTGGTTCCGATTGAGGACTTGATTAACGAGTCTCTGCGCCATCGGCCGGAACTGGTCGAATCGCGCATCGACTTGAATAGCCGTGAATTGAGCAACAAGGCAGTGCGCAGCTCGTTGCTGCCAACCCTCGACCTTTTCGCCTACTATGGAGGATCGGGCCTGGGCGGTGCACAGAACCCGGCAGGCCTGTGTTCGACGCCCGAGACTGCGCAACAGTTGCAGTTTGGTTGCGCCGCCGCCAATCCTGACCCGGCTCTTAACCAACACGCCATCGTGCCCTCTACCAGCTACGGCGGCACCATCAATCAGCTTTTCAACTCCACGGCTCCGGACAAAGGTGTTGGCCTGCAGCTGAACATCCCGCTACGCAACCGCGCCGCCCAGGCCGTCCAGATCCGCTCCGAACTGGAATACCGCCAGGCGCAGATGCGTCTGCAGCAAATCGAGAACCAGGTTGGCATCGAGGTACGCAATGCGCAGTACGCGGTGCAGCAAAACCGCGCCAGCGTAGATTCCGCCAGAGCCGCACTGGAATTCGCGCGCCAGTCGCTCGATGCGGAACAGAAGAAGTACCAGTTCGGCACATCGACCACGACGCTGGTGCTGCAGAACCAGAGCCAGCTAGCTACAGCCGAGTCGACGCTGGTGAACGCGATGGTGGCTTACGAAAAGTCGAAGGTCGAACTGGACCGTGCCACGGGCCAACTGCTCGATCACTCCAGCATCAGCATCGACGATGCCGCTCGCGGTCAGGTCACGCGTATGCCCAACGTGCCCTACGTTGCGCCGCGCAAAGACCTGCCATCGGCAGCACCAGCAGCCGCGCAGCAGTAACGGGAAACGCGCAGCGCCGGTTTCTTGCCCGGCGCTGCGCTACTCACCTTCCTCTGTTTTTCCGCCGCTGCGAGGAATGCCCCTGAAAATCGCTGAAACCGGCGGAATCGCAACTGATCATGATTTGAGTCGGCGCTGCTACTCTAGTAGCTTATTAGGCTGACTGTTCTCAACTGCAAAGAGGGTCAGGACACCATGAAAATCGCCCAGGACATCACCGAACTCATTGGCCGTACCCCGCTCGTCTATCTCAACAAAGTCACCGCCGGCTGCCACGCCAAAGTCGCTGCAAAACTCGAGAGTTTCAATCCCTGCAACAGCGTGAAAGACCGCATCGGCGTGAGCATGATCGAGGAAGCCGAGAAGTCGGGCAAGATTCATCCCGGCAAGAGTGTGCTCATCGAGCCCACCAGCGGCAACACCGGTATCGGCTTAGCCTTCACTGCTGCGGTGAAGGGATATCGCCTCATCCTCATCATGCCCGACACCATGAGCATGGAGCGCCGCGTCCTGCTCATGGCCCTGGGCTCGGAACTCGTGCTCACGCCCGGCCCCAAAGGAATGAAAGCCGCGATTGCCAAGGCCGAGGAAATCCGCGCAGCCACTCCCGGAGGTGTGATCCTGCAGCAGTTCGTGAATCCGGCGAATCCCAAGATTCACCGTGAGACCACCGGTCCGGAAATCTGGGACGACACCGAGGGCAAGATCGACATCCTGATTTCCGGCGTCGGCACAGGCGGCACGCTGACCGGGGTCGGCGAATACATTCGTCCCAGGAAGCCGGGCTTCAAGATCGTGGCCGTCGAACCCAAAGATAGCCCCGTGCTTTCCGGAGGCAAACCCAGCCCGCACAAGATTCAAGGGATCGGCGCAGGATTCATCCCGGAAATCCGGAATTTCTTGCGGCGCAGCGGCCTGGGCGGCCATCGAAGTGGCTAAGCGTCCTGAGAATGCTGGGAAGCTGATCGTGGTGGTGCTGCCCGACTTCGGCGAGCGCTATCTGAGCACTATACTTTTTGAAGCGCTGAGAAATCAGGCGCAGCAGTTGCCCACGGAAGCCGTGCCGGTCTGAGGGAGTTGAGTTAGCGAAAAGCTTTTAACCACCAAGGACACGAAGGTCCACGAAGGAAACCGTGAAGGCTTAACCCTTCGTGAAACTTCGTGTCCTTGGTGGTTGACCGCCTTTTGAACATGGTCGGATTCTTCAAGTCCGTGCGCGAAGATATCGCCTCGGTATTCGAGCGCGATCCCGCGGCGAAGTCCTGGCTTGAAGTGGTCACCTGCTATCCCGGACTGCACGCGCTCTGGTGCCACCGCATCAACCACTGGCTGTGGAAACATGGCCTGCGCACACTGGCCCGCTTCCTCTCGCAAATCACACGCTTCCTGTTCGGGATCGAAATTCATCCCGGAGCACAGATTGGACATCGCCTCTTCATCGACCACGGGCTAGGCATCATCATTGGCGAGACCAGCATCATCGGCGACGACTGCACGCTCTACCAGGGCGTAACCCTCGGCGGCACCGGGAAGGAGTCCGGGAAGCGCCATCCCACGCTGCGCAATGGAGTGTTCGTGGGTGCCGGGGCCAAGATTCTCGGCAACATCACGATTGGCGAGAATTGCCGCGTCGGCGCGGGATCGGTCGTGCTGCACAACGTCCCCGACAATTCGACGATTGTTGGCGTGCCCGGCCACATCGTGCTGCGCGATGGCAAACGCGTGGTCATCACCGATCCGAAAGACGTTCGCGACCCGCTTTCCGATGTTCTGATCAAACTGGCGCGCGAGGTGAAGGAACTCCGCCAGAGACTGTCAGAACTCACCCACCAGCCCATGCAGGAACCGGAATGCGAGGTCGCGATCGTACTGGATGAGACGTCCGAGGCGGGCGAACAGGACGCCAAGGGCGAAGCGGGCTTCGCGGTCTACTACGACTACCAGATTTAACTCTTTAGATTTATAGCTTGCAGATAACTTTGCGCCAGGAGTCGATTTAAGCCTCTCCATGCGACCGGCCGACCCTGGGAGAGGGGGGGCGGGCGGGTCACGGGGGGGGGGGGGCGGGGCGGGTCACCCGACGCACTGGCGGTCCTGCAATGGCTCGCAAACGTCGGGAAACGGCATCCTGGGAAGCGTTCGGGGTGCAAAAACTGTCTTGCGCCACCGCTGGATTGCCGGTTCCTTTCTTAACTTGCAGATAATGCACGAGTTGGCGTTAGCGCCGCTGTCGTTCCCGAGTTACTCCCCCAGTCTACCTGAATCATAGACAGAAAACGCAGCACTTACGTTCCGAGGCGGCTTGTCCCTCAGGTCCGAGGAGACACCAATGCAGTGAATTTTCCACCCGCCAGCGAACGTGTATCCTTCCTCCCGTGATTCTCTCCGCCGTAATCGTGACTGCCCCGGCAGGCATCGGCACGACTCGTGTGGGGACGGCTTGTGTGGGGACGGGCGCCCCAGCCCGTCCATGCCGAGCAACGCTCGGCTGGCTTTTCCTCGCCAGCGACCAGGAGGCATGGCCTAACCCATGATCCTGTCCGTGGTCATCATCACCCAAAACGAAGAACTGAACCTGGCTCGTACGCTCGAAAGCGTCAAGCCCTTGGTCGCCGACGGCAAGGGCGAAATCATCATCGTCGACTCCGGCTCGACCGACCGCACGGTCGAGATCGCCGAGTCGTTTGGCGCAAAGGTGTTCGTCGAGGAATGGAAAGGGTACGCCGCGCAAAAGAACTCAGCGATCGAGAAGGCAACGGGCGATTGGATTTTGAGCCTGGACGCGGACGAGGAAGTCGAATCGACGTTGGTCAAAGAGCTTGTAGGGCATCCCACTGACCAACCGCTGCCACAGATGAGTCCCCGCGAATGGTGCCTCACGATGGAACAGGCGACCAACGCATCCGCCAACTTGGATATGCTCAAGGGGAGACCGGCCGGATTCTCGATCCGTCGTAAGAATTTCTTTCTCGGCCGCTGGATTCAACATGGTGGGTTCTGGCCTGACCCCAAGTTGCGGCTGTTTCGCCAGGGTCATGGGCGCTGCGAAGCACGGTCAGTGCACGAAATAATTCACTTACACGGCAGAGTCGTTACCATCAATTGCGGTTCTCTTATCCACCACTCTTACCCCACGCTTTCCGACTATATCGAGCACATGAACCGCTACTCGTCGCTGGGCGCGGAGATGGTTGTGGCGAAGGGCAAGGGCAAAGTCCGGTTCAGCGTGATCAACATCGCCCTACGACCGCTGGCGACGTTCGTCTACAACTATTTCTTTCGTCTCGGTTTCCTTGACGGGCGCGAGGGGCTTCTGCTGCACCTCTACCATGCAGTGTATGTGTCGTGGAAATACGCCAAGGCGTGGGAACTTTCGCGCAAGCAGTCGTGATGACGGCAAGAGGCAGTGCAAGCAACGTTTCTGCACATGCCCTTGTCGTAGAGGCACTGCTCGCTGCCTCTGCATTCGACTCGGAGCGGCGCTTACGTTGCCATCCGCAGCCACGTCTAATCATTGGAGGCTCCCATGTTTCAGTCGCGCTCATTCCCTATCATCCCCCTTTTATTTGTGCTGATCGCACCCTCGATTCACAGCCAAACCGCTCAGCCAGATACTGCTTCCAATCGCGTCCAGCTCAAGCTCAACACGGAGGAGGCCGACGCCGCCCTCGCAATCCTGGACAGGCACGCCGCGGGAACCGCCATCACCGACGCAGACTGGCAGCGTCTTTTTGCCACCGAACCCTACGTCCGCCTGAAGAAGCGGGAGGCCAGCATGCACCGCGACTTCACTGACGACGATTTCAGGAAGTTTGTGCTCTCCCCGGAACTGGCAGCGAAGGCCACTATCCTGCGGCAGACGCTTGACACCTGGCGGAGGGCGGATCTGGTCGCCTCGGCACGCCGCGTGCTGGCTTACTTGCCCGAACAGGCTTCCATCAAGGCCAAGGTTTTCCCCGTCATCAAGCCGGGAATCAACAGCTTTGTGTTTGAGACCACCACCGATCCGGCGATTTTCCTCTATCTTGATCCGGAAGAATCGGCAGCAAAGTTTGAAAACACGGTCGCGCACGAGTTGCATCACATCGGGTTTTCCAGCGTCGATTCGCTGACGGAGGAGAAACTGAAAGACCTGCCTCCGCATGTGAAGCCGGCGGTCGAGTGGATGGGTGCGTTTGGCGAGGGCTTCGCCATGCTGGCCGCGGCAGGCGGACCGGACATTGATCCGCACGCTGCGAGTTCTCCCAAAGAACATGCGCGCTGGGAACACGACCTGGCCAACTTCAACCAGGATGTGCATTTGTTGCAGCAGTTCTTCCTCGACGTCGTGGACCAGAGGCTAAACAAGAAAGACGACATTGACGAGAAGGCCTATTCGTTTTTCGGCGCGCAGGGACCGTGGTACACCGTCGGATACAAGATGGCGGTCGTGGTCGAGAGGCGCTACGGGCGCAAGAGGTTGATCGAGTGCATGATCGATCCGCGGGAGTTGCTGGCGACCTACAACCGGGCCGCGGAAGAACTCGGCCGTGATGGCAAGGAGCGCTTGGCCCTCTGGTCTCCCGAACTGATGCAGAAGGTCGGCGTGAGGCTGGCGGAGACAAAGCCTTAGCTGGCACACATCGGGTTGTCATCAATGGTGGTCCTGACCGACCGGTCGGCCCTAACCCGGTGGTGCCTTGCCCCTCCGCGCTCCCTTCCCTATGATCACAAGAGACCACTGGGGTTTGCATGGACAAGAAACCACTGAAGCCGCAAGTCGCTGAAAGTCCGGTTGCTGATGTTTTTGAAAACCGCCATCCCTCCGAAGCTGAGAAGCGATGGGCGGAGAACACACTCGCGCCAACGCTTGAGAAAGCTCCTGAGCGGCCGATTGGCGCGCCCACTGGAGTGAACGTCGACGAGAACGGGCAAGCGCGTTTTACGACGATTTCCGGCGTGCCGATTCGCCGACTCTATACATCGGCCGACCTGCCCGAGGACTGGAGCGAAGAAGAGTATCTTGGCTACCCCGGTCAGCCGCCGTTCACGCGCGGCATTCATGCCACGGGATATCGCGGCAAGCTTTACACCATGCGGCAGTTCTCCGGATTCGCCTCGCCCGAGGAAACCAACCAGCGCTACAAGTACCTGCTCGAGCACGGCGGCAGCGGGCTTTCAGTGGCGTTCGATCTGCCCACGCTGATGGGGTATGACTCCGACCATCCCGCAAGCGAGGGTGAGGTGGGCAAGTGCGGTGTGGCGATCGATTCGCTCGAAGACATGGAGATTCTGTTCAGTGGCATCGACCTGGAAAAGACTACGGTATCGATGACCATTAACTCACCCGCGTCGGTGCTGTGGGCCATGTACCTGGTCGTGGCGGAGAAGCAGGGCGCAGACTGGAAGAAGATTTCGGGCACGATCCAGAACGATATTCTCAAGGAATACATCGCGCAAAAGGAATACATCTATCCGCCGGCACCATCGATGCGGCTGGTGATCGACACATTCGAGTTCGGCTCGAAATTCACGCCGCGGTTCAACACGATTTCGATCAGTGGATACCACATCCGCGAGGCAGGTTCCACTGCGCTGCAGGAACTGGCGTTTACGCTGTATGACGGCGTTGAGTACGTCGAGTGGGCGCGGCGTCGCGGGCTGGATGTGGACGAGTTCGGTCCCCGGTTAAGTTTCTTCTTCAACGCGCACAATGACTTCTTCGAAGAGATTGCCAAATACCGTGCAGCGCGCAAAATCTGGTACCGGGTTATGAAGGACCGCTTTGGTGCAAAGAACCAGCGGACGTGGCTGATGCGCTTCCACACGCAAACGGCGGGCGTGTCGCTGCCGGCGCAGCAACCGATGAACAACATTGCGCGCGTGGCGTTGCAGGCGCTGGCGGCGGTACTGGGCGGAACCCAGTCCTTGCACACCGATTCCTACGACGAGGCTTTGGCCCTGCCCACCGAGGAAGCCGCGCGGATCGCGCTGCGCACGCAGCAGGTCATCGCGTACGAATCGGGAGTGACGCAGACCGTTGATCCTCTGGGCGGGTCGTACTTCCTGGAGAACCTGACTTTGCAGATGGAAAATGGTGCGCTCGACTATTTCGGCAAGATGGACGCGATGGGCGGCATGGTCAAGGCGATCGAACGCGGTTACCCCCAGAAGGAGATTGCCGAGGCGTCCTACCAGTACCAGCGTGCCGCCGAAGCCAAAGAAAAGGTGATCGTCGGCGTGAACGAATTCGTGATTGAAGAAGAGCCGCCGCGCATCCTCTACATTGACGAAAGCGTGGCGCGACAGCAGACCGCCAAGCTGAAGGCGCTGCGGGCGCGACGGTCGAGTGAGGAAGTCAGGCGCACGCTCGATGCGCTGAAGAAGGCGGCCGCGCAGGAACCGAAAGCCGGCACCAACGGGACCGTCTCTCCGGCCAACACGATGCCACACATCGTGAATGCTGTGCGCGCGTACGCGACCGTAGGCGAGATCTGCGAGGCGCTGCGGCAGGTGTATGGGACGTACACGGAAGTGAGCATTACGTAGAGAGTGCATCGTGGCGCGCCCCGGTTGCTTCTGGCCCAGAACGGGAGCCGGTGTAAGAATATCTGCCCTTGTGGGCGGAAAATCGCAGCCGCTTGGGACTATGATTTTGAGATCACAAATTGTGATCTCAAAATGAAAAAGCGACAAACTGCAAAGCTGCTCAGCATGCCGAAGCGCCGGGGAACCCCGGCGTTCGCCGTCGAATCGCGGATCCTGTTCCTGCGCCAGCAGAGAATCATTCTCGATGCACACCTGGCTGAACTCTATGGTGTTCCGGTGCGGCAGCTAAACCAGCAAGTCAAACGCAACCAGGAACGATTCCCCGCGGACTTCGTGTTCCAACTCACGACCAAGGAACAAGCAGTTTTGAGATCACAAATTGTGATCTCAAAGAGAGGGCGAGGTGGACGGCGATACCGTCCGTTTGCATTCACGGAACATGGTGCGATTATGGCCGCCACCGTGCTCAATTCCGAGCGGGCAGTGCAGATGAGCGTATTTGTGGTGCGCGCGTTCGTGCGATTACGCGAGATGCTGGCCACCAACCGCCGCCTTGCCGCTAAGATCGGCGAGCTCGAAGACCGTCTGGGCACGCACGACTCCGTGATTCAGGAACTGATTGAAGCCATCAAGGAACTCATGACGCCTGAGGAGGCGCCCCGCGCCCGCATTGGATTTCAACTTCCCCCAGCCAAGGCAAAAGGATGATCGGAGATACCGTTAGCTGCAGGCGAGCGCTGAGTGTCCACACCACACGGCCTCTGATACACTGGCGCGCATGAATGGCACGACACGCAGAGAGTTTCTTGCGCACGGAACATGTGCTGCGGCAGGGATTGGGCTACTGCCTTCTTTCTTGCGAGCCGCAGCAACTTCTCAGCCCGCGTTCACGTTTCCTTCTGCGCCGCGCGAACGCGTGGCGGTCGCCTCCTATCCTTTCCGGGAGTTCATTGCAGGGGGGGAGCATAAGAGCGGCAATCCGACCATCGAACTGAAAGACTTTGCGACACACGTCGTAGAGAAATTCAAGGTTCGCCGGATTGAGCCCTGGTCAGCACACTTTCCGTCGACTGATGCCAAGTATCTTGCGGAGTTACGGGCTGCGGTCGAGAAGGCGGGTGCGGGCATCGCGAATATTGCAGTTGACGGGGATAATAGCCCTTACGCGTCGGACCGCGTTGAACGCGAGAAAGCCATCGCCTTCAGCAAGCAGTGGGTTGACGTGGCGGCAGCGATCGGATCGCCGAGCGTTCGCACCAACATTCCTCAGGCGAAGGATGCAAAACCGGATGCCGGACGTCTGGCGGAGAGCCTGCGGCAGGTGGTTGACTACGCGTCGTCGAAGAATGTTGTCGTGCACCTGGAGAATGACAATCCGGTGAGTGAGGATCCGTTCTTCCTGGTGCAGGTAATCGAGAAGGTCGACAGCCCATGGCTGCACCCATTGCCGGATTTCGGCAATACACTCAACGCGCATGACGAGGACTATGCGTACCGCGCGATTGACGCCATGTTCGCGCATGCCTATGGCATTTGCCATGTGAAGGATGGCGAGGTCAACCAGCAAGGGAAGGCCACGCACGTGGATCTGGCGCGAACATTTGGAATCTTGAACAAGCACGGGTATAAGGGCTTCTGCTCGATCGAGTACGACGCGCCTGGTGATCCGTACAAGGCGACGGCGGACTTGGTGGAGAAGACAGTAGGATTCCTTTCGAAATAGAGTAGGTTCCAGGCTGACCAAACATGGCAGGACAAGGCATCGAACGGCGGGAAGTGTTGCGGATTCTGGCGACAGCGGCAGCGGCCGCGCAGTTTCCCGGATTCAGCAAATGGGCGTTTGCCTGCGGGCACGTGGGCAATGGGGCTGCGCAGATCAAGCCGGCAGCCTACCGTCCGCAGTTTTTCATGGCGCAGGAGTACGCGACGGTGGAGCGGCTGGCGGAGATGATTCTCCCAACCGATGGCACTCCCGGAGCGAAAGAGGCTGGCGTCGCCGAGTTCATTGATTTCATGGTCTCCCGCGATACGGAAGTACAGTACAGGTTCCGTACCGGGCTGACTTGGTTGAACGCGCACAGCGAACGCGCATTCGGGCAACCGTTTGTCGAACTCACTCCAGACCAGCAGACGGCGGTGCTGGAACCGCTCGCATATAAGGACAAGGCGCGTCCGGGCGAGGAAGACGGACGCAGTTTCTTCAAGGTGGTGCGTGAATTCACGGTGACCGGCTTCTATACCAGCGAGGTCGGATACAAGGCTCTGGACCATCCGGCTCTGAAGTTCTATTCGGAGTCGCCGGAGTGTCCGCATAAGGACGATCCCGAGCATCTGCATCTTTCTCGTACAAGCTGAGATCAGGATTCAAGGATCCAACTTCGAGAGCGACGTCAAGACTATGGCCAAACAAGTTTTCGATGTGATCGTGATCGGAACCGGCGCCGGCGGCGGCATGGCGATCAAGACCTTGTGCGAGGCGGGGCTGAAGGTGTGTGCGCTGAATGCCGGACGCAAGCTTGATCCGGAAAAGGACTTTCGCTACCACCGCATGCCCTGGGAGATGAAGTTCCGCGGACTCGACGATCCCAAGCATCGCAGCGAGTCCTACGGCTACATGGACAACGAATACACGAAAGCGGCCTGGGAGCACGAGATTCCGTTCACCACAGCTCCGGGGACCAAGTGGATGTGGCCGCGCTGCTTTGCGGTTGGGGGAAAGACGAATTTCTGGGGGCGCAGCTCGGCGCGGTTTGGCGACATTGACTTCCGGGCGGCCTCACTTGACGGCTATGACGTCGACTGGCCCGTCACTTACGACGAGATTGCGCCGTACTACACGCGTGTGGAAAAGATGATTGGCGTGGCCAGCACGGCGCAGAACCGGCCGAGCAATCCGGATGGCTCGTATTTGCCACCGATGAATTTCCGCTGCATCGACCGGATTCTCGAAGCTGGAGCCAGGAAAGTCGGTGTGCCGTACCTGCATGACCGGATTGCGCAACTGACCCAGGAGCATGAAGGACATCCCGCGTGCCACTTCTGCGGGGAGTGCACCACGGGGTGCGACGTGGGCGCATTCTTCTCGACACCGTATTTTCTTCTGCCCAAAGCGGAGGCGACGAAGAATCTGGAACTGAGAACCGACGCGCTGGCGAAAAACATCCTTGTCGACGACAACGGGCAAGCAGCGGGAGTGGCCTACATCGACCGCAAGACCAAACACGAGGTGGAAGTGTATGGGCGCGCGGTCGTGGTGGCAGCGTCGTGCGTGGAATCTTCGCGGATCATGCTGAATTCGAAATCACGACACTGGCCGAATGGAATTGCCAACTCGAGCGGACAGCTGGGGCGCAACCTCTGCGATCATTTGTACGGAGAAACCGCTCGCGGATATCTGCCTCAACTTCTGGGCCAGCCCAGTTTTCCCGATCATGTTTCCGACAGCACGATCGCGTGGCTGCCGCGCTGGCAAAACCTGAAAGACCCGCATGAAGAGAAATTCGTTCGCGGGTACGCGCTCTATCCCGACGGCGGCTGCGCGGATTTTCCGTGGTATGCCAACGATCTCGATGGTTTCGGGTCATCGTTCAAGAAGGAGATCAAACGGCGCTTTCCGACGCCGGTGACCTTTGGCATACAGGCTCCTTCGCTGCGTTCGGACACGAACTATGTGGATCTTGATCCGGAGGTGAAGGATCCTTACGGCATTCCCGTGGCGCGCCTGCACTTTCAATGGGACGAAAACGTGCTGAAGATGTGGGAGCATGCGAAGCAGGTCTCGGCCGAAATAATTCGCGCGGCCGGTGGCGTGGTGGAAGGGGCAGGGGAAGCGCCGGAAGTTCCCGGCTACAGCCTGCATGAAACCGGTACATGCCGCATGGGGAATGATCCCAAGAATTTTGTGACCAACCGCTTCGGGCAGACGCACGACGTGCCGAATCTGTACGTGTGCGACGCGAGTGTTTTTCTCGGCTGCACCGACAAGACCACCACGATCTCCATTCTGACGTTTTCGCTGAGGACCTCCGAGCGTCTGATCGAAAACTTACGGCGAGGCGAGCACTAGCCTTTGTAGTCCGATAACCGGTCAGTTCAAGAGATAACCTACGGACAGGAAGGGCACCATGGGCGACATCACGATCCCGGTGAATTCCGGCGATTTGCCGGTATTCGTTGCCATTCCCGAGCAGGTTTCGCCGTGGCCCGGCGTGGTAGTACTCCACGACGCCGGCGGCATGAAGGAAGATCTGCGAAATCAGACACGATGGCTGGCACGGGAAGGATTCCTGGCCGCGGCACCAAACCTGTACTTTCGCGGCCCAATGATGAAATGCCTGTTTGCCATCGCGCGAGACTTGAAGGCACGGCGCGGTCCGACCTACGACGACGTGGAGGCTGTCCGCGCGTGGCTAGTTCGGCAACAGGGATGCACGGGCAAGATTGGCGTTATCGGGTTTTGCATGGGAGGCGGGGTCGCGCTCTTACTCGCGCCGGGTTATGGATTCGGAGCGGCGAGCGTGAATTATGGCGGGCCGTTGCCGAATGATGCTGAGACCTTTCTTGCGAGGGCATGCCCGATTGTCGCGAGCTATGGAGCCAGGGACCACTGGAACCGGGGCGTCGCGCAGAAGTTAGAGCAGACGCTCACGGCGGCAGGCATCGCGCACGACGTGAAAGAGTATCCGGAAGCGGGCCACTCGTTTCTCAACAGTCATGGCACGTTGTTCTTCAAGGCGCTGCGTGTAATTCACATTGGGTATGATCCACCAGCAGCAGAAGATGCGCGGAGAAGGATCGTAAGCTTTTTTCAGCAGCATTTGAACAGTTAGGGCGGTGGTCAGTGGACGCCTGGCGTGCGAATCGTGCCGTGACTGAGAAAATCCCAGAAAGAGCAGGTGAGTAGCGCGTGCCTGAGGCACAGGAAAGATCAACTCAGGTCTCTGCTTCGCTCGGAGTACGTCTGCGAGAGCTCGCTGCGCTGTTTCTCAAACTCGGGACCATCAGCTTTGGCGGACCGGCGGCGCACATCGCGCTGATGGAGACGGAAGTTGTCCGCAAACGGCAATGGCTGACGCGGCAGCAGTTTCTCGACATGCTCGGCGCCGCGAACCTGGTCCCGGGGCCGACTTCCACCGAGATGGCGATCAGTACCGGCTTCGTGCGGGCGGGCTGGGTGGGACTATGCGTGGCGGGCGCGAGCTTCATTCTGCCAGCGGCATTGATCACCGGAGCATTCGCCTGGACGTACGTGCGATTCGGTGCGCTGCCTCAAGCTGGATCAGTGCTGGCGGGAATCAAGCCAGCAGTGATTGCTGTGATTGCCATCGCTACCTCGCGACTCGGCCGGTCTGCGGTTCGAAACGTGATCCTCGCCGCGCTTGGCGTTGTGGCACTGGCTGCATTCTTTCTGAAGCTGAGTCCGATCGCGATTCTGTTCGGGGGAGGCGTCGCCGGCATGGTCATTGGCCGCGCCGCCGAACGTCGAAAAGCGTCTCCGGCGGCAAAGGCGTCCTCGGGATTGCTTGCGACGAAGGCCAGTCTGCTCTCGTTGAAAAAGGTGCTGATCCTGTTTGCGGTTCCCGCCGCAGTCGTTCCTGTGGCGAAGGTTCCTCTGGTGAGGATTGCGCTTTTCTTTCTGAAGGTGGGCGCCGTGCTTTATGGCGGCGGGTACGTCTTGCTCGCCTTTCTGGAGCAGGGGCTAATCCACCAGCATGCGTGGCTCACCCAACAGCAACTGCTGGATGCGGTCGCGATCGGGCAATTCACGCCCGGACCGGTACTCTCCAGTGCGACGTTCATCGGATACATTCTCGGGGGCGTGCCGGGTGCCGCGGTGGCGACGGCGGCCATCTTCCTTCCATCGTTCTTCTATGTGGCGCTGCTGGCTCCGGTCCTGTTCAAGTTGCGGCAGTCGCCCTGGCTGGCGGCCATCCTCGACTCCGTGAACGTGTGTGCGGTGGCGTTGATGGGTGGAGTCACAGTGAGGCTTGCTGCGGATGCGCTGCGCGGATGGCCGGCGTGGGTGATTGCAGTGGCTGCGCTCGCGTGTCTGTGGAGATGGAAGCTGAATCCAGCCTGGGTGGTGCTGGGCGGCGGGCTTGCGGGACTGGCGCTGGCCGCAGTGCGGTGAGGATCTAACAATTGTCTCTCGTCTTTGCGATTCGTTTTTTCTTCGCCTTTTTCCAACTCTTATGGTACACGTATAAACCATGCGAAAGGCCGTGATCCACCTCAAGAAGAGTGACCCCGTGATGCGCGGCATTATCGAGCGCGTCGGGCCGTGCCGCATGGAGTTTGGTCCACCCGAATTTCACAGCCTGGCCGAGGCGATTGTCTACCAGCAGTTGAATGGCAAGGCGGCGGTGACCATCTTCAAGCGGTTTGCCGCGTTGGCAGGAGAACCGCTCACACCCGAAGGCATCCTGAAGCTTACGGATGCGCAGATGCGCAGCGTGGGGCTGTCGAAGCAGAAATCGGCGTATCTGAAAGACCTGGCTGCGAAGACTTCGGCTGGTCTGCTCGACTTCGCGAGGTTGCCGGAACTGCCGGATGAAGAAGTGATCAAGCATCTGACGCAGGTAAAGGGCATCGGAGTGTGGACGGCGCAGATGTTCCTGATGTTCACGCTGAAACGCGAGAATGTATTGCCTACTGGGGACTATGGCGTGCAGGCGGCGATCAGGAAACACTACCGCAAACGTAAGATGCCCAAGCCGGACGTGATGGAGAAGATTGCGCGGCCGTGGGCTCCCTATCGAAGCGTGGCGTGCTGGTATTTGTGGCGGAGCCTGGATATCAAAACCCTTTAACCACAGAGGGCACAGAGGAGCACAGGGATTACGCAGGGATCCTCGGTGAAGTTCTCATCTTTCCCACCCTGTGCCGTCGACCATTCGCTTGATGCCGTCGCGGAGATGGGCCACATGAAAGTTGATCAGCAGGCCGACATTTCTGCCGCTCAGGCGTATGTACGATAGAAGCTGCGCCTGGTGCACAGGGTGGATCGCCTCGACACATTTGATCTCGACGATAACAAGGTCTTCAACGATCAAGTCAATGCGGTAACCGAGATCGATCTTCTCCCCGTCGTAAACAACGGGAAGTCCGACTTGATTTGCGACACTCAGGCCTTGTTTGCGGAGCTCGTGCAGGAGGCAGGCCTCGTAGGCGCTCTCGAGCAGCCCTGGTCCTAGCTGCGAGTGGACCTTCATAGCGGCCGCGACGATCATGCCGGTGATACGGTTCGCGCGTGGAGCCGCAAGCGATAACTGGCCTGGCCATGGAGGTCCTCTTCAGGATCACATCTACCAGCCGGAGGACGATTCTTCTGTGATCTTTGAACATCGACTTCACGGTTGCCTCTGGAAAACCTTTAAGCACAGAGGATCACAGAGGCTCTACGTTCCCCTGTGATCCTCTGTGTCCTCTGTGGTTAAATGGTTTGCGATGGCTGATCCGAAGATTCGTGTGCTAGTTGCCAAGCCGGGGCTTGACGGGCATGACCGTGGAGCCAAGGTGATTGCCCGCGCGCTGCGCGATGCCGGCATGGAAGTCATCTACACCGGCCTGCGGCAGACGCCGGAGATGATCGTCAGCGCGGCCCTGCAGGAAGATGTGCAGGTGATCGGGCTGTCGATTCTGTCAGGAGCGCACAATGCGATTGTGCCGCGGGTGATGGACCTGCTCGAGCAGAACAAGATGGACGATGTGATGGTGCTGGTGGGCGGAATCATTCCTGACCAGGATGTCGCTGGGCTGAGGAAGGCGGGTGTTGCGGCGATCTTCCAACCGGGAACGGCGATGGATGACATCGTGAAGTTCATCCGAGCCAATGTGAAGGGTCAGGGCGTTCCGGCGGGGGGTTAGACAATCAGCCACGTTCCGATTCTCACCTGACCGCATGCCGACTCCCAACCTCTCCAACGTTCGTCAGCAACTGGAACGCACTGTTGGTCCTTCGCCGTGGTACTGGAATACCTTTCCCGCATTTCGTTCGCTTGCAGGGCAGCGCTATGTGTGGACGCATCATGGCGAGCAGGGACCGGTCGGATACCTGGTTTCGCTGGCACTTGAGCAGGAACCTGAAAAGCCGCGGCTGGTCTTGAATACCTACTGTCGGCCTTTTCTGGTGCCACCGAATTTGCTCGGGATCTGGTGCCCGGAAGGGCGTAACCTCCGTTTGACCTGCTTTGATCCGGACCAGCTCAAGGCTTTTGATCTGGCCGAGGTTGCCGGGTGGTTCAAGCCGTCGAGCGATCGGATTTACGCATTAACTCCACCAGTCGCGGATTTCGAGGTGCCGGTCCAACTCTGGCCGGGTATGCAGAAGATTGAGGTACCAGCGGCATTCCAGACTGTGACAGAACTTATTGCACCAACAAGCTACCCCGCAACGACTGCTGACGATCCAGCAATGGCCCTGTACGTTTTCTACCTGAAGGCTGGCTTGGTAGAGGTTCTGCCGCAAAAGTGGTTTACCGGGAGCCAATATGACGTCGGCTACAGATGGATCACTCGCGTCGGCCGCGATGCGGAATCATACCGAATTTTTGGCGAGTGCTTCGGCGTGGGAACTTTTCTGCTGGAAGAGGACGGCTGCCGGCTGGCAGAGTGGGTAGAGAGGAAATCTTAGACTCTTGAATCTGCAATCGACTCTTCTTAGTTCTGCACCTTGATGTCTGGTTCATTCTTCCAACTCGCCAATCAACAAGGCAGATGCATTCTGCGCCTTCAGTCCACGGATGGGACAAACCGGCTGACTCGTGAATGTGTGCTGGCGCTTACCTCTGCGATCGACTCCCTTGCTAAGGAAAGCAATCCACTAGTCATCGCGGGCAACGACAGATTCTTCTCGGCGGGGGCGGAACTCGAGGAGATCGCAGCGCTGAGCGCTCCGTCAGCTTACGAGTTCTCAACCATGGGGCAGGCACTGATGCAGGCGGTCGAGCGGTTTCCTGCGCCGGTTTATGCGGCGGTTTCGGGCTACTGCATGGGTGGAGGACTCGACTTGGCGCTGGCTTGTCACCGGCGGATTGCATCGCCTCATGCCGTTTTCGGACATCGAGGGGCAGCTTTAGGATTGATCACCGGATGGGGCGGAACCCAGCGGCTGCCGCGACTGATCGGAAGGGCGCGAGCGCTCGAGATGTTCGTCGCGGCGGAGAAGATCAGTGCACGACAAGCCTTGGCCCTTGGGCTAGTCGACGCGGTGGTGGAGGATCCCGTCGGAAAGGCTCTGCGGCAAGCCATGACTGCCGGCACGCGCCCGTGCGTGCCCTCCCCTCCCCTGCCGTAGTCCCGTTTGCGCGCTGCGACTCGGCTGGTATACCGTAAACAGTCCGCGCCCTTCGACCATGGCTGACCGCAACGAAGCCCCCATGCAGACCGCGTCCTCGCCGCCGGATGTCCTCGCGACGAGGATCGATCCCACGTCCGCGCGCTTCGAAGCCAACATGCGATTTCTGGCGGATCTCATGTCGCAGGTGCGGAATGAGGGAGAAAAGATCTGTGAAGGCGGCGGACCCAAGGCGATCGAGAGCCAGCATGCCAAGGGGCGCATGACGGCACGCGAGCGCATCGAGAAACTCGTCGATCCGACCAGCTTTTTTGAGCTCGGACTCTACGCCGCGCATGGCATGTATGAAGAATGGGGTGGCGCACCGGCGGCGGGCGTGATCACCGGGATGGCGCGTATTCACACGCGGCTGGTGATGATCATTGCCAACGACGCCACGGTCAAAGCGGGGGCATTCTTCCCCATGACCGCGAAGAAGGTAATTCGCGCGCAGAACATTGCCATCGAGAACCGTGTTCCCACGATCTACCTGGTCGATTCGGCGGGCGTGTTCCTGCCGCTGCAGGAGGACGTTTTTCCTGACACCGACGACTTCGGACGCGTGTTCCGCAACAACGCGGTCATGTCGGCTATGGGCATTCCGCAGATTGCGGCGATCATGGGGATGTGCGTGGCTGGTGGCGGATATCTGCCGGTCATGTGCGATCACGTGCTGATGACGGACGGCAGTGGCTTGTTCCTGGCGGGGCCCGCGCTGGTGCAGGCGGCCATCGGACAAAAAGTTTCGGCGGAGGAACTGGGGGGCGCGGCCATGCACTCCGGCATCAGCGGTACGGTGGACTTCCGCGAACCGAATGACGAGGCCTGCATCGCGCGCATTCAGTCGATCGTCGAGAAGTGGGGATACCGCCGGCTGTCTCCGTGGGACCGCAAGAAGCCGGTGGAGCCGGCGCTGGCAGCGGAGGAGATTTATGGCATCTATGATTCGTCTCCGGCGCGGCCTTACGACATGAAAGAGATTCTGGCGCGCGTGCTCGATGGCAGCCGCTTCGACGAGTACAAGCCGGAGTATGGCAAGACACTGGTCTGCGGATACGGCCGCATCGGCGGTTTCGCCGTGGGAATCGTGGCGAACCAGAAGCTGCACGCGCACCAGACCGACCACGAAGGCCACAAGCGCATCGAGTTTGGCGGGGTGATCTATACCGAGTCGGCTGAGAAAGCTGCGCGCTTCATCATGGACTGCAATCAGAATCTGATCCCGCTGGTTTTTTTCCACGATGTGAACGGATTCATGGTGGGTCGCGACGCGGAGTGGAGCGGCATCATCAAAGCGGGCGCCAAGATGGTGAATGCGGTATCGAACTCGGTGGTGCCGAAAATTACCGTGATCGTAGGCGGATCGTTTGGCGCCGGGCACTACGCGATGTGCGGGAAGGCTTACGATCCACGTTTTGTATTCGCATGGCCGACGGCACGCTATGCGGTGATGAGCGGCGATTCCGCCGCAGGAACTTTGGTAGAGATCAAGGTGAAGCAACTGGAGCGCGGTGGGAAGAAACTCAGCGAGGAAGAGCGGAAAGAACTCTACGAGTCGGTGAAGCGCACCTACGACGAGCAGACGGATCCACGCTATGGGGCGGCGCGCTTGTGGATCGACAAGATCATTGATCCGATCGAGACGCGGGATGCCATCACGCAGGCGCTGGAGGCCGCGGCTCTGAACCCGGATGTGCCGGAGTTCAAGGTGGGGGTTCTACAAACGTGATTCACCACGGAGACACGGGGGCTATTCCCGATTGCCGATTTGCGATTATTGATTGATGATTTCTGAATGGTTCCTTTTCGCTGAGTGCCAACTGCTAAATGCCAACTGCTGGTCCAATCAAATTGATCGAATGTCCGCGGGATGCCTGGCAAGGGCTGCACGGGTTGATTCCTGCCGACCTGAAGGCGGACTACTTGAAAGCTCTGATCAGCGTGGGATTCAAGCATATCGACGCGGTGTCGTTCGTCTCGCCGAAAGCGGTGCCGCAGATGGCGGATTCGGAACAGGTGCTGAAAGAACTGGACCCGCCGGATGACGTGGAAATTATCGGGATCGTGGTCAATGAGAAGGGCGCAGAGCGCGCCATCGCAACCCAGGCGGTGACCACGTTGGGATTTCCGTATTCGATCTCAGAGACATTTTTGCGCAAGAACCAGAATCAGTCTCCCGAGGAGTCACTCGAGGAACTGGAGAAGATCCAGAAGAAAGCTGACGATGCGGGACTCGATGTGGTGGTCTACATCTCAATGGCTTTCGGCAACCCTTATGGTGATCCGTGGAGCGTCGACGAAGTGATTGAAGCCATCAGCCTAATGGAAGTCGAGAATCTGCACATGATTTCCCTGGCCGACACCGTCGGCGTGGCCAGCCCGCAGCAGATTAGCGAACTCGCGGGTGCGGTGATCAGCAAGTACGATTACCTGGAGATTGGAGTGCATCTGCACAGTCGCCCGGAGCATGCAGCAGAAAAAGTTCTTGCGGCTTACGATGCGGGCTGCCGTCGGTTCGATTCCGCGCTCGGAGGGTTGGGCGGGTGCCCGTTCGCGCAGGATGCTTTGGTGGGAAACATTCCGACGGAGAAAGTGATTGAGGTGCTGAAGGGACGGGGGGCAGACTTGCCGACGCTGAAACCGTTGGATGGGTTGTTGCGCGCGACGACTGAAATTGGGGCAAGATACGCAAGTTCAGCGGCTGCCGACTAACACGGTTCGTGAAGCAAAATGCAGATCAAAATCGCGAAGTCGACTCGATATGTGGTGATCGTTTCACTTTTCGTCATCGTGATCGCCGAACTTGTGCAGCTGAATCTGGGGGAAACCGTAGCAATTTACTGGCATCTCGGGCATGGCTTCAGTGAGCGCTGTTGCGGAGTCGATATAACCGTGCCTCTCATGTATTTCGGAGGCAAAGAGGACAACGAATCCCTTTCCCTCATAACCACACCCGGCTATCTACGTTCGCGGGTGCTTCACTCCCCGCATGCGATGATACGTATTGCCAAGAATTCGACAGATCTCGACGAGGAGCACATAAGACTGAGCACTGATCGTGTGATCAGAATGTGGGGGCACAGCGGCTATCGGCTGCGCGGAACAAGAACAATCCAAGTTGCTGGATCTCCATTGACATGCTCGGAGCTTTATCTTGAGCGCCTTGGAGCCGTCGGCCCTGGCGATCAGGTCTTATGTATTGGGAGAGGCAGGTACGCATATTTTTCGGGTAGTCCGGGGCTCCGCGACGAATTCTACTCGATAGTGAGAACGGCGAAGGTTACTCCGCAATAACAGACAAGAAATCCAATAACAAATGTCTTACACGACCATCCAACTCGCTTACGACTCCGGCGTGGCCACCCTCACGCTGAACCGGCCGGACAAACGCAACGCCATCAGCTTCGAACTGATTGACGATCTGCTGCGCGCGCTCGACGACGTGGCCAAATCGGATGCAGTAGTCCTCATTGTGACTGGGGCGGGCAAGGCTTTCTGCTCGGGGATGGACCTGGACAATCTGAAAGCGCTGATCGGTCGCTCGCCGGAGCAGAACCTGAAAGACTCAGAGACCATGGTGCGGCTGTTCCGTTCGCTCTACGAGTTTCCGAAAGTAACGATTGCAGCGGTAAACGGCGCGGCCATTGCGGGAGGCACTGGGCTCGCCCTGCTCTGCGACTTCACGCTGGCAGTGCCGGAAGCGAAATTCGGTTACACCGAAGTGCGCATCGGGTTTGTGCCGGCCATCGTGTCCACATTTCTTTTGCGGCAGGTGGGGGAGAAGCAGGCACGCGATCTGTTGCTGACGGGAAGAATTTTTGACGCGGGGGAGGCGGCGCGCCTCGGGTTGGTGAATGAAGTCGTGCCTGCGGATAAGCTGATGGCACGGGCCCGCGCATTGGCCGCACTGCTGATGGAAAACAGTCCGGCTTCCCTTCGGGCGACGAAGAAACTGCTAAGCGATCAAGCTCGCGCCGAACTCGACGCGCAGATCGAGGCTGCCGTGCGGGAAAATGCCGGCATCCGCACCACCGCCGACTTCCGCGAGGGCATTTCGTCGTTTCTGGAGAAGCGCAAACCCGTCTGGAGCCGGAAATGACATCGAACCATCACCCCACGGTGAATGAGACCCGCCTGCGCGTGCGTTACGCCGAAACGGACCAGATGGGGGTGGTGTACCACTCGAACCATTTGATCTGGTTCGAGGTAGGGCGTGTCGAACTCCTGCGGCAGTTGGGCTTTTCGTATCGCGACATGGAGCGGGAAGATGGACGCTTCATCGCCGTAGCCGAGGCGAAGTGCCGCTACCGGGCTCCGGTGTACTACGATGACGAAGTCGTGGTGCGCACGAGGCTGAAAAACGTCCGCGACTCGGTGGTTCATTTTGGCTACGAACTGGTACGGGCAGACAGCGGCATGCTGCTGGCAGAGGGCGAGACCACGCACATCGTGACTGACTCGAACATGAAAGTCGCCGCGCTGCCGGGAAAGTATTTGAAAGTGTTTCGCCAGGCCTTGGGCAAGAAGACCGGAAACTAGAAACTGGAAACTCTCTTTGAACGCTCTTCATATCAACGGAAACGATCTCACTCTGGCGGCGGTGCGCGAAGTAGCTTCTGAACGCCGCGCTGCCCTGCTCTCTCCGGACGCGCGCGAAGCAGTCGACCGGGCGCGGGCTGTGGTCGATGCACTGGTCGCGGGCAACAAAGTCGCGTATGCCATCACTACTGGAGTCGGCAAGCTCAGTGATGTGCGCATTGTTGGTGACCAGATTCGCGAACTGCAGGTCAACCTGGTACGGTCGCATGCCGTGGGAGTCGGCGAACCGCTCTCGGCTGCAGAAACCCGCGCCATGATGCTGTTACGCGCCAATTCCCTGTCCAAGGGTTACTCGGGCGTGCGCGCGGTCGTCATCGACACGATTTGCGAGATGCTCAACCGCGGCGTGACTCCGTTTGTGCCATCCCAGGGCAGCGTCGGGGCAAGCGGCGATCTGGCACCTCTCGCGCACCTGGCGCTGGCTTTGATTGGAGAAGGCGAGTGCATCGACGAGAAGGGCGCGCGGGTTCCGAGCGCCGACGCCCTGAAGCGGGCGCAAGTCAAGCCGCTGGTACTGGAAGCGAAAGAAGCGGTCTCGCTGATCAATGGCACACAGGCCATGCTGGGCGTGGGCACGCTGGCGCTTTTGGCCGCGGAAACGCTGGTCGATTCCGCCGACGTCATCGGTGGGCTGGCCTGCGACGCGCTCAAGGGGACGGATGCGGCGTTCGACGAGCGCATTCACAAGGCGCGTCCGCATAACGGGCAGATGAAGACAGCGGCCAACCTGCGGCACATGCTCGAGGGTAGCCAGATTCGCGAGTCACATCGCGAGTGTGGCCGCGTGCAGGACGCCTACTCGCTGCGCTGCATTCCGCAGGTACACGGCGCGGTGCGCGACACGCTGGCCCACTGCCGTGAGGTCTTTGAGACTGAAGCAAATTCCGCAGTCGATAATCCCCTGGTGTTCATTGCCGATCCCATGAAGGTCGTAGGCGACATTATTTCCGGCGGGAATTTTCACGGGGAGCCGGTGGCATTCGCTCTGGATTTCCTGGCGATCGCGCTGAGCGCGCTGGCAGGCATCAGCGAGAGACGAATTGAGCGGTTGGTAAATCCAGCGCTCAGCGAGGGGTTGCCGCCGTTTCTCGCGCCGGGAGCGGGGCTGAATTCGGGGTTCATGATGCCGCAGGTCACCGCAGCCGCCCTGGTCAGCGAGAACAAGGTGCTGTCGCATCCCGCGTCGGTGGACTCGATCACGACTTCTGGCAACAAGGAAGATTACGTCTCTATGGGGATGACGGCGGCGATCAAGCTGAAGCGCATTGTCGAGAATACGCGCAATGTGCTGGCGATCGAGGCTATGGCCGTGGCGCAGGCGCTCGACTTTCTCGCTCCGCTAAAGACGTCGAGGCGCGGACAGGCGGCACATGCGGCGATCCGCTCGGTGTGTCCGACGATGGAGAAAGACCGCGTGATGTATCAGGACTTTGCGCGCATCGCTGAACTGATCGCGAGTGGGAAGGTGGCGGAGGTGGTGCAGTAGTTCGTCTCGGCCTGGTGCGGATGGGCTGCCAGCCTTTCGCGGGCGAGGCGCCCGCGCCACACAAGAGCTGGCCGAGGCAGAGACCCGGCCCCCACACACGTTTCGCTCTTCACGCTTTCTTGCCGGCCTGCTTTTGGGCCTTGGCGCGGACGAAGGCGTAGTTCAGGGTGGGCAGGGAGTTGAAGTCCGCAGCCTTGGTGCAGAATTCCTGAGCCTTGGCGCTGTCGCCTTTCCCTTGATACGCCTGGCTCAGACGGTAGAGGTTGCGGGGGTTCTGCAGGTTTGCCTGTCCCAGCTCGGCGATGGCTTTGTCGTAGTCCTTTTCACCGAGAGCAATCCGGCCCGCCAGTTCGTGGGAGAGCTTTACCTGCACTCCATTCCTGGAGGCTTGCGCGCCCAGGCGGAACTCCTCCGCAAGCGTGGCGGCATCGGCATATTTCTTTTCCCCGATGGCCAACGCCGTGAGATTGGACTGGTGGACAAGCTTCGCGTTGTCTTTGATCTCCTGCGAGAGATTTGAGCCCTCGATCAACTGAAGGGAACGGTCGAACTGTTTCCTGGCGTCGCTATATCTCTGCATTTCGGCCAGGATGTTCCCTTTGGCTTGCAGATCGGCCGCCATGGCGGCCGCGTCATTCTTCTTCTCTGCTACGGCAAATTCCTTGTCCATCGCTTGCAGTGCCTGGTCGAGCTTGCCGCGGTCGGTGGCCACGACCGCCATCCCGAAGAAGGCGGTGCGCAGTTCGCCATCGTTGCGCGCCTGATCGGCCATCTTCTGCAGTTCCGCGGTGGCCTCGTCCGGCTTGCCCTGGTACATGAGGTTCGCAGAGATTCCGAAGTGTGACGGAACGAAGTGAGGATCGATGGAAAGAGCCTTGCGATATTGCACCAGAGAGTCGTCGAAACGGCCCATCTTCAGCAGCAGTTCCGCGTACGAGTCGTAGGGATTCGGGTCGTTGGGAATCAAGTCGATGTATCGCTTGAAAGCTTGTTCCGCGTCGGCATAGTTTCCCTGTTGCCGGTAGGCATAGCCGAGCACGTTATAGGCGGGAGAATAGTTTGGCGCCACTGTCGTGGCCTTCTTGTAGTGCTCGACCGCCTGATCCATATCTTGCTGACCGAAATGGAAACCGGCCAGAGCGAACTGGACGCGTTCGTCGTTGGGATAGGTTGCAACCAGTTTTTCGAGATAGTCTCTCTGCTTGGCGGTATCGCCATTGGCGCCGGCTTCGTTAGCCAGAATAAGAGTTTTCTCGCCTTCCGAGGCCTTGTCGGCCAAGCTGACGGCCTTTTTCAGATGCTCGAAAAATTCCTTGGCTGTCGGAGAATTATTGGCGCGCCCCAGCTCCGCTAAAGCGAAATCGGGATCGAGAGCGATGGCCTTGTCAAAATGCGCCAGGGACTCCTGTCCGAGAAGCCGCTCGGACAGGCTTCGGCCTTGCAGAAACTCATTTCTAGCCTCATCCGACTTCGTGGTAATCGGAATCTTCCCGCTGTCGGATGCGCCAGCGGAGGCTCCGCTATTCGTCGCCTGGTTGCAGGCAGTCCACGTGGTGGTGCTCAGCATGACACTCAGGGCCAATACAAGACGCGCAGATTGGTGCAGGGGCATGGCACTACCTCCTTGGAGTCGGTGATTCAAATCTCGAATTGAGAATGTGGTTCCGGAGAGTCTCACGAACCAAGGCAGTAGACGGCAGCTTTGGGATTTGGGTAGCAGGATCAACGGACGAACGCCACAAGACACCAGACAAATGATTCACGCGCGGCTTCGCCCGGCCGGACAGCCGAGAGCCTGCCGTGAGCGAAGTCGAAGGGGCGGCTGTCCCCACAGGAGCAGTACCTGGCTGTCGCCGATTCCACATTCGGCTTCAGTCGGCATTGCGCAGTTCTTTCAGCAGGGGCGGATTGGGCGGTTCGACGTTCTGCTTCTTGCCGCATTTGCGGTATTCTCTGCCTTCCAGGCACCACGTGGTCGAGGACCAGGGGCCGGGCTCGCCTTTGTCGTTTGCCGGATCTTGTTCGAATTTCGAGACCTTTAACCAGTCGTCCGAGAGGGAGAAGTCCTCAGACTGGCCAGTGCCGTTGTCCACGATACCGCCCAAATCGAGGGCCAAGTGAAGGTTTAGATCCTTGTCGACGGAAAACATGCGCATGTCCACACGCGGGCAGGCACCACACTGGCCGGAGCCGAACTCAGAGCCGTAGACGCGCGGTCCGGACTTGATCAGCAACGTGCCATCGGGCGCCCGCTTCGCATCGAATCCCTCTTCGCCGACCGTCTGTCCGAGTTGTTGGAACGTTCCACTCTCGCGGTAGGAAAGCTCTGGTCCGCAAATCCACTCTCCGGGGCCGATGCCGTGCCAGAAGTTGTGGATAGGACGGACTACGGGCGACAAGCCATCCGGATCGTAGGCATATCCGTGGGATTCGTTGACCAGAATGAAAGCGTCCGATTGCCAGCCCAACGATTCATCAACCTGCGGAATGAACCAGGCAGGATGGTCATCGCGATACTTGTCGGTCCCGGTAAGGCCGATGTCGCATGGCGTCATTTGGAAGCTGCGGGCAGGCTCAAGACGAATCCAGTTGAACGTTTCCGGCTTGCCATAAACACGAATTGGCGAGGAAGTGGAGAACGCCCCCATCTTCTTACCGGGCGGTGCCGGACTGAATACGTCGACCATCAGGCGAAGATCGCGCAACTCCAGCGTGGGCAGCGGCGGAAACGCGACATACGGTATCTCGATCTGGAAGGTATAGGCAGGGCGATCATGGCTGACCCACGCGCGGCTCACCCACGTCCGAACCTTCCCCTGGGGTTTGAGCATGGCCGGCACTTCCTCGGCGTAGTAGGGCTGGTCACTGGCGAAGTCGCGGGTGACGCCTTCAAAGGCCGGCGTGGCGTAGGACTCGACCGAATAGTAGTCCGTGAGCAGCCACTGCCGCATGAAAAGGCGCTTGAACACAGGCCGGTACCGCTGCTGTGTAGCCACCCACTCGCGGCACTTCTTCTGCCGCGCTTCGGGGGGAGCGGGGGCCCCGGGCTCTGTCTTCCCGAGATCGGCGCAGGAGTCCTGGCCTTTGGGAAACACATTCTGGTCGAACTGGTTGCCCCAGCCGATCACCGGCATAGCGACGTCGGTCGCGGCCGCGAGCCAGACTTCGATGTGGTCTTTGGACAGTATCCAGTTCTGGTTCTTGGGGAAGTCGGGAGGATCGCCATCGACTTCGCCCGCGATCACCAACGCGTGGCCCAGATTGCGGATCCAAAGATGGCCGTGCCGCGCCCCCTCTCCGTGCGGAATGAGTGTGATGTCGGGAGGCATGCTCTTGAAGGCCGCGATGGAGCCTTCGAGGCCGGATGGCTGCATCCCGGGCACAGAGATGGGCTTCTCTTTCTCCTGTGCGAACAGACTGGAGCAGGCAAGCAGCAATAGAATGGGGTGAAGACAGCGCATCTGCAGCCCAGCGTAGCAGAAGGCTGGCTGTGGCGGGAGTATCGCCGGTAACGGACGGCTCGCACTCCGCCGGGCTTTGCCGGAAGGACAGTCGAGAGCCTGCCCTGAGCGAAGGCGAAGGGGCGGCTCCCCCACATGAACCTAGAAACACCGGCTACGCTGTCTTCGCCGCGCTGCCATCCAGGCCCAGCTTATCTGCAATCCCCTTCATGGCCTCGATGCAGTAAGCGATGTGCTCGTCAAGATCGACTCCCAGATCCGCCGCGCCCTGCACGATGTCTTCGCGGTTCACCTTGCGGGCGAAGGCTTTGTCTTTCATTCTTTTTCGCACCGACTTCGCATCGACCTCGGCCAGGGACTTGCTGGGCTTAATCAGCGCGACGGCGGTGATGAATCCAGCCAGTTCGTCACAGGCAAAGAGGGCTTTCTCCATGGGCGTGTCGCGGGTGACTCCGGTGTATTCAGCGTGGGACATCACGGCGCGGGTGATGACCTCGGGCCAGCCGTGTTCCTTGAGAATCTCGTTGCCTTTGTAGGGATGATCATCGAGGCTGGGCCAGCGCTCGTAGTCGAAGTCGTGGATCAGTCCGACAACACCCCACAAATCTTCGTCCTCGGCGCAGCCGTTGCCAAACTTGCGGGCGCAGGCGCGCATGCACGCTTCGACCGCCAGCGCGTGCTTGCGCAAACTCTCTGACTGGGTGAACTCAGTTAGTAAACACCACGCGGATTCGCGATCAATCATGGGTTTTTGCCTGTTTTCTCGGGCTTCTTGCCGTGCCATTTTGGGTTTTGTCCGAAGATGTCGCGGTTTATGTGCATTTTAACCTTGACTTCCACAGGCGTTGTACCGCAGATTGGGCCTGCAGTCGGAACCTCTCCCCCAAAGATTTGGTTCCCGCTTCTGAGATGTAAGGAGCTGCCCGCTCTGGCACTCCCACAACCCGATGGCCACGACTCTTGCCCCGGTGGATTCACGGGAAGTCGTCCGTTGCGATCACTGCCTGCTAGTTCAGTTCCGTACTTCCAATAACAATTGCCGGCGTTGCCATGCTTCCCTGGACGAGGAGCCTGAGCCCGAACCGGTCGTTGCCGCGCCGCCGGTAATGATGCCGATGCCGGGCAACGGGCACGGACATTTGAACCTGGCCACGTCGATCCGCTCGCTGCGCCTGCGCAACGGGCTGAGCCAGCGGCAACTGGCCGGGCGCATGGCGGTTCCCCGCACCTACGTTTCCAAGATCGAGAACGAGAAAGCCACGCCTACGCTGTCTTCCCTGGAACGGCTGGCGCGAGCATTGGAGGTAACCGTGCCAGAACTGCTCAGTGGCGGAGAACGCAGCCGCCAGGAAGAGATCAGCGAATTAATGAAGGATCAGTTTATCGCGGAAATCCTGCCCTTTGTATCGCAGCTGAACGGGATGCAGATGTCGAGCATCCTGACCCAGGTGCGGGATTTGACGGTGCGGCCGAGAAGGAGCGCGTAGCAACGAACAAGAACGCCCCATCGGGGCGACGCGAAAATAGCCCGGTGCTTCAGCGCCGGGTCAGACGTCAGAATGGATAGCGTCCCGGAGGGACGCCTGAAACCTCGAACAAGTTTTATCCGGGCAACCAGCCAACTCAATGCCGGGACCATTCTTGGTCCCGGCTTTTTTTCGGAATCTGCTGGCTGGGGCTTGGTTCACTTCCGTCTTGTCCCCACGGCTCACGCCGTGGGCTGCATTCTTGCGCCGCTCTGCGGCTGGGCTCGATGAATCCGAAGTAGATTGACCGGCATCTATCCAGCATGAATCAGGACGATGCAGGTGTCTTCCCTTCCGTGTCTAGCCCGAATTTGTTGTCACATCTCACCTCAGACCGCGCAGGCTGGGATGGTGAGGCCCCACGGGAACCGGCCATTGCGCCAGAGGGAACCGGGGGCGACGACCTACTGCTGGATGCTTATTCCAACGCGGTCACAGGGGCGGTGGAGCGAATTAGTCCGTCGGTAGTGAACCTTGAAGTGCATCAAGCCGCGGGCCGCACGCGCTCGGGCGAACCGCGGGAGCGGCGAGGCGGAGGCTCGGGCTTCATCTTCACGCCTGATGGTTTGATCCTCACCAACAGTCACGTTGTGCACGATGCAAAGCGCATCGAGGTCACCACCACCGACGGACGCCGGATGCCGGCTACCGCGGTCGGAGACGATCCGGCAAGCGACCTGGCTGTGGTTCGCGTAGATGAGCCAGGCTTGACTGCAGCCGCATTGGGCGACTCGCAGCATCTTCGCGTCGGGCAGGTGGTGATCGCGATTGGCGCGCCGTACGGGTTTCAGTCGACCGTGACGGCTGGAGTTGTGAGCGCGCTGGGAAGGTCGCTGCGATCCTATTCCGGACGGCTGATCGATGATGTGATCCAGACGGATGCCTCGCTGAATCCCGGCAACTCGGGCGGACCGCTGGTGGATTCTTTGGGACGAGTTGTCGGAGTGAATACGGCTACGATCCTGCCCGCGCAGGGGATCTGTTTTGCCATCGGGATCAATACGGCCAAGTTCGTGGCCAGCCGCCTGCTGCGCGATGGGCGCATTCGCCGCAGCTATATTGGCGTCTCGGCGCAGACGGTCCCGGTACACCGGCGGGTAGTGCGGTTCTACGACCTGCCGAAGGAGATGGGGGTAGTCGTGCTGTCCGTAGAGGAAGACAGTCCGGCGAAGCGCGCAGGATTGCGCGAGGGTGACGTGATTGTAGCGCTGGAAGGACAACCGGTGGCTGGTGTCGACGATCTGCATCGCGTGCTGACCGATGTGCGCGTCGGCATGGGTTGTGCGCTAACGGTGCTGCGGCATACGGAGAAGCTGGAGTTGAAGATCGTGCCGGAGGAGGCGAAGTAGCCAAGTGTGGCGCGGGCGCCCCGCCCGCGAAACCTCTCCATGATCGAAATCTTTCTTAACATTCCCGATTTGGTGAGAATGAGGGCCGTGTCATCGCCACCTCCCGCGTCCTCTGTTGCAGCCTTCGGTCTGACTACGACAGCCCTATGCCCGCAGGCATTTCGCGGGCGGGGCGCCCGCGCCACACCATCCCTGTCATTGCCAGTGCCTCCCGGCTGTGTTAGCCTCAAGTCGAGGCACTACTTTGCAGGACAAAGTACCAGCGGGGCTGGATCGGAAAGAAGCGGACGTCTACCGGCATCTGGATCCCGCGCAGCTCCCCAGACACATCGCGATCATCATGGACGGCAATGGGCGCTGGGCCAAGCGGCGTCACATGCCGCGCGTGGCCGGGCATCGCGCCGGGGTCGCGGCGGTGCGCTCGACGGTGGAAACGGCAGCGCGCATTCATATTCCCGCGCTGACGCTTTACGCGTTTTCCGAAGAGAACTGGAAGAAACGGCCCAAGAGTGAAGTCGACTTTCTGATGCGGCTGCTGAGCCGCTACCTGAAGGCGGAGGTTCCTACGCTGAACAAGAACAACATCCGCCTGGAGTACATCGGACGGCAACATGAACTCCCGGAAGACGTGCAGGAGCGCATGGCCTGGGCCCGTGAAGCGACGGCGCGCAATACCGGTATGGTGCTAACCCTGGCGCTCAACTATAGCGCGCGCAGCGAACTGGTGGACGCCTTCCGTTCCATGGTGAACGCGGCTTCGCAGAATGGCGGTATTGAGCATCTGCGGATTGACGAAGATACGGTCGGGCGCCATCTCTATACGCGGGACCTGCCCGATCCCGACCTGGTAGTACGCACCAGCGGCGAAATGCGGTTGAGCAATTTCCTGCTGTGGCAGCTGGCGTATGCAGAGATCTACGTGACATCCACCTTGTGGCCGGATTTTCGTGGGGTGCATCTGCTGGAAGGCATTGCGGAGTACCAGAAGCGGGAGCGGCGCTACGGGGGATTGAACCACGGGGATGGGCACAGTCACGGCGACGCCGAGCTTGCCAAAGTTCACAAATAGACGACCCATCCGTTGCGGGGACAGTGCAATAGCAGATTCCTCCCCAGCTGAAGCCGGGTCGGAATGACAACAATTGTGTAAGGATCGAGAGGGCGCGGCTTCTGGCTGCGCCCTTTCAAACGCAACCGATAACCCAAACCTGGAACTTTCCTTGCTGAAACGCATCGCGACCGCGGTTGTTCTGATTCCGATAGTGCTCGTGCTGGTGCTACGAGCGCCGGTGCCGGTGCTGGCGGTGGTTGCGGCTGTGGTGGCACTGCTGACGATTCATGAATTCCTCAAGCTGACAGAGTTCTATGGCGTGCAGCCCCTACGTTGGCCGACATACATCTTTGTCGGGTTATTCTTTCTGCTGCTCGCTTTGAATACGGGCAACGAAAAGCCGTTGCTCTCCACGGCGATCTTTGTTTATGCTCTCGGCTTTGCCGCGGCGATCGCGCCATTTCTGTTCCTAACGATCGCCATGAGGCGCGAACAGCTCAGCAGTGGCTATCCCGCGGCGGCTGCGTCGGTCTTTGCCTTCACCTATGTCGCGCTGCCGATGGGAATGCTGGTGCAACTGCGCCAGCAGTGGGCGGGAGCGTTCTATCTTCTGTATTTGCTGCTGGTGGTCTGGGCGGGCGACATCTTCGCCTATTTCGTGGGTAAGTCGATCGGCCGGCACCTGATGGCGCCGCGCATCAGTCCGAAGAAGACCTGGGAGGGCGCAGCGGCTTCACTGGTGGCGAGTGTCGGCGTCGGCTGGTTGCTCTTCATTTATGCTTTGCCGCTGAGTTCCGCGATGCTCCGGGCCGGACTGATCGAGCGGCGTGATGGGCTGTTCGGACTGGAAAAGCCCGCGATGTTGCCCGTCATCCTACTCACCGTCGCGCTGAACATTGCGGCGCAACTTGGCGACCTGGTGGAATCGCTGATCAAGCGAGGCGCGGGAGTGAAGGATTCCGGCGCTATTCTGCCCGGCCATGGCGGGATGCTGGACCGCATTGATGCCCTGCTCTTTGCCGCTCCGGTGCTGTGGTACTATGCAGCCTGGCGCGTGATGCAGTAGCGGTTGTGCGAAGCGATGCCGGATTCGCCTGAGTACTCTCCCCTGAAGTCGCTCCACCCCGATAGTTCCCTGAATGTGGTCAAACTTGCGCAGATGGAGCGCCTGTCCACGGAATCCCTGAGGGCCTCACTGTTGCCGGGAGAACCAGGTTGCCTGAAAACCAGGCCGGATGGAACTATACTGGATGGACATCATCGGATTCACGTTCTGCGCCGGCGGGGCGCGGATGTTGACCGTCCTCCGCGGGAAGTCGTGGCGAAGGAGCAGGAGTGACAAAACTCTATTGGCTCGATGGGCCGTGGCCGGGAAAGCTAGCGCTGGCTGCGCGTCCGCGTGGAGGAGAGTGGCTGGCGGACGACGTCGCCGACTGGAAGCGTGCAGGAATCAATGCGGTGCTTTCGCTGCTCACAGGGGAAGAGGAACGGGATCTTGATCTCGGCAATGAGGCGAAGGAGGCCAGACAGCACGGACTGGAGTTCTCTTCGTTTCCGATTCCGGATCGGCAGGTTCCAAAGTCTGAAGCGAAGCTGGCGGAAGCGTTGGAGAAGGTGTTCAGCAGTCTGTTGACAGGGAAGAACGTTGTTGTGCATTGCCGTCAGGGCGTCGGCCGCAGCGGGTTGGTGGCGGCTTGTCTGCTGGTGAAGGGTGGAATGAGTCCGGGAGCCGCGGTGGAAGCGGTTTCGGAGGCACGTGGCATCGCGGTCCCGGAGACTGAGGAGCAGCGAGATTGGATCGACCATTACGCCCCGGCGTTTACGAAATAAGGGACCTCGGACCGTGGCGCAGCTTAGATAACGTATGAAACGCATTGCTATCTTGGGATCGACTGGCTCGATCGGACGCAACACGCTTGATGTTGCCGAGTCCTATCCCGACCGCTTTCAGATTGTGGCTCTCGCTGCGGGCGGCAACTTGGAGGCGGCCTTCGAACAGGCGAAGCGCTGGCGTCCGCGAGTGATCTCGATGGCGGCCGAGGCCGATGCGGATTCCCTGCGCTCCCGTTTGAAAAAGGAAGGCCTTTCAGAAATCGAAGTGGTTCACGGTGCGGCGGGCACCGTCCGGGTTGCCACGCATCCCGAGGTTGATTTCGTGGTAAGCGCCATCGTCGGCGTGGCAGGGCTCGAGGCGACGTACGAGGCGGTGCGCGCCGGCAAGAGTCTAGGTCTTGCCAACAAGGAATGCCTGGTCGCCGCGGGCGAGTTGATCACCGCCGAAGCGCGCCGGCAAGGCAAGCCGCTGCTGCCCATCGACAGCGAGCACAATGCGGTTCATCAATGCTTGCGCGGTGGAAGGATGGAGGAAGTCGAGCGCATCTGGCTGACCGCCTCGGGCGGACCATTCCTCAACACTCCGAGTTCGAAGTTCTCCTCAATTACCGTTGAGCAGGCCTTGAATCATCCCACGTGGAAGATGGGACGGCGCATCACCATCGATTCGGCCACGCTGATGAACAAGGGCTTTGAGGTCATCGAAGCGTGCCGGCTGTTTCACATCCCGTCGGCGAAGGTTGACGTAATCGTTCATCCGCAGTCGACCATCCACTCCATGGTCGAGTTCGTGGATGGCAGTATCCTGGCTCAATTCTCGGTCACGGACATGCGGCTGCCGATTCTGTACGCCCTAACATATCCCGAGCGGATTCAATCGGAGATGCGCTTTCCGGTCAGTGACTTGCGTCATCTGGACTTCTGCCCTCCGGACATGAATAAATTTACTTGTCTGCGTCTTGCTTACGAAGCCGCGGAGGCGGGTGGGGCAAAGACGGTTGCCCTCAATGCAGCCGACGAAGTTGCCGTGGCGGCGTTTCTGGAAGGCAGCATCCGTTTCGATGAGATTCCCAGGATCATCGAAGACGTACTTTCGCGAACCAATTCCGGGGATCTGGAGTCTATTAGAAAGGTACTGGAAGCCGACGCGGAAGCCCGCGAGACGGCACAGGAGCGGGTTGCGGTTCTCAAGAGCACTGTGAAGAAAACTGCACAGCCCCGGGCTACATCTTTCGCTTAGTTGTTGGAATCTAACAGGGTGGAGAGTTCGTACCTCGAATATGCCTGAGTTCCTAAGCTCGTTGTCCTTTCTTTACGTCATCCCGGTCCTGGGCTTCATGATCCTGATCCACGAGTTCGGCCACTATGCCGTGGCCAAGTGGCTGGGAGTTCGGGTCGAGGTATTCTCCATCGGCTTCGGCAAGCGGCTGTTCGGGTTCCGCAAGGGGGAGACCGACTACCGTATCGCAGCCATCCCGCTCGGGGGCTACGTCAAGATGAGCGGCGAGAACCCCATGGACGAGCGCACGGGCGATCCTGCCGAGTTTCTTTCGCACTCTCGCTGGCACCGGTTCCTGATTGCCATCGCCGGGCCGGCAATGAACATTCTGCTAGCAGTTTTCCTGCTCACCATCGTCTACATGGTGCACTATGAGTATCCCGCCTTCATGGACAGGCCAGCGGTTATTGCCGGGACGCGGCACGACTCCGCGGCAGCTCAGGCCGGCCTGCAGGCAGGCGACCAGATCATCAAGGCCGACGGCGTTGACAACCCTACATGGGAGCAGTTGCAGCCAGCTGTGTGGCTGAGCGCTAACCAACCTATGAACATCACGGTGCGGCGCGGAGACAAGGTTTTTCAGACCACGATCGTGCCCAAGGCGGTCACGACGTCGGAAGTAGGTTCGGCGGGATGGTATTGGGCTGAGCCCGTGATCGTCGGCCGGCTGGACGCCGATATGCCCGCGGCGAAGGCCGGCATGAAAGAGGACGACAGGATTACAGCAATCAATGGTCAGCCGGTAGCGTCCATTGAGAGCATGATCGAGAGCTTGCAGCAAACCAAGGATCACCCCGTCGAGCTCACCGTGGTTCGGGGAAACGAGACTATGCACCTTCGGATGCAGCCGGTGCTGTCTCCGACCGAGGATCCCAAAGAGTCGCGGTACCGGTTGGGATTTCTCAACAAGGGCGAGAGCAGAGTAACCAAGCTTGGGTTCCCGCAGGCGCTTCGCTTTTCGCTGGAGCAAAACAAGAAGTACTCGCTGCTGCTTCTGGAACTCGCGAAGAAGCTGGTGCAGGGCAAGGTTTCGCCGCGCATGGTCTCGGGGCCGATTGGAATTGCCCAGCAAGCCGGCTACGCAGCCCGCGAAAAGGGCTGGACGCCTTTGATGGAACTGACGGCCGGAATCAGCCTGAACCTCGGCATCTTCAACCTGCTGCCGATTCCAATCCTCGATGGCGGCGTAATCCTGTTCCTGCTGATCGAGGGCTTGATGCGGCGTGACATCAGCCTGCGCATCAAGGAGCGCGTCTACCAGGCAGCGTTCGTGTTCCTGGTCCTGTTTGCGGTAATGGTCATCTACAACGATCTGATGAAGACGATTCCCGGGCTGGCGGATCGACTGCCGTAGCGCTCAGGTCGCAGCGTAGCGACGTCTCTCAAATCACCGCACGGTGTGATGGGAAACACTACACGGCGCGAGGAGAATTTGTAGTATGTCCTCGGAGTTTTTTGCTCGTGCCGACCCTGCAAACCCCGTCCGGACACTCCGTTTCCCACTACCACCTACAGGAGCGACTCGGCAGTGGCGGAATGAGTGTGGTCTACCGAGCCGAAGACACCCAACTGGGCCGCTCCGTCGCCATCAAGTTCCTGCCCGATGAACTCACTCGCGATCCCCAGGTCTACGAACGCTTTCGGCGTGAGGCGCGCGCAGCGTCTTCCCTGAACCATCCCAACATTTGCACGATCCATGAAGTCGGCGAACAGGACGGCAGACCATTCATCGTGATGGAGTACCTGCAGGGGCAGGCGTTGCGCGATGCCATCAAAGACCACCCTCTGGAAATCGACCGCCTGCTGGAACTGGCGATCCAGGTCGCGGATGGGCTTGATGCCGCTCACGCACGGGGCATCATCCACCGCGATGTAAAGCCGGGAAATATTTTTGTGACCGAGCGGGGTCACGCCAAACTGCTGGACTTCGGCCTGGCCAAGGTGAGCCCGGTGGGACAGTTGGAGGCTGAGACCATCAGCAATGAGCACTTGACCAGCACGGGCACGACGTTGGGCACGGTCGCTTACATGTCGCCGGAGCAGGCGTTAGGCAAAGAGCTTGATGTTCGCACCGATCTGTTTTCGTTTGGCGTAGTGCTCTACGAAATGGCTACGGCCACTCTGCCCTTTCGTGGCGACACATCCGCCGCCGTCTTCGATTCCATTCTTCACAAGTTGCCAGTATCCCCCGCGATTTTGAATCCCGCAGTCCCGCCGGAGCTGGAGCGAATCATCAACGCCAGCCTGGAAAAGGATCGGGAAGTGCGATATCAGAGCGCCTCGGATCTGCGCGCTGACTTGAAGCGCCTGAAGCGTGACACCGACTCCGACAAGATTCTGGTGGCGAAGGGCAGTTCAGGGGCCATCGCCTCCGCCAAACCACGAAAACGCACGCTGCTATGGGTCCTCCTCGTGGTGCTGCTGGCGCTGGTCGCGGGTGTGCTGGGCCGGCTTCTGGCTCCGTTGCCGGCGCCAAGAGTCGTGGGCACAAGCCAGATCACTCACGACGGGCTTACGAAGTCTGGGTTTGTAACGGATGGCGCAAGGATCTACTTCTCGGAGTATTCCGGCGGCCATCTCGTGCCGGCACAAGTTTCGGCCAAGGGCGGTGATGCATTCGCCATCCCGGCGCCCTTCCAGAACACAGACATTCTTGGCATCTCTCCCGACCACTCCGCGCTGCTCGTGACAGACGTCAAGGGGGGAGGATCACTGTCGCCCTTCTGGATGATGCCCCTGCCCGCGGGCTCGCCCCGCCGACTGGGCAGTCTGGAGGGTCACGACGCCGCCTGGTCGCCGGATGGACTTCAACTGGCATTCCTCAAAGGAACGGACCTGTACCTGGCAGATTCAGACGGTTCAAATCCCCGCAAGATTCACAGCTTCACCGCGATTCCAAGCTATGTTCGCTTTTCCCCCGATAGCAGCCGCCTGCGCCTGACCTTGAATCCGCTAAGGGAGAACACCAACTCGATTTGGGAGATTAAGACTGATGGTTCTGATCTGCACCCCCTGTTACCCGGCTGGGATCCTACCTCGCTGCAATGTTGCGGTGAGTGGACACGGGATGGGCGCTACTACATCTTTCAGGTGCAGAATGCCACCGGCACGATCGACTTGTGGGCTCGGTGCGAGATACGCCGCCCGTTTCAGAAAATAGCGCGCCCGGTTCAACTCACGACTGGGCCTCTGTGGTACATGAAACCCCTGCCGAGCCTGGAAGGCTCGAAGATTTTTGCGACCGGTACGCTCCCTCGCGGCGAGTTGGTCCGCTACGATTCGCGGGCCCGCCAGTTCTTCCCTTACCTCTCCGGCATTTCGGTGGGTGAATTGGACTTTTCCCCCGACGGAGAATGGGTCGTCTACGTGAGCTACCCGGAGCTGACACTCTGGCGAGCGCGGGCCGATGGCACGGACCGCCTGCAGTTGACCTCTCCGCCCCACTACGCAACCTTGCCCCGCTGGTCGCCAGACGGGAAACAGATCGCATACGTCGGCACAGAACTTGGCAAGCCTTGGAAAATATTCCTGATCCCGGCGCAGGGGGGTACATCCCAGGAATTGCTGCCGAACGACAGCCGTCATGAGGTGGATGCCACATGGTCTCCCGACGGCAACCGGTTGGCCTTCGGACGGTTGTCGCGCGGGCTCGACACCGGGGAACTGGAGATCGAGGTCTTCGATTTCACCACGCATCAGTTCTCCACGATTCCCGAATCGCGTGCCTTGTTCAGCCCGCGTTGGTCCCCGGATGGCCGCTACCTCGCAGCCCTTTCGCTGGATTCCAGAAGGTTGATGCTTTTTGATTTCACTGTCCAAAAATGGTCGGAGTGGTTGCGCACCGAGGATGGAACTGTGGGGTATCCGGTCTGGACCAAGGACGGCAAGTCGTTGTACATCGAACGCTTCTATGGGGCAGAACCGTCACTGCATAAGATCAATCTGGGAGAAACTCGATCCCAACAGGTTCTCGCGTGGCAAGGGTTCCGACGCTTCGGCGGAGTGTGGGGCACGTGGTCGGGGATCGCTCCGGACGGTAGTGTGCTCTCGGTTCACGACCTCAGCACCCAGGAAATCTACGCCCTCGATGTAAAGCTCCCCTGAACATGTCTCAAACGTTCCGAAGGCCTTGTTTCCGCGTGTTAAACTAATACTTCCCATGGCTACGATTGCACGTGGTATTCAGCGGAGAAAGACCGTTACAGCCATCGTCGGGGGTGTGCGAGTCGGCTCGGATGCACCGGTGGTGGTGCAGTCGATGACCAACACCGACACCGCGGACGTGCCTTCCACCGTTCAGCAGTGTACCGCCCTGGCGCGGGCCGGGTCAGAACTGGTGCGGGTCACGGTCAACAACGAAGAAGCGGCAGCAGCCGTTCCGCGGATCGTTGAAGAACTCGACAAGCAGGGCGTGCGCGTCCCCATCATCGGCGACTTCCACTACAACGGCCACATTCTGCTAACCAAGTTCCCCGAGTGCGCACGCGATCTGGCGAAGTACCGGATCAATCCCGGGAACGCGAGCATCGGGCTCAAGGGTGATTCCAACTTCCGCACCATGATCGAAGTCGCGGTGAAGTATGAGAAGCCGGTGCGGATCGGCGTGAACTGGGGCTCGCTCGACCAGGCGCTGCTCACCCGCATGATGGACGAGAATTCGCGGCTCGAAGAGCCGAAGAATGCGCGGGAAGTCACCATGGAAGCGATGGTGGTCAGCGCGCTCAACTCGGCCGCACTCGCCGAGAAGTACGGCCTTCGTCCCGACCAGATCATCCTGAGTGCGAAAGTCAGTGGCGTGCAGGATCTGATCGACGTCTATCGGGCTTTGGCGGCGCGGTGCAGCTATCCACTGCATCTGGGACTGACCGAAGCTGGGATGGGAGCCAAGGGTGTGGTGGCCTCGAGCGCGGCGATGGGAGTGGTGCTGCAGGAAGGCATCGGCGATACCATCCGCGTTTCGCTGACGCCTGCCCCCGGCGGCGACCGCACGGAAGAAGTACGCGTGGCGCAGCAGATTCTGCAGTCGATGGGAATTCGCAGTTTCACGCCGCAGGTTACGGCCTGCCCCGGTTGCGGACGCACGACCAGCACGTTCTTTCAGGAGATGGCCGAGCAGATTCAGTCCTACCTGCGCGAGCAGATGCCGTCGTGGAAGGGCCGCTACATTGGCGTCGAGGAGATGAAGCTGGCGGTGATGGGATGCGTGGTCAACGGTCCCGGCGAATCCAAGCACGCCAATATCGGGATCTCACTGCCCGGCACATTCGAGGAGCCAAAGGCCCCCGTCTACGTGGATGGACGCCTGTTCACCACGCTGAAGGGCGACCGCATCGTCGCGGAGTTCATTGAGATTCTGGATGAATATGTGGACTCACACTACGCGGCGAGAGATGGCATGAAGGAAGAAGTTCCCGCGAAGGTCTAGCTGGTTCGGGAAGAACCCGCTCGGCTGACTGACTGTCACCTCAGCGGCTAAAGCCGCGGTTGATGATGCGACAGCTGCGGTGCGGCTCGAAGCCGCGCCCTTTCAAAACAGAGTCGTAGATCGAGTCTGTCCCGGACGTGCGCCGGCATCTCGCCATCGACTGCTAATTCCCAGTCTTTGTCCGTCGCCAAGATCATTGGCCAGTCAACAGGAAGATCGGTTGTTGCGGCGGGGGTTCGCCGTTCACGCCCGCCGGGGCGCCGCTGAAGGGCGCAAGCATATCCAAAACGAGTGTATCCGGCGTGTTCGTGCTGCCGCTGCCGACGGTACTGGTCGTGGTATTGACCGACGCTACGGCGCCAGCGTCACACATTCCCACATAGACGCGGCTGCTGTCGGCGGCTGCGGCCGTGGTCATCCGGAAACGCGTGGACCCCGGCGCGTAGGTTGCACTAGGCGCACATGAGACTACGGACGGTACAGCGTACGGCGGAGGATTCGTAGCGGGCGTCGGGTTGAACGCTGGGGCCGCCAGTAAGTACATGCTGGTCTTCACGTTGAGGCTGTTGGCGTCGACCACAGTCAGTTGCGGAATCACGCATGCGCCAGCCACATTCAGATCAGGACACACGGTCGCCGTCTGATAACCGGCCACGTAGAAGCGGCTGCCGTCCCGCAATGCCGCCACCTGGGTCGGAGCCAGGGCGCTGCAGGTGGGGCAGGCACTCAATGTGGGAATCGTAATCGCCCTCAGTAACGTGGGCGTATCGTTGGCACTGCCGGTCGTAGAAATGACATACACCGTGCCGTTGTTCGGATTAGCGACATAAAGCCGGCTCAGGCGAGAATCGTATGCGATGAAGTTTGCGCCCGTTCCAACCGAGAGGCTGCCGATTACGCTATCCGAGGCCGTATCCAGCGTGACAAGCTGGCCGTCTCCCTGGGTGAGCACGTAGACGCGGTGGTTATCATTCCGAGCCACGACCCAGACTGGAGTCGTCCCCGAAAAACCTACAACCGTGTTCTGCGACATGTCCACGGTGTTGAAGCTCGTCACCGTGTTATTTCCCTGGTTGGCGACGTAAAGCTTCCTGCCATCCACGGTTTCTGCCATGCCCACCGGGTGAGAGCCCGCGGCTAGGTACACGATGTTGGAAATAGTGTTCGTCGAGTTACTGAGGACTGCAACGGAATCGGTGCTGCTGCGATTGCAGCCGGGGCCGTTTTCGACGCCGTAGTTGGCGACATAGACGACGGTGCTTTGGGATGTCGCCACAAAGTCGGGCAGGTAGGAGCAAAAGAAAGGCGGCTGCGTGGGGTCGGAATTGGGCACAAGGTTTGGCAGCGGGAATTTGAACACGGTTCCCAGCCCTGTGCTGACCGTGGAGTCAAACGACGGCGAGAAGGATGCCACTACGTCGGCTCCCCCCGCAAACATGCTGCCCGCGCTGGCCACAAAGACACGTGCGTTGCTGGGCAGAACAGCGATGTGAGTGGGGTTGATGCCAACGTTTGCGCTGTTGGCATCGGATGGGGTTTGGCCGATGACAACATCGCCCGAGACTGAGATCTGGACCGCGGCGCCGGGAGCCCCGGGGATGTTCACGTTGAGGCCAAAGACAGAATGAAAGTTCGCCGGATTCGGAGGCGTGGTGACGGTGGGAATCACCACCGGGCGGTAAATCTGCCCGCAGGACACACACACCAAGGTTGCAGCCAGCATGACCGCGATTCGGCCCACACGTCGAGAACTCATCGGCACTCCGGAAAACAGTCTTTAGATAGAAGCGATATTGTAACGATTGCTGGGAATCCGCGCCAGAGAAGCAGTTCTCAGTTCTCAGTTCTCAGTTCTCAGTGCTCGGTTCTCAGCTATCAGCTACACCTGTGATGCTGGGCGACCGGGGTAAGTTGGATAAGGAGAGATTTGGCACAATGAGAGGGGACCCGATTCCCATACTTGAGGGTTTCAATATCTTCCCCGGTTCGGAGCAAAGCTGAGAGCTGAGAGCTGACAGCTGGATTATCCCCTGCCCCGTCGGGCCTTCGCGGAGGCAGCGGGAGCCTCGGATTTTTCCGTTGCGGCGGGCTTCTTCTTCCCTTCCATCTGCGCCAGGCTTTGTTTCAGAGCGGCCATCAGGTCCACGACCGGAGCCAACTTCTTGGGTTTCTCAGCCTGGGCAACTTCTCCGCCTTCGAGCTTGGTCTCGATCAGCTTCTTCAAGTTCTCCTGGAAGCTGTCTTTGTATTTCTCTGGATCCCACTCGTCGGCCAGCGCTTCGATCAGTTGGTGGGCGACCTTTACTTCGGCTTCCTTCAGTTCCACGTCGGGCGCGCCGAAGCCTTCCACCTTGCGGACTTCCTCGGCGTAGTACATGGTGTGCAGCATCAGTCCGCCCTCGTGCGGGCGCAAGAACACGGTGTACTCGCGGTTGTGCATGGTGATCTTGGCGATGGCAACGTATTCACTCTCTTCGAGCGCTTTGGTCAGCAGAGCATACGGGCGCCGTCCCGCCTCTTCCGGCATCATGTAGTACGACGATTCGAAGTACACCGGGTCGACCTGGCTCTCTTTTACGAATTCCAGGATTTCCATGGTCTTGGCAGTCTGGGGCTCGATCTTCTTGATCTCGTCGGGCTCGATGACGATGTACTCGTCCTTGCGAAACTCGTAGCCTTTGACGATCTCGCTGCGGTCGACCACCACGTTTTCCGCCGGGCAGATGTACTGCTGCTTCACCCGCTGCTTGTCGGTGCGGTGCAGCATATTGAAGGAAATGCCGGAACTGCGGGCGCCGGAGAACAGGCGCACGGGCATGGAAATGAGGCCAAAGGTTAGGTGACCGGACCAGACGGAAGATGGCATAGTTTCCCTCGAGATCGTCCCCGAAGCGTCGGCGGAAAGCGGGCTTCAAGAACGTGGAGCTAAACGCAACAGCAGAGAGAGTTTAGCCTAGAACTTGCTTTTTGCACAAAACCTGGGGCACCGGGGAGAACCCAGAGGCCAAGCCCGAGGGAATGAGGTTTCAAGGGACTGGGCACTAGGGGTTGTAGTTATACAGTGGGTTCCGGCAGTGGCCGGGCAAACGCGTCCAAGGTGTGTCTTCTGTTTTGCGATTATCGGGCTTGTCACGGGGGCCGGTTCTGACTCTCTAATGGTTATCATGAACAGCTTTCATCAGCCCAGCCGCGCTCGATCTTCACTTCTGAATTTACAATTCTGGTGAGGAGACGAAATGAGCGACCTGCGCTATCCCGTTGGCAAGTTCAGTTTCGAAGGCCCACTCCGCGAAGAAGACAAGCAGAAGTTCCTGAATGACATCCAGCAGGCTCCGGCCAAACTGCGGGCAGCCGTTGCGGGGCTCTCGCCGCAACAATTGGATACGCCGTACCGGCCAGACGGCTGGACCGTACGCCAGGTCGTACATCATGTCCCGGACAGCCATCTCAACGCCTATTTGCGCTTCAAGCTAGCCCTCACCGAAGATGAGCCGACAATCAAGCCCTACGCCGAAGACCGGTGGGCAGAACTCCCGGACACCAGGCTGACTCCGATTGAGGTTTCTCTGACACTGCTCGATTCCCTGCATGATCGCTGGGTGCGTCTCCTGCGGTCGATCAAACCGGAGGATTGGAAGCGCAAGTTCCGGCATCCTGAGTTAGGCGTCGTCAGTCTGGAGAAAAATTTGGCGCTCTATGCATGGCACGGACGGCACCACGTGGCACATGTCACGAGCCTGCGGGAGCGCAGCGGCTGGTGAGAACCAGGGCTTCGGGCTTCAGCAACCCCGCAGTTAGGAAGCTCGAAAGTCGACGTCAATTTTTGTCATTGTTTATTGGGTCCCGTGTCACCTGCGACTTGGTTGGCTGAAGCCAGAAAGCCGAAGCCCGAAACCCTGTCCTTACGTGATTCCCACTCGCCACAACAAATAGCTGCTCGCTTCCCGCAGGACCGCAAGCATGCGCTGCGCCGTGGTGCGCGGGCGCGAATCCGGACGCGGCGCCACGTAGACTGGGCCAACGCCCTCATGCTCCAGCAATTTCCGGATGCGGAAGACGTGGTAGGCATCGCTGACGGCGACACAACTGTGCAGGCCATTGGCATGCATGATGACGCCCACACGCACGGCGGACTCAGCCGTGTCGCGCCCCTGAGTTTCTGCAATGAGGCTTCGTTCGGGGATGCCGCGGCGCATCAGGTAGTCGCGGCCCACGCCTCCTTCGCTGAACTTGGTATCGGATCCGGCGCCGCCGGTTGTGATCACCACCTGCGCGATACCTCGATGGAAGAGATCAAAGCCCTGATCGAGACGGGCTCGCAGAACTGGCGACGGGTGTCCGGCATACTCCGCCGCACCAAAGACGACGATGGCATCCGCGGGCCGAATTTCCTCAAGCGATGCGGTGTGAACAACGCGGATGCAAGTCACCAGCAGGAAAGCGGCCACCGTTGCTGCTGCCAGGACCGTCAGCCGCAGGAACCAGCGGCCCCGGGGTTGCTGGTTGGCGCCGTCGTCGCTCATCCTTTAGCGAAGAAGCTCGAGATTTCCTCGGAAGCAATCGCGCCTTCGCGGAGGATGCGCCAGCGCGAGCCTTCATCGGTAAGATCGACGATGGTGGAGGCGACATCGCGGGGAGAGGTTCCGCCGTCGACGATGATGCTGATGCGGCCATGCAGCTGGTCGTGCACTTGCTCGGCGGTGGTGCACTCGGAGGCGCCACTGAGATTCGCTGAGGTCGCCGTGATGGGGATCGCAGCCGCCATTACTACCGCCTGGGGGATCTTAGCGTTGGGCACGCGCAGGGCGACGTGTCCCGTGTTGGCCGTTACCTTGAGCGGGAGCCTCGAGCCCGCTTTCACAATGACGGTCAGCGGCCCGGGCCAGAACTTGCGGGCCAGAGCATAGAACTCTTCCGGCAAATCCTTGGCGAGTTCCTCAGCCTGATCAATGTTTCCGATCAGCAGCGACAAGGGTTTATGGCGCGAGCGAGTCTTAATGTCGTAGACCTTATCCACGGCACGGAGGTTGAAGGGATCGGCCGCCAGACCGTAGAACGTATCCGTCGGCATACCCAGCACTTCGCCGGCACGAATCTGATCGGCGGCGTACTTCACCAGCGACAACTCCGGATCTTCACTATTAATTTTTATGATCTCAGCGCGCACGGGCGCTCCTTCCCATGAATGCAGTTACTCTAGTTTGATCTGTCTCTATCGCGAAACCTAACATAATACGGCAAAACCCCGCAAAGATACTTGGGCAGCGTATCATGCAGTGACGCAAAGCGATTGAGAGCATGGCCAGAACGTCAGAATCCGCTTCCAGCGGCCAGCACCGGCTGCGGCGCATCGAAGGCCGCCACAACGCGCTGGTGAAGCAGTTGCGCTGGGCCTTTTCTCGGGCGGAGCGCACCGAAGAGGGCGACTGCGCCATCGAAGGCTTGCGCATCGTGGAAGAAGCCATTCGCAGTGGGCTGCGGTTTCGCGCCGTCTTTTTCCGCGAATCAGCGCGGGACCGCGCGGAGCGCTTACTGCCGCAGATTGGGGCGCACGTCGAAACCCTGTTGCTTCCCGACAAGCTGTTCGATAGCGTCGTTCCCAGCGAAACTCCACAGGGTGTGGCGGCGCTGGTGCGCTTGAAAGACTTTTCTCTCAACGACATTCTGGAGCGGGTGCAGGTCGGACCAATCATCGTGCTGGCCGGGCTGCAGGATCCGGGAAACCTGGGGACGATTCTGCGCTCGGCCGAAGCGTTCGGGAGTGCAGGAGTGGTGCTGGCGGAAGGCACGGTCAGCCCATTCAATTCAAAAGTCGTGAGGGCTTCGGCGGGATCGGTGTTTCGGCTGTCCATGATCATTGCCAAGTCGGCAAGCTCGTTGGAGGAAGTCTTGGCTGCCCTTCGGGACAAGAACGTACGTTTGCTCGCAACGTCGTCCCACAAGGGGACACCGCTCGATCAGGCAGATCTGACTGGTGCCCTCGCAGTGTTCATTGGAAGTGAGGGTTCCGGCCTGCCCCGGGGACTGCTGGCAAGATTGGATGAGGCCGTGGCAATCCCGCACGCGCCGCAGGTCGAATCGTTGAACGCGGGCGTGGCGGGGAGCATTGTTCTTTACGAGTCGGCGAGACAGCGAAAATGAAACTCGTCACCACAGAGGCTCAGAAACACAGAGAAGACGAAAGTGAAAGAGACCCTCGAACGAGTTCCATCATCGGTGCAGCTATCGAAGTTCATCGTCATATCGGTCCTGGCCTCCTGGAATCGGCATATGAGGAATGCTTGTGCCACGAATTTCATCTACGCGGCATCGATTTCCATCGTCAGGTCGAATTGCCAGCACCCTACAAAGGGCTAAAACTCGACTGTGGCTACCGACTGGACCTGGTTGTGCGGGAACAGGTCATTGTTGAACTGAAGTGTGTCGAAAGGATCCTACGCATTCACGAAGCGCAATTGCTCACCTACTTACGATTAACTGGCAAGGCAGTTGGCCTCCTCATAAACTTCAACGTTCCGTTATTGACGCGAGGGATCATTCGAAAGGTGCTTTAGTACCTATGGTTTTCTCTGTGCCCCTGTGTCTCTGTGGTGAAATGGTTTTCTTGTGAGTCTCTTCCAACCCATTCCGAATGCCAGCGGTGCGGCCGATGCTACCCGTCCCCTGGCCGACCGCATGCGTCCGCGCACGCTGGAGGAGTACGTCGGGCAGGAGCACCTGATCGGGCCCGGCAAGCCGCTTCGCACGCAGGTCGATCGCGACGATACGGGCTCGATCATCTTCTGGGGGCCGCCAGGAACAGGCAAGACGACCCTGGCGAAAATCATCGCGAACATGACCAAGGCGGAGTTCATCGAGTTCTCCGCCGTGCTTGCCGGGATCAAGGAAATCAAGCAGGTCATGGCCGACGCGGAACGCGCGCGCCAATACGGCACCCGGACCATCGTCTTCATTGATGAGATTCACCGCTTCAACAAGGCGCAGCAGGATGCTTTCCTGCCTCATGTCGAAAAAGGAAATATCCGACTGATCGGGGCGACTACGGAGAATCCATCGTTTGAGATCAACTCCGCTTTGCTCTCGCGTTGCCGCGTATACGTGCTCAAACCGCTGACGGAAGATCAGATTGTCGAACTTCTCAAGCGGGCTCTCAGTGACGAGGTTCGCGGTCTTGGCTCGATGAAGCTGAACGCCTCCGACGATGTGCTGAAGAAGATCGCCAGCTATACCAGCGGCGATGCTCGCAGCGCTTACAACGTGCTGGAAGTGGCTGCTGGACTGGCCCAGACAGAGTCCGGGAAGAAGCCTGCTGAGATCACGGATGACATTGTTCATGATGCGCTGCAGAAACGAGTTCTGCTGTACGACAAGACGGGCGAAGAACACTACAACCTGATCTCGGCGCTGCACAAGTCGGTGCGCAACAGCGATCCCGACGCCGCACTTTACTGGCTGGGACGCATGCTCGAAGCGGGAGAAGATCCTCTCTATGTTGCTCGTCGCGTGGTTCGCATGGCTGTGGAGGACATCGGTCTTGCCGATCCGAACGCGCTGGCCCTATGCATGGCTGCCCGCGACGCCGTGGACTTCATCGGAATGCCCGAGGGCAATCTGGCCCTGGCGCAGGCGGTCGTCTATCTGTCAGTGGCGCCAAAGTCGAACGCACTGTACACCGCCTACGGCGACGTCCAGCAGGACGTTGAGCAAACTGCAGCCGATCCGGTACCGCTGCACTTGCGCAACGCTCCAACCGGGCTTATGAAAGGCCTGGGGTATGGCAGGGGATACGAGTACGCGCACGACGTCGAAAGCAAGGTCGCCAAGATGCAGTGTTTGCCGGACAATTTGCGCGATCGTGTGTATTACCAGCCAACCAGCGAGGGGATTGAAAAACGCATTCGTGAGCGCCTGGAGGAGATCAAACGCCTGCGTTCCCAGACTGGCGAAAAGGCGTCATCGCGCTCAAAGAAAGAATCTTAGCGTCAAAGTAGCGCATCTCTTAGGGTGTTCAGACTGATTGTGGAAGCTGGCTGCACCCAGGAAGGCTGGTCCCCGATGGCCACGTTCCCCAGACCGCCGCTGAGTGACTCCGCGATGGTTCGCCCCTTGCTCGGCGACCAGGTAGAGGACCTGCAACGTCTTCAGAAAGCGGCACAGAAAATCAGCTCGATCCTCGACCTCGATCAACTCATCGACAAGATTGTGAACGATGTCGCCCGCTCTTTCGGGTGCGTCGAGGCCAATATCTACTTGCACGACCGGGAGCACGCGGAGATGGTGCTGGCAGGCGTCCACGGATGCAGCGTGCATGGTAAAGGCCATCGCCTGAAGATCGGGACCGAAGGCATGGTCGGTTATGTGGCCTCGACCGGACAAATGCGTTACGCGCCCGACGTGCGCAAGGATGAATACTACATCGGATGTGAGCACTCCACGATGTCCGAAGTGGCGATACCGCTTCACGTCGGGGATCGGCTGATCGGAGTCTTTGCGGCATCGCATCCTGAGCTCGATGCCTTTCCCCGCCAGCAGTTGAGAATTCTCCAGGCATTGTGCGATCACGTGGCCGTCGCCGTCCACAATGCGAGTCGCTTCCAGTCGGAACGCGCGCAGCGGGAAGCAATGAGCCGTGAGGCCCAGGAAGCCCGAGCGATTCAGCAGGCACTCTTGCCCAAGAGTTCCCCATTCATTCCCGGCTTTGTGGTGTCAGGACTGAGTATTCCGGCCGGCGCCGTGGGCGGCGACTGGTACGACTTCATCCCATTTCCCGACGGGCGTTGGGGACTCGTGCTGGCCGATGTTTCGGGAAAAGGGACGGCGGCGGCTCTGCTGATGTCAGCGACGCGTGCAATGTTGCGCTCTCTGGCGGAAGCCTGCTGCAGCCCGGCGGAGGTGTTGACCAGGCTCAACAGTCTGCTCGTGGAAGATTTTCCTGCTGGCAAGTTCGTAACCCTGGTGTACGCCGTGCTCGATCCGGCGCAACGTACCGTCAGCTTCGCGAACGCCGGTCACTTGCACCCGCTGCTCATTGATGAGACCAGTGTCCGCTTTCTCGACGTGGAGCGTGGATTGCCTCTCGGGCTCAGCTGCGGGGACTACTCGGAGTGCCAGGTCAGTCTGTCGGAAGGCTCACGGCTGGTTTTCTACAGCGACGGCATCACCGAAGCGGTGAACCCTGGTGACGAAGAGTTCGGTCTCGCGCGCCTCGCGGAGCATGCTGGAAGGGTCGGCGCATCAGCGGTGAGCATCGTGGACGATGTAAGAGCGTTCGCGAATGGATCGAGTCTGCGCGATGATGCGAGTGTTGTCTTCGTAGGAGTCGGGCACTGACAACCTGATCCTGTCAGTTCTGCAATTGTCCTTCCGGGGGGAGCTTCCGTCCCTTCCTTGCGCGTCCTGCGCGTGGCTAATATCCTCTAGCTTCGTCCCCTTGAGGTGAATCACAGCATGCGCCATGCGAAGTCTTCCCATCCCCTCCTTCGAACTTTCTTCCTCCTGGCCCTTGCGGTTGCGGGGGCAACGTTCTCGTTGGCACAGACGCAGGAAAAAGCGCCCGCGGTCGAGCAGGGCAAGTTCCGGCTGCATAAATTCGAGCAGGCGATTGGCGAAGAGACCTACGACGTAACAGCCAATGGAGACTCGCTGGCAGTCGCGATCAACTTCAAGTTCACCGATCGCGGCAGCGCGGTCCCCCTTGCTGTCAATTTTCGCGCGGCCAAAGACCTGACGCCACAGAGCTTTGAGATCAAGGGCAAGACCTCGCGCCTTACCGAGATTGACCAGACGGTCGAAGTGAAAGAGGGCAAACTGCGGCTGCGCAACCGCGACAAGTGGACGGACGCGCCGCTGCCGCAGCAATTCTTCACCATCGCAGGCTACGCTCCGGCGACGATGCAGATGCTTCTTGTCCGCTATTGGGCCACGCACGGATCGCCTGCCGAATTGGCGACGCTGCCAACGGGAAAGGTGAAGATCGAGCCGCGCGGCCAGGATGTGATTTCGGTGAACGGTAACAGCGAGACACTCGACCGTTATTTGATCGAGGGCCTGATCTGGGGCCGCGAAACGTTGTGGTTTGACGCGAAGCATAACCTGATCGCCGCCATCACGCTCGACGCTGAGTTCGATCACTTCGAGGCCATCCGCGAGGGATACGAGAGCGCGCTCGGCACGTTCGTCGGCCGCGCGGGCACCGATGGCATGGAAGCCCTGGCGGGGATGACGAAGGCCGTTTCTGCAAGCAACAAGGAGACGCTCGCCCTGGTGGGAGCGACGCTGATTGATGGCAGCGGCAGACCAGCGGTTTCAGATGCCGTCGTTGTGGTCAAGAGCGGCCGCATTGTCGCTGCGGGTCCGCGAGCCAAGACAAAGATCCCGAAACACGCCACCACGGTGGACGTGCATGGCAAAACCATCCTCCCCGGCTTGTGGGACATGCACGCCCACTTTGAACAAGTCGAGTGGGGACCGATCTATCTCGCCGCGGGGGTGACCACGGTGCGAGACTGCGGCAACGAATTCGAGTTCATTACGGCGGTCCGCGATGCAATCGCGGCTGGGCGAGGCCTGGGACCGCGGCTTCTGCTGGCTGGAGTTGTCGACGGCACCGGTCCCCTCGCCATCGGAGTACAACGCGCGGATACTCCCGAGCAGGCACGCATGTGGACCAACCGCTATCACGACGCTGGATTCCAGCAGATGAAGATCTACAGTTCGGTCAAGCTCGATGAGCTCAAGATCGTCGCCGAGGAGGCCCATCGTCTCGGCATGACCGTCACCGGACACGTCCCCGAGGGATTAAATGGCTACCAGGTCATAGAAGCGGGCCAGGATCAAATCAACCACATTCAGTACGTCGCCGATATCATGCATCCGCCGCTTCCGGCAGGCGCCGACCGCAAGGCCCGCATGCAGGCAGTGCTCGATCTTGATGTCAACTCTGCCGAAGCTCAGAAGGCGCTCTCGTTTCTCAAGGCTCATGGCACTGTGATCGACCCAACCCTCGCCCTGATGGAGTTCTTTACCGCGACCACGGCGAAGCCTCCGGCGAGTTTCGAGCCGGGAATCACCAAAGTCGCACCCGAACTGGTCGAACAACTCGCGGATGTGGGCCCACCCTCGGAGCGGTCAGAAATCGTAGAGAAGGCCTTCGAGAAGGATCTGCAGATTGTGGGCGCTCTGCATCGCGCTGGCGTGCCGATCGTCGCCGGTACCGATCAGACGGTTCCCGGCCATAGCCTGCATCGTGAAGTTGAGTTGTACGTCCAGGCGGGGTTCACTCCCCTGGAAGCGATCCAGGCAGCGACGATTGTTCCAGCGCGCGTGATGGGACTGGCCAGGGAGACTGGCACCGTTGAACCCGGCAAACGCGCAGACCTGATCGTGATCGACGGGGATCCTCTCGCGGATATCCGGAATGCCCGCAATGTGGAATTGGTGGTGGCAGGCGGAAGGGTATACAACAGCGCGGACCTGTGGCGGGAAGCCGGTTTCAAGCCCTGGAAGGAGACTCCCTCCGCACCGGCGAGCGGGAACTAGCGAAAGCGCGCCCGGTGCTCCTGAAGAATGCAGCGGTCCATCACCACGAAGATTCCGGCCTGACGGGCTTTCTCAGCCGCTTTCTCGTGGATGACGCCTTCCTGCATCCAGACCGCGGGCACTTTAAGCTGAATCGCCTGGTCGACAACTTCGGCCACGAATTCGGGGCGCCGGAAGATGTTGACGATGTCGATCTTCTCCGGCACGTCCAGCAGCGAAGCGTAGGAGTTCTCGCCCAGGCAGGCCTCGATCTTCGGATTCACCGGAACGATGCGGTACCCATGGCTCTGCATGTACGCGGAAACGCCGTGGCTGGGGCGCAGCGGATTGCAGGAAAGACCGACGACCGCAATCGTCTTGGCGTGCTTCAGCAATTCGGCAATGCGATCGGATGGGGGCGAGGAAGCCATGGGCTCTCTATTACTTCTTGGTTGCCGCTTCGAGTTTCTGTTTGTACATCTTGAGCGCCAGCTTGCGGATCGTTTCTGAAACTTCCTTGTTGGCAGAAAGGTTCTTGAGGTCCGCCACCAGTAGATTCTTCATCAACCCCAGGCCAAGATCGAGCGGAGTACGGGGATTGGCCACCAGATTCCGCACCACAATGTAGTTCTTCATGAAGCGGCGTTTCAACGGGATCTGGCGCAGCACGGCCTCGAGCACATTCTTCTGGCTGGCAAACTTCTCCACTTCGCCGTCGGCCAGTTTGGGAGCCTCGAGCACCGCCAGCGCTACCACCTTTGTTCCGTCGCGAATGAGGATCGAGCGTTCTTCCTTATTGCCTTTCAGAGCCAACTGGATCCGGCCCTTCACATCAAGATGGTTGATTTTCTGCAGCGTGTTCTCGCGTTTCGGCGGTCCGGGAGGCTGGGCCTTCTTGGGCACGCCCGGTGCTTTTGGCGGCACCACAGCTTTGGAAGGAGCAGGGGTCGAGGCTGGTGCAGCCGGGTCGGAGGCCGCCGGAGCCGGCTGCGCAATTTCCGCAACCTCGGAGACGGGAAAGTAATCGGGACCGAGGAGGTCGACGATGCCTCCGATCGCCTGGAAAGGCTTTCCTTCCTCGGCGGCGATATCGGTTGCATGTTCGGAAAAATACGCGGAAACTTCTTCATCGGGAAGGTCGCTCTTCACCCCGCTGGACTCTTCCTGTGCGGCACTTTCGGCTGGCGCAGCCGTATCACTCACGGCATGAGCCTGTTCGCTTGCTTCTTCAGGACTCGGCGCTGGAGCATCTTGTGCGTCGGCGCTAAGCAACCTGCCAATCTCTTCCTGTTCTTCCTTCTTTACGTATGGATTTGACTTGAGAGCGTCGAGAATGCCGGTTGAGCCGCGCACCCGCTTGCTGTGCAACATGGTCACGATTTGTTCGCGCGTGGCCGAGAGCGCAAGTTTGGCCAATGCATCTTCGTGTACCGATGGATTCTCGAGCAGTGCCGGCAACAACACCGGACGGAGGTTGTCGTGCGAGATCATGTACTCGAGCACCTCGGCCGACGTCTGCGGGCTGGAGGCCGCGGCCAGCGATGCCTTCTCGTCCCATCCGGCAAGGGTCATGCGGGCCAGTTCGCCGAAAACCTTGTTGTGCCGGGCGAGGTAGACCAGGATTTCGATGTTCTCGGCCGGCGGTACGGAGAGCGCGCCGCGGGCAGCGAACTGCATCATGTTGGATGGCAACTTCGAAGCGCGGAGTTCATCGATCTTGCGCGCCATAGGTTCACATCTCCAGGCAGACTTTCAGGATTCTCCTTGTCATTTCCCGGCGGTGCCAGCCGCGAGGAATCCACGCTGGTCAACCAGTTTGCGCGATTTGCGTCGCAACTTCCAACTCCTGCACCGCCAACTTCAACTCGCGAGTCAGCCGGTTCGGCTTGCGCCGCGAGAATTCGTCCAGCAAAGCCCGATAGTACCAAAGAGTGCCCTCGCGCCCACCATTGAACCGTGACCAGATGGATTCGCCAACTTCACGGTAGTCGGTCAGGATAGAACGCACGTTGCTCAGCTTATCGGCAGCCGAAACCAGCCGCGTGCCGGCGTCCGCCGTCTTCAGATGACGAATATAAATTTCCTTGCGCTCGCGCCACGGCGGCTTGGGATACGTATCAGCGTCGGTACAACCGTCCACGACTTTGGCGACGCGCGCTCCAAACCGCCGCCGCACTTCCTTCAGCATCGGCGCGCCGCCACAGTCCTCCACCACGTCGTGCAGCAGCGCCGCGATGGCAAGCTCCTCATCGCCACCCGCCTCAAGTACCAGAGACGCCACTCCCATCAAATGGGCAAGGTAGGGGATCGTCGAAGCCTTGCGCGCCTGCCCAGCATGTTTCTCTGCCGCAAACAGAAAGGCGCGCGCAAAGCGAGGCCCCAGCTTCAAGGCTCGCCGTGCTATCTGCGTCCTCTGAGCTTTTCTTTTCGTGGCACGGACCGCCATCATTGCTTCTCCCCGCGCCGTGCCAGCAAGTAGGCCCGAATAAATGGCTGCAGATCGCCATCGAGCACGCGATCCACATCTCCCACTTCAACCTTCGTGCGATGATCCTTGATCATCCGGTACGGCTGCAGCACATACGATCGAATCTGCGATCCAAAGTCGATGTCAAGTTTCGAATCCTCGATCTTCTTCGTGGCGGCGCGCTTCTTCTCCATCTCAAACTCGTACAGTTTCGAGCGCAGCATGCTCATGGCGCGTTCGCGGTTCTTGTGCTGCGAGCGTTCGTTCTGACAACTCGCGACTAGGCCGGTGGCAATGTGCGTGATGCGCACTGCCGAATCTGTCGTATTGACGTGTTGTCCCCCCTTGCCGCTGGAACGGTAGGTATCAGTGCGGATGTCCTCCGGCTTGATGATCACTTCGATGCTGTCGTCGATTTCCGGAGACACAAAGACGCTGGCAAATGAGGTATGCCGTCGCTTGGCCTGATCGAACGGCGAAATCCGCACCAGGCGGTGAACGCCTATTTCGCTCATCAAAAGCCCAAAGGCATAATCACCGTTCACCGCAAAGGTAGCCGACTTCAGCCCGGCTTCCTCTCCCGGCTGGTAGTCGTAGAGGACGGTCTCAAATCCCTGGCGCTCCGCCCACCGCAGGTACATTCGGAGCAGCATGTCAGCCCAGTCTTGGGATTCCGTGCCGCCTGCTCCGGGATGAATTGTGACAATGGCGTTGCGCGCGTCGTTTTCACCGGAGAGAAGCGTCTCCGTTTCGAGCTTGTCGATGAGATCGCGCAGGGAGTCGATTTCGCGCCGCAGATCAGCGTCTACGCTCTCTCCCTCGTGCGCCAGATCGAAGTAGGCGGTGATATCGTCGCCCCGGCGTGCCAGGTCGGCATCTGTGCCGAGCACATGCTCCAGACGCTTTTTCTCGCGCATGACCTGCTGGGATTTTTGTGGATTCGACCACAGATTCGGGTCGGAAGCCTGCTTCTCGATCTCGGCTAGCTGGGGGCGGAGCTTCGCCGCGTCAAAGATACTCCCGGAGTTCGTGCACCTTCTTGCTTACTTTTTCGTATTCCTGTTCGAGTTCCTGGTTCATGACGTGGGTTCAGCCTTCTTGCGGGATGCGAAGCGCGTGAACAGCGCTCCTGTTGAGATTATCGCACACAGAAATGCGAACCAGTCTCCGTGGCGGGTGTAGAACGTGGTTACGGAGGTGAGGGCATAGGAAGCAACCAGTGCTTTGCGCTCCTTGCGTGGAACCTGATCCGCAATTCTTCCCCAGGGATCAATCGAGGCGGTGACCCCGGTATTGGTCGCGCTCAGCAGCCAGCGGTTATTCTCGATGGCGCGCATGCGCGTCTGGTTCAAATGCTGTGCGTAGGCCCCGCTGTCACCGTACCAACCGTCGTTCGAAATGTTCACGAAGACCTGCGCGCCCTGCGCGGCAAACTGCCGGACTTCATCCGGGAAGACGGATTCATAGCAGATGAACAGGCCCAGCTTGGTCCCCCCCGCGTCCAGTGGCGCACGCGACTGACCGCGCTGAAATTCTCCCACCTCCTTGGTCAGCCCTCCGGCAAACGCAAACAAACGTGGGAAAGGCAGATATTCTCCGAAGGGAACAAGATGGACTTTGTCGTAGCGCGTGATCCATTCACCATTTGGATCAATGAGCGCCGCAGAATTGAAAACCTGCGAGCCTTGCCCGTCCGTATGCATCGAAGGCGTGATCCCGATCGATCCCGTAACTGTCCATTCCCTTGTCCGGCGCGCCATTTCGCTCACCGCATCGCGAAACAAAGGATCATTCGTATAGAACGGCGCCGGCGACTCCGGCCAGACGATCAGGTCGATCTTTGCCGCAGCCGTCTGCCGAGGCACAACGGCTGAGGGATTGAGCGCAGATGATTTCACACTCAGGTCGCTCAGTTCGCGCAAAGTGCGCTCGAAGTAGTCCTTCGTCCAATCGGCAGACACTGGAACATTCTGCTGCACCAGCAGGGCCGCGTGATCAGCGAAGGCGGCTGGAACCTCGATCAAGCGTCCGGCCTGCAGCACCGCGGCCGAGGCCAAGGCCGCCACGAAAAGGGCCCCACGCTTTCTTCGGGGCACAAGAAATGCCGTAGCCAGCGCCACATTCACCAGCAAGATCTCGAACGAAATCCCGTAGACCCCGGTCAACCCCGCGATCCGGCACAACGGGACGTTGTCCACCTGAGCAATTCCCAGCAGGTTCCACGGAAATCCAGTGATCCGCGTGCGGGCCAGTTCCACCGCGACCCACAGAAAGGGCGCGGCTACCAGAGCGCGCCGGTCATCGCGGCCCGGACCTGCAAGCACTCCGATGAGCAGGCCGAAAAGGCCGTGATAAAGGCCGAGATAAAGACAGAAAAGAAAAAGTGCAAGCAGTGCGAAGGGGCGGCTCAGCCCGCCAAACTGATGCATGGTGTTGTAGATCCAGTAGCACGTGCCCGCGTACCAGATGATTCCACAGATATAAGCCAGCAAGAAGGCTTGCCACGGAGTCGCCGGTTGAAGTTTGGTGGAGTCCTCAATCTCCAATTCTCCAGCGGGCCGTGCGCGGAGCAGAGCGACGATGAGCGGCGCCAGCGCAACCCACGAAAGCACGTAGAGTCCGGGGAGGGGGAAGATCAGCACCTGCAGGATGGCGGACAGGCCTGCTAAACACCAGGCAGTGAGATGAATTTGGCGCACGGAAAAGGATAGCAAAGGTAGTTCTCAGTTCTCAGCTGTCGGTTCTCAGGATGGAGCGGTCTGCGAGTTGTTCTCTCAGGCGGCGACCTACAAACTCCGCAACTTCCGGCGTGACATAGGGCGGCGGCGCAATCCGGAACACCGGCCTCTCCGCGACCGGCTTTAAAGAAACGTCTCGCCAGGTGATGTCCCCGCCCGACGCGTGGAGAATGACCGCACTCGCCTGGTCCAGAAACTCCCGTGCCGAGTTCTTGAAGTCCTCAGTCGCCGGATCAAGCACCGTCAGATAAAGATCGGGCCTTAAGAACTTCAACACACTGTTGGACTCTACAATCACGTTGCGTGAGCCTTCGATCCTGTGTCGCAGAGAGGGTATCGCCTCCGCTAGTCGACCCTGCTCCGTGCGCACCCAGAACGCCCGCACCGCGCCTGCTACCAGGAATCTTGAAGTGTCGGATTCGCCCGAACGGTCGTGCTCTTCCGAAATCGCCCACGAATGATCTCCCGTCGCACAATCACAAGCTTCCCCGTCAGCCGAGCAGATACCGTGGCCGTACTGCGTGATCTTCACGGCGGTCCAGTCGAACTCGCGCAGTGCCGAGATCAGGCCGGCCACGACGCTGGTCTTCCCCACGTTCCGAGAGTGCCCGCCAATGACGACGATTGACATAGTGCGGCCGTCGGACCTTAGACCTCAGACCTAAAAACCCAACAGGACCAAGCCGTTACGGCCGAGGTCCAGGGTCCGACGTCCGAGGTCAGCATTTCATCCTTTCTTCCCCAATTTCGCCAGCATTGCCAACTGTTTCAAATACTCCCGCACCGGCTGCGCCGGAGTCCCCCAGAACACCACGCCTTTGCCGCGCAATACTTTGTTGGGCAAGACGCCGCCTTGCCCGCCCAGCATCACTCCCTCTTCGATACGCGCGTGCTCGCCGATTCCGACCTGACCGCCGAGAACGACATTGTTCTCGATAGTGATGCTGCCGGAAAGCCCGGTCTGGGCTGCGATCACGACGTTTTCTCCAATGCTACAGTTGTGTCCGATGTGGACTAAGTTGTCGATCTTCGTCCCGCGCCCGATGCGGGTTTCGTCCAGCGCTCCCCGGTCGATGGTCGTGTTGGCGCCAATCTCTACGTCGTCTTCGATCACCAGACGCCCCACCTGGGGAAATTTCTCATACCGTCCGCTCTTTCGATCACGCACGTAGCCGAACCCGTCGCTTGCCAGCACCGCTCCGGCGTGCACAATCACGCGGTCACAAAGGGTGGTTCCGGGATAGATGGTCACATGCGGATAAATCTCGCATTCCCTTCCAGTTTTCACGCCACGCCCAATCGCGCAGCCCGCACCGATCCGAGTGTTCTCACCGATTTCTGCCTGTTCGCCAACAACCGCGCGTTCCTCGACATACACTCCGGGCGACAAGCGAGCGGAGGCACTTACCACCGCACTGGGGTGCACGCTTCCCTGCCTCAATGCCTCGCTTTCATCTCGCAGAATCCGCGCCGCCCGGGCAAACGCCAGCTTGGGATGCTCGCTGATCAGTACTGGCTTGTCCGTCGATGCAGACACCGCAAACTCGCCCGCTATGACCGCTCCGGCCCCCGACTGCAACGCCGCCGCGAGATACTTGGGATCCTCCACAAACACCAAGTCGTGCCGCGATGCGGACGCAAGACTCGCCACGCCACCAACCTGGATACTCCCATCTCCACGCAACTGGGCCCCTACAGCCTCCGCGACGTCCTGCAACGAGCGCTTCATGCCTCCCACTGTATAGCAGCGGACAGAGCGGACGAAAGTGCGGCGCTGACAGGCCCGTCGACTCCGCCCAGGACAAGCCTCGTCGCGAACCAGCGAGCACACTGCCTGAGCAAGACGCTGGCTTACAATCCCTTCATGGAGCGAAAGATTTTCTGGGCGGTGTTCGTCGGCCTCGGGTTGGTGGCCGATTTCCTGCTACCCCTTTGGTGGGGGATCGCCGCGACCATCCCCATCCTGTTCGTAGCCTGGTGGGTAGCGTATCGCAGCGACTGGTTCTGAGACGAATGACTCCTTAACCACCCCCTACTTACGCGTCATGGTGAACGTGCCGGAACCGGTGCAGCCTGTATCGCCCGTGAGCGTCCAGGTACCCGTGATCGTCGACCAGGTGACATTCCCGGACGAGTCGGTCGTTCCCGTTGCCGTGCCGGTCATGGCCAGTGCGCTGTTGCCCGACTGTACCGTGAACTGAAAGTCTGCGGTAGGAGTCGTGCCGGTTGCGGTCACGTTGAACGTTCCGCTGGCGGTGTTGCCGGAGATCGGAAAGCACGGCCCCGTCGTCAGGAAACTGAGATAACTCACACTCAGCGACCCGGAACCGCCTACCGAAAACGAAGTAATAAAGTTGAATACACCGACGCCGGCATTAGAACCGGCGAGCGCAGACTCCCAGGTCCCGTCTGCCGCTTTCACGGTGGAAGTCGTGCTGCCGCCACAGCCAATCACCGCCAACTCCATGGCCAGAAGCACAAGAATAGCCAGATTCCGCATGAATTGTCCTTGACGAAGAGAAATTTGAAGAGTGGTTGGATGCACCCTCGCACCACCTGGGATGCATGCTGCCCAGATTTTCGACAATCAGAGGTGACTACCCCGGAAAACGAGATTTGAACCGGGGATGATAAACTCCCCTGCTGAGCTTGAGCCGGAATTTCCGGCCACGGAGACGAACCCTACATGTACTGGCAGCCGGTCGTACGATGCAAGAACCCAGATTGTCCTGCACCCTCCCAAGCCCGCATTCGGCTTCCCTACCCCGATCCTCCAGCCTCGACGGCAGCTCAACCCAGCTGGCCTCCTGACGGATGGCAGTCCAGAATCATCTGCCGCGAGTGCGATCATTGGTACATCTACGAAAAATCTGATGTGCAATGGGCGACGGTGACCGTTCCTCTTGCGGAGCAGGGCAATCTGCATTTCTGGTGTGTGGAACTGGAGTGTGGCGAACCCGGATGCCAATCCCGGACCAAGTGGCACGTGCTCGACAAGACCGACCTGTCCGAGACCGAAATCAACGAGTTTGTGCTACGCGCAGATCCGGTTGTGGTCTGCGAAAACGACCACCCCTTCGCCGTCTCAGGGCTGAAGTCGCAATTAGCCCAGATGGTGCCTTCGGTCTAGCATTGCCCCAATGCTTGTCGTCCTGAGCGCAGTGGCTGCTGCGCAAAGCGCAGCAGCCCAGAAAAGCCGTGAAGCGGCGAAAGAATACAGCCCACGGCGCAAGCCGTGGGTAGGAAGCAGGAATTGAGCAAGCCCTGAGAGGGGCGAAAGATCAGGTACACGACAACCAGCCACTCTTCACGCTTCATCTTCAACTCGCCGCGGTCTCAAACGCGCCGGGCGCCCTTCACGAAACTGCCGATCAGGAGAACGACGGCGAGCCCCAGCAGGAATCCGCTGGCGAAGTGCCAAATAGTTCCCGCCCGGCCACTGGCGCAGCACGAGGCCAACTACCATCGCGCCCATCGCGATCGGAATTAAAACCCTTGCCTTGTGTCGCATCATGCTGCCTCCTTTTATCCATGTGACCCGAGGCGGACAATAGCATCCAGTTCACCGGGCCTACGCCCCCCGCTTCGTCTTCAACTCCGCCAGCAGTTGCTCAATCCGGTCTTCTTTCTCGAGCGCGGCTAGGCGATCGTCGATGTTGTCGGCAGCGATTTCCGACTTGGCCTCGCTGACCGCCTCCGAGTGCGCCACTTTTCGCTTCATGCGATCAAAGGTCGCCGCCTTGGAACTGTCGCCCATCGCGATGCGCGCATCGCTGGCTTTGGTCACGGCCCGCGCACGGCGCTGCTGCGCGATGAGCACGTCGGCCTTGGCTTCCGCCTCGGTCAGCTTCTGCTCCAGTTGGCGCAGTGCGGACTTCAAGTTCTCCACCTGCGCCTTCTGGTCGGCCACCTGCTGGGTGAAGCTCTCGCTCAGCTCGCGATAGCTCTCCACGCGCTGCAGGGACGCGCGCGCCAGGTCGTCTTGTTTCTTGTCGACCGCCAACTCGGCCTTGCGCATCCACTCCGCAACTTTGTCTTCGTTTTCCTTCTGCTTCTTTTCCAGCAGGTGCTGGTCGGCGATGGCGATCGCCACCTGCGTCTTGACCTGCAGAAGCTGGTTCTGCATGTCGAGAATAACTTGCTTGATCATCTTTTCCGGGTCCTCGGCCTTATCGATCAGGTCGTTGAGGTTGGCCCGAACCAATGTCGAAACTCGCTCCAGTAATGCCATGACGGGACTCCTTTCGCTTCTCGCTCTTGGCTCTTGGCTCTTAGCTTGAAACATCTCCAACTCGTAGTTCACGCCCTTGCCGACGCTCGTCTGTCAGTTCTTTTTTGTGGTCGAATTCGGAGTCGGGGAGGAAAAGTATCCGCGCGCAACTCCGGTGCCGAGCACAATTCCGATGACTGCAATTCCTACCGCCAACGAAGTGCTGAAATGGGCGACGAAAATGCCAATCACCGCGCCGATCGCAGCGACCAACGCAATTGCGGCTCCGATCTTCCGGTGGGTTGTCATCCCTGCCTCCTCAATTCATGTGCGCGGTGGATCTCCGCGCATTCCGGACACTCACCCTCCTTGCGCCGGACTGTGCTGCCGATCGCGATGCCGATGGCGACGCCGATGCCCAGCCAGACTGCGACATTTCCGGCCAGAACTCCGGCAGCGACGCCCAGCGCTGCTCCCAGCGCGATTCCTAACCCCATTCCTCTCGATTTTCGTGTCATAAGTTCCACTCCGATTCTTCCGCCTCGCTGCGCTCGGCGGGACAGCCGAGGGCCTGCCCTGGGCTTGCCGAAGGGCGGCTGTCCCCACACGAGCTGTCAGACCCCTCGCTCACTTCTTCGGCGAATCGCCCGGCTTCGGTGTCTTGTCGCCAATCTGCCGCACCTTGCCCAGCAACTCCGACAACGGCATACCCGACAGCGTCTCGAACAGCGCCGGCACCTGCGCCGCCATCTTGGTGATGTCGCCGGTGATCTTGTTCATCCCGGAAGCATCGCCGTTTCCCGTCGAGACGATGGTGATCTTGTCGACGTTGGCCAGCGGACTGGCCAGCGCCCTTACCACCTCCGGCATGCTGCTGAACAGCCTGTCGATCACCGCCGCCTGGTTGTATTCCTGATAGGCCTCGGCTTTCACGTTCATGGCTTTGGCTTCCGATTCGCCTTTCTTGAAAATGATCTCGGCCTCGGCCTCGCCCTGCGCGCGAATCGAAGAAGCATGCCCTTCCGCTTCCGCGATCAAACGCTGCTTCTCGGCCGCAGCGAGAGTCTCGATCCGCTGACGCTCGATCTCGGCTCCCTTCAGCACAGTTGCAATCAGTTCCTTCTCGCGGCGGTTGATTTCCGCTTCCTGCACTTTGACCTGCTGCTCCTTCTCCACCTGCTGCACCTTCACCTGTTCGGCCACCACCTGCTGCTGCATGATGTTGGTCTGGATGTCGTAAGCCTTGTCCGCCTGCGCCTGTTGACGTTTCGTAACCTCCAGGAATTGCGCTTTCTTCACTTCAAGATCGCGCTGCGATTCCGCCTGCTTGGCCAGTGACAGCGTCTCAGCCAGCACACGTTCTTGATCAGCTTGTGCCTTAGCTACGGCCGCTTCTCGCTGCGCCAGCGCCCGTTTGATCGCCGTGTCACGGTCGGCTTCCGCCGTGGCTACGTCGGCGTCGCGCTTGATGCGGGCCACATCGGGCTTGCCCATGTTGGTGATGTACTCGTTCTTGTCCCGCACTTCCTTGATGGTGAACGAGATCACCTCCAGGCCCATCTTGTTCATGTCTTCCGCGCAGGTGGACCGCATGCGGTCGGAAACCATCTCCGGCTGCTTGACGATCTCTTCCACGGTGAGCTGCCCGATGATGCCGCGCAGGTGGCCTTCCATGACCAGCCGGATCAGGCCTTCCCGCTCCTGGTCGCTCTTGGTCAGGAACTGCTCGGCCGCGGTCAGCACGGATTCCCGGTCTGACTTCACCTTGATCTGCGCCACGGCTTCCACCGTCACCGCCACACCTTGCTTGGTGTAAAGGTCCTGCTGTGGCGCCACATCGAACGACATCAACTCCAACGAAAGATCCCGGCAAACCTGCACCATGGGAAACACCAGCGTGCCGTGGCCCTGCACGACGCGCGTCCCGCCCAAGCCATACACGATGAGTGCCTCGTGTGGTCCCGCTTTGCGATATAGCCTGGCCATTCCGCTCATCAGGAACAGGATGACCATCACTCCCAGCCCGGCGAAAATCCAAATCGTTACCAAGTTCGACAACCCGAACATAACGCCTCCTCCCAATCTCCCGGACGATCACTTCAACTGCTCAACAAACTCTTGCCGCCAGCAGGTCACGGCGTAGTGGAAGTCGTGCCTTGTTCCGCGGAATCCGGCTCTTCCCCCGACATCTCGCTCCACAGGCGAACGTAGGCAATTCCCTTCTCGTAGCGCGTAACCACTACTTCCGTTCCCTTGGCAATGGTGCTGCCGTCGTCGCTACGCGCGCCACAGACGCGCCGGGTTCCCGCCTGGGAATAAATGATCTCGCCGGTTCCACCCTTGCGTATGGGCATGGAGACTCGGCCCAGCACTCCCACCATCTCGTAGTCGGCAGCGTCCATGTTCTCCTCGTGGGACATCAGCACCCTGCTCAGAAACAGGAACACGATACAGGCGCCGATCAGTCCCGCCGCGACCGCAAGCAGCAACCCAAAGCCAACCCAGATCGCGGAGAAGCGGGTGAGCAAATATCCGGTCCCACCAAACCAGGCCAGGAACGCCGTCAGACTGACAAAATTGAACGGCGAAACTCCGTTGCCCGGCTGGGTATCAGTGCCGGCCCCCTCAGCGCCGACTCCGTGCACGCCAGGGGTGGCGTGTCCTGCTGCCACCGGCCCGTGTGCGGCCGGCAGATGGGCGCCGCCGACATGCGCATGGAAATACGGCAGGTGCCAGTGCCCCATTTGTGCACTTCCCAGCAAGAACGATAGAAAACTGAAGCAGAAGCCGACCGCGAAACAGATCAAATAGAAGTCCGCCCAGGTCAACGAATGAGTCATCGGATTCGCCTCCCTTCTGAAACAACCGGACGACGCCGACTGCCGTTCGCCGTCAACTCTGGCCGCAGAGCCTCAAGCAGGCGATCGGCGAGTCCTGGCGTTTCAAGAATCGTGCCCAGAAGCAACAGACAGCGCCGCGTATTTTTCTCACGCGCACATTTCATCAGCACGTCGCTGACCTCCGTATCGCTGGCGAAACGCTCCGAGCCCTGCAACAGCCAGACATCGAGCTGCCCCTCGGTCGTGCGCAGGTCCGAGGTCAGCTCGGTGTGGTACCCCTCCGGATCATCCACAAGGAAGCCGGGATGCACTTTGAAAAACTTCGCCAGCAGCGCGCGCGACGACTGCGTCATGTGCGGCCGCGAGCCCCCCTCAATCTGCGACAGATACGACTGGCTAATGCTCTTGCCCAGTTCCTTGCGGACCGCACGCACAATCTCCTGCTGCGTCATCGGCCGCCCCAGCCCGCGCAGCGAGCCTTCCACCTCGCGCAGGTAACGGATTTTCTCGCCCAGTTTCATATCTCAAATCGCCATATTTATATTGCAATTTGCAATGTTTGTCAAGAACTGTATATGGCGTATTTTGAACAGGTTATGGCTGCTCGCGGGGACGTAGGGCTGCTCGGGGAAAGAAAAACGCCCCCGGCTGGCCCGGGGGCGTTGCTACGTCTCTCTCTTCCGTTTCGACCCTTACTGGTGCTTGTTGTTGTGCTTGGCGCGGTAAATCTGGCGGGATTCGCGGTTCTGCTCGCGGTTGACCTGCTGGCGTTCCTGCTGCGTCAGCTTGCCGCCATTCGCCTTCCGTTCGGCACGAACCTGCTGATTGATCCGCGCTTCGTTGCGCTCCAGGTGGGCCGCCTCTCCGGCGGTCACCTGTCCGCTCTTGACGCCTTGCGCGATGCGGTCCTGTTGGTTCTCGGCGCGCTTTCCGACCTCGCTCTTCGGGCTGGTGTTCTGCACGGCCCCGTTATGCTTGCCGGCATAGATCTGCTTGGACACCTGGTTCTGCTGCTGGGTCAAGGTAGCCTTGTCCACGGCAGTCAGCTTGCCATTGTCCAGCTTGCGCATGTCGCGCTCTTCCTGGTTGATGGCGTGTTCCTTCTTCTCCAGGTTCGTGGTCTCGCCGGCGGTAAGCTGGCCGCTGGCAACACCTTGGCCGATACGGTCCTGCTGGTTTTCCTTGCGCTCCTGAATGGTCTTGCCGGTAACCTGGCCGTTGGCCGGGGCTTGCGCGGGCGTATTGGTGCTCTGCGCGACGACTGGCAGGGCAAAGACAGCCAGAGCCGCGCTCAACAAGGTCAGCTTGATTTCGTTCTTCATGGTGACTCTCTCCTCTGTTGCGCTGGTTTGAATCTCGGCGCGGCTTTGGCCGCTCGGGAGAAGAAACCCGCTCCGTCAAGAAATGTTTCGCGGGATCTAATCCCCTTGATTTTCAGCTAGTTATGAAACCACGGGCGGACAAGGCTGTTGAGGTCACGAAAGGACAAGACCGATGCGGGGGAGAAGCCATCAAAGGGATCGGGCCAAGGGACTATAGTCCCGCTTCGATGCGGGAGCGTGGGTCGAGATAGTCGCGCAGCGCGTCGCCGATGAAATTGAACGAGAGCACCGCCAGCATCACGGCCAGCGCCGGAAAAAGCACGAGATGGGGCGCGTCGAACAGGTGAGCACGGCCGTCGTTGAGCATCGTGCCCCAACTCGCCGTTGGCGGGGGGACACCGAGGCCAAGAAAGCTCATGGTGGCTTCGGCGAGGATCGCTCCGGCCATGCCGATTGCGGCCTGCACGATCACCGGCTGAATAATGTTGGGCAGAATGTGGCGGACGATGATGCGCAGGTCGCTCGCGCCCAAGGCACGCGCGGCCTCGACAAACTCGCGCTCGCGGGCGGCCAGGACTTGTCCACGGACCAGGCGCGCGTAGCCGACCCATCCGCCGAGCGAGAGAGCGAGCACAAGATTGAAAATGCCGGGGCCACGGAAGGCCACAAAGGCGATGGCCAGCAGTATTCCAGGAAAAGAAAGGAACGCATTCATCAGGATCACGTTGACGAAGCGATCGATGCCTCCGCCGTAATAGCCGGCGATGGAGCCGATGATGAGGCCAAGCGCCAGCGAGGTCAGCACGACGCAGCTGCCGACCAGCATCGAGATGCGCGCGCCGTAGACGACGCGGGAGAGGATGTCACGGCCCAGTTCGTCGGTGCCGAACCAGTGCTCGTGGGATGGAATGTCCAAGCGAGTAGGTAGATTGATAGCGGCGGGATCCTGCGGAGCAATCCAGGGCGCGAACAGGGCGAAGATGACAAAGACCACGACCAGCACGACGCCCGTCGCCGCCAGCGGATTGTGTCGTGCGGCGCGGCGGAACGAGATGGCGGCGGTGGACATAATCTAGTTCTAAGAAAACTGCGGGCGCACAACGTGCTTGGCCCGCCCGGTTCCCTTCCCTCTGGCGAACCAGGCAATACGCCGAGGGCGGAACATAGCTTTGTCTCGTGTCACTGCCGAATCCTTGGGTTCGCCACCGAATACAGCACATCCGTCAGGAAATTCACGGCGACATACGTCAGGCCAATCGCCAGGATGCAGCCTTGCACCAGGTAGTAATCGCGGCTGGAGATGGCGTCGATGGTGAGGCGGCCGATGCCGGGCCAGGAAAAAATCTTTTCGGTGACGATGGCACCGGCGAGCAGCGCTCCGAACTGCAGGCCGAGCACGGTGAGTACAGGGATCATGGCGTTGCGCAGGGCGTGGCGGTAAACGACGGTGCGCTCCGGGAGCCCCTTGGCGCGGGCGGTGCGGATGTAGTCCTGGCTGAGTTCTTCGAGCATCGAGGTGCGCACCATGCGGGTGAGGATGGCGGCGAGCGCTCCGCCCATGGTGATGGCAGGCAGAACCAGGTTGGCCAATGAGCCTGCGCCGGAGACCGGCAGCCATCCCAGTTTGATGGCGAAGAGCAAGATGAGGATCGGTCCCAGCGCGAAGTTGGGAAACGACAGGCCGAACAGGCTGACGACCGAGAGCAGGCGGTCGTCCCAAAGATTACGGCGGCGGGCGGAGCGCACGCCTGCGGGGATCGAGAGAATGATGGCGACGAACAACGATGCCAGCGTCAGCTTCAGCGTGTACGGATAACGCTGCGCCACCAGCCGGGTCACGCTCTGGTTGTAGCGGAACGACGGGCCCAGATCTCCGTGTAGCACGCCCTTCCAGTATCGGATGTATTGCTCGCCGAGCGGGGCGTCGAGGCCGTAGGCGTGGCGGGTGGCAGCAATATCCGCTGGCGGCGCGCCTTCGCCGAGCATCTGCTGGATGGGGTCTCCGGGAACGAGGTGGATAAGCAGGAAGACCAGCGACACGACGAGCCAGATCACCGGCAGGGTGTAGAGGACGCGTTGGAGGACGGTCTTCAGTTCTCAGTTCTCAGTTCTCAGTTCTTAGTTCTCAAGTTCTTAGATAAAAACGACGCTATCGAATCCGTTGTGGTTCGCCGAAGCCCTAAAGCCGAAGCCTGGAGCCCGCCCTTCAGTCTCCCGCCTGCTTCGCGGACCCGGCTTTGGCCTCGACATTTTCGGTCTTTTCAATCTTCACCTTCGCGATACGGTGGCCTTCCAATTCTTCGACGGTGTAGCGGTGCGATTCATATTCGAAGGATTCGCCCAGGCTCGGGATCTTCTGCAATCGCGCCAGAATGAATCCGGCGAGCGTTTCAAAACCGGCGTCCCGCGGCAGGGCAAGCCCGTACTCGGCCTCCAGATCTCTAATATTTACGGACCCTTCCAATACGAGCGAAGACTCGTCTTCCAGCGCCGGTTCCGGCGGAGCCACATCGAATTCATCTTCAATATTGCCCACCAACTGCTCGAGGATGTCCTCCACCGTAATCACCCCGGCGGTAGACCCGAACTCGTCGACGACGACGGCGAGGTGTCGGCGGCGCTCTTTGAACTCGGCCAACAGCTCCGCCAGCACCTTGGTTTCCGGCACGACCAGGACATCGTGCATGATCTGGCCAATCTGCATGCGCGTGATGCGCGTGGCGGTAGTCTGGCCCAGATTGCTAAGGCGGAGTCGCATCCAGCGCATGAGGTCCTTGTAGTAGAGCACGCCTACGATGTGCTCCGGCCCGCGCTGCGGATCGTAGACCGGTATACGGGAATGCTGGCCTTCGACGACCCGGACGAGGGCATCATCCAGGGTAAGGTCGGAAGGTAGCGAAAAAATATCTGGCCGCGCGACCATGACCGCGTTCACCCGCACGCTGTCGAGTTCGATGGCGTTGTGGATCATCTCCTCCTGAAACTCGGGAATCTGGCCGAACTGGCGGCTGGCGGTCACGATGAGTTTGAGCTCGTCCGGCGAGTGGACGGCTCCGCGGCGCCGCGAGTCCTGCGCCCCAAAAAGACGCAGGACGATGCCTCCGGAGCGGCGCATCACAAACAGAAATGGCCGGGTAATCGTCAGAAATGCTTCCATGGGCGCGGCGACGGCGAGGGCGATCTGTTCGGATCGCTGCAGGGCGAGAGTCTTGGGAACCAGTTCTCCCAGGATCACGTGCATGTACGTGATCAAGCTGAAGGCGATCGCGATCGCGATGCTGTGAGCGTAGACGGCGGCGTGGGGCACCTGGTGGACGAACTGGAACGATTCGACCAGACGGGCCACCATGGGTTCACCGATCCAACCCAAGGTCAGGCTGACCATGGTGATTCCAAGCTGGACGCCGTTAACGACCTCGTCGAGGTGCTGATGCAGGCGCTGGACGATGCGGGCGCCGATGCGTCCCGACTCGATCAGTTGCTGAATGCGGGTGTCGCGCACGCTCACCAGCGAGAATTCGGCGGCCGCAAAGAAAGCGTTGGCCGCCACCAGGAGAAGGATCAGGAATACCCGGAGCAGCACAAAGGCGATCATGGAAGGCTAATTCTAACATTCCAAAAGCAGTTGCCAGTGGTCAGTGGCCAGTTGGCGGTAATCAGGGCTGCGGCAACAAATCGAGTGGAGAGACGTCTACGAGAGTGCCGCAGGTTGCATACAGACCGAATCTGCTGACGCGGCAAGGTAAGAAATTCGATTTCTGAAACCGCTACCCTTTTTGCGGCCGGCAGGTCTAAATGGCAGGCGGCAATTAGGTTACCGCCTCCGGTGCAATCTTCGAGCTAGTACGAAATCCAAGGAACAAAAGCTGCACGGGCCGCGTACAAGTCATTGAGGGCGCAGGGCGTCCCCAATCTCCAGGTCGGCACCACTACAGGAGGCGTTGTGAACGGTAACGGAAATAACAAGAAGAAACGTCGCAAACTATTTATCTATGGCGGCATTGCACTGGGAATCGTCCTCCTGATCGCGATTGGGGTATTCGCAGCTACGCGCGGTGGGACCAAGATCGATCCCTCGAAGCTGGCGAAAGTAGAGAAGGGTGACCTGGCCAAGAGCGTGGTGGCGACCGGCAAAGTGACGCCCATCACCAAGGTCGAAGTGAAGTCCAAGGCCAGCGGCATCGTCAAGAAGCTTCTGGTGGACTACGGCGACCACGTCAAGAAGGGCCAACTGCTGGCCCAGCTCGACAAGATCGAGATTGAGGCTCAGGTCGAGCAGTCGAAGGCAGCCCTGGAGGCAGCGCAGGCCAACTGGAAGAGTACTCAGGCAGACCTTGAGCGGGCTAAAGTGGACGCGGAGGGTCCGGACGTCCCGCTCTTGAAGCGGGCCTATGACCGTGCCGTGGGTATGGCGAAGGATGGAGTCGTCTCCGCCTCCGCGCTGGATGATGCGCAGAAGAACTATGAAATGGCGCTGAACAAGCAGAACGTCTCCAAGGCGCAGGTTACGGTGCTGAGAGCGAAGATCGCGCAGGCCCAGGCTCAGGTCGCGCAGGATCAGGCGAATCTCAAGCAACTCGAAGAGCAGCTAAGCTATACCGATATCGTCTCGCCGATCGACGGAATCGTGCTGTCGCGCGACGTGCAGATGGGCGACGCGGTGAGTTCCATCCTTGTCTTGGGTTCGTCCGCAACGCTCGTGATGAACCTGGGTGACACCAGCGAAGTATACGTGAAGGGTAAAGTCGACGAGAGCGACATCGGCAAGGTCTATCTGGGCCAGCCGGCGCGGATCAAAGTGGAATCGTTCAAGGACAAGACCTTTAACGGCAAGGTGACGAAGATCTCGCCGATGGGCGTCGAGAAAGATAACGTCACCACCTTCGAAGTGCGCGTTTCGATCCAGAACCCTGGCGGAGAACTCAAGGCCGAGATGACGGCCAACGCTGAGATCATCCTGGAAGAGCGCCCGGGCGTGCTGCAGATTCCGGAAGGCGCCATTCTCTACGACAAGGACAAGAAGGCATCCGTCGAGGTACCCGACCCCAAGGGCAAAGACGGCAAGCGTAAGGTCGTCGTCAACATCGGGATCTCCAACGGCGCCAAGACGGAAGTGCTCAGCGGGTTGAAGGAAGGCGATCAGGTAGTGCTGCAGTAAGAGAACCCCGGTCTTAAGGTCTTGGGTGTCAGGTGTTGGGCCTAAGACCTAACACCTGATGCCTAATGCCGCATTGGTGACGGTCCCATGACTCTCTCCGAAATCCTGCGTCAGGCGTTCGCCACATTCCGGGCCCACAAGATGCGCACCTTCCTCACGATGTTCGGCATCGTGTGGGGCATCGCGTCTGTGATCCTGCTGGTGGGGCTGGGGCGCGGCTTCAGCGTCGACCAGAAGAAACACATGGAGACCCTGGGGAAGGACTTGGTCATCATGTGGGGCGGGCGCACCAGTTCGCAGGTCGGCGGCCGGGCAGCGGGGCGCGAGATCCGGCTGAATGTCGACGATGCCATCCTGATTCGCAACGAGTGCTACCTCGTGAAGAACGTGAGTCCGGAGTTGCGGCGCACAATTCCCGAAGTCAGCCAATTCAATTCAGCCAACCGTGGCGTCGTTGGCATGTGGCCTTCGTACCAGGATTTCCGCTCGTTGTTGATCGGAGAGGGCCGGCTGATCACAGAGGATGACGAACGCGACGGACGCCGCGTCGTCGTACTGGGGTATGCCGCCAACCGGCAACTGTTTCCGGGGCAGCCTTCGATCGGCGCCACGCTGTTGATCAAGAGCGTGCCTTACTCGGTCATCGGAGTTCTGCAGGAGAAGAAGCAGAACTCGAACTACAGTGGGCCGGATAACGACTACTTGTTTGCTCCCTATTCTGCCGTATCGCGGGACTTCCCTCCTCCGACCAAGCCCGGTGCAGGAATTGAGCGCGGTTATCTGGACGACATCGTATTTGAGGTGGGTGACCCCGAGGAGCATGAAGCGTCTGTGCTACAAGTGAGGCGAGCGTTGGCCCGCGTTCACCATTTCGATGCGCTCGACAAGGATGCCCTGTTTGTCTGGGACACGATGATGGGCGCAAAGATGCTCGACAAGATTTTCGGCGTCGTGACCATCTTTTTCGGATGCGTGGCCATTGTGACGCTCTGCCTGGGCGGGATTGGCGTAATGAACATCATGCTGGTTTCAGTGACCGAGCGCACCCGTGAGATTGGCACGCGCAAGGCTATGGGCGCGACCAAGCGCGACATCCTGCGCCAGTTCTTTGCCGAGTCAGCGATGCTCACGGTTGTCAGCGGCATCCTGGGCCTTAGCTTTGGCGTTGGCACCTGCACCGCGATGACCGTAGTGCCGCTGCCAGATTTCGTACCGCATCCGATTGTTTCTACGATTTCGATTGTTGCTTCGATTCTGACACTTTCTGTGATCACCGTGACCGCGGGCATGTATCCGGCCCAGCGCGCCGCGGAAATGACACCTGTGGAGTCGCTACGATATGAATAACTCTCGCAACTCTCTTCCCCTGGCGGCGCGATCTTTCCTGACCGTCGCGCTCATCACGCTCCTCGCATCCACGGCGGCATTTTCTTCGACGCCGCAGGGCACCTTTGAAAAGAGCTTCCAGGTAAGTGGCCCGGTAGATCTGGAGGTTCTCACCCGCTCCGGGGACATCACGGTGCGCAGTGGGCCCTCGGGTTCCGTCTTCATTCGCGGCAAGATCTATGTTGGTGACCGGTGGCTGTTTGGTAGGCGGCAGGTCGACGTCAGTGAGATTCAACAACATCCGCCTCTACGCCAGGAAGGCAACAGCATTCACATCGACTACGTCAACACGCGTGATATCGCGGTGGACTATGAGATTACCGTGCCCGCCGAGACGACCTTGCGGACGCACAGCGGCTCTGGAGATCAAATCATTGAAGGCATTCACGGAAATGCCGATCTGCAGAGCGGTTCCGGAGATATGAAACTCGCCAACCTAACGGGAGACATTCGTCTGCAGACCGGCTCCGGCGACGTGCGGGCCCATGACATCTCGGGCTCGGTCCGTGGCGGTGCCGGCAGCGGGGACATTGAAGTGGACGAACGGGGCAAGGGAGACATCGATCTGCACACCGGATCCGGCAATGTCACGGTTCGCGGAATCCAGGGCGGCTTCCGGGCAGACGCGGGCAGTGGCGATATCACCGCCGAAGGGACCCAAGCAGGCTCGTGGGAGATTCGCACCGGATCGGGCAATGTACACGTCCGACTGCCTGGCAATTCTGCTTTTGATGCGGATATTTCCACCAGTTCGGGCACGATCGATGTCGATTCGCCCATCGAGATGACGGTGCAGGGCCGGGTACAGGAATCACGCAAGACCATCCACGGGAAAGTTCGTGGTGGCGGGCCGTTGCTCTCGGTACGCACCGGTTCGGGCGATATTCGGATCCAGTAGGGAAACAGTGGCCAGTGGCTAGTGGTCAGTGGCCAGAAGATCGGGTCGCTGGCCACTGATCACTGACCACTCGCCACTGCCTTTATGTTCCTAAAGGAACTCATCTCGCAAGGCTGGCAGGCGCTGATGCGCGATCGCATGCGCTCGGCGCTCACCATGCTGGGCATCGTGTGGGGCCTGGCATCGGTAGTGCTGTTGCTCGCCTACGGCCAGGGGCTGGGCGGTTGCGTGCTGAATGCCTTCCTCAACATGGGCAACAATGTGATTGTGCTGTGGCCCGGCCAAACCAGCACCCAGGCCGGCGGCCAGCGGGCGGGAAAGAAAGTCACGTACGAACTGGAAGACGTGGAGGCGATTCGTGACGAAGTGCCCATCGTGCGAGCCGTGAGCGGCGAGATCGATCGTGATTTCGGATTCAAGATCGGAACGCGAGTGGTTTCGATTCAGGTGCGCGGCGTCGACATGCCTTACGGGCAGATGCGCAAACTGAGCTTGGAGGACGGCCGTTATTTCAATGAGGGTGATTTCGCCGATCACCGGCGCGTGGTCATCCTGGGTTACGAGGCAGCGAAGAAGGTGTTCCAGGGCGCGCCGGGCGTGGGGCAGCACGTTGAGATCGGCGGGCTGGATTTCGAAGTCATCGGAACGATGCGCAACAAGATCCAGGACTCGATGTACCAGGGGCCCGACAATGAGAACGGGTTCATTCCCTTTGGGCTGATGCGCGATCTGAAAAACATTCGGGATCCCGACGAGATTATCATTCAGCCGACCGCACCGGAACTCAACAAGAAAGCTCTGGCCGCGGTGCGCGAAGTGATTGCCCGGCGTCACCATTTCGATCCCAAGGACGAGAAAGCAACGCCGGAGTGGGATACGATCGAAGACCGCGCCATGATCAATGCCTTTTCGCTGGGGCTGCAGGCGGTGCTCGGTCTGATCGGAGTGGTAACGCTCGCTGTGGGCGGCATCGGCGTGATGAATATCATGCTGGTTTCCGTCACGGAGCGCACTCGCGAGATCGGCCTGCGGAAGGCCATCGGCGCCCGGCCCCGGCACATCCTGGTGCAGTTCCTCCTGGAAGCGCTGGTTCTAACTTTCGCTGGCGGAGTGATCGGGATGGCGGTTGCAGTCCTGCTCACGTGGGCCATTCCACCGATGCCGTTGTATGACGAGTTCTACAAGACCGCCAATCACGAAGGCGCCATCTTCCTGCATGCCTCGCTGAGCGTGATGATCGTGTCGTTTGTGATCCTCTCGATGGTGGGAATCGTCTCAGGATTCTTCCCTGCTCTCAAAGCGTCGCGGCTGAATCCGATTGAGGCGTTGCGCTACGAGTAGTGGGGCATTCGATGATCGTGTTAACACGCGCTTGCGGACCCGCATCCATATCTAGGAGATCGCTTCAAGGCCTCGATGGTCTGGCTAGCATTCCTTCGAACGATTGGGTCATTTGATTTATCGCGCATTTCGGAGACGTATCTAAGGGCCTGCGCAATTGTGGCGTACCGCACCGTGTGGGGGCCATCGATTTTCCATTCGTCGAGACTGGTTGCCTCCGCTGCTTTTTGCGCTCCGCTGGGCTGGTTCTGGTGAGTAAGCACGAGCGAAAATTGACCGCCTAACATGACGCTTCCGCCTCCGGGAGCTGGCCTATAGCGCAAAGCCGAATCTATGGTCCCAAAGTAGTCGTCCCACTTAGTCTCCACCTCGGCTCGATCTCCTCTCACCCAATTCTCGGCTATCAAACCGCCAGTGGAAATGACGAAAATGTCTCCATTTTCGGGGTATGGGTTTGGTTGATTGAAAAGTTTGGCCGCTCGCTTCCAGCCCTCTGGTGTGAGAAAAGCGCCGTATGCGATTAGTTTCTGGTATTTAACGATAACCAGTTCTGTTGGCTTTCTGTGCGGCCTAACTTGGGCGATCGTAGTAGTCACTGCTAGCGCAAGAATCAGGATTCTTGCAAGAAGCGGTGCCACAACGCGGAAGAGACTTGAAACTCTGTACAATGCGTTGTCCACGCCCCCTAGAATAACGTCGTTCTAATGGGCATTCCAGTTACGCATGAACACATATATATCCTTCAGACCCGCCTTCATTACCTCCGTGCCTTGACGCTGGGGTAACCAGCAAATTAGCTTCACATTCATAGGGAGTAATCTGTCTTCTTAGCGAGGGAACGTTGGCCTACCGTCCGATCATCACTCTGACCACTGATTTTGGACTCAATGACCATTTTGTCGGCACCATGAAGGGCGTCATCCTCAACATTGTGCCCGATGCCGCGATTGTGGACATCAGCCACGCGGTGCAGGCATTCGACGTGCTCGACGGGGCACTGACGATCTCGCAGGCGTATTCCTACTTTCCCGCCGGGACGGTTCATGTCGTCGTGGTGGACCCGGGCGTGGGCACGGCCCGACGTCCCATCATCGCCTCCAGCGACGGTTACCACTTTGTGGCGCCGGACAACGGCGTGCTTTCGCTCGTGTATGCACGGGAAGAACGCATCCACGTGCGGCATATCACCTCCGATCACTACTTCCTGCAACCAATCAGCAACACATTTCACGCGCGCGATGTCTTTTCTCCCGTGGCAGCCTATCTGGCCAAGCAGGTTGATTCCCACAAGTTCGGTGACGAGATCGAAGACTTCGTGAAATTCTCAGCGCCGAAGCCGAAAGCGGTGAACGACAACCAGATGCGCGGCGTGGTGCTGAAGGTCGACCGGTTCGGCAACCTGATCACCAACATCACCCCTCAGGACGCGCCCATGGTCTTTGCAGACCAGCCGGCGGCGTTCAAGATCGTTGTGGGTAAGCGCGAGGTTACCGACATCCGCAAGACCTATTCGGAGGGCGCGCCGGGAGAGATTTTTGGCATCCTCGGCAGCATGGGCTTCCTGGAAATCGCCGCCAACCGTGGTGCTGCGACGCAGTTGCTCGGCGTGGGCAAGGGCACAGAGGTAAACATCGTTCTCGGCGAAGCAGCGGCGGCTGGCAAAGGCGCGTAGGCCTACCTCCTACGAATTCCTCGGCTTGGGGTGCACATAGCGCTCCATGTCGCTCGTCCACTTGAGAAAGCGCCAGAGATTCCCCCGCTCCCGCCACACGAACTCCCAAAACTCCAGAAAGCCGATCTGCGTCATTTTCACGCCGGTGTAGGTCTCGATCCGCCACAAAAGATAGGGGCTCCGCCACGGAGCCAGGCGATGGCCCTTGGTCGCGTTCCAGAGGAAGCGGAGCGTGTAGCGCACGAGCCATCATAACCACAAACGGCGCCTTTCGCCTATGCCGGGACGAGGTAAAACCAATCAACCACCAAGGACATGAAGGTCTTAGTGTCTTGGGTCTTCCTTCGTGTAGCGGAGCCTGCCCTGAGCAAAGCCGAAGGGTGCCCTTGGTGGTTAATCTCGGCAGATTACCTACTTTCCATCGCCAGCCGCCGCCTCGCCCCATGCTAAAATCCAAGCTCCGCCAGGGATTTCTCCTCATGTCCGACGCCAACCCCCGCCAGACTGCCGAAGACCATTACTACGTCGCTTTGGACCTGATGGCGGACGGCCAGTTGGAGAAGGCCGTAAACTCCTATCGCGAGTCACTGGCCGCGGATCCTACCTTCACCGAAGCCATGCACGGCTTGGCCCGCGCCCTGCAGGGTTTGCAGCGCTACGACGAAGCGATCGAAGTAGCTCAGCGCATTGCGGAGTTGGACCCCGACGATGTGCTTGCCCACACCAGCTTGTCGGTGCTCTATCAGAAGAAGGGGATGATTCCGGAAGCCGAAGCTGAAGGCGCCAAGGCGCGGGTGCTTGGTTGGAAGCAACAGTTGAAGGGAAAGAGCTAAAGCGACGTACGGGTCACCTCACTCTTCGTGCTGTTTGGAGGCAATCATTTTGGCAACTCTGTCAATATATTCGTCAACGTTCTTTCGCACGAACTCGATTTCGTATACTCCCCCTCTTCGATCTATGTATTCGTTGCCCTTCACGTTCGCCGTTAGGAGCCTGGCCGTACGGTATTCCTTAAGGGATGGCTCCAGATACTTTTCTTTCTCGAGCACAACCCCAAGCTCAAAATGGCCGAGGGGATTTCCGCCCTCTATTTGAAGCGCCCCGAGCAATACTTCCCGCTGCTGGCGGAGCGTTCCCTTTCTCTTGTACAGAGCAAAGAGGGAGTAGTCATGGCTTGGATCGTCCGGATCCAAGGCAGACGCCAACTTGAGTTCTTTTCACGGCAAGATCAAACTGGTTCAGCATGTCGTAGGCAATGGACGATTGATTGTGCCAAAAAGCGGAGTTCGGGTTCTTTTCTATACCAGCCTTGGCCTTCTCCGGCAGAGCGTTCGGATCTACCGGGGCGGAACTACGCTGTGCCAGAAGGGACGGTGAAGCTCCGGCCCCGTACAGGATAGAAACAGCAAAGAGCAAAGTAATTCCGAATCGTCTCATTCCTCTATCCTCCTATCAGGGTGTTTAAAAGCTAGGAGCTAAAGGCCAAGAGCTAAGACCTACAACTCGTACTTCTTCATCAAGTGCCGGAAGGATCGGTAAGAAATCCCGAGCAAGTCGGCGGCCTTGGTCTGAACCCCGTTGCTTTGCTCAAGGGAGTGCTGCAGGAGCGAGCGCTCAATGCCAGCCACATAGCCTTCCATGTTGACGCCTTCGGGCAGGACCGCACTTGAACCGGGTTCCGGCAAGCCCGTTGCGCCAACGCCAGCCGCCGCTGCCCGCGCCTTGGGCCGTTCGGCGGGCAACTCCACGTGCAGTTCGTCGGTCGTCTCAAGCGCGACGGCGCGTTCGACGGTATTCTCCAACTGCCGGACGTTGCCCGGCCACTCGTAGCCGCACAGTGTGTCCAGCGAGTCTTTGTGCACGCGCAGAATGCTGCGTCCCGCCGCGCTCGCGTACTTCTTGAGGAAGTGGTTCACCAGCAGCGGAATATCTTCCCGGCGCTCCCTCAACGGAGGCACGCGGATGGGAATGACATTCAGCCGGTAATAGAGATCTTCCCGAAAGACATTTTCGGCGACGGCTTTGTCCAGATCGCGGTTGGTGGCGGCGATCACGCGCACGTCGATGGCAATCTCGCTGGTGCCGCCAACCGGCCGCACCGTACGCTCCTGCAAAACGCGCAGCAGCTTTACCTGCATGGCGAGCGTCATTTCGCTGATTTCATCGAGGAAGATAGTGCCGCCGTCGGCGACTTCGAACAGGCCGCGCTTGTTCTGGTTCGCTCCCGTAAATGCTCCCTTGAGGTACCCGAAAAGTTCGCTCTCCAGCAGAGTCTCCGGAAAGGCTCCACAGTTGACCGACACAAACGAATCGGTGGCCCTGGGTGAACAGACGTGAACCGCGCGCGCTACCAACTCTTTACCGGTGCCACTCTCGCCGTGAATCAGCACGGTGCTGGCGGTGGACGCAACCGTGCGGACGGTGGCTTTTAGCTTCTCCATCGCCCCGCTGGAACCAATGATGTTGTCGAGCGAGTTGCGGGCGGCGGCATCGCGGCGCAGGGCGAAGTTCTGCTTGCTAAGAACCTGCTTTTCCAGTACCCGGTTCATCGCCAGCTTGATTTCATCGACGAGTCCGGGGTTCTTGCGGATGTAGTCGGAAGCTCCCCCTGCCTTCACCGCCTCGACAGCTGCTTCGTAGTCGTCGACCGCAGTAATCAGAATGACCGCGGAGTCCGGCGAAACCTTGTGCGCGTGGCGCAGCACCTCGATGCCATCAATGTTCGGCATCTTGATATCGGTCACGATCACGTCATAAAGGGCACCGTCGATCTTGTTTTTGGCTGCCTGCCCGGATTGCACGGTCTCCACCCGGTGCCCATCGCGGCGCAGCGCAATATCCAGCATTTCGCAGATCGAACGCTCGTCATCGCAGACCAGGATGTTAGCCATGCAACCTCCCTCCGGCCGCCGCAGCAGCCTTTTCTGCGAGCACTCCAGCGTCAACCTTGCCGTTCTCCTCCTGAGCTTCACCGGATGACACTGCCCGCTCCGCGTCGAGGCGCCGCAGTCTCAGCACGAACGTGGTGCCCTGTCCCTGCTTGGAGCGCGCCCAGACTTTGCCCTCGTGGGCCTGGACGATCTGGTAGACGATCGCCAGCCCAAGCCCGGTGCCGCCTTCGAAATTCGACTGGAAAGGCTCAAAGATCTTTTCCGTCTGCTGCGGAGTCATGCCCGTCCCGGTATCCGCAAAGCCGACCTGCCAGTCGTCCCCCAGCGATTCGAGCGAAACGGTGAGCGTGCCTCCACCCTTCATGGCCCGGACCGCGTTTTCACAGAAGTTCCAGAACACCTGCTTGATCTTGTCCCCGTCGGCGATGGCCCAGGCCTGACGGACGGAAAAGCGGCGCTCAATGCTGATTCCGGTTTTCTCCGCCGTCATGCGGTGCTGCATCAGCGTGAGTGTGTCTTCGACCAGATGCACCAGGTCTACCTTGTCAAAGTGGTATTGCTTGGTCCGCGAGTAAGCAAGGAAGTCGGTAATGATGCTGTTCAGCCGCTGGGACTCGCGAGTCACGATCTCGAGCAGATGACGGTGCTCCTCGCCCATCTCGGGGATGCCCGAGAGCATGCTGACCGAACCGGCAATCGAAGTCAGCGGATTGCGGATTTCGTGAGCGATGGCTGCGGCCAGCCGTCCCACTGCGGCAAGGCGGTCCTGCATCCGCACTTCGCGCTCCAGGCGGCGGATTTCGGTCAGATCATCGAGCGCGTAGACGTATCCGAGCGGCCCGCGTTCCGGCACCGCCAGCGTCGCTACTCGGACTCGCACTGTCTTGCGAAAACCGTTCGGCCCGTCGAATCGAACCTCACCATGCGGCTGCACAGACTCCAGGTTCGGCAATGGATCGAGGAATAGTTGATGGACCGGGCTCCCCACCAGGTCCGCGGGAGAACGTTCCAGCAGTTTGTGGGCGGCCGTGTTGACCAGCGTGATCCGGCCATCCAGGCCGGTGGTGATGAGCCCGCTGCCGATCGACTGGATGATGTTCTCGTGCAGGGCTTGCAGATCCTCCAGTGCGCCACTTGCATCTCTCAGCTCAACTCGCGCCTGCCGCAGCTTGTTGCTGAGCAGGCCGGAGAGGTAGGCCACCGCCAGAAAGGCAAAAAGATTGACGAAAATGATGGCCTGCAGCGCTTTCAGTTCGGGATGCGTGCTGCAGTACGAGGGAACCAGCCCGTAGTAGTTCAGTTCGATGACAGTGCCGTACAGGATGAAGGCCAGCGCGGCCACCAGGCGCGCCCATACCTGCGGCAGCAGAATGCTGGCCACGATGATGACCAGCGGATAGAGGAAGTTGAGCGAACTGTCCCATCCCCCGGTCTCGTGTACCACCAGGCTTACCAGAACCAGGTCAGTCAGAACCTGCAACGCGGCCTGGACGCGGTGTTCCTGCCAGAAGGAAAGCAGGAGCACGTAAAACAGAGAAATGGAATACCAGAGCAGGATTGTGCTGATGAAAAGACGCAGAGGCAGCGGCGTGGGAGTGAACTGCACCACCGCCAGCTCAATTCCCAGCAAGAATGTCAGGATGAGGATTCTGACCTTGACGAGCCAGGCCAGCCAATTCCGCTCATCGAACGTCGATTGCATCGCGGTCCCGGTGATCCTGAAAGTAGCGGCCGCTCTCCGACACTATGCCTGGCGGTCAGCTTGTTAGGGTCGGGAGACCGGCCTGGTGTCATGCCGGCCTCCCGATCTCGGTTTCACTAGCCCGCCAGCTTCGCGATCATGGCGAACAGCGGCATGTACAGCGAGATGACGATGCCGCCGATCGTGATGCCCAGGACGCCGATAATGAGAGGTTCCAGCATGGCCAGCATGTCTTTGGTCGCGGCGTCGACTTCTTCTTCGTAGAAGTCGGCGATCTTCTGCAGCATGTTGTCCATGGCACCGGTCGCCTCGCCGACGCCAATCATCTGCGTCACCATGTTGGGGAACACACCGCACTCCTTCAGCGGATCGACGATGGTGCGGCCTTCTTCGATGGCCTTGCGCACCTTCATCAGCGCCTCCTCCAGCACGGCGTTGCCAGAGGTCCGCGCCGTGATGCTGAGGCCTTCCAGAATCGGCACGCCCGAGGTGATCAGCGTACCCAGCGTACGGGTGAAGCGGCCGACTGCGATTTTGCGCAGCAACGACCCGACCACGGGAAGCTTGAGCAGCATCTTGTCGAAGTAGTAGCGGCCCCGCGGGTGCTTGCGGATTTGCTTGATGCCGAACACCGTGCCGACCGCAGCCACTAGGAATATCCACCAGAAGCTTTGCACGAAAGCGCTGAGACCCATGACGATTCGAGTCGGAAGCGGCAGGGTGACTCCCAGGCCGGCAAACAAGTTGGAGAAGATCGGCACGACCCACTTGAGCAGGGCGCCCACGATCAGTACGGCAATCGACACGACGGCGATGGGATAGATCAGCGCCGACTTGACCGCGGCGCGCAAGCGCACGGCTTTTTCGACATAGGTCGCCAATCGCTGCAGGATGATGTCGAGAATACCGCCGGTTTCGCCAGCCTCGATCATGTTGGTGGTCAGGTCGTCAAAGACATTGGGATACTGCCGCATGGCATTGGCCAGCGTGGCGCCACCTTCCACCGTGGTCCGAACTCCGGTCAGCGTCTTCTGAAATGCCTGGTTCTCCTGGTTGGCCGCCAGGATTTCCAGACACTGCACCAGCGGCAAGCCGGCATCAATCATGACCGAGAACTGGCGGAAGAAAATCGCGATGTCCTTGGTCTTGACCTTGCCCGAGCCGAACGTGGGCAATGCAAATTCCTTGCCCTTTTCGCGGATCGCCCCTGGTGTAATGCGCTCGCGCCGCAAAGCCTGCGCCAGCACCTGTTTGTTCGGCGCCATCCGCTCCCCGGAAACCTTCTGCCCGGAGGCATCCTTGCCGGAAAATGTAAAGACTGGCATGGTTTTAGCTTCTCCTCACTGACTTGTCGTCAATCCCCGGCGACTTTATGTGCGCTCGCCCATCCCGCAGTCGCCGACGGTAATGCGCTGGTTCTCTAAACTCCCTGCTAACGCTTGGCTGTAGCCGCTCCTTTGGCCATGGCCGTCCCCGCCGTGGTCGACCGGCTCAACAAGCTGGCGCCACGGTTGATCATTTCCTGCAGTTCGTCCACATTGCTGGAACGTTGCAGCGCCACCTCCAGAGAAATCTGCTTCTGGAAATAGGCGGTCGCCAGAGCCTGGTTGAACGTCTGCATGCCGAACTTTTCCTGCCCAGACTGCATGGCGGAATAAACCTGGTGAATCTTGTCTTCGCGCACCAGGTTGCGGACTGCCGCGTTGGGTATCAGGATCTCCATGATCATGGCGCGGCCCTTGCCGTTGATATTCGGCAGCAAGCTTTGGCACATGATGCCTTCCAGCACCAGCGAAAGCTGGGCCCGAATCTGGGGCTGCTGGTGGGCTGGAAAGACGTCGATGATACGGTTGATGGTCGAAGTCGCTGAGTTCGTGTGCAGAGTACCGAAAGTCAAGTGTCCGGTTTCGGCGATTCGCAGCGCGGACTCGATCGTCTCCAGGTCTCGCATTTCGCCGATCAGCACCACATCCGGGTCTTCACGGAGGGCGGCACGGAGAGCGTCGCTGAAACTCTTGGTGTCAGCATGCAATTCGCGCTGGTTGACCACGCAATTCTTGTTCATGTGCACGAACTCGATCGGATCCTCGATGGTCAGGATGTGATCGTGGCGCTCACTGTTGATCTTGTCGATCATGGCCGCCAGCGTGGTCGATTTGCCCGACCCGGTTGGTCCGGTCACCAGCACCAGACCGCGCGGCTTCTCGCACAACTTGCTCACCACCGCAGGTAGACCCAGCTGGTTGAAAGACTTGATCTCAAAAGGAATCAGACGGAAGACAGCCGCCGTGGCGCCGCGTTGGTTGAAGACGTTGGCACGGAAGCGGGCCAGTCCCTTCAAACCGAAGGAGAAGTCGAGTTCGAGGCTTTCCTCGAAGCGATGCTTCTGGGAATCGGTCATCACGCTGTACGCCAGTTGCTTGGTCTCGGCCGGCGTCATCTGGGGCAGGTCGAGCGGCACCAGGTGTCCGTGAACCCGAATCTGGGGCGGCGAATTGGTGGTGATGTGAAGATCGCTGCCGCTCATTTCCAGCATTCTCTTGAGCAGATCGCTTAACGACAGACCCATAAGTGATTCCTTCCTCTTCCCTCGCGAATCAGTGAATCGTTTCGCGTGCAACTTCTTCGAGCGTGGTCATCCCCGCTGCGACTTTGATCAACCCGCTGCGGCGCAGCGTGATCATGCCGCGCTCGATGGCTTTCTTTTTCAATTCCACCGCCGAGGCGCCGACCAGCACGAGTTCCTTGATTTCGTCGTCCACTTCCATCACCTCGTACAGACCGCAGCGGCCCTTGTAGCCGGTGTTGTTGCAGGTACCGCATCCCTTACCCTTCTGGATTTTGACGGTCTTTGCTTCCTCGGGGCCAAATCCTTCCTCAATGAGGGTCTGCACGGGAACTTCCACCACCTCGGCGCAGTCCTTGCAGATGCGCCGGACCAGCCGCTGGGCACATATGAGGTGAACCGAGGTCGCAACCAGGAATGGTTCAATACCCATGTTCATCAAGCGCGTAATGGTTTCGGGAGCACCGTTGGTGTGCAACGTCGAGAGCACGAGGTGACCCGTCAAAGCCGCCTTGATCGCGATTTCCGCTGTCTCGAAGTCTCGGATCTCACCGACGAGGATGATGTTGGGGTCCTGCCGCAGGAAGGAACGCAGGGCAGCGGCAAAGTTCAAACCGATCTGCTCCTTCATCTGCACCTGGTTGACGCCACCCAGCTGGAATTCGACCGGATCCTCCGCCGTCATGATGTTGGTATCGGGCTGGTTCAGACGCGCAATTGACGAGTACAGGGTGTTGGTCTTGCCCGATCCCGTCGGCCCCGTAACCAGCACCATCCCGTAAGGCTTCAAAATGGCCTTTTCGAACTTGACGAGCGACTCCGGCTCGAAACCGAGCTTGGTCATGTCGAGCCGCAGATTTTCCTTGTCGAGCAACCGGAGCACGATCTTTTCGCCCCACAACGTGGGCAGCGTGCTGACGCGGAAGTCGAGCTGCTTCTTGCGGCCGCCGATGTTCATCTTCAGCATGATGCGGCCGTCTTGCGGCAGACGCTTCTCGCTGATATCCAGCTTGGACATGATCTTGAGACGCGAAGTGATTGCGTCTTTAAGCTTCATGGGCGGAGACATGATCGACTGCAGCACGCCGTCAATACGGAAGCGGACACGGAATTCCTTCTCGTACGGCTCGATGTGGATGTCGCTGGCTCCGCGCTTCACGGCATCGCCCAGGACGATGTTGACGAGCTTGACGACCGGAGCTTCGTCGGCCGCCTTCTCCAGCTCCGACAGCTCCATCTGCTGTTCTTCGGCCTGCAGTTCGACGTCGCTCTCGTTCAGCTCCGACATCGTCTGCATCACGGCTTCAAGATCTTCTTCCTTGGTCGCGCCATAGGCCTTTTCAATGCCTGCCTGGATCGAACTCTCGGAGGCGACCACCGGCTCAATGTTGAAGCCGGTCATGAACTTGATATCGTCCATCGCGAATACGTTGGTCGGGTCGACCATGGCGATGGTCAGTGATGCTCCTACGCGGCTTAAGGGAAGAATCTGATAACGCTTTGCAGTTTCAAAGGGAATCAGCTTGACGACCGCAGGATCAATTTCAAAGTAGGACAGATTAATGGCGGGCACGCCATACTGGCGGGAGAGAAAATTGGTGACGTCCTCATCCGTGAGGAAGCCGAGCTTCACCAGTGCGGAGCCCAGGCGGCAATTCTGCTCCTTCTGGGCCTTAGTCGCTTGTTCCAACTGCTCCGGGGTAATGATCTTCTCTTTGACAAGAAGGTCACCCAGCCGTTGAGACATACGTCGATCTCCTATCCACGTGGTGGAACGATGCCTAACACTTCTGCAGGCTTTGGCGCGAAGCGCTGCCTTTAGTTGGGAGAGGAAACGCAGCTCATTCGCGTTGACATAAATTGTCAACGCAACCGGATTACCGTACCAGTAACTTAAGTACTTGGACTCGTCGCCGAGTAAGGCGTTCAAGACACTGAAACGCTGGACTCTACGCCAATTGCCTGTTTTTTAGGCCGGAAAGAACGATCGAGACCACGGGACCATGCACTTCGGTAAGTCGCGGACTGGCTTGCAGCAGCCGGTTATGGGGCAGACGGCCTACGCATTAGACTCAGTAATGAGGAATTGCTAACTTGCCACCGATCAACCCCGAACAGGAGCTTCGGTCCTACTATCGAGCTCTCTACCAGGCGTGGGGAGCGCAACACTGGTGGCCGGCGCGGACTCGTTTTGAGGTGATCGTAGGCGCTTTCTTGACGCAAAACACAGCCTGGACGAATGTCGAACGCGCCCTAGCGAATCTTCGCGCGGCACGGTTGTTGAGCGTCCGCGGCATCAAGCGGGCACCCCTGCCGCAGCTTGAGAAGTTGATTCGCCCGTCGGGCTACTTCCGCCAGAAAGCCGGGCGGTTGAAGACCTTCGTCGCATTTCTTGAGCGCAGCTACGGCGGATCCCTTACGCGGCTGTTGTCACGGCCGACTCACAAGCTGCGCGCGGAACTGCTCGACCTGAATGGCGTAGGCCCGGAAACGGCAGATTCGATTCTCCTGTACGCCGGGAACCATCCCGTCTTTGTGGTCGATGCCTACACCCGCCGCATCCTCGACCGCCACGATGTCGTGCCCGGCAATTCCGACTACGAAGACATTCGAACCCTATTCCAGCGTGCCCTGGCTCCGATTGTGGATGAGGAAGAGCACAAGCCTGCAGAGGTACGAGCCGAGTTGGACTCAGGAATTCGGGGCGCCGCACATCCGCCGTCTCCCATGAGCATGGCGCGCCGGATCGCGCTTGTCCAGGTCTATAACGAGATGCACGGCCTCATCGTTGGCGTCGGCAAGCACTACTGCAAAAAAGCCACGGCTGCGTGTGAAGAATGTCCGCTACGGCCCTTTCTTCCTGCCAGAAACCAGCTTGCCCCTCCTAATTGAGACGTCGACCGGACGGAGGTTCATTGCGTGGTGTCGCCTTTCGAGCCCTTTACGGGACTACCGGGCTAGCCTAGAATGCCGCCTTGTTCTTCTAAGGAGCAGCAACCATGAAGATCGAGGGGATTGAGGGCATCTCTTCTGACCAACTTCGCTTCGAAATCCAGCGTGGCGCCAAGCTGGTCTTTTACTACTATTGCATCTCGCTCCTCGTAGTGACCTTCCGCCGGTCCTCTAGCATCTACTTTATCCCCGCGGGGCAGAGCACCCTTGCCAAGGGCCTGCCGTGGACTTTGCTCACGCTGGTGCTGGGGTGGTGGGGAATCCCGTGGGGACCAATCTACTCCGTGCAATCGCTGGTCGTGAACCTCAAGGGCGGTAAGGACGTCACGGCAGAAATTTCCTCGTCGCTCACGGGAACCACGACCGTGCCAGCGATCGCCACAAAGTCCTGAAGCAGGATGGCATGAAGTTCCGAAGTTGTCTTCTCCCTCTGATTCTTCTGTTCGTTCCCGCCTTTCTGTTTGTCTCGGCTCCTCGGTCATTGCGCCAGGCTGCGGATTCGGCTGGTGTGCTTGTCGGAACCGCCGTTCGACCCGCACTGCTCTCCGAAGCCGCTTATGCCGGCACGCTGGCCCGCGAATTCAACTTGGCGGAACCGGAGGATGCGATGAAATGGTGGGTCCTGCGCGCGCATACCGACAATTTCGATTTTCGCCAGGCAGACGAAGTCGTCCGCTTCGCGCAGGCACACGGAATGAAGGTTCGCGGGCACTGCCTCGTCTGGGGACGCGACAACCCGGACTGGCTGGCGCACGGTCATTTCTCTCCTCCCCAACTCGCCCAAATGCTGCAAGAACACATTACGCTCGTGATGAGGCACTACGCCGGCCAGGTCTTCGCCTGGGACGTCGTGAACGAAGCTCTCGATGAGAACGGAAATGTACGCGATTCGATCTGGTACAACCAACCCGGTATCGGCCTCTCGGGAAAGGGTACAGCGTATGTCGAGCGAGCATTTCGCTGGGCCCACGAAGCCGACCCGAAGGCGCTACTCTTCTACAACGAGGCCGAGGGAGAGGGCTTGAACCGCAAGTCCGACGCGATCTACGCCCTGGTGAAAGACTTCAAGACTCGCGGCGTCCCTATTGACGGAGTTGGACTGCAGCTGCACATCTCCAGTCTTGACTTCGACCTCGCCGGGTTGGCGGCGAACATCACCCGTCTCGCGGCATTGGGAATGCAAATCCACATCACGGAACTCGATGTTTCCCTCCCGGTGGACTCCAAAGGCAGTGTCATCCATAAGGAAGACCTCACCCGCCAGGCTGAGATCTACCGCGGCATCGTGCACGCCTGCCTGCACAGTCCCGGCTGTACCGCCATTCAAACCTGGGGATTCACCGACAAGTACTCATGGATCGGCTCCCATTCACGCGGCGTGCGCGGCCAGGCGCTGCTGTTTGACCGAGGTTATCAACCGAAGGCTGCCTACTCCTCGGTTCTTGAGCAACTCATGGTGGGACGAAACAGCTCCCGTTGATCCGCGCGAAATCCTTTATCCCACGATGACGGCCGCGTCATCCCGTTGCCCATGCATCTATAATGACTTGCGACGTTCAAGCCGATTGCCAGGTTCGGCAATGCATCGGCCTCTGGGCGGCAATTCCCCGTGGCGCCACCGGTTCCAACCCGGCTTCCGCAGACCTCCAGCCGAAAGCTGTACATGATTCTGCTGGCGGTCGCCGTCTTTCTTCTGCTGGCGATTCTGGTTTCACAGACCGCGTTCGATCTCAAGTTCCTGCAGCCGGGAAACAATCAGGAGATCGTCGTATTCGCCGCGCTGTCCGCTCTGATCTTTCTGCTGTTTGTAGCACTGAGCTTCGTTCTCCTGCGCAATCTGCTGAAGCTATTCGCCGAGCGCCGCCTCGGAGTTCTGGGCTCGAAGTTCCGTACACGCATGGTGATCGGCGGATTGCTGCTCTCGTCGGTCCCCCTGATCGTGATGTATTTCTTCGCCTACGGATTGATGAACCGCTCCATCGAGCGCTGGTTCTCGACCCCGGTGGAAGAGGTGCGCGCCGATACTCATGCCATGGCGTCGCTGCTGGCAAGTTATGCAGAGCAGAATGCCCGTGCTGAGGCGCTCGCGATTGCGGCAGCTCCTGAGGTGCAACGCGGCTTTGCCGGTCACGGCTTTTCGACGGTTGTGGATGAACTCCAGAATCACGAACTTACCCTGCAGGGCGGATTCGCGCTCGCCGTCCAGGATGGCAGCGCCGATGCTAGTTTCAACGCACCCGGCCCCTGGGTACTTTTGAAGCCAAAACTACCGATTGCCGACGCCGTGGCCGGACGTCCCGCGCAGTTTACGTGGGATCAGACCGACTACAGTCTGGGCAGCGCTCCGGTCGGCCAGAGTGGGATGATTCTGGTTGCGATTCCCCTGCCGCGCGAGTTTTCGCAGACCGTGAGGCAAGTCGAAGCCAGCCAGCAGCGTTATTTCCAATTGGCTCACGAACGCCGCGTCGTGCGCCGTACGTACATGGGCCTGCTGCTGCTGCTCACCATGATGGTGCTGTTCGTGACCACCTGGATTGCGCTGTTTCTCTCCAAGCTGGTCACGCGCCCAGTGGCGGCTCTCGCCGAGGCAACACAGGAGATCTCACGCGGACGCCTCGACTACCGCGTGGATGTCAGCGCTGCTGATGAGATTGGCGACCTGGTGCGCTCTTTCAACCGAATGGCCGAAGAACTCGAAAGCAGCCGCCGGCAGATCGAGGCCTCCAGCCGGGACCTGAGCGCTGCTAATACCGAGCTCGAACAGCGCCGTCGACAGACGGAAACCATTCTGGAAAGCATTCCCACCGGCGTCTTGTCGCTCGATGCCACCCGCCGCGTGACTCATGCCAACCAGGCGCTGCTCCGCATGTTTCATCCTGAGAGCACCCACAACACTGCTCCTCAGATTCTTCAGGGCGCGCCTCTGTCGGATGTGTTCCCCGGCGAAGTGCTGGAAGATTTCGAACCCCTGTTGCGCCGCGCCGATCGCATGGGGATGACCACCAGCCAGATGGAAATGACGCTGCCGCGCGCCTCCCTGAACGTGGCGGTCACGGTGGCCACGCTGCGGCACCAGGGACAGCAGTCCGGATACGTGATTGTTTTCGAAGATCTCTCCGACCTGCTCAAGGCCCAGAAACAGGCAGCGTGGCGCGAAGTAGCGCGCCGCGTGGCCCACGAAATCAAGAACCCGCTCACTCCCATCGCATTGTCCGCCGAGCGCATCCGGCGCCATCTTGACCGCGCGACCCCGGCCGACCCGGCTTCGATGGATGTGGTCCGTTCCTGCGCGGAAACGATTGCGGGCGCCGTGGAAATGGTTCGCCTCCTGGTGGACGAATTCTCGACGCTGGCGCGCTTCCCGGCTTCGCATCCACAGCCTGTCGACATCAACGAACTCATCGAGAACGCGCTCTCCATGTTCAACGGAAGGCTGGATGGCATCTCCCTTCATACTTCGCTCGCGACGGATCTTCCAAAGGTCATGGCAGATGGCGAGGCGATCAAGCGCGCGATTGCCAACCTCGTGGACAACGCGGCTGAGGCCCTGCAGGATTCCATGGTGAGAGAAATCGAAATTGCCACCGCACTCGTCGCCAGCCGCGACGCGGTCGAGATCACGGTCGCGGATACCGGCCATGGCGTGACCCGCGAGCTCAAGGAAAAACTCTTTCTGCCCTATTTCTCAACCAAGAAACGTGGCACCGGTCTGGGCCTCGCGATTGTGAGCCGCGTGGTGGAAGACCATCATGGTTCCATTCGCGTGGAAGAGAACCAACCCGTAGGAGCAAGGTTTATCGTGGAATTGCCGGTCGTTCCCGAGCCTGCCGCTGTCGCCACGACCGCTCAGCATGCATAACATTCTCATCGTTGACGATGAAGCCGGAATTCGCGACTCGCTCGCCGGTGTCCTGACCGACGAGGGATACTCCGTCTCGTCTGTCGAGAGCGGTGAGGCCTGCCTCGACTCGATCCGCAAGACCGGATTTGACGTGATCCTGCTCGACATCTGGCTTCCGGGCATCGATGGTCTCGAGACGCTGGAGAGGATGCGCGAACTCGACAACCCGCCCGAAGTAATCATGATCTCGGGTCACGGCACCATCGAGACGGCAGTCCGCGCCACAAAGCTGGGCGCTTACGATTTTCTCGAGAAGCCTCTGTCCATCGATAAAACGCTGATCCTGGTCAAGAATGCAATCGAGTCCAAGAAGTTGCGCCGTGAGAACGTCGACCTAAAGAGACAGATTCAAGTCAAGAGCGTGATCGTCGGCGACAGTATCCCCATGAAGGCTCTGCGCCAGCAGATCGGCCTGATGGCGCCGACCAACGGGCGCGTCCTGATCTACGGCGAGTCGGGAACCGGCAAAGAGCTAGTAGCCCACGCCATTCACCTCCAAAGCCTGCGCAAAGATGAGACTTTCGTCGAGGTGAATTGCGCCGCCATTCCCGAAGACCTGATCGAGAGCGAGCTCTTCGGCCATCACAAAGGATCGTTCCCCGGAGCCGGCACGGACAAAGAAGGCAAGTTTCAGAAGGCAAACGGAGGCACGCTCTTTCTGGACGAAGTCGGGGATATGAGCCTGAAGACGCAATCGAAGGTCCTGCGCACGCTCGACGAGCAGCGCTTCACTCCCGTAGGCAGTGAGGAGGCGATCACCGTCGACGTCCGCGTGATCGCATCGACGAACAAGGACCTTGAAGAGGAGATTTCACGAGGCAATTTCCGGGAAGACCTGTTCTATCGCCTTAACGTGATTCCCTTCTTTGTGCCGCCGCTGCGCGAACGGAAAGAAGACATCCCTCTGTTCGCACGTTATTTTCTCAAGGATCTCGCCGCCACCTACGGGCGCCGCCCGCGCGAAATCACCGACGATGCCATTGAAGTGCTGATGCGCTATGCGTGGCCGGGAAATGTGCGCGAACTGCGCAATGTGATTGAGCGCATCGTGATCATGAATCCCACGACCACGCGCTTTGAGCGCAAGCACCTGCCGCCTCTGGTCTACCGCGACGGCGGCCGGCGCGTGCCCAAGAGCGACTTCTCCACATTGCACCAGGCTCGCGACGCCTACGAGCGCGACTATATCCTCAAGAAGCTCGATGAAAACCATGGCAACATGAGCCGCACCGCCGAGGTGCTCGGACTCGAGCGCAGCCACCTTTATCGCAAGATGAAGACCCTGGGGATTACAGCGAAAGAGTAGGAACCGCTGCTGTTCAGGAAGAGTTTGCCCTACCGCTTGACCATATGGATTTCAGTCCCGTTCTTGCGGAACTGCACCTCATCCATCAACTGGTTGATTAGGAAAATGCCACGCCCGTGACTGGAATAAACGTTCTCGCCCATGGTGCAACTCGGAATCGTCCCGGGATCAAAACCCTCCCCCGGATCGCGCACGACGATGATGATGCCGCGTTCTTCATCGCAGGCCACGAGGCATTCTACAATCTTGGTGGGATCTTCCTTGGCGCCATGAACCACCGCGTTAGCCAGCGCCTCATGCAGGGATAGCTCGATCGCGTCCTCTTTGCCGTCCACGCACTTCATCTGGCGAACGGTATCCATAACCTGGGCAACGACAGGCTCAACCGCGTTGCGGTCGGCAGCCAAAGTGACGCGCACCCGCAAGGTCAGTTTGTCGGGATCAAAATCGTGCTCGGGAAAGTGTTCGTCGGGAGAAGCCCCAGATTCCATGGATCGCTCGTGCGCCCTGTCCGCCAACCTTTGTGGCCTATTGGGATTGTAACGGCACGCTGCCAAACCCGGCAATGCCGGGGGTAACTTGACGCGAATATTCCCTGGCAGACCACACAACCTCATTCGCTTGTTTCGTTATATCCTCTCTGATGTCCGCTCTGCTGCATCACCACGTTTTCTAACTGTCTCCTCCAATCCAGTTCCTCGACAAAGCTGCGTGAATCGCGCCAGCCCGGGTGCACCTTCACGTAAAGTTCAAGAAACACCTTGGTTCCGAGCATGCGCTCAATCTGCAGTCGCGCGCCGGTTCCGATCTTCTTCATCATCTGCCCGCGCTTGCCCACCAGAATACCCTTCTGTCCTTCGCGCTCGCAGTAGATTGTCGCCGAGATGCGCGTCAGTCTGGAGCCTTCCTCATAACCGTCCACGATCACGGTGCTCGCGTACGGAATCTCTTCGTCCGTCGCCAGCAGCACCTGCTCGCGAATGATCTCAGATGCCATAAAGCGCGCGGGTTGATCTGTCACCTGATCCTCAGGAAAATAGGCAGGTCCGGCGGGAAGCCCGGAAATCACTTTTTCCAGCAGCATGTCCAAACCATCCCGCTTGAGCGCCGAGATAGGGATGACTTCCCTGAAGTCGTACAGCTTGCGATACTCCTCAATCAGGGGAAGCAGCTTCGTCTTCTCGCGCACCCGGTCGACCTTATTCAAGATGAGGAAAGCGCGAGTCCCGGACTGCTTCACCAGATCAAGCGCAAACTGGTCGCGCGGCTCAAATTTCCGAGTAACGTCCATGATCACGAGCACGAGATCGCAGCCCTCCAGGGCCTCGCGCACTTCCACCATCATCTTGCGTCCGAGGGAACTGTCGGGCTTGTGGACCCCCGGTGTGTCGATGAGCACAATCTGTCCGCCGTCGCGCCCTTTGCGCTTGGGTACATGGACAATTCCCTGAATACGGTTTCGCGTGGTCTGCGGCTTGGGCGAGATGATTGCCAGTTTCTCGCCGACGAGCGCATTGAGTAGGGTCGATTTGCCCGCGTTCGGCCGGCCGAGAATGCAAACGAAACCAGAATGGAAAGGCATAGGGTCGGATCGTAGGTCTTAGTTCTAGGTCTTAGGTTCTAGGTTCTAGGTCTTAGGTCTTAGGAGTTGACGTTTCGGTCGGTACTGCCACAATCAGAAATGCAACGCCGCAAGTCTGCAACAACGATCATGCCCAAGAGCTAATACCCAACACCCGCTCTATATCAGTTTCAACTGCTGCGGCTGCACCGCCGTGATCCGCACCCGCTCCACCTTGCGATCGGTCGACTCCAATACTTCGAAGCGCAACCCGTCGTCTTCGATGATCTCACCTTTGCGTGGAATGTGCCCTGCGAGTTCACTGACCAGCCCGGCCACGGTCGCCGATTCCTTCCCTTCCGGCTTCGCTCCAAACAGTTCGTCAAGGCGGTCTACGTCCATTCCGCCAGACACAATGTAGGAACGTTCCCCCTCCCGGACAATCTCCGGCTTGTCGTGCTCATCGCGAATTTCGCCGACAATCTCCTCCACCAGATCTTCAATGGTCACCAGGCCCGCGACGCCTCCATACTCATCGACGACAATGGCCATGCGCACGTTTTTCCTTTGCATCTCGCGAAGCAGGTCGCTACCCAGCTTGCTCTCAGGTACGAAGTACACATCCCGCCGCATCAGCCCGTCGAGCGTCCGCAAGCGTGCCTCGGTGTCAGGAACCTGCAGCACATCTTGCGCATAGACGATCCCTTTGATGTTGTGGATGTTTCCCTCATATACGGGCACGCGCGAGTAATGCTTGGTCCGCATCATCTCGATGAAGCGTTCCACCGTCGTATCGGAGGGAACAGCAAACATCTCCGGGCGTGGCTTCATCGCTTCCCGTACCGTCTTGCCGCTGAATTCCACAACTGACTGAATGAGATCGCGATCGCCCTCCTGAATGATGCCTTCTTCCTGTCCGGCTTCAATCAACGCGTCCACCGCCTCCGCGGAGCTCTCCGGTTCCTCGCCAGTATTTTGTCGCGTCAGCGAGGCCACCGATTGCAGGAACCCCAGCACGATTGTGACCGGCAGCACCAGATAGATCAGGCCCCTCAGGACCGGTGCCCAGCGGATGAGCCAAGCGCCTGTGGTGCGCGAGAAAAAGACGAAAGGCAGAAAGCGGTTGCACAAGATCACAACCAGGATCAGGCTGATCGTGGCCTGCAGGATCTCGTAGATGCTCCATTTATCGTCTGCGAACACCACATAGCCGACCAGCAGCGCGGTTGCCGCCATCGTCAACTGCGTGAGAATCGCCATGGACAGCGCAGCACGAGTACGGCTGACCCCCAGTCGGGGCTCAACCTTCTGTTCGAAGACGTCAATATTGTCCTGGAACTCGCGCGAGAGAAATTTGCCAATCTCCTGGTAAACGCGATCGACATAGGAGACGAGCGTCAACAGTCCGGCCAGCAAGAGCAGCGTAGACGCGATCAGCAGACTCATCTGCTCCCTCGCGTTCTCGTTCTTTGTCTCCCCGGGCTCAAAGATTTTGAAGGCCTTGCCACGGATACCTCGCGTTCGATCAGTCCCACCGGCAGCTTCAGCGCCCGGCGCAGTGTCAGTTCTTTCCTCGCCATCTCGCCATTATCGCGCTCATGATCGAACCCAGCCAGATGCAGAATCCCATGCAACATCAGGATCTTTACTTCCTCGGCAGTGGAATGACCCAGTGCATGCGCGTTTCGAGCGGCAATATCGGCAGAAATCGCAATGTCGCCGGCAAACCGGGAAAGCAGACACGGAAATGACAACACATCGGTTGCCGTGGCTTTTCCGCGAAATTGTTGATTCAGAGACCGTACGGCGGCGTCGCTGGTGATCAGCACATTCACCGTCCCCTTGAGTCCTGCGGCCCGCCGCGCGCGCAGGACGAAGCGCTCCAGCGTCGCCTGGCTCACCCCTGGCATCCTTTTCTGCAGAATGACCAAGTTCTACTCAGCGCCCTTCGCGGCCTTTCTCCGCGTCCACTGCGACGAAATGTCGCCGCCGCAGACCTTCCTGGTTGCGTCGCCAAAAAACAAACAGGAGGGTCCCCTCGGGGGCCCTCCCGCCCAATGTCCAGCCGTTTAGCCCTTCGCCTCGGCAGAAACCGCCTTTTCCTCGCGAGGACCAGCCGGCGCCTTCTCGTTTGTATTCGGGGGCGCCTCCGTACCGCTCGCTTCGATGCTCCTGGACTCCGGAGCCTTCGCCTCGCTCAGAAGCAACATCTGCTGCTCTGCGATCCGCACCTTGTGCTCATCATAGGCGCGAATGATGCGCTGCACCAGATGATGGCGCACTACGTCACCTTCATCGAAATGCACAAAGGCGAGACCATCCACGCTCTTCAGCACATCCGCCGCTTCCAGCAGACCGCTGCGCCGGGCGTTGGGCAAGTCGATCTGCGTGATGTCGCCCGTGATCACCGCCTTCGAGTTGAATCCCAGGCGCGTGACGAACATCTTCATCTGCTCCGAGGTCGTATTCTGCGCCTCGTCGAGGATCACGAAGGAATCATTCAACGTCCGACCGCGCATAAAGGCAATGGGAGCGATCTCGATCACGTTTTTTTCCAGGTAGCGATCAACTTTCTCCGGGTCGAGCATGTCATACAGCGCGTCATAAAGCGGCCGAAGGTAAGGATCGATCTTATCCTGCAGCGTCCCCGGCAAAAACCCCAGCCGCTCGCCTGCTTCCACCGCCGGGCGCGCCAGGATGATACGGTTCACGCGCTTGGCCAGCAGTGCGGAGATCGCCATGGCCACAGCAAGATAGGTTTTTCCGGTACCCGCCGGTCCGATCCCGAACACCATGTCGTGTTTCTCGATTGCTTCGAGATAGCGTCGCTGGTTGATGCTCTTCGGCTGCACCGTTCGCCGTCCGAATGAGCGCTGACGCCCGGCATCGGCGAGTCCCCGAAGCGTGGCATTCGGGTCCGTGATCAGCACTCGCAGCATGCTGTTGAGGTCGCCATTGTTGAAGCTGTAGCCGGAGCGCTGCAGGCTTTCGTAGTCGGTGAAGACCTGCTCGGCGCGCGCCACATCGCGAGCCGCGCCCTCTAACTCGATCCCATTCGACCGCAGATTGATGGTGACGTTGAGCCCATCCTCCAGCACGCGAACGTTTTCATCCCGCGTACCAAACAGCGTCTCGATATTAGGAGCAATCCCGATACTCTTCTTCATGCTTGTTTATTCATGGTTCCGGGCCTGTGAACCGGACAGGTCGAGCAATGTCCGAGAGTGTCCTCGCGGCGCATGCCTCTGTGCGTTCTCGACGCTATGGGCAAAACAAGATTGTGCTGGGAGACGGAATCAACCGGACTGCTCGCGCCCAAAGGGCAGGCTACCACCATTGGTTAAGAGCGTAACGCGTCACCAGATGGGAGTCAATGGCGCGGCGAGAAGTGCTTGTCCCACCGTTTACTGTCTAATACCTACTGGCTGTTGGAAAGCTGTCGCACGATTCCATGTCATTGTGCCCGCGTTAATACGGGCTGCCTCCCTACCGTCTGAACTCTCCGGGCGCGTCTCCACAGCGCGAATCCGGCCAGGGAGTAGATGGCCATCGCGACCAGCAGCAGAGCATGCATTCCAAACAACAAGGAAAAATTTTCCAGCAGCCCACCGGCCACGGCACCCAGCATGTTGGCGCCAAGCGCGGCACTGGGTGAGTCCGCCACCTTAAACTCCGAAGAAAACAGGATCCCCGCAAACATCACCGGCACCGAAAAGACCACCACCGCGATCGCACCACCCAGTGTGGGCGAGCCGATTCGGTCAAATGGAAACCAGTAGGCGAACGCGAGACCACCGATCAGACCTGCCCAAGTCCACATCCGTGAGGGCAATTCTGCACGTCGCTCCACAATCCAGTTGGCGACCAACAGCGCGATCAGCAACGCCGAAATAACGATCCCATTTACCTGCCAGATCGTTCCAAAGAAAAGGGCCAGCCGGCTGATCACCTGGGTTTCCAGCAGCAGGAATCCGGCACCCATGCTGAAAAAGAAGAGCGATGGCCGCCGGCGGGCTTCGCCAATCTGGAGATAGAGTCCAATCGCGATGAGAATGACCAACACTCCCACCGAATAGTAGGTGCGCGGAATCCAGCGGCCTTCCTGGTAAAGATACGGCCAGTCGTCGGTCGTGACCGGAACCGGCTGATCCCTGAGCCGAACCGCATTCTCCCGCACATATTGCGCCAGCCGCGGATCGGCAGCCAAGGCTTCTTCCACGCGATTCCCTGCGGAGACTACAAAGCATATCGCCGAAACCGAGTAGTTCGAATCGGCAACAAACACCAGCGGAGTCTTCCCAAACGTACGGCGCAGCATCTCCACCAGACGGACCGCCAGCCACGGGTGGTCAACCTGGAATTTCAGAACCACCACACCATTCGGTCCCAGGTGTTCACGCGCCTCGCGAAAAGACTGTTCGGTGTAGACAAAGTTGTCGATGCGCATGTTCGCGTAGTCGGTAAATTGCGAGTGCGAGTCCAGCAACCCGAACAAAATCAAGTCATACTTCTGGGCTGAGCGCTTCAGAAACGACCGCGCGTCCGTCACATGAATCGACACACGCGGCGAATCGTACGGGTGCTCGGGGTGCTCGCGCTTCCCCAACTCCAAAATCGCGGGATCAATCTCGACCGCATCCACCGCGCGGCTGCCGTTGCGCAGTGCCCCGGCAACATCGTTCCCGGTGCCGGAGCCGACGATCATCACTTCAGGAGAAGGCGCTGAAAAGCGAAACGGAATGTTGTATGGATTCTCGTCCACCGGCTCCTTCAGCAGCCCGGGGTGACGCTCAATAAACTCCGGCGAAAGATTGACTATCTTCTGATAGAAAGTGTGATTCACCTGCATCGACCCGCCCCACACATCACCATTGGGCAAATACCGCGTTGAGTATTGGACCTGCTGGTAGGGGGTCCACAGAATTTGAGTTTCCGGGCCTGCTCCCTGGTAGAGGAGCAGGGCCAGCGGAACAATCAAACTCGCAATCAGGATCTGATCTCTCCGGGTCGATTGCAGGAAGGCAAAGCCGAGCAACACCGCTCCCAACCAGATCCACGGCGGCAGCATCAACCGGCCGACGGCAAAGAACGCAAGAACCCCCATCAGGCTCCCAAACAGATTCCACGAGTAAGCACGCAGCGGCCCCGGCGCAACGTTCATCTGAGCGCTGACCGTCTGGCCGAGAGGCACAAACACATAAACGATCAGCAGAAACAGCGCCCCCGCGAGCCCTGCGCCCGTCAGGAAATGCGCCCAGTTCCACGTTGGACTCACGCCCCAGATGGCGACATCGCGCCCCCCGCCCAGGCTCTGCGAGAGACCCTCGAGCGGAGCTCCCCCCTGCCAGGGCATGCGGACCACCAGAAGCAACCCAAGAAACGCCGTGACCGCCGAAGACCACCGTGCTTTCTGCTTTGCCAGCGCGCACCCAAGTCCGAAACCGACAAAGCAGAGCAGCAGCGCCAGATTTTTGAAATAGGCAAAGATTCGCACTTCGACGGCGATCCAGCGGATGAACGCAAGCTCTGCAAACAACGTCAGGAAACTGGCAAGCAGAAGTTGCCGGAGACTCCAGCCAAGCAGACTCGCATCGTCGGCTTCAAGAAAAGCGCGCCCGCGACGCCGGGCTGAAAACATCACGAACCGAGTGCCGACGAGGATTACGGCAGCGACCAGAAAACTTAGGATGCGAGAATCCATGCGATAGGGACAGGCGACGCGCGCTCAACTCGGAAGCAAAGCTGGACCAGTATATCCCTGCGGAGAATCCCTAATCCTTCGCAGCTGACGGCGAGGCCGCGGCTCCCTCCCCGCCCGGATCGAGGACCGACGCCCTCACTGCCCGTGTACTCGCCCACTCCCGCAAAGCGTGAATCTCTTCCGCGCGCGTGGTTGAAAGAGGAACCGTCTGCGCTAAAGCATCCAGCAGCGATTGCGTAGTAAGGGATTTCTTCTCCGAGTACGCCGCATAAAGAGCGGTCTGCACCGCCGCATCAATCTCCGCCCCCGAGTATCCCTGAGCGGCGCCGGCAACTTGATCCAGATCAAACTCCGCAGGATTGCGCTTCCGCTTGGCCAGCTGAATCGAAAATACCTGCTTGCGCTCCGCCAGATTGGGCAGGTCCACGAAGAAGAGTTCATCAAAGCGTCCCTTGCGGATCAACTCCGGCGGCAGCACCGTCACGTTGTTGCAGGTTGCGGCGACGAAGACTGCTGCCTTGCGATCCTGCATCCACGATAGAAACGACGCGAGCAGCCGCGACGATACTCCCGCATCCGCCGAAGCCGAGTCTGGACCGCTTCCCGCAAACACCTTCTCCAACTCATCGATCCAGAGCACGCATGGCGCAAGGCCCTCCGCGACCTGAAACACCTTGCGAATTCGCTTCTCCGTCTCGCCAATATATTTGTCGTACACCGCCGATGTGTCGAATTTCACCAGCGGCAGCTTCCACTCGCCCGCAACCGCCCGCGCGCACAGTGATTTCCCGCATCCCTGCACACCCAGAATGATCATGCCCCGCGGAGGCTCCAGCCCGAATTCCCGCGCCGCATCTTCCCACGCACCCCGACGCTGTCCCAGCCAGTGCTTCAGGTTCTCCAGCCCGCCCACGCTGGCCATGTTGTCCGAGGCGTCAATAAACTCCAGCATCCCGGAATGCCGCAGCAGTTGTTTCTTGGCCTCAAGCACGTCGGTGATCGTGTCCGGACAAAGCGCATACCGCGCCACCAGCGCCTGCGAGATCGCCCGCTCCGCCTCTTCCTCGGTCAGACCACGTAGATTGGCGGCCATCGCATCCACGCCACCAGCATCGAGCTGCAACTTTAATGTGTAGGTCTTTGACAGCCGGGTGAACGTTTCGTGGATAATTTCATGCAGCCGCCCACGATCCGGCAGCGGCAAGTCGAAGTATTCCACCAGCGTGGTCAACTCGGCCGGCACCACGATCTCAGGTGCAGTGATGACAACCGTCCGCCGGTTCGCCGAAAACTTCTGCCCCACGTCGCGCAGCCGACGTACCACCACCGGGTCGTCCATGTGGCGGTGAAAGTCCTTGAGGATAAAGACAGCCTCCACGGTCATCGACTCCATGTTGGCCAGGGCCTGCACCGGCTCGCGTGTGTTGTAGATGGACCCCGGAGCGCCCGTGTTCAAAGCAGCCGCCCCATCTGCCCCCAACGACGCCAGCATGGCCTGGGCCAGCCGCCCCGCCTCGCCGCTGCTGGGACTGAGCGTAGTCCGCGTCTGGGTCTGGGTTCGCCCGCCCTGCGTCCAGGTCGAGACCTGATCGACACGAGCCTGCACCGACATCTTCTGTCCGTCTGCTGGAGAATTACTGCCCGAACGCACCAGCCCATCGGCGATGCTCCATTCAAACGTCGCCATGTTCAGCTCAGCGCAGGCGGTGCGCACCACGCTGATCGCGCGCATCTCCTCCGCCGTCTCCATCACCACGATGGGCGTCGAGGAGTTAATCAGCACCTTTAGGCGTTCGAGTCCGTCAGCCATGATCTACCAATGTCTTTGCTGCGCCGGACGTGCAGTCGACTTCTTCCATGGCGCATCGCCATGCCGGCGTCATCCTGAGCGCGGCCGTTCTTCAGGCGGAGCGAAGGATCTGGCGCGCAGCGGCATAGGCTCCCGTTTGACCGCGTGAAACCAGCTCCCTTATAATAAGGAATTCGGACCCGCCCCGAATATCTCTCTGAATACACAAAGGTAACGAACCACCCATGGCTAATCATTTTTCGGCGCTCAAACGCGCCCGCCAGACCGAACGCCGTACCGCCGTCAATCGCGCCAACACCTCCCGCCTCCGCACCGCGCTGCGCGATCTCCGCGACACCATCGCCAAGGGCGACAAGCCGGCCGCTGAGGAACTATATCGTTCCACCGTTTCCGTGCTCGACAAAGCCATCCAGAAAGGCACTCTGCACGAGAACACCGCCTCGCGCTACAAGTCCCGCTTGGGTAAACGCATCACCGCGATGAAATAGGTTGTTCGTGTGGGGCGGACACTCTTGTCCGCCGCCTTTGACTCTGATTTCTGAGTCCTGGAACCGGCTGTCGGCCCACGCTCTAGGAGAAACCGCCAAAGAAAAGTCAACCTCAAAAGCGGCGGACAAGAGTGTCCGCCCCACACGGGGACTCGGTTACCTGAAAGCTGCTACACCGGCAACTGTTCCTGCATCCACCCCGGCGCTTCCACCTTCGGCTCGTTGGTCAGGTCCATCACCAGCCGCTCCAGCACCATCCGCTTGCTGACGGGGTTCGAACGCAAAGCGAGGTCAGCCTTCGCCACCAGCCGAATCGCCCGCGTCAATTCCCGCCGAGACTTATAGCGCCGAGCCTGCTTGATGATGTCGTCCGCGGCAAACGGAGGCACGCGGAAACCCTGCCACAGCGCGGCCCACAGCATGCGCTGGTCACGGACGTTGCGTTCGAGAATGACCAGCATTTGCCGGAAGGTTTTCGCCAGCATGTAGATATGTCCGATGGCGGCTTCCTCGCCCTCGCCCGACGTGAGAATCGCATCCAGAATCTCCAGCGCGCGCACCCGCTCTTTGGAGGAGATGGCGTCGGTCAGTTCGTACAGTGACCGCTGCTTGGCCGCGAGCACCATGGTTTCCACGTCGCCCAGCGTGATGCGGTTCTTGGCGCCGACGTAGAGCATGAGCTTCTCCAGTTCGTTGGAGATCATCATCATGTCGCCGCCGAGCGCGTCGACCAGTTCGCGGGCGCCGTCAGGATCCATCTTCACACCGCGGCTGGCGCAGTAGTCGGCAATCCAGCGAACCGCCTCGCCTTCCTCCACGCGCGCCAGTTCGACGATGCCACAGTACTGGCCCATGGTTTCGCGGATGCGCTGGTAGCGCTCCTTGTCCTGCATCTCCATGCGGCGAACGTCGGCGGGAATGCTGATGTGGTCGGCAACGAAGACGACGAGCGCGTCGGGATTCGGATTCTTGCAGTAATCTTCAATCGCCGCGAGCTTTTCTTCGTTCGATCCCCGGCCGAAGAGATTCTTCACCCCGCGCACGAAGAAGACCTGAAACGGCGCCATCAACGAAGGCGTGCGGGCACGGTCGAGGATCTCGGCAAGATCCGTTTCTGCCAGATCGAATTCGAACAGGCTGAAGTCCCGCAGGTCGGCCGGAACCAGATGCTCCAGAATCGCGTCCCGAAAGCGCTTGCGGAAGAAGGCCTCGTCACCCACAAACACGTAAGCAGGCCGCAGCTTGCGCGATTCGAGTTCGCTGACAAAGCGATCTGCCTGGGCAAAAGCCCGCATCAGAAGTCCTCCGTTTGCCGACAGCCTCTCCGCACAGAATCTAACATCTAGAAGCCCTCCAGGATGTTAGAAACCAGAGTCCGGGCAAAGTCCTGCGAGAGCCGCCGGAAGGCCGGCGAATCCTCTTCAAAGAAGCTGCTCAGATCCTGGGAAACTTCGTACTGCTCGCGAAACACGTACGCCGGATTCTCGTATAGCACCTTGCCCTGCCGGTCGGTGAGCGACACCCGAATGCTCACCACCACCAGAACGCTCGCCGCTCTGCCCGTCGCGGTGTCGTAGGTAAGCGGAGACGCCGCGGTCGAAAGCACCGTCCCGCGCAAAGTCGCATCCGCCGCCTCGCTTGAATCGTTGATCAGATGATAGTGCGTGCGTGTTGTGAACTCGCGTACTACAGACGAAGTTAGCATCTGCTCGATACGGTAGGTTTTCGTCTCATTCACAAAAGCAGGAATGGCGATCGTCTTGACGTTCTCGGGAATCTGCACCGCGTGACCGGCGGTGTGATAGCCGCATCCCGCGGCACACAGGAGCAGCAGCCACACGCCACGAAGTCTCATTGAATCTTCCCTATCGGACGGGTGGCAGTCATGCTCTCGGCGCAGTCAACCGCGGTGAGCGCCGCAATCCGCAGATTGTCGGCAGCCGCCCAGAGCCAGACGCCGTTGGGTTGGCTCGCATCGCCTCTCACGGACAGCTGGATATCCGCCTGTCCAGCCGAACTCACATTGCTGGGAGCATCCTCGTCCCCACCGGGGATCACTACGTGGTCTCCCGTCAACGTCTGAGACAGGTGCCGCACATCGGCTCGCTGCTCCATCTCCAGGAAAACCACAAGTGCGTAACCGTGAAAGATCGGAGCCTGCAACAGCAGCACCGACGGCTGGGGCGCATCGTCACCGGCAACCTTCTGGTAATGACGCAGCACTCGCGCCTCCACCGAGTCGAGAGCCGGTTGCGCCTTCAGCCCGTAACGCGCGACCATGTTGAACGCCACCTGCGCGTCGAAGACATCCTTGGGCAGCGGCTGGAACGAAAGCAGATTCACCGTCTGCTGATGCAGTTCGTCCATTCCCTTCTGCCCATGCTCCGATGCCGGCTCGAACACAATAGCAACCGCGCGCCGGATCGCACCCGCCTTGCGTGCCCGCAACAACAGCAATGCCAGAGTTACGGCGGCCGGATGGGAGACCACACAGGGCCCCGGCTGCAATTCCGGAGGCACAATCAACCCACGTTCGCGCTCGACCCAAAGCGAACGAACGCTGGCCCCCGGTTCGTTCTCCAAAGCACCCGACAGATCCAGAATCGCGCTCCCGGCGTCGCGCGCCCGTTTCCAGTTCTTGCGCGTGCAGTCGCCATCGGAGGCGAAGAAAGTGAAGTCAACGTTCTCAAACTGCTCTGCGCGCACGCTCTGGATGAAGCTGATCTCATCCCCCATCGCTTCCAGCTGGCCCAGCGACTCGTCGTCGTCGAGCAGGCGCACGTCCACCGCGGGGAAATTGCGCTCGTTCAGCATCTCGGCAACTTCCTTGCCCTTGAGCGAAGCTGCGCCGACAATGGCTGCCCGGTAAAGATTCCCGCGCGTGCTGGCGGCATGCGCAACGGGAGTGGGCTTGGAGGGCGCACTCATGGAGTCTGCGACGCCTCCTTGTACGCGGGCGGAGGAGGGTCGCTGCGGCGGCGGAAGATCCACTGCAAGCGCCAGAACACTCCCGAAAACGTATAGAGCAGCGCCACCGCAAACAGTACCTGCTGGGAATAGAACCAGATCGAAGCAAATAGCGCTCCGAGAAGGATGATCACGCGGAACGGGTGACGCGACCGGAAATCAATGTCTTTGAAGCTGTAAAAGCGCCACGTGCTTACCATCAGATAGCCCACCACCGTGATCAGCACCAGCCAGGTCAGGGCGGTATACCAGGAGATAATGGGTTCGCCGCCCTGAAAGTGCACCACCGCCGCAATCACGCCGGCGCCGGCTGGAATCGGCATGCCGACGAAGTACTTCTTCCCCGGTCGCCCCGGATTCGAAGGTTGCGGGTTGCTCGTAATGTTGAAGCGGGCCAGCCGGCTGGCGCCAGCCATCAAGAACAGGAAACTCGCAATCGCGCCCAACTGCGTCAGCCTGATGTGCCATTCGGTCAACAGGACCGGCGGCATCAGATGGAATCCCCAGGTCCAGGCAAGCATGGCTGGAGCCACGCCAAAAGTGATCGCGTCGGCCAATGAGTCCAGTTCGCGGCCAAAGTCGCTGCTGGTGCCCGTCATGCGGGCAATACGCCCGTCCAGGCCGTCGAACAGTACCGCGAACCCGATGGCCTTGGCGGCATTATCCAAGTGCACGTATTCGGCGGTTGTCGCATGCATGACCTGCAGGATGGCGTAGTAGCCGAATGCCATGTTGGCCGTCGTGAACAGCGAGGGTAGAATGTACATCCCCTTGCTTAAACGGCGCCGCGGCTTGGCAGCTGGAGTACCCATCAACGCTCCCTCTCATTGGCGGAAGAACTCCCTGCACCGGCCAGCTCCGCCGATGGCGGCAGGTACGCAAGAATGGTCGCCCCACCTTGCACCCGATCTCCGACCTTCACGCTCAAGCTCGCAGTTGCGTCGAGCACCACGTCTACCCGGGAGCCAAACTTGATCAGGCCAATCCGCTGCCCGCGCGCCACGCGATCTCCAACCTTGGGATTGAAAACAATGCGTCGCGCCAGCAGTCCCGCAATCTGCTTGAAGACGACCGTCTGACCGTCACCTTCCACGGTGACAATGTTCTGCTCGTTCTGTTCCGCACAGAGCTTGCTCCGCGCGTCGAGGAACTTGCCACGCTGGTACCGCACGTCGCCGATCGTGCCCGCAATCGGTGACCGGTTCACATGCACGTCAAAGACGCTGAGAAAAATGCTGATCCGAGTCCGCTTCTCGCTGCCAACCGTCACCGGAGAAACGTCGGTGACCTTCCCGTCCGCCGGAGAAACGACAGCGCCCGGTTGTTGCGGAATGTCGCGTTCCGGATCGCGAAAGAACCACAGGAAAAAGAACGCCAGCAGGAAGGGCACAATCGCCCACGCGGGATGCGTCAGCCGGCCGAGCAGAAGCCCGGCCACAATGAACGTCCCACCGTAGAGATAACCATCACGAACCATAGGGGAGACTTCAATTATAGAGCAGGGGGCCGTCCGGCAAGGTCAGATTGCGGCCACAGATCCCGTAAGTGCAAATAAAAAAAGGCGCTTGTTCGCGCCCTCTGTTAGATACATCAATCCCGACGGCGGCAAAGTCCGCCGGCCACTGCGATCAGCTAATTCTTAGGCTACGTGCACTCCATACTGCTGCCGGAACTGGCGCTCGATGGACTCCATCTGGTCCTTCAGGCGCAGTTTCAGCTTCTTAAGCCGGACTTCTTCCAGCTTTTCGTCTTCGCTGAGATAACGTTTTTGGGTGAGTGAATCGAGACGTTTCGAGTACTGCGTATGCTCCTGAGCCAATCTGCGGAATTCCTCATGACTGGTCAGGAGTTGGTCTCTCGGAGTCAGCATCCAGCAGACCTCCAAACCGGGATTATGCGGTCAAGGTAGCACAGCCCCAAACCCGGTTCAATGCCAAAAAAGTGGTGCAAGTTGGGTATAGTCTCGTTTTGAGAACGCGCGGAAACGAACCGCAAGTAGCTCTGGGGTGGCGCATAGCACGCCCGTCCGCTTCTTGCCGATGACCTGGAACCGAGTCAGGACCGAGCCCCGGAGGAGCTTTCCCGATAGTAGCTTCAGCGCTGGGTTTAAATGTGCGTCAGAGCCCGTCCCGTAGGGACGCCTGAAATCCGCAGCGATACAAGATCGCATCTTCCTGCGGATTCACGTAGTAGCGCTTACGCCGCCCCGCCGCTTCAAACCCCAACTTTTCGTAAAGCATCCGTGCGGCCTGATTCGACTCTCGCACCTCAAGGAACACCGCCTCACTCCCCGCCTTCCGCGCCCGCGCCAGCAATTCGTCAACAAGCCGCGCTCCCAGCCCCTTCCTTCGAACTGAAGAAGCGACCACGATGTTTTCCAGTTCCCACTCCGGACCCAGATAGTGCGCGACAAGGAACGCCAGTAGCTCGGTCGTTCCCTTTTGTTCGGACGGGATCATCCCTTCAGCATCCTGATCCACAACCAACACCAACCGCCCCGAACCCGATTCATCTGTCCGCAGCGCCACCTGATATTGAAGCTCTGTCCAGTGGGCAGCAGCGGCACTTTGCCGCTCCAGACCAAGCATGGCGGGGATATCGGCGGCAGTAGCAAGGCGAATGCGCCGTCGTCGGCTCCTCAGTTCCGCGTTTCGTTGAGTGTTCAAGCTAAGAGCCAGAAGCTAAGAGCTGCCCTTCGCAAAAATCTCCGCGTCCGACCGGCGGATGTAGTTCGCTTCCAGTTCCTCCGGCGAGACTGTCTCACCGACCTGGATCTTGCGCCATCCGAGTCTCGCGAGCATACCGGCATCAACCGGCGGGATGGTTGCCACGGTCAGACCAGCAGCATCTGCCGCTGCCACCAGAACGTTGTCGGAAGTGACCGCTTTCGATCCACGCGCCTCGGCCCAGGCTTCTTCCCTTCTGAGTAACCGCTCAGCCAGGATGTTGACCGATCCCCCAGCCACTTCATACTCCCCGACATACACCTCGCCTCGCCCCGCGTCGAGAAGCGCAGTGATCCGACCTTGTGATCCACCCGCGAGCACACTGGCCTCCAGCAGCGACACCGCCGCAATCGGCTTGCCTAGAATCTCTGCCAGCGCCTTGATCGCCGCCAGCCCCACCCGCAACCCCGTAAACGACCCGGGCCCCGACGCCACCACAAAGGCGCCAATGTCGTTCTTGGTGAAACTGTGCTTGCTGAGAAGCCCCGCGATCTGCGGCACCAACTGCGCCGAAAAGGTCCCTCCGGCAAGCGGCACGACTTCGATCACCTCAACCTCGCCGCCCGCGGCCCCCTCGTTCGCTCGCGCCAGCGCGATGCTGCCGTGCCGGCCCGAGGTGTCAGTAGAAAGAAGAAGCATGAGCGCGAGAAGAAACTCCCTGGTTGATCCGTGACGATCCGTGAAAATCCGTGGCCGATCTTGATCTGTTCAGCCCTCGACTAGTTCCAGCAATACGCCCCCGGTGCTGGCCGGATGCACGAACACATACTTATGCCCGCCGGCCCCAATTTTGACCTCCTCCGACACCAGCCGCACCCCGTCTTTCTTCAGCCGTGCGACCGCGGCCGCCAAATCCGGCACCCGCAGGCACACATGATGCAGCCCCTCGCCGCGCTTGGCGATAAACTTCGCGATTGTCGAAGTCTCCGAAGTCGCCTCCAACAGTTCCAGCCGGCTCTCCCCCATGGGAATCATGACGATCCGCACCTGCTCCTGCTCGACGGTTTCCTCCTGCGAAACCGTCAGCCCAAGCTTTTCATAGATCGCCTTGGCCGCCGCCAGCGACTTTACCGCGATCCCGAGATGATCAATCTGAAAGGTCATCTTTTCCAAAGACTGATTTTCAGTCCACTCGCGCGCAGCACGAACGTCAGTTCCGCCCGAAACTCCAGCCCGTCAGGGCGGCATTCATCAGCCCAGGGCGTAAGCCCTGGGTGAGAACGAGATTCGAGCGAGTCCCGAAGGAACGGCACTCATTCGGCCACTCGCCGGAAACTCTTTTCTTCCACGAATCACCTCTTCGTCACTCTACACGCTATCTCCTCGACCAGCGTATACGGATCCCGCTTGTGCTCCGCAATCTCCGCCGCCAGTCGAGCCAAGTTGCCATCGCCCAACTGCTCCCGCGCCTTCTCGAGCATGGCATCGCGCAGCATCTCGACCAACCGCTCCTGCCAGTTCTGCATACTCTTTTTCAGCACCAAGTTTTCCTTCTGTAGATAAGCCTGGTACTCCGCAATGGTCGCGGCCAGTTCCGAGATTCCCGCCCCTTCGCTGGCCACCGTCTTCACAATCGGAGGCGTCCACCCATCGTGCCGCACCGCCAGCGACTGCAGCGCCCGAATCTCCCGCTGCACCCGCTCCGCCCCTTCGCGGTCGCTCTTGTTAATCACGAAGATGTCGGCAATCTCCATGATGCCGGCCTTGATGGTCTGCACATCGTCGCCCATTCCCGGCACGAGAATCACAACCGTCATGTCCGCCAGTCGCACGATATCGACTTCGTCCTGGCCGACCCCGACGGTCTCAATTAGAATCAGGTCGCGACCAGAGGCATCGAGCACCGTCGTCACGTCGGCTGTGGTACGCGCCAGCCCGCCTAGCGACCCGCGCGTGGCCATGCTGCGAATGTAAATCCCCGGATCGGAGAAGTGATCCTGCATGCGGATGCGGTCGCCCAGAATCGCCCCGCCCGTGTAAGGGCTGGTCGGGTCCACCGCGATGATTCCAACCGTGCGCTGCTCTTTGCGGTAGAACCGCGCGAGATGATCCACCAGTGTGCTCTTCCCCGCCCCCGGAGGGCCCGTCAACCCGATCACTCGTGCCTTCCCGCTATGCGGAAACAGAGCCTTCAGTAGCTCTGACCATCCCGGCGCACGATTCTCAACCGTGGAGATAGCGCGAGCCAGAGCCCGGGAATCGCCCGAGCGCACCTGCTCAATCCATGTCTGGAGGTCGCGAATCAAACTGCAAGTGTAAAGCACAGACTGGCAAACTGGAACTTTCGGCACGGTCAGAGTCTTCGGCGCGAATGAAATTTGCGCGTCAATTGTCCGCCAACGCTTTCCGATGTAGATTGAACCCGACCACAAGGACCACGGTCCGAGCATTGGAGACTAGCCTACAAACCGCACCTGCCTCCACTCGCACCAAGTCATGGCTCGGCTGGCTCCCGCTTTTTGCATTGCCAGCAAGTACGATTCTCTTCCGCGATCGCATGCCCGCCTGGGTCTATATGTGGACACTGTCGTTCGCGATCTTCCTGGGGCTGAAATGGATCACATGGTGGGAGGCGTGCGGCCATGTGCCGCATGCCGGAATACGGTCCCTGGCTTATCTGGCGGCCTGGCCGGGCATGGACGCGGAAACCTTCTTGGATTCGCGCCGGCAGGCCTCGGCACCGCCGTATCGCGATTGGCTCTGGGCGTTCTTGAAGACTGTCTTTGGAATGGCGCTTCTTTGGCTCGTCGCTCGCTTGATCCCGGCGCAACAGGCCCTGCTTCGTGGCTGGATTGGACTCCTGGGACTGGTCTTTCTCTTGCACTTCGGCAGCTTCCACCTTGTTTCCCTGTTCTGGCAAACGCTCGGGATAGCTGCCCAGCCGATCATGTCGAAGCCAATTCTCTCAGCAACTCTGAGCGAGTTCTGGGGTAAGCGCTGGAATTTGGGCTTCCGTCAACTCGCGCACGAGCTGATCTTTCGCCCCCTACACCGCCGAATAGGTGTGCCGGCAGCAGGATTTGTAGTGTTTCTCGCCTCAGGCTTAATCCATGACCTCGTCATCTCCCTTCCTGCTCGCGGGGGATACGGCCTTCCCACCGCCTACTTCATACTGCAAGGTCTCGGAGTCACCTTGGAGCGTTCCTCTCTGGGACAGCGGCTCGGGTTGCAGAACGGACTACCCGCATGGCTATTCATGTTCGTGGTAACTGCCGCCCCGGCTTTTTGGCTTTTTCATCCACCATTTGTCTTGCGGGTGATACTTCCCTTCATGCGCGCGATCCGTGCCCTATGACGAACTCTCTGGCAGAGCGACTCTTCAACCTTGATCTGTGGCTGGCGGGTGCCGGCCATTTCGTGATCCTGATTGCCAGCGCCCAAGTCCCTTCCCGACTGCGCTGGAAGCAGGATCTCGCACAGCTCATGCCTTTCAATCGCAAGCTGCTGTGGGTGCAGGGGAGCTTCACGGTGTTGACGATCATTGCCTTCGGCACGTTGACGCTTGTCTTGCATGAGGAGTTGCTTCGCGGCGATCGCGCCGCACTGGGACTAGCTTGCTTTATCGGGAGCTACTGGACGGCACGCGTCCTGGTGGACGCCTTCTACTTTTCCCACGAGGACTGGCCCAAAGGAAAGGAGTTCGTGATCGGCCACACTCTGCTGACGTGTCTGTTCGTAGCGCTCGCTGGCAGCTATTGGAGTTTGGTCTTGTGGCAGGTGTGGCTAAGAGCTAAAAGCTAAAAGCCAACAGCCAAGCCTTACTCCTTCAACAACTGTCGCGCGATCACTAGTCGCTGAATCTCACTCGTGCCCTCGCCAATCGTGCAGAGCTTCACGTCGCGATAGAACTTCTCGGCGGGATAATCCTTGATAAACCCATATCCGCCGTGAATCTGCACGCCTTCGTTCGCGCACTTCACTGCGACTTCGCTAGCGTAGAGCTTCGCCATCGACGACTCCTGCGTCGTCTTCATTCCGGCATCTTTCATCGATGCCGCCCGCATGGTCAGCAGCATGGCCGCATCGATCTCGGTGGCCATGTCGGCCAGCTTCCACTGGATCGCCTGAAAATCGCTGATCGCCTTGCCGAATTGACGGCGCTCCTTGGAGTACTTCAGCGCAGCGTCGTAGGCGCCCTCCGCCATGCCCAGCGACAGCGCTGCGATCGAGATGCGCCCGCCGTCGAGCACGCGCATGGCATCCGGGAATCCCTGTCCTTCCGCTCCCAGCAGATTCTCGGCTGGAATCACGCAGTCTTCAAAGATCAGCTCCGCCGTGTCGCTGGCGCGCAGGCCAAGCTTGTTCTCTTTCTTGCCCGGACGAAATCCCTTCGTACCCTTCTCCACGATGAATGCCGAGAGCCCGTGCGTGTGCGCCGTCCGGTCGCTCACCGCAATTACGACGACCACATCCGCGTAATGCCCGTTGGTGCAGAAAGTCTTGGTTCCATTCAGCACCCAGTTGCTTCCCTTGCGAACCGCGGTCATGCGCGCGCTGCCCGCATCCGAGCCTGCCGAGGGTTCGGTCAAACCCCACGCGCCAATGAATCCCCCGGTCGCCAGCTTGCTGACGTACTTCTTCTTCTGGCATTCATTTCCCGCCAGGAAAATGTGGTTCGAGCACAGCGACGTATGCGCCGCCACGATAATGCCGACCGAGCCATCGACCCGTGAAAGCTCCTCAATGATGGTGACGTACTCCACGTAACCCATGCCCGCGCCACCATATTCGACGGGAAACACCGCGCCCATCAGGCCCAGCTTGCCGATTTCCTTGATCGTGTCCAGCGGAAACTCACCCGCCTCGTCCCATTTCATGACGTTGGGCCCGATCTCGCGCTCGGCAAACTCGCGCACGCTCTTCTTCAGCTGTAGCTGCTCGTCGTTCAGTAGAAAATCCAAGACGCCTCCAGACTTCCGCTGCAGCATTTCGACGCGCATCAAGAAGCGCTTCGAACGCTCGAATTTTTGATTAGAACATAGCGGTGAAAAGAGACAAAGTTACCGCAGGCAGGGAAACCACGAAGCGGAAAAACCCGCATGATTAGTGAAGATTTCAACTAGGAATGCCTGCCACCCAACCGACCGGATGGTTTGGCAATTGTCGCATTTAAGATACTTTTCCCGCCCCCGAGCGAAAAATCTTGCGCGCCATCCAAACGGGAGCCACGAATACATGCGTAGGATTCGTAAGAAATGCAGGTTTATTCCCTTCAATGAAATGACCCAGCCAGGCCAGGGCGAATGCGGCCGGAATCAGCAGCAGCGCCACGATCCAGTGGAACCAGACGACGATCACAGAAGAAAAGCCCAGCGGAATGGCGATCATGTGCAGCGCCCGGTTCACCGGATGGTTGTGCGCCCCGTCATAGTGCGAATACAAACCCATACCATCACCTTCCGTGTCGCCAATGCCCTTCGTTGCGAATTATAACTCCGCTGCGGCGACTAGTTCTCAGTGTGGCGCGGACCTGCCCTGAACGAGAGTCGAAGGGGCCCTCGCCCGCGAAATGCAGCCCCCAGACTGCGATCTTGTTCACACCGGAACGTCAACCGGCGAAATCAGCCGCTGAAACACTTCGTTGGAAAGCAATCTTCCTCGGACCGTCAGACGGATTACAGTGCCGCACCTCTCCAGCAGCCCACCTTCGACAAATTCCGCAATCGTCGCTTGATGTCGGTTCACTGCTTCGTCTCCAAACCATGCCGCAATTTCAGACAAATCAACGCCCGCAGTCCGTCTCAACCCAAGAAAGAAGCTCTCCTCCAAAGCCGCGTTCCGCGACACCGGCGCCCGCTGCAGGGGCGCCCCCGCGACATACTGCTCCAGCGAGTCCGGAGTCGCGAATCGCACCGCCTCGGCATCCGACTCAGCAGAGAAAAGCATCGAATGCGCATCCACCCCAAACCCCATATACGGCTGTCGCGTCCAGTACTTCACATTGTGCCGCGACTCGAATCCACGCCGCGCAAAGTTGGAGATCTCATATTGCGCAATTCCTGCTGACTCCAGTCTTGCGCACGCCGCTACATAGAAATCAGCCATAGCCTCTTCATCCGGGACAAAGTGCGCGTGATAACGAGTCCCGCCCGCAATCAGTTCCCTCCCCAACCGCGAGTCCTCATCCACCTCCAGCATGTACACGCTGACATGGGGAACGCCAGCCGCAACAGTTTCAGCCAACGATATCTCCCAGCTCTCGGCTGTCTGGTGCGGCAGCCCTGCAATCAGGTCAATGTTGATATTTGTAATCCCAGCAGCACGCAACCGCGCAATGTCATCCAGCACTGTCTCGCGCTTGTGCAGGCGCCCCACCGCTGCTGCCTCCGTGTCGACGAACGACTGCACGCCCAGACTCACCCGGTTCACGCCACCGCGCAGCAATCCATCAATGATCCCTGGCGTGAGCGTTCCCGGTGCACATTCCACCGTGACCTCCACCCCGGCCGCCACGCCGAACTGCGCCCGCACCGCATCAAAGATGCGCGCCAACTGCCCCGGCTCAAGCACGGTAGGAGTTCCGCCACCCAGGTAGACCGAATCCACTTCGTGTTCGATCCGCCCACCCATCTCCTCCACAGTCCGGTGTGAACCCGCGATATCCGCGCACACCCTCTCGACATAGCGCTCGAACACGGCTTTCGAGAACACATCGGAAGCGAAGTTGCAGTAGCTGCACTTGGTGCGGCAGAACGGCACCGAGATGTAGACGCCCAACGGCACAGCCTCGATTATCCCACCTGTGTGTGGGGCAGACACTCCTGTCCGCCGCCATTGACGTAGATTTCTTCCTTGACGTGCTGATTCAGGTCCGCCGGTTCGCCACAGTTAGGTCACTGGAATAGGCAGTTGCTTTCCCGAGCTTCGAGAACGTCAACTTCAAGAGCGGCGGACAGGAGTGTCCGCCCCACACAAGAACCTGAACCTTTTCCATCCTGCCTGCTGTCTCCACCATCTATTTGAGGTACTCTTTTACAGTGCTCGGCGGCTTCCTCCTGTCCGGCACCTTTAGCGACCGATGGCCCAGGAAGAAGAAGTACTCGGCAAAGCCTACGACAGCCGCCTGATGCGGCGTCTGCTCACTTACCTGCGCCCCTACCGCTGGCAGGTGGCGATCGCCATCGTGTCGATCGTTCTCAAGTCTTTCTGCGACGTGCTCGGCCCCTATCTCACCAAAGTCGCCATTGACCGCTATCTCGCACCTTCGGGCGGCACAACCGCCGGCGTCTGGAGTTGGCTTAGCCCGCGCCCGCTCACCGGCATTGCCCAGATTGCCGCCATCTACGTCGGCCTGCTGCTCTCCACTTTTCTGTTCGAGTTCCTCCAGACCTACTACATGCAGTGGACCGGCCAGAAAGTCATGTTCGACCTGCGCAGCCAGATCTTCCGCCACCTGCAGCGCATGCACATCGCCTTCTACGACAAGAACCCCGTCGGACGCCTGGTCACGCGCGTCACCACCGACGTCGACGCCCTCAACGAAATGTTCACCTCCGGCGTGGTCTCGATCTTCGAAGACCTGTTCGTGCTCGCTGGCATCGTCGGCATCATGCTTTGCATGAACTGGAAGCTGGCGCTGATCACCTTCGCCGTGCTCCCCCTGATCGTCTACTCGACCAAGATTTTCCGCGACAAAGTCCGCGACTCCTATCGGCGCATCCGCACCGCCATCGCCCGCATCAATGCCTACCTGCAGGAGCACGTCAGCGGCATGGTCGTGCTGCAACTCTTTAACCGCGAGCGCAAAGCTTATGACCGCTTCTCCGAAATCAACCGCAGCCACATGGACGCGTTCAAAGACGCGATCATGGCCTACTCCCTTTACTATCCCGCCGTTGAAATCTTCTCGTCGATCGCGATTGCCAGCGTGATCTGGTGGGGTGGCAAGGGCGTGATCAGCGGCATCTCTGTGGGAAGCATCGCGCTTGAGTTCAACCCGCGCTCGCTCATCGCCTTCCATGTAGTAACCGCAGCCGCCTCGCTCGGTGTTCTGGTCGCCTTCATGCAGTACGCCCAGCGCTTCTTCCGGCCCATCATGGACTTCAGCGAGAAGTACAACATCCTGCAGTCCGCGATGGCCGCCGCCGAGCGCATCTTCAAGCTGCTGGATACCCCGGCGGAAGTCGTGTCGCCCGAAGTTACGAAGATGCCGGATGGCCCCGGCCGCATCGATTTCGACCACGTCTGGTTCGCCTACCGTGATGTGGCGGTGGAAAAGGAACATGTAGGCACGAGTGCCCATGTGGGGACGGCCGCCCCCGGCCGTCCGGCCGAGCAAAGCTCGGCTGGCTCTTCCTCCGGCAACGGCCATGCAGCCGTCCCCGACTCCACCTCTGACTGGGTGCTCCGCGACGCGACCTTCACCATCGCCCCCGGAGAAACTGCCGCCATCGTCGGCCACACCGGCGCCGGCAAGACCACGCTGATCTCCTTGCTCCTCCGCTTCTACGACGTCCAGAAAGGCGCCGTGCGCATCGACGGCGTCGACGTCCGCGACATGGACCTAGCCGAGCTCCGCCGCCGCTTTGGCGTAGTCTTACAAGACCCGTTCCTGTTCACCGGCACCATCGCCGGCAACATCCGTCTCGGCACTGAGCGCATTGAGGACGAGCACATTGAGAAAGCCGCCGAAGACGTCAACCTCGCCGACTTCATCCGCGCCCTCCCCAACGGCTTCAACGAAGAAGTCCGCGAGCGCGGATCAACGCTCTCCACCGGACAGAAGCAGCTCATCTCTTTCGCCCGCGCCCTGGCTCATAATCCCAAGATCCTGATCCTCGACGAAGCCACCTCCAGCGTGGACACGGAGACGGAATTCAAGGTTCGCGATGCCCTCAGCCGTATGGTCGAAGGACGCACCTCGCTGATCATCGCCCACCGCCTCTCCACCGTGCAGCGCGCCGACAAGATCATCGTCATGCACAAAGGCCAGGTCCGCGAAATGGGTACCCACCAGGAGTTGCTCGCTCAGCGCGGCATCTACTACAAGCTGTACGAGCTGCAATACAAAGATCAGGAGATGAATGTGGCGCGGGTACCCTCACCCGCGAACGGCTCTGGAGGATATGGCCAGCCCGAAGTCACCGCACGCGGCGATGACTAGAAGGCTGCCCCTGGTTGGACGCACCCTCTCTCAGGAGATTGAGACGCTGGTCAAAACAACCGGGATCCCGAAAAGCCGTTAGGCATCAATTCAAAGCCTCTCCCTTCCTGCAAGCCTCCCGGCGTAGAAAAATCGTTTTTCTTAAGCCGGATATGGGGAACTACTTCCCCTCTCCTGCCGTATCTGGGAGTACCATTAGGTCCGCAACCGCGTAAGGAGGCTGCCTCTCCCGCAACCCACATGAAAATCCAAGAACGAACTTCCCTGCTCTGCTCGCTCCTGAGCCTGGCCATGTGTTGCCTGGTATGGATGTGCGCCACGGCCGTGACCGCTCAAGACAAAGCTAAACCGCAGGACAGCACTCCCAAGTACCGCAATCCTAATCTCGCCATCGAAGACCGCGTCGCCGACTTGCTCTCCCGCATGACGCTCGAAGAAAAGGTCCAGCAGATCACCGGTGGCTGGGAATCTCAGGCAGAAGTCATCGATCCCACCGGCACCTACACCACAGAATCTGCGCGCGCCGTCCTGAGCCGCTGGTGGGATCCCGACACCCCATTCCCGCCTCGTAAAGCTGCAATCCTGCGCAACGGCGTGCAGCGCTTTCTCAAAGAAAAGACCCGCCTCGGCATCCCCGCCCTGTTCATGGGCGAAGCCCTCCACGGATTCATGGAATACGGCAGCACCAGCTTCCCGCAGGCCCTGGGCCTCGCCAGCACATGGGACCCGGAACTGGTCCATCAGGTATTTACCGCCGCGGGTGACGAAGCCGGAGCGAGCGGCGCAGGCCAGGTTTTCAGCCCCGTTCTCGATATCGCCCGCGATCCGCGCTGGGGACGCACCGAAGAGACTTATGGCGAAGATCCGTTTCTAGCCTCGCGCATCGGCGTGGCCGCGATCACGGGCCTACAGGGAGATTCTTTCTTCATCAACCGTCATCACGTCATGGCTACCGCCAAGCACTTTGCTGTGCATGGCCAGCCCGAAGGCGGCACCAACACTGCGCCCGGCAACTATTCCGAACGCATCATTCGCGAGAACTTTCTCGTGCCGTTCCAGGCCGCGGTCGAGGAAGCCAGAGTCGGCAGCGTGATGGCTTCCTACAACGAGATCGACGGCATCCCGTCGCACGTCAATCCCTGGCTGCTCGGACGCGTGCTGCGCCAGGAGTGGGGATTCCGCGGCTACGTCACCTCCGATGGCGAGGGCCTGCAGATGCTGGTACAGACCCATCATGTCGCCGCCAACAAGCTCGATGCCGCAAAGCTGGCGATCGCTGCCGGAGTGGATTACGACCTCTCCGACGGTTCGGTGTATCGGACGCTGCTTGCCCAGGTGAAACAAGGAAGCGTTCCAGAGAGCGAAGTCGACCGCGCCGTTGCCCGCGTGCTGGCAACCAAGTTCCGGCTCGGCCTCTTCGACAATCCCTATGTCGATCCCGATTACGCCGAGAAGACCACCAACAGCGCAGAACACCGCCAGCTTGCCTTGAAAGCGGCGCAGGAAACGATGGTCCTGCTGAAGAACGATAAGAACCTGCTCCCTCTCGATCTGACCAAGCTCAAGACCATCGCCGTAATCGGTCCTAACGCAGACCAGCTTCACCTCGGCGGTTACAGCCGCGGTCCCTCTCACTCCGTGCCGATTCTGCAAGGCATTCGCGACCGCGTTGGCGACAAGGCAAAGGTCGTCTACGCAGAGGGCTGTCGCTTCACTGCCGGCAAGCAGGATTGGCATGGCTGGTTTGAGGACAACGTTCAGCTGGTTGACCCCAAAACCCAGGTGGACAAAATCAAGGAGGCGGTGGAAACCGCTAAGAACGCAGACGTCGCCATTCTCGTGGTCGGGGAAAATGAAGCCACCAATCGCGAAGCCTGGTCGGAAAGCCACCTCGGCGATCGCGACTCTCTCGACCTTCTCGGCGCGCAGAACGATCTGGTAAAAGCCGTGGTCGAGACCGGCACGCCCACCGTCGTCCTTCTCATCAACGGCCGCCCGCTGTCCATCAACTACATCGCCGAGCACGTCCCGCGATTCTTGAGGGCTGGTATCTCGGCCAGGAAGGTGGCACCGCAGCCGCTAACGTTCTGTTCGGCGACATGAATCCCGGCGGGAAGCTGCCCATCACATTCCCACACTCGGTCGGGGACCTGCCCGACTTCTACAATCACAAACCGTCGGCCAACCGCAGCTATGCGTTCAGCACCAGGAAGCCGCTGTTCCCCTTCGGCTACGGACTCAGCTACACCACATTCCGCTTTGACAACCTCCGTGTCGAACCAACGCAAATCCAGGTGGGCGGAACCGCCAAGGTCAGCGTCGACGTGACCAACACCGGATCGCGCGAAGGCGACGAAGTCCCGCAGTTGTATATTCATCAAAAAATCGCTTCGGTGACGCGTCCCGTCATACAACTGAAAGGCTTCCAGCGCACCACGCTGAAAGCTGGCGAAAAGAAGACAGTTGAGTTCACTATCACCCCCGACACGCTATCGATGCTCAACCTCGAGCTGCACCGCGTCGTCGAGCCTGGCATCTTCGAAATCATGGTTGGGCCCAGCTCCGACCAGACCAGCACCGTCTCACTCGCGGCTGTTGGCACTCATGGCGAGACTGGACTGCCGCCCCTGCCTCCGCCCCCGGCGGGATCTGAGTCGGGCGTGGTCAGTACTTTCGACGATATGAAGCCCTCGGCCAACTTCGGCTCGTGGATCGTTGTCACCGACGCCGAAAATGGCGGCAAATCCACCGGATCCATGCAGGTGGTGGAAGCGGGCGCGAACAATTCGAAGGGAGCAATGCGGATGACCGGCGAAGTCGTTGTCGGCGGCCCGTTTCCTTTCTCCGGAGTAATGTTTGTCCCCGGCTCATCGCCGATGGATTCCGTCAATCTCTCCGGCAAGAAGACCATCTCGTTCTGGGCAAAAGGGGACGGCAAGAACTATGCCGTGGCCCTCCTCACCGAAAGCAACGCGGGCGGAATGCCGGCGATCCAGCCCTTCCTGGCTGGCCCCGAATGGAAGCAGTGCTCGTTTGACATATCTTCCTTCCAGACCACCGGCACCGAGATCAGAGGACTGATTTTCGCCCGTGGCCAGGAACCCGGGAAATTTGAATTCGAACTCGATCAGGTGGAAATCAAGTAATTCGGTAGGCTGACGTTGTGCGAGGGAGCGGCATTTACAATGCTCCCTTGCGCATACTCATCTCAGCCGGTGAAGTTGAGGCGCCCAGCGGGCGTGAGGGCAGCGGGAGCCCGCTGCCGAAATCCCGAGCACCGCGAGGGACCTCACAGTGAGAGTTCTCATTTCAGCGGGTGAAGCCTCAGGCGAAATGTACGGCGCCCAGCTCATCGAAGCGCTGCACCGCCACGAAACCAACACTGCCCGTGTGGGGACAGCCGCCCCTTCGGCCAGCTCAGGGCAGGCCCCCGTCTGTCCGGCCGACTCGGAGAGTCGGCTCGCTTTCTTCGGCGTCGGTGGCGACCGCATGCGCACCGCCGGCTGCGACACGGTCGTCGACGCCAAGGATCTCGCAGTTGTCGGCATCACCGAGATCCTCAGCCACCTCCCGAAGATCTACAGCCTCTACCGCCACCTGATCAAAGCAGCTGACAAACGCAAGCCCAACCTCGCCATCGTCATCGACTCCCCCGCCTTCAACTGGCGCGTCGCCCGCCAGATGAAGAAGCGCAAGATCCCCACGGTCTACTACGTCGCCCCACAATTCTGGGCCTGGCGCCAGGGACGCGTCCGCTTGCTCCGCGACTACATCGACAAAGCCCTGGTCATCTTCCCCTTCGAAGAGCAGTTCTATCGTGAGCGCGGAGTCGATGCCACCTTCGTCGGCCACCCCCTCGCTGAACTCCCGCACCCCGCGATCGAACGTGCTGACTACGCCACCCAATTCCGTCTCGATCCCGCCAAGCACTGGATCACGCTCATGCCTGGCAGCCGCGTCAAAGAAGTTCGAATGAACCTGCCCACGATCCTCGAAGCCGCCGCGCAACTTGGCCAGGCGTACGAATTTCTTCTCCCCGTCGCGCCCACGCTCGACCGCATATTCCTGCAAGACCAGATCACACAGCAGAACATCACTCTCGTCCCCGACGCCCTCCCCGCTCTTTGGCTCTCCCGCGCCGGAATCGTGGCCAGTGGCACCGCCACCGTCGAGGCCGCCATGATGCAGACGCCGTTCGTCATGGTCTACCGGGTGAGCCCGCTGACCTATTTGCTGGGCAAACCCCGCGTGAAGGTTCCTCGCTTTGCCATGGTCAACTTGATCGCGGGAGAAGAAATCGTCCCCGAACTGGTCCAACACGACTTCACCGCCCAAAACGTGGTCGCGCGCATCAACCAGATCCTCCCCGACGGCCCCAACCGCGACCTCATGTTGCAGGGCCTGGCCAAGGTGAAGTCCAAACTCCGCGTCCCACAACCCACCGGAGGCGCCACCCAGCACCCCGCCGACCGCGCCGCCGAAATCATCCTGGCGCTACTGCACCGGGTTCAGGCCAAAAGCTAAGAGCTAAAAGCCAATAGCCCGTGTAATCCTTGTGCTCCCAGCATCTTTTGCGTAAGAATCTTCATCATAGGGATATAGTGGTATTTTCCCTGGAGATTCTCCTGAATGCAGATTCGCCTCCGGCGCGCGGCATGCGTCCTAAAGAGTTCCTTCGTCCTTTTACTGGCATTCTTCCTGACGACCGTCACATGGGCCGCGGAAAAGCCCCGTCTGCGCGTCGACGACTACCAGATTGAGGCCGAACTTACCCCGCATCTCCACCAGATTTCGGCCCGCGCGAAGGTCAAATTCACCGCGCTGCAGGACGTCAACGTCGCCGTCTTCGAACTGCATAACGGCCTGCGTGTGACCAAGGTTCTGGACGCCAACAACAAACTGCTCTCCGCCGAGCGTGTCACCCAGGATTCCACCATCCGCGTTCCCCTGCCTGCGGGCCTGGCGAAAGACGCCTCCACGATCCTGACCTTCGAATACGAAGGCCAACTTGAAACCGCCGATGATAGCCCTGTCCCCGGCCTCAAGCTCGCTTACGTCGGCGATGACACCAGCTACCTGCTCTACTCCGGACGCTGGTTTCCCGTCAGCGGCTTCGGCCTCAACCGCTTCACCTCAACCATTAGCGTGATCGTGCCCGCGCATATGGTCGTCATCGGCAGCGGAAAGCTGACCATCACTGACAGCGCCCCATCGAAGAAGCCAACCTCCAGCGGCCTGCCGACCAAGACCTTCACCTTCGTCGCGACCAAGCCGAGCTTTCCCGGCACCATCGTCGCCGGCGTTTTTCAGGAGTACAAAAGCGATGAAGCCGGCATGGATCTTCATGTTTTTTTCAAGCCGACGCATCAGACCATAGCCCCGACATACGCCACGACCGCAGTTCAGGAGTTCACCTACTACCTCACGCTCTACGGCCTCCCGCCGTCGCAGAAGCTGAATGTGGTCGAACTCCCGGCCGACACAGTTCCATACGCCTGGGCACCGGAGATCGCTGGCCTGGCTGGGCCTTCCATCACCGAGAAGACCAACTACCGCCTGCTGGCCGACGCGATTGCTCACCAGTGGTGGGGAGTTTCCGTGAGCCCCGCGACCAAGGATGACTGGTGGTTGAGCGACGGATTTTCCCGCTACTCTGAGGCGATGTACGTCGAGAACGCCGCTGGAGCGGCCGGCCTCGAAGAAGCCGTGAAAGATATGTCGGTGGGCGCGCTCGCCTATGACACCGTTCCGCTGTCGAGCGCCAGCAAACTCGATCTGTTCTCCACCGAATTCCAGTCGCTGGCCACCGACAAAGGAGCCATGATCCTGCACATGCTGCGCTGGGTGCTGGGCGACGAAAAGTACCTGAAGACGATGCGCGACTTCTCCGCGCAATTCGCCGGGAAGTCTGCCAGCCTCGACGACTTCCGCGCCATCGCTGAGAAGAACTACGGCGACCAGCTCACCTGGTTCTTCTCCCAGTGGCTCGACTCCACCGGCGCCCCCGAGTTCAAGGTGAAGTACACCGTCTATCGCCTGGGCAGCGACAAGGGTTTCCGCGTCACTGGCGCGATTTCCCAGGACCTCGACCTTTTCCGCATGCCCGTTGATTTGAAGATCGACACCGATGGCAAGACGGAAGACAAGCGCATCGAAGTCGTCGGTACCAACTCGCCATTCACGGTCGAAACCTTCGGACGTCCGCGCCGCATCGCCGTCGATCCCGATCACCGCGTGCTCACCAATTCAAGCGACGTGAAGCTGCGCTCCTCCATCCTGCGCGGACAGGCCTCGCAGCAACAGGGCGATCTCTCCGGCGCCCTGGCCGAGTTCAACAAGGCGCTCGACCTCAACAAGAACAGCTCCCTTGCTCACTACCGGATCGCGGAAGTTTTCTTCCTGCAGAGAAACTACCAGTCGGCAGCCAATGCCTACCGCGAAGCCATCAACGGCGATGGCGAGCCGCGCTGGACCGAAGTCTGGAGCCGCATTCAGCTCGGCAAGATTTTTGATATCACCGGCCAGCGCGAACGCGCCGTCAACGAATATCGCCAGGCCGTCCAAACCAACGACAATACTTTCGGGGCTCTTGAAGAAGCTCGCAGATACCTGCAGAAGGCCTACGAGCGGCCCAAGGAAAAACAATAAGTCAGTCGTCCTGCTTCCCACTGCCAGCAAGGGCTGGGGTATAGTTCTCCCGAGCTCCGTGATGAGAACTGTGCGGCTGTTCCTTTCCCTTCTGACCTTACTGCTCGCGGAAAGCCCTGCCTCCGCGAAGTCCTATTAATACTTCCGCATGGGAAACAAGGACGATGTCCAGACCAAGCTCACGGCCGGGATTGCCATGATGGGTGGTGGCAGTGATCTCGATGAAGCATTCCGATGGCTTTGCAGCAGAGGGGCCGGAGGTGATTTCCTTATTCTGCGTGCGCGCGGAGACGACGACTACAACCCTTACGTCAACGGCCTGTGCAAGACGAACTCTGTCGCTACCCTCATCATTCCCAATCGCGAGGCGGCAGAAGATCCAGCGGTCGCCGACATCATCCGGAAAGCAGAAGTGGTGTTCATTGCCAGCGGCGACCAGTCCAACTACGTTCGTGGCTGGCAGGGGACGCCTGTCGAGGACGCAATCAATGCCGGCCTGGCCGCTGGCAAGCCCATCGGCGGTACCAGCGCCGGCTTGGCGGTTGAGGGAGAGTTTGTCTACGGCTGTTTGAAAGACAAGCCCGATGACAAGGATCTGGCGTCCACCGATGTTCTTCCCAACCCGTATTTCGAGCGGGTGACGCTAGTCCGTAATTTCCTGAAAATTCCACATCTCGAGAACCTGCTGACGGATTCCCACTTCGCCAAGCGGGACCGCATGGGACGGACCCTGGGTTTTCTGGCGCGCCTCATCGAGGACAGATGGTCGCAGCATCCGCGAGAGGTTGCCATTGACGAAAAGTCAGCCGTTCTGGTGGAGGCGGACGGAAAGGCAACCGTTGTGGGAAGTGGAAAAGGCGCCTACTTCCTCCTCCCCTCGCTCGCCCCGGATGTCTGCAGGAAAGACGTTCCGCTAACGTTTCGCGGCGTCAGCGTCTACCGGGTTCGAACTGGCGGGCGCTTCGACCTGGATTCATGGACAGGCACGGGCGGAACTGCCTACTCGCTTTCTGTAGAACGGGGCGCCATCAAGAGTACCCAGGCAAAGAACTCAGTCTACTGAAACGCCGCGCGGGTGCACCCTTTCACCCGGAGTGGGCGGAAAAACGTCCTTCCTGAATCTTTTCTCTATATAGAGCATCTTTATATGAAGATAATCGGAGGCAGCAATGTCAACCCCTAAGAAAGTCCTCGGAATCTTCAAGCCTGGCTCCACTCACTGGGTGGGAGACGGCTTCCATGTCCGCAACCTCTTCCCCTCAAACGGGATCGGCGATGAGATCAGTCCCTTCCTCATGCTGGACTATGCCGGCCCGACGCGGGTCAGCCCCAGTCCCAATCCGCGTGGCGTCGGCGAGCACCCACACCGCGGCTTTGAGACGGTCACCATCGCCTACCAGGGCGCCGTCGAGCACCGCGATTCCGCCGGTCATTCGGGCACGATTTATCCCGGCGACGTGCAATGGATGACTGCCGCGTCAGGTGTCGTCCACGAAGAGATGCACGAGCACGAGTTCGCCAGGAAAGGCGGCACCTTCGAGATGGTCCAGCTCTGGGTCAATCTGCCCAAGGCTCACAAGATGTCCCGCCCCCGCTACCAGACTCTGGCGAGCCAGAACATTCCAGTCGTACAACTCGGCCCGGCCGGATATGCGCGAGTCATCGCCGGCGAGTTCAGCGGAGTCAAAGGCCCGGCTCAAACCTTTACTCCGGTGAACGTCTTCGACGTGCGACTGAAAGGTGGAACTCAAACAGAACTAACCCTTCCAGCCGGACACAACACCGCCGTAGTCCTGTTGAAGGGTGACGTAGTCGTGAACTCCACCGAGCAACTCGAGGGCGAAGCTCAGATTGCACTCTTGAGTTCTGAGGGTGAACGCATCCCGCTCGACGTGAAGGAAGACACGACACTTCTGGTCCTGAGCGGCGAGCCCATCCACGAACCAGTCGTAAGCTATGGTCCCTTCGTGATGAACACGCGCGAAGAGATCCTCGAGGCCGTCGCCGACTACCAGGCCGGCAAAATGGGTCACCTGGAAGCAAAGGTCTCACATTGAGGAACGAGCTTCAGAGTGGGCGTGGGATCTGAACTCCGGGTGAAGAAAATGAACGGGATCAGCAGATCCCAGCCCCGCCGGGGCGGCATATGAAAGCCCGGCACGGAAGTGCCGGGTAGGGTCAGCGGTTTGAGCGAGTCCCGTAGGGACGGCACGATTTCTTCGGAGCAAAGCATGGCAGCCCGCAAAACAAACACGACTGGCGTTCACCTCTGGCTGGTGTTGATGAAGGCCTACCAGTCGCTCGAACACCGCGCCATGCGCAGCATCGGTGATACCAGCCTCTGTTTTTCAGACTTCGCCGTCCTGGAAGCCTTGCTCCACAAAGGTCCCCTGCCCGTGAACACGGTCGGCGCAAAAGTCGCGCTCACTAGCGGATCCTCGACCGCGGCCATCGACCGTCTCGAAAAAAGGGGCCTGGTCCGCCGCGCCCCGGACGCCACTGATCGCCGAACCAGAATCGTCCACCTTACCGACAAGGGCAGAACTCTGATCGAGCCCGCCTTCCGCAAGCATGCTGCCGACATGGAAGCAGTTACCGCCAGTCTCTCAGGTGCGGAAAAGAGCATTCTCCTCGATCTTCTCAAGAAGCTTGGCAAGTCCGCAGTCTCGGGCCCCGCAACTGATCTCTCATCCACGAAAGGATAAACTCATGCTCACGAAACTCACTGGCACCGACTCCCACAACTTCGCACTAACGATTCTCCGGCTCTTCCTCGGAATCGTTTTTTTCGCTCACGGCGGCCAGAAAGCCCTCGGCTGGTTCGGCGGCTACGGCTACAGCGGCACTATGGGCTTCTTCACCCACCAGGGAATTCCCGCTCCCTTGGCCTTCCTCGCCATCATGGCGGAATTCCTCGGCGGCCTCGGCCTGATTGTCGGCCTTCTCAGTCGCATTGCCGCCTTCGGCATCTTCTGCAACATGCTCGTCGCAGTTCTTATGTACCACCGTCACGTTGGGTTCTTTATGAATTGGGGAGGAGATCAAAAAGGCGAGGGTTACGAGTTTCACCTTCTGGCGATGGCCATCGCGCTCGCGATTATGATCGCCGGCTCCGGCGCTCTCTCCGTCGATGCCACCCTCTCCGGAGACGCCGACCGTCGCCCTTGATGATGTGCCGCTGCTCCTGGCGCCTCATTTCCTTGTCATCCCGAGGCGGGCGCGTTTTGCCCGCCGCGGGACCTTACGTCTGCGTCCCCCGCCGCTGCAGCTGGTGAGTTTATGCACCGCCCCTACCGGCCGCCGCGAACCTCAATCCGCGCCCGAAGATTCTTCATTCCCGCGTGCCCCCCAGCTAACCTTTTTCTGCTCTTCGGTGTCTAACCCCCTAACGACGCAGGGAACTTCGCATAGCCCAGCTTCGTATCTCTGATCAGATGGTTAGGCGGGATTGAGACCCCTCGCCTGAACGTTACCCGGGGCCCCCACGCTCCTCCCCGGAAGTGTGGGGGCATGTTTCTCGCCGCAAAACGGCCTATGCGAATGCTTCTCGACATTGTCCGGCAGTCGCTGTCCACCCTGTGGGCGCACAAGCTGCGCTCCTTCCTTACCATGTTCGGAATCGCCTGGGGCGTAGGCTCGCTCCTGCTCCTGGTCGGCCTGGGAGAAGGCTTCCGCAGCGGTCAGGAAAAACAGCTGAAGACTCTCGGCCAGAACATTATGTTCATGTTTCCCGGCCGCATTCCAGCCGTCGAAGGCAGCACGCAATCCGGGCAGACCTATTACTTCACCTACAAGGACTATCTCGCTATTCGTGACGAGGGCAGGTTCGTGGGCGCACTATCCCCGGTGCTGAATCGCGAAGACATCCGCGCCGTCAGCGATTACGGTTCCACCAACGGCCAGGTCTTCGGCGTATCCGCCGACTACAACCAGATTCGCACCGTCCCGATCAGCCCCGGCCGCTGGTTTAACAATCAGGACAACGTCGAGCGCCGCCGGGTTGCCGTCGTGGGTTGGGAACTGCTCAAGAACATGTTTCCCGGGCGCCCCGCCGTCGGCTCCACCATCCTGCTCAACGGCACCAGTTTTGACGTGATCGGCGTCGTCGCCAAAGTTGGCCGCGATGGCAACAACGGCACCAACTCGCGCATCTTCATCCCCGTCGAGACTATGAGGAATCTTTTCCCTCTGACCAAGGCGAACTCCGAAGACGCGATCTCGTTTCTGAACTACCAGCCGATCAGCAAGGAATTCCACACCGAAGCCAAGAATGAAATTCACCAGATCATCGCCCGCCGCCACGGTTTCAACCCCAAGTTGGAAGATGCCTTCGAAGACTGGGACACGATCGAGAACATGCGCCGCGTCGGAAAGATCTTTGACGCGATGGACTGGTTCCTCGGCGTGGTGGGAGTCGTTACCTTAGGCCTCGGCGCCATCGGCATCATCAACATCATGCTGGTCTCGGTCACCGAACGCACCAAAGAGATCGGTCTGCGCAAAGCTCTGGGGGCCACCTACCGCGCGATCCTGACGCAGTTCTTCATAGAAGGAGCGTTCCTGACCGCCTTCAGCGGCGGCATCGGACTGGCCATCGCCACCGGTTTCGTCACCCTGCTGGCCATGCTCCCATCGCCCGAAGGATTCGATACGCCCCGTATTATTCCTGCGTCGGCCCTAGTCGCCATAGGCTCGCTGGCGCTGGCAGGCATTGCCGCAGGCCTTTATCCCGCAAGAAAAGCAGCGTTATTGCCTCCCGTAGAGGCATTGCGCCAGGAATGAGAAAAGAACACGTAGCGACAGCCGCCTCGGCTGTCCAGCCGAGCGAAGCGAGGCGAGCAGAACCACGAACCCGATGGAACTGACTACAAAGAAGAGAGCTAGAAGCCAGGAGCTAGAAGCTAGAAACTGATTCCCATGATCCTTAACCTCGCCAACCAGGCCTACAACGCGCTGCGCCACAACCGCCGTCGCAGCCTGCTCACCATGCTCGGAATGGCCTGGGGCATTGCCACTGTTGTCCTGCTGCTCGCCTACGGTGCGGGCTTCGAGCGCGGACTCTGGGCCGCGTTCCGCTCCTTCGGCACCAATCTCGTCTTCGTATTTCCCGGACGCACCGAACTCCAGGCCGGAGGCACCAAGGCCGGAACCCAGGTCCGCCTCACCGTCAACGATCTCGATTACATCCGCTCCGAAGTCCCCCTGCTGAAGCACGTTTCACCCGAAGTCTCCAAGCAATGTCTCGTCGCCTTCGGCACGCGCAGCGCCACCTACGGAGTCAGCGGCGTGTACGCCGCCTATGGCACCATGCGCCGCCTGGACATCACCGACGGAACTTTTTTCAGCGAGGCTGACGACTTCACTCACACCCGCGTCGCCGTCATCGGTTCCGACGCGAAGAAGAAGCTCTTCTCCGGCCAGAACGCCATCGGGCAAGAGATCCGCATCAACGGCATCTCGTATCAGGTTGTCGGTGTCATGAAGCATCAGGTACAGAACGGCGACGACAACATCAACGAGCACGTCTACGTCCCCTACAGCGCCATGAGCGACCTGGCCAACACCTACTACCTGAGTGCCGTCGTCATGGAGTACGAAGGAGACCACTCCAAAGTCGTCAAGGCGCTGCGCAACTCGATGGGGTTCCATCACAACTTCGACCCCAAGGACCAGCGCGCCGTCTTCGTTTTCGACGTCTTTGCTGACCTCATGGACCTGCAGTCATCTCCACCGGCATCAAGATTCTGCTTGGCTTCATCGGCCTGCTGACGCTTGGCATTGGTGGTGTTGGCCTGATGAACATCATGCTGGTTTCGGTGACCCAGCGTACCCGCGAGATCGGCGTCGAAAAAGCTCTCGGCGCCCACCGCTGGCACATCCTGTTCCAGTTTCTGGCCGAAGCCCTGGTGATTACCGGCATGGGCGGCCTGCTGGGCGTGGTTCTCGCCTACGTCGTCTCCTGGTCTGTCGGATCGCTTACTCTCTGGAGCGCCTTCCAGGAAAACGCCGGCGAAGGCGACATTCATCTCTACATCAACGCCGCCACCCTGATCTGGTCGACCGCCATCCTGAGCTTTGTCGGCATCGTCAGCGGCATGCTCCCCGCCATCAAAGCCGCGCGCCTCGACCCCATCGAAGCCTTACGCTACGAATAAGCTTCCATTTTCTTAAGCGTGTCATCCTGAGCGGAGTTGATGCTTCGCAAAGCGAAGCATCAACGCAGTCGAAGGACCCTGTGTAGTCCGATGCTACCAGCGGCTCGAAGAGGAGTCCTTACCACGACCCTTCCGGCTGAAGCAGCCATCCTACCCTCTGTGGTTAATTCTTCCTTCCTTCCGCTAGAATCCATGCGTGTCCGAAGCCCCCAGCCCCCGCCTCGACCGCGTCCTCAGTCAACTCCGCCTTTACGAGCATCCCCTCCTAACCTTCTCCGCCCGCGCCAAGCGGGATGGCGTCGAAGTCATCATCCAATTCAAAGACGAAAGCGTCCCTGTGCACACTTACTACTTCGACCTTCACCCCCGCGACCTCGACGGCCCACAATTCGAGTGGAGTTTCCAGCGCCAGCTCTACGACGCCCTCCACGACTACTTCGTCGAGATGTTCATCCGCACCCCGCAAGACCGCGCCGATCGCCGCCAGAGGGGCCTCTAGCGTCATAGACGATGAATCCCCTCCGCCAGAGAATCGAGTTCGAGATCCGCCAGCGCGGCCCCATTCCCTTCTCCCGTTACATGGATCTCTGCCTCTACGATCCCGACCACGGTTACTACTTCCGCAACGCGGAACAGTTCGGCAAAGCTGGCGACTTCTACACCTCCAGCGACGTGCACGCCGTCTTCGGACGCCTCATGGCCCGCCAGTTCGAAGAGATGTGGAGAGCCCTCAGCTCTCCCAGCGGGATCGCCATCGTCGAACTAGGCCCCGGCCGCGCCCTCTTCGCGCAGGATGTCCTCGACTGGTCGGAAAAGAAGTTCCCGGATTTTTTCCAGGCTTTGCGTTACGTCCTGGTCGAGACCTCTCCTGCCCTCCGCCAGCGCATCGAGGCAACACTACGCACACGCTTTGACTCGGGACAAGCGGCCTTCGCCTCATTTGAAGAAAAGCGGAACACCCCCGTCAACCAATCCGCCCCTCGCGCAGTGGAAGACACCTGCGATGACCCGACGGTCGGAATCGCCGCGGACGCAGCCGCGGAGCGGCGAAAGAATGCAGCCCACGGCGCAAGCCGTGGGTCAGATGCCGATGACGAACAAGCCCCGGAGGGGCGGAGGAAACCGCTCTCGATCGAATCCGTTTGCGCGAACACTCCCACCATCCTCTTCGCCAACGAATTCTTCGACGCCCTCCCCGTCGAAATTCTCAGCCCGCAAGGCTCCCTCCGCATCGACATCCACGACGGCCATTTCATCGAAACCTGGGCGCCCGCCTCCCCACAAGAACTCGAATACCTCGACCGTTACTCCATCCATCCGGAACCCGGAGAGCGCATCGAGGCCCCTCTCATCGCGCAACACCACATGCACCACATCGCCTCCACCTTCACTCGCGGATTCCTCATCGCCATCGACTACGGATACACCCGCGAAGAACAACTCGCCGGACGCCATCGCGGAACCCTGAAAGCCCTCCGCCAGCACTCTCTCAGTGCCAATCCCTACGAGTCCCCCGGCGACCAGGACATCACCGCCGACGTAAACTTCACCGCCCTCGCCGCCGCCGCTCAAGAGCACGGCATGCAAACGCAAGAGCTCCTCACCCAATCCCAATTCCTGATGGGCATCGGCGAGTCCACCCAATTCGCCGACGCCTTCGAAGACTGCCGCCTCCCCCAAGAGCACGCGAAGGTAGCCTTGCAACTCAAGCATCTGGTCACTCCCGCCGGCATGGGCGAGAGCTTCCACGTCTTGGTAGCTTGCAAGGGAGTAGAGACGGAAAAAGTAGCAGCCCTGGCGGGCCTAACCTTCGGCCACAAGCAATCAGCGTCAAGCTAGCGCGGCGGGTGGGCTGGCCCAGCCTTTGCTCTCTCTTTCCGTGAAAACCACCACGACTGAGGCTGCCCCGGCCTTCGCGCTTTTCGAAGGCCGGGGATTTCAGCTGCGGAAATCTGTGTGCATCGGTCACAGACGAACTCGCCCGTAGAGGCCTAAACTCCGGCCGTGCCCCGACTGAATCGCTGTTACGGCCACGGGTTTTTGCACTTTATCACCTTCAGTTGCTATCGCAGGCTCCCGCTGCTGCAACGGGAACAGCGGCGTGATTTATTCCTTCGCATCCTGGAACAGGTGCGGAGGCGCTACCGCTTCGTGGTGGTCGGTTACGTCGTGATGCCGGAGCATGTTCATATGCTGTTGAGCGAGCCGGAGAGGACCAATCCCGGGACTGTGATCCAGGTGCCGGGTGCCCCATCCTTTTCGCGCATTTTGCGAAAAAGGGTGGGTGATGGAGATCATCGGCGCACGCTAGCTGGACACCTTCGCCGCGACTTCGGGATACTCATACACCCCCCGCCCCGACTTCCGCCCCAAACGTCCCGCCTTCACGTACTGCACCAGCAGCGGCGCTGGACGATATTTCTCTCCCAACGATTTGTGCAGATATTCCAGGATGTTCAGACGCGTATCCAGCCCCACCAAGTCGACCAACTCAAACGGCCCCATGGGATGATTCAGCCCCAGCTTCAGCGCCTTGTCGATGTCCGCCGCCGACGCGATCCCCTCCTGCAGCATGTAGAACGCCTCGTTCCCAATCATGGCGTTGATGCGGCTGGTGATGAATCCCGGCGCCTCTTTGATGACGACCACTTCCTTGCTCATGCGCTTCCCTACTTCAACCGCAGTGGCTAGCGTGTCGTCATCCGTCTCCAGCGCGCGCACGACTTCGAGCAGCTTCATCTTGTGCACAGGATTAAAGAAGTGCATCCCCACGCACTTCTTCGCGCGATAGGTAACGCTCGCGATCTCGGTGACACTGAGTGAAGATGTATTCGACGCCAGAATCGTCGCCGGGCGGCAGATCTTGTCGAGCAGAGTGAAGATCTCGATCTTCGATTCCATCTCTTCTGGAACCGCTTCGATGACCAGATCCGCTTCCCGCGCGGCCTCCTCCACCGACCCCGCGTACTCCAGGCGATGGAAAGCAGCATCTGCATCGGGCGCGGTGACCTTGCCCAGCTCGACTGCCTTATCAAGATTGACGCGGATTTCGCTCTCTGCCTTGCGCAGCGCGCCGGGGAGAAGGTCTTCAAGGATGGTCCGGTAACCGCCCAGCGCCGCGGCATGCGCGATGCCGCGTCCCATGATGCCGGCGCCGATGACGGCGATGGTATTCACCTGCGCCACCTACTTGCCCGCCTTCTCGAGATCAACCAGGGCATCGTTGATGGCGGCACTCACTCCCCGCAAGCTTTCCGCCAGCCGCTTGCGCTCGTCGGTGGCCATGGCGGGAATGTAAATGCAGATACGGCGTAACGTGGCGGAAATGTCCTCCACGTAATTCATCGCACGAATAAGTTCACCTGTTGCTGGCATGAGGGCTCCTGTCTCTTGTTCCGGCCTGCGCGATCGGTGACGCAAGCCGAACTTTCTATTTTGGACGTGACCACCAATTTAGTAAAGCAGGTCTCGTGTCTTCATTCTCAACCACCAAGGACACGGAGGACCACGAAGAGAAACCCTTGAGAGCCGAATCCTTCGTGTGACTTCGTTTCCTTGGTGGTTGATCAGAGAATTATGAACAGCGCGTAAATCTTGTGTCAGAATAGCGCCGATCAATTGTTTTAATGGGTCACCCCCAGGGTGCTCGAATCCAATAGGCATGGGTGACAACGCTTTGAAACGCTATATTTTTGCCAGCGATTTCGATCAGACGCTTACGTTCAACGACTCCGGCTACGTGCTGGCGGAGCTGGTCGGCATCTCCACCGAAGAGTTCGAGCGCAAGGCCAAAGGGATGGCCAAGATCAACCTGGTGCAGCAGGGCGCGGAGCTTGCTTACCTCTTGCTGCATGATCCTGAGTTCAAGGCCAAGGTGCGCAAGGAACACTTGCATGAAGTGGGCAAGCGCATCCGGCTCAAGGACAACATTCCACTTCTCTATCAGCTTCTTGAATCAGGAATTGACGGACACGCTTTTGACTTCTTTGTCCTGTCAGCCGCGCCGGTCGAGGTGATCCACTCAGCACTTGAGGGAATTGTTCCGAAGGATCACATCTTTGGCACTGAGTTCCGTTACAAGCCCACGGGTGAGATCGATACGATCGTTCGCGCGACCGCTGGCTACGGAAAGGTCGCGGTGCTCAACCATTTGCTGGAGGAGCGCGTGGCTGGGCCAGATCACGTGATTTACACGGGCGATGGCAGCTCTGACATTCACGTCATGCTGCACGTCAACGCGCGCGACGGCTTGACCATCGCGGTGTCGGAGTCGCCCCACGTCTCGCAGATCGCGAAGCGAACCGTTTTGAGCACCAGCGCGCTGGCTGTGCTTGCGCCGATTCTCGAAGAGGTGGCAGGCTGGGAACGCCTCCGCATTCGCAGTTTCTTTGAGGCGAATGGGATGCTCATCCAGGAGTGGGAGCGGGTGCGCACGGACTGGCTGACGGTACGCCCGGCGAGCAACGAGCCGTCGGAGACCGCGGGTGTAGCGTAAGAATCTCCAGTCTGAGTGTTCCTTTCGGAACATAAGGACGGTTTTACAAAACGTTCCTTCCGGAACACTCTTGAAATAGTAGCTATGAGCTATACACCGCAAGGACTGGCGTGTGAGTAGTTTAGGGAGACTGCCGAAATGCCGGCAGTTTTTGTGGCAAAAAGGACACGCCAAAACAGGCCTCTCGATAGCAGAAAAGGGCTCGTCGAACAGGAACAAACGAGGGGGAGGGGGTCGATGCTGCGGGACAAGAGTCTGATTCCGCTATCCCACCAGCACCAGCATGCGCTGGCGCTTTGTGTGCGCATTGACCGGGCTACGCCTGTTCCCAACGCCGATCTGGAGGCGTGGCAGGCGGAGATTGCGCAGCACTTTCAGCAGGAAATCAGCATTCATTTTGCGGCGGAGGAAAGCGTGCTATTCCCAGCGGCACGCGAGTTTGCTGAACTGGCTCCGGTGGTGGAGGAACTGCTCGCCGAGCACGCGGTGTTGTGTGAGGACTTTGCCAGCGCGCAGGAGCGGCGTATGACGGCGCAGAGTTTGCGGGCGTTTGCGCAGAGGTTGACGGCGCACGTCCGCAAGGAAGAGCGACAACTTTTCGAGGGCATGCAGAAACGAATGAGCGGTGAATCGCTTGCGAAGCTGGGCTTGCATTTGGACAACGCACTCAAGGATGCGGCCCAGGCTTGTGTGCTGCCCAGCGAAACTACCCGGTGGACAGCAAAGAGATAGCCCGGTACCAAAATAGCCCTCCGTGGATCGCAAGGCATCGTTCGTTTTGCGATCTACATCTGATGGAGCGAACTAGATCAGGCAGAGAGTCACGCAAGGGTCTGAGAGCCGTGTTGGGGTTCTTTCGCCCGTTCCGGGGCTCGGTTGTTTCGACTTCCTTCCCACGGCTTACGCCGTGGGCTGTATTCTTCCGCTGCTTCGCAGCTATTTCGAGAGCTGCTGGAATTGGAACTCATGACGCTGAATCGAGGAATTGAGACTGAACCTACGCAATCCGAGGCAACCTTCAAGCTGAACCAGTGGCTGGAGCAACTGGTCTCGGAAAACGGCAGCGATCTGCTGCTCATCGCGGATGCGCACGCGTCTATCCGCGTGGACGGGGAGGTGCGCAAGATCGACTCCACGCCACTCACCGGGCCAGAGATCGAAGCTGCGGTCCTTCCGGCCCTCGCGCAGCACGCGGTTGAGAACTACAGACAAGAGCAGATCGCGGACTCGTCTTATCGCGTGCCGGGGTTGGGACGCTTTCGCATCAACCTGCACCACGAGCGCGGGCGAGCGGCGGCGGCGATTCGCGCTCTTCCGTCGAACGTGCCCTTGCTCGCAGAACTCAACCTGCCGGCGGGCGTGGCGGGACTGGCGCAGTTGCAGCGCGGTCTAGTCATAATCGGAGGCGCCACCGGTTCGGGGAAGACCACGACTCTGGCTGCGCTGGTCAATGAAATGAATCAGCGGGAGTCGCGGCATATTGTCACGATCGAGGATCCGATCGAGTACGAGCATGCGCACGTGCGCAGCGTGATCGAGCAAGTCGAGATTGGCGTGGACGCCCCCGACTTCCCGACCGCTCTGCGGGCGGCGCTCCGGCAAGCGCCGGACGTGATCGTAGTGGGAGAGATGCGCGATCCGGAGACCACGCGTATTGCGCTGTCTGCTGCGGAAACGGGGCACCTGGTGTTCACCACCTTGCACACCACCGATGCGGCATCGACGGTTTCAAGAATTGCGGACTCCTTCCCCCAGGAGCGACAGCATTCCATCCGCTCCGAAATGGCAATGGCGCTGGCCGCCATGATGACGCAGAGCTTGCTGCCCCGCCGCTCCGGGGGGCGGGTTCCCGCCGCAGAGTTGCTGATGGTTGGATATGGAGCGCGGCAGCATATCCGCAAGAACGCGTTGCAGCACCTGCATCAGGAGATCGCCATCACGCGCAAGGCGGGATCGTTTACGCTGGAGGAGTCGCTGGCGCAACTGGTCGTCAGGGGGGATTTGACCCGCGAGGATGCGATGGTGCGGTCGATTCATCCGGAGGATCTGGATGCGCAGCTGAAGGCGAAGGGAGTTTAAGCTCGATCCGGCCGTGGCCGGGGTCCTCAAAGGGCCCCTGGCGTTTCAGGCGTCCCTACGGGACGAACTTGAGAGGAGAGACGCTGGGCTTAGAGTGTGCCGGACAATAAGGTGCCGTCCCTAACGGGACTCGTTCTCTGTCCGAACGAACCCAGGGCTTACGCCCTGGGCTAATGAATGCCGCCCCTTCGGGGCTGGAATCTGCCGACTCCGTTCTGCTCCTTCAACCACGAGTTCTCAGGCACGCGCAGAAGCGCGGTGAGCGGCACGACTGGAATTCGTGCCCTTCCCGAAACTACTGTTCCCGAAACCAGGGACAGCCGAGGCGGCTGTCCCTACGTGTGCCTAGTACGGGTGAAAATTCTGCCTCATGCCCAATACGTTCGGTCCAGGCTGCGGTACTGGATGGCTTCGGCGATGTGCTTGGGTTCGAGCTGGGCGGATTCTTCCATGTCGGCGATGGTGCGGGCGACTTTGAGGATGCGGTCGTGGGCGCGGGCGCTGAGGCCCTGCTGGGTCATGGCGCGCTCCAGCAGGCGCTCGCAGTCGGGGGAGAGTTCGCAGAAGGTACGGATGTGGCGGGAGGACATTTGGGCGTTGCAGTAGAGCTTTTCGCGGGAGGAGGCGAAGCGGGCAAGTTGCTTCTGGCGGGTGCGCATGACGCGCTCGCGAATTCTCGCGGAGCCCTCGGGCTCATTGGTGGAGCGCATCTCTTTGTAGTTCACCGCGGGGACGTCGATGTGGATGTCGATGCGGTCCATCAGCGGGCCCGAGATTTTGGACAGGTAGCGCTGGATCATGGGCGTGGTGCATTGGCAGTCGCGGGTGCGGTCGTTGTGGAAGCCACAGGGACAGGGGTTCATGGCCGCGGCGAGCATGAAGCGCGCAGGAAAGGTCAGCGACATGGAGGCGCGGGCGATCGAGACCGTGCCATCTTCCAGAGGTTGACGCAAAACCTCCAGCACGTTGCGGGGAAACTCGGGGAGTTCGTCGAGAAAGAGCAGGCCGTTGTGGGCCAGCGAAACTTCTCCGGGGCGGGGGATGACGCCTCCGCCGATGAGGCCTGCGTCGGAGATAGTGTGGTGCGGTGAGCGATACGGGCGTTTCCCGACCAGTCCGGTTCCCTGATCTAGTACGCCAGCCACGCTGTGGATCTTGGTGGTCTCCAGCGCCTCTTCGAAGGTCAGGGGCGGCAAGATCGTGGGCATGCATTTGGCGAGCATGGTCTTGCCGGAGCCGGGGGGGCCGATCATGAGGATGTTGTGGCCTCCGGCGCAGGCGATCTCGATGGCGCGCTTGGCGGTCTGCTGACCACGTACGTCCTTGAAGTCGACGAAGAATTGCTGGCACTCACGAAGAAGGGCGTCTCCATCCGCCTTCATCGGAAGGATGCCGTTGCCGGAGTTAATGAAGTGAATCACGTCGAGCAGTGAGCGCACGGGGTAGATTTCAACGCCACCGACCATGGCAGCCTCTTTGGCGTTGGCCTCGGGGACGATCATGCGGGAAATTTTCCGTCCTCGGGCTTCGAGGGCGATAGGCAATGCGCCGCGGACACTGCGGACTCCGCCGTCGAGGGAGAGTTCGCCGACGAACAGACAATCAGAGATTTCCTTCCTGGTCAGCCCGCCGTAGGCACCAACGATGCCGAGCGCCATGGGGAGATCGAATCCTGATCCTTCTTTCTTGATGTCGGCAGGGGCAAGGTTGATGGTGATTTGCGTGGGAGGGATGTCGTATCCGCAGTTTTTCAGCGCGGCTCGGACCCGGTCACGGCTCTCGCGGACGGCAGCGTCGGGGAGGCCGACGGTGTGGAAGTGGTCCTGGTCGGTCTTGATCCCAGAGCAGTCCACTTCCACCTGAATAATGTTCGCATCGATTCCGTAGACGGCGGCGCTCAGGGTCTTGTAGAGCATGCTGACAGCGGTACTCGGGCGGATTTCGCCCAGGGCACACGAAGGCTTAGGGTTCCTGCGTACTTACGGTACGCGCCATGACACTCAACAGCCTGTGACAGTTGTCACACGCGAGAGCTGTGGAAAACGTTGACGGTGTCGGGACACGGCATTTCCGAGCTTCGGACCACGTCGGGCCCACCAGGGGATCTACTTTCGCCCCCTTTCGGGGCTTGAACTCCACTCTTGCTTACCCACGGCTTACGCCGTGGGCTGCACTCTTTCGCCGCTTCGCGGCTAGCAGGGATGGTTTGTCCCAGAAGGTGTTGCACCCGAGACAATTGTTGCGTTCCGCATACCGTGCCGAGCACATCGAGCGGTGGTCCGCAACGAATACCTGAGTTCAGGGCCTCCGTCCGACACTCTTGTTCCAGGAAACGATATTGTTTGGCGTTAACGCGTAGAAGTAGGATGGGCTGGCGTAGAATCAACATTCCTCAATGATTCCGGACTCCCCTCAGGCTCCGCGCTCGACCCGCCCGCCCGGCAATCTCGAACGGGAGGAATCCCAGCTCTGGCGTTGGGCGCTGGGCTTCATGATCCTGCTGGCAGTCGCGCTGGCGGGATTGCTGTGGGAGCGGCTGGAGAATATTCCTTATCATTTGCGAGCGATCCCGATCGGGGTTCTGGTGTTGTCGATCCTGTTTGCGGTGTACGCGTACGGGAGGCGGCGGGAAGTCACCGATCTGAAGAAGCTGCTGCAGGGATTGCAGGAGCATGTGGGAGCGGCGCCTTCGGAGGAGCAACTCGATCAGCTCAGCCAGGTCATCCAGCGTTCGCAGCGCAGCTTCAAAGAGCTGATCGATTCGTTTGATGATGTCGCATGCGCAGCATCTCTGGACGGCACACTGCGCACTGTGAACAAACGGATGACCGAACTGGCGGGCGTGACCTACTCCGAGCTCGTGGGTCACAAGATTTACGAATTCGTGGAGGAGCCAACCCACGACTCGGTGGAGCGGGGACTCAGTCGATTTCTGGAGAAAAAACACTGGGCTGGGATGGTGCGGGTCACGCTGAAGGGAAACACCCGGCCTCTCTACTTCGACTGCGTGGTCAACGCGATCGTAAAGGGCGATGAGGTGGTAGGCGTCAGCGTTCTCGGGCGCGACGTCACGGAACAGCGGGAGAAGGAACTGCGCTTCACGGAATTGTTTGAGACGTTGCAGGAAGGAGTCTACTTCAGCAGCCCGGAAGGCAGGCTGCTCGACGCCAACCCGGCGCTGGTGGGGATGCTGGGATACGTGAAGAAGGAGGAACTGCTGGCGGTCGATGCTGCCGGGTTGAATTTTGACACGTCGCAAGAACCGGTGCTGGGCCGGGCGGCCGATGATCGGGGAGGCGTGCGCACGCGCGAAGTGAGGCTCCGGCGCAAGGATGGAACTGCCGCTGTGTTTCTCGATTCGTCGCGGGCGGTCTGGGATACGTCGGGGAAGATTATCCGCTACCAGGGCACGCTGGTGGATGTCACCGAGAGGCGGAAGATGGAGCGGGAACTCCTGCAGCAGGAGGAGTTCCGGAGGAGGCTGCTGGAGAGCTTCCCGGATCTGATCCTGGTGGTGGATCTCGAAGAGCGCTACACGTTTGTGAGTTCGCGAGTGCGCGATCTGTTGGGATATCAGTCGGAGGATCTGCTGGGAAAGAAGATTTCGGAGCTGGAAGACCACTCGCCGGAACTGGCTGCGCTGTACCACGACGTTGCGTCGAGCAAGCAGATTTTTGCCTCGGCGGAATATGGGGCGAAACATCGGGATGGGAGTTGGCGAACCATGCGGGCTTCGGCGAGCCAGCTTTACGACGCTGATGCAAAGCTCAGCGGCGTGATCATCTCGGTGCGCGACATCACGCTGGAAAAGAAGCTGGAGCAGCAAGTGGTGCAGAGCGAGCGGCTGGCTGCGATGGGACAGATGATTGGAGGAGTGGCGCACGAGTTGAATAATCCGCTGACCAGTATCCTGGGGGTCAGTGAACTGTTGCAGGACGGAGAGACGAAAGAATCCACACGGAAGCAACTGGGCATCCTGCAGCAGCAGGCGCGGCGGGCGGCAGAGATCGTGCAGAATCTGACTTACTTTTCGCGTCCGCCGGCGCCGGGGAAAACGCGCATCGACATGGGAGAAGTGGTGGAGCGCACGCTGAACCTGCAGGCGTATTCTCTGCGCAAAAACAACATCACCGTGGATTTTCTGCGTGAGCCGGGAATGCCGTATGGGCTGGGCGATCCGCACCAACTGATGCAGGTTTTCCTGAACTTGATTCTGAATGCAGAGCAGGCGATTCGCGAGGTACGCGACCGGGGGACCCTGAGGATTCGCCTGGGCAAGTCGAACAATTCAGTGTGGGCGAGCTTTCAGGACGATGGGCCGGGGATACCTCCGGAGACGCTGCCCAACATTTTTGATCCGTTCTATACGACCAAGCGCCCGGGGCGCGGGACCGGACTCGGGCTTAGCATCTGCAAGGCGGTGATGAAGGAACACCACGGCAGCGTGGAGGCGGCGAATGCACCGGGCGGCGGGGCGGTGTTTACGGTGACGCTGCCGCTGATGATCACGAAGTAAGATTGGACTTCGCCTGAGACTGGACAGCCGAGGCGGCTGTCGCTACGTGGGTCTTTCCACTGCCATCGCTACGGCGTTGCCACCGCCTAAACACAGGGCAGCGATTCCGCGCCTGGCGTTGCGGCGGATCATTTCATAAATCAAGGTCACCAGGACGCGGGCACCGCTGGCTCCGATGGGATGTCCGATGGCGACTGCGCCGCCGTTCACGTTCACTTTGTTGGGATCGAGACCGAGTTCGCGCATCACTCCCAGAGCTTGCACGGAAAAGGCCTCGTTCAGTTCGTAGAGATCCACGTCTTCGTTCTTCCAGCCGGTCTTCTCCCAAATCTTTCGCACCGCGCCGACAGGGGCCATCATGACCCACTGCGGCTCGACGCCGCTGGTGGCCTGGGCAACGATGCGGACCATCGGCTGGGCACCAAGCTCCTTTGCGCGCTGGGCACTGGTGACGACCAGGGCGGCCGCGCCATCGTTCACACCCGGGGCATTACCGGCGGTTACAGTTCCATCTTTTTTGAAGGCGGGTTTCAGGGAACGAAGGACTTCAATAGTCGTGTCTTCGCGCGGGCTCTCGTCCTTCTCGAATAGCGCAAGCGGCTCGCCTTTTTTCTTTGCGGGTATCTCCACAGGGACAATCTGTGACTTGAAACGGCATTCGCGAATCGCGGCCAGCGCCTTGCGGTGGGAGTTGAGAGCAAACTCGTCCTGCTCCTCACGCTTGATGCCGTACTTCTCAGCAACGTTCTCGCCGGTGATGCCCATGTGGTAGTTGTTGTAAATGTCCCAGAGACCGTCGTGGACCATGGAATCGACGATTTGCGAGTTGCCGAGGCGGTATCCCTTGCGGGCTTGCGGGAGCAGGTAGGGAGCATTGGTCATGGATTCCATTCCGCCCGCGACCACAATTGAACTGTTTCCCGTCTGCACGGCTTGCGCAGCGAGTGCGACTGCTTTCAATCCTGAGCCGCACACCTTGTTGATTGTCATGGCACCTGTGGCGGGAGACAGTCCGCCGAAGATTGCGGCTTGACGCGCGGGATTTTGCCCGAGTCCGGCGGAGACGACGTTGCCCATGATGCACTCGTCGATCTGAGCGGGGTCGAGGGCGGCGCGCTTTACGGCTTCGCGAACGACAATCGCTCCCAGCTGCGGAGCACTGAAATCGGAGAGGCTGCCCTGAAATTTTCCTACCGGAGTGCGGCAACCGGAGATGATAACAGCATCGTCAAAAGAGGCCATGAATCAAGCTCCCCAGAAGATTTCGCAGGCTTCCATTATAAGCGCGGGTGCGAAGGAATGCTTGGATGTGCGGAGAGAGCGGATAGGCCACTTCCTCCGGATGGATTCAGATTCGCGAGGGCGCAGAGTTGATGGATGCAACGCCGGCCCGGGAGCAAATCACGAAGATCGACGCGACGCGGAACAACGGCGCTGAAGATTTTGCTTGCAAAATTCTCTTTGAGTGACTTTGGTACCACGATCGCGCGCTCTTGCATCATCATTTTTTTCTTGACTTCATTTTTCAATAACTCTATACATTCAACTAGTTGCAACAAAAGACCGTTGCAAATTTTCCATGAAGAATGGAAGGGAGAATAGAACCAATGGCAACGAAGAAGAAGGCGAAAAAGAAAAAGAAGCACTAAGAAAGTTCAGTGCGAAGTCAAAAAGGGGGACGCAGAATGCGTCCCCTAAGTTTTTTGTACAGCATGACCACTAAGTCCCTCAGGGGCTGAAGCCCGAACAGACAAGGAACGCCTTTATCGCAGCGCTGGAAACGCTGCGCCACCCAAGGTCAAGCGCGAAAAACAGGCACGACAGAAGTTCTTCAGCAGCCTAAAGCTCCGATCTCCAGATCACCCCGGTTGTCGCAGCCGTGGGAGGCCTGATCCGATATCACAAGCTCTGCGCCACACCCAGAATCGGGATTCTCAGCCCACGATCAGGATTCGCGTGTGCGCGAGAGCCTCTAGTTGGATGGCTTCAAAACTGGTGCCACGAGGTTGGGGATTCTTTTCTCCTTCGCGGGGCACAGGTTGCGATAGGCGCAGAAGGAGCAGTGGAAGCCGGGTTTCGGCTTGAAGTCTCCTGCTGCAATGGCCTCGGCGGCCGATGTGACGCGTTCGCAGGCGTCGGCGAGTTGAGTCTGGCTGCGGGCGGTGACGACGGGAACATTCTCTTCCAGGTTGTAAAACAGCAGCGAGTTCACCCGATAGTCCCATTTCTCGCGGGCTGCGAGCGCATAGAGAGACAGTTGCATGCTCTCGTCCGCATCTTCCTGGTCGCGAGCCTTGCCGGTCTTGTAGTCGACAATCACGACGCTGCCATCGGAAGCGCGGTCAATGCGATCGATACGACCGACGACTACAGTGTTGCCAACGCGAATTTGAAACGATTCCTCCGTGTGCAGCACCTCGGGAACGGGCTTGCTCCGGGCGGCGGCAAGGAAGTCCCGCAATTGCTCGACACCTTGTTCTTCATACAATTCCCGCTGGTAAAGTTCCTGGATCCCGGCCTCTGCCAGATCGCTGCGGAAGAGATCGAGAAGCTCCTCATCTCTCTTTGGCCTGCCCAGCCGAACGGAGTCGTAATAGGTGCGGAGCACGCGATGCATGGCTGCGCCATACTGCATTGCAGCGGGAATTTCCCTCGCCATGCGCCAGTCGCGCTCCAGCTTGAATTGCAGGGGGCATCGCTCATAGGTATCGACCGCAGAAGCGCTGAGCATGTTGTGCAATCCCTGGATCGAAGGAAGGTCGAGCCATTCCGCCATCCGCGAAGGCGGCGGATAGGCTGGAGAAGCGACCGCGAAAATCGTTGCCTGCGACGCCCGGGCCGGGCGCGCATTCAACCACGGGCGCAGGCCAGCATTCTGCAGAAGTTCGCGCGCCAGTCCGGCGGGAGTCTTATCCTTGCCGGTTCCCTGCTTGCCATAGATGCTGAGCGAATCGCGAGCCCTGGTCATGGCAACGTAGAACAGCCGCCGTTCTTCCTGCCCCTGGAGCGTTTTGTCGTCGTCCTCAGCAGCAGAGTCGGGATCGCGTAGATCGTTGGGAAATTCAACCAAAGTTTCGCGGTAGGAGTTGGGAAAAGATCCAGAATTCGCGCGCAGAATGAAGACGTGCGGGAATTCCAAGCCTTTGGCGCCGTGGGCCGTCATCAGGCGGACGGCATTCTCATTTCCGCTTGGCGGCATGGCAAGGACCCCGCCAGCTTCGCGGAAATACGCCAGATATTCGATCAACTCCTGAAGGTCGCCTGTCTTCTTGATGGCCTTCGTTTCCCAATCTTCCACGAACTTCAACGCCGCTTGCAGAACCGGCAAGGTTGTGTCGAGTTGCAGATGCCTGGCGATGATCTCCAATGCCCGTCGAGGCGTCGCTTCGCCGCGGCGAATCTCATTGCGGGCTTCACTCACCGCCTCGATCACAGCGGGGCCGCCTTTGACGCCGTCGAGGACGGACGCCAATGAAACCAGCTTGCCGTCCCTGGCGTCTTTGGCGATGGCACGCATGGTGGCGCGAAGCTGCTCGGGGTCGACATCGAACTGGGGCAACGCGGCTACGCGAAACAAGCTGACGTCGTCTCCCTTGCGGACCACGGCGTTCAGGGCGGCAAACAAATCGCGCACGTCGGGAGTGTCACTGACGTCCAGGTTCTCGATGACAAAGGGAATGTCTGCCTCCGCCAGTTCACGGACCACATCGTCGCGGTGAAAGTGGGAACGGTACAGTACCGCGAAGTCGCTCCACCTGCATCCTGACTTTTTGCGCAGATCCCGAATGGTGCTGACCACGTCGGGGCCCTCTGCCTCTTTGCCGGCGAAGGAAATAATAGCCACAGGAAGGCGGGGTAGAGGCTTCCCTTCCTGTGATGCCGCCTCATCGCGCGCGGACTGCAGAGGCGTGCGCCGGTAACCCGGTACGGCAGCGTCGTTCCGGGCAAAGACCGGGGGATTTTTATCGATCAGGGCAAACGCGCAGCGCAGGATGGGAGTCGTGGAGCGCCGGTTCCTGTCCAGCACGACGAGTTTGGAATTCGGGAAATGGCGATGGAAAAGCTCAAAGGCAGCGCTTGAAGCGCCACGAAAGCGGTAAATCGCCTGGTCGGGATCGCCGACGGCAAAAAGGTTCCTTTCGGTTCCTGCCAGTGCGGCCAACACCTTCATCTGGGCGAAATTGGAATCCTGGAACTCATCGACCAGAATGAAACGGGCGCGGGAGCACTCGGTGGCCAGCAACTGCGCGTCGGTTTCCAGCAAGGTACGGGCGCGCGTGATCATGTGGCTGAAAGTGCCAAGATTCTCCGCCTGCAGCCAGCGTTCCAGGGTGGAGAACACGCGGGCAATCTCGCGGCAGCGGCCGAGGACTTCATCGTCGCTCAGCACGTTCTTGGATTTCGCGACCCGCGGGATGGCTAGTTCTCTCCGCTCCAGGCGGTGCACGTAGTCGGCGTACTTTTCGGGAGTGACAAGTTCGTCGTGGCAGCGGCTGACGAACTCCAGCAAGTCTCTGAGAAACTGGCTGACGTTGGCGGCGCGAACGAAGTATTCGAGACGAAGCTCACGGATGCGGCGGCGGAGGTAGATCCAGAGGTCGGTTTCATCGAGAACTCCGAAGTCCTTCCCGGCCCGTTTCAGCAGAACATTGCAGAAATCATGGAACGTCGCTGCATTGACGGACCTTCCGCCTAGAAGGCTGCGGACGCGCTCGCGCATCTCATCAGCGGCATTTCTGGTGTAGGTGAGGGCGAGAATCTCATCGGGACGCGCGTGGCCTTCGTTGACCAGATATGCGATACGGTTGGTCAGAACCGAGGTCTTGCCCGTTCCAGCACCCGCCACGACCAGCATGGGGCCGTGTACATGCTGAATGGCTTCACACTGGCGATCATCGGGAAGGAAGGGAGCGGGGCGGGAGTGAAGCTTCGCTACGGCCATTGCGAGTCAGGATACCACCAGAGGGGCCGAGGAAAGCCGGGGCTAAATCAGCTGTGAGGCCACGATCGCGGTGGCGGCGACGGCGGCGGTTTCGGCGCGCAGAATCGTGCTGCCCAAGGAGGCGGAAATCCATTCCGCTTTGTGGAATTGCTGCAGCTCGTCTTCAGTCCATCCGCCCTCGGGGCCAACGGCAAGAACGGTCTCTTGCATGGCGGGTTGGGATTCGAGAACATCCCGCAGCAGATTCTGCTGTTCCGACTCCGCCAGCACGATGCGCAAACCAGTCGCGAGGTCCATTGCCTCGGCAAGCTTCACTGGCGCTGTGACCGCTGGTGGAGTGGCTTGGCGCGATTGTTCTGCCGCCTGGAGTACGATGCGGCGCCAACGCTCGGCACGCTTCGCCGACGCGGCGGCTAAATGAACGTCGGTCCGGCGAGCGATCACGGGTACGATTCGCGAAACACCGAGCTCGGTACATTTTTCAATCGCCCATTCCATGCGATCGAATTTGAAGACGGCGAGAAGCAGTGTGATCTGGGATGCGGTTCGGGCGGGAAGTTCATCGCCCAGGTCGAACTCGATGCGTCCTCCTGCGATGGAAGCCACCCGTCCACGTCGAACCGCGTTACCGGTTGCGATGTCGAACTCCTGGCCGACGCGCACGCGCAAGACACGAGCCAGGTGGTCGGCGTGAGCGCCGGTGAGGCTGGCGCGATCCCCTGAAACTTCGTCGGCGATCCATCGACGGCGGGTCATAAGCTAGTAATGGGAGTTTTCTGCAAAAGACGTCTTTCCGCGCGCGAAGAGCAGTCCCGCCCCGGATACAGTATGACCGTGAGAACTGGGGCCGTCCCTACGGGACTCGATCGGTGCGCCCAGTCTGCCCGGCACTTCCGTGCCGGGCTTTCACATACCGCCCCTGCGGGGCTGGAATGTGCGACTCTTTCCCGCAGCCTCACGCGGAATCAATTCCCTCGCACATGCTAAAGCCCGCGATCATTGTGAAAATCTTGCGGCAGGGCTGGAGGCCGTGCCTTTTCAAACCTGTCTCGAGCTATCCGAAAATCTCTTTCACCTTGCCCAGCAGGGAGCGCAGCATGGGCTGATTGTCGACCTTGGCGGTTACTTCGAGTTCCTGCAGCAACTCGCGCTGGCGCTTGCTCAACCGGCTCGGAATCTGCACACGGACCTGCACGTACAAGTCGCCCTTACCGTGTCCGTTCAACACCGGCACCCCTTTGTTTCGCACGCGGAAAGTCGTGCCCGGCTGCGTACCTTCGGGAACCTTCAATGCGTGCTCGCCTTCCATAGTCGGGACGCGAATCTCGGCTCCCATTGCGGCTTGCGTGACCGAGATTGGGACCACGCAATGCAGATCGTTGCCTTCGCGCTCGAAGAACGGATGCTCCTTGACGTGCAACACCACGTACAAATCGCCGGCGGGACCGCCGAACTGTCCGACTTCCCCGGCTCCGGCAAACCGGATGCGCGTGCCGTCTTCGACGCCGGCGGGAACCTTGGCATCGACGGTGCGCTGGCGGAGGATACGGCCTCCGCCCTTGCATTTGCCACATGGATCCGTGATCACGCTGCCGGTCCCCTGACAGGTCGGACAGGTGCGGGCAATGCTGAAGAATCCCTGCTGATAGCGTACCTGGCCCCGGCCGTTACAGGAGCGGCAGGTAGTTGGACCCTTTCCCGGAGCGGCTCCGGAGCCGCGGCAATCCTCGCAAGCCTCGTGGCGACGAACATTGACCCGGGTTTCGGTGCCGAAGAATGCTTCCTCGAACTCGAGCGTCAGATCCTCACGCAGATCGGCGCCGCGTTGCACGCGGCTGCGCCGGCGGCCACCAGCGCCACCTCCTCCGAACAAATCGCCAAAGCCGAAGAACTCGCCGAAGATGTCGTTGAAATCCTGGAATACCGTGGCGTCAAAACCGGCGCCTTGCCCGGCGCTACCGAGGCCCGCATGGCCGTAGCGGTCATAGACGGAGCGCTTCTCGGAGTCAGCCAGGATGGCATAGGCTTCACTGACTTCCTTGAACTTCTCCTCGGCGTCAGGGTTGTTGGGGTTCCGGTCAGGATGGAACTGCAGCGCAAGCTTGCGGTAGGCGCTCTTGAGCTCCTGCTCGGTTGCCGTGCGGCTCACGCCCAGCACGTCGTAGTAATCGCGTTTCGCGTTCGTCGTCAGAATAGGCCCTTCCCTGGAAATGCCGGTTCTGGTTTGGGATCTACTTGCCTGAGTTCTTTGCCACCTTGACCATGGCGGGCCGCAACAAGCGATCCTTAAACTTGTACCCGCGCTGTAACTCCTCGACGATCTCGTGGTCTGCAGCGTCTGTGGTCTCTACCATCTCGACGGCCTCATGGTAGTGCGGATCAAAGGGCTCGCCCTTGGCTGGAACGGGCCGCACTCCCAGCTTCATCAACGCATCCTGCAGCTGCTTGTAGATGAGTTCCACTCCGCTGCGGAAGTCGGCGGCTTCGGACTCGACCTGCAGCGCACGCTCGAAGCTGTCGAGGACAGGCAACAGGGATTTGATCGTGTCGGAGGTGGCGTAGTCGCGAAAGTCCTGCTGCTCTTTGCCAGCGCGCCGCCTGGCATTCTCAAACTCGGCCTGAGCGCGAGCCAGGCGATCGAGGAGCGAGTCACGTTCCGCCTTGATTTTCTGCAATTCTGCCCCTAGAGCAGAAGTATCGACCATCGCAGAAGAAGTTTGGCTTGCTGCCTGCTCCGCCGACGGTTCGTTGCCGTCTCCGGAGGGAAGCTCGTGCTCCAGATCAAGTCCTGTGCTTTCAGCTTCTGATTTTCCGTTCGCTTTCCCCATACCCACTGATGATTACTCCGATTCGTTCAAGATCTTGTCGAACAACCTCGCAATGTAGGAAACCGCGGTGATGGTGTGCTGATAGTCCATGCGCGTGGGGCCAATCACAGCCAATGAGCCCATCACGTCGTTCCCGGCCCGTGCGGGAGCGCCAATCAGCACGAAGTTCTGCATCGAGGGCAGCGCCTGATCGAGGCCGATGACCACGCGGACGGCTTCCTGCTTCACGTCGAGGTAGGCGCCGAGGAGTTGGACGACTTTCTCCTTCTCCTCCAGCGTTTTCAGCATCTCTTGCAGCCGCTGGCGATCCTGCTCGCCTGCCAGCAGATTGGCGGCGCCTTCCACAAATACGGCCTGGGCCTCTTGCCCGGCCGCCAAGGCTCCCTGCTTGTACAGCTGCTCGATCGAATTCATCAGGCGGTCGTACTCACTGCGCTCCTGGTCGATGCGGCGTGCCAGTTCGGCGCGCATCGATTCCATCGTCCAGCCGCGAAAGTTCTCGTTGATGTAGCGGGCGGCCAGATCGAGATCAACCTGCGGAAGGTCCAACCGCAAGACGCGGTCTCGGACCAGGCCCGAGCGAGTGACCACAACGGCGAGCACTTTCTGATCGGTCAACCGCGAGAAGTAGACATGCTCCAGGGCGTTCCTGGGACCACTGGTGGCCACGGTCACTCCCACGTTTCGGGAAATCAGCGAGAGGACGTGCGAAGTGCGCTCCATGAACTCCTGGACATCGCTGATGCCGGCGAGCGAGTCCGAGATCATGCTCTCTTCCTCAGGAGCCAGCTGCGCTTTGCCTGTAATCTGCTCGACGTAGTAACGATAGGCTTCGGTCGTGGGCACGCGCCCCGCGGAGGTGTGCGGCTGCTCCAGGAAGCCGGCGTCAGAGAGGTCGGCCATCACGTTGCGGATGCTGGCGGGGCTCAGGCCTTCGCGATTGGAACGCGCGAGCGTGCGGGAACCTACCGGCTCTCCGGTCGAGATGAAGGTCTCGACGATCGCGGTCAAGATCTCGCGTTCGCGTACACCGATATGGGGTTCGGATGGCATTTGAATCTCGAAAGCGGCTCCAGACCGAGATACCCGGCGGGGAAAGCTGCTGGAGCCTGTCTCATTAACTATAACTATATTAGATGCAAAAACTTAGCTTTTGGAGCTGTACTGTGCCCCTGTTCGGATTCTAGGAACGAGGGCGGAAGCTGTCAATGGCACGGGGCAGGGGCAGAAGTGGGAGTCTTGCGATTCCGACCAGCGAGTGCCGCAAGTAGGGAGGAATCTGTCGTACTCGGGGGAACAGCAGATTCCTCCGCCCCTCATGTTCTCTCGGGGGTCAGGATGACAAGGGGGGTTAACCCGGAGTAGGCAGATCTTTTCTTCCAACTGCGAGCCGCGTATCCTCAGACTTCCTCATGGCCAAACCAAACATAAGGAAGCTCCACGTTGCAGTCATCGGCGCCGGCGTGTTTGGGGGATGGACGGCCCTGCGCCTTCTGGAGAGCGGAGCACGCGTTACGCTCATCGATGCCTGGGGACCGGGAAACTCGCGCGCCTCCTCTGGCGGCGAGACGAGAGTCATGCGCGGCACCTACGGTCCTGACCAGCCTTACACGGAAATGGCCGCACGCGCACTCAAGCTCTGGACGAAATATGAGCGGGGCTGGAAGCGCCAGGTTCTTCATCGCACCGGCGTTTTGTGGATGGTCGCCAAGGGAGATGATTCATTCGAGCGCGGGTCTATCGAAATGCTGCGGGGGGCGAAGATTCGGTACAAGGAACTTTCAACGACCGAGATGAAGAAGCGCTGGCCGCAAATCAACTTGACCGATGTGCGCTGGGGAATCTACGAGCCTGACTGCGGATACCTCGACGCCCGCGCCAGCTGCCGGGCGGTGGTCGACGCGTTTGTCGTGCAGGGTGGCAGGTATGTGCAGGCCGCAGTGTTGCCAGAAGGACTTGAGGGTCCGCCCTTGCGTGAGCTTACTTTGTCCGATGGGGGGCGATTGAAGGCTGATTGCTACGTCTTCGCGTGTGGGCCGTGGCTGGGAAAGATGTTTCCCCGGACAATCGGAAATCTGGTGCGACCTACCAAGCAGGATGTGTTCTTCTTTGGCGCTCCGCCGGGCGACAGTCGCTTCGACAGCGAACATCTTCCGGTCTGGGCCGACCATATTGACCGGTTTCTCTATGGCATCCCGGGAAGTGGACGGCGTGGATTCAAGGTGGCTGACGACACGCGCGGTCCAGACTTCGATCCGACTTCCGGCGAGCGAGTCATCAGTCAGGAATTGTTGCGCGAGGTGCGCGAATATCTGGCGTTCCGCTTCCCTGCTTTGAAGGACGCGCCCCTCGTCGAGTCTCGTGTCTGCCAGTATGAGCAAACACCCGACGGGCACTTCATCGTGGATCGACACCCTCGGATGGAGAACGTCTGGCTGTTGGGCGGTGGCTCGGGACATGGCTTCAAGCACGGTCCGGCGATCGGCGAAATGATGGCGGATCTGATTCTGAAGGAAGACGAGCCGCAAGCTATTTGGAAGCTGTCGCAATCCCGGACAGCAACACCCGGATAGGTCCGTGTAACCCCACTCCCACCTAGATGTCCTTTTATGTCAATCACAAAGGGGGGTGATGCGGATCACACACTGGTGTGCGAAATCACCCACTTCGGCTGCTTCGATGGGGTCGACAGATATGTGTCGCAGCCAGAACATCTGGACGTAACTCCTTTTTCTTCCTACACATACATTAATTCTGCAGAGAGAAGGGATGCCGAGTGGATTGGCTCGTGACGTGCCCTTACCTATTCGGTTGGGCGGAGCAACATCTGCGGTTCGCAGCGGCTCTACCCAGGGGAGGTTTCTTGATGCGCGCTCCTTATGGACTGAATATCCTTGATAACTGCCTCACCTGTCCCATCCGGGGAGAACATCTCTTCTGTAATCTTTCCGTTCGCGCATTACAACGGCTCAACGAGATCAAAGCCACAGCCATCTATCCCAAAGGAGCGATGCTTTTTCTTGAAGGGCAGCAACCACGAGGGGTGTTTGTACTATGTGGAGGGAAGACGAAGCTTTCCACCTCTTCCCGCGAAGGCAAGACCATTATCACGAAAATTTCGGAGTCAGGAGACGTTCTCGGCCTGAACGCGGTCGTTTCCAACTGCCCGTACGAAGTTACGGCAGAAATGATGGAGCCGGGACAGGCCAACTTCGTTCCCCGGGATTCCCTCCTGCAATTGATGAAGGAACACGTGGAAGTGGCCTTGCGCGTCGCTCAACAAGTGAGCCGAAACTACTACACCGCCTACGAGGAGATCCGAACTCTCGGCCTTACCACATCTCCGTCGGAAAAGTTTGCCAAGCTCCTGCTTTCCTGGACGGACAAGCCCACGCAGAATGACGGTTCCACGCAAGTCAAGCTCACCCTGACCCACGAAGAGATTGCGGAGACCATCGGGACGACCCGGGAAACGGTGAGCCGCCTGTTCTCCGAATTCAAGAAGAAACAACTGCTGCAGCTGAAAGGCTCCACGCTGGTGATCCGCAGCCGGCCGTCGCTGGAAAGGATCGTCCAGTTCTGATTTCCCGGCCGGACACGAACGAGTAGTCCCGGACGCTCACAACACAGGTTGTCGCAAGGCTCAAAGCGGCCTACTGAATCTGAATCACACTCGCGGGCGCATTTGCTCGGATCTCGGCGACGCGGTCGGCGACTCTACGCGCGAAAGAATAGATGGACTTGGCATGAGGCGAACCCTCGCCTTCAAGCACGACGGGTTTGCCACCGTCGCCGGCTTTCCGCACTTCAGGATCCAGCTCAATCGATCCCAGGAACGGCACGCTGAACTGCGTCGCCATCTTCTCCGCTCCGCCCCGCGAAAATATGTCAACCTCATGCTGGCAGTGCGGGCAGACGAAGTAGCTCATGTTCTCAACGACGCCGACGACGTCCACCTTCATCTGGCGGAACATTTCGATGGCCTTACGCGCGTCCTGCAGAGAAACATCGGAGGGAGTCGAGACCACGATCGCGCCCGTCAGGGGCACGGTCTGGACCAGCGACAGCGCGATGTCGCCGGTGCCCGGAGGCAAATCGACGATCATGTAGTCGAGATGCCCCCACTCAACTAATCCCAGGAATTGGCGCACGATCTGGTGGAGCATGGGACCGCGCCAAATGATGGGCTTGTCGCCGGGATTGAGGAACCCCACGGAGATCACTTTCAACCCAAAGGCCTGCAGCGGTTCAATCCGGTTCTCGCCCACCATTCGCGGCTGGTCGTTCACCCCCAACATGAGTGGAACATTCGGACCGTACACGTCGGCATCGAGCAGGCCGACTTTGTGGCCCATCTTCGTCAGGGCAACCGCGAGATTTACGGCTAAGGTGGTCTTTCCGACACCGCCCTTGCCGGAACCGACGGCGATGATGGCGTCTACACCGGGCAAGGGTTGCGGCCCTTGGGCAGGCTGGCCGTGCTGATGAGGCATATGTGAGCTCAAAAGATCACACTCCAAGGATGAATTGCGCAGATGAGGCAGAACCCTGTTCGATTATACAGACGGGAATGAGCTATCGGTTCGACCTACCCACCTAGAACAACTCACGCAAATCCTCTTGCTTTTGCTGGCTGATTTGCTTCTTGATGAAATTATCCACTTCCTCGGGATCGGGCTCTTTGAGCTTTGCAGTGGAGACGATTTCGTACGTATTGTAGTCGGACACGTCAGTGAATGCGATGTACCCCACTCCATGTCTTGTGCATTCTTGCACGATCCGATCATCGGGAACGTCTTCATCCTTGAAGTCGCGAATGTCGACCGCGAGATAACTCCTGTGGGCAAACGCGGAATGTGCTAGCGCCTCATAGACACCCTCCAACGCACCATCCAGATCAGGCTTAACCTCAAAAGTGATTACCTCGAGTCGTTTGCCCGGAGTGAACTGATAGGTTCTAACAGCGACTAGAGTGACGTCTGGTCGTGTCCACTTCCCGCCAGTCGCGCGTCTGCCTTGGTGTGCGGTGATCTCAGATATGAATCTCTTCAGCCTGTTATCTTTCGTATAACCGTTCACAATCGCATTGTGAAAGGGCTCGTAAAGGCTTGCCTCCGTGATTTCCTCGACTACTTCTTGAACTTCCGCAACGGATGGATTCTGCGACGAAATCACGGGGGCAGTTTCGGACGGCACTGCGACGGCGGATAAAGTGGCACTAACCGCGCGAACGCGATGTACCGAACCGCCGCGACCGCGCCCCTGCTCAAGAAACCCGCTGTCAATTAGTGAGTCACGCAAGAGCCAGTAGTCTTCATCCGTGAGAGTGTCTCCCAAGTGCTCTATCTTTTCTCGGAGCTGTTCACGAAGGCTCACATTACCAATGTTGTCTCCTGACTCGGGGACAAGATTGATTAGAAGCTTTTGATATTCAATCTTCTTAGACGCATCTATATCGTACCTTCATAAAGTCCTCCAATTATAGCTAGGGGAAGCGCCCTAGTATCCGTTGTCTGGTGCCTGCCCGGGATGGGCCTCCTCGTTGGGGATGTAGCATAGATTACGACATCATTTGATGCTATAATTCGTGCATGGAGCTTCTATGAGAACCACGGTTGCGCTGGATGACGATCTCGTGCGTGTGGCCCAGGAGTTCACCGGGGTGGCGGAAAAAACGGCATTGATTCGTGAAGCTCTCAAAGCGCTCATCGAGCGGGAAAGCGCTCGCAGGTTGGCGTCCCTGGGAGGCACCATGCCGGAATTGAAGAACATTCCACGCCGCCGGGTGGGGAAGAGTTGATCCTCGCAGATACCTCCGTTTGGATTGACCATCTGCGCTCGGGCAACAAAGAAATGCCGAAGCATCTGGACCGAGGGCAGATTGCGATCCATCCGTTCATCATCGCGGAACTGGCGCTGGGATCGCTCAGGGACCGCAGCAGCACGCTGGCACTGCTGGACCGTTTGCCGCAGGTACGCGTGGCGCGGCTCAGCGAACTGCGGCTAATGATTGAGGCACATCGTTTGTACAACCTGGGTATCGGTCTGACCGATGCACATCTGATCGCTTCTGTTTTTATCGATTCGCCGATGCTTCTGTGGACCAAAGATAAGCGACTTCGACAGGTCGCCGAAAATCTCCGCATTCATGCCAGTTTGCCCTGAGCCAAAGCTTGGCCTCATAAGCTCAGTTTGGTACCTCGGGGGCTGAAGCCCACTCACAAAAGAAGATCTTTATCGCAGCGCTGGAAGCGCTGCGCCACCCGAGATCGGGGTTTTTCAGCAGGCTGTGAAGCTTGCGTTCTCATCGGCCGCTGACCGTCACAACCGGAAGCCGTGTCGTTCCCAAACCATCGTGTATGCGACCAGTTCAGTCTCAGTACCCTTCGCCTTCCAGCCGCACCTTGCCGCGGAATTTGCGGAAGAGGAATACGAAGTAGGCTACGGACAGGATCGCGCCCAGCGTCCACCACGTGAAGCCAACGGTCAGTCCGTGATGGCCGGCGGCGGTGTTGTAGATGGTCAGGTTGTAGGCAGGATCGGTGCTGGCGGGCAAGACGACGGGATAGAGCGCAAACGCCGCGCCGACCAGCATGCCAACGATGTAGAGTCCGGAAGCGAGGAATGCGACTTTTTCTTGCTCTTGGCCTTTGCGGATGGCGGAGATCATCGCGGCCAGGCTGCCGAAAACAATTACGGGGATCAAGAACCCGATCGCGTGCTCCTTGTAGTTATCCAGAACTCCGGGACGCACGTAGCAGGTTGCGACCAGCCCGACGATCGTCAGAATTAACTGCAACGGCCAAGCCCACAACGCTGCATTTCGGGCACGCTGGTTCAGATCCCCTTCTGTCTTGAGGGCGATATACAGGGAGCCGTGTGCGGTCAGAGTCACCAGTGCAATGACGCCCGTGAGTACCGTGTACCAGTCGAGAATGCCGGCGTTCGCCCCGACCCGGAAGTTGGTCCAAAGGGGCTCGAAGAAGTAGCCATCCGAGCCGAGCGGAACACCGCGTACTACGTTTCCCAAGGCTGCTCCAAAGAAAATCGTGAGCAAGATGCTGGAGACGCAGAAGACCACGTCGAAGAAACCACGCCAGACCGGGTTCTCCATGTGCGCGCGAAATTCGATGCCGACGCCGCGCAGCATCAGCAGCCACAGAACCATCATCAGGGGTAGATAGAAGCCGCTGAAGCTTGAAGCATAAAGAAGCGGGAAGGCGAAGTAGAGCGTTCCTCCGGCAGCCAGGAGCCAAACTTCGTTTCCGTCCCACACCGGGCCGATGGCGCGCAGGATCCGGCTACGATCATCGGTTGTACGAGCTGCACCCAGGTAAATCACTCCGGCGCCGAGGTCGAAACCGTCGAGCACCACATAGGCTGCCACCATTACGGCGACGATCATGAACCACAGGGTTTCCATTGCTTAGCCTCGCAAATCATGTTTTCCTACTTCTGGCCCGCAGCGGCTAAACAGTTTGCTGAAAAACTCACCGATTGCAGAGCAGAGTGCGTCCCGCAATCAGTTTTTCTGGCTTCCGCACTGGTTTTGGTCTTCCGTTTAGGTGGGATCGCGGGTCGCGAGGCCGCATCCGTTCACGCTAGCGCCGCCCGCAGGCGCGTGACGCGGACCAGGTTGTAGGCTGCTGCCGCAATTTGAAACAGCCACTCCACGCGCCGCCGACTCCGCAACTTCACTTGCCGGAACCCGGCCCAGTGTTTGATCCAGGCAAAGCTCTGCTCCACCAGTTTCCGTTTCTTCTGGCTCTGCACAAACTCCGGGCTGTTGCGCTCTTGCGCGCGCAAACTATTCCGTTGCAGGTTGCCCCGTTCGTACTCCGCCACATGCGGTACCACGTTGCGGGCCCGCAGCGCCTCCACAAACCGCCTCTCCTGATACTGCTTGTCCGCACCCAACGTGCGCCGCTTCCCGCTCCGGCGCTGATCCAGCAGCGCCAGCGCCGCCTCCCGCTCGGCCCGCGTCCCCGCCTCTGTCACACAGGCTGCCACTATCAGCCCGTGATTGTTTTCCGTCAGCACGTGTCCCAGATAGCTGGGCTCCGCCGCTCCCGCATTGCACTTGCGATACAGCCGCGCCTCCGGATCGGTCCGGCTCTCATGCGTATCCCGCAGCAACCGTTTCCCGCCGTGTCCGCTGCCTCGTTCCGGCGGATCGGCCTTCTCCCGAAAACTCCGCCGATTCGCCCACGCCTCCAGCATCGTCCCATCCACCGTGAAATGCTCGTCGCTCAACAACCCCAACCTCTCTAACTGCCCCCGCACCGCCACAAAAAAACGGCTCGCGATCTCGCCCTCGATCAATCGATCCCGGTTCTTGCTGAACACCGTCGCGTCCCAGACCTCGTCGTCGATCGCCAAACCCACAAACCAGCGGAACAATAGACTGTAATCCAGTTCCTCCATGAGCAACCGTTCGCTGCGCTTGCCGTACAGCCCTTGCAGCAACAGTGCCCGCAGCAGTTTCTCCGGCGCAATCGAGGGACGCCCCGTCGTCGCATACAGCTCATCCAGCCGCCCCGACAGCTCGGCCAGGGCCTCATCCACCAGCTTGCGAATCACTCGCAGCGGATGGCTGTTGGGCACCCGCTGTTCCACACTCACGTAGCTGAATACCCCATCCTGTTGCTGATCGTCTCCGCGCATGCCTGCTTCTTACCCTATTCTCCTGTGCAAGGCATATGTGTTTTTCAGCACTCTGTTTAGCCGCTGGGCTCGCATCCGGTCAGAGTTCTTCCGCAACCTCTTCCGGCCAAGCTGTGGAGCGATCAATCGCAATGCGGGCTTCAGCCGAGGCCAACTCCTGAGTCAAATTCTCAGCCAGGTCAAATGGACCCGCTCAGGAATACGGAGACCGCATCGGCCCTGTCTCTTCCTGCTCTTCATCAGCCCCGGCGGGCTGCACGTAGTCACGAATCTCTTGAATCGCCGAGGTCACGATCGGCTGGCGGTATTCCGGATGGTAAAACTCCAGGTGCATGCCGCGTCCCAGATATTGCATCTTCAGCATGGAGCCACCCCAGGTCGAACCCGCGATTGCCACCTGCACCGGCTGCGGGCAAAATTCCGGGTGTCCTGAAATCAACGCTTCGCTCCCCCCCAGCATTACCGCTGTGTAGCAGTGATGCACGGTCTGGATCTGCAGCACCGTCGACGGCGGAAGGTCGTGCAGAAACACGCCCCCTTCAATTTCCGACTGGATAATGCTGCGGTTGATCTCATCCGCGAGGTTGGGATGGGGACTGAACATAAAGCCCACGTGAAAGGGCGCTTATCTCGTTGGAGTGTACTGCAACTTGGGGGCTGCTGTCCTGGAAAGAGTCGAACTAAAGGGTACCTCTCGCGGAATCACCCCGCTCCCCTTCCACCAGCCACCCCAGTAATCCCAGCAGACAGAATCCGAACCCGTTCAGGATCCCATGCGTCGACGCCATCCGCGGAATCGGCAGCGCCTCACTCCCTGCAAAGTCCGCGACCGCATAGGCTCCGGCGAGCAGGACCCCCACGAACACCGCCCCAGCCGCCGCGCGCAGGAATCCTCGTGCCCTCCGGTCCACCTTGCTCTTCCACACAAACCCCGCCAACCCCGCGACGCTCGCGGAAAACGTCACCCCCGCCACCATCTTCAGGATCGGGGAAATCACAAATCCTGCCGCCACCAGGAACGGCATGCCCACGACCAGCAATACCACCCGCCCCAGCCACCTTCCGTCCCCAGTCGTATGCCGCGCCGTTGCACTCGCAATCTTCGCCGTAGCAAATCCCGCGAAATGAAAATGAACTGCCGTGAGCAGCCCGACCGGCTCCTGAATCCCCATCGGCCGCATCCCCAACCGTGAAGCCACCAGCCACGCTCCACCCACCCCCAGGTCGATCCGCGCAACCGCCGCTGCAATCTCCGCAACTCGTGTGGGGCGGACACTCCTGTCCGCCAACACCTTCCCCAGTTCGGCAATCCCACTCGCACCCATGAACGTGCACACTACTGCCCACCCCGAAGCCGCCACTCCTGCCCACTTTCCCGGCGGCAGCAACATTGCCAACGCCGCCAGCACTGCCCCCAAAGGCTGCAGAACCTGCGCCCACTGTTCCAGCCATCGGCCAACCGGCGCCAGCGAAGCACCCCTCACCCTCCCCAATTCCATTCCCAACGGAACAATCACCAACGGTGCAAACAGAAACACCAGTTCGATCACCCCGATCCGCGCGATCCCCATCCTCGCCAGCACTGCCAGCCCTGCCCAGACCGCCGCACCCGCCACCGCCCACCCCGCCGCCCAATAACTGCTCTTGTTATTCCGAGCCGCTCGTAGCCGCGCCAGCGGCGAGAGCGAGCGAGGAATCCGCTCGTCCCCTCCACCATCCCCAATGCTCATACCCACCTCACTCCACCGGCCGGATCACCGCCACCCCGAAGATCACCACCAGCGCCACTAACGCTCCCAGATAGATCATGTCGAGCCCTCGATTCTCCCGCCGTACCTCCCCGTCGTAATAAAGGAGCTGCAGCCCGATCCGCAACAGCCAGAACCCCGCCATGAACCCGCTCAGAAATCTCCCCAGCCCGCTCGCTCCCGCCAGTTCCGGCGCGAACCCAAAGCACAGCGCCGCAAACAGCCCCACCACAATCACGATGTATACCCAATGCACATAAAAAATCTGCCGTAGGAATCGCGGCACCGGGGCCAGCCTCTCCCGTACCCGCAGCCGCCCCGGCAGTGGGATGTTCGCCAGCACGATCCCCACATGCACCGCCCCCGCTGCCCAGATCATCTCCTTCATGTGTTCCGCGGTCATACTCTGCCTCCTGCCACTCGATAAACTCGTCCTTACGTCGGCATCGATTACGCATAGTGCCTCGCCACCTCGGACGCATAGTGCCTCCCGACGCGTTCCTCGTTTTCCGCAAGCCATTCGCTCAGCCGCGTTTGTCCCGTGGCCGGGCCCTCCGTCACCAGCAGGTTGCTCATCAGTCCCCGGTACTCCTCCCATGTCAGGACCACATCCCCAACAAACCAGCCCGTAAGGAGCGTGGAAATATATGCCAAGAATTGCGGCAAGCGAACCAGGCGAACGGATCGCCCCACACGCTCCGCGATCAGTCGCACCAGCTCTTCGAAGCGGAACGTTTCAGGTCCCACCGCGTCGAGCACCGCACTCCCTTGCCGGTCAACGGCGTCTGCCAGCAAGTGCGCCATATCCTCAACGTAGATCGGACGGATCCCGTAGCGCCCGTCACCCGGAATGCCGAACACGGGAAAATGGCGGACGAACCACGCAATGTTGTTGATGAGGATGTCTTCCGCGCCGAAGATCACCGTGGGCCGCAGAATCGTGTAAGCGAGGCCGGAGTCGATTACAGTCTGCTCCAGTTGGGCCTTTCCCTTGTAGTAACCCAGCGGGGATTGCAGCGAAGGGTTGGCGATGCTGACATGCACGATCCGCCGGACCCCTGCGTCCTTGGCCGCCTCGATCAAACTGCAGGTGTTTCGCACCGCAGTCTCGAAGTTCGACCCTCCGTGCGGAAAGCGTACCCAGTAGGTGTTGATCAGAGTGGACGCGCCTTCAAGGCTGCGCCGCAATTCGTCGCCGCGGTCGAAGTTATACGGGAAGACCTGAACCCGGTCGCCAAAGAGGTTCGCCCCTTCCGGATGATGGGTCGGAGGATGGTTCGTCAAGGTGCGGATCCGATACCCACGTTCGAGGAGTATCCGTGTAGCGTACTTGCCTGTGTAGCTGAAGGCGCCGGTAATCACGACCGTCCCACCCATCGTCATCCTCCGCCTCGAACCCAATTCCCGCCCGCTGTCCTATCCCCTGTCATGCTGAGCGGAGCAGTCGAAGCATCCCTGCCAATTCACCTCACCCCCCGGGCGCGGGGCAGGCCTAAAATGTCAGATATGTCTGAATGAACAGAAAGAGCCACTCAAAAAAACTACCCCGCCTTCTTCCTTACCTTCGTCCCCATGCGCAACAGTTTCCGCACCGTGCCCGTCGGCAGCCGCTTCATCTGGTCGTGAAGTTCCGTCACCGCCTCAAAAAATCCCGCCATGGCCGCCAGCCGATCCCGCGTGAAATCCGCTCCGGGCTCCTTCGGATCCAGGTTCGCCAGGCACTGCCGCAGCATTTCCCGCGTCGGATCGATCTCTCGCCGCTTCCGCTGCTCGATCACCAGCCGGAACATTTCCCACACATCCTTCATCGATTCATAATGCTCCCGCCGGTCCCCCAGCACATGCACCGCCCGCACGATCCCCCACGTCTCCAGCTCCCGGATCGACGTGCTCACATTCGACCGCGCCACGCTCAGCGTCTCCGCAATCTCCTCCGCCGGCAGCGCCCGCGGCGACAGATACAGCAGCGCATGGATCTGCGCCACCGTCCGGTTGATCCCCCACCGCGTCCCCATCTCCCCCCAGTGGAGGATGTATTGTTTCTGCACTCCCGTCAGTTCCGCCATATCATTACTTTCAGTATAGACTGAATATACAGAACGAACAGCTCCGTTGTCAAGTCGAAAGATTGCGCAGAAGCGGAACGGCAAGAGTGTGGGGCGGACACTCCTGTCCGCCAACCGTCGGAAACCACCACGGCTCACGTCGCGATAGCCGCCTCGGCTGTCCAGTCGCGAACCGTCTTCTTTTGCCGCGGGCTCAGCCGCGAAGCGGCGAAAGAATGCTGCCCACGGCGCAAGCCGTGGATCGCAGGTAGGAAGTGAATCAGCCCCGAAGGGGCGAAAGATGCAAACCTGGGGTTTAAAAGCCCGTCGACCCGGTTTACCGCCGCCGGAACACTTCAAAGATCAGATTAAACAGCTGCACCAGCGTCACGCCGATCGTCACATACACCGCAATCTCCAACCGGCGCCCCGCCTCCTTCGTTCCCCGCAGCAAGTCAGCGACGTCATTGGTCGCCTCCCGCAAAGTATCCGCGAGTTGCTCGAAGTGCTGCACCGACGCCCTCATCTTCTCCGACGCTCTCGACATCGCCAGCGACGCTTCCGCCGCCTGCTGCCCATTGCGCAGGTCGAGTTCCGCCCGGCACGCCGTCCACCACGGACTCCCCGGCGCGCTGTCATACATCCGCTGCCGGATCTCCGCATAAGACCGGTTCCGCAACAGTTCCACCAGAGCCGGCACATTGTCCGCAGGCGCTTCCTCGCTGGCTCGCATGCCTCTAGTCTTAGGGTCGTCAATAAAAACTGCCATGCCCTGCAGCCTACCAGCCGCCCTCGCACCCCTCAAATACCCGAGGTCCACTCCCGCCCTCGTCTTTACTCCTGCACCGGTCACGGTAATGGAACGTTACCCTGACCCTCCAGCCACTCGCGGCTCCCCCTTTCGACACTGCCCACTCGATCTCCCCAAGAGGTGATGCCCGAGACGGCGGGATCTCGGCATAACCGAATCTCGACAAAGATGCGACCCAGGATCTGATCTCACACGCAAAGCTGTGGTAGGAGAGCGATATGTCCTCCCGACCCCTGAACAAAGCGAAGGGGGAGGGACCTTACGACACCCTCCGTGCCAATTGCTGTAAACAAGGACACCAATCCACTCGCCCTTACCACAGCATCTCAGCGCCCGGAACCAACCCCGCCCGCTATAATTCCCCATCCTCCTCTTACCCCATTGCGCCCTTCTGGCGTTCCCCTACTACATCCACCTGGGCCCGTACACCCTCCACCCCCACATCGTTTTCGAAACTCTTTCCTACCTGGTCGCCTTTCGCCTTTACCTGACCCTGCGCCGCCGCTTCGGAGACCCTCTCTCCCCGCCTATCCGCTGGGCCGTCATCGCCGCCGCCGTAGCCGGCGCCGCCCTCGGCTCCAAACTCCTGTTCTGGCTCGAGGATCCCCGCCTTACCCTGCACAGTCTCCACAACCCCTCCTACCTCATCGGCGGAAAGACCATCGTAGGCGCTCTGGCCGGGGGTCTCGTCTCCGTCGAGCCACTTCCACTCTTCGACGATCTCAGGGTCTGCCTCGTGTACGATTGCGCGCACTCTCGCGAGCATCTTCCCGCGCCAGTCCCCAAGTTCCCTGATTCTCCCGTCGATGATTGCAGAGGCAGATTCCATCGGGCGCTCCTTCTCACGTATAGCTCCAACTCTCGCACCTAATTTAGCTGCGCTCAGCGTGACCTGCAACCTCCGCAAGTGGAAGCCTCTTCTGGTTCGATGGGCGGGTGGGTGGCCCACTCAAGCCCGCTTCTGGCTTGAGTGGGGATGTTTCGATCTTCTCAATTCTGTCATCCCGACCGGAGCAGATCACCGTGAGAGCGGTGATCTGTGGAGTGGAGGGACCTGGTGTTGTGACGTCAAACAGGCTGTGAGGGACGCGTAGAGATCGAGTCGGAATGGACGGCGCGAAACGCGAACGAGCGGAAGGACGGGTGGCCCACTCAAGCCCGGTTTTGGCTTGAGTGGGGATGTTCACACGTCACAGACTTGGTCCGGCGAACACGACTAGATTGTCCTCATGCCATGGGGACTAACGCGTTTTCACCACAGCGGGCAGAGTCATTATCGTCACTTTCTGCTGCTACCATCGCCGTCGGCTATTTACCACGGACGCAAGCCGACGAATTTTCGAGTCAGCCTTGGAACGGGTGCGGCGCAGCTTCAGACTTCAGGTTTACGGGTACGTAGTCATGCCGGAGCATGTTCACCTCCTGCTCAGCGAACCACAACGGGATACGTTGGCCGATGCGCTGAAGTCGTTGAAGCAAGGAGTGTCGCGGCGCTTGATTGGCGATGCAGAGCATTTCTGGCAAAAGCGGTACTACGATTTCAACATTCGCAATCATCCGCAGTTTGTGGAGAAGCTTCGTTACATTCATCGCAATCCGGTCAAGCGCGCGTTATGCGAGCGTCCGGAGGACTGGGAGTGGAGCAGTTTTCGCCACTACGCAACTGGCTGTGAGGGACGAGTCGAGATCGGGTCAGAATGGACGGCACGAAAACGTGAACGAGCGGCGGGAAGACTTTGTCCAGTGATAGAACTGCCCCACTCAAGCCAAAAGCAGGCTTGAATGGGCCACCCGACACGGAACAGAAGCAAAGATCAGAGAAATGCTAAATTCACAGTCCAAATTTAGACCCTTAGCGAGCCACGGAACCCCCTGGCGGCATAATAAGATTCCGCACCGTTGTGATACACGAAAACAGTGTTGTAGCGGCGATCACAAAAGAGGGCGCCGCCGAGTTTTCTGATATCAGACGGTGTTTTCACCCAGCTCGACGTCTTCGTATCGAAATTTCCAAGTGTCTGCAACTCTCGATATTGTTCTTCCGTTAAAAGCTCAATGCCCATGGCCGCTGCCATATTCATAGCGTTATCTGCTGGTTTATGTTCTTTCCTTGACTCCAGCGCTTCACGGTCGTAGCAAAGACTTCTGCGCCCTTTCGGACTTTCCGCTGAACAATCATAAAACAATGTATTCGCCGGTCCTTCTATCATGACCAACAACGTCCGGTTCACCGCCAGTTCTTTCCATTTCATTGAGTGACCGCAGTTTTTCAGCATTAGCTTCCAGCTTTGCTTGCACTTTAGCCCATTCAAAACCTTTATGGCGGTTCATGTTCTTTTCGAAACGGGCTTTCAATGCTCTGAGTAGTTCTTTACGTTGTTCCGGTGACAACTCCTTTTGATTCCTCTTAAGTGGTTGGTGCATGGTTTTGCGATTCCCTCGATTCACGACTTTTGAGCCGCCTGAGGCGGCCAGTTGGGCGTTTCGATACCGAACTGCTTTGCGTACTCGGCATTCAGCCGCTGCCAGCCGCCGAACTTCATGGCCTCGGGGCCGACCATGCGGCCGATGGGAGTTCCGCTGAGAAGGTGATCCAGAACATCGAAACAAATGTGCCACCCGGCAGCACCCATTGCGATGAAACGGTGACCGATGTTGGTCCACAGCGTCAGGCGCGTGCCGCCACCAAAGGCTTCGAGTTCCCACCGCATATCGAAGCCACCCCATTTGTACTCAAGCACCTTGGGAGCGTCGGCTCGCGTCACTGTTGTTTCGGTTACGTGCAGCGTGGGCGCTCCCACCGTGGTGAGCTTCACCGTATTTCCAACCGTGCCCAGGCTCCCATCGGCGTCAAAGGGAGCCCACTCGCGCAGATGTGCCGGGTCGGTAATCGCCTGCCACACTTTTTCCGGCGAGTGGCGCAGCTCTCTGACGAGAATGAGCGTCCACTTCTCTCCGTCCTTTCGTACCTGCGCCCCGCTGGCCGGACCCGGTGTGTACTGCTCGCGATCGGTCACCTTCTTCTCCTTGTCTTCCTTTTCGTTGGTGTTGATTGATCCATGTGGTCGAGGTGGCGTTCGAGAGCATCTAGGTGAGCGGACCAGAACCGACGGAACGGAGCCAGCCAGGCATCCACCTCCTAGCGTGAATAGCGTGCCAGCTGGGTGAGCTGAATGAGGTTGCCGCAGGTGTCGTTCAGCATCGCAATGGTCGAGCCGGTCACGTCGGTGGGCGGCATCGTGAACTCGGCGCCGCGGGCCTTGATCCGCTCGTAGTCGCCCTTGACGTCGCCGGTGAAAAACATGGCCGCGGGCTGGCCCTGTTGAAATATCGCCTGCTGATACGCTTTGGCTGCGGGGTTGTCATTCCGCGCCAGCTGCAGCTCAGTGCCGTCCGGCTCCTCGGGCGAGGCCACGGTCAGCCAGCGATATGGGCCCTGACTGAAATCGGTCTTCTTGGCAAAGCCCAGTACCTCCGTATAGAAGCGCAGGGCCTTGTCCTGGTCGTCCACGTATACGCTGGTCACTTTGATTTTCAATTCGTTTCTCCTTTGTCACGTTCGCGGTTTGGGCCGCGCCGTCTTCTCCTTAGTTTTCCTTTTCGTTGGTGTGGATTGACTTATGCGGTCGAGGTGGCGTTCGAGAGCATCCACATGAGCGGACCAGAACCGACGGAACGGAGCCAGCCAGGCATCCACCTCCTGAAGTGGTTCTGGCTTCAGTCGGTAGAGACGGCGCTGTGCGTCCACCGTGGATTCTACGAAACCGGCCACTCGCAGCACTCGCAGGTGCTTTGACACGGTCGGCTGCGGCATACGAAGTTGACGCTCGATCTCTCCCACCGACTGTTGTGACGAGACCAGCAGGCTCAATATCGCGCGGCGGTTCGGCTCCGCAATGATTTCGAACACAGACTCCACTCTCTTCGTATACTCCAGAGAGCATATACGTGTCAAGGTATATACAAGCAGGGGCGAGGAGGACGGGGGGGAACGTGGGAAAACGTGGGGACGGGAAAATGAAGTGCACCCTTGAGGTGAGACAAAGAAACTAGGGACAGTTCTCTTGCGAAAAAGATTGTAAACCGGGGAGTGGGGTGTGGGGCGAGGGGGCGGTTAGCTCCCTCGCCCCACTCATCTCTGTAGAAGTTTGAGGCATGGTTGAGCACCGTAGCTGCTGTTCGAATGCAGCCGGGCTTTGATAGCCCAG
>JAIQFC010000062.1 GCA_020073465.1 Terriglobia bacterium
GGGCGAGGGAGCTAACCGCCCCCTCGCCCCACACCCCACTCCCCGGTTTACAATCTTTTTCGCAAGAGAACTGTCCCTAGTTTCTTTGTCTCACCTCAAGGGTGCACTTCACCCGTCTGTCCCCGGGTTTCCCCCCAACCCGGGGAAATAGCACTCACGTTGTAACTCATCGTTAAAGGCGCGAAGCCGCCAGCGTTGGAAGCCCCAGCCCCATAGTCGGCGGCGAATTAGGCCGCGGCGCGTCGTTGTTACGGGAGCGAATAATCGAAGGTCCAGGTGTGTTTACCCTGAGCGTCGATATGGATGAGGAACGAGCCAGTGAGTCCGGTCAGTTCTCCCGTGCCGGAATTGGGTACCACCATTACGCTCAGCTCTCCCGCAGAGGGGGCGTCGCCTTTCATCATGGTGGCGCGGTGCGAGAAGGTGAAGCTGCCCTGTCGGCCGTTAAGCTTGCCTGTCATGCGCTCAATCGCAACGTAGGCCATAGAGCCGGTGCTCGCGGTCGAGCCGGTAATCATTTCTCCATGGCTGACGCCTTCGAAGTCACCGTGCCAGGTCTTGTCGGATGTGACCCGAGTAATGTCGTTCGCTTTCTCGAAGTCGGTTGGTTCGGCGGGAGTCATCTTGATGTCGAAAGAACCTTTCGCATGGACCATGTGCATCTCCTTCTGGGCTGCGACACTTAGCGCGAGACTCATCACCGCCGCTGCCACTGCGAATTCCACTCTCATATCGCCTCCGAAATGCAACTTACAGAATTCCTGATCCAAGCTCAATCGTATCCTTGCACCGGAACCTGAGTTCGTCACAGAGATCATGCACTCACCCCGACCTTCCCCGAGTACAGGGGAGGGAACCCAGACAGCGAGCGCAGCGACGGGAGTGCACTCCCATGACTGCGCGATCATTCACTCTTGCTCGTCTCCGACGGCGTCGGGAAGCGTTCTTGAATCCACGCTTGCCAGAGCGGTGTCTCGCGGGCGACGGTCCCGGCCGCCTGATCGCCGTAGAGGTAGAAGCTTAGCGTGACCATGCTCTGGCCGCCGAAGTTGACGGCGCCAAGGGCGGCTGTGCCCGGCGACAACTTGTCGAGCCGCAGCAGCGCGTTGTACGGACTCTGGCTGACCTGCTCCACCACGCCGCTGAGCGACGGGGCGCCCGCCGGGGCGGTCCAACGCTGCCCGGCGCTCACGCCTTTCAGCCCCAATGCCGTAGTCAGAGTCTCCCAGGCCTCCGCTTCGGTTCCCGCCGCGGGGGCCATCCACTGCATCATCGCGGAGCGTTGGCCGCGGAAGTGCGTGAGATAGATCCGCAGGATGCGGAAGAAGCCAGGCCAGCCGGATTCGGTGCCTTCCAGCTGGTTGTCCCAGTCGTCCGTGCTGGCGAAGAGGCTATGCACCACGCGGACGACGCAGATGCCTCCCCCGCGCGCCTCGACGCTCCACTCGTCCGCGATGGGCGGCGAGCCAGGGGCCCAGCCAGGGGCCTCGGCGGCAAACCTACGCGGCGGATCCCAGGCCGTCACCACGGAACTGGACTCCATGCCCGGGCCGAAGTTCAACTTCACCGCAACCGGCTTCCCGTCGCGCTCCTCGAACTCAGTCGGCACGAACCACGACGAAATACCCGGCCCGGTCGCGATGGCCTGCCAGACTTCCTCCGGCGTGCCGGGGACCTCGACTTCGACTTGGACCGAACGGCGTCCGGAAGCTTCTTTCTTCACGCTCATAATGGCTCCTTGGGATGGGATTTTTGCGGTAGAGGGTGCGCCACGACCACCAGGCGATGCGCGCGGCCGCCGGGGGCGGATTCATCGTGGTACTTCGAAACCAGTTTCGTGATGGCCTCGGTGAGTTCGTTGCTGAAAGCCGCCCGATCCGTCGCCGACCGGAAGCGAACCTCGGTGTCCACCGCCAGGGTCGCCAGGCGTTTGCCCGTCTCTTTCGCACGACGAACAAGATCGCCCACCTCGCGGACGACCCGTGCGCCCAGGGCGATGAGATAGCTCGCGGACAGCCTATCGATCTCCCGATTCGGATCCGCGGCGACCGGACCCAGGGCGCTCGGCGAAACGACGTAGGAAGCGGCCGTCGCCACCAGCAGCCGTTCCGTCAGCCCGCCCCACTTGCGTTTCTCGGCCAACCGCACCAGCCCGTGCGCCTCCAGCCCGTGCAGGTAGTAGTTGACTTTCTGCCGAGTCAGGCCAACCCGCGTGGCCAACGTCGCCGCCGAGGCGGGCACGACTAGCTCGGAGAGGAGTCGACCCCGCATGGGCTCCAAAGCCGCCGTCGCCGCTGCCGGATCATCGATGACTTGGAGGTCGAGCACGAGGAGACGGTACCATTGACAACTATTATTGTCAAGGAGGGTTCAATGCTTTTTTCTTACGAATTTGCAGAGTCGATGCGGCCATCAGATCGTCGTTCGGGGGACCCGCAAGATCAAAAGCCCGGGCCACCCGGCCGGAGATCCTTCGCTAAGAACGCGCAGGATTTCGGCTGCGGGCTCCCCCCTTCGACTGCGCTCAGGGTCACGCCCGCAATGCGCCTCAAGTTTATAGACTTCCCGTTGGGACTGCGCCTGCACGCTCGTAATTCACGATAATGACGCCTTTCGATGTGACTGTGCTTTCCGTCACCTTGAATGCCGCCGGGATCGTGCCATCGGCAAACAATCGTTTTCCACTGCCCAACGTGATCGGAAATATCTTCAGCCAGAAGGCATCGACCAAATCATGCTTGAGGAGCGTCTGAAGGAGATTTGCGCTTCCATAAACGTGCAAATCCGGCCCTGCCTGTTGCTTAATTTTGGTGATTTTTTCCGCAATATCTCCGTTTAGAAACACGGATGGCTGCCATTTGTGAGAAGTCATGGTATTCGACGCGACGTACTTGGTCGCTGTGTTGACGGCTGGCCACACGTCACTATGTTGCGGCCAGAATCGTGCCCAAATGTCAAAGGTTCTGCGCCCTAGCAACAAGTCAAACGGCAGGTTCATCTGCCTTTTTATGGCCGCTGAAGAAACAGGGTCGGAATGTGGACCTATCCACCCGCCATACGCGAAGCCGCCACTGGTATCTTCCTCCGGTCCGCCTGGGGCTTGGATGACACCATCAAGGGAGACAAATTCAAGCACATTGACTTTTCTCATGACTGAGTTCCTTCGAGTCCCATCTGATTTTGTTGGATTTGAGCCAGCAGCGCGGCTGGCGCAGATTTTCTGTCACTATTTCAAGTAGCGGAGCGCAACACATCCTGATTCAAAAATCTTTGACTCAACAAGTTTTAGTTGTAATCTCTCCCGCAGGCTGACACCTTCCAACAGCCGTCTCCCTTCTCCTGCAACGATTGGCCCAACGACAAAACGATATTCGTCAACCAGACCAAGCTCGATAAGTTGTGAAGGAATATCTACACCGCCGACCAGAATATTGTTGCCTGGCTCTTGTTTCAATCTAAGTATTTCGTCGCGAAGGTTCGTACGAACAATTCTCGTATTGTTATCTGCAGCGCCGTCTAATGATCGTGAAAAAACAATTTTCTCGATGGAGTCAAAGGTTCGAGCAAATTCGTTCGACGCTTTTGTCATCGACTGATTTTTTGCGACGTCAGGCCAAAAAGGAACCATCAATTGATAGGTTTTACGCCCAAAGACGAGCAGGTCAACCTCTCGCAGGAGGTGCGTAAAATACTCATGGCTTTCGTCATCAGCAACTTGTTTGGTGTGGTCGCAGCAGCCATCCAGGGTAATGTTGATTGCGAAGATTACATTTCTCATTTGATTGTCCTGTCCCGCTCTTAGGTACCAGCGCTTGTGCGCCCTTTGTACAGTCCGGCTTAGCGACCTTCCGTTCCGTCTGACCACCGTTGCACGGCAACCACGAACTGCGTCAGGTGCTCCACGGGGTCGTTCATACCAACGACGGGGGAACCCGGCAGATTCGCTCCCCAGATTGCGGGGTCGATGTCCGTATAGAAAAACATGAGGTGGGGAGGCCAGTGGGGGGTGCTGTCGCCGCCGTATCCTTGCTTCGACAGCATGTAGCACATCGCCCCGGATTCCATCGCCGGCAGTTCTTTCTTGGCGATGGCAGCGGTGATGGACTCGGTCATTTGAGCTTGCGTACGCCCCGCCAGTCCCCACTCGGTCTCTTTGTTGAAGCGCAGAAGGTAAGAACGCGCGGCTGGTGCATTCACACACATGGGGACGCGTACCTTCGGATTCCAAAAGTCAGGGTCGGCCGCGGAAGTCCACCCCCGTCCCACGATACACACGAAACCGTTCTTGCCTTTCACCGCTGTTTCGAAACCATGACGTCCAAGAACCAGCACCTCTGCATCGTGTGAAATGGACTCCGGTGCTGCACTGCGCGCCAAGGCGATTTCCGCACTCTGATCCGTCATAAGGTATTGGTCGATTGGGGCCATCTTCGGATATGGTGTCACGGCGTCCTGTGCCATCGCTTGGTACGCCGTGCCGAGCACGACAAGCAGTGCGAAGCTTTTGATTGCGATTGCGTGAACCTTCTTTTTCCGCATTGTTTTCCCTCTTGAGAATGGGCTATCCGTGACCGCCGGCTTATTGCGGGAGAATGATATCCGCGCAGCCTTAGAAAGCTAGTGGAGGCGTCCTTCAGGGAGCCTCGCGGCAGGCGACGGGACACGACAACCCCGCACCAGCGCGCTGCGTCCAGACTATTCCGTTGCTCCCTTCGGGTCCGGCATGAAAAGAAGCTCGCGCACCTCGCCGGGCACATCGCAGGCGATGGCACCCTTCTTCGCCCATGCAAGTGCCTCATCCAGATCGGCGGCTTCCAGTATCCAGAATCCGCCCATGTGCTCTTTGGTCTCGGTGTACGGTCCGTCGGTGACGAGCACCGTACCATCAGGCTGCTTCCGCACCGTCTTTGCGTTGCTGGCCGGGGAAATTCCGCAAGCGAACTTCCTGGCGCCGGCAGCGATCATTTCGCGGTTGAGCGCGTGGATCTCCTCGATCATCGCTTCGGTTACGGCGGACGGGTCGAAGTCGTCGGAGAGGTAGTTACAAACCAGATACTGTGGCATGACTTTTTCTCCTTGGTTCCTGTGGCTTGTTTCCGATGACTCGTTTCCTGTTCCTCAGGAACCGTAGCTCATCGTTCTTTTGTCCTATAGTCGTTGGGGAGACGGAAAATCGACAGCTATCCCAATTTTTATTTCAACTGGGCGGGTGGCCCACATCTCCCATTCGCAAAGTATGCCTCAAATAGACTGGGTGCCCCATTTCTCGCGTTCTTTGCGAGAAGTGGGGCCTTTGGCTTGAGCTCACGATAAGCCCATCGTTCCAATGTTCATCCGTCACAGACATGATCTCGCATTTGTGCGTAGGTTTCTTCAGGCCCTGGGGCCTGAAGCGTTATTACGGCACGGGAAGTCTCCATTTCATCACCTGGAGCTGCTATCGGCGCAAGCCCCTACTGGGTAATCCCGCGCGCCGCGACCTGGTGCTTACTGTCCTCGATCTGATGCGCGTTCGCTATCGTTTTGCCGTGATCGGATACGTGGTCATGCCCGAACACGTACATCTACTGATCTCCGAACCTTTGATTGGCGATCCCTCGAAGATACTTCAGGCCGTAAAGCTGAGCGTCTCCCGGAGGCTGGCCATCGGGCGCCAATTCTCCGGTCGATTCTGGCAGAGTCGTTTCTATGATTTCAATCTGTGGGGCCAGCAGAAAGAGATTGAGAAGCTGAAGTACATGCATCGCAATCCGGTGGTGCGCAGACTGGTGGCGAGTCTGGAAGATTGGCGGTGGAGTAGCTACCGCTCTTATGCCTACGGAGAGCCGGGATTGGTTCGGATCAACGACTGGACTTGGTGGGAGGAGAAAATTCGGAGGAGCGCTGGCTGAGGGTTGGGGGGGGCGTCTGGGAAAAGCCCACTTCTCGCAAAGAACGCGAGAAATGGGGCACCCGGCGGGCGGCTAGACGTGGGGGTCTTCGTCCTCACCGAAAGCGTTCAAGATATCATCCGACAGTTGGAGAGCCTTAGACCACCCAGCGAGCAGGTCAGCACTTACCGATTGAACTGCGACGAGTGCTCCATGTATCTCACCAGCGTTGTTCCCTTGGATCTTCTCCGCCAGCATTGCGACCACCATTGCGAACCGCTCGGCGTCAATAGACCGCACGTGTGCGGATTGGCGCACATCTCGAATAGCGTCTTCGCGGTCTCCAAAACGGGTGATCGACAAATAACTCACGTTAGTATTAAGGAACGCTGCGATGTCTTGAGCCTGCTTCATCGAAGTTCCTTGGATCAGTTCAAGCGCCAAGAAATCCGACCCTTCGAGGGGGTACTCAGAAATCGGCTTGCTGTCACACGGCTCCGCGACAAGGTAAGGGTCAGCAACCAGATCGACGAAGCCTTCGCGAATTTCCCGAGCTTCTGTAGCACTCTCCTTCACGACAAACTTATGGCGCGCCCATTTAGTCGTTGCCATCGTTTAACTCCCCTGGCCAGTGGATTGCAAGCATTAAGACCCAACACCCCTTTGGCGGCCCTCATCCATGACCGACCGATTCTACCATCTTTCGCCTTACGTTCGCTAGAAGGGAACACCTGAGGACGGACGGGACGTTCACCAAATCGACAGACGGGTGGCCCACATCTCCCGTTCGCGACGCATCCCTCAACTAGGCTGGGTGCCCCATTTCTCGCGTTCTTTGCGAGAAGTGGGGGTTTTGACTTGAGCTCACTATAAAGCCCAGCGAGTGTTCACCCGTCACAGACAAGACCTCGCATTACGGCGCAGAGGCTGCTTGAGGGTCGGGAGGGTGTCGGCGAAAAGCCCCACTTCTCGCAAAGAACGCGAGAAATGGGGCACCCGTCCGACACGGTTATCTCGTCAGCCCTGCTCCATTCTTATTTCAACTGCCGAATCCGCTCCTGCAGAAATTGCCGCTCTGGTTCCTGTTGGGTCAGCGCCAGCGCTTTCTCATAAGACGCCCGAGCCTCATCTGTCCTGCTGAGCCTGCGGTACATATCTGCACGGGCGGAATGCGCCAGGTAATAATTTGCCAATTCGCCATGTGCCAGCACCGCGTCGATATGCGCTAGACCGGCCTCCGGCCCGTCGCACATTGCAATGGCCACGGCACGATTGAGCTGTACAACTGGCGAAGGCTGAATTCGTAGCAATTGGTCGTAAAGCGCAACAATCTGCCGCCAGTCGGTCGCAGCGACCGATTCCGCCTCCGCATGAACGGCCGCAATCGCAGCCTGCAGTGTGTAGGCACCGAAGCGGCGGGACTTCAGGGCATTCTCCAGCAATGCCACGCCCTCCGCGATCTGCTCCTTGTTCCAGAGCGCGCGGTCTTGATTCTCCAGCAAAATCAGCTCTCCGGTCGGAGAGGTTCTCGCGGCGTGACGGGATTCCTGCAGCAACATCAGGGCAAGCAGGCCCATGATTTCCGGAAAAACGCCTTCCGGCTCTGGCCCGAGTTCGGTCAGATGAAGTTCGGTCAGCAACCGGCCCAGTCGAATCGCCTCGCCGGTCAGCTCGGCCCGCGTTACCTCCGCTCCCGCCGCAGCCGAATAACCCTCGTTAAAGACGAGATAGATGACGTGAAGCACCGCGCCCAGTCGCTCCGGCAATTCCTGCGGCGTCGGCACCTCGTACGGAATCGGTGTCTCTCGAATCTTTGCCTTGGCGCGCACAATGCGCTGCGCCAGCGTACGCGGAGTGGTGAGGAAGGCCTTTGCTATCTCCTCGGTGGTCAGCCCGCACACTTCACGCAAGGTGAGCGCAACGCGCGCTTCCGGCGGTAGAGATGGATGACAGCAGGTAAAAATCAGGCGCAGCCGGTCGTCTTCAAGCGAGTCATCCTCAAGGCTGTCCTCTCCATTAGACCCTTCCGCCGAACTCCAACGCGCTTCGAGATATCGCACGAGCTCGTCTTGAGACGCATCAAATCTTGCCCGTCGACGCAGAGTATCAATGGCTTTGAATCGGGCCGTCGAAATCAACCATGGTCGCGGGTGGCCGGGTATTCCATTCCTTGGCCACAGGCTCAGCGCAGCCGCAAAGGCTTCGTGCATCGCCTCCTCGGCAAGATCAAAATCACCGAGCAAGCGGATCAGAGTTGCCAGGATTCGTCCCGAATCCACGCGATAAAGGGAGTCGAGCAATTCGCGTATCTGCTCGGTGGAACGCTCGGACATGACGACGACCTTAG
>JAIQFC010000012.1 GCA_020073465.1 Terriglobia bacterium
AGGTCTGGCGCGAGATTCCGAAGTGGCGGCAGGTACGGGCCGCGTTCTGACAGCGGCGGTAGTAATCCATCCACTCCAGACGGACTCGACCCTCCCGGCTCAGCTCTTTCCCCGTGCGCGCCAGCTGGCGCGCACGGGGAACTTCTCCATCACGAACTTGCATGCCGACACTCTATTCGAGTGTCACCAATCATTCTGAACGGGAACACCAACCACCAAAGTAGCCCACTACCCGGACTTCGGCTGCCGTATGCTCCTGTTTCCCCTATTTCCCGCAGTTTTTCAGTTCTTCGGTATCAGTGGTATCAACCTCCGGGACGATCTCATTTCTGCTTTTCAGTAAACTTGAGAGAAAGGCCGAGTGCATGCTTGCGAGAGTCTCGCAAAGAACGGAGCGTGATTGCGTCATCGCAACGGTCGCGACGGTGATGGGGCCTCCCTACACCTACGGGCGTGTACAGCAAGCTCAGAACCGATACCCGCAAACTACACCCGATGGCATGCACGCGGCTTGGTGGGAGACGTATCTTTGGGATGAGGGGTTTCCCAATGAATATCATCCAGTCGCGCGCCTACATTCAATCGTCGGGCCGCCAGCCAACATTGTCGGAATCGTGATGTTGAGACCGCTGTCAGGCAATCACGGTCATGTGATTGCAGTAGACGAACGCGGATGCATAAACTCGGCGACAAACTGGCCGGAACGAATTCTATCGCTGACTGAACTGCTAGACGAGTACTGGCGTCTGGGAAGCCCGTACACACCTGAAGAGATTTTCTTGGCCATTTGGCCTCAATGTTCGCGCCAGTGACACGCTTATGCGCTTAATCATCACCGACGGGAAGAATTCCGATTGGAGGATTGGCTACGAGCCGATAGGGTTGCAGGAGTTCCCGTAGTTTCCGAGAAATCTTCGGAAACGAATACCCACCACGGTCCTTCCAAGAACTGGTCCTCCCGATGTTCGTCGACGCAAGCACCGTCTTGAGAAATTCATCATGCGGATACAGGAACCACTCGCCTCCATCGGGGAAACAGATGTACAGGTCCATGTCGAGATACTTCTTGTCGAACGTCAGGCGACCCTTCAGTTGCACCTTCAGGAACGACGTGCCATCGAAGTGCTGCGCGATAAAATCCGCACCTCGCCAGTCGCTGCTCAGACGAATTGTCGTAAACCCGTAGTCGGCGAGGACCGCTGAGACTTTCTGGAAATTGTAGGCCTCTTGTTGCCGAGAATTGAGACTGGGATAATCAACGCGGTCGAACATTTTTTTCACTTTTTGGACTTCTCGCGGCTCACCATTGCCTGCAGAGCGGCTCCTTCGAGACTGGCAGCGGGTCCATCCGGTGGGTAACTCTATGAAAGCAAAACATGGTGCGGAAGGGGGGATTTGAACCCCCACGCCTTTCGGCGCCACCCCCTCAAGATGGTGTGTCTGCCAGTTCCACCACTTCCGCACTAGCTTGAAACGGAACCACGAGACAGCATTTGATTATAGCAAAAGCAGGAGTGGGCTCCGAAGGCATGCGCTCTCTAAGTGGTGGGCTGTTTTCAAATTCAGTCATAAAGGATACGCTTCCCCGGTCGGATTCCCTACGACGCTGTGGAGGTGTGCGCGATGGAGTTGTGGAAATTTATCACGGCTGTTTTCGGAACGTGGGTGGAAAAAGTAGGAATATTCCTGACAATTCTTCCATTCATAGAAAAGATTCCTCGCGTCAAGCAATGGTTGAGCGAGAAGCCAATCATTGACCGCTTCGTGCCTGCGCTCTGGGTAATTGGTGGAATCTGCGTTCTATGGGGATTCTATGCAGCGTGGGCAGAGGAGCACCAGAAGATATGGTCTCAAATGGCATATATGGCCATTCGTGTAAATGAACCTTGGATTCCTAATCGCCCGTCCGAGCCTCACGGCGGTAGGGCATGGGTTGATTTTGGACTAGAGAACACAACGCAGTATCCGGCTACAAAGGAGGCAACTGCGGCAGAATTGGTAATTGCCCATCTAGACCATCCAATCGGAGTGGTAGCGCCGGACAATAATCCTTCCACGCCGGAACTAGAAAAAGCTGCGTGGGAGCAAATGTTAAGAGATCAAGAAAACACTGAGGGGCATCTTGTGACCACGTATGATCCCTTTGAAAAGAACTTTAAATCTGCTTTCACGAAGGGCGTCATGTTGAAGCCTGAGCACGACCGTATCAACGTCGAACAGATTGATCTGCTCTATCTCGTGGGAATTGAAAAATGGGAGAGTGCGGGCGGAATTCATGCCAAGACATTTTGCTACTGGTTGCAACCACCAATTGAAGGGGCCGTCCAAGTTGACAAATGCCGGACGCACAACGATTACATAGACGATGCGACAGACTACTTAAAGTATGTGCAATGAGCCACCATTTACGCGGCTTGCTACCTCTGTTGATTTCAAACTGCACCACTGCCAGTGAAATGTATTTCTTGACATCCCTTCTCCATCCTCATATCGTGAATACATTCAGGCATGTAGGCCTGAGTTCGCCGTATCTCATGCAGAGTGGCTGAGGGTCACGGGCCCGTCGAAGCCACGACAACCGGATCAGGAGAGATAGCCTGATCATCTGGTGCCAATTCCCGCCCGGTTCGCGGGGGACATGAGATCTCGGTAGTGATATTGCCTCGTCCCCTCAATCCCGGATGAGGCATTCGTGTTTTTGGGCGCGCAGGGCCCAGCGCAGCCCCGATGGAGAATGGGCATGACTGCACGCATTTATTTTGATCATTCCGCAACCACTCCGCTGGACCCTCGGGTTCGCGCCGCGATGGAGCCTTTCCTCGATGGAGTCTTCGGAAATCCGTCGAGCTCGCATCGCGAAGGCCGGATAGCCCGGGAAGCGGTCGAAACAGCGCGGGCTCAGGTGGCATCTCTGTTGGGCGCGGATGCCTCGGAAATCGTCTTTACCGCCAGCGGGACCGAAGCTGACAATCTGGCGCTGATCGGCACGATTCGATCGCACGATCGACCCGGCCATCTGGTGACGAGTTCGATCGAGCACGCCGCAATTCTCGAGACTTGCCGCTTCCTGGCAAAATCTGGAACGAAGATCACCTACCTTCCAGTCGATGGCGATGGTCTGGTCAATCTCGACAGCTTGCTGCGGGCGCTGCAATCGGACGTCAGTCTGGTTTCCGTCATGGCGGCAAGCAATGTCGTGGGGACAGTCCAGCCCATCGAGGAACTGGCTCACCTCACCAAGCTGCACGGTGTCCTGTTTCACACGGACGCGGTACAGGCGGCAGGGAAAATTCCGCTCAACGTGAAGCGCATCCCGGTCGACCTGCTTTCTTTGTCGGCTCACAAACTGCATGGCCCCAAGGGAATTGGCGCTCTCTACGTGCGCAAGGGCGTCCACCTGTCTCCGATTGTCTTCGGAGGCGGGCAGGAACGAGGGTTGCGTTCCGCAACCGAAAATGTAGCTGGAATTGTTGGTTTCGGCGCCGCCGCCGCGATCGCACAGGAAGAGCTCGCCGAGGAAGCAGCTCGCCTCGCGGAATTCCGGGAACGCATCGTCGCAGCGCTTCGCCAGACTCTGCCGCACTGTTATCTATTTGGACATGCGGCCAAACGCCTGCCGGGTCATCTGAGCATCGGTTTCCACGGTCAGGAAAGGGAAGTGGGAAAGCTCTTGCTTAAGTTGGATGAGGCTGGCGTGGCGGTCTCCGCCGGAAGTGCCTGCAGCGCTCACCACTCAGGGCAGCCGTCCGAGGTGCTCCTCGCGATGGGTTACGACTCGGAGCGTGCACGAGGTCTGCTGCGCATCACGTTGGGGCGTTTTAACACTGTGCAGGATGTCGAGCGGTTCCTGGAAATCCTCCCGCAAGCCGTCGCGTCGCTGACGCCCGCACCAAATCACCGCCAATATGCCGCAGTCGCACTCGATGCTGTGGCGCCAGCTTGATGATTGCTCACCCAGACGTAAGTGACGGAGCATAACAAAAGGCCAGCCGCATGCGGCTGGCCTTTCAGTCCTGCAGACAATTTCGATTTCAGTCTCCCGAAGGCAACAGCATCTCCTCCGGGCCATGCTCAATCCTGACAGGCGTGTGCGGGCAGTTCCCGAGGATCGGCTGACAAGCCGCATCCGGACCATGCTCCGGGTGTAGCAGCGGTTTCTTCTCGGCAAACTGTTCGGCTTCGGTGGATTCGGCGAGCGCTACCGTCGACGAAAGCCCTCCGCTGATGACCTGCTGCACCTGGTCGAAGTATCCCGTACCCACAAACCGCTGATGTTTCACGGCTTCATATCCGTATTGAGTTTCGCGGCTGAATTCCTTTTCCTGCAGCCTCGAGTACGCGGTCATGCCCGCCAGTTTGTAACCGCGAGCCAGTTCGAACATGCTCAGGTTGAGCGCGTGGAAGCCGGCCAGGGTCACAAACTGGAACTTGTATCCCATGCGCGCCAGGGCGGGCTGGAAGTTCGCGATGGTGGCCTCGTCCAGCTTCTTCCGCCAGTTGAAGCTCGGGGAACAGTTGTAGGCCAGCATCTTTCCCGGATACTTCGCGTGAATCGCTTCGGCGAAGCGGCGAGCTTCCTCAATGTTCGGCTCGGAAGTTTCGCACCAGATCAAATCCGCATAGGGTGCGTACGCCAGTCCCCGAGCGATCGCGGAATCGAGTCCGCCGTTTATGCGGAAGAATCCCTCGGGCGTGCGCTCGCCCGTGCAGAACTCGCGGTCGCGCGGATCGATGTCGCTGGTGAGCAGATGCGCGCTGTTGGCGTCGGTGCGAGCCATGACCAGCGTGGGCACGCCGAGCACGTCCGCCGCAAGACGAGCTGCTACCAGCTTCTGAATTGCTTCGCTGGTGGGGACAAGAACTTTGCCGCCCAGGTGCCCGCACTTCTTTGCCGAGGAGAGTTGATCTTCGTAGTGGACGCAAGCTGCGCCGGCTTCGATCATGCCCTTCATCAGCTCAAAAGCATTCAGCGTTCCGCCGAAGCCCGCTTCCGCGTCGGCAACGAGTGGCGCAAACCAGGTTTGCGACGGAGCCACCTTGCCCTCCGCATGGTGAATCTGGTCGGCACGCTGCAACGCGTAATTGATGCGCCGGCAAAGATTCGGCACACTGTCCGCCGGGTAGAGACTCTGGTCGGGATACATCTGTCCGGAGTTGTTGGCGTCAGCCGCGACCTGCCATCCGCTCACATAGATCGCCTTCAACCCCGCCTGCACCTGTTGCACGGCCTGGTTGCCGGTCATCGCGCCCAGCGCGTTGATGTATTCGTCGCTGCGCAGAAGTTCCCACAAGCGCTCCGCGCCCAGGCGGGCGAGCGTGTGCTCGATGTGAATCGAGCCGCGCAGCCGCAGCACGTCTTCTGCCGTGTACGGACGTTCCACGCCTTGCCAGCGCGGGTTCGTCGTCCAGTCATGGTTCAGAGCAGCCTGGGCTAGCTCATATTGTGCGACCCGCTCTTTGTCGCTCATCCTCGGCTCGAGGCGCTGGGGTGTTGAGGGTTGCTTTCCGTGTCCGTTTCCGTTGGCCGACATGTACATTACTCTCCTGACTCTTCTGAAAAATTGGTCTGACGCTGAGATGCTTGGTTTTAAGCCGGGTTGAATTCTCCGTTGACGATCATGGCTTCGCTGATTTCGCGGGCGCGGCGGAAGCGGTCTGCTTCCCCGGATTCGGTGCCGGCAGGCAGTTCCCGCAACAGCCGGTCCAACTCCTCGTCAAACAGTTCCGTGATGAACTCGGGCGTGTGTTTCACCGCATGACCGTTCTCGTCTGTGATCGAGACCAGCTCACGATGCAAGACACGCTGCGCGATCATGAGGCGGTAGATGCGATCGGTCGCGAGATCTTCCATATAGCCGTCCAGCAAGCTGGCGCCTCGGCCGCTGAGCACACCGTGGCGGTAGCGGATCACTGTGCGCACCGCAGCGCGCGTACCCTTCACCGTGCGGTCGCCCACGCCCTCCGGCACAGGACGCAGATCGGGATACCGGCTCGCATTCTTCGGACGCGCGTTGAGCTGGTTGGGGTAAGGAAACTGCGCCACTGCAATCTGATTCTGGTCGGGATGCCCCGTCCAGGCGCCATCCATGAGGCAGTCCGCCTCGTTCTTCTTGTCTTTCTCCAGAATCGCCAGCGCGCGGACGTTAAGCTCGGCATCCTCGCGGCTGGGATAGAGCGCTGTCATTCCACCGATCGCCAGGATTCCCCGGTGATGGCACACTTCCGGTATCAGCTCGCGCAGGTTCTGGAAGAACTTCACATTGTGCGGGATGGTGTTGCGATCGGGCAGCACCCAGTCGGGATCGTCGAGATTGAAGTGGATCAGGCTGGCCATGTAGTCCCAGCGGCCCAGGTTCAGTCCGATGATGTGATCGCGCAGGTTGTAGGCGAACTCTTCCATCTGAAACGCCAGCGGATGCGACTCCACCAGCGCCATGCACTTGATGTAGTTATGCGGCAGTCCCCGCCACTGAGCCAGCGCCTGGAACAGATCCCGCCACCACAACGCTTCCTCCGCCGATTCCGACTTCGGAATGTAAATGCACAACGGGTGCTTCAATTCGGCGGGATCGATGCCATAGAAAACCCGACAAACGTCGAACAGCGACGCGGACACCAGTTCACCCGGGATCAGCCCTGCCTGGTTGAGGTGCAGCCCCCGCGGCCGGGTAAAGATCACCGTGCCGCTCGGCTGAATCGTGACCGTGCGATCACGCTTCTTGTCGTAGTAGCTGAGTTGGCCGCGAAGGCAGGCCAGAATGTTGGCCACGCCCATCTCGTGATGCGACCATTCGTTGACGCAGGAATCTTCCAGATCGAGCATGACTCCGGGCGCGCCCGAGTTGAGCATCTTGACGCAGAGTTCAGCGTCATCCGCTGGGCCCGTCATCTGGTTGCGCTGATCCTGGCACCACTCCGGCAAAGCAATGCGCCAGCCATTGCGGGCCGCATCGGAAGGGAAGCGGTGCTTGGGCTTGTCGCCTTCGAGCGAAGCCTGCAGGACTTCGAGCCGCTTCGCGGCGAGTTCCTGCTGCCGCGGCGTGAACATGCGGTGCAGGGGCAGAAAGAAATCCATGAATCCCTGAGGGAGGTCGGTGGAAGGATCGAATCCTTCCGGTGCGGCATTGATCGGGTTCAGCAACCCGCTGACTTCCGGGAACCCCACTGCGGTTGGCGTCATCTATGCAACTCCTGGCCCATTTCCATGTGTTCAATAGGATGAACACAGATTCGGTATACTGGCGGATCGTAAGCCAGCCCCAAAGCCGGGTCAATAGGGTTGTTCAATATCTAGAACACTAATTCATTTTGTTGGCGGGGTAAGGCTTTGCTACCATAACGATTCGGCATGCCTACGAACCACGAATCTCCGTCAGTCGCGGTTGAACGGGCGCTGGCCATGCTCGAGGCCGTGGCCCAGGACGCGGAGGGTCTCAGCAACGCCGAGATCAGCCGTAAGTTGGAGATTCCCAAGAGCTCGGCCAGCTATATCCTGCGCACGCTCGAGACCCGGGGCTACCTGACCCGCAACCCGGAAACAGGGAAGTACCGCGTCGGATTAAAGATCCTCAGCTTGAGCCGCGGCGCCCTCAGCGGCATTGACGTGCGCGAAGTGGCGTTGCCCATCATGCGGCACCTCATGGAAAAGACCAACCTGACCTGCCACCTCGCCATTCTCGACGGCCCCGATGCGGTCTACATCGAGAAGGTCGAGCCCACGGGATTCATCCGGATGGACACCTGGGTGGGCCGCCGCATGCGCGTTCATGCCACCAGCGTGGGTAAGGCATTGGTCGCACACATTCCGCAGGAGCGGCTGGAAAAGATTCTGACCGAGCGCGGCATGGAGAAGCGTACGCCCAAGACGATTACGACCGTGTCCCGGTTGCTCAAAGATCTGGAAAAGGTGCGCGAGCAGGGATACGCCGTCGACGACGAAGAGAACAACATGGGAGCGCGCTGCGTCGGGGCACCCGTCTTCAATCAGCAGGGAACCATCGAAGCGGCCATTGGCCTGAGCGGGACCATCAACCAGGTGAACCCGCACACCATGCCGCGCATCCTCGAACACCTGAAAGACGCAGCCCGGCATGTGTCGATGCAGTTGGGATATCGTGCGCCACACCGCCGGGTAAGCAACGTCTAGGTCTTACTGGGATCGGAAATCTTCACGCATGAATCCAGGTAGGTCCACTGGCGAGATCATCAGGCATTACTCCGAGGCGGATGAATCCTCGCGCCTTCGCAGCGGGTGGTTTCAGCTGGAAGAAGCGCGCACTCGTGAGCTGATCCTGCGCCACCTGCCGCCCCCTCCGGCCACAGTCATTGATGCAGGCGGGGGCGCGGGCCCGTACGCCTGCTGGCTTGCGTCCCGTGGATATCAGGTTCACCTGATCGATCCGGTACCGAAACACGTGGAGCAGGCGCAAGCCGCATCCGCGCGTCAGCCAGAGCACCCACTGGTCTCGGCAAAAGTAGGGGACGCGCGGCACCTGGCTCATGACCCCGAAACTGCACACGCAGTCTTGCTGCTGGGTCCGCTCTATCATCTCGTCGAAAAGGAGGATCGGCTTGCCTGCCTCCGCAAAGCTCACCGCGTGCTGCGCCCTGGGGGCCGCGTCTGGGGCGCAGGGATCAGCCGCTTTGCGTCGTTGCTCGACTCACTGTCTGGCGGATTTTTCGACGACCCCGAGTTCGCTCCGATTCTCGCTCGCGACCTGGACGAAGGTCAGCATCGCAATCCAACCGAAAAGCCAATTTACTTCACCGATGCATTTTTTCATCGGCCCGCCGAACTCGCGCAGGAACTCCTGGAAGCCGGCTTCGACAGGGTTGAAGTGGTTGCCATCGAGGGACCGGGATGGCTGGCGCGCGACTTCGACCGGCTGTGGCGCGATCCCGTACAACGCGAGCGCCTGCTCGAGGCTGTGCGCAAGGTGGAGCGCGAGCCCTCGGTGCTGGGCGCCAGCTCGCACATCATGGCGATCGGCCGGAAACCGTGAAGCCTTCGAACGCACCCCGGTGTCCTAGGCCGCGGGCTTGACCAGGATGGTACTGGTGAGCCTCATGACTCTTGGCGCAACCAGCCGCGCCAGATCCTGCCAGTCCATCCGAACCAGTTCGCGATGAGTCCCGGCATTGAAGGTGATCTCTTCGTTCTCTGCCAAACTCTGGTCGACGAAGACTGTCATTCCGTAAAGATTTCCGAATGGCGGCATGGCGCCGGTTTCGCAGTCCGGAAATTTGTCTTTGAATTCCTGCTCGGTGGCAAGCTCCACCTTCTGTGCACCTGCGCTTGCTTTCAGCAGAGCCAGATCGACGTGATAAGAAGCGGGAACAACCGCCATGGCCAGAACGCCATCGATTTTAACGATCACGGTCTTGGCGAGTTTCTTTCCCGAAACGTGTACCAACGCGGCGATTCCCTGCGCCGTGTAGGCCACGGAATGCGAGATCACCAGATACTTGATGTGGTGACCATCTAGAAATTCACGAAGCTTGGTGAGCGGCATGGCAACCTCCTCGTGGGTTGGAAAACGATGCAGTGTGAGGAGCCGGCGTACCCGCGAGTTCTGAGAAACAACCTATACGAATTCTACTCGGGTTGCGGTGATCGGGGTCACAGGACATGCCCTCGAAGCTCCATCCCTTCGTGGGAGCCCGGAATGAAAAAGGGGCAAGCTAATGCACACCGTTACGTATACGCCGTCAAGATGTTATTGGAACAGGTCCGCACTGCAGGAGGATGGCCAAACTGCTTGCTGGTGGCCGAGTTTCAGCCAGGACTGGGTTGTAAGCCGCAGCCGGGAAGAGAGCGCTGGATGGACTAACTTCCAGCCCCGAACTCCTCGGACTCCGCTGCGATCAATACTTCACAATCGCTGCGAATGACTTGGGGTCGAGGCTTGCTCCGCCGACCAGCGCGCCGTCGATTTCTTCCTGCGCCATCAAAGCGGAAGCGTTCTCCGGCTTCACCGACCCTCCATAAAGAATCCGCAGATTCGATGCGAACTCCTCGCCGAAGATTTCGGTTGCTTCCTTGCGGATGACCGCATGCGCCTCCGCCGCCAGTTCGGGGGTCGCGGTCTTGCCCGTGCCGATCGCCCAGACCGGTTCATAGGCAACGACCAGCCTGGCGGCCTTCTTCGCCGAGATGGCATGAAAGGCCCGCACACACTGGCGGCGCAGAACGTCGTCCGTAAGCCCAGCTTCGCGTTCTTCGAGAACCTCTCCCACGCAGCAGATCGGTGTCAGGCCCGCCTCCAGCGCGGCCTTCAGGCGCAGATTCACGGTGTCGTCGGTCTCTCCAAAATACTGCCGGCGTTCCGAATGGCCCACGATGGCGTGGGTCACGTTGAGCGTGAGCAGCATCGGCGCTGAGATCTCGCCGGTAAATGCCCCCTCGTCTTTCCAGTGGACGTTCTGGGCCCCGATGGCGACGTTGGAGCCCTTTGCAGCATCGAGTGCGGCTGTGAGGTCCAGGTAGGGCGGGCAGACCACAATCTCGTCCCGCGTGTGCCCCGAGACCTGCGGCAGAAAGTCGCGGAAGAACGCGCGGGTATGGTCGGGAGTCTTGTACATCTTCCAGTTGGCGGCTATTAGCTTCGTGCGGGGCATAGTTCCTTTCCATGACTTCGGAAGACCTCGGACTTCAGACCTCTCATTTTCGTATCCGAAGGTCTGAGGTCCGACGTCTGAGGTCGTTGTTGTTGGGGCAGCTACCGTCTATCAGTCAGCGCCTCGACCCCGGGAAGTTTCTTGCCCTCTAGAAATTCGAGCGAAGCGCCGCCCCCGGTCGAGATGTGCGTGATCTTGTCTGCAACCCCAGCGGCGTGAACTGCGGCGACCGAATCGCCTCCTCCTACGATCGAAGTCGCTCCCGCGTTGTCGGCGACGGCGTTGGCCACCTTGAACGTGCCCTTCGAAAAACCCGGTACCTCGAAGACGCCCATGGGACCGTTCCAGACGATGGTGCGAGCTCGCGAGATCTCCTCTGTGAACAGTTCGATGGTTTTCGGCCCGATGTCCAGCGCCATGCGATCGGGCGGAATCGGCTGTCCTTCGCCGACCTGCTGGATCACGGCACCGGCCTCCGGTTTCATCGCGACCACGTGATCGACGGGCAAAAGAAATCTTATGTTTCGCTTCTTCGCTGCCGCCAGCAATTGACGGGCAAGATCGAGTTTGTCGGCCTCCACCAGCGACTTGCCAATTTCCTGTCCCTGGGCCTTGAGGAAGGTGTAAGCCATGCCGCCGCCAATGATCAGCGAGTTGACCTTGTTCATCAGGTTCTGGATCACGCCAATCTTGTCGCTGACCTTGGCTCCGCCGAGGATCGCCACAAAGGGTGTTTCCGGGTGCTCCAGCGCTTTGCCCAAATACTTCAGCTCCTTTTCCATCAACAGCCCGGCGGCGGATTTCTGCACGAACTTCGTGATGCCGGCGGTCGAAGCATGCGCACGATGCGCGGACCCGAACGCGTCATTGACGTAATAGTCGGCAAGATTGGCCAGTTGCTTGGCGAACTTCTCATCGTTCGCTTCTTCCTCGGCATGGAAGCGCAGATTTTCGAGCAGTAGGGTCTGGCCCTTTTCCAGTTGTGTGGCGACTTCCTCGGCTTCCGGGCCAACACAGTCGGGCGAGAACCCGACGTTCTCCCCGCGCGCCAGTTCTTTGTCCAGCAGCATGCGCAGCCGCTCGGCCACCGGTTTCAGGCTCATCTTGGGATTCGGCTTGCCCTTGGGACGCCCCAGGTGTGACGCCAGAATCAGACGTGCGCCGTGGCGCAGCGCATATTCAATTGTGGGAAGAGTTTCGCGGATGCGAGTATCGTCCATGACCCGCCCGTCATCCAGCGGCACGTTGAAGTCAACCCGCATGAAGATGCGGTTTCCGTTGAGGGGAAGATCACGAATGGAAAGCTTGGACATGGCTGGTCGTCCTTTTGGCGGAAAGGTTCAAAAGTAGCGCCGGCATCTTGCCGGCTGTCGCGAGGGCGTCTCGCCCTCGCAGATGACGGCGAGACGCCGCCACGACAGCCGCCGGGACGGCGGCGCCACGAAACCTTACAGGCCCTTGCTGGCAAGATAGTTAATCAGATCGCGCACGCGGCAGGAGTATCCCCACTCGTTGTCATACCAGGAGATCACCTTGACGCAGTTGCCGCCCACTACCAAAGTCATGGGCGAATCCACGATCGAGGAGCGCGAGTCGCCCTTGAAGTCCGACGAGACCAGTTCGTGCTCCTCGTATCCCAGATAGCCCTTCAGCGGCCCGGACTCAGACGCCTTCTTCAGCGCGGCATTCACTTCTTCCTTCGTAGTCTTCTTTTCGACCCACGCCACCAGGTCTACCACTGACACATTCGGCGTCGGCACGCGCATCGCAAAGCCGTCGAGCTTGCCCGCCAGTTCCGGGATGACGAGCTTCAGCGCTTTCGCCGCGCCGGTTGACGTTGGAATCATGGACAGCGCCGCGGCACGTGCGCGCCGCAGGTCTTTGTGCGGGAAGTCGAGAATCACCTGGTCATTGGTATAGGAGTGAATCGTGGTCATGGTTCCGCTGATGATCTTGAATTCGTCCTGCAGAACCTTGGCCACCGGCGCCAGGCAATTCGTCGTACACGAGGCATTCGAAATAATGTGATGCTTGGCCGCATCGTACTTCTCGTGATTCACGCCCAGCACCAGCGTGATGTCCTCATTCTTCGCCGGGGCGGAAATGATGACTTTCTTCACCGGCCCGCGCAGGTGCTTCTTGGCATCGTTGGCATCCGTAAAGCGTCCGGTGGACTCGATCACCACCTGCGCGCCCACCGACTCCCAGGGCAGCGCCGCCGGATCTTTCTCTTTAAAGACTTTGATCGTCTTCTTGTCGATGGTGATGCTGTCGGCGCCCGCACTGATGTTGTGGGGCAGGTTGCCGAGAATCGAATCGTACTTCAGCAGATGTGCAAGGGTCTTGGGATCGGTCAGGTCGTTGACCGCCACGAAATCGAGATTCGGGTCATTGAGCGAGGCGCGCAGCACGTTGCGGCCGATGCGTCCGAAACCGTTGATGCCGACTTTGATTGCCATAGTTTCCTCCGTAGGATTTATGAGGGCAGAATCAGAATTGCTTCCGGGTTGCGCTACAAACAATCGATGTTAGCAGGGAACAGGAAGCCGCGTAAACGACTGCGGCATCCATTTATCAAATCGTTCCCATCACGGGAGCGGGTGAGCGGCGTCATTGACAATCATGGAAACGTCAGTTCCAGGTAAATATCGGTCCGCCACCAGATCAGCGGCAGCCGCGCCATCCAGTACTTCCGGTTGATCGTCTGGCGCGCGTGCTGGTGTTCCTCCGGCGGCAGAATTCGCGCCACCGCGGCAAACTCCGGCCCCGTCACTCTGCCGCGGATGTCGCACGGCGCAACCCGCACCTGCGGATTGTTGCGAACTCGCTTGTACTTGCCGAGGCGCGAGGCTGTCATGACGTACAGCTTGTTACCTTCGTCGCTGAACCACACCGGGGTCGCGACCGGCGTGCCGGTCTTCCGGAACGTGGTCAGTGAAATGTACTTTTGTCCGCGGATGGCTGGGGGAATCGGACTCGTCATTCCGTCATTGTAAAGCCCAGCGTGGTCCGCCGCCTCGGCTGTCGCTTGTGGTTCGTAACCCGGCCCCGCAGATTGCCCCAGTCCCGCGATCTGTGTTACAAGCCAGACATGCGCAAATGGATGCGCGAGCGCTTAACGCGCCGCAAAAAGAAGGATCATGAACCGGCGAGTCCGGCAGCGCCACCGCTGCAGCCCGCGTATTTTGACGCGGAAGCGGGCCCAGGTCCGGCGGAACCGGCCCGGGAACCCCAGCCTCCAGCTCCGCCTGCCCAGGTGGAATCTCGCCCCTCCTTCCAGGAGGGCGCCGGCACAGACTCTGGTGAGCAGCCACCTGGCGTCCGGCATACCACGCAGCCCCGTTCAGGCGGGCCCGGCGGTCGCCCTCGTCGGCGACGCGGAGGCCGGGGACGCGGTGGACGCGGTCGCGAGCAGGCAGTGGCTCAGGCGTTCACTCCGGCTGCGGTGAAAGGATCCGTTCTTCCCACTTCCGCGGAAGAAGAAACGCCCGAAGGCGGCGAGGCCGAAGCCGGGAGCGCCACTCCCATGGTCGAAGTGCCGAAAGTTCCCGCCGCGGCTCCGGCAGCGCAGCGGCCACCCAAGGGCCTGGTGGTGTTGGCCATCGGGCTGCCCGGCTCCGGTAAGAGTTCGTGGTTCAAGCGCCACAACGTCGTTCCGCTCTCCAGCGACATGGTGCGTTCCCTGCTGTTTGACGACGTGCGCGAGCAACGCTTTCAAGATCTAGTTTTCTCCAACCTGCGTTCCATGCTGAAGGCGCGTCTGATCGCCAAGCGTCCCATGAACTATGTGGACGCGACGAACCTTACCCCGCAGGAGCGCCAGCACTGGATCAAGCTCGCCAAAGACTACGGCTATGAAGTGCACGCCGTGTTCTTCGATGTCCCGCTGGAGGTCTGCATCGAGCGTCACGGCCGCCGCGACCGCGTCGTCCCCGAGGACGTCATGCGCCGCATGGCCGCCAAGCTGAAGCCCCCGGCGTTTACCGAGGGCTTCGCCAAGATCACCGTGGTTCGGGTGAAGAAGAAGGAAACTGAAGGGTAGCAGCGCAGGTCCGAGCGCTGCTCAAGAACTCTTTGTTGTCATCCCGAGCGAAGCGAGGGATCTAGGTTTCTGCTTGCAGTACCTGAGAGGTTGTTGCGCAAGCAGGGACCCAGATCCCTCGCTTCGCTCGGGATGACAGTGACAAAAATCTTTCCGAAGCCGGTTTACCTCCCGGGGTCTCCGCCCTTCCTTCAGCAGCATTTCGCAGAAGCGCCCTAGCCCTTTAAGTACGGTAACAACTCCTTGAACGCAGCCGACCCCGACGACCGCATCAGCTCATAGATCACCATCTCGGTCGAAGAGATGACCGCACCCGCCGCACGCATTCTGTCCAGGCCAATTTTCCAGTTCCATTCCGTGCGCGAGCTGACTGCATCGGAAGCTACGTGCACCAGGTATCCCTCGCGCAGCGCCGCCAGCGCCGTCTGCATCACGCAGATGTGGCTCTCCATGCCGCAGAGCAGGAGCGTGTTGCGATTGCCGGGCAGGCGCTTCAGCATCGTGCAGAAAACGTCGCTACCGAAGCAGGAGAACAACTGCTTGTCGATGGGTTCGGTTTGCGGCAGCAGGGAAGCGATCTCAGGAACCGTCCCGCCCAGTCCTCTCGCGTACTGCGTGCTGACCAGCGACGGAATCTTTAGAATGCCGGCCGCGCGAATCAGCAACTGCGAGTTGCGGACCAGCTGTTCCTTCTGAAAAATCGGCGGCAGAAGCTTGGATTGAATATCTACAACGACGAGCGCGCACTGGTCGGCCTCCAGCGGCCGCCGCGCCATCTCGGCGTAATCAGCAGGAGCGATGTGGTTGAGAGCAGTGACCATGAAACGGGTTCCTCGCGGAAGAGTCCGGCGATCTACCCGATTCTAGCGCTTCGCCGGGAGCACCGGAGAATCAATGAAACCAACGGGTACGAAGCTGCAAGGCATCCCACAAACGGTGGGGCCATGTGGCAAAAAGCGCAACGGCCGCAATCGGCCGGCTCACTGAGCGCAGTCTGGCGCCGTGACAACCGGGGCCACAGGTCCCTCTCTTGTCCTGAGCCCGATGCCCCAGCGGGGGCATCACGTCGCTTGTGCCTCCCGGGAGGTACGGACACCGTCCATTTGTTCCGGTTGACCGCTCTTCGCTTCGGACCATAAAATCAAACTGGACCTGCTGGAAACACCAACCAACACTGCTGCCCCCTCGTTCAACGGCAGGACAGCTGACTCTGGATCAGCATATCGGGGTTCGAATCCCTGGGGGGCAGCCAATCTTCATGCGCCTTTTGCGCACTTCACGGTTCTTAGACACGCCCTGTGTCAACAATTTGTAAACAACTTGGGTGTGCACTATGCCTTCCCACAGCTCCCGCGTCGGGTTAAGCTGCCTTCATGGCGCTCGATCCGTAAGCCACACTTACCCTTTTCAATGCGATTGCTGCGGCTGGACGTACTATTTTTGACATTGCTCAGGGCACTTCGAAGCTGGAAGAAAAGCAGCAGCTGATGGAAGTCTATGACCAGCTGATGAGTCTCAAGCGCAACACAGCCGACTTGGAAGACCAGAACCGGGAACTCAAGGAGAAGCTACGATTCAGAAGTGAGGATTTCGATTTCAAGAACCCGTTCTGGTACGAGAAAAGGTACCCTGACCGACCGCTATGCCCGAAATGCCGGTCGAAGCAGGTTGCCGCCCCAGTTGGGGCACCTTATGACAACGGATCCGGAGTCTTCCGTCGCTGCCTGACATGCGACACTCCCCTTGAAGAGGGACCTAGCCGAAGGTCGGGCACGGGTTCTTATCAGGACGATGGCGGTCCCTCAGGCTGGATGGGGCGATGATTTTCGTACATACTGGAGGTCCGGGTAAGCCACATGGCTGTTAGGAATCTGGTCTTCATTGACGCGAACATCTGGCTCGACTTCTATCGGGCGCGTAATGACACTGCACTGCGTCTCCTCCATCGTACGGAGGCAATAGGGAATCAATTGATTGTGACCTACCAGCTTGAAAGCGAGTTCAAGCGGAACCGACAAGCGGCAATCTATGAGGGGATGCAGGAACTGAAAGCACCGCAGCAGGTCGCACATCCGGGGATTCTTTCAGATGCGACGGCTACCAAAATTGTGAGCAAAAACTTAAGGGACGCGGAAAAGCGCGTTGCCAAGTTGCGAGAGCGCATGTTGAAGGCTTTAACGGATCCCGCCATGTACGATCCCGTATATCAGGTTTGCCAGCGATTATTTCACAAGGGGGACGATCTCACACTTGACAGGGAGAATCCCCTGAAACGCGTTATACGCCGCAGGGCCTTCAGGCGATTCCTGCACGGCTGTCCGCCTCGAAAGAGGAACGACACGTCAATTGGCGACGCTTTCAATTGGGAGTGGATGGTCCATTGCGCAACTCAGAAGACTGCGGGGCTTGTAATCGTCAGCCGCGATGCCGACTATGGAATAACCATCGGGAAATCATCGTACATCAACGATGACCTGCGTCAGGAGTTCAGCGACAGAGTCAGTCAGAAGCGGGCCTTGCTACTATATTCGCGACTCTCTGACGCCCTGAAACTTTTTGACATAAAGGTGACTCAGCAGGAAGAGGCGAGTGAGTCTGAACTCGTTTCCGTAGGGCCGGGCTCCGGGCGCACTGATCTCCTTTTCCTCCAGAGGCTTGGACGGTTTATGGCGGACAGTCCTCTGAACCTGACATTGTTATCGCGCGATCCGACGGTGGATGAAGTTCTCGAATCGCTACCAAAGGCAGAACCGGCGAAGGACACTTAAACAGAGACGTAAGACCTCCGAGCTTGACTCGATAGTCCCCCCGCCGTAAAGCCAAACCAGGGTATTTTTATCCATTATTCAAACCGTCGTGAGTGTCGTTTAATCGCGACATGGGCAGCCAGAGCAATCTTCTTGAAGGCTACGTAACCCCTCAACAGCTTGCGCAGCAACTCGGCGTGACGACGCGCACCATCTCGCACTGGGAAGTGCAGCGCCTCGGGCCGCCGCGCTTTGTGATTCCGGCAGGCAGGTATTCTACCGCACCGCCTCAGTACTCGCGTGGCAAGTTTAGTATTTGGCGTTTAGATCGCCGTCCGCTGTTGTATCATCGGTCGCTGAAACGAATTCGTCTGCATAATCGATTTTCTACATCGTCTTCGTATGAGGAGGCTGAATTGCGTTCCACTCTTATCTGCGCCCGCTGTTTTCTCTCCCTGGTTCTGTTGTTGCTCGTTTTCTCCTGCTGCAGTGCCGCAGGGCAACAGGCATCAAGCGCCACGGACGCGAAGCCTGCATATCTGAATCCCGATCTGCCGGTTGATCAGCGTGTCGACGATCTGGTGTCGCGCATGACCCTGGAAGAAAAGGCTTCCCAGGTGGTGCATCAAGCTGCCGCCATTCCCCGCCTGAACGTCCCCGCCTACAACTGGTGGACCGAGTCGCTTCATGGCGTGGCCTCCGGTATCGCAACCGTGTTTCCCGAGCCAGTCGGCTTGGCCGCCACCTTCGATCCTCCCCTCATTCACGACATGGCGACCGTGATCTCGACCGAAGCCCGCGCCAAACATCACGAGGACTTGCGCCACGACAACTACACCGGGGTCGGCCTCGACTTCTGGGCTCCGAACATCAACATCTTCCGCGATCCGCGATGGGGACGCGGCCAGGAAACCTACGGGGAAGATCCCTTCCTCACTTCCCGCATGGGAGTTGCCTTCGTCACCGGCATGCAGGGCGAGGATTCCAAATACTACAAAGTGATTGCCACTCCCAAGCATTACGCCGTGCACAGTGGCCCCGAGCCCACCCGCCACACCGTCGATGTGAAAGTTTCCAGGCACGACGAGGAAGACACCTATCTTCCCGCCTTCCGCGCCACGGTGACGGAAGCCAAAGCTGCGTCCGTGATGTGCGCCTACAACCGCATCAACGGTGAGCCCGCTTGCGCCAATTCCTTTCTCCTCGTGGACCAGCTGCGTGGGGCGTGGAAATTCAATGGCTATGTGGTGTCTGACTGCGGCGCGGTGCAGGACATTTCCGAGCACCACCATTTCGTGAAATCACTTCCGGAAGCCGCTGCCGTCACCATCCAGCACAGCATGGACCTGGAATGCAGTGGCAGCCAATACTCCCACTATGTTGATGCCGTCAAGAACGGACTGCTGAAGGAAAGCGATCTTGACGTCGCCGTGAAACGCCTGATGCGCGCACGCTTCCAGCTCGGCATGTTCGATCCGCCCGAAACCGTCAAGTATGCGCAGACGCCAATCAGCGAGAACGATACCGAAGCCCATCGCCAGCTGGCTCTGAAGACCGCGCGTGAGTCCATGGTCCTGCTGAAGAACGATGGCATCCTGCCCCTGAAAGCTCCCAGGAAAATCGCGGTCGTCGGTCCGCTCGGCGACAGCGGCCGGGCGCTGCTCGGCAACTACAACGGCACTCCTTCGCGCTCCACCACTGTGTTGGACGGAATTCAGAAACAGTTTCCGAAGGCGAAAATCACTTTCGCAGCCGGAACCCGCTTCCTCCGCGGTGGAACTGCCGTCCCCACGGCCGCCCTCACGACTGCCGACGGCAAACCCGGCTTGGACGCCGCCTACTTCAAGGGTACGGAACTCCAGGGTGACCCGGTCGTCACACGCGTTGATCCGCTCGTCGATTTTGATTTCGCCGGTCAGGGGCCGGTCACCGGCTTAGGCAAAGAAGATTTCTCCATTCGCTGGACCGGCGTGCTTACTCCCGCTCAGTCCGGCACCTATGAGTTCGGATTCATCGGCGACGACGGCTATCGCCTGTGGCTCGACGGCAAGTTGCTGGTCGAAGACTGGGGCATGCACGCGCCCTCCACCAAGACGGTTCCGATCGAACTGACCAAAGGGCGAAAATACGCGCTGAAGATTGAGTTCTACCAGGCAGGCGGTGGTGCTGTGGCCAGACTGATCTGGACCCCGCCCAGCGCCGATCCCCTCACTCAGGCCTTGGTGGCCGCCAAAGCTGCTAACGTCGTAATCGCGGTTGTCGGCATCAACTCTGATCTCGAAGGCGAACAGAGTAGCGTCGAAATGCCAGGATTCAAAGGCGGCGATCGCACCTCGCTCGATTTGCCAGAAGAGGAAGAGAACTTGCTGAAGGCCCTCAAAGGCCAGAAGAAGCCGTTCATCGTGGTGCTGATGAACGGCAGCGCCATGGCCGTGAACTGGGCCGATCAGAACGCAAACGCAATTCTTGAAGCCTGGTATCCCGGCGAAGAAGGCGGCACCGCCGTCGCCGAGACTCTTGCTGGAACCAACAATCCCGCTGGACGCCTGCCCGTCACTTTCTACAAGAGCGCCGACCAGTTGCCGCCCTTCGATGATTACGACATGAAAGGCCGCACCTACCGCTACTTCGACGGCCAGCCGCTATATCCGTTCGGATACGGCCTGAGTTACTCCAAGTTCGCCTATAGCAACTTGCAGCTCTCCGCATCCAAGTTGAACGCCGGAGATCCGCTAACCGTCGAGGTTGATGTTCGGAATACGAGTGCGAAGGACGGCGACGAAGTGGCACAGCTCTATCTGACTTTTCCCGCTCTGCCGGGAACGCCTCGCCATGCGCTGCACGGATTCACTCGTCTGCATGTAGCTGCCGGCCAGTCGCAGCACGCGCACTTCTACCTCGACGCTCGCGACTTGAGCATGGTCAACGAAGCCGGAGACCGCCTCGTGGCTCCCGGCACCTACCGCATTACCGTCGGCGGCGGCCAGCCGGGGACGAAGGCGCCGATCATCGACGCGCAGTTTGCGATTGAAGGAGAAATGAAACTGCCGGAGTGAGGCTTGGAAAGCTGGTGAAAAATGTCGGCGTGAAACTCGGGGTGACCGGGCGCGGGTTCTACGGGTTGTTCGATCTACGACTAGGTTTGAAAGGGCGCGGCTTGCAGCCGCGCCGTTAGTTCCTGAGGCGAGATTTCCTTCGGCCAGGGGAACCTTGGCTGCTTCGCCTATGTCCCCGTGCCGGTTAGCGTCACTACCTGCGGACTGCCAAAATCGCTGTCGGTGATACTCACCGTTCCTGTCCTGGTTCCCGTGGCAGTAGGCGCAAACGTTACGTTGATGGTGCAGGAAGTGCCCGGAGCGAGCGACGCAGTGCAGTTGTTGGTTTGAGAGAAGTCTCCAGTGGCTGCGATCGCGCCCATGATCAACGGCGCATTGCCGGGATTGGTGACCTTGACGGTTTGCGGCGGGCTCTTTGTTCCCACAATCTGGCTGCTGAAGGTCAGCTTATGAGGAGAATAGGTTACCGCCAGACCGACTCCCATCAGCGAGATCGTCTGCGGAATCTCCGGAGCCGCGGGAGTAACCGTAACGCCGCCATACCTCTTTCCCGTCACCGTCGGCGCGAAGGTCACCGTGACCGTGCACTGTTTTCCCGCCGCCACGCTGGAACCGCAGGTGTTGCTCTGCGAGTAGTCTCCAGTGGAGGTAATGCGCGTAATCGTGAGCGCGGAACTCCCTGCGTTCGTCAGCGTGAGCGTTTGGGAAGTCGTCGAATTGATCGCGGTGTCCGCAAACTCTTTGACTGCTGTCGGCGTCACCATGGCAACGGTTCCGATCGCGAAAAGATTAGTCGTTGTCGGGCTGCTGGACGCACTGGTCGTCACCGAAAGTTTGCCTGCCCTGGCTCCCACCTTTGTCGGCGTAACCGTCACGCTGATCTTGCACGTCTTGCCCTGCGTCAGCGTAGCCGGGCATGCATTGGTCTGGGAGAAATCGCCAGTGGTCGAGATGCCTGAAATCGTCAGCGTGTCCGTCCCTCGGTTGGTGAATACCAGGGAAGTGGTTGCGCTTGTTTTCCCCAGCTGCTGAAAGCCGAAATTTGAATCCGTCGTGAGAAAGGGACAGGTCCGCTGTTGCAGGACTAGGGGAGCGCGTGCCGATTGCGTGAAGTCAAAACTGTCGGTCATGTCGTTGGCCTGTGCGTCCCTCGCCGTCAAGGAGGACAAGCCGAAACGTGCCTCAATGAACTTCAGAATTGACGAATATTCGTAAGTCGTGTGCGAGATGTATCCCTTCTTCGCAAATGGGGCAATGACCAGCAGAGGGACGCGCGGTCCCATCCCGAAAAAGTCCACGACCGGCGGGACCACGTGATCGTAGAAACCACCAAAATCGTCCCAGGTAATAAAGATGGCGCTCGAGTTCCAATCCGCCCCCTGCATCACCGCGTTGACCTGCTTCACCGTCCAATTCTCTCCCGGGCACACTCCGCTCGGCGGATGTTCATTATTCGTGTCGGCCGTTACCAGCCAACTGACGGCGGGCAGAGTGCCGTTCTGTGCATCCGTCACGAATTGCGTGTCGCTGACCACGTGGTCGTCCCATTCCGGCCCGTTGCGGATGTGATTGATTGCATCCAGCGAGGAATAGATGGCCCCCGGTTGCCCGATGGCCGGAGCATAGTACTTCCAGCTAACTCCCGCGTCGTCCAGAACGTCTGTCAACGTCTCGAAGTCGAGGCAGGGAAATGGACTCGTGATGGTTTCATCTTCGTTCTCCACCTTCACCGTCGTGTCGCTCGGCGAATCGCATCCCCAGGCGCCTTTCGGTGTGACCCCGCTGGCAGACGGGATGGTGAAGGCCCCTCCGGACTGGCCTGCGACCATATACAAATGGTTGGCAAAGCTGGCGCCCTGCAGGGAAGAGAACATGCGGTCCGCGAGTACGTAGCTCTGCGCGTAGGCGAAGTAGTTCGGGATATCCTTTTGTGTGAGCTGGGTCATCCCCATGTAGTCGCCGTTGCTGTTCGATCCGGGGATCACGTCGAAGCGGTCCATCTTTCCGCCATCCATGCCTGCGATCGCGTCAAACCAGCCATGCCCGGAAATGTCGCGCGGAGGCGGGTCCGGTGTATGAGCCAGCCGGATGGTCTGGCCCGTCGAAATCTTCGCCGTCGTTGCTCCGTCCGCCCCGGGATAGGTCCCGAAGTAATTATCGAACGTGCGATTCTCTTTCAGGATGAAGATGATGTGCTGAATCTGAGTGATATCGCCCGGATGCGCGATGCCCCTCCGCTCCGTGGCCTTGGTCGCGGATCCAGTCTGGCCGGCAACGGCCTCGGCAAGCAGCGCGAATACGGCCACCCACGCAATCACAGTGCGCTTGAAGCGAGCGGATCGAAAACAGAACATCATCTTTACCCCTTTCAATGGGCGCAGAAATATAGACCATTTCCACCCCCCTGGCCATGGGAATTTCGGGCCATGTGCACGTCCTTGCAACCCATCGGTGGTCAGCCAAGACCCGTCCTTCCGCTCGCTTAAGGCAGGATCTCGGCTGTTTCAGCCAGGGCGGAAGCTGCAGCCCGCGTGTGATTTCTTTCCCCCGGCTCCGGGGACACGTTACACTGGCCAGCCGCATGCCCAAACACTCTCTGGATGATTTGCTCGCCTGCCTGGAAGCCGCCAAGGGCCGCTTCGGCCCCGGAGAATCAGCAGAGACAGAGAGGCTGCTGGCCCGACTCTCGCGTCATCCGTTCCGCGATCCCCGCTCCTTGCTCCGCTTCCACGAGGTCTTGCTCTTTCTCCGCGCCTTTCCCCAGGGACCATCCGTGGTATCCCTCGCTGAGAACTTGCTCAACGGCTTTCATGAGCGCATAGCCTGGCTTCGCAGTTCCGGTGCAGACATGTCCGTCTTCGACGACTTCGACACCTCCGGCATCGCCGGAACCACCATGCAGGACACACTCACCTTCGAGGTCGTCCGCTGGCTGGCGCGCCGCATTCCGCGCAACGTCGAAATTGCATGGGATGACTACGAAGAAGAACGTGCCATAGGATCTACCTGGCCACGTTTCATCCCCCTGCTCGAAGAAGACGCAGATGTCGAAGCGAACATCCCCTGGCACCGTTGGCTCGACGCTGCTCGTGGCCGCGAGCGTCAGCTTGACTGGTTGGTCCGCCAGTTTGAGCGGCTGGACGTCAGCGATCGTGAGCGCGCCGAACTCTTCGACTCGCTCCGCCTCCCCATTCGCTGGAATCTCGGTAACCTGCGCTTCTCCCGCACCCGCAACTGGAGCCGTCCCCACCGCTTCTACTACCACGCCGAGCCCTTGATCACGCGCAGCCAGGTTTCACTTTCCCGAGAACTCGCCCAGCCCGGCCCGAGGCTCACGAAACTCTCACGGCGCGCAGGCGAAGCGGTGATGCACACCATCCGCGAAGTAATGGCCGTCCGTTATCGTGAACTCTACGGCACGACGCTGGGCGACCCCAACTCCGTCACCCGCGCCGATCTCGGGCGCGGCGTCGTCATGCATTTCTGGAATCTGCCGCCGCATCGCCGCCTGCCCCTGCGCGCGTACGTCGCCGGATTCACCCTGAAGAACGGCGTCCCCATCAACTACATCGAAGCCATCGGCCTTTGTGATTGGATCGAAATCGGCTTCAACACCTTCTACACATTCCGCCAGGGCGAGACCGCCTGGATCTACGCCCAGGTTCTGCGCTGCCTCCGCCAACTCACCGGGGCCACGACCTTCTCCGTGTACCCCTACCAGATCGGCCAGAACAACGACGAAGCCATCGACTCCGGCGCCTTCTGGTTCTACCGCAAACTCGGCTTTCGCTCCGGCCGTCCTGACCTTGAACAATTGGCTAGAAGGGAAGAGCAGAAGATCGCCGCGGATCCGCGCTATCGCACGCCCGCACGGATTCTGAAGCGCCTCGCCGAAGCGCACGTGTTCTATGAATTGGACCGAAGCGGACCCGGCCCCTGGGATACCTTCTCCACCCGCAACCTCGGACTGCGCATCAACCGCCGCATGGCGCAAGAATTCGACGGCGATAGCCGTCGCATCCGCCGGGAGTCTGTTAAAGAAGTCACTCACGCCCTCAAAGCGAGCCTCGCGCGCTGGACTCCCGCCGAGCAACGCGCTTTCGAAAATTGGGCGCTGGTCCTGGCGCTGATCCCCAACCTCCGCCGCTGGTCCGCGAAAGAAAAAGAAGAACTCCTCAGAATTATCCGCGCCCAGGCCGGGGATAACGAAATGCGCTACCTCAAGCTCACTCAGCGACATTTGTGCCTGCGTGGGGAACTGCTGCACTTAGGTTTGAAACCTTAGTCCCACGGAAGCCCGCTCCATCTTGGCGCCGACACGCGGGCGAGGCGCCCGCGCCACACGCCCGGCTACGTGACATCCTCGAACCAGTGCCAGGCCTCGCGGTACTTCTCGTACTTCGAAGTCTTCCTCACCCGGTGTGGATACAGACGCAACTGCTTCTTCTTCTGGAAGGCGCGGGGAGGGAACACATACCAAGCGTCCTCAGGCACGAGGTAGGCCACGAGCAAATCAATTTCACCGGCCCGATAGGGCCTGGGCCTGCGCCCGTGTGCGTGGGCCGTAATGAAGTATCCGTGGGGGCCTTTGCTAGGGTGGTGTGCCGATTTGACCTGGACCTTCAACAGCCTTCCGCCCGCGTCGACGATGAGGTCATACTTGTCGCTGTCGCCCCACAGTACGCCGACGCTGAAGCCCATGGTCACGGCCTTGGTCAGAAACATGGCTTCGGCAATTTCACCGCGCCTTTTTGACCCATTTGGATGGTGTATCTCACCATGGGGTAGGGATACCTTCCGCCCTTTTCGTCGCCTTTCCGGAGACTGCTCTGCCATGGCCATGATGGTGATGTTGCCCATCAAGACCATGTAACTAGGATTGACCTCGCCCGTGAAGTCTTCTTTCCGTATAGCTCGTATCCCTGCTTCGCCTGCTCGCTCGCCCATGACTACTCGCTTCCTTTTTGAATCAAGACACAAGAGCCGCCGAAAACACGAACGGCGCAGACCGGAAGGCCCGCGCCGTTGTTTTTGCTCTCTATATTCAGAATATCAAATTGGAGGGGGGTGACTGGACATTTCCAGAAATCTATATTCCCCAATGAATCAATGAGTTAAGAGGGAATGCTCATGTTTAGGGTCTTGACAAGATTTTGAGCCCGTGTGGGGCGGACACGCGAATCCATCTGCCTGCATGGACGAAGCGGATGAACTGGATGATCGAGGTTCGTGGCAGCCCCAGTAGGGGTAGCGCAAGGGCGGGCCAGCCACCTTGTCGAAGGAACCTGTTTTCTCCTCCAATCAGACTGTTCTTTCACAATCCTTGCGAACTATCTAGAATTGGGTTCGCCAGCAACTGGATTTGGAGCGATCGACTTGTCTGAGCGGCCTACGCTTTACGACGCTACTCTTGATCGTCTCAAGAACAACAAGCTCATCGTCGCTATTCTTGTGATCGGTATTGTTCTGACCGGCGTGCTGACTTTCGTGGAGAAAGTCCGCTCATTCATAACCGCGAGCCGGACACCTAAGATGTCAACTGCCGACACTGGCCCTGCCGTCGACTTTTCGCGGGTCGTCTTGAGTGCGAGCAAGTATTGGGAGACTCTGCCTCGCGACTATCCCAACTACTTTTACGGCCGGGCGACGAGCGGGGAAAGAGACCCGAAAATTCTGGCAGAACTGGCCAAAGAAAAGAAGAAGGGGACGTACGATTGTCCCTACATGTTTGCCAGCCCCGACTGGTGCCGGAAGTCAGCCGCTTTTTTCTCGCAAAAAGATCTCCAAAATATCGCGATTGATCCCCTGTTCGACGTAATGGTGACCAATAAGCGCAAAGAACCCGTCATCGTTGACTCGGTCGGCATCGAGATCGCATACGCCGCGATGAATACGGTTTCTTTGGGAGACTGGGAGACGACAAGAGTCAAGGTGGACGGTCGGTACGAGATCGTCATGCCACCTCCGCCCAGCAGGGTGATTGCGGGTAACAAAATTGTCGATATTGCTGAGGAACTCAAAGAAATGGAACTACCGTTTGATGCAACCGCAATGACTTCGAAAGACATCCGGCCGATTGTGCAGGATGATTTTGAATGGTCAGGGTTGCCGATGCGCGTCGCGGGTCCATTAACCGATCCCGTATATCTTCCTCCTGGCGCTCCTTATCGGTTCGAGATCGTGCTGAAGAAGTACGTTCGCATGCCGAACAACGTAGTGCTTCGTTTTTTCGTTCATACCAACTACGGAGACGTTGTGTCCGGTTACTTTTATCTTCTGGCAATGTAGAACCCAGTTCTCGGCGCACCGAACGTGCGAGAAATGGGACACCCGACCGATGAACTGGATGATCGAGGTCCGTGATCCCCACCCTTCGAAAAACGCGAAGGGTGGGACAGCCTCCCGCCGTCTTTGGACCTGAGCCAAGGATGGGGCAGCCCGCACAACACAGAATGCTTTGGTTCTTACCGAAGAGCAGCTCACTGAATGCCTATCCGAAGTGGGTCTGCGAGAGGATGGGCAATGACAAAAGAGCGCGAAGGGTGGGCCGCCCGCCTAGATCCTCCCTAGGATATCCTTCGCGGCATTGATTTTCTCCTCGACATTGAGCGCGACTCGCCGTGCGGCTTCGTGTAGGTCACTCAACTTTCTCCCGAGCGCGTAGTCTACATCTTGCTCGACCTGGAAAATCTCGTTGTTTTCTTTGTCCGTCATAGACAATCGAACAAAAGTTTCTTCCTGTTGCACCCACTTCGCAATTCTGAATGTAAACTCGCCTTCCACTGTGCAGGTAAATGTGTTAGAGGAAAAAACCTGCGACCAGCTAATTTTCCCTTCTTCCGTCTTTTGAACGAGCCGACTAATGATCTCGTCGTAGTTGATGGGTTGAGGCACTTAGTTCCTCCTTGCTCTCTATTTCGGCAAGCATTCTCGCAGACTCTGCGTTCAGTGACTGGTTTACCGAGTGGCAGAACCGCAAGAGTCTCTGTTTGCCCTGGGGCGTATCGGGAATGCCGCTCGTGGCGAGGCGCAGCGCAATGTCCTGGACCTGAGCGACAGCCTGGGCCAATGCGGTTTTCGACTCTGCCGACAAGAACCTTTCCCAGCGGAGCCGGACACGTACAAGCTCAGAAGTGAGGTCTCGGCCTCTCAAACTGGCGCTGACAGCGTCATTGCCTTCCACGAGGGCCAGAAGTTCTGTCGCCCTGACGCTAAGGCTGTTCAACCTTTCTGCGACATCGAAGTGTCTGACGGCTCTCTTGGCTTCCGCTGCGGCACGCTTGGCCTGCGCAGCAGCGACCCAAGCCGCAATACTGGCGAAGAGGCCTAAGATGCTGGCGAAATTCGCAAGCGAAGCAAACACTTCCGTATAGACCTCCGCCGGGCCGAGCGCGACAGAATTATAGCTGGTGTGGGGGCGGGCTGGCCCACCCTTTTGAGTCTGAACGACGGAACCACCACGACTGAGGCTGCCCCATCTTTCGCGTTCTTTGCGAAAGGTGGGATTCCACAACCCTCACCCTGTCACGCTTTTGACCTTCCCGGCCCATTGGAATCGAATCAGCCACGGGCATGCCTCACCCCATCCTCCTCTACGACGGCGTCTGCCGACTTTGCAACCGGATGAACCAGTTCGTGCTGCGCCGCGATCCGGAGGGCATCTTCCGCTTCGCGTCGCTGCAGAGTGCGCTGGCTGGCCGCATCCTGGCGCGGGCGGGTGGCCCATCTTTGCCGGGTGCCGCGTCTTTGCGCGTTCTTTGCGCAAAGGTGGGATTCCATGAAACTCAGTCCCTTGGGCTTTTGATTTTCTCCGGCTTCGCAGCCCCAACCTCTTAAGATCAAAATCAAAGGCGGCGGACAGGAGTGTCCGCCCCACACGAGCGAGCGAGCGCGGTGGGCGGCGGCAGGAAGGAGATTCCCTTCGACTTCCCCCTCGGCTGGGGCTCGGGCTTCGACAAAACGCGTCCGAAAACGTTGCAGGTGCTAAAGTCTTCGATGTCGCCCACCCATGCCCCACCCCATCCTCCTCTACGACGGCGTCTGCGGACTCTGCAACCGGATGAACCAGTTCGTGCTGCGCCGCGATCCGGATGGTACGTTCAGCTTCGCCTCGCTGCAGAGTTCGCTTGCTGCCCGCATCCTCGCGCGCCACGGCGCTGATCCTCAAGACCTTGATACCGTCTACGTCGTCGTCAATTACGAACTGCCCGACGAACAACTGCTGGCTCGCTCCGATGCGGTCATCTTTATTCTGAAGCAGCTGGGAGCAGTCGAGCTTCGCTCGGCCCGTCCGGGTCAGAGACCCGGACCCACACAAACGGCTGTCCCCACACAAGCACCCGGACCCACACTGGCGCCTGTCCCCACACAACCCGGGCGCGGAATCTGGAGGCTCGCCGGCTTTCTCTTGCAGATCCTGCCCCGGCCCCTCCGCGACTGGGGATACCGACTCGTCGCGCGCAACCGCTACCGGCTGTTCGGGCGCTTCGAAACCTGCATGCTGCCTGGCCCCAAGGACCGCGACCGCTTCCTCGATGTGTAAAATAGTTTTTTCGGTTTCGCACCACCCGCAGCGCAACGCCACAAAATTCCTCTACGTTGAGGTTCATTCATGCCGGAGAAAGCCGTCGCCGATCCCACCAACATCGATTCCATTCTTCACGAGCAGCGCAAGTTTGAGTGCCCGGCGGAATTCAGCGCGCAGGCGCACATCAAGAGCCTGGCCGACTACGAGCGGCTGTACCAGGAATCGGTCGACGATCCCGACAAGTTCTGGGGCCGCATCGCCAGCGAGCTGCACTGGTTCAAGAAGTGGGACAAAGTTCTCGAGTGGAATTGTCCGTGGGCGAAGTGGTTTGTCGGGGGCGAGTTCAACCTGTCTTACAACTGCCTCGACCGCCACGTAGAAACCTGGCGCAAAAACAAGGCGGCCATTATCTGGGAAAGCGAGCCCGGCGAAGTCCGCGTGCTGACCTACCAGCAACTGCATCGCGAGGTGCAGAAGTTCGCCAACGTCTTGAAGTCACTCGGGGTCAGAAAGGGGGACCGCGTCGCCATCTACATGGGCATGACGCCGGAGCTGGCGATCGCCATGCTGGCCTGCGCCCGCATCGGCGCGCCGCACACGGTGGTCTTCGGAGGATTCTCGTCGAACGCGTTGGTTGATCGCATTCACGATTCGCAGGCCACCGCCGTCATTACCCAGGACGGATCCTACCGCCGCGGCACCGAAGTCAAGCTCTTTCCCGCGGTCGAAGAAGCGTTGAAGTCGTGTCCGAGCGTGAAGCATGTGGTCGTCTACAAGCGAACGGGATCGCCCCTCAACATGCAGCAAGGACGAGATCACTGGTGGCACGAGCTGATGGCGAAAGCTTCCGACACCTGTCCCGCTGAGCCACTCGATTCTGAGCACCCGCTCTACATCCTGTATACGTCAGGCACGACCGGCAAACCGAAAGGCGTAGTGCATACCACCGCCGGATATTCCGTCGGCACCTATCTCACCGCAAAGTGGGTCTTCGACCTCAAAGACGAAGATACCTACTGGTGCACGGCTGACATCGGATGGGTTACGGGGCACAGCTACATCGTCTACGGCCCGCTGCAAAACGGCGCCACCAGCCTGATGTATGAAGGCGCGCCGAACTTCCCCGAGCCCGACCGCTTCTGGTCCATCATCGCCCGCCACAAAGTCAACATCTTCTACACCGCGCCCACAGCGATCCGCACCTTCATCAAGTGGGGAGATGAGTGGCCCAAGAAGCACGACATGAGCAGCCTCCGCCTCCTAGGCACGGTGGGCGAGCCCATCAACCCCGAAGCCTGGATGTGGTACCGCGAAATCATCGGCGGCAACCGCTGCCCGATCACGGACACCTGGTGGCAGACGGAGACGGGGCACATCATGATTGCGCCGATTCCGGGGGCGGTGGCGACCAAGCCGGGGTCGGCGACGCGGCCGATGCCGGGGGTGGTGCCGGAGATTGTGACCATGGAGGGCAAGGCGGTACCGGATGGATCGGGAGGATTTCTGGTGATCAAGCGGCCGTGGCCGGGGATGTTGCGGACGGTTTACGGGGATCCGGACCGCTATGTGCGGCAGTACTGGTCTCAGATTCCGGGGATGTACTTCACCGGCGACGGGGCGCGTAAAGATAAGGACGGTTACTTCTGGATTATGGGGCGGGTGGACGACGTGCTCAATGTCAGTGGACACCGGCTGAGCACTATGGAGGTGGAATCGGCACTGGTGGCACATGAGGCCGTGGCAGAAGCGGCGGTGGTGGGGCGTCCGGATGAACTGAAGGGGCAGGCGATCTCGGCGTTTGTGACGCTGGAGCAGGGAAGGCAGCCTACGCCGGAGCTGAAAGAAGAGCTGCGGAAGTGGGTGGCGAAGGAGATTGGGGCGCTGGCCAAGCCGGACGACATCCGCTTCACGGAGACGTTGCCGAAGACTCGCAGCGGGAAAATCATGCGGCGGTTGCTGCGCGAACTGGCGACCAGCGGGGAAGTGAAGGGCGACACTACGACGCTGGAAGACTTCGGGGTTATCGCCCGGCTGAAGGAACAGGACGAAGTGTAGGGTGGTTGGTCCTCGCACGGCGGCACGATCTGTACCCTGATGAGTGCCTGTTTTTCCCTGCATCGCCGTGAGGTCATTTCGTGCGAGTTGCTGGGACGGTTGCGTTCGTAGGGATCTTTCGACTGCGCATGCCCATTCGCTTCGCTCATGGGCATGCTCCGCTCAAGATGACATAGAGTATTGTTTGCGGCACGATGCTTGAACTGTGCTGATCAAATAGGCGACGGCCAGAGAGTTAAGTCCATCCTTTTGCTACACTCTGGTTTCGAGTCCACGTCCGAGGGTTCGACTGCCATGCGTATCCTCCCACTCTTTGCTATTGTCATATTCATGAGCACAGTTGCGACCGAAATCGCGTCTGCCCAGACTCTTCCTGTACCACAGGCGGTTACCGACCCCAAGCAGATTGCTTCCAAGCCAGATGCGCAGGTGGAGCCGCGCAGCCTGACGATCGAGAAGCTGTACATGACTCGGCAGGTGGGGCGTCCGACGTGGTCGCCGGATGGGAAGAGCATTGCGTTCATCTCAAATATGAGCGGGCGCAACAACCTGTGGCTGGTGCCCGCCGAGGGTGGATGGCCCGTGCAACTTACGGTCAGCGACCAACGGCAGGCGGCGCCAGCGTGGTCGCCGGACGGAAAGTGGATTGCTTACCAGTCGGACTACGATGGGGACGAGCAGTGGGATATCTTTCTCGTCTCGCCGAAGACTGGGAAGGTGGTCAACCTGACCCAGACGCGCGAGATTGCGGAGATGGAGCCGACGTGGTCGCCGGACGGGCGGTATCTGGCGTACGAAGTAAAGCCAAGAACTTCGGCAGCCTATGAGATCGACATCTACGACATGCTGATGCGTGAGGTGAAGCACGTCACCACGAACACGCCACAGGACAAGGGCAACTCCGGGCCGATCTGGTCGCACGACGGGAAGTTCATCGTCTACACACAGAGCCAGGCCAAGGGAACGGACTCAAACATTTTTATCGCCGACGTGGGCGCCGGACAGAGCACGCTGCTGACGCCACATGAGGGCGAGAAGCTTTATTCCGCCGATGATATCTCGCCGGACGGCAAGCGCGTTCTGTGTACTTCGAATGCAGCAAACGGATACGACAACGTTGGGCTGATCGATATAGCGACGAAGAAGATTTCGTGGCTGACCCAGGACAAGTGGGAAATCCACGGGGGCGAATTTTCGCCGGACGGCAAGCACGTCACGTTCGGCGCCAATGTTGATGGCAACGAGGACATCTACCTGTATGATCTCGCGACCGGAAAGTCCACAGCATTGCCTATCCCCAAAGGGGTGAATGAGCCGGCGGGCGGGCATACAGCCTTCAGCAAAGACGGCTTGCGCATGCTCTATCACCACAATGGGCCGACGGCTCCCGGTGATCTCTGGGTCTATCACATGGCCACGGGCAAGTCGCAACAGATCACGCACTCGCTGGTCGCTGGTGTGCGCTCGGAGGACATGGTCGAGCCCTATCTGGTGCACTATCCGAGCCGAGACGGGAAGTGGACCATCTCAGCGTTCCTCTACGTACCGTTCAACATGGCACGGAACGGGGAAAATGCAGCCATCGTCTACATCCACGGTGGGCCTACGGCGCAGACCATGAATTCGTTCAACCGTTTCGTGCAGTACGCGGCGAATCAGGGCTACATGGTGCTGGCGCCGAACTATCGCGGGTCCACCGGGTACGGGAAAGAATTCCAGCAGGCGAATTTGTTCGACATGGGTGGCGGGGATCTGCAGGACGTGCTGGCTGGAGTCGACTGGATCAAGCAAACGGGGCATCTCGATCCGAGAAAGATTGCGGTGATGGGCGGAAGTTATGGCGGGTACTTGAGCATGATGGCGGTGACGAAGGCGTCGGAAGTGTGGGCTGCGGGAGTGCCGATCGTGCCCTTCGTGAACTGGTTTACCGAGATCGAAAATGAAGACCCCGTGTTGCGGCAGTCCGATCTGGCGACCATGGGCGATGTGGTGAAGAACAAGGCGCTGTACGAAGAGCGGTCGCCAATTAACTACATCGATCAGATTAAGGCACCGCTAATGCTGTTGGCGGGGGGACATGACCCGCGCTGTCCGAAGTCAGAAACGCAGCAGGTGGTGGATGCGATCAAGAAGCGCGGCGGCACGGTCGACTACAAGATTTACGAGAATGAAGGGCATGGGTTTGCGCGGGTGGAAAATCAGATTGATGCGTACAAGCGCGTGGCGGATTTTCTGCTGGCGCATGTACAGCCGGCGGACTGTAGTTGCTCGCTGAACGAGTAAGTGTCACCACGCGTTTTACCTCAGCGGCTAAAGCCGCGCCCTTTCAAAACGGCGTTCCGCGCTTTCGGAATCGGAGACGGAGTGGAGGCGATCAAGAAGCGCGGCAGCAGCGATCAGTAGTACGTCAATGTCCGTTTGATCGCGGTTGATGACTGGAATTCACCATCGGGACTTGAGCGATAGGACATTGTTTTCTCGACCCAATTCTCGTGGTCATCATATTTGTAAGAATAGCTTACTTCGGAGTAGTCAGGTGGTCCTGGAGCGGGCTTACTGGGATCAGTCTCTTCGGCCATTCTTGCGCTTCGCGTAATTTCCGACGCGATGTCTCCGTGTTCGTCGTAAATGGCTTCGATCTCGTCTTCATGATTGTAAATTCGCCGACATGTATGGTTTACGCGGCCATGAGTGTCGTAGCCATAGGAAACCGAGTACGGCTCGGGTTGGCCTCCCATGAGCTTCGTAAGCTGCGCATGCAATTCTTGCCGTAGCTGATCGGGGGAAAGGCCAGACTCCTCCAGCATTTTCACGCGGGCCTCTGGCGGAAACATCGTTTCCAGGTTGTCCAGGATCTGCTTTTCTTCGACAATGTGTCCCTGAGCGTCGTATACCCGCACCGCCCGGCTCACTATTTCTCCTTTGTCATCGCGAACCTCGACTTCGGTGGCCCTGTCATGTTCGTCGTAAATTGTGGTTGCGGTGCCGCCGCCAGGCAGGTTAGGTGGGCGATCTGCAATCTCAAAGGGAGAGCCCGCGGAAGCCGTCCTCGGTCTGTAGTCTTCGGGGCGAGAGACCTGTACCACTGTTTTTCGACCATTGTCGTCGTAATGAAATACGATGGGATTTTCAGGAGCGCCACTGCGAGTAATTTTCACCACCTTTCCGTTATCGTCATAGGAAAAGAGCGTCTCGGCAGCTTTCTCACCTTCCTTGCCTGACGTGGTTCTTAACAGCCGTCCGGATGCGTTATAGATGTTACGCGTCACCCAATCCGAATCGTCGGAGCCACCGCTACGTGTGCCAACCATGCGGCCATCCATATCGTATTCTGTGGCATGGATCCAATGAACCTCGGGGTATGTCGTGCCCTCGACATCCGTCCTAGCAGGGTACCTGGTCTCTTCGGTGCAAGACTTCACGGGGCCACGCAGGCCGCTCTTTTCGCGGTCGGACATTGTTGCGGTACTCGTTTCAGGCGACGTGGTCGGTAAAGGCGTCTGTGCCGTCGTCAGTGGCAACGCAAGAATCGCGATCACCGGGACGAGAGGGCTCGTCCATCTCACAATCGTTATTGCAGGCCGAATGAGCGCCCATGTCAAGCGCATTGTTGGAACCTCGCCCTTACGTTAAGGCCTGAGGGCGGTCGGTGAGATAGATGTGTCGGTTCCGAGTTGCATCAAGGGTTCCCTTCTCGTTTAACTGCTGCTCTCGAGCTCATGCTTTCCAGTGTTCGCTCACGCAAATACAGAAACTGAGGCAGGGCGAGCGAGACTCCTACTGTGAGCACGGCTAGGATGGGGAGCCACCATCCGCGGATGTCGAGTCGCGTGCGTTCTGCCCGGATGAAGCGGAGCAGAACGACAGCTGAGACGAGGACGTCCATTCCGAAGAAGGCGCTGATGCGGTTGGCAAACAGTTCGTGGAGGAGAAGCCGGAGATTCAGGCCGTGCTGCATCACCCAAGGAACGAAATACCAGTAAGGCAGTGCGATCCCGACAAAGCAGAAAGCGAGGTAGAGCGTCTTCAGTTTCATCGTGAGAGGTTATACCAGTTTGCAGGCGATTTGGACCGGATCACATGGGGGGCTAAAGTCCATCGAATGCCTGGATGCCGGTCACCGCGTTGAAAGCGGTGCGCCACCCATGTCCGGAATTTGTCCACCTGCGTCGTGAATTTCTCAACTGAGAGAAGGGAGACGGCAGAGGCGATTCACTCAGCAGCCGAGACTCGATAGAAAGCAATCTCGTCGGCCTTGAGCAAGGCCACTTGGTCTTCTCGAGGAGATATGGCGAACGTTTGTACTGCGGGTACGGGGTCGGGAAGGCCGATGGAAAAGATGCGGTGCCCATTTGTTGCCCGGTAGACGGTCACCCGCGCACTCTTCAGATCGGACGGTTTGAAAACCGACTGCAATAACCGCGAGCCGGTCACCTCTGCAATTCTGATCGCGAACGCATTGCTCCCGACATTACCTCCCGCGGTTTGCTCGAGTTCTGAAGAGGGAGACCACCCTTTGAGCACGACCTTACCGTCGCCGTGAAGGATGCGGTACCATCGGTTGCCCGTTTGCCGGTCGCAACCGACCACAAACAGCAAATTTCCCGGCAAGCTTTCTGCTTGGGGCACGCAAGTGGAAGTAGCGACGGCAAGGACCCGCCGCTGTCCGGCCCAACTGGTCTCCACGATTCGCCAGTGGTTTCGACCAATGCTGGGGATGTGGACCTCGCCTTCGTTCAGCAAGACTGGAGCCGGAAGTCGCGAAGAACGCGTAATCGTTGTCAGCACTTTGAATTGGGAATCGAGTAAGCGGATTTCTACGTCTTCTTCCGGCTCGCGGAGTTCGGCTTCTTCCAGCTGTCGATGGATCTCGCGCGAGTGCTGCTCGTGAATCACGCCGGCGGCGAAGTATTCCGAGGCCGGAGAAATCCGCACAAATGCCAGTGGACCTCCCAGGGAAATCTGGTTGCGCAGCTGAAGTCCGGGGCCGTACACACGCAATTCCTGACCTACATGAATCAAGACCCGGTTCCCTCCGATCGGCCATAGATAGCGCCCGGAGTCCGGGACGCGCCAATCGACAGTCTTCACGATCTCCTTTTTCTCCAGGTCGATGAGCACGGCGCGTACGATGCGAAGCTTACGGAAGGAGTTTGCTTCTTCACCAGTGCGGGGAACCAGCGTGTGCGGGTTGAAGGTGAAAAGAAACTGGCTGGGGCCCAGGTATGCAATGCTCGCATCGTAATCGAAGCTGGACATCTCCCGGTCCGCTGACGGAGGCAAGTACCCTAATCCTTTCAAAGGCAGGGTGATCTGCGCGCCCTGGACCCCCTGATCCAACTGGCTGTCTGCGAGGGCGACGGTGCAGTCGGGAACCACGCAGAGCTCCCTTTCGTCTGCAATGTTGGGAGGAGGAGACTCAATCACTCCGGAGACAGCATTCGCGACAGCATTCGTGGTGGCCGTATCGGGAGTGGCGCTCTTCGCGCCTGCGTTTACGTTGGCCTCAGCTCTAAGATTGGGAACAAGTACGAACTGTGTTCCAGCGTTGAGCTGCACATTGCGTCCGGTCGAGGAGAGGATGGAAGCGCCGCCAGCCCCTTGTCCCACCGAGATTGCAAGATGTGGAATTCCGACCACCTGTCCCGGCTTCAAGGCGTCTGGAGCTTTGATGCGACGCGGTGCGAAGTAGACGGCCGTGGACGCCTGGCTGACGCTCCGCATATTGTTTGGGCCACTGCTGTTCAAGGTGACACCCACCGCTGACGTCAACGGCTGCAGTTCTTCTGTTTCGGGCAAATCGGAATAGCGCGGAGGATTTGGAGCCACCACCGCCGCGACGGTTAAGAACAACGGCTTCATATCGCGACCGCCGCATTGGCCGCTCTCAAAGATGACACCGATTTCTGAAGTCTTCTCGGTCCTGGAATGGGCCCTTTGCGTCACCACATGGCCCTGAATGATAGCGCCTGTGCGCAAATCGCAGGCAGGACTCTTCCAGGGCAACGCCAGTTTCGCCAGAAGTGGATCGCCGACTTTGACCTTGCTGGCGTCCAATCGTTGGACCAGTCCTGCCAGTACCGGTGCGGGAGTTTGCGCCAAGAGTGGGTACTGCGGGGAGCAAAGTAGAGCGAACAAGGGAAAGATTAGTAAGCGCCTACTCCACGACATATGCGTGCAACTCCCTGCGACCGCTTGCAGAAAACGTCCCCCAGAGAGGGGCAGACGGTCCTCAAGTGCTCACGATCCGCAGTTAGGATACTTCATAAAGGGCGCGGGAGGACAGATCTGTTTCCGGTCAGGTGGCAGCAATTGGGGGCCGCCTGCTCTTCGCGTTATCTGGCGAAGACTTGCACGATGGCCTCTACGAGGCCGGGGATGGTGAATTCCTTCGCTTGGATATCAACATTGAGTCCGGACTCGCGCAACGTGGATGAGGTGACGGGACCGATGGATGCCATGAGGACTTCGTCGGAGCGACGTTGCGCGGGCTTCTTTGAAAAGGTCAGGAGGCCGCGCGAGCCGAGCAAGGCGACAAAGTTTCGCACGGTGGAAGAGCTGGTGAACGTCACCACATGGGGACGCCTTTTCGGGTCTTTGATCGCGGCTTGCAGGCGCAAGCGGGAAGATTGTGGGATCACAGTCTCGTAGGCCTCGACGACATCGACACTCGCTCCGGCCTTGCGCAGGTCATGCGGGATCACGTCGCGGGCGACCTTGGCTCGCACCAGCAGCACGCGTTTTCCGTTCACTCGGCGGCGCAGGCTGCGGACTACAGATTCGGCGACATACTCTTTCGGGACGACTTCAACTTTCACGCCGCGCTGCACGATGGCCTTCTTCGTTGCAGGACCAATAGCAGCGACGCGCAGATGACGGAGATGCTTCCTGGTCAGGCGAAGCTTTGCCATGCGCTGCCACATGGCTTCGACTCCGTTGACGCTGGTGAGGATGAGCCAGTCGTAAGCGTCGAGAGTCTTCAAGGCGGAGTCTAGCGGGCGGAAGGAACGAGGCTTGCGGATTTCGATGAAGGGGATCTCGAGGACGTTCGCGCCCCGCTTGCGCAATTCGCGGGAGAGCGCACCGGCCTGGTGACGGGCCCGGCCGACGAGCACGCGGATGCCGCTGAGTGGCTGGTTGCTCGATGATCTCGTCCTTTTGCTCATGGTCGGAGTTGGCGGGCGTGGGCGCCCGCCCCACACTTGCCTTATTCGCGCTGCTTCTTTCCTGGGCCTTGCTCGCGCATCAGTCGGGCCACTCCGGACACGGCGGTGTCGTCGGACTGATCCAGAGCCGCGATGATATTGTCGTATTCTTCCCTCGTCCGGTTCTGGCTGAGCTTGAATTTGGCTTCGATTTTGGTTGCGGTGATCTCAAAGCCCACGATGTGGCTGAGCATGCGTTCGCGGTAGGCCTGGCTCAGTTCGGCCCACTGCTCGGCATATGCGGGCTCGAATGTGCCCATAAGCTCGTGAAGCACTTCCAACAACGACTCGGGCGCGGAGAAGACACGCGCGTTTCCGTAGACGTGGACCGCGCCATAGTTCCAGGTAGGAACGACCTCACTCGTGGCGTACAGGCTGGGTGAAATGTAGGAGTGCGGGCCGTGGAAAATGGTGAGGCATTGGGGCTGCTGCTCGAGGTAGCGCCAGTGCGGATTGGCCTTGGCAACGTGGGCGCGAATGACGAGCTGGTCACCGGTCGCACGTACGAACACCGGAAGGTGGGTGGCGAAGGGGCCCTCGTCGGTGGAGGAGACCAGGATTGCAAACGGGTTGGCTCGCATGAAGGCGAGCGCATCGGAGTGATCACGCACGCGAAAATGTTCAGGGATGTACACGGTGTAATTTTCTTTCGCCCCCCTACGGTTGGGGTGGTTCTTCAGCCCGCTTCTTGCTTACGTGCAGGAGCTTTTCGACGACGGCTATGACTTCGCCGGATTCATCTTTTGCTTCAATCTGAAACATGGGCTCGTACTTCGGGAGCGTCAATAGTTTCTCGCGAATGTCATCAATCTGGCTATCGGTCAGGCGAAATTCGGCGCGGACTTTGCCTTTGCCGGGCTTGCGGTAACGGATGGTCGCAGCTTTGTCCCAGACGATGTAGTCGGGGCCAAGGTTGGCCATGAGCATCAGCATATAGAAAGGGTCGGTCATGGCAAAGAGGGATCCGCCGAAGTGGGTACCGACGTAGTTGGCGTTCCAAAAGCGCAGCTTCATTTCGACGTCGATGGCTCTCGTGTCGGGCGCGATGTGGGTGATGCGAATGCCGGCGCCGAGGAACGGCGGCCAGAGGTTGATCCAGCGGCGGAGATGGGCAGGGCTCTTGCTGCCGCCCAGGAGTTTCAGGAGAACGTTGCGGGTCATCCAAAGAAGACCTCAGCGCCTAAAGGCGACGCCCATTGCGAGAGCGGGTGCGGCACGCCTTGAAGGCGTGCCCTGATATGAGGCTGGTTACGAACGCCCGTACGACGCTTTCCTTGAAACATGGATCTCATGGTTGGGGCGGGACGGCCAAACCACGGCCGTAGACGGCTTCGAGAATTTGGTCTCCGCCGCGAGCAAGCAAAGTTTCGCCAGCGGCGTTGCCGAGTTTTTCTGGATCGTCGCCGTCGCGGGAGTCGCGCAAGAGTTTCGAGCCGTCGGGGTCGGCGACGATCGATTCCAGGTGCAGTCGGCCGTTACGCATTTCTGCGAAGGCGCCGATGGGGACCTGGCAGCCTCCGCCGAGGCGGTTGAGCAGGGCGCGCTCGCAGGTGGTGGCGGCGCGGGCGTTGGGGTCGTTGAGGAATCCGAGGTGGTCGAGGGTGGCGGAGTCTCCAGCGCGGATTTCGATGCCGAGGGCGCCTTGTCCGGCGGCGGGGCACATGATTTCGGCGGAAATAATCTGCTTGATCAGTTCGGTCTTGCCCAGGCGCTTCAGGCCGGCGGAGGCGAGGATGATGGCATCGTATTCGCCCTGTTCGAGCTTGCGCAGGCGGGTGTCGACGTTGCCGCGCAAGGGATGAATATCGAGGTCGGGGCGGATGGCTTTCAGTTGCGCCTGGCGGCGCAGGCTGGAGGTGCCGACGCGGGCGCGTTGCGGCAGGTCTTCGACCTTCGCGTAGTGACGCGAGCAGAAGGCGTCGCGTGGGTCTTGTCTTTCGGTGATGGCGGCGATTTCGAATCCTGCGGGGAGTTCGGTGGGCAGGTCTTTCAATGAATGCACGGCAAGGTCGACGCGGCCGGAGGCGAGGGCTTCTTCGATTTCTTTGGTGAACATGCCTTTGGTGCCGACCTTGGCGAGGGCAACGTCGGTGATCTTGTCGCCGGTGGTGTGGATGATTTCGATCTCGACTTCGTGGCCGCGGGCGCGGAGGAGGGCGGAGATGTGGTTGGCCTGCCAGAGGGCGAGTTGCGAGCCGCGGGAGCCGATGCGAAGGTGGGGCATTTATGCTTTCGTTAAACTCTTTCTAGCCGATTTGCTTGCCCCAAATTCTCGCAAGAGCGACAGCCACGCTCAGAATTGCGAGGAGGCCCGCCTGGCCTACCATCACTGCTCCGAATACGCGGAAGAAACCGAGGCTAAATCTCCCATATTGAAATTCGTACTGCTTGAAGAAAAAATTAAGCACCTTCACGGGATTGCGGTACAGGAACCATCCTGCAAAGCCGTAAAGTGTACAACCTGCGATAGCAAGTAGGACATTCAGCATCAGTGGCGTGTCCCCGCTTCCTCGCTGGCCGCGGCGTTGGCGGATTCTTTGTTCGACGGCTGCGTAGCTTCTTTGTCTTTCTCGCGAAGATTGAACAGGCGGCGGACTACGTCGACGACCGTCGTTGCTTCGGCTTCTTTCGCGGCGGTCTTCAGCGTGGTGATGGGGGTGTGCATGACTTTGTTGATGATGCCGCGCGTCAAAGCCTCGACTGCGATTTCTTGTTCGGGAGTCAGTTGTCCTAGCCTGCCGCGCACGCGGTCGATTTCAGCTTGACGAATGGTTTCCAGATGATCCTGCAGGCTCACAATCGTCGGGACCACATCCAGCGTGTGGAGGCGGGCTTCGAAGCGTTCGACTTCGCTGGCGATGATGGCTTCGGCACGCTCGGCTTCTTTGCGGCGGTCGGCGACGTGGCTCGAGACGGCCTGCTGCAGGTCGTCGATGTCGTAGGTGAAGATGCCGTCGAGCTTGGCCATCTCGGGGGAGACGTCTCGGGGGACGGCGATGTCGATGAAAAACATCGGGCGATTCTTGCGGCGGGCGAGGAATTGCTCGCCGTGTTCGCGATGAAAGATTGCCTTGGGAGATCCGGTCGAAGTGATGACGATGTCGGCGCGATCACAGGTGTTGTAGAGGTCGTCGAACTTGATGGCTTGGCCGTTGAATTTTTGTGCGAGACCCACGGCGCGTTCATACGTGCGATTGGAAACGAAGATCGAGCCACAGCCGTGAGCCATCAGGTGGCGGGCGGCGAGTTCGCTCATCTTGCCGGCGCCGACGATGAAAACGTTTTTGCCGTGGAGCGTGCCGAAGATCTTCTTGGCGAGTTCGACGGCGACTGATGCGATCGAGACAGACGATGATCCGACCGCGGTTTCGGTGCGGACTCGTTTAGCGACGGCGAAGGCGCGCGTCAGCAGTTGATCGAGTTGTCCGCGAACGGCGCCCACGGCGCGGGCGGTGGCGTAGGCTTCCTTCACCTGGCCAAGAATCTGGGCTTCGCCGACAACCATCGAATCCAAGCTCGACGCCACGCGGAACATGTGGCGCACGGCGTCTTTCTCGCGAAATTCGTACAGATGCGCGTCGAGTTCTTCTGCCGTGAGATGAAAGTGGTCGTGCAGGAATCCGCGCAGGTCGGCGGAGCCATTTGTCGTGTGCGTGATCACCTCAACACGGTTGCAGGTCGAGATCACCATGCCTTCTTCGATCCCGGGATAAGCGGTGAGATCGCGGCAAGTGTCGGGCAGGCGAGATTCAGGGATGGCCAGGCGTTCGCGCACCTCGAGCGGCGCGCTCTTGTGATTCACGCCGATGAGCTGGTATCTCATAAGGCGCCAAACCTGTGGATGTTGGAGAAGTAGTTGGCGGCCCAGGCTGCCAGCGCAGCCACGAACGCAAAGGTAGCGAGCACAGCAGCGCGGCGTCCGCGCCATCCCGAGTTCCAGCGGGTGAAGACCATGATCATGTAGACGGCCCACATCAGCACCGACAACAGAATCTTGGGATCGAGAAAATCCACATGTCCGAAGGCTGACATCGCCACCACCGAGCCGGTGATCAGGCCCAACGTCATGAAGGGGAAACCCAGCAACAGAGAGCGGTAGCCGATCTGGTCAATTACTTCGAGCGCGGGGAGGAAGGAGATCAGGCTGCTGGCTTTCTTGGCTTTCAGGCGGCGCTCTTGCAGCAGGTACAGCAGGCTGGCGCCGAAGCTGAGAACGAGCGCGGCGTATCCGGTGAAGATGAGGATGATGTGGGCGATCAGCCATCCCTTGTGCTGGACAAACGAGGTGAGGAGAACGGGTTGCTGGTCTACGGCGGCGACAAAGGTCAGGAAGAATACGATCGGAAACACGACCACGCCGGGGGACGTTGTCTGATATGCCGCATAGATGATCATGAAGAACGACATCGAGAGGAAGGCCAGCAGCGATTCGCTGTTGTGGACCGAGGCCCAGACGGCCTGGCCTCCGACGAAGACTTCGACCAGCGAGACGAAATGAAATACCATCCCCAGGCTCGCGGCGTGCAGCGCGATACGGCTGAACAGGTCGCTGGTGCGGGTTAGGGCCACGAAGGCGTAGATCAGCCCGATAAAGTAGCAACCCAGCGCGAAGCGGAGCCAAAGCAATGACATAGGCCTTATAAGTAACGGAATCCCATGAGTTTACCCCAACTCGCGGGTCCGGGACTCAATCCTCTAGTTCATACGGAGACCATTGTCCATGTGGATGGGGGTAAGGTAAAGAAAGGTCATCACTTAAGTGTGTGATTAGGATCACACCACGTGCAAAAGCGGGCGAGTATTGGCCCTGGAAACGGCATGGAACCACGCGTTGGAGGTCAAGGACACCAAAGCGTTGGAAGCATTGTTGGCGGACACGATGGTTGCCCTGGACAGCGACGGAAGTTTTTCGACGAGGAAGGAGTATCTGGCGAGCATCAAGGCGCCGGACTTCCAGCCAACGCAAGCCGTGAATGAAGAAAACAAGGTGCAGGTCTAGGGCGATACGGCGGTGGCGGTGGGGATTTTCCGAATAAAAGGAATCGAAAAAGGGAAGCCGTATGTTCATCGGGAGCGCACCATCGATACCTGGGTGAAAATGAACGGCACGTGGAAGTGTGTGGCGGCAGTTGCCGTTTCAATTCCCGCGAAATAATCCCAATGAGCGGAACGGTCGAGTGTCATCTCAACGGCTAAAGCCGTGCCTCCCGATGCCTGTTCCTCCCACAGCCTAATCTTCCCAGCGGGGCATCGCTACGGCCACGTTCGAGAGCGGTTCCGAGAACGCCTTGCATTGCTGGTGGTGGCGCCGGCGAGCACGGGGTCCTTCGACTACGTCTGGTGATCCGCTCAGCGAATCACCAGACTCCGCTCAGAATGACACAAGTTAGGATTCGCTTCCCCGACCACACCTTCTGGGAAAGCGCTAACGGCAGCCCGCGGCTGTTTTAGAGCTGATGCATCCGTGGTAGGCAAACGCGCGTTGGCTGGGCATCACTTCTCGACGGTGTAAGCCTCAGCGAACAGATGGAGCGAGGGACTCTCGTCATACAATCCGGAGCTTAGGAGTGGTGACACATCAGGGAAGGGATGAACGTACCACTTTCCGTCTCGATCTTTAATGACCAGTGTTCTTCGCAGGTGTTGTTTTCCGCTGCCCAGCAGCACTTCCACGTCGACAAACATCACATCTTGAAAGTCGAAAGTCGCGTTTCCGTAGGAGGCAGGACCGTTGTTGCTCAGGTGGCGAGCCGCGAAAACCTTTGTGATTCTGCTGGGACCGTCCGGTGACGGGGTGTGCCGTTCCTGTTGTCGTTTGAGATGCGCCACCACGCCTGCGAGGTATCCGGAGTAGTCAGAGCGGGACTGTCCAGCACCATAGGGCCGGATGCAGACGCTCTGTAGCAGCGTGACATTGGACTGCATGAACGCGCGCACCAAATCGCTGGCCGCACCTTCCGGAGTGTTCTGCCCGGTCGGAAAACCGTCATCCGCAACCTTCAATTTTGGTTTGGCTGCGGCACCTACGCCCACAACGGAGGCCAGTATGAGGACGGTACAAGCGACGATGTTGGGGGGAAGCATGCGGTGAGCGTATGGCCATCCCTGACTAGCGTCTACGTTGTCTCCGTACCGAGTCTCGACTCCAACGCGATGGGAATCAATCATTGTCCTCACGAGCCGACCTCAGCGGCTGGAAGCCGCAGTTTCATCTGGCTTGTTGTAGCACGACTAGAAGTTCGTGCCCTTCCCGATTTGTAACCATCAGTCATTTCGTTTTGGGTGCGACTGCAGTGTGAGGATTCTTCATGCCGACAGTGTGCGGATTGGCCATTCCTGGAGGCATGGCACCTCCAGAGTGGCTGTCGCCCATTGAGGTCATGTCGCCGGGGGCAAAGCAGCTGATGCGTCCGCTGGAGGCGACGCGCAGTGGGGAAGGGCAGGCGCCGCTGGTCAAGGCGGGCGCGGGGCCGCTGCCCTGGGACTGCACGGTGAACAGCCTGCCTTCATTGTTGCCGGCGACGCCGACGGACATTCCCGGCATGTCGTAGGCGACATAGAAACCGTGTTTGGCCTGAGCCGCCTGCAGGGAGCAATCGCTGGCCGATTTCAGTTGCGCCTCTGGGACCTTGATGTCAAGGCGTCCGCAGTCTGTCGCGCCGGTGCCAGAGTATTCGAGAAGCTTCTGTTGCAGGGCGTCGGATTTCGGTAGCGGCGTCGGCATCGACGTTGACGAGGCGGGAGGATTGGACGCGGCTGGAGCAGTCGACTTGTTGCATGCGGTCAGACCGCTGAGAGCGATGAGCAGGATAAGAACGGTATTTTTCATGGCAGGGTGATTGTAAATCGAGAGAGGTGGGAGATCACGATCCGGTAGTGCTGACGTCAGTCGATCCGGCGCAACCGGTCGAGAATGAAGTCGGCTCTCTCGTTCGGCGTTGCTCGTGGCAACTCCACAAGCTGGTACCCGCATTCCCGGTAAACCATCGCCAACATTTCGCACGTACGTTCGGCTTCCGCGAAGTCCTGTTTGCGCTCGGTATCGGTTTCGTAGATCTCCCTCCACGGAGGAGCTAGAAAGACCAATGGCGCATAGCGGTACTCGTCGCATGATTGCCGGATGAACTCTTCGTCGGCCAGGCCGATCATGCGAGCATAACTCAGAGTGTCCGGGATGCCACGATCAGAGAATGTTGGGTTCGGAGTTGGGGTGTGCGCTCTGTACGATTCGACCTGCCGCTGGTGCATCAGTTGGGTGTAAAGCTCTCGATTTTGCCACGGGAGCGCGCTCCCTCCGTCCCGTACTTGTTCCTGAATGATTTCGCGCGCTACTTCAGGGGCATGGGAGAACCCGCGCTTCTCAAGCTCTACAAGCACGGTGGTCTTCCCGGCGCCGGGACCGCCGGTGACAATAAAGAGATTCGGATTGTTCATAAGCATTCTGAGCTTGGCACTTCAGGTCCGCGGATATTGAGAAGCGAAAGATGTTCTCAGTCGACGCCTAGGCTGGTCAGCACTTCCTCCAGCAGAGCTGCGTCGATGACTAGTCTGCGGCCGTGAGTCTTCACGTCTTCCAGTTCGTCGAAGGCGCGGAAGAGGCGGAGCTTGGCGGCGGCGTATTGTTCAGCGTCGGTGAGCGAGCGAGCGTGGGCTGTGGCCCAGGTTTCTACTGCTTCCTTGGTGAGGAAGATGCTGACGGCGTAGGTCAGTTTGCGGTCGGAGGTTACGTCGAAGATGAATTCAGTGGCCGGAGACTCGGGATCGTCTGGTAGTGCGGGGCGCTTGCCAACAAAATAGTACTGGTAGACGTAGCCCTGCAAACCGGCGTAGGTCTTCATGCGGCGGACGGTGGGATTCGGAGACATGCGGATATTATGCTCCGGGAAATGCAAGTTTGGTGGCCGGGAGAGACTTTGCCGCTAGCACGCCAGATTCTTCGCTGCGCCTGAAAAGCGGCTGCGCTCAGAATGACGCCCGAGTGGGGGATCTCTCACCGCGACATTACTGGGCGTTCTTGTGCATATCGACGGTGCTCCAGGTTTTGTCGCCGGCGTGGCAGATGTTTTCGAGGGGACAGTCGACACATTTCGGTTTGCGGGCATCGCAGATTCGGCGTCCGTGCCAGATGATTTGATGGGAGAAGAGAATCCACCTCTCGCGGGGGATGGTGCGCATCAGGTCCTGCTCGATTTTCTGCGGGTCGGTTTCTCTCGTGAGTTCAAGGCGGCGGGAGATGCGGGTGACATGGGTGTCGACCACAACTCCGTCGGCGATTTTGAACCAGGTGCCAAGGACGACGTTGGCGGTTTTGCGGGCAACGCCGGGGAGGGTGAGCAGGTCCTCCATGCTGGAGGGGACCTGGCCGCCGAAGTCGGCGACAACTTTCTTGGCTGCGCCTACTACGGACTTCGACTTGTTGCGGAAAAAGCCGGTGGAGCGGACGTCAGGCTCGAGTTGCTCGGGGGTGAGCGCGGCGAAGGCTTCGACGGTCGGATATTTGCGGAACAGTTCAGGAGTGACGCGGTTGACGTTTACGTCCGTTGATTGGGCGGAGAGGATGGTGGCGACCAAGAGTTCCCAGGCGCTCGTGTGAGTGAGGGCGCAGATGACCTCGGGATAAAGCTGGTCAAGGCGTTTCAGGATTTCGGCGATGCGGTCGGGAGCGAGGGGATTGAAGGTGGTCGTTGAGGGAGTCTTTTTTCGCCCCTTCGGGGCTTGTTCAGTGGTCGGTCCTGACCCACGGCTTGCGCCGTGGGCTGAATTCTTTCGCCGCTCTGCGGCTTTCGCGGGTGAGGGCGCCCGCGCCACACGGGCCGTCCCCACACGAGCATTCTTGCTTACATCCGACTGCTCCTGGACAGTTTTGGCGGACAAGAGTGTCCGCCCCACATGATCCATCTTGACGCGATCTTGGCGGCCGGTGCGGGCGGGGCGGCGGGGAGTGATTCCTCGGGGCATGAGGGCCATATCTTAGCAGAGGGAGACGGATACCAATTTTGGATTTCCGATTTGCGATTTAGCATCAAACTCGCACCCTCCCCGAGGGTGGTTACAATCGGCAATCGGCAATCGAAAATCGGAAATCTGCACTGGCCCTCGGTAACCACGGTGGCAATTGACGAGCGGTGCGTGTCCCGATAACCTTGAATCAATCTCACACGATTCAGGAAAGCGACCGTGGCCGTAACTTCCATCCAACTCGGGCAGGTCTGGCGCAGCGATGCTGATGGTCAGGATTACCTGGTCACCAAGGTCTACAACGAACTGTTCACGCAATACGTGACGCTGCGGCTGGCAGGGATCACGGCTCCCGATACGCCGACGGTGCGTGTGAAAGTGACCAAGACTCCGCAGGGCGCGGCGCTGCCGGGATATACGTTTACGCAGGAAGGGTCGTTCTAGGGCGGCGTTTCTGCCGCAGATTTCCGATACACTGAAAGACAGTGATTAGTGGCCAGTGGTCAGTAAGACCGCAAATGCCTTGGGCGGTGTTGCCGGCCACTGGCCACCGTCCACTGACCACTGCTTCCTTATGACTGAAAAGCTTCTGGCCGTCATCTTTGTGTTCATCAAGTCGGTGATTGGCGTGACCGGCTACAGCGGGATTGCGCTGCTGATGGCCATTGAGTCAGCGTGCATTCCGCTGCCGTCGGAATTGATCATGCCGTTTGCCGGGTACCTTGTCTTCGAGGGGACGTTCAAACTGGCATGGGTGGCGACAGCGGGCGCGCTGGGGTGCAACCTGGGGTCGCTGGTCGCATATGAGATTGGGTTTTACGGCGGGCGTCCGCTGGTAGAGCGCTTTGGGCACTGGATCCTGATGACCCGGCGCGAACTGGACTGGGCGGATCGCTTCTTTGAGCGCTGGGGATATCTGGCGGTGTTCATTGCGCGGTTGCTGCCGGTGATTCGGACATTCATCGCGCTGCCGGCGGGCGTGGCGCGCATGCCGCGGGGGCGGTTTCACATCTATACCTTTCTGGGATCGTGGCCGTGGTGCTTCGGGCTGGCCTGGCTGGGGATGAAGCTGGGCGAGAACTGGCGCGAACTGGGGAAGTACTTTCACAAGTTCGATGCGGTGATTGGGGTGGTGCTGGTGGCGGGGGTGGCGTGGTTTGTGTGGAGTCACTGGCAGAATCGGATCGGCAGGCAGGCGTCAGCCATCAGCCGTCAGTAAGTGCGTCTGCAGGTCTCGCCAGTTGTGATCCCACGATTTGCCACTTGCCATCCCGCTTCATGACCACATCCATGTAAACGTAACGAACGGGGAAGCGCTTGCCTCCTTGCTCGACTTCGTCGTCTTCGGAGCCATGGACGATGGCGACGTCATCCCGCAGGAGGCGGATGCGGCGGCCGGTGGAGGTCATTGAGACGTAGCGGATCGCGCCCGTCTTGAGCTTGTGGAGCACGTCCTGCTTGGTGGACGGTCTGCCAGATTCGTCGTATTGGATGTAGTCGTCGGCGTAGATACGCTGGAGTGCCGAGACATCGGCGGCGATCAGGGCGCGGTCGCCGTCTTCGAAGAGTTGCAGGATCTGCTGTTCGTCGTCTGTCTGGGGCATCAATGCACCTTTAAGAATTGTCATCCTGAGCGAAGTTGCCGCTCGCGAAGCGGGCGGCAACGCAGTCGAAGGATCTCTATAGCGCAACCAGTTGCCGCGGCGATTCGGAGAGTTCTGTTAGCGCATCCGAAAGGATCGTGAGAATGCCTCTTGGTGTTGATCTCACCGGGTGCGGGCACGGGGTCCCCTTCGACAAGCTCAGGGCAGGCTTTCGACTCCGTGGCTGCTTCGCTTTGCGAAGCAGCCACTCCGCTCAGGATGACAGACGAGTGGGAGCGACCGATTTAACTTCCCCCAAACACGCGAAGGGTATTGAGGCTCACGGACTCTTAGTGTACAAGCAAGGAAACTGAATCCAAGGAGGATCCCGTGATTGCTGTGTGCCGAGTCCTAGCGATAGCGCTTCTCTTGCCCGCTATTGTGCCAACTGTTTCCCACGCTCAGTCTGCGGCCATTATTTCCGACAAGGCATTTGTGGCCGAGTATTACTACAAGGCGAAGTGGGGGCATGCGGATGAGTTTCTGAAGCTCTTCAAAAAGAATCATTATCCACTGCTCAAGAAGGAAGTGGAGATGGGGAGGATGTTGAAAGTCTGGATGGACCAGCCGCGCTATCACACGACGGAAGACGGACGGTGGGATTTCCGGGTGACCATCGTTTTCAAGAACGCGACTGTGGCTAACGAAGCTTTTGACGAAGACGCGATCAAGAAGCAGCTTTGGCCCGATCAGGAGACTTACGCACGCGAGGAGCAGCGGCGGTTTGAAATTCTCGACGCGCACTGGGACTTGCCGGTGAAGACGGTGGATCTCGATGCTAAGTAGAAAAGCTTTCACCGCCGAGATCGCAGAGCGCGCCGAGGTAAGCCACAAGAATCTCTCAGGCTACCTCAGGGGCTAAAAGCCCATCTTTATAGCGGCGTAAACGGCACGGCTGGAAGCCGTGCCCTTCCCAAAACCGCACCCCTTCTCGAAAGCAGTTTCGCAGTTCGACTCGGCGGTTTTAGTGGTCAGTCGAGCTTCAGGAAGTTTGCGATGACCTTCTCGTGCCACTTCCAGGGGAGGATGCGCTTCAATGCGAGCTGAACCTTGGCGTCGCGGCCGACCAAATAGCGAAGCTTGGGATTGGGGTTCCGGGCGACAGCAGCGATGGTGCGGGCGACTTCGATGGGGTCGCGCTTGGGCAGCTTTTCAACGCTTTCCCGCATGCGCAGGCTGCGCTGAAAGTTGGGGGAAGTGTGTTTTGTAGCTTGCTCGCCCATGACGGCGCCGCGCGTCCAGATGTCCGTCTGGAAGGCTCCAGGCTCAACCAGAACCACCTTGATACCCAGTGAACTGACTTCCATGCGCAGCGATTCACTCCAGCCTTCGAGCGCATGTTTGGATGCGGAGTAACTACTGATCGTAACCGAGCCGTGCAGGCCGGAGATGGAGGAGACCTGGATGATGTGTCCAGAGCGCTGGCGGCGCATGGTGGGCAGAGCGGCCTTAGTCATGGCCACGACGCCGAAAAAGTTGGTCTCGAACTGGAGGCGGATTTCGTCGAGCTTGAGGTCTTCGGCGAATCCGGCCACAGCGAATCCGGCGTTGTTGACGAGAACGTCGAGGCGTCCATATTCGCGCACCAGGGTGTCGATGAAGGCGGGGATGGCATCGAAGTCGGTGACATTGAGCTGGCGAACGTCGATTCGATCGGCGACGCCAGCCGCCGCGGCTGCGGAGTCCAGGAATTGGCGGCGGCCCAGATCGCGCATGGAGGCGACGACGCGGAATCCGTCCTTGGCGAGTTCGATCGCGGTTAGGAGGCCGAAGCCGCTGGAGGAGCCGGTGATGAGCGCAATTTTGTCGGGCATGGGATTCGTCCGCAGTTGTAACACGATGCGTTACTTCCGCAAAGGATGTAAAACGATCGTAATAATAGCGCGGGAAATTCTTCATCACACCCATCAGAATTTGGAATTCGACAGGGGCGAAAGATCGACGTAAGTTAGCTCATGGACCCCTTAATCGCAGTTGAGGAATCACATGTCGATTTACTCCACGAAATTGGTGTCCGCCTGGGAACGGCGGACGGTTTCCACGATGTTCTGAGCCGCGTTGTCGAGTTTGCATCCGCCCTGGTGAAGTGCGATTCCTGCCTGGTTTATGTGTTGGAGGGAGAAGAGTTAGTTCTGCGCGCGTCGAAGAATCCCCACCCGGATGTGGTGGATCGCTTGAAGCTGCGCGTGGGGCAGGGAATTACGGGATGGGTCGCCGAGCATGGCGAACCGGTCGCCGTGGCGGGGAAGGCGAGAGAGGATCCGCGGTTTCAGTTCTTCGAGGAGTTACCCGAGGACAATTTTGAGGCATTATTGTCGGTGCCGCTGATGTGCCGCGGGCGGGTGATGGGAGTGATCAATCTGCAGCACCGGGCGGCACATGTTTACAACCGGCGGCAGATTCAGTTGATCTCGATGATCGGGTTTCTGGTGGGAGCGGAAATCGAGATGGCGCGGCTGGAAGAGGCCAACTCCTCGCTGACGGAACAGCTGCAGACGCGAAAACTGGTAGAGCGGGCCAAGGGCATCTTGCAGCGTGACTTCGGATTAACCGAAGAGCAAGCCTATCTGGCGTTGCAGCGTCAGAGCCGGCAGAAACGCAAGGCGATGAAGGAGATTGCCGAAGCGATCGTGCTGAGCGATGAGGTGAAGGGCAACTTCCGAGATCCGGAACCGTCGTAGCGGGCGGTGGTTCTGCATGACTCCAGCAGAAAGCAGATTTCTCGCTGTGCTCGAAATGACAACACGGAGTGAACCGTTGGAGGTCGAGGTTCTCCTAACCCCCCGACATCGATAACTTTTCCGAACAAAAGAATACGAGAGCGGATTCCCGGCGAATCCGCTCTCGGTGGGCGAGCAGAGGAACTACCGGGCCGAGGGGGCGGCTGCGGTGCTGTCTGCCTGTGCCATCTCGCGTGTTTCGGCAGGCACGGTGAAGTGGAGGGTGATGCCCGATTCGGGCAGCTCCATGGCGGTGACGAACGTGCCACTAGGCCTCGACACCAGAAGCAGACGGCTGACGTCGGCCGGCTTCGAGGGTGCGGAATCGTTTACGAGCATGATCACTCCCCTGCTTGTCCCGTTCAAACTGCGCAGCTGGAGCAGTTCCGACGGGCCTGTGGATTCGAGGGAGAAGGCGTACTCACCCGCCGGGACCAGGTGGTTTTGCCAATGCACGTCGTGGGTGAGCTTGAAAGTACCTCGCGCGTCCTGGGCGGAAGCCACACTGGGCGCGAGGTTCAGGGCGCTGAGAGTCAGGGTTGCGGCATAGACGAATCTGCGGATCGATTTCATGGGATCTCCTGTTCTTCATCAGAAAAGCTGGAGAGCACCACACGACACGGCACAAGCCGAGTAGCGTGGGCTCAGAGTTTTGGTGGAGAACAACGAGGTCAGCAGATTTGCAGCGCCGCTTCAGGGCTGGCCTGCAAACATCAGCTTCAGGGGAACTGCTGCGCAGCAGGCCGCGAAGTAAGTTGAGTATGGGGGAGATGTTTGTTGGAGTCCAATGGAAAAAAGTGATAACGGTCATCAGCGTTGGGATATGACGTTGGTCACGCCTGGGGAAGCGCTTGGGACTGGTGATGCCGATGGGCAATCGGTCGTATTCGCGCGACAAGAATTACGTGCTGTAGCAGTCTCCTGGTGAGAGAATAAGGGATAGATAGACGTCCCTCCGCCGCACGGGAAACGTGGTCGGACAAGGAGGCTCTATGCTCGTAACTCGGAACCGCTTCTCGCGGAATCCCTATTTCCACTTTCATCCGCTGCATTCACTGTACGCGCTGATCACGGTGTTAGTTCTGTTGGGGCTGCTATCGTGGTTTGCGGTTACAGCGAGGTAGGAGCGAGCGTAAACCCGGGGCCGGCCGGGCTGCGCCCAGGCGGGACAGCCGAGAGCCTGCCCTGAGCGGAGTCGAAGGGCGGCTGTCCCTACGTGAGGGTTTCCGCTCAATGACGTGGGCGTGCCGTTGAAGTGATTTTCTGCGCGTTTGGCCGCTGCGGTTTGCAAAAGTCCCCCGCCATACGAGAACATATCAAGTTTGCACATCCATCCTGATTCTTACTGAGGAAGCGGCCAACTTATGGCGACACGGCAGAAGTCTGCAAAAGCGGCAAAGCCAGTGCGGGTTGAAGTAAAAGATTCGGCGAAGCGCGAGGGTAAGGCGCACAGCAAGCACAACGGCACGATCGCTCCCGCGAAAGGGAAACTCGGGGTGATGATCCCGGGTATGGGAGCGGTCGCGACGACATTTGTGGCGGGAGTAGAGGCAATCCGCAAAGGGCTGGCGAAGCCAATTGGCTCGCTCACGCAGATGGGAACGATCCGGCTGGGCAAGCGCACGGACGGACGTTCGCCCAAGATCAAAGAATTCGTGCCGCTGGCGGGGCTTGACGACCTGGTCTTCACCGGGTGGGACATCTTCGAAGACAACATGTATGAGGCAGCGTCCAATGCCGGCGTGCTCGACCACCGGCTCCTTGAGCAGCTGAAGCCATTTCTGTCTACGGTCACGCCGCGGGCGGCAGTGTTCGATCACAACTACGTAAAGAAGATCGACGGGCCCAACGTGAAAAAGGGCAAGACGAAGATGGATCTGGCGGAGCAGCTGCGCGACGACATCCGTGAGTTTCGGAAGACGAGCGGGGCGAGCCGGCTGATCACGATGTGGTGCGGATCGACGGAGTCGTATATCGAGCCGACCGCGGCGCACCAGTCGGCAAAATCATTTGAAAAGGCGCTGCGTGAGAACGACGAAATGATTGCGCCCTCGATGATCTATGCCTATGCGTCGCTGATGGAGGGGGTACCGTTTGCCAACGGTGCGCCGAATCTGACCGTGGACCTGCCGGTGATGCTGGAACTTTCCCGGCAAAACGAGGCCCCGATCTGCGGGAAAGATTTCAAGACCGGGCAGACTCTGATGAAGACCGTGTTGGCGCCGGCGTTTAAGGCGCGGCTGCTCGGGCTGAGTGGATGGTATTCGACCAACATTCTCGGCAACCGCGATGGCGAAGTGCTGGACGATCCGGGGTCGTTCAAGACCAAGGAAGAATCGAAGCTGGGAGTGCTGGAACACATTCTGCAGCCCGCGCTTTACCCCGAGTTGTACGGGAATATCTTCCATAAGGTTCGCATTAATTATTATCCGCCACGTGGTGACAACAAAGAGGGTTGGGACAACATCGACATCTTCGGGTGGCTGGGCTATCCGATGCAGATCAAGGTTGACTTCCTGTGCCGCGATTCGATTCTGGCAGCGCCGATTGTGCTGGATCTGGTGCTGCTGATGGATCTGGCGCAACGCTGTTCGGAGCTGAAGGGAATCGGGATCCAGGAGTGGCTCAGCTTTTACTTTAAGTCTCCGATGACGGCGCCGGGGCTGTATCCGGAGCATGACCTGTTCATTCAGTTGATGAAGCTGAAGAACACGCTGCGGCATTTGAAGGGGGAAGAGTTGATCACGCACCTGGGGCTGGAATATTACGACTAGCGCGTGTTGGTCGGGCGCCTTCGTCCACCGCTTTTGACTGTCGATTTTTCTTGCGGTCACCACGAAAGCGCCCGGCAGATGCTCCATGTACCTGGGGAGCACTCTTCTCCGCGGACGTTATTTGTGGAATTCCAATTTGAGCACGAACACGTCAGTGTTCCCGCGAGGCTGCACCTGCGCAGCATTCTCCGTGATCCATTTCGGTCGACCGATCGCACTACCCGCAACCCACACATTACCGTCCGCGTCTGCCTGAACCGCCACTGCTGTGTTGTTGATCGGTGATATTTCGGGTCCCGCATTGCCGCCAAGGAAAGTCCCGTACAGCACGCGACCGTTGGCGGCGGAGAGCCGGAGCAACATCATGTCGCTGCCCCGGCCTGGATAGCGTGCCATAGCCCCCGCAGTCACCGGAAAATCTCGTGAATAGCTGAATCCGCAGACGAACAGGCTGCCGGGAAGTCCTGCGCTGATGCCAGAAATCCTGGTTTCGTCCGAGCCACCAACGCTCCTGTACCAATCTATGCGTCTGCCCGTTAGTCTGAGCACGAAACCGGTGGTGCGGCCTCCCGATTGAGCGGAGCCGGCCAGGTAGACGTGGCCGTTGCGATCCACGGATATTGCAGCGGGTTGTCCTGCAAATCCTACACATGCCGGTTCTTGCTCATGATGAAAGGCAACGACGAAACCGAACGGTCTTTCTAGCATCGGCCCTTGACATGGAAGATTTTCAGAATCCGAGATCCCTGCAGCCCAAACGGTTCCGTCGGGTCCGACTGCGACTGCGCTAAACCAGTCCTCGCCCGATCCTCCAAACCTGCGGACCCAGCGCAATTCGCCCTTGTCGTCGAGCAACAAGACCAAACCGTCGGTTGCCCCATGTGGTTTTGTTGCGAGCAGATTCGTTGAGCGGGTCCATCCCACAGCAACGGTTCCACCGTTCGGGGCCTCGGCCACGGCGGTTAGGTTGTCCGCTTCGCTGCCGCCGAGATAGGTTGCGTACTCTGCCTTCGAGTCCGACGGGTTCAGCTTCACAACGTAGCCATCACAAGGTTCCAGTCCCTTGCCGCCTCCCGGTTCTCGCTGCAAGGCATTCACGGTCACAGGGAAGTCTGACGAGCAAGTCGAGCCCACGACCACCACCCTGCCGGAAGCGTCAACTGCAATCGAGTTCGCCGCACTGCGAAACGAACCACCGATGAATGTGGAATAGACGAAGCGGTCTCCGGCGGGACTTAGCTTTGTCGCGAAACCCACAGAGTCGTCGTTGTTGACGGAAGTCTGGGTTTTGAAGGCCCGTTTGGTGACAGGGAAATCAGGTGAAGGAGTATTTCCCACGACCCAGGCATTGCCAGCTGCATCCACCGCGAGCGCAGTGGCTCCGTCTTTGTGACGTCCTCCGAGGTAGGTGCCGTAGGCGACACTGGGTTGAGACTGGAGGGAGGCCATTAAGATCAGGCCCGCCAGCGTAGCAAGTAGGGGCATTCAGAATCTCAGACACCGCCAGGGCCAGGCTAGTTCCCGCCAGGCTATTGAGTTGCGGCCCAGTCGTAACGAGGGCCAGTATTGGCGCACGGCTCCACGCGCGGCTAAGGGACACACGTTGCGCTACGCTAGCTTCTTTTCCCTTCGATACTCGTCGAACTTCTCCAAAAAGCGATCGATGTCCCGCTTCTGCAGATAGTAGGGAGTAGACAACCGCAGCTTGTTCGGCTCGGCGCCGCGGATGCGGATCTTGTGTGTGTGCCACATCCAGTTTTCCAGGTCCATCCGCGGGACGGGTGGCACGTTCACGGTCACGATGGCGCAGCGCAGAGCAGGAGCGGGGGAGGTCCACGACTCGGCACCGCGCTTCTTCATCTCATCGAGGATGTAGTCGGCCAGCCAGCGGTGGCGGCGTTCGATGCGGTCCATGCCGATGTCGTTGGCGAGTTTGATGGCGGCGCGCAGGCCCCACAGCGCGGGAACGTTGGAGCTGCCGATGCGCTGGAAGCGTTCAGCGCGGAGCTTGGGATCATCCCAGCCTTCGGTGGCGATCGTGTTCCAGAGCCGGTCGATGACTTCGTCGCGCACGTAAAGGAAGCCGGAGCCTTTCGGCGCCTGCAGCCACTTGTGCGGGCTCGATGAGTACATGTCGCAGCCGAGTTCGTGGAGGTTCAGGCGCATCATCCCGGGAACATGGGCGCCGTCGACGGCGGAGAGAACTCCCTTGCTGCGGGCAAGAGCAGCGAGTTCTTTGGCGGGCAGGACCACGCCGGAGAACGTCGTGATGTGGCTGAAGAAGAGCACGCGCGTGCGCGGAGTGATGGCGTCGCCGAAGAGGTTGAGAACCTGGGCCGCGTCTTTCACGGGGCGCGGCAGCGTGATCTTCTTCACCACGATGCCGTAGCGCTTGGCCTTGAGGTTCCACGGATGCTCGCCGCCGGGATGCTCCTGGTCGGTCATGAGCACTTCGTCGCCGGGCTTCATGTCCACACCGTTGGCGATGTAGCTGTTGGCTTCGGTGGCGTTGCGGAGCAAGGCGATCTCGTCACGGTTGCAGCCGACAAAGGCGGCAAGCGGATCGCGGAATTCGTTCCACGAGGCGTATCCCCAGATGGGGTAGTCCTCTGGATCCTGCTGGTCCATTTTTTCGGTGGTAGTGTAACCGTCGAAAATGGTGCGTAGTACTGGCGCAGGGCTGGAGCCAACGGTGCCGTTGTTCAGATAGATCTCGTCCTCGGGGATGAGGAACTGTTTGCGCATCGCGGCCCAGTAGGCGTCTTCGTTCTTGTCGAGCAGGATGTGGTCGGGAGGCGGAGGCGTCTTGTCGAGTTGAGCGAGCAGGTTGCTGCGGAATGCCAGCGAGGCGGCAAGGCCGGTGGCGGCAGTGGAAAGGAAGCGGCGGCGGTCGAGCATCAGGGGGCTCCTGGATCGCGAAGAGTGACGCGCTATCGTACGACCGCGACGGGCAAGGAGCAAATCCGTGTGGATCGGAGACTCTTGTCCGACGTTTTCGACTCTGAGTGTTCGTATGCAAATTTCGCAGTACCTGAGGCTATTTGGCTTTCCGGGTCCCGGCAGCCACACACAAGATCAAAGGCGTCGGACAAGAGTGTCCGACCCACACACGGATCTAGTTCACGGTGAATACACCGGCGCTGGTAGCCGTGCCTCCGGGGGTGGTGATGGTGATCTTGCCGCTCACGGCGCCGTTCGGCACTTTGGCGGTCACCTGGGAGTTGGAGACGATGTTGGGGCGGGCGCGAGTGGACCCGAACTTTACGACGAGAGCCTGGCCCAGGCCGGAGCCGTTGATCGTCACCACGGTGCCGACGGGCCCACTGGTCGGAGTGAATCCGGAGATCACCGGCTTTATCTTGATTGCCTTGTTGCAGAATAGAGTGGTCGTGCCGGTGGTCACCGTCACGTAGCCGGTGCCGGAATTCGGGGGGACCGCGGCGTTGATGAACGTGCTTCCGGTTACAGTGAAGTTGGTAGCGTTGTCTCCGCCGATGTCCACGACCGAAGTGCTGCTGAAACCCTGGCCGATGATGCCGACCTTCGATCCGATGGTTGCGGTGGACGGCTGCAGGATGCAGAAGGGCACGGGACCCTCGTTGAAGGTATAGAAAGTGCCGAAGCTCGCGGTACCACCGCTCTCGGTGTCTCCGTAGTACAAGCCGTTAGTATTGAGCAGCACGCTGGAGGCGGGATTCTCCCCCAGCGTGCCGTCAAAGTAGTACAACACGTTGAAGACGCCCGCGGTGGTGATGCTGAAGAGGGTTCCCATGCCGTTGGGGAGGCCAACTCCTCCCAGTGGGGTTACACCGTAGAAATTGCTGTCGGGGCCTTGCACCATGCCGACGTAGGGATAGGCTCCGTCGGTGGTGCTGTTGAAGTTGTGGAGGACGTTGTAGGTGCCACCGGGCGTGAGGTCGAAGATCACGCCGTTGGCATTCGCGCCGCCGGCGGCGGTGTTTCCGTAGAAATCGCCCTCGCCGAACGAGGACTGGGAAAGAGCCGCGGTCGGCTGGGCTCCATCGGTGAAGGTGAAACTGTGTAGAACGGTCAGCTTTCCTGCCGGGGTGATCTTGAAGGTCTCGCCGTAGCCGTTGGCGCCGCCGTTCTGAGTGGTGCCGTACAGATTGCCATCAGTGGCCTGGATCAGAGGCGCGACGGGATTGGCTCCATCCGTGGAGTTGAAGGAATAAATGGTGGTTAAGGTTCCACCGGGCGCCATTCTGTAGACTGTGCCGAAACCGTTGGCGCCGCCCTGCGTGGTCGTTCCGTAGAAATTGCCGTCGGCGGCCAGGAGCAGAGGTGCGCGGGGAGTGTCTCCGTCGGGACCGGAAAAGGTGTGCAGCACCTTGCGAGTGCCGCCAGGCGTGACTTTATAGACGCTGCCTTTGTCGGTGCTTCCGTAGACGCAGACGCCGTAGAAGTTTCCATCATTGCCGAGAACCAGGCCGGCCACGCAGTAGTAGGCGCCAGGAGTGCTGGGGAAGCTGTACACCACGCTGGTGTTTCCGCTGGCATCGATTTTGAAAACAGCCCCGTTACCGTGGGCGCCGCCGTATTGGGTGGTGCCGTACATATTGCCGTCGCGACCCTGGGTCAGGGCGGCTTGGGGCACGGGCTGCAGAGGGTCTCCACTGTTGGTCCCAAAGTTGTAGAGCACGGTGGGAGTTTGGGCGTGGACCGCGCCGGTGAGGGCGACGATCGACGCCACGAGCAGATTAGCCGCTGTCCCGCGAATCGATTGCGCATTGGTTTTCATGCGAGGTCTCCTGGGCTGCGAAGGTTCAGCCTGCTCTGTTCTCGGTCCCCACGGACTAGCGCTGGCCGCGGCTGGGGAGAACGCCTACTAGGTAATGTGAGAAACGCGAACAAATCGGCTCATACGAAATTGGATGGTTCGGGCCGGGCTTCCTTCTGCGCATAAGTATTTTGTTCTGAGCCAGGTAAACGGTAGAACTTAAATCCTTGCGGGCTTGCCTGTTCCTTCCCAAGGATCGGCGAAGGACCCAAGTCCGAACTTGCCGGAACACTCAGGATTCGACACAATGCTCGACTGGATCCGGGATGACGACGAAGACGATTCTGACGTACCTGATCTGGCTCGCTGTGGCAGTCGGTGGCGTCATAGCGGTCGGGGTAGTAGCGATCCATCGCGGGGAGCCCATCAACGCTCTCTGGCTCGTCGTCGCGGCGACCTGCTGCTACGCCCTGGGCTACCGCTTCTACAGCAGGTTCATCGCCGCGAAGATTCTCGTGGTCGACGCCTTGCGCGCCACCCCCGCCGAGCGCCTGGAAAACGGACGCGACTTTCTGGTCACGAACAAGTGGGTCGTCTTTGGCCATCATTTTGCCGCGATCGCAGGCCCTGGCCCGCTCGTCGGCCCGGTGCTGGCGGCACAGTTCGGATATCTGCCTGGCACTCTGTGGATCGTGACCGGTGCGGTGCTCGCTGGCTGCGTCCAGGATTTCGTGATTCTGCTTTTCTCCGTTCGCCGCGATGGTAAATCGCTCACCGAAATGGCCAAGGAAGAGACCGGCCGCGTCGGCGGCGTCGTGGCCTACTCTGCCGTCATCGTGATCCTGGTGATCCTGCTCGCAGTAATTGCCCTGGTGGTGGTGAATGCCCTGAAGTCGAGTCCATGGGGCACATTCACCATTGCGATGACGATTCCCATTGCTTTGCTGATGGGTGTCTACCTTCGGCGTATTCGTCCGGGCAAGGTGCTGGAGGCATCGATCCTCGGATTTGTGCTGGTGATGCTGGCGATCTGGGGAGGCCGGTGGGTCTCGCAGGATCCTTCCCTGGCACAAACGTTCACCTTGAGCGCAGCCGCATTGGCTATTCTGATCATTCTTTATGGCTTCGCCGCATCGGCGCTTCCCGTGTGGCTTCTGCTCGCTCCGCGCGATTACCTGAGCACGTTCGTGAAGCTGGGAACAATCGCTCTCCTCGGCTTGGGAATTGTCGTGTTCCGTCCGGTGCTGCACATGCCTGCGCTCACCCGTTTCGTGGATGGCACCGGCCCGGTATTTGCCGGGAAGATCTTTCCCTTCGCCTTCATCACCATCGCCTGCGGAGCCGTCAGCGGCTTTCACTCGCTGATCTCAAGCGGAACCACTCCCAAGCTCATTGCCCGCGAGACGCAGACGCGCATGGTCGGATACGGCGCCATGCTGGCCGAGTCTGCCGTGGCAGTCATGGCCGTAATCGCGGCCTGCGTGCTGCAGCCCGGCGTCTATTTCGCCATCAACAGCCCGGCGGGAATCGTGGGGCAGGCGCCCGAAGTAGCCGCTGCAACCATTTCGGGCTGGGGTTTCCCCGTGACTGCACCCGAGATGCAAGCCCTGGCTCGTGCCGTCGGCGAGGAGACGCTGTACAACCGCACCGGCGGCGCCCCCGCGTTTGCCGTCGGCATGGCCAACATCTTCTCCAACAGCCTGGGAGGCCAGGCGCTGATGGCGATCTGGTACCACTTCGCGATCATGTTCGAAGCGCTCTTCATTCTGACCGTCCTCGATGCCGGCACCCGTGTGGCCCGATTCATGATTCAGGACGCACTCGCCCACGTCTATCCGCCGCTCGGGCGCACAAGTTGGTACCCGTCGATTCTGTCGACCAGCGGTCTGGTGGTCGCGGCCTGGGGATACTTCCTGTGGCAAGGAGTGAAGGATCCACTGGGGGGAATCAATTCGCTGTGGCCGCTGTTCGGTATCGCGAATCAACTGTTGGCAACGGTCGCGCTGTGCGTCGCCACCACGATCATCATCAAGATGCATCGAGCGAAGTACGCATTGGTTACATTAGTCCCGCTCACATGGCTGGTGGCTGTAACGTTCGCCGGGTCGTGGCACAAGGTTCTTGATCCTGATCCGCGGGTCGGCTTTCTCGCGCAAGCGAAAGCGCTGGGCGCCGCGCCATTCACGCATGCAACGGCACGGCTGATCTTCAACAATCGCCTGGACGCGCTGGTTACCGCCGCTCTGGTAGTGATGGTGACCCTCGTTGTCGTGGAATCCGCGCGGGTATGGATCGGGGTCTTGAGTGGAAAGCGGGAAGCGCGAGTGCGGGAAGCACCCTTTGTGATGACCCGCCTCGCCACGGAGGAACACAGATGAACTCGCTTCTCAACGTTGCGCGAATCCTGCTGGCCGCACTGCGCGAGATTTTCGACGAAGCTCCGTACTCACGCTTTCTACGCCGCGAGCAGATGGAGTCGTCACCCCAGGCATATTCCGCCTTCTGCCGCGAGCGCGAGGCCTGGGCCGCCCGCCGTCCGAGGTGCTGCTGAACCTTGACGACGACGCTGGGCGGCGTAATATCCTCCAACATCTTCTCTACACGCAAAATACTTGATCCGAGGTGTCCATGATTGAGTTTCGCAGAATGTTCGGCGTTTTCGTGTGGCTGGTTTTGCAGGCTGTCGCTTCCAATCTCTGGGCTCAGGCCGGCGACGAAGTCCAAACCATGCGTCCGGTCATTCGCGGGCGCCAAGCCGCAGTGTCGTCGATGAAACCGCAGGCCACCGATGCAGCCCGCCAGATCCTGCAGGCAGGCGGCAACGCATTCGATGCCGCCGTCGGAGGCCAGGCCGCCCTGGGCGTTACCGATTTTCCCATGAACGGAGTCGGCAGCGATGCCGTCGTGCTCGTCTACATCGCGCGCGAGAAAAAGGTGTACTCGGTGAATGCCGAGCCCCGCGCGCCCAGGCTGGCGACGATCGAATGGTACGAGAAAAACAACGGCGGCAAATTGCCGAACAGTGACGGGTTGCTGGCCGGCGGCCTGCCCGGAGTTGTGGACGCCTGGTACACCTTGCTGGACCGCTGGGGCACGATGAGCTTCGAGCAGGTGCTCCAGCCCGCTATCGACCTGGCGGAGAACGGATTTCCCCTCAGCGAAGCCGCCGCTTATGAAATCGCCCACGAGCAGAAGATCCTGAAGTATCCGACCACCGTAAAGATCTATCTTCCAGAGGGCCATCCACCGAAGGCAGGCGAGATTCTCCGCAATCCTGACCTCGCCCGCACGCTGAAAAAGCTGGTCGAAGCCGAAAAGGCGAGCGCGTCGAAGGGGCGACACGAGGCCCTGAAAGCCGCACGCGATCGCTTCTACAAAGGCGACATCGCTCGTGAGCTGGCTGCCTTCTCCGAGGCCAACGGGGGCCTGTTCCGCTATGACGATTTCGCGGAGTACACGGCAGAGGTAGAGACGCCGGTCTCCATCAACTATCGCGGCTACCAGGTCTACAAGAATCCATCTGCGACTCAGGGGCCCGCGGAGTTGATCGCACTGAACCTGCTCGAGGGGTACGACCTCAAAGCCCTCGGCCACAACAGCGCCGATTTTCTTCACATCAGCGTCGAGGCCCTCAAGCTCGCGATGGCTGACCGGGAAAAATTTCTCGGCGACATGGACTTCATCAAGATTCCTTATGACGGCCTGCTCTCCAAGGAGTATGCCCGCGAGCGCCGTAAGCTCATCGATCCCAGCAAGGCATCGCTGGAGCTGCGTCCGGGCTCCCCGGAGAAATTTGCGAGCCACGGGTCTCTGCCGGATCGTCCGGTTCACGTCGTCCTCGATGGCAATGCCGACCACACCGGCGACACCAGCTACATCGCGGTAATAGATAAAGACCGCAACATGGTGAGCTTCGAGCCCAGCCTGCACGAAGCGTTCGGCACCGGCGTCGTGATGGGGAGTACCGGCTTCATTTTCAACTGCCGGGGCGATTACTATTCGCTGGTCCGCGGCGAGGCCAACGCGCTCGAGCCGGGCAAGCGTCCCCGCAGCACTCTGCAGAGCACCCTGATCATGAAAGACGGCGAGCCATACGCAATCCTGGGAAGCCCCGGCGGCGACGACCAGGTGATGCGAACCATGCAGACGCTGATCAACGTCGTGGATTTCGGCATGAATATTCAGCAGGCGATCGAATCGCCGCGCTGGTCTTCGCGCAGCTTTCCGGCATCGCCGTTCCCCCACACCATGTATCCGGGGGACCTGTCGGTCGAAGCACGAGTTTCCGCGGCCACGCAAAAGGAGCTTGTGGAACGCGGGCACAAGTTGCATGTTGCGCCCGCGTGGTCGATCGGATCGAACGCAGGTATCATCATCGACGCGAAGACGGGCGTGCTGAGTGCTGGCGCTGACCCACGGGTTGACGCCTACGCATGGGCTTGGTGAGGTTCATGTGGGGACAGCCGCCCTTCGACTTCGCTCAGGGCAGGCTCTCGGCTGTCCAACCGGGCATAGCCCGGTCGGTTGACCGCACACTGATACCCCTCAAGCCCGAATGAAGTAGGTTGATTTTTTGGTTCCCGGACGTTCACACGCGCTCTGTCTCTAGGTTCTCCGCGCCTTCCGCGATACACTGCACTCACATGCGGGTGCTTGGCATCGACTGCGGCGGAGAATACACCGGGTACGGTGTGGTCGAGATTCGTTCCAGCGGGAAACTGTGCTGTCTGACCTGTGGCGCGATCAAGCTCTCTCCCCGGGAAGCACTGCCACGAAGGCTGTCTCGCATCTTCACCCAGTTGGGCGAAATCATTGCTGAGCACCATCCTGACCAGGTCGCCATCGAAGACGTGTTCTACGCCCTGAATGTGAAGTCAGCACTGAAGCTCGGCCAGGTCCGCGGCGTGGCCATGCTGGCTGCGGCCGCCGCGGGGCTGGAAGTTGCTGAGTATTCTCCATTGACCATCAAGTCTTCCGTGGTCGGCTATGGCCGGGCCGAAAAGCAGCAGGTCCAGCACATGGTGACCCGCCTGCTCGAACTGAGTGAGCCTCCCGAACCGATGGACGCCTCCGATGCCCTGGCCATCGCCATTTGCCACCTGCACACCGCCGGCACCCTCGAAAGGCAGCGCGCGACGAAGCTGGCTGCCGGGTGACCCCTGTTTTCAGACTCGGTCAGTGCATGAGTAAACAACTCCGGCCCCGTATTTGGCATAATTTCTTCTGCATGATTCCATCGGCGCTGCCTCGATCCAGAGCGTTCACCGCAAGTGCGGCTGTCTGCCTGGCCATATTCCTCGTGTCAGCGCGGGCCGTAGCCGCTGAGCCCGCCACGGTCACCTTCTCCCTGGATTTTCCCAACTCCGAGCCTGAACACTACTCCATCTCGGTCAACTCTGACGGACACGCCAAGTACGACTGCTCCGCGCGAGTCTCCCCGGATTCCGACGAGCGCGAACCTTACCAAACCGAGTTTGACCTGAGCCCAGAGACGCGGGCCCGGGTTTTTGAACTGGCGGCTCAGGCCCACTATTTCTCCGGGAAGATCGACTCCGGCAACAACAAGCTGGCATTCACCGGTGCAAAGAAGCTGGTTTATCAGGACGGCCAACACAAGTACACCGCGAACTACAACTACTCCAGCGTGGCTGCGGTGCAGCAGCTGACCGCTCTGTTTCAGAGAATGGCTGCCACGCTCGATTTCGGACGCCGCCTCACGTATTACCATCGTTACCAGAAGCTGGCCCTCGACGAAGAATTGAAGCGCATGGAGGCGGAGGCGAAGGACAATGAACTCAGCGAGTTACAGGCAGTCCGCGAGGTGCTGAAGAGAATTATTGACGACTCCTCGGTCATCAATGTAGTGCGAGCCAGAGCGCAGCGACTGGCAGAGATGCCGCCGAGCGGCCCGCCAAGTCACTGAAGCACAGGCCAATAGGTCGTGGCCCTGTCCAGGAAACTGGACCTGACCTGCCCACCACTGGTTAGCCAGATTCCCCGAAAGCAATGACCCAGCTTTTACAACTTCTGGCTTCAAACCGTGTTCTAATAATAGGGAACTCCTTTGGGGGCTGCTATGTCCAGGAACAGATGTGCTCTGGCTGTTTTGACGGTCTTGGCTTGCGCGCTTCTAGCGCTGCCCGCCCTGGCTGATTCGCAGGCACGTATCGTTCGCTTGAGCGATGTGCAGGGTTCGGTTCAGATCGATAAGAACACCGGCCTGGGATTCGAGAGCGCCTTCCTCAACCTTCCCATCACGCAGGGCGTGCAGATCCGCACCGGCGACAATGGCCGGGCCGAGATCGAGTTCGAAGATGGCAGCACCATGCGCCTGACTCCGAACACCAGCGTGCAATTCAGCACGCTCGGTCTCGATGACTCCGGCAAACACATTTCCGTGATCAACCTCGTGGAGGGAATGGCCTACGTCAACTGGCTGGGGAAAGACCAGTTCACGCTGAATTTCGCTCGCGAGAAGGCCGAGATCCAGCAGGCGGCGCACTTCCGCGTGTCGACCTCGACGAGTGCCTCGACATTCGGCGTCTTTAAGGGCGATGTCGACGTCGAAAGTCCGTCGGGCAAGGTAGCGGTTGGCAAGAAGAAAATGGTCACGTTTGCTGCCAGCGGCGACCAACCCTACACGCTCGCCAAGCTGGAAGAATCTCCGCTTGATTCCTGGGACAAAGAATCCATCGAATATCACCAGCAGTACGCCAAGAATAATTCTTCGCCTTATGGCTACGGTGCCAGCGATCTCGGATACTACGGCGCTTATCAGAACCTCCCGGGCTACGGAATGATGTGGCAACCCTACTTCACGGGCGTTGGCTGGGATCCATTCATGGACGGCGCGTGGTCCTGGTATCCCGGATTCGGCTACATGTTTGTATCGGCGTACCCGTGGGGCTGGATGCCGTACCGCTACGGCAACTGGATGTTTGTCCCTGGCTTCGGCTGGATGTGGCAGCCGGGCTACTGGAATACGTGGAATACCGTTCCGCGCTTCACCGGGTCGCCGACGGTTCGCGTCCATCCGCTGGCTGCTCCCTCCGGGACTGTCAGTACGGTCGCGGTGGGCAGAGGAGGGCCGGTGCACACGGTCACGCCTCCGTCGCGTGTGATCATCAGTGGCGGGTCGGCCGGGATGGGTATCGCCCGGGGTTCGGTAAGCAATCTGCGACACATGAACACGGAAGTGGTCAGGGGAGGCACGGTTTCCGTGCGCCCAGCGCCGCAGTTCTCCGCCGGGTCGGGCAGGAGCAGCGGCTTTGGCGGTTCGCGTTCCAGCGGAGGCAGCGTGAGTTCCGGTCGCGGTGCAAGTGCACCGTCTCATACCAGCGCTCCATCTCACAGTTCCGGTGGCAGCGTTCGCCGTTAAGGACGAACTGGATAGATGAAGAATCGGGCGGCCTGTAACGGGCCGCCCGTTTTCTTGTGGAATCCACAACGATTTACCCAAGCCAAGGCCAGCCAACAATAGCTCATGTGGGGACAGCCGCCCTCGGCTGTCTGCCGGGCGCAGCCCGGTGCCTGACTCTTACCGCCGCAAACTAACCGACGTAATCACCTGCTCGCACAGCGACTCAAGCTCCGCCGATGGCGCATGATCCGAAGCGCAACTCACCGGCACCACCTTCCCCCACGGAGTCAGAATCAATGCAAGCATGCCATGCATGTCGGCTAGGCCGCGTTGGGTGGCGCTGAAATCGACAATCATTCCCGGATACCCATCGAGCGTCGCGCTGGAAAAACTGGTTCCGATGCCCGGCTTGACCGCCATCCAAACGTAGTTTGAGAGGTAGTACCTGGCATGCTTCTGCAATTCTTCGTCTTCGGTCAGGCCGGGATACTTGCGATCGAGCGCCGGGCCCACAGCGACGCTGATCGTCACGTCGTTTCTGCGTGCGAGATACACAGTGCGCAAAGGAGTATCTTCCAATACGTCAACCTGCCCCGGCAGCGCCACCGAAGCCGAGGCGCAGAACCAGGCATCGCGGCACAAGGATTTCTCGTACCGGGTGAAGCCCGCGGGAGTTGAGAGCAAGGTGTCGGAGTCGACGGCAACTCGAGTGGCCTTCTTGACTGGTTTTGCGGCCTGGACCAGCGGCCCCGCCGCGGAAGGTTTCGCAGCCACAGCACCCGGCGTGGTTCCGGTCTCTGGCTCCGGGGCTTGCTCAAATCTGCGCAGCGCAGCCAGCCATTCCATTGCGGAGGTCGAAGGCAAAAGCCGCGCCCGCGCCTCTTCCCGGAAGTGGAAGCTCATGAACGGATGATGTCCTGTATCCGGGCGGTTGAACACGACATCGGGCACAGGATTGTCCGAATCTGGAGCATCCATGTCCGGGTCATTCGGATTCGCCTCAGGAGCAGGATCTTCTCCTGGAGGATCGTCGGCCTCATCTGTCGAGGCCGCCAGCGTCAGGCGGTTGTCAATCGTCTGTGAACGATGGACCCAGGCCACGTGGTGACTGGCATTGTTGAGGAGGAGCGAGATCTCGAGAACGGCGGCGACTGCGTTGTTGCCCCCACCCTGCAACACGCGTCCCTCGCGCGTGGTGGCGCTGGCCGCGACATCCAGGGGCGAGAAAACATACTTCGAGGTAATCCAGGCGCAGGAGTCTCCCGCAACCTGGAGAAGGCTTCTGAATTTGATGTCCGCCGCGCTCAGCTCAAGCTCGTGCAGTCCATAGTCCTTGCTGGTGGCGAACTGGCCGCGCGGCTTCCACGAAGCGCCCGGAGCCACCGGGTGCGGAGAGAACTCGGTCTGCAGCAAATCTAGCGTCACTTTGCGGAGAAGGTCGCCGCCGTTCCAGTAGTTGAAGTACTTCTCGCCGAAATGGATCAGACCGGTCTCCCCGTGCGGCCCGACACGGAAGGTAACCGGCGCCAACTGCAGGGAAGCCAGACGCTTCTGAAACTCCGTCTCACTGAGCGGCGCACACCGGACGCTGGTGACGCGGGCGTCGCTATAAGTGGCCTCCACCGGAGTGTTACCGTCCTTGTCCGCAGCCTGCGGACGCAGAGTCACAATGGCAGTGAGGGAATAATCACACGGCCCTCGTGGCGGCCAGACCGATGCTCCTTCAACATCCGATTGCGGCAGAAACGACGCGCTGCCCTCCAGTTCGTAACGCAGAACCTCTCCTGGCCTAAGCTCAGCGCGTAGGGATACGGCGCGGCCTGGTGCGGGCGGGTTCTTTGCGGCCTGCCCGCGGGCGCCCACCACGGCGGCTGCACCGAAGAAGAGCGTGCATGCGGCCTTTCCGATGATGGAGCGCATTGGTCTCATCCAAATCAGTTCCCAGTTCTCAGTGGAACCCAGGGTATCGCGGACCGAGAACTGAGAACTACCTCCCTTTCTACGGATCGTCGTTCATGTAACTGGGTGGCGTGTAGAACTTGTAGTTCTCCGGCATCTTCACAACAGCGGAGTTGAGGATTTCCTCGCAAATACTGGTACCGTCGCCAGAATCGTCGTCTCGAAAGATGCAAGCGAAGCCGAAGGTTCCCGACGTCACCGAGACGAACAGCGCCAACCCGCGATAGTTTGTGACCCGGCCAGGGATCGTGAAGTGCGTCACCACCGCGTCCCACTGGTCGATTTTCGTGGCCTCGTCGAACTCAAGTTTGGCGGCAGCGCCGAAGTAGTACGGCCGGGTAAACCAGTCCTCGAGAAACACTGACTTCGCGCTTTCCAGATCGGACGCGGGCAGCTGATTGGCGGCGAGAATCTTCAAGTCGTGCGTTTTCCCGCCCCGCTCGATTTTGACGTTGGGCACCTGCGAATAGCGGGATGGATACTTCGCCCCCGGCGGAAGCTTGATGGAGAGCTCCGCACAAGGAATGGTGTGACAGGCCGAGACGCTCCAGACTTCACCCTTCGCGGCTTCCGTCTCTTCGTTGAGAACGTGCTTGGATGCGGTGTGACCCGTGGCCTGGCGATCGCTTCGTGATTTGCGTGCCACATCGCCGAGAGGCCGATTCTGACCGGAATCCTGCGCCGAAACGCTGCCTACCAGGCAGCCCGCTAGTAGCCCTGCGATTAGGGCTCCACGAATTGAAAGCGACCAAGTCATGGCACGCGTAGAGAGTCAATCAAGGTCGAGCAAACCTGATCTGCGTCACCGAAACGATTCTTTGGGGCCATACAGCCGGCTAGCACCTCGACTTCATGGTTGGTTACCCTGGCGCTTCGTCCAGTCCAAATCACGTCATTCCTCTTGAGTTCAAAATGCGTGAGGATCGCCGGCTTGCCGTCGACCGTAGCCTCGTCATGGGTCGCCGCCAGCAACCTTCTCCGAACATCCCAACCTTCGGGATCGCTGATCTCCTCCCAGAGAACCACGTATCTGTCGGTGCTCAGCCGATTCTGGCCATAGAGCGCCGCGGGGCCGACAAATAGAAGAACCTTGTCCGGAACTTTCTCCGGGCCAAGCGGGAGCTCGAAAATCCACTCGGAATAGTCCGAGCTGAGCAGAGTGGCGTTTACCGGCACAAAGGCAGAACCGCTCCAGCAGTTCCCCTGTCCTTTGCAGTAGTAGAACGATTGCGATTTGAAGCCCGCGGGCGCGAGGCCAGCATCGCCGGCGGAATCGAGTGCGACCTTCGCCTTGGCCGACTGCAGCGACGCTTGTTTCTTCTGGCGCGCCAGTTCGGCGAGCGAAGGGGCTGGGCTGGCTGTTCTGCCGCCGTTGTCCGCCACTACGCTGGGCACTGACGGCACTGCGATCGGATTCGGAACTGCTCCCAGCGTGCTCTTCGCCTCCTTGGCCGGCTTTGCCGGGCCGGAGTTCACCGACGCCAGAGCCGGTGGCAGGTAATCCTCCTTGAGCCGAATCGATGGATACACAATCTGATCGCAGACCTGCAGGGTTGTGCGCTCGTCCCGGAACCGTTGCGACTGCCGGGCGAAAGCAGCCTGCTTCTCCTGGTAGGTGGAATGGGGATTTCCGTACACCAGGTGCTCGTTGATCTCGTCCGGGCTGACGCACATCACCGGGACGACGCTGTTCGATCCGACCACGAACGCCATGGTTCCCCAGACCTCGTGATTCATGAGGGAGGCTCGATTCAGCGAGCAGCGATACGCCCGCCGCTCACCCACCTTCATCGCGCTGCATCCCGAGGATTGTGTGAAGCGCCGCGCCAGCTGGCCGATCAGGTTGGACAGATCGCTGTCATTCAGGTTCGCAGGAATCGGCAGGGAATTGCCCACCATCACTTCTGTGTTGGTGACTCCAATGCGCGAACCGGCGAGCACAGTACCGTTGTCGTCGCGGCCTTCAAGTTCGTAAGGAAATGGCACCCACAACCGGTAGTCGCCTGCGTTGTAGGTTTTGAATCCCGTGGGCGCGTTTTCGGATTCTTCCTGCTCCTGCTCCATCTGATCCGCAAGCTCTTGAGCCTTGCTGGGTGAGCCTTGGGCAGCCGGCTTCTGGGCGCGCGTCCGCCGCGCGAGATCGCCGAGAGAAGGATCCTGCTGTGCTTGAACGAAGATAGTCGCGCTAAGAAGGAAGAAGACTCCCAGCCCCGCCGATCGCCACTGCGAGAATGAAACCCGCATCAATTCTCCCGCACGCGTTGTGCTGACTATTTCCTCTCCGGGTTGGGGTCTCGCCCGTTCAGTTCGTCCCGGAGGTTGCGCTTGTCGGCTGCAGGGCTGCCTCATGCAGTTCAAGTTGAATAGGAGCGTTGTAGTCCGAATAAATCGTGCGCGAACGCGCCCAGTCCACCGTCATTTCGTAGGGCAAGTGATCATTCATGCCAATGCATACGGTGTCATGTTCCAGGCCGCTGTAGCCGCCCTTCATGGTGACTTTCCATTCGCGGCAGCGCACTCCATTCACCGTTTTCTTGTCCCCTTTGTCGATGATCGCGCGCTTGATCATGGTGGCGAAATCAGGCAGAAAATTGCTGTTGTCGCCCTGTGCCAGACGGGAGCAGATAAGCTTGGGAGCGCCGCTCGGATAGCCCGATTTTTGCCAGGACCCATCCGGCGAGCGGCGGTACGAGGCGTTGCCCACTTCGAGCGTATCGCTGCTGGACTCGATCGGAGTATCCGACGCGTTGTCCACCACGTGCCACTTGGAGTGGTAGGCATTCTGCTCGCAAACCAGTTCGGAGGAGCTTTCGGAATGCTGCTTCCCGGCCAGCGGTTCTGACACAGTTGCGACGCGCACGCTGCGTACCTGCTTCATCGCATCCAGCGTCTTCTGAAATTCCTTCTCGCCGCTCCCGCCCGGCGTCAGGTAGCTGAACGCCCAGCCCACAATCACCGCCGCGACCAAAAGCCGCGCTCCAAGCCATACCCAGTAGCGTCCACCCATAAAAGCACTCCCCCCGAGACAGCCTTCCGGGCTAGGTTATCGAAGGCTTGGAACGCCCGAAAGTTACGAATGTACTTTGCTTTCCGCACACTTGTGCTCCTGGTAGGCGTGTCCCCTGGGGACGATTTCTGGCTCTCAACAGGGCCCGGGTGTTAGACTGCGCAACGCTTCCCGAGGTTCAACGATGCATCAGTCCCGATTGTTGAGTGTTATGTTGATTTTCCTTTGCCTCCTGCCTGACCTGACGATGCCCCAGCGATCAGCAGAAGCGCGGCGGGGTTTGCACTCACGGCATGGGGCGTGCGCAGTCCTTTCCGCGACATCTGCCGGTCTGCTGACGTAAGGTCCCTCACCTGGCTTGCGCCAGGCTCGGGATGACAAAGCCAGGGGGACTTATCGAACGACAATGCCCGCATACCCCACAACCATGTCGCGGTCGCCTGAAACATCGCCCGAGGTTGCGTACTTCACCAACTCCGCCGACTTCGCTCCCAAACTCCGGGCCGCAGTCAACATCGCGATCGCCGGGCCGAAGCCGCACATGCTGATGTCCTGCTGCGTAACCACGTCATAAAGCCCGCGCGGATCAAGGCTCAAGATTCTCTCAATGGCGCGATGATCCTTTACGCGCGTAACCGCGTCCGACTCGTAGTGATTCATATCGCTCGAGGCGACGATCAGCACGTCTTCTTTCCGCGCTGCAATCATATCGGCAATCGCCTCTCCCAACTGCTGCAACGGATCGAATTGTCCCGTCCCCAGAGCAATGGGAACAAACGTCAGGTGCGGTTGACGCAACAGCAGGAACGGTAACTCGACCTCGGCTGCGTGCTCGCCTCGGTGTGCCGCAGAGTCTTCTTGAAGGGCAGGGAAACGCTGCTTCAAATCTTCCGCCAAAGCAGTGTCGATGGGAATATTACCCAGCGGCGTCTCCCATTCCCCTTCGCTCATGACGGCCAGCATCCGCCCCATGCCGGTGTGGTTGGGACACAACAGAATGCAGCGCGCCGGAACCTCGATCCGCGAAAAAACCGCCCCGGCCACATGGCCGGAATACATGTAACCGGCATGCGGAGCAATGCACCCCAGTGCGCGAATGCAATCCTGTTTGGTTGACTCAGTCCGCGAAAGATAGGAAGCGACTTCCTCGCGAAGAATCTCGGGCTCCCGCGGATAAAAGCGTCCAGCAACCGCTGGATGGCGAACCGTGGTGGTAGACATGGGCCCTCCTCTCGATGAGCGGGCCAGACGAAGAATCTCGGATGGAACTATGCTAAGAGCGGAACGGGGAGTTGCGCAAGGAGCGGAATATGGCTGCACTCTGTTCCAGGCTGAGCGTCTCCGCCCGTGCCGTTGCCTTGACGCGCGCTTCGGCCAGAGCCGACCGCAAGTCTCCTTCCGCATACTTCGCCTTCAGATTGTTCCAGAGCGTCTTCCGCTTCTGGCCGAAGGAAAGTCGCAGGAAATCGATGAACCCGTCTCCTGCAACCCCGAGTCTTTCCTGCTGGGGAGCGACTGTCAATCGCAACACGGCGGAATGCACCTTGGGCGCCGGCGCAAACGCTTCCGGCGGCACCGTGAACAGGTTCTCCACTCGCGCATAAAGTTGTGCGGTAGCCGAAAGCATGCCGTACTCGCGTCCCCCGGGTTCGGCCGCGATCCGGTCGGCCACTTCCCGCTGCACCATGATCACGATGCTCTCAAAGTACTTCGAGAACGCAAACAGCCGCAGCAGGATGTCGGACGTGATGTAGTAAGGCAGGTTGCCCACCACTTTTACCGGCTGTGGTTTCACCTCAATCCCCGGCCGTCCGAGTCCGGGCTTCGGCCCAAACAGGGAATCCAGATCCACTGCCAGGATGTCGGCCTCGATGATCTCGACATGGCGCGCCATGCCGAACTTCAGCCGCAGTTGGGCTGCCAGCACGCGATCCAGTTCGACTGCGATCAGCCGCCGCGCCCGCTTTGCCAGGAGGGAGGTGATGATTCCCCGCCCGGGCCCGATTTCGAGCACCGTGCTCTGCGAAATGTCGCCCACCGCTTCGGCGATACGCCGCGCGTACTCGTCACTGGCTAAGAAGTGCTGTCCCAGTTTGGGTTTATGCTGCGGACGGCGGGCGGCAGCTACCTTTGGCACATTGACCCTCTCTTCTTCAGGTGTAGACTGACTCGTTGGTCCAGCTTTCTGCTGGGGACCCAGTTCGATCGTATATTCATCATAGCCTGCGCCCGCCGAAAATTGGGCGGGCCCGGAGGTTCTTGCTTTCATGCACATCGCATTCGTTGCTTCCGAAGGCGTGCCTTTCTCCAAGACTGGCGGCTTGGCTGACGTAGTGGGCGCGTTGCCCCGGGCCCTGGCCGCCCTCGGGCACCAGGTCAGCGTGTACCTGCCGCGCTACCGTCAAACCAAGCTGTCCGATCCCGCGCAGGTGGTGCGCAGCATCACCATCCCCTTCGACGACAAGTATCGCTTTGCCTCGGTCGTCACGGGAGGCAGCCAGTCCGGTGTACGCTTCTATTTCGTCGAGTCCCCGGAATTCTTCGATCGCGATGCTCTCTACGGAACCCCCGCCGGCGACTATCCCGACAACGCCGAGCGCTTTGCGCTTTTCTCGCGTGCCGTCCTCGAGGCTTCCAAGGTTCTAGGAGTACCGCATGTCTTCCACTGCCATGACTGGCAGTCGGCGCTGGTGCCAGTGTTGTTGCGCACCATCTATGCCGAAGATCCCGCGTTCCGTGATGTAGGCACCGTGTTCACGATCCACAACATGGGATATCAGGGCCTGTTTCCGCCCGAGACCCTGCCGCTGCTCATGCTGCCCTGGGATCTGTTCACCATGTCGAAGATGGAATTCTTCGGGCAGGTGAATTTCCTCAAAGGCGCGCTGGTCTACTCGGACTTCATCACCACGGTCAGCCGGAAATACAGCCAGGAAATTCAGACGGCGGAATATGGCTTTGGCCTGGAGGGCGTGCTGCGTGGGCGATCCTCGACGGTCACCGGAATTCTCAACGGCGTCGACTATGACGAGTGGAGTCCGCAGACCGACAAATTCGCTGCTGCCAAGTATTCTCCGCAGGATCTTTCTGGCAAGTTAAAGTGCAAACAGGATCTGCTTGCCGCGTTCGGCATGGTGTCTGCCGACCCCAGGCTGCCGGTGATCGGCATCGTCTCCCGCTTCGCCGCGCAGAAAGGGTTTGACCTGATCTCCCAAGTGATGGACCGGCTCGCCCGCGAAGAAATGATTGTGGTCGCCCTCGGCGCCGGCGACAAGCCCTACGAGGAAATGTTCCTCCGTCTCAACAAGCAATTCCCCAATAAGATCGCGGTGAAGGTCGCCTACGATAACGCCGTTGCCCACAAAATCGAGGCCGGCTCCGACATGTTCCTCATGCCCTCGAGATACGAGCCTTGCGGCTTGAACCAGATCTACAGCCTGAAGTACGGCACCGTCCCGGTCGTCCGCGCCACCGGTGGCCTTGACGACACCATCGAACCCTGGGACGTACGCTCCGGCAAGGGCACGGGCTTCAAGTTCACCGAGTACAGCGGCGAATCGCTTCTGCTGACCATCAAGCAAGCGCTGCACGCCTATCGCGACCAGACTTCCTGGCAGGCGCTCATGCGCAACGGCATGAACAAAGACTTCTCCTGGAATGCCTCCGCGCGGGAGTACGGCAAGGTGTATGACCGCGTACGCCAAATCCGCGGAGGCGCGGCAGTGCAGGAGAAACTAAGCACAGTAACCGCTTAAGAAGGACACGTCATCCGGGAGAGGGCATGTTCCCCAAGATGCCGTGTCATCCCGAGCAATGCGAGGGATCTAGGTTCTTGCCTGCGCCGCCTCTGCTCCACGGGTTAAGCAGAAACCTGGATCTCTTCGCTTTGCTCGGGATGACAGCTGTCTGGAGAAACCCAAGCCCTCTCCTCCCTTGCTACAATCCGCTCAGCATGTCCGTCGCATCCCACATGCCGGATTTTCCCCGCACCATCTTCCACGTCGACATGGACGCCTTCTTCGTCTCCGTGGAGGAGCTTTACGATCCCGCCCTGAAAGGCAAACCCGTGGTGGTTGGCGGCCAACGCAATGAGCGCGGCGTGGTCTCGGCTGCGTCCTATGCGGCGCGCAAGTTCGGTGTGCACTCCGCCATGCCGTTGCGCACGGCGGCGAAGTTATGCCCGCAGGCCATTTTCGTTGACGGACACCCAGATCGCTACCGCGAGTGTTCGGAGAGAGTCCACAAAGTCCTGACGACGTTTTCTCCGCAAGTTGAAATGGCCTCGATCGACGAAGCCTATCTCGACATGACCGGCACCGCCCGCCTGCATGGCCCCCCGCTCAAGGCGGCTCATACGCTGCACCAGCGCATGAAGGCAGAGACGAACCTGAACTGCTCCATCGGCATCGGGAGTTCCCGCCTCATCGCCAAAGTTTCCTCGGCCCAAGCCAAGCCCAACGGCGTTCTGTGGATTATCCCGGGAGAGGAAGCAAAGTTCCTCGCGCCACTCGACGTTCGGGAGATTCCCGGCGTCGGCAAGGTCATGGAGAGCCACCTGCACGATCTCGGAATCAAGAAAGTCGGAGACCTCGCACGTCTTGACGACTCCGAACTCGAGGAACGCTTTGGAAAGTGGGGCCTGGCGCTGGCAGGGAAGTCACGCGGGGAAGACGCTGGCGGATGGTTCGACAACGAAGTCGGCGCCGATCTGGATGCCAAGTCCATCAGCCACGAGCACACCTACAACGAAGACACCGCCGACGTGGCCCAGCTTGAAGCCACGTTGATGCGTCTTTCCGAGATGGTCGGACGCCGCCTGCGTGAAGCCAACTTCTACGCCCGCACGCTTCAGCTCAAGCTGCGCTACAAGGACTTCACCACCATCACCCGCGCGCACACTCTGCCCGCACCTACGCAACTCGACAACGAAATCTTCGAGCACATCCGCACGCTCTTCCGCAAGAACTGGAAGAAAGGTACGCAAGTTCGTCTGCTGGGAGTGCACGCCGCATCATTTTCTTCATCCCAGCCCGATCAGATCAACCTGCTCGAAGGCACCCGCCAGCAGCGCTGGAAAGACGCCCTCGCCGCCGCCGACCGCCTGCGCGACAAGTTCGGCGAGTCGAGTGTCAGCCTAGCGAGTGGGATGCGCGGCAGCTTCCGCGAGCGCACGCACGAGAATCCCGCGGGTCTGCCGGGGAAGAGCAAGCGGAAACAGGACTGAACGCTGTTGAGTTGTTCCTTAGATCGCCCGTCGGCAACATCACGTCTGCTGGAATAGGTTGTGTAATCGCCTGTTCTCAGTAACGTCACCGACGGGCTAGAAGTGTTAGCAATGGACGCTCATGAAGAACGATTGGTTTAGTGTGAGGGTCAGCCCCCTTTAGGTTAGGATTTTGGACACCGGGAAGGAGAGCGTGTGGAGTCGGTCTCTTTGGACAATCCATTCTTTGATGAACTGGCGAAGTACCCGGTCCGGTTTTCGACGCCCGTGTTTTTTGGTGATTCGCCTTTCTCTTCTTACTCTGCTTCTCTCAGAAACGGCACCGGCAGTCTTATGAAGCTAGGAGATAAATACCTTGGGGTAACCTGCGAGCACGTGCTGCGTGAATATCGTCGCATCAAGGAGGCACAGACACAGACCGTGTTTCATTTCGGTCGAGCGGCGATCAATCCGGAAGAACACCTGATTAGCGAGAATCGCGTCTATGACCTGGCTGTTTTCGACCTGACGCCCTTCGTCGGCGAGGTCCCCGATTTCACCGCGGCAAAGTTCGTGGAGCCGACTACTTGGCCGCCCCGGGATGTGTCGCGTGAGGATGTTATCTGCCTCGGTGGATTCCCAGGCATTTGGCGAGAGCAGATCAACCTGGGCCATCTGCGGTTTTGTTCCTTTAGCTCGGGGGCGGGGCAGGTTCACGCAGTCGGGGAACACCACCTAATGACGCGGGTTGAAGTTGAGAAGTGTGTCACTCAATTCAATAACGGGGTGGTGTTGGGGTCGCTCGGGGGCCTGAGTGGGGGGCCTGTTTTCGTCTGGCGGAAAGAATCGATTCTGGCTGCGGAGCTCGTCGGCTTCATTTCCGAATATCAGGAATGCTACGATCTGATGCGCGTAACTTCGGCGAACCTCATACGGGAGAATGGCACTCTCGTCTAAAGGGTTCTATGAAAGCGGATGTCAAGAGAAACACTTTTCCCTTGGCCGGCATTACTGTTGAAACATCGCCGTTTCACCAATGATCGGCCGCGACGTCACTAGATTGTGATCACACGAGAATCAGGTTGTCGAGCCCCGGTTGACCCCCTTCCCCCCGCCGCACTAAGATTCCCAGTCCTTCTTCCCAGCCCTTTCTTAGGAGTCCAACATGCGCAAGCTTTTGCCCCTGATGTTTGCCCTGGCCGTCTCTCTCCTTCCGCAAAGTTCCAGCGCCCAGACTGATCCGCCGCTTATCCTGCGCTTTCCCACCGTCAGCAAGACGCAGATCGTCTTCAACTACGGCGGCGACCTGTGGATTGTCAGCCGCAATGGCGGCGAGGCGACGCGGCTCACCTCCGGCATCGGAGTCGAGACCATCCCATCGTTTTCTCCCGACGGAACGCAGATCGCTTTCAGCGGCGAATATGACGGCAACCTCGATGTTTATGTCGTCCCGGCAGCCGGGGGCGTGCCGCGGCGGCTCACCTACCATCCCGCCGACGACCTGGTTCTCGGTTGGACGCCCGACGGCAAGAAGATTCTCTACTCCTCGTGGGGCAATAGCTTCATGCACTTCGAAGATCAGCTCTACACCGTCCCCGTCGAAGGCGGATTCCCCACGCAACTTCCGATTCCGATTGCCTGGCAGGCGTCGTATTCTCCGGACGCCACGCATTTGGCCTATGTCCCCCACATCCAGTGGCAGGCCGCCTGGAAGCGTTATCACGGCGGGCAGACTACCCCGATCTGGATCGCGGACCTGAAGGATTCGAGCATCACCAAAGTTCCGCGCGAGAATTCCAACGACCGCTCACCCATGTGGGTCGGCAACACGGTTTATTTCCTTTCCGACCGCAACGGCCCGGTCAGCCTGTTTGCCTACGACACCAATACCAAACAGGTTTCCGAAGCGCTGCACAGCGACGGCTTCGACTTTAAGAACGCATCCGCGGGGCCCGACGCGATCGTCGTCGAGCAGTTTGGCGCCATCAAGCTCTACGACCTCAACTCCCATCAGGCCAAGAACGTACCCATCCACGTGACTGGAGATCTGGCCGCCGTGCGCCCGCATTTCGCCAAGGTGGATCCCAAGCGCATCCAGAATTTCGGCATCTCCCCTAGCGGTGCGCGGGCCGTGTTCGAAGCCTGGGGAGAGATCTTCACCGTTCCCACCGACAAGGGCGACATCCGCAATCTCACGCACAGCCCCGCCGTGGCCGACCGCGACCCGTCGTGGTCTCCCGATGGGAAGTCCATTGCGTATTTTTCTGACGAATCCGGCGAGTACGAACTGTGCATCCGTGATCAGAACGGTATGGGTACGGTTCGCCACATCAGTCTGGGAAATCCGCCGTCGTTTTTCTACACGCCCACCTGGTCCCCTGACAGCAAGAAGATTGCTTTCACCGACAAGCGCCTGCAACTCTGGTATGTCGATCTCGACAAGCCCACACCCAAGCTCGTGGACTCCGACTACTTCGGCGGCTTCGGTCCAACCCAGCTAGGCCAGACCTGGGCTCCCGACAGCAAGTGGATCGCCTACACCAAGCAGCTCCCCAGCGGCCTGCACGCCGTGTTTGTCTACTCGCTGGAACAGAGCAAGGCGTCGCAAATCACCGACGGCATGAGCGACACGCTCTATCCCACCTTCGACAAGAATGGCAAGTACCTCTACTTCACCGCTTCGACCAACACGGGCCTCACGCCCGCCGGCCTCGACATGTCGAGCGACGAGCACCGTGTCTCCCGTAGCGCGTATGTTGCCGTGTTGGGCAAGGACGAAAAGTCACCCCTCGCTCCCGAAAGCGATGAGGAGAAGGCGAAGGACGAGAAGAAGGCCGACGACAAGGACAAAGACAAGTCCAAAGACGAGTCCAAGGAAAAAGACAAGAAAGACAAGAGCAAGGCAGGAGACAAGACTGCCGCTGACAAGGACAAATTCGCGAAAGACGACAAAGACAGCGACAAGGATAAAGACAAGAAGAAAGAAGAGCCGGTCGTGGTCAAGATTGATCTCGACGGCATCAGCCAGCGCATTGTCTCGCTGCCGATTCCCGCCAAGAACTACGCCAACATGCTGTCGGGCAAGTCAGGCATTCTGTTCCTCGCCGAAGCGCCCGCGGTCATTACGGAAGACGATCAACAGAACCTCACGAGTACCATCCAGAAGTTCGACCTGAGCAAGCGTAAGGTCGACAAGTTCCTCGAAGAAGTGAACGATTTCACCATCTCCTACGACGGTGAGAAACTCCTTTACCGCAAGGGGGATTCGTGGTCGACCGCGTCCGCCGACGAGCCGCCCAGCGGCGGCGGCCCGCCCAAGCCCGGTTTGGGCCCGCTCAAACTGGATTCGTGGGAGGTTTACGTCGACCCCAAGCCCATGTGGAAGCAGATCTACAACGAAACCTGGCGCATCGAGCGCGACTTCTTCTACGACCCGCACTACCACGGCCTCGATCTCGACAAGGCGAAGAAGAAGTACGCACCCTTCCTCGACGGCATCGCCTCCCGCGAAGAACTCACCGCATTGTTTCAGGAGTGTCTCGGAGAGTTAACGGTAGGCCACATGTTCGTGGGTGGAGGGGAGGCTCCGGAGCCCAAGAAGTTCAAAGGCGGCCTTCTGGGCGCCGATTACAGCCTGGAAAACGGCCGTTACCGAATCGCCAAGGTCTACAACGGCGAGAACTGGAATCCCGGACTGCAAGCCCCGCTCACCCAGCCTGGCGTCAATGTAAAAGCTGGAGACTACATCCTCGCCGTGAACGGCCACGACCTGCACGCCTCCGACAATATCTACAGCTTTTTCGAGGAGACGGCAGGGAAGCAGGTGGTGCTGAAAGTCGGCGCCAATCCCGACGGCAAAGACTCGCGCGACGTTACGGTGGTCCCAGTCGAGAGCGAAGAAAATCTTCGCCACCTCGCCTGGATCGAGAACAACCGCCGCCGCGTGGATGAAGCCACCGGAGGCCGTGTTGCCTACGTTCACGTGCCCAACACCGCCGGCGCTGGCTATACCAGCTTCAACCGCTACTACTTCTCCCAAGTCGGCAAGGAGGCCGCCATCATCGACGAGCGCTTTAACGAAGGCGGCCAACTTGCTGATTACATTATTGATCATCTACGCCGGCCCCTCATGAGCAAGGTGGTCACGCGCGAGGGCCACGACTGGTCCAGCCCATCGGAAGCGATCTACGGCCCCAAGGTGATGATCATCAACGAAATGGCAGGCTCCGGTGGCGACGCGCTGCCTTGGTACTTCCGCAAGGCGGGCATCGGTCCGCTCATTGGCAAGCGAACTTGGGGAGGCTTGGTCGGCATCGGCGGCTATCCTCAACTGCTTGACGGCGGCGGTGTCACCGCCCCGCGTGCTGCCCTCTACGGCTTAAACGGCGACTGGGAAGTCGAAAACCATGGCGTGCCCCCGGACTATGATGTCGATCTCGATCCGGCCGCATTTCGTCAGGGCAAGGACGCGCAACTCGAGAAAGCCATCGAGGTCGTGATGAAGGAACTGAAAGAGCATCCACTGCCGCAGATCAAGCGGCCAGCGTACCCCAACTATCACGAGCACGACGACCTGGGAAACAATTCGAAGTAGTGGGTAGTGTCCGTTATTAACCGCGAAGGACACAAAGGAACACGAAGGAAACCTTCCACGATGCAATCCTTCTTGTCCTTTGTGGTTTAAGGGTTTGCGGGCACCACCGAGTAGTGAGTTTCTCGACCAGGTCGTCAGTTTGTTTCTTTGTGCCGGTCGTCTCCGTGCCTCTGTGTCTCCGTGGTGAATGACCCAAAGAAACGAAGGCTGGGTATCCCGGAAGGATGTTCCGGATCCCAGCCCACGTCTTCTTTCAACTTGGAGTTAAGTTCGAACCGCGCTCGCTGCCTTAGTTGCCCGAGTTGGCGTTCGAAGCTGCCGTCGTCGGAGCCGCGGGAACCTGGTTGCTGCCAGCTCCCAACCGCGCCAACCGCGGGAAGAACGGCGTGACTTCAAACGGCATCTTGTCACGCGCCGAGGTGATGGCAACCGGAGCCGTCTTCACCATCTCCGCCTTGTCGTTCCAGGGATTGATCTTCACGCGTCCACCCAGAGGCAGCGCCGCGATCTGATCCAGCTTGTTGATATCCAGCGCCGGACCCTGGGTCGCCAGAGCAGGCAGTCGGTTGACCGTGCCAGCCTCAGCCAGCGGGTTGCCCAGATGCGTGGTCAGCAGCGCGTTCAGCTGCGCTGCGCGCGTCTGCAGTATCTTCAGGAACAGTCCCACGTTGTCCAGCTTCTGTGCGTAAGGCGAATTCTTCAGAAGATCCACAGCCTTTTTGTCGGCTGCTTGCTCTTCTTCCGGAATGTGCTTGAAGCCCAGGTTCTGGTACGTGGAATCATCGGAGAACAGCATGCGGTCATTGAACGCATACTTGCTGCCCAGGTTGTGCCCAAGCACGATGTGCGCCAGTTCGTGTGAAAGCACAGCCGCGAGGCTGGCCTCGTCCGGAAGCACATCCACCAGACCACGGCTGATCACGATGGTGTTGCCCACGCTGAAGGTCTCGAGCGGCGACGTCAGCAGCACGCGCGTGCGCACCGGACGGGGCAGGTCGATGTTATTGGTGACCTCCAGGTTGTTCACGACCGTCTGGAGAATCCGGTCGACGTCGCCCTCGGGCGCCAGCAAGCCCGCGGCGGTCAGGCGCTCGATGACGTTGTCTTCCGCCTGCTGCTGCCAAACCCGCTCAGCCTGCAGAGGAGATGCATCCTGCGTCGTCGCAGTCTCGTCTTTCACGGAGTCCACGCGAATCTGCGTCAATTCGTCGGCGTCGCCACCCTTCTTCAGGTCGTAACCCCAGATGCGGGTCTGCGCCTTGAAGGCCAGCCGGTTCTTAACGCCAGCGCTGAAGTCGCCTTCTTCGCTGTAGATGTAGGATGGCACCCAGTAGCCGGGAATCAGGTTCAGACGCCAGCTGTCCATGTGGAAGAAATAGGTATTGCGCGTCGCGCGGCTATACGTCCCGTTCAGGCGCACGATGTTGAAATCCTGATCCTCGACCCAGATGCGGCCCAGGAAGCGGCCTCTGCCCGAGTCCTTTTTCGGCGTAACGTCGAACACCAGGCAGCGGATATCGCCCAGGAATTCGCGGCGCACGTAGTGAAAGTCGTAGTGGGAGCGATCAAAGTCGGTGCGGTCGGCATACACCATCCAGGAGAATCCCATGGGCTGGTATTGCACCTTGTAGAGCTTGGCGAAGCCGCCCAGCAGGCGGGTTTGCATGCTCTTGTCTTCTTCCTTCAGGTAGTCCTTGCGATCGACCGACTCGCCCATATCCAGGCGGCCGAGGAAATAGTGATCCTCGCTCGGGACCGGGCCCAGTTGCGGGTCCGCCGTCAGATTTTGCAGATAGGTCTCCACCACGGGCGTGCGGTTCGACAGCATCTTGATCAGACCGTGCTCACGCTCGATGAACAGGTTCACCACCTGGTCCATCGTCACCGGCGCGGCGACGGTCGGCGGCGGCGGAGGCGTCGGCTGCGCCGGCTGTGAAGCCTGCTGCTGCGGAGCCCCTGTAGTCGCTTGCGGTTGTGCCGTCTGCGTTGCATCGTTGGCCGGCGGCTGCGCCGACGGTTGTGGGCCCCCCGCTTGCTGTGCGGCTGCGCTTATCGCTACCAGCAGAGCCGCGGTTAACATCCAATTCCAGGTTCGCATGACTCTTCTCTCCAAGTTCTGTAACCCAGTTTCGTTACCCGGTTCGTTTACTTCGCCAAGTTCAGCTTCGGAAACTCGCGTCTCCGTATTTCTAAAGTCGTTAATACGCCATCTGGAACACGACGTGTACGATCGCCGTCGAATCCACTGGCTGCCCGTTCCGCAGAGCCGGCTTGAACCGAATCTTGTTGGCGGCAGCGATCGCAGTCTCATCCAGCCCGTGGCCCATACCGCGGACCACACGGTTCACATGCAGCGCTCCGTTGGCGCCAAAGCTCACCTCCAGCAGCACTTCGCCTTCGAGCTTCAGGCTGCGCGCCTCATCCGTGTAAGCCGGATTCGGCTTGAACGTAATCTCCACCGGAGTCGTCGGCGGGCCGGAATCCAGCGGTGTAACCTTCGGACCGGTGCTCCGCGCGACCTGCTGAGATCCAAATCCCCCGGTAGAAATTCCGTTGCCTCGGCCATTGCTGCGGCCATCGCCGTTGCCCCCGGTCGCGATGCCATTCCCGAAATCGGCGCTGGCCACCGTTCCTTTAATCCCTTTTGCTCCGCCCGATCCGTTGCCCTGTCCCGGGCCGACCGGCATATCAAAGCCTCCGGCTGCCGCTGCGTACAGCTTGGCTCCCGGCTTGCCCGTGCCCGGCAACCCATTGGGATCGCCAAAGCCTCCGGTCTGCACCTTCTGCACCGCCGCATTCACCGTCGGAACCTGCGAGCTGCCGGCGTTGAAATCTCCCGTATGAACCAACTGCGGACGCGCCCCGCCCGCCGACGCCAGCTTCAGCTGCGGCGCGGCAAACTGGTTGACGACCACCTTCGGGGCATCTTCCGGCCGGGGTGCTTCGCGCCGCACCTCGTGCGGAACAATCAGCTTCGGCTGCTCGAACACCGGCAACTTCACCGCGGGAAGCAGCTTCTTGACCGGCGGTGGCGGCTTGACCGGCTCCGGCTCCGGCCTCAGCGAAGGCATCGGAATCAGTTCAGTCACGTGGTACTGCCTCAGTTCCAGCTTTTCCGGTAGCAGCAAGCTGATGTTGATGGCGATCAGCAACAGCAGCACCACGATGCTGTAGCTGGCCGCCAGCGCACGCTTGTTAATCTTGCGTTCGGGCAGCAGTCCTAATTGAAAGCCACGTTGAGCCATTGCCATGCAATTTCACTCCATGGGGACCCAGCCGGGGAGAGGCCGGGACTTGGAGTCTTAAAAATACGGGAGATAGGACAGGGGGTAAACGTGTCCACGGCTCTTGACCTTAGGTAACCAATCAAGCGACCTTTCCGGGAATGGGCCCAGACCGGGCCATGGGCGGGCGTTACAGCCGGTAAAACACGGAGTTACAAGGAAGAAGCGGGCGCAAAACAGCCAAAACTGACGGCCTCTCAAAATGGCGGACGTTGTTCCAACTTCGGCGACTAAATGGTGATCGGCGTCGTCGGGAAGTTAAGCCGCGAAGCGGCGGTAGAATGCAGCCCACGGCGCAAGCCGTGGGACAGATGAGGGAACGAGCAAGCCCCAGCGGGGCGAAAGAGAGACAGCAGGCTCTAACGAGAAACGGCGCTCCGCCGACGCCGCCCCGAGAAATACGCAAACACCGGAATCCCCGCCAGAATCACGAGCAGCCCATACCCCGAATTCGGCCAGTTATCTTTGAACGTGTAGCAGAGGAAAGCCGCTGCGACCGCCACGAAAACCGCCGGCACGAAGGGATAACCCCACATGCGATATGGACGCGCCGCATCCGGTTCCCGCCTGCGAAACACAAAGACCGTGCTTCCCGCAATCATGTAGAAGAGCCACTCCGCGAAAATGGCCAGCGAAAACAGCTGGCGGAAATTCCCACCCAGCAGCAGAAGCAGGATGGACAAGCCAGCCTGTACCCCGAGCGCAACCGACGGCGTGTGAAATCGGGGATGAACCTCGGCCAGGGCCGAAAAGAAATACCGGTCGCGCGCCACCGCGAATGGCACACGTGCCCCGCTCATGATCGTGCCATTCAGCGTAACCAGCATCGACAGCGCCATTCCCAGCGAAACCAGGCCCGCACCCATGTGACCCATCACCAGAGCGACCGCATCCGACGCCGGGCGCTGGGAAGCCGCGATGGCATCTGCCGGCAGCACATACTGCACCGCCGCGTTGACCAGCACGTAGAGCACTCCCACAATCGCCACGCCCGCGATCAGAGCAATCGGAATATTCCGTTCCGGCTGCTTCACCTCGCCCGCTACCATGTTCAGATCGTTCCACCCGTCGTAAGCCCAGAGCGCAGCCACCAGCGCGGCCATGAACCCGGCAATCCCGCCCTTCGCGCCGGTGAAAGTCCCGGCAAAGTTGTTCCAGCCGCGTCCGGTTGCAGTACCTGCACCGCTGAAGCACACCGCGACGATGCCCAGAATGATCGCAATCTTCAGCAGCGTGAACACCAACTGAAACTCTCCCGCCTTCTTCACGCCGATGTAGTTCAGAAGGGAAATGAATACTGCGGCCGCAATCGCGACCAGCTGTCCCCAGGTGACCGGGAAAGGTGTCGAAAGAATGTTCGCCGAGAAGAAGGAGAATACCTGAAACGTTCCCAGGATCCGCACCAGCCCGGTGACTACGGTCGCCACCGACGCAGGCTTAGCGATGACAAACCACGTCCACGCATACAGAAATCCACCCAGCGGCCCGTATCCATCGCGCACGTAAACATACTCACCGCCCGCCTGCGGCTTCATCGCCCCCAGTTCCGCATAAGTGAGCGCCCCGAAAAATGACAGCAACCCACCCACCAGCCATGCCAGGTAAACCAGCCTGGCCGAGCCGACCGCCTGCATCATTTCAGAAGGAACCAGAAAAATCCCGCTGCCGATGATCGTTCCAACTACCACCGCGACCGCGTGGCTAACGCCAAGATCACGGGACAGCTCCGAACGCGCGAGAGGCTTGACTTGTGCTGCTTGCTCCATGAGGAGGACCGAGTATACGCGAAAACATTGTTGCGGCTCTCGATTGGCGGTGGAGCGAGGGCAAAGCGCGGAGGCCAACAACCCGAAAGTGTGGCTTCAGAACGTCCCGTGATTTCGGGCATCGAGAGAGGAGCCCCTGAGAGAGTCGCCAATCGGCCTTAGCGAGGTTCTGAGCTCGCCGCAGGGGTTACGCAGATATGCTGCTGCAAAGCTGTCGCAAACTTCTTCTTGAAAATGACCATGGGCTGCGGGTTACCTGCCCCCTGCGTCGCCGCCTCCTCCGCCCTGACCACCTCCCGGTTGTAAGCCGCACCATCCTTAAGGGGACAATGATGCTGCTCGAGTGCCTCGATCAGCCTCTGAACATAGTTACGAATTCCTTCCGGGTCAGCTTCCAGCAGGACGGCTTGCTTGACCTGTTCCACCCCTTCCTTGACCTGGTTTAGCTCGAGGAGTGCATCTCCCAGCAAGAATCTAGCGTCAGCATTCTTCGGGTTTAGGCTCAGAACCTTCGTGTAGATCGGAATCTGCTCCTTGCTCTCGGTCAGAGTCCGTGCATAGTCCATGAGGACCTGCTGGTCATCCGGGGCAATCTGGTAGAGCTTCCGATAGACCCCATACTCCCTATCCCGAAATGCCTGAGACTCAGACTCGCTCTTCTTCTCGACATAAGTCGACATGTTGGCGTACGCATCCGCAAGCAGCTTGTAGGCGTCGACGGGGCTCTCGTAGTGCCCCTGCAGAGCCGTCTCGAGCTCCCGGATTCCTTCTTCTTCATCCTGCTGCGTGCCACCCATGCAATCGACGCAGTTGTCCTCAACGAGCTTCTTACCGCGAGCGAAATGATCTGCAGGAGTGGTCTGCGCCTGCAAAGGAGAAACCATGAGTAGCGTCACTACGAACGAAGAAATACATAACACCGAGACCGTTGATTTGTTACGCATCCTGACTCCCGCGTGCGGTCATCCCAATACTTGCCAGATACCCGATGCCGAACGTGGTCACCGTACCAATCGTCACCCACCACGTCCACGGTACCTTGGTCCATTGCCACAGATACAATTCAATCCCGAAGCCAAACAGCATGCCCACCATGCCTCCCGCTTGGTTTGCCCGCCGCGTCAACACGCCGAGCAGAAATACCCCGAGCAGGGCTCCGTACGCCACCGACGCGATCTGCAATCCCACTTCGACGACTCGCCCGACCTTGTGCAGCGACAAAACTGCCAGCCCAAACAACAGCAACGCCCAGAACAGAGTCGAGAGTCTGGACAGCCGCATGCGCGTCCGCTCGTCCGCCTGCGGACGCAGGCGCACGTAGAAATCCATGATCGAGCTTGACGACAGGGAATTGAGCGCTGCGCTCAAGTTCGACATCGCCGCCGCCAAAATCGCCGCGATCAGCAATCCCGAAATTCCGTGCGGCATCTGCGTGACGATAAATGTTGGATAGATCCGGTCCGGCTTGCCGAAGACCGACGAAGGCACGCGGTAGAACGCCCACAGCATCACGCCGACGATCAGAAAAAGCGCGAACTGGAACAGAATCGCTGCGCCGCTCGAGAGCAGCGCCAACACCGATTGCTTCTGATTCCGCGCCGCCAGGAGGCGCTGCACGATCAGCTGATCCGTTCCGTGGCTTGCCGTAACGAAGAATGTCCCACCCACGACTCCTGCCCAAAATGTATAAGGAATCCAGGGGCTGGTTCGAAAGTCGAACACCTGCAGCTTGCCTGCCGCCAGCGCCGCTGAATGAATCGCGGCCCATCCGCCCGGCACCAGATGCAGAATCGTTGCCAGCCCCACCAGCGTTCCACCGACGTAAATCGCTGTCTGCACCACGTCGGTCCAGATCACGGCAGCCAGCCCGCCCTCGAACGTATAGATCAGCGTCAATGCAGTAATGATGGCAATCGAAGCCACCTCTCCCGTCCCCAGTGCAATCGACACCACAATCGACACTGCGTACACGCGCACGCCCTCCGCCGCCGCCCGCGTCAGCAGAAACAGCCCCGCAGTCAAAGACCGCAGCCCGCGCCCAAAGCGCCGCTCAATCAGTTCGTACGCGGTGTAGAGATCGCCGCGGAAATAATGCGGCAGCAGCACGAAGCTGATCACCACTCGCCCGACTAGATACCCCATGACCCATTGGAGAAAGGTGAAATTCGTATCGTAAGCGATTCCGGGCACGCTGATGATGGTGAGGGTGCTCGTCTCGGCCGCGACGATGGACAGCGCAATCGCCCACCACGGAATCTCGCGCCCGGCGAGAAAGTAGTCGCGCAGGGAACGATGCCGCTTGCGAAAGCGCAACCCAAACAGCGTGATCCCCGCCAGATAAAGCGCAACAATCGCGAAATCAAGATGATTCAAGCCCATGCGCGGTTACAATCAGCAGCTCGCAAAAAGCAAAGTGTTCTGTCCTGCCTGCAGCCCCCTAAAACAAGTGTTGTGATTCCGAGCGCAGCGAGGAATCTGCTGTCCTCACCACCACCAACAATTCGCTCACGATTCGGATCTCCCGGACGCACGAAAGCTACACGACCTTCCTCGCCGCACTCTCCGCCGGATCGTACGCCTCCGAGGAAATCGCCACCAGCCACAGCGGCTCCGCGCCGTCATTACGTACCGCGTGCGAGGCGCCCGGCGCCACCAGCACCAAGACGGCGCATCCGCCGTCAAAAGCCCGATGCTGGGTCGGCGTCCCCGTTCCCTCATCCCAGTGAAGCGACCAGCGCGAGCCCGGCAGCACCACAATCGCCTCCCGCCGTTTCACGTGATAGTGATTCCCGCGCACCGCATTCGGCCTGATCGAAGCCAGGTGCATGTCCGCCATGCGCCCGACGAATGCCAACGCCTCCGCGGGAGCGGTAAAGCTGAGCCCCCGCACATCCCCACTATTGCTGAGTTCCGATATTTGAACCTTCATGTTCTTTCCGGCTTCAATTATGGGGTCAATGTGCTCCCCAAGCGAGTGAGTCTTTGTAGACATGCCCGTAGAGACGTTGCCTGCAACGTCTTGCCATCCTCGACAGAGGCCCGGCGAGCTAGCTCTCCACGCCGCTTTCCCTGTGATAGAAATACTCCGTGACCTACTATCTCGGCATCGACGGCGGCGGCAGCAAGACCACTTGCGCGGTCGGCGATGATTCCACCACACTCGCGACCGCGACCGCCGGGCCCAGCAACGTCGTGCGCGTAGGCGAAGCGCAGGCTCGCAAATCACTTTACCTAGCCGTGCGCCAGGCCTGCGCCGCCGCCGGAATCACTCCTGCACAGGTTACGCACACTTGCATCGGCGCCGCAGGAGCCGCCCGACCGGAGATCGCCGCCACGGTTCGCCGCATTTTGGCGGAGAGTCTCTCGTCTCCCATCGAAGTCGTCGGTGACATGCACATTGCTCTGGAGGCCGCATTCGGCGCCGGGCCCGGCGTGGTTGTCATCGCCGGAACCGGGTCCATCGCCTATGGCCGCGATCCGCAAGGAACCATCGCCCGCGCCGGAGGCTGGGGCTTCGCCATCTCCGATGAAGGCTCTGCCTACTGGATCGGGCGCTCTGCCGTCACAGCCGTCCTCCGCGTGTCCGACGAGGAGGGTACCCGCAGTCGGTATCCTGTGGAGAAGTCATCCAAGCTAGGCTGCGCCTTGATGAAAGCCTGGGGCGTCGGCTCCCTCGACGATCTTGCCAGCACCGCGAACTCCACGCCCCCGCCCGATTTCGCCGCCCTTTTCCCGGCGATACTTGCTTCCGCAGATGCTGGTGATGAGTTGGCTCAGAAGGTTCTCACCCAGGCTGGAAGCGAGCTCGTCCGGCTCGCTGACATTGCCATTCGCAGACTGTTCCCCGAAGCGGCGGGGCCGTCACCGGCCAGCCGATCAGTGTCATCTGCCACAGTCGCGTCCGTCCCGCTGGCCATGGCCGGAGGCGTCTTTCGTCATGCGTCGTTAGTGCGGCAGGTTTTCTACAATGAAGTTCGGAATCTGCAACTGCGAGTGAACCTGAACCCGCAAGTGATCGACCCGGTCGAAGGTGCCCTGCGTATCGCGCGCAAAACGCCTTCGAAAAGCGCTGGCGCACACTAACCGCAGCAGGGCGGGACGAGTCGCTCCCAAAAGCACGTGATGAATTCGGAAAAAATCGGGACCGCGATGGATTCGTCCGAAGTGTCCCCCAATTCTAGCCCAGTTGCGGCGACTGACGACCTGCAACGCGCCTCCGACCCCGCTCTCACCGAAGACCTCGCACTCGCCTTCCTCAAACAGCAGGACCTGGCCTCGGATGCGATCGAGCAACTTGCCAGGAACTCCGCGGCAACGAAGTCCCGCAGAGTGCGCTTTGCCCTTGCCGCGCATCCTCATACTCCGCGCCACATTTCTCTGAAACTGGTCCGTGAGTTCTACACCATCGACCTGATGCAATACGCGCTAACCCCAGGAGTAGCAGCCGATCTGAAACACGCCGCCGACGAGATACTTGTCGCGCGCCTCGCTTCGATAACCCTTGGGGAGCGTATTTCGCTCGCCCGCCGCGGCTCGGAATCCGTTGCAGCAGCCCTGTTACTCGACAAGGAATCGCGCGTCTGGCAAACCGCGCTGGAAAATTCGCGCCTGACCGAAGCGGCAGTCGTCAGGACGCTGGTCCGCCCCAACGCAAGCGCAGCTCTGGTCGAAGCCGTGTGTCATCACGCGAAATGGTCGCTGCGTCACGAAGTCCGCATGGCGCTCCTGCGCAACGGGAAGACACCGCTGGCTCGCGCTCTCGAATTCGCTCGCGCCCTGCCGCCCGCGCAGTTGCGCGACATTCTGCACAGCTCCCGTTTGCCGGAAAAAGTGAAGGTCTACCTGCGTATGGATCTCGAGGCCCGCCGCTAGTCTGCGTCCCGCAGATTCGCACAAGAGGCGGAGTGCATTTCGGGACGACAGGTCTGGTCTTTGCGTTCTTCGCGCATCCTTAGCGATTTTTAGCGGTTCAAAGCTTTGAACTTTTCCTGCAGAGCGTCCCCACTCACCTTCCGCCGCCGATCTCCAATATCGCTCCGGTTGTGTAAGAAGCCGCGGCTGAAAGCAGCCAAACCACTCCTTCCGCCACTTCCTCCGCCGTCCCTGCCCGCCGCATAGGAATCGTCCCCGCCAGCCGCTCCAGCCGGTCTGGCGCCCCGTTCGCTGCGTGCAACTCCGTCTCAATCAATCCCGGCGCCACAGCATTGACGCGAATTCCTTCCGTCGCCACCTCGCGCGCCAGCCCAATCGTGAAACTGTCAATCGCGCCCTTTGACGCCGCATAGTGCACCCACTCTCCCGCCGCGCCAGTATGCGCTGCCCGCGAGGAAATGTTCACGATGGCCCCGCCAGTTCCGCCGCGCAGGGTCGACATGCGCCGCACCGCTTCCCGCGCACACAGAATCGCTCCCGTCACGTTTACCGCCATGACGTCTGCCACCGCTTTCGCACTGACCGCCTCAACTCGCGCGAACCCGCCGGTAATGGCCGCGTTGTTCACCAGCCCCTTGATCGGGCCAAGCTCGCGTTCCGCGGCCTCGAACAGCTTAAGGACGTCGTCTTCGTGCGCCACGTCCGCGCGAATCGCCGCCGCTCGCCCGCCACTGGCGACAATCCCGTCCACTATTTTCCTGGCTTCGATCTCGCCCTTGCGAAAGTTGACTGCAACCGCATAGCCGCGTTTGCCGGCCAGCCTGGCCACCGCCGCTCCAATCCCGCGGCTTGCACCGGTCACGATGAGAGTGCCGAGTTCGTTGTTGGATTGAGTCAGGAATTCCTCTGTGTCACAGGAGAGTCCGAGGCAAAATCAGAAACGCTGACAACCGAGAACCGACAACTGAGAACTGAGAACTGTTCCTACGCCTTCACCGCTTCCCGCTTTCCGTGCATCAACCCCACCACTGCCTCATACAGCCGCCTGCGGGCCTCGTGCCGCTCGTACGCCCGCGTGATGTAGCGCACGCGCACCTCGATCCCGGCCGCCGTGGGCAGCACATTGATGCCTGGCACCGCCGAAAACGCCTGCACCTTGTAACGCGTGGTCACATGTTGCCACTCGACCTCGGCCGTCTTCGCGTTTGCTTCTGTTTCCTTCTCCACCAGCTTCTGAATTCCGTCGATCACCGGATACGGATCCTGCCCTGGCGGAATCAGGATCTGCAGTTCATCCCACATCCACTGGCCCGAGGTCGAGAAGTTGAAGAAATGTCCCTCAATTGCGAAGCTGTTCACGAACGAAACCCGCCGCCCCGTAGGATGCCCGGAATCGCTCCAACTGCCCGTCTCCAGCAGCACCGTCTTCAGCAGTCCGATCTCCACCACTTCGCCGCCCACCCCGTTGATCTCCACCCAATCGCCCACGCGAATGCCGTTGCGCCCCATCAACACGAACCAGCCGAAGAAGGCGACGATGAAGTCCTTCATCGCGACTGTCAGCCCGGCTCCAGCCAGACCCAGAATCGTAGTCGTCTGGCTGGGCAAGCCAACAATCAGAAACAGGATCACGATCGCACCCACCGCCTGGGCTGCAAACTTCACCACCGCCCGCAACGTGTCGATACGCTTGTTCTCCGCGGCCACGCCGGTGAACAGACGGTCAGTCGCCCGGTTGGCCAGATACACCACCAGCAGCACGACCAGAATCCACAGCAGGATTCCGATGATGTTGTGCAGGGCGGCGCGCTCGCGATTCTCGACTACCCCAATCCACTTGCCGTAGATGTCGGTCAGTTCCTGCTCATCCTGTACGCGCCGGCCAAGGTCGGCGAGATTTTTCTGGTCCCGCGTGTATTGCTTCAGAGAATCCAGTGCGGTCCTGGCCGCCGCCTTGGATTCTTCGCGGCTGGCTGCCTTGTCGGCGCCTTTGGCAAAGCCCGTGGCTTGCTGCTTGGCGGCCTGGCGGTTCTCCTTCTCCTGCTCCACTTTCGCAGTCAGCTTTTCATGGCGCTGGCTCAGACGTTGTTGCTTGGTCGTAGCTTCCTGCCGCGCTTCTTCGAGTTTGGCTTGCTTCTCGCGCAGCGCCTGCCACGCCCGGAACACGGTGAGCAGCGTATGTGTCTGGTAGTCCGCCTCGCGGGGATTTGCCGCCGAGCCCACCGGCGTTTCGTTGTGCTCGCTGCTTTCGTGCTGTTCCTTCAACCGCTTGATCTTCGACTCCGGATCTCCCCCTGCCTGCGCCAGATCCTCTGCCGCGTCGTCCAACTCATCCTGATCGAGGTCCATCTGCGCCTTGGCCACGTCGATCTGGTCCTGCAGGTTGTCCTTCTGCGCCTCGGGAGCGGCAGCCAGTTTCCGGGTCAGCAGCGCAATGGCTTCCTGGTCGTCTTTGACCGCCTGGGCTGCCTTGTTCTTTCGATCCGCCAGTTGCTGCGCCTCCGGCGTGAGCTTTGGAGGATTCTCCTCGGAGGTGCGCAAGGCGTCGAAGAAAGCCAGATCTACTTCGTGGTCCCCTATTTTCTCCGCCTCATGCGCGAGCGCCTGTTCGTCCTGAGTGGAGGCCAGCGCCGCCATGCGTCGCGCCGTCAGTAGCGGCCGCAGGTCCACCAGGGAACGCTGCGCCCGCGGCGCGCTCCGTGCCAGGAGTTTCTTGCTGGCAGCCGGTCGTCCCGCTTCGTCATCCTCCGGAGCCTGCCCCGGATCCCGCGTCCGCAGCAATCCCACGACGGCCACCGCCATCAGAAGAAGGAGGACGATCCCGTTAATCCACTGGCGAACCTTCATGAATCTTGGTTAATTCTAGTAGAGACGTAGTGGCTACGCCCGACTCAATCTAAAACCCGGACCTTCAAGCAACAATCAAAAATCAACAATCAAGAATTGTCTACGGCACCCAGTCCGCAATGAAAATGTTGGTCTCGTGCGGCGCCTTGGCATTGCGGTTCGATGCCCAAACCAGCTTCTTCCCATCCGGGCTGAACACTGGAAATCCATCAAATCCATCGCTGTATGTGATGCGCTCCAGCCCGCTGCCGTCAGGATTGATTGCCCACAACTCGAAGTTTCCCATGCCGCCGGTGGAGTGCGTGACAGGATCGTAATTCGACGAAAAAATCAGCCGCTTGCCATCGGCGAAGAACGACGGCCCGAAGCTGGCGGCGCCCAGATTCGTGATCTGCCGCTTGCTGCTGCCATCGGCCTTCATCATCCAAAGCTCGAGCGAAGTGGGCCGAATCAGGTTCTGCTGCAGCAGTTCCCTGTAATCACTTTTTTCTTTTTCGGTTTGTGGGTGATACGCCCGATAAACAATCCACTTGCGATCCGGGGAGTAGAACGGCCCGCCGTCGTAGCCGAGTTCGTGCGTGAGTTGCTTGACGTGCTTGCCATCGGCGTCCATCGAGTAGATATCCAGATCGCCGTTGCGCAGGGAAGTGAAGACAATCTTTTTTCCGTCCAGCGAAATTGTCGCCTCCGCGTCGTAACCCGGAGTGGTCGTGAGTTGCTTCAGATCTGATCCGTCGGGATTCGCCGTGAAGATGTCATATCCCGCATACACGGCCCACACGTAGCCCTTGGAGAAATCCGGCCGCGGCGGGCACTCTGCATCCTCCAGGTGGGTCGAGGAGTAGAGGATCTTCTTCCCGTCGGGATAGAAGTAACTGCAAGTCGTTCGTCCTTTTCCGGTCGAGACCATGTGCCGGTCACTGCCGTCAAGGTTCATGACGAAAATCTGATCGCACTTCACGTCGCCGTGAGACGACTGGAAGATCAGCTTCGTGCCGTCGGCCGAGAAGTAAGCCTCGGCATTCTGCCCGCCTAACGTCAACTGGCGCACGTTTTGCAGATGCTTCTCTTGCGTAGTGGCGAGGCTGGCTGGGTTTGCCTCCTGCGCAAAGCCAGCAGCAGTCAAGATTCCGGAGCTGAGTGCGAAGACAAATACGAGTGACCGATTCATGGATGGAAACCGCTAGTTTAGCAGAGGGTAACGGGGAACCTTAACCACAGAGGGCACAGAGGGGCACCGAGGAATGCAGAAAAAGCCTGCACTGACTCTGTGTCCCCTGTGCCCTCTGTGGTTCGCTTTATTGTTGGCGTAGAATAACGCGCGTCATCCGGAGGTTCTTGTGAGTCTTTTGCAACCGTCGCCTGGCATTCTGCTGGCCTACGTAGTCTTTTTGCTGATCGTCGCTTACTACCTTGGGTCTCGGCGTTTGGCCGCGAGCACACCCAGGAGAAATCAGGGCCTCGTAGGTTTCCTGAAGGTGCTCCTTCTGGTCTGCCTTGGCTGTCTTGCCTTAGCCGCGCTCGTCGTGTCGGCTGCGAATCCGGCGAATCATCGAGTGTCGTCGCCCTTGTCGATCACCTACGCCCCGTCCCCAGAACCCGCGAACGACAATACAGCCACCCTGCGCCAACTCGAAGCCGAGTTCATGAAGGCTGCTGCCGAGCACGGCTCGCAGGGCTACATGTCTTACTACGCCGACGATGCCGTCGAGGTGCCGAACGGCGCGCCCATTCTCCAGGGGAAAGAGAACATTGCGAAAACCATGGGCTTCCTCGACAACCAGGACAACCATCTGACCTGGGCCCCCGTAGGGGCTGACATCTCCGCCTCGGGCGATCTTGGCTACACCTACGGCAACTACGAATTCCGCTCCAAAGACAAAGACGGCAAGCCCATCGTCGAACACGGCAAGTACACCAGCATCTGGAAGAAGCAGAAAGATGGGAAGTGGAAGGTGGTCCTCGATATGGGGAATGCAACAAAAGAGAGCGGGATGTAGCCCGCGGTCCTTCCGCACGGGAAAACGAGCAACTCAGGATGAAAGGCTTCCGTCCTCGCCGTAAGCTGAACGTGGAATCAACGGCTTAGCCGAATTGAAACGCAGGGCTGACGAAGAATCAGCAACTTAGCTGGATGTGGGGTTATTCCATAAATAGCTACAAGCAATAGTATGAGTCTGCGTGCGTTTCCTTGCCGCTGCAGGCGTTCAGGGCAGAAGCGGATGGTCTGGGTGCCGCAGGGGGCCGTCGTCGATCCTGGGCCTTCCTGGCGCTGGGAAATGGCATTGTATGCGACCGGCCCCCGACGATTTCCACCTGCCCCAAGGCTCCAGGCGTCGACGCTGCAAAGCTAAGTACAATGGACTCAGCGACAACACATCAGCTTATCCCATCAAATCAACTATTTCCGAAAGTGATCGCGGATTGCCTCTGCCTGTACCCGCGTCACCACCGCCGACAGCGCCGCCGTGTCCGCCTGCTTGACGGCCTGCACGCTGCCAAAGTGCTCGAGCAGGCGCCGAGTGGTGCTGGCCCCGACGCCGGGAATCTCCAGCAGTTCGGTCGAGCGGTCACGCATCTGCCGGCGCTTGCGGTGGAAAGTCACGGCAAAGCGGTGAGCCTCATCCCGAATCAACTGAACCAGATGCAGCACTGGAGAGTGATGATCAAGCGCAATTGGATCCTTCTCCTGTCCGTAGACGTAGAGGATCTCCTCGCGCTTGGCAATGGCAGCCAGCGGCTGGTTGATGATCTCGATGGATTCCAGAGCTTCCGCGGCAGCATGTAATTGCCCCAGTCCACCGTCGATCAGCACCAGGCTCGGCATCGTTTTCTTTTCCTGCTGCAGCCGCTTGTAACGGCGCGTGACCACCTCGCGCATCGAGGCGAAGTCGTCCACACCCTCAACCGTGCGGATGATGAACTTGCGGTAATCGGATTTCTTCATCCGTCCGTCTTCCCACACCACCATGGATGCAACCGTCTCGGCGCCCTGGATGTGTGAGATATCAAAGCATTCAATGCGTTTGGGTAATTCCGGCAGGCTCAACGCCTCCTGCAGCTCTTCCTGAATCTTCCGCGCGTTCGGCTTAAGCACGCGGAAGCGCTGATCGTACGACTGCTTCGCATTGTTGCCGGCAAGATCGATGAGCGAGCGCTTGTCACCGCGCAGCGGGACAAGAATATGCACCCGTGTGGGGCGGACACTCTTGTCCGCCTGCTGTTCAGAGAGCAGGTCTTCCAGCGCTTCCCGGTCTTCGAAGTCGACCGGAACGTACAGGTTTCGCGGCACGTGAGGCTGGCCGATGTAGAGCTGCTTCAGCAGGGCAGAGAAGAATTCCCCGGGATGAAAGGTTGTACCGAAGATTTCGTTGTCATCCTGAGGCCCGCGTTCTTTGCGCGCCGAAGGACCTATGGAGTTGTCGGCAGCATTGCTGAAGCCAGCGGACGCGACGATGCCAGCAGAGTGCATAGGTCCTTCAACGCCAGAAAACGGCGCTTCAGGATGACAATTGGGTGCAAGATACTCACTTGATGCGATGTCCGGCAGATCCTCCCAGAAGAATTCCCGCCGGTCGACCATCTTGCCCCCGCGCATGTGGAACAAGTTCACGGCCAGCATGCCGTTTTCGAAGTGATAGCCAAAGACGTCGGCATCGTCGCCTTCGGCCGCTGCCATGCGTTGGCGCTCCTGCAACTGCTCCACGGTTGAGATCAGATCGCGATACCGCGCAGCCCGCTCGTACTCTTGCGACTCGGCGGCTTGCGCCATACGCGTCTGTAGCGAACGGCTCAGGTCGGTCGGTCGGCCCTCCAGAAACAACTTCACATCGCGCACGGCTTCCTGATAGACGTCAGCCGTGGTCAGGTCCTTCACACACGGCCCCAGGCAGCGCTTGATGTAGTACTGCAAACACGGACGCGGGTGAAAGCGCGTCAGGTCCACCTTGCACGACGGAATCAGAAAGTTGCGGTGGATCAGATCCGTGATGCGGTACGCCAGATTTGCAGGGAAGTAAGGCCCGTAGTAGTCGCTGCCGTCCTTGCGCAGGCGGCGCGTGACGTAGACGCGTGGCCAGCGCTCGCCCAGCGTGAGTTTTACGTAGGGATAGGTCTTGTCATCCCGCAGTAGGATGTTGAACCGAGGCTTGCGCTGCTTGATCAGGTTATTCTCGAGCGCCAGCGCCTCTTTGTTGTTGGCGACGACAATGTAGTCGACGTCGACCGCCTCGCGCACCAGCGTGCCGGTCTTGGCGTCCTCCCATCGGCCTTCGTGAAAATAGCTCGACACCCGGCTTCGCAGGTTCTTCGCCTTGCCCACATAGATGACATCGCCCTCGGCGTTCTTGTAGAGATACACGCCGGGCTCGGTGGGAATGGAGCGGATTTTCTCCAGCAGGTCCATGGCGGGCCGCAACTTATTTTATAGCCGGTCGCGAGAAGACATACGAGGAGCGTGGGAACATACGTCAGTGTGCCCGGCGTGCAAAGATGAGTTCCACTCCGCCGGTCACGCTCCGGCTGGGCATGATGACGCCCGGGACCTCCTCGTAGCCCGTATTGCTCAAGTTGGCGAGTTGGAGGTACGGCCGGATCACTCCGGCGTTGCGGGCAATCGCCAGGTCCCACACGGGATAAGCGCCGCGTTGAACGCGTTGCGTGATTCCCACGCCAGTCCGTGCCACTACCTGACGCCAGGAACCCGTCCACGCAAAGATCGCTTGATGCGAGGGATAGTTGAAGGCGTAGCGCGACACCGCGCCGGGCAGGGGCGACTGATCGCCGTGAAGAAATGTGTAAGCCAGCTGACCCTGCTGGTCGCGACGCAGATGGAGGTCCGCATGGGCCTCGACCCCGGTGAAATGTAACTGGTGAATGTTGGTGGCCTGATAGGGCTGTCCCATGGCGAACTGCACATAGTCGATCACGTTTGAATCCCAGCGCTGAAAAAAAGTGATTTCCCCGGAGACGCGCCCGCCGGGGTTCCAGTCACCGCCGGCCTCGAAACTCCACGCGGATTCGGGCTTGAGCAAGGGGTTCCCGACGTTTGCAGGGTCCGAGTAGTAAAGGTCCGTGTAGGTGGGCAGGCGGAAACCCCGGCTGACGCTGGCGTGCAACCTAAGGGCAGGCTTCAGCCACAAGCCTCCGGCAACCGCGGGTGTAAATACGGAAGTTCCGCCACTGAAGAGCTCTTCGCGCCCGCCTGCCGAAAGCGAGAAACGCCGCAGCCCACGAAAGTCCAAGTTGGCGTATACCGCCTCGCGATTGCGCGCGTGATGGCCCAGATTGTTGCTGTCGATCGTGTCTCCCTGGCCCTCGGCTCCGTAGGCCAGCGTCGAGTTATCGCCTAGCGACTGGCGGCGACGCAACGCAGCCTGCCAACTTTGGTCGACGTGATTATTCTCATAAATGGCGGGATCATCACGAAACAGCACGAACTCGTCACTGTGGCGGCGATAACCGAACGCGACGGCGGTATTTTCCCCGAGCTCCTGCTGTGCGGCAGCGAACCAATTCTTGGTGCGCTCCCAGGAGGGGAAGTTTCCGTAGAACTGGTCGGCGCCGAAGGGGCGATCGCTCCCGGCCAGCAGCACATCTGTCGTCCCCAGGGTTGACTTGAAACGCGTTTCCGAGGAGGCCGTGGTGCTTCGGAAGTCGCGGTCGGCACGGAATCCGGTGGAGAAGTCACGGTCGGCTGCTATGGTTTCCGACCAATCCTTGATCAGAAACGACCCTAAGACATGCTCCTGGTTGAACCCGTCATTGCCCGCCCCTGCCCTCAGACGGATTTCTGTCGCCTTAGCCGGAGCGGTGATGAAGTTGATGGCACCACCCATGGCGTCGGCACCGTAGAACGTAGAACCTGCCCCGTGCAAGACCTCGATCCGCGAGACAGCTTCCAGCGGCACCGCGATGTCCATGTCGTGATGCGCTGTCTGCGCGTCGTTAAGCCGCAATCCATTCAGCAGGACCAGGTTCTCGGCGAAGGTTGAACCGAGAATGGACAGGTCCGCCTGCACGCCATTGGGCGCGCGCTGTTGCACATCGATTGCAGGGTCAACGTGCAGGTAATCAATCGCAGAGCCAAACAGCAGAGGGTCCTGCCGGGTGTCCAGGGACTCGACCGAGCGGTCGCTTTCTGAGAGCGGGGTGGGAGCGAAAGTGCCCGTCACGACGATCGTCTCCGTCACCGTAGGAAGCTTCGGAGGCGGAGCAGCCCCGGGGGTGGGAGTCGTCTGCTGGCAAAGGGCGGCGGACGAGACAAGTGTGAACAACAGACTGGCTTTGCGGAACATATTGAGTCTTCCAGAATATCAGCAGCGAAGACTCGGACCCGTGCCAGCTTCCGTCTTCGCGGCGTGCGATAGTATGTCGGGGGGAGTTCCTGTTGGATTGTCGATTCTGTCGTGCGCTGGTGTTCGCAGGAGTTTTTGCCGTGACCGCGGTCGGCGGTTGCACCGGCGGAGAGCGGACGGTCAAGACAGAACCATCGGGACAGGCTGCACCCAGAGCGAAACTCTCCGAGTCCGCGGCCAGAGCAGGCGCTCACCATTTCGACCGCGTCGTCATCATCGTGCTGGAAAACGTCGACTACGAGCGCGCTATCCAGGACCCGAACCTCGCCGCTCTGGCCCAGCGTGGCGCCAGCTTCACCAATTTTCACGCGCTGTTTCATCCCTCGTATCCGAACTACCTGGCGATGATCGCCGGCACGGACTTCGGCCTCCATCGCCGCGGGAGCTATCTGGGCGACAGGCAGGTGAATTTCGCCAACGATGCGGCCCACAAGACCATCGCCGACCGGCTCATGGCGGCAGGCCTCGATTTTAAGCAGTACGCAGAAGAACTGCCCCAGGGGACTTGTCCGTGGAATGTCTCGGGGCAGAATACGGCCGACAAGAGAGGCAACTATGTGCGCAGGCACGTGCCGTTTCTGAGCTTTCGCGAGGTGCAGGAGAAGTGGTGCGATCGCGTGATACGGGTCGATTCCAGCAAGGCCGACAACTTTTTCGTGCAGGATGTGAAGAAGGGCCTGGTAGCCTACTCGTTCTACTCTCCCAATACGAACCACGACGGGCACGATACGACGGCTCAAGTTGCGGGAGCGTGGGTGAAGAAGTTTCTGGATGAAACCTTCCCGGAAAATCTGCGCAAAGGCACGCTGGTGGTTGTGACTTTTGATGAATCCGGCGGCAATGCCCACAACCGCATTTACACGCTGTTCCTGGGCGACATGGTGAAAGAGGCGCGGGAGCAGGATCCCGGGGTGCTGGCCAGGCGCTACACGCATTACAACGTACTGCGGACGATTGAAGACAACTTTGGGCTTGAGCCGCTGACCGCGAACGACCGTGATGCTTCGGCAATCACGAATATCTGGAAGTGAAAGCTCTATTATTGATTGTTGAGTTTTGATTGCTGATTGCAGAGCATGAAGCCTTCGTTACGAATAAGGAGAGGACGATCGGGTCGTGTTACAACAACGCCTTATGGGTCACAGAGTGACAATTCGTCTTACAGACGATGTACTCGCCTGGCTGAAGGAAACTTCGCGCCGAACCGGCCTATCAGTTTCACGACTGATCCGCGAGCATCTCGAAACGGCAAAGGCCAACGGAGGCAAGCAGCTCTTTTTGCGCCATGTGGGCGTGATTGGCGGCGGTTCTCCTGATCTTTCTTCCCGTAAAGGTTTCTCGCGCTCGTAAGTGGCATCCAAGAGTCAGGCTTCGGCGTGGCGCTCACCCGATGGATGAGATGAATTGTGTCTATCGGCGGGAATAAGAGGGAGACAATCCCCCTCATCTGCCCGCCGCGAAGGAAATAAGGCCCGGACTCCCGATCTCAGCCTCACCGTATAAAATTTCCACCCCCCATGTGGGGTTTGCGTGACTTTGAGGCGATTGCACTTCCTTGCAGAGCGACAAGACCTCACCGCAAGGCGTTGAAAACGTATATACTTATATGTGTACTCGACGGTATCGTAGACTGGCACGTCCCGTGCAAAAGTAAGCGCGGGACTCGCAGTTAAGAATCATTTCCCAGGGCCTCAAATTCAGGGATTTTCCGCGCGCATGAAGACGCGCAATGAACAAGATGGAAACAAGGAGCTCCACTATGACCCGCACTTCGTTAGTGATTTGCCTGGCGGCCAGCATGCTGGCCACGGTAGGCTGCGCCAGCAAGAACTACGTCAAACAACAGACCACGCCGCTGATCAACAAGACCAATGAGCTCGACGATCTGACGGCCAAGAACAGCCGCGACATCAAGGACGTCGACGCCCGGGCGCAGGCCGGCATCCAGGCCGTGAACGCCAAGACGGCTGACGTTGAGCAGAAGGCTCAGACCGCAGGCCAGAATGCAGCTGCTGCCCAGCAGATGGCCGATGCCGCCAACAGCCGCGTAGGCGTGCTGACCAACACGGTCGCTAACCTCGACAACTATCGTCCCGTGGCCGAAACTTCGGTGAAGTTTGGATTCAACCGGGACAACCTGACGCCGAAGGCCAAAGAAGCTCTCGACCAGCTGGCGGGAAGCATTTCGAGCACCAAGGGCTACATCATCACGCTGGAAGGCGGTACGGATTCGGTCGGACCGGCGGAATACAACTATGACCTGAGCCAGCGCCGCGCCAACTCCGTGATCCAGTACCTGGCCTCGAAGTACCAGGTGCCCGCGCACAAGATTTACGTGATCGGATTGGGCAAGGACAAGCCGGTGGAGACCAACAAGACCTCCGCAGGCCGCGCCGACAACCGCCGCGTGGATGTTCGCCTGATGACCAACACGACGGGCGGCAGCACACAGCCGACCACCACTCCGACGACGACCGGGCAGAACAACCCATCGTCGATGTAAGGGAACAAGTTTACCCTCCTCCCCGGAGGACTTCGCCAACCAGGCCGCTCGATTCCTCCCCCTGAGCGGCCTGCTTTTTTTGCCTGAGGGTTTTGACCTTACAAGCGGCAGCTAGTTGCTTCTGTACCGGCAGAGAACATGGGGGGAAAAGTCCCATGGCGGCTGCGAGAACTGGTGCCGTCCCTACGGGACTCGCTCAACTTCCCACTTCTACCCGGCACTCCCGTGGCCGGGCTATCCTGTGTTGCCCCTCCGGGGCTGTATTTTGCCGACCTCGATGCACCTGTTCACCCCGAACTCAATTCTCACGGACACGATCCCCGCAAGCCGAAAGCTTTTTCCCTGAAAATGACCAGGGGATTCTAGTAGGATTTCGGGCATGGCTCTCCCGGGTTTTTCTCGAAGGTCTTTTCTTGCCATGTCCGCTTTGCTGCCGTGGGCTTTCCGCGGTACTGCGTCCGGCTCTATTCCCGTTGGTCTTGAGCTTTACTCCGTTCGTGAGGCGCTGAAACAGGATCCGCAGGGCACCGTACGCGCGGTGGCCGGCATGGGATACGAGGGCGTGGAGTTCTATGCGCCCTACTTCGAGTGGACCGAGGCTCAGGCTAGACAGATGCGCAAGCTGATGGATGACCTGGGCATCCGCTGCTATTCGACGCATAACGATGAGGACTATCTGAGCACGAAGAACATCGAGCGCGCCCGTGATCTGAACCTGGTTCTGGGCAGCAAGTACGTCGTGCAGGCCTGGAGTGATCCCAAGCCGAGTCTCGATGGCTGGAAGATGCTCGCAGACAATCTGAATGCAGCGGCAGAAAAGCTGGAGCCTGCCGGATTGAAGGTGGGCTATCACAATCATCAGGCGGAGTGGGCCGCCACGGCAGGGCAGCGTCCCATCGAGATTCTGGCGAAGAATACGAAATCTTCTGTCATGCTGCAGCTCGATGTGGGCACTTGCCTGGAGGCAGGTTCCGATCCGGTGGCGTGGATCAAAGCCAACCCTGGGCGCATTCGATCGATTCATTGCAAGGATTGGTCCTCTGATCCTGAGAAGGGGTACAAGGTCCTGTTTGGTGAAGGCGTGGCCGACTGGAAGGCTATTTTTCAAGCCGCGGAAAGTGTCGGCGGCCTGGAATATTGCCTCGTCGAACAGGAAGGCAGCCGATTCCCCGAACTGGAGACGGCGCGCCGATGCCTGCAGGCGTTCCGCGCCAAGCGCGCAGAGCGTTAGAATAGAGCCATGTCACGTGTATTCGCTGTGTGCCTGCTGCTGGGGTTCAGCGCCGGAATGTGGGCACAGCAGCAAGGTTCCAGCTCTTCGAATCAGACCCCGGCGAATTCACCGCCAACGAAGTCAGGGACTTCGGATTCTTCCGGGGCAAACTCCCCGGCTGCCAAACCCGCCAAGGCTCCGGCTCCGAACCTCACGCCGCCGCGATCCGATCGCGTGGACGCGGGTGCACTGGGTGACGAGATCGGGGAAAGCTCCAGCAAAGACACGCAGATTGATTTAAGTCCGCCGGAGAACGATGCGCGGACGCATCCGCAGAGCTCGGAGGCGGTGGCCGATGCCGAGGCGGTAGCAACCAGCGGAACCAGCGTGGGCGAGTTTCATCCCTGGGATCCGCACAAGGCGGCGAAGAGCGTCGAGGTGGGGGACTTCTACTTCAAGCGCAAGAACTATCGAGCCGCTGAGGATCGATATCGCGAGGCGCTCTACTACAAGGATAATGACGCGATTGCCACGTTTCGCCTGGCGGTGTGTCTGGAAAAACTCGAGCGGCCCGATGACGCTCGCGCGGAATACGAGAGCTACTTGAGAATCCTTCCCCACGGTCCGCTGGGGGACGAGGCGCAGAAATCGATTGACCGGCTGAAGGCAGCCGCATCGAAATCAGAAGCGAAGCCCGAGGCGAAATAAGGAAACAGGCTTCGTTGCCGTTAAACCGCCGCTGACGGACATCGTTCGCAAAGAACCAAGCCTGCGATTGCGACTCCCCGTTCACCATGATTGACGCCCGACCGGCGTCGCGGAACTCCATTCAGCGCCGCCGCCGTCGAATCTTCCTGACCGACTTGTTCGGCCTCCTGCTGCCGGAGGCTCCGGTCTTCTCTGGGTTCACGTGGCTCTGGCTGGCCTCTCCCAGAACGAGAGTGGAAGGCCATCTCGGGCCGGAATGGGCGAAACCCTCGCGCTGGGCCGAAGCTACGACCGCATCGAACGCGTCGATGCAGGCGTGAATGATCTGCGTTCGCAGCGAGCCTTCGAAGCGCCCGCGAATAATCAGCAGCACGGTGCCATGCATCAGGGACCACAAGGAAAGCATCAGGCGGTTGTGGTCGGCTGGATTTCCTCCCAGCATCTGGGTCAGGCGCTGGCGGAAGAGATTGAACGAGGGCCACGGCTCGTGCAGGGAAGGGGGCTTGCCGACGCCGTCGAACAGCACCTCGTAGGCGTGGGGATGATCCAGGGCAAACTGGATCTGTCGGCGGCAGGCTTCCTGCAGGGTGCGGGTGCGGCACAGGGAGGCGAAGAGTTCGTTGCGGGTCTGGATGCGCAGCGCGCGAAGAATATCGTCACGATCGCGGTAGCGTTCGTAGACGGTGGGCGTGGTCGTGCCCGCGGCCTTGGCCACCGCGCGCATGGTGAGCGCTTTGGGTCCGCCGCGGCTCCACAGCCGGGAAGCGGCGTCCAGAATGCGCTGTTCGAGTTGAGGATCGGGATGCCGGGGCACTGAGCCTCCAGGAACAGCAAGCATGTTACCGCATTACTTGCACGCTGTGCAAATAATGCGATATACTTCAGGGAATACAAGCAAAAACTGAACGCAGCAGGATCCGTCCCGCCGGGGCCGTGAAGTCAGGCAGTCCTCCCCCAACACGGTCCCGGGGACACCCTGCGCAGAATTCCGCATGAACTTGAGGAGCGGTGGATGTTTTCCGATGCTGCCGAAAAACAACAGGCCCATGTTACCCGTCTGATTTCTGATCTCCGAACCGCCAAAGTTGAACTGTTGAGCGCACAATGCGCTGCTGACCGTCTTCGCCTTCGCTATTCTCCGCAGGACATCGTCTCCTTCGGCGAGCGCCAGACCCTGGAGCGAGCCATCGCTTCCGTCCACGCCCTAAGCCGCTACTTTTCCCAGGTTGAGGCTCAACTCCGCGAGGAAGAAGAGCGCAACGGGTAGCTACAATTCTGTTCTCGCCCTCAGTTGCCGCACCCGGCCAAAATGTTGGATTACTTTTCCACCCGGATGAACTCGCCGGTTGAGGCGTTCACCGCGACACGAAGCTTGGATCCATAGATGACGTGCCAGACCAGTTCGTTGCTGACGTGGTTCCAGTCGCAGATATAGGTCACCGGATTTTCGGGTGTCGCCTCCAGCACCTTGTCTCCTCCGTGCTTCTGGGCTGTGGCAAATGCCTGGTCGGAATCGACCTTGAGAAAAAGACTGTCAAAAATCTGGGTGGAGGCATTCGCGGGACTGTAGGTGTCCTCCGTCCCCGGGTTGACGCCGCGAGCGGCAGCGTCCGGAGCGGTGCTGCCCGACCACACCCACGGCTTCACGGCGCGCTGCGAGGGCGAACCGAAGCTGGCGCGCCAAAGCGTCGCCTTGCCGTCGTGGCCGTTGCCGTCGGTCGTGACGTAAGACTCAATCCGATAGGGCTGCGCATCCCGGGTCCAGCCGCGGGCGGAGACAAACATCTTCTGAAATGCGGTGCGTCCCGTGAGCAGCTCTGTCTTCGGCTCTTCTTTCGCGGGCTCTGCAGGCTTGCTGCTTTCGGAGGAGCAACCCACAGACAGCGCGAGCAGCGCGGCAGCCGCGAAAGCTGTCGCGAACCGTTTTGTCAGAGAACTGCCGTGGCCTCGTACAGCAGCGGGCCTGGCGTGCGTGAGGATCCACTTCGTCATTGGGTCCTTCCTGATATAACTTGAATGATTTGAAATGTTGCGCAACATTCTACCCGAAGCAGCGGGAAAGATTGAGTGACACAGAATGGACACCCACCTGGGGAAGTTGCAGCAGGCCCTGAGCACCGCGATAGGCGGAATGTCGGCGGAACAGCTGAGCTGGCATCCGGCAGGCAAGTGGTGCGCCGCCGAAGTGCTCGAGCACCTGTATCTGACTTACACCGGAACCGTGAAAGGGTTCGAACGGGTTACGGCGGCCGGGAAATCTCTGGCCACCACCCCGACTTTTTCGCAGCGCCTGCAAACGCTGGTGGTGCTTGGACTGGGTTACCTTCCCGAGGGACGAAAAGCGCCGGCCGTCGCGCAACCTCGCGGCCTGCCACAAGAGCAAGTAGTGAGCGGGGTTTTTCCGGCAATCGGCCAGATGGACGAGATCATTACCCGCTGCGAGAAGGCGCTCGGTTCTGGAAAAAAACTGCTCGACCATCCCATCCTCGGACCGCTGACCGCGAAGCAGTGGCGGAAGTTTCACCTGGTGCACGGCTTGCATCATGCAAAGCAGATTCAGCGGCTGCGCTCGGCAAGGTCCTCTGCTTGAATGAGTATCCTGGCCGCGCCGCTCACCTCAGGGGCTAAAAAAGCCGGCGCTGCTTAGGGCTGGCGGCGGCACGGCTGGAAGCCGTGCCCTTCCCAAAACCTATTGAATTAGATGGTTTCCAGGGTGCTGCGGCAGGTTTCTCGGGCAAAAAGTCGAGCGCCGGAATTCGATTCCGGCGCCCTGATATTTATAGCGCGATCCCAGAGGGAAACCGCTGCTACTCCGGCTCGCGCATGGCGGCGGGAACGCCGGCCTTGCGGGCCTCTTCTTCGTTGTCCTCGAGTTTCTGCTTGGCGTCTTCAAGCGACTTCTGCTTGTCGGCAATCTGTTGTTTGTATTGCGCATCCTGCTTGTCCCAGTTGCCGGAGTTGCGCAGGCGGTTGCCGGCATCGGCGTAGAAGGCGGCGGCGCGAATCTGGTATTCGCGCTGCAGGACGTCAAGCTCGCGTTGCATCAGATCAATTTGGTCCTTCTGCGCCGTAATTTTCTGCTGCCACTGTTTCCATACCGCCTGACGTGCAGCAGCATCCTCTTCCGGCGACTTCGCGGTCGAGGCGGGCGGCCTGGTTTCCGTCGCGGCGCCTGGGGCGGTCGCGGAACCGGCTGTCTGCGCGGTCTTGGCGGGTTCCGCCGAGCTTTCTCCGGTTCCCGCTTCGCCCGTGACTGATGCAGGCACGGGTTTAGCTTCGCCTACGATCGAAAGCTTGTCTTCTGTCGGCAGGTTGTCGTTATCGAAAACCTTCGGTCTTGCCTTGGGCTGGGTGTCCTTGCGGATGTGGCGGGCATAGTCTCCCAGCGACGAGCCTGGTGAAGTCTGGCTTGGCGAATTCGACTGGGTCTGGCTTTGTGCGCCGGCCACAACGGCCAGCAAACCGAACGACAGCACGAGTCCGAATCCAGTGTATGCGATGCGTTTCATGGTTCCCATCCTTATTATCTCACCTTGCTAGTTGGGCCGGCGCTTGCGCACCAGCCTTGATTCCCGTTATCCGCAGTTCGCGGAGCCTGCCTGCGCCGCCATGGTCTGCAGCGGCTGCTTTTCCGTCAGAAATCCTCCGATGGTGCGATCGAGGCGCGCTGCTTCGGCGGCGATATCGGCCGCGAGTTGCCTGGCGAATTCCGGATCGCGACTGCCAGCCAGTTGTTGCGCGTAGCCGGCGATCGTGGTCAGCGAGGTGCGCAGCTGGAGCGCCATCTCTGCCGAGATTTCTCCCTGCAGCTCCTGTTGGCGGCGGATGCTCTCAAACGCGCTGAGATCGTTGATCAGGCAGGCGGCGCCAAGCAGGCTGCCGTCCGCCGCGGGTACCGCCGAAACTGTCAGCGACACGTGGCGCATGTCGCCTGAAGGCGTGGTGTAGCTGGCTTCCACCTGTCGCTGCTTGCAGCCTTCGCGCAGGACGGAGTGGATTTCGTCGGACAGGGCGGTGTCGCGGAAAACGTCTTCGGCGCTCATTCCCGAGGGCGAGCCGAAGCCCAGGATTTCCTTCGCCGCAGGGTTGGACTGTTTGACCAGGCCGTTCAACCCGAACACCAGCACGCCGCAGGACAGATTGGAAAGCACGGCATGGCTGAAATTCTCCGTGGTACGGGCACGTCGCTGCTCCGCCTGGGTCTGCACCTGCAACTCGTGTTTCTGCTGCTTGAGTTGCTGGATCACCGTGTTGTAGAGATGCAACGGCAGCGTTTCCAGCGATGGCGCTGCTTCGGAAGAGAGTTCGGCCTCTTCATGAATACTGCGGCGCAGAAAGCGCATGAAGGCCAGCCCCATCACGAAGGCACAAGTGGCGCAGAACAGCACAACGGCCGCGCGCAACACCACCGGGTTGCTCAGGATCTTCACCAGAGCCTCCCGTACCAGCGCAGGAACTGATTTCCGAAGAAGAATGCCAGGACCGCCATACTGCCGAGAAAGACTCCGAAGGGTATCTGGTAGTAACGGTAAACCATCTGCGCCGACTGCCACGCCCGGCGGCGCGCCGCTCGCGCATTGGCCAGACGCCGCATAAAGCGTTGTGTGCGCTTCAGCCACACGATGAAGACCGTGATCAGTCCGAACAGCGATCCCACGACCGAAGCGGTGAAGATGGTGAAGACGGTCAACTTGATGCCGAGAAATGCTCCTACCATCGCCATCAGCTTGACATCGCCGAAGCCCATGCCCTCCACGTGGCGCCAGCGCAAGTAGATCGCACCCGCTCCGTAGATGAACGAGGCGCCCACGACCGCGCCCAGCAGGGAATCGAGCAGAGACACTAGGCGCATGGAAATATCATTGCTGAAGGGCAAGTCCACGATTCCGGGCAAGAACTGTGAGGCCAGGTCGTTCACCGGAACCAGCAAGCTAAATACCAGTCCCAGCACGATTCCAGGAAGCGTCAGCTTGTCAGGTAGGAGCTTGGTTTCCGCGTCGGTGAAGATGAGTCCCAGCAGCAGGAATCCGAACACACAGTATTTGAGCGTGGCGAGCGTCAGCCCGAAATACCAGTAACAGGCGAGAAAAAGAACCCCGGTCAGCACCTCGATAAACAAATAGCGCGGCGAAATTACGGTCTTGCAGTTGCGGCAGCGTCCACGAAGCAACAGCCAGCTCAGGACGGGGAGATTGTCATAGAACGCAATCGGCTGCTTGCACTGGGGGCAGGCTGAACGGGGCGTAACCACTGACAAACCCAGGGGCAGTCGGTAGATACACACGTTCAGAAAGCTGCCGAAGGCGAGCCCGAAGAGAAAAATCGTCGCTGCAAAAAGCGGATCCAAATGGTTTGTGGCGCTCCCCAAGTCGCGGCGCAAGGAACAGCTTGCTCTTGCCCCGACAACACCTGGGAACGCTCTTCTTTCTTGGTCTTGAGTTGGATTATAAGTCGATTATCAGGGCGGGCACTAAGGTACTGAAGTCACTGTCCAAACGGACAAGGGGCGGCAAGCTGCTGATGGCCGAAGACTTGTACCGGAGGGAGAGAGCAGGGGGAAGGGTGCCTTCGCAGTGACGCCCGTGTTCCGCAAGCCGTGTCGGGGGCTGCGGTCCGGGGCACGCCTGGGCGGGCCCCGGAGCCTGCTTGATGATGAGATAGCGGGCTACTTTGCCTGCAGGGTTTCGATGTAGCCGACCAGATTGGCCACTCTCTGCTGCACCTGGGCGTCGTGCCCCTGGCTGATGCTCGAGAACAGGGGTCCCCAGACCGGCATATCCTTGCTGCCATGAGATGCCAGATCGGCCTGACCGCGAATCACTGCAGCCACATGGGCGGCGGGATACTTCCCGCCTTCCTTCTTCGCGAGAACGGTCAAATCCGTTGGGGCAATCTTCATTGCTGGGGCTGCCGGGCCGGCACCCTTGGCATCTTTGCCATGGCAAACGGCGCAGTAGTTTTCGAACATCTCTTTCCCCGACGTGGGTGAGGTGTGAGTGATCGGGACGTGCTTCACAATGGGGGGAGTCTTTGCTGGCGCCTTCTCCTGCGCCGCGGCGAATGCCGAGACTGTGACCAGAATTACGGTCAGACTGATGAACTTCCTTACCATAGCTTCCTCCTAGGGCTTGCTAGGCCAATTCTGCACAACAGGGAAGTCTAAAGACTTGTGCTGGATGCGGGCTGTGACGACGATCACAACCGCCTGTGACTCCTGAGCCGCCAAAGCCCAGGCTCAGGGAAGAATAAAGCGCAAGAGCTCGCCTTCCAGCGCGAAGGCAGAGCGGTCGTGGAGCGGAAGCGCGCCATGCCAGCGCTCCCAGGTTCTGGGGACGAGGCGGGTCTGCGGCGCGGGAACATCGAGCCATCCATCCGATGTTTCTTCGCGAAGAAACACCGAGAAGGCTGGCCCGCTGGCGGCAGCGACTGACTTCCATTCCAACAGCGTAGCTTCCAGCCCTTCCGTAAGAGCCTCCCTGGGGTCGAGGCACAGAATCCAGTCCCAGCGGGCCGACTGCAGATAAGAACCGGGCGAGGTGTCCCCTCGGGCTGCAATGATGCGTGCTCCGTACTGGCGAGCAATCCGTACCGTAGCATCCCGCGAGCCGTGATCCACAAGAATGATCTCATCGCAGGGACGGAGTGTTTCGAGAGCCCGCCCCAGGCGCAGGGCGTCATTCTCCGTGTGCAAGAGTGCGGTGAACGGAGGCATGTGGAAAGGGAAACGCCGTACAAGAAAAAGTGTACGCGAATGCAGCTTACGGCGCAGGTTGCCGCATCTAAATCGTTCACAGGTCTCAAGTTGAAGGCTGCAAACCCGGATGCCGGAGAGTGAACATAGATCTGGCGAGGGGCAGCACGCACAAAGCGTCTTCAAAGCTGTTTGTGGGCAGCTTCTAGTAGCAAAGCGAGCACACTCCAGTTGGCCAGCGTCTTCGGGGAGGTTGAGTCCGTCTACAATACCTCGCAGTCGCACGCGTTGCAGGAGCCGGTGGTCGCACGTTGTGTGAATCATTCCTGAAAAGAGGAGTCTTTCTCATGAGAGGCGTGTTCTTGTTCTTAGTGATCACGATTCTGTGCGCAATCCCCGGATATGGGCAGCAGGCTGGGAGTGCTCCGGCGTCCGACCAGCCCGACAACGCAGCTCTCATGCAGAAGATCCGCGATCTGGAAGACCGCTTGGTCGCCGTGGAAGGCCAGTTGCGAGTGCTGAAGAGCCAGCAGGCGGCCCCGGTTCCGCCAGGCGCACCCGAGCAGGCCGTGGCGCAGGAAGCGGCACAGTCTGCACCCGCGGAGCAGGCGCCGGCGCAGCCGACTCCTTCGCCAACCGTAGCGGCGGCAACGAGCGAGGGTGGAACGCAGGCCGGTACCCTGGGCGGGGCTGGCGGAAGCGCGGCCAAAGCGCTGAATCCCGACATCAGCGCCATTGGCGACTTCATCGGAGTGGCCGGACACAATCCCGTGCAGCCTTCGCCGTCACTGCAGATGCACGAGTCGGAACTGGGCTTCCAGGCAATCATCGATCCCTACGCACGGGGTGATTTCTTTCTTTCGTTTGGGGAGGAAGGTGTGAATCTGGAGGAGGGATACATCACCTTCACGGCGCTTCCAGCGGGCTTTGTCGCGAAGGTGGGCAAGATGCGTTCGGCCTTTGGCAAGGTGAATACGCTGCACAACCATGTGCTGCCTTGGGTGGATCGGCCGTTGGTGACCAATAATCTTGTGGGCGGAGAAGATGGGCTTGATGACGCGGGATTGTCGGTCGAGCGCATCCTGCCGGCGCCGAAAGGAATTTTTCTCGAGGCCACAGGGCAGCTTTTCCGCGGCGATTCTGGGGACGCGCAGCATCCGCTGTTTGTGTCGTCCGGCAAGAGCGACGTGAGCGCTGTCGGCCACCTGCGGGCTTATAAGGATCTGACCGAGTCGACCAATCTGGACTTTGGGCTTTCCTACGCCCGCGGGCACAACGATCAGGGCTCGAATTTCCTGACCCAGCTTTATGGCATCGACGCGACGGTGCGCTGGAAGCCGTTGCGGAGGTCCATCTATCACTCGTTTGTGGGACGCGGAGAATTTATCTGGAGCCAGCGCCAGGAGCTTCCTCTGGAGCAGAAGGCATTCGGGTTCTACACTTCTGGCGACTACCAGTTGGGACGCCGCTGGTTTCTGGGCGGCCGCTTCGATCGCTCGTCGCGCAGCGAGTTTGCCGACCTGACCGATCAGGGCGGCTCCGTCGTGCTGACGTACTGGCCGAGCGAGTTCAGCCAGGTCCGCGGACAATACCGTTTCACCCGATATGCAGGTAATATCGATACACACGAATTGTTGTTGCAACTGATGTTTTCGCTGGGGGCGCACGGGGCTCACCCGTTCTAGGAGAGGCATGAAGATACGCAGCACGGTGCGCAGTTTCGGAGTTCTGGCAGGCTTGGCGTTGCTGGCCGGAATGATCCTTTCGCCGGTCGCGGCCGAGGCCAAGAAACTCAACGTGGTGACCGCCACCACGGATATGGCAGCTCTGGCGCAGGAAGTCGGCGGCGACAAGGTCAGCATTGATTCCATCGCCAAGGGTTATCAGGATCCACATTTTGTCGAAGCCAAACCCAGTTTCCTGCTCAAGCTTCGGCAGGCGGACCTGCTGATTGTGGTGGGACTGCAACTGGAAATTGGATGGCTTCCCCCGCTGATCACGCAGAGTGGGAATGCCAGAGTTCAGGTGGGGGCGAATGGATATCTCGATGCCTCCCAGTTCGCCGAGATTCTGGACGTTCCGCAGGGCACCGTAACCCGCGCCATGGGCGACGTTCACCCCCTGGGGAATCCGCACTACTGGCTTGATCCGGACAACGGACGGCGCATCGCAAGGGGTATCGCCAACAAGTTCGCCGAGATGGACCCCTCCGACGGCGCGTACTTTCAGCAACGTTTCCAGGATTTCGACAAGCGCCTGAGTTCAGCCGAGCAGAAATGGAACACGGAGATGAAGGCGTATCGCGGGCGCAAGGTGGTGACCTATCACCGCTCGTTTCCCAATTTCGCCAAGTATTTCGGCCTGGAGGTGATCGGTTACGTCGAGCCGCGCCCAGGCATTCCGCCGACGCCTTCGCACACCATTGAAATCATCCAGCAGATGAAACGCGAGAATTGCCGGGTGGTTCTGGTTGAGCCGTATTTCGACTTGAAAACGCCGCAGTCGATTGGGCGCGAGGCCAACGCCCAGGTGGTGGTGTATCTGCCCTCAGTCGGGGGTGAGAAGCAGGTGACCAACTATTTTGAGCTGTTCGATTACGATATCGGATTGCTGACCAAGGCCTTCAGCGCGACGCAGTAGATTTTACAGGCGGCGGAAGAATGCATTTCGCGGACTGAATGCCACCTCAGCGGCTAAAGCCGTGGTTGCGTTTCGGCATTTACGGCGCGGCTCGAAGCCGCGCCCTTTCAAAGCGGACTCGTAGATCGAGTTTTTCGGCAGTCTTTAGTCGTTGATCGGGTTTTTCAGCGGCCCTGTTAATAAAGGAGAGGCATGGAAATCCTTCCATTTTTGCTGGCCCCATTTTTGGCCAGCCTGATTCTTACCGGCATTCACGCGTACCTGGGTGTTCACGTAGTCGAGCGCGGCGTGATCTTCGTCGACCTGGCGCTGGCGCAGATCGCGGCGCTGGGCGCGACCATCGCCATTCTGATCGGAATGGATCCCCACGGAGTCGGAGCGTACTGGCTGAGTCTGGGGTTTACGTTCGTGGGCGCAGCGGTTTTTGCCTTTGCCCGGACGCGGCGTGGCCACATTCCGCAAGAAGCCTTCATCGGCATCGCGTATGCGGTGGCATCGGCCACGGCGATTTTGGCCATGAGCAAGGCGACCGGCGAGACCGAACATCTGAAGGACATGCTGGTGGGCAACATCCTGGCCGTCTCCATGCATGACGTGGCCAAGACGGCGGTGCTCTACGGCGTGATTGGCCTGTTTCACTACATTTTTCGCAAGCAGTTTCTGCTGATCTCGACCGACATCGAACAGGCCGAAGCGCGCGGGCTGAACATTCGCTTCTGGGATTTCCTGTTCTATGCTTCGTTTGGGTTTGTCGTGACATCGTCGGTCGCGATTGCCGGCGTTCTTCTGGTGTTCTGCTACCTGGTAGTGCCGTCGGTGGGCGCAATGCTGTTTGCCGACCGCATCGGACGCCGTCTGGCCATTGGCTGGACCATGGGGACGCTGGTTTCAGCATTAGGTGTGTTTTTCTCGGTTTGGAAGGATCTTCCCACTGGAGCCACGATCGTATGCACGTTCGGGGGAGTGCTGATCGTGATGTTCCTCGTGCATCTGTTGTTCTTTCACGGACGGGAAGCGCATGTGCTCCAAGGGGCAGTCTCAGCCGAAAATCACAAGGAGCGGGTGTTGCACGGCAAGGGCTAGCGGCGCCTCCATCCCGCCAAAGCTGATTCCCTCTTTCTTCCCGTCGTGCTAGCATTCCGGGCGACATTTCGCTGCTAGAAGGCCACGTTTAAGGAGGGCTCAAATGGCGCACGCCACGACGCCTGTTCCCGCTGTCTGGATGCAGGCAAGCAAGATCGCGCTGGTAGGTAAGATTCTGGCCTGGGTTGGCATTGTTGGTCTGGCACTTGGATTTGTCCTTAAGTACGCCTTCCACTACTACCTGCACTACAACCCAACCGCATTTGATCCCTACTGGCCGCGACGAGCGGGACTGCTGTTCCACATCAGCGGCGGAATGCTGGCTTTGCTCACCGGGCCCTTTCAGTTTTGGACCGGCCTGCGGCAGAAGCACATGCAGGTGCATCGTTGGACGGGAAGACTCTTCCTGCTGGGCGCGGGGATGGGGGTCATTGGGGCATCGCTGTAGGAACATCTTCCAATCCATCGGACCCGGCTGTCATCTGTGACTCCTGGGCGAACACGAGCACCACGGTTCCGAAGCGCTAGCGGAGATAGGCAGGGATCGAGAGTATGCAAAAAAGCGTCAGCGTGGTGGTCACGATACTTTTTGGGCTCTTTGCTCTTCCGGCGCTGATATTCGGCTTCTACCTGGTCGCCTGCTCAGTCCGCATCCACACGACTGAGGTCTACTACGTCGAGTATCCGTATCTTGCCGTCGGTTCAGGCTTAGTGATTCTCGGGGCTGGCATTTTCTGCTGCGCTTTGTATGGTGCATCGCGCAGGGGTTTTTACAGACTCCTGCTCCCTGTTGGAGCTGTACTTGGGTTGGCGACGCTCGTGTACATCCCCGATGGGATACCGCATGTGCACCGGAGCATGATTCAAGACTCTAACTACTTGTCGAGCGTCCATTCATTCCTTGGTGTTTGGCATGACGCCAATCACAGATTCCCAAAGAACGAGGCCGAGTTCTTGGATGCCCTGAGGAGAGGCCCCGAAACGTGGCAGAATCGTGTGAAATCGCCGCCCACAGAGAGCTTCTACTCTCAGAGAGGACAGCGGCTCCCTTACCAGATCGTTGTCGTAAACGACGCAGCTGGGCCACGTTTGGATAATGTGTCAGATCGTCCGGGCGTAATCTACTACGCGGTTTCGACTGATCAACAACAGTACTGGGTCACGATGACGGGGCTGCTCAAGGACACATCCTCTACCGCAACCCTAAAGAGACTGATCGATCGACCGAACGAAAAGTTGCTCGTCCTTTCGCCATCAGGCTACGACTGCCCAAGTCCGGGGCACTGAGGATTAGGGAATGAGTTTTTTCTTTAGCTGCTGATCCGTCGCTGAGGGGGTAAGAGGGCACGCCGATCTGAGGCGCGGCCCTTCGTCTTTAGGCTGGCGATCCGTTCCTGATTCCGGGATGTGTTGGCCTGCCGATCCGCGCCCTGATCGGGGTCCGTTTAGCTGCCGGATGCGATCCCGAATCGGGGGCGATTCTCCGATCCGCGCCGTGGTGCTAACCCGGCCAGGGGGTGTTCGGGGGGCCTGGCGGGATAACTTACCTAGCCTTCACGACCACCTACGGCTGGGCGTTTGGCACCGGCCTTATCGGGCTGGCCTTCGCGTGGGCAAGCACCTGCCATGGCGTACTACGCGATCCGCAAAGGGACTGGTCCAGATCCACAAAGAGTGGATGATCCGCGCCTATGTAGTGACGTACGCGTTCGTTACTTTCCGGGTGTTCAGCGACTATGGGCCGATCTCGCGTCTGCAACCTGTCAACGACCTGAGCATAACGCTGAGTTGGGCGTGCTGGGTGGTACCGCTTTGTGTCACCGAACTCGTGATGCAGTTGAGGCGCATGCGAACGCTTGCGGCAGGACAGTAGGGCCTGGGGTTCGATGTGTGAGGCCACGTGGTTCGTGCTCCTGCTAAACTGAAATGGAAACTGCAGGCGGAGATCTCCCATGCTACTTCACGGTATTTTTCCTCCCATCACGACGCCGTTCTATCCCGACGGCAACGTGTATTTCAAGAAGCTCGAACACAATGTCGAACGTTATTCGCGCACGCCGGTGGCGGGCATTGTTGTCCTTGGCTCGACAGGCGAGGCGATCATGCTCTCCGACGGGGAGCGCCGCGACGTGCTGAAAGCCGCGCGGGAAGCCAGCGCGCCAAACAAGGTGCTGATCGCCGGTACCGGGATCGAATCCGCCATCGAGACGTTGCGCCTCACTGAATACGCCGCCGAACTCGGATACGACGTGGCCATGGTGCGCACGCCGCACTACTACAAGAAGCAGATGCTGCCGGCGAACCTGCTTGCGTTTTACCGAACGGTCGCGGACCGTTCGCCATTGCCGGTGATCATTTACAACTTCCCGCAGGCCACGGGCTATGACATTCCCGCCGAGGTGGTCATCGAACTGGCGGAACACCCGAACCTGATCGGCATTAAGGAGTCGAGCGGCGACGTGGAGAAGGTCCGCAGAATGGTCGCAGCTACGCGCCACATCAAGCGCAGCGCTACCGTAACCGAGACGTTCGACGCCGTCACGCCGCGGATGCTTGCCGCCGCCGCGGCAGGCTCCAGCGCCGACAGCGGGGAACTGGTGCCGGTCGGAGTGTTGGCTGGGACCGCGGAGACTTCCCCAGTTCTACGCACAGAAGGCGCAAAACTAGGATACCCGGGTTCTTCTTCCGGAAAGCCGTCTTCTGCGGCGGTGACGCTGGCCGGCAACCTGAAGACGCGACAGAAAGAAGTCGGATTCCAGGTGATGGTGGGCGCTGCCCATCAATTGCATCCCTCGCTAGATGCGGGTGCTGTGGGGGCGATCCTCGCCTTTGCCTGCCTGGCACCGACAGCGTGTTATGAGATCTACGCCGCGTGGAAAGAAGGGGACGCGGAATTGGCCCGCCTGAAACAGGAGCGAATCGCCAAGGCGGCGCTGCGGGTGGGCAGCGAACTGGGGATTCCCGGCCTGAAGCATGGCATTGATTTCAACGGCTACTTCGGTGGCCCGGCGCGCTTACCGTTCTTGCCGTTAACCGCAGACCTTAAAGCAGAAGTTGAGTGCCTGCTAGCGGATATCAGGAACTAGCGAGGCCGGACATCGGGAGGCCTGCCTTCCTACCGTCGACCTCTTGCCCATACCCCGTTACCCTGCCGGTGATCGATAGGAGGGTCGCTTGTACAAACGCCTAAGGGCTGTGGTTCCAGCAGTTCAAGTGGCAGCCGCCATTGTTGTTTTTTCTGCCACTAAGTTCTACGGCACCAGTAGGTTTTATGAGTACTACCTCGGGGACGCTCAGAATGTGATCATCCACCTAAATCTCCCGTTGATGGCTCTCTGGGCTCTCGTTTTCTCCCCGATTGCGTGGCTCACCCGCTATCTGCCGCCTGTGACGGGGACACTTCATGCGGTCGGGATAATTCTGGTGGCTCTGCTGCTAGCCTCGAGTGTTGCGCTGTTCTGGTATCTCGTCGTTGTTGAAATCGAAATGAGGAGTCGCGGGAAAAGCATGCTGAGACCATCAAGATGGTCCAGCGCGCTGGTGCTAGCGGCCTGCCTGTTTTGCTTTGGGGCGGCTACACTCTTCTACAGTTACACAGTGTCGAGACCTCTGTGGTATGGACGACCGGTTGACGCGGTCATCGAAGGCATCTTTCCCACGATCTGGGGGATTGTGTTTATCGGAATCGGTATTCAGGATTTCGTTGTTTCCCTGCGGAATAGAACAGAGCGTTCCGCTGAGGTCAAGAGTAGCTAATGCCGCATACCGGGTCGTGCATGCTATATTCGCTCGACCGTGGCCTCCTCCGACCTGCAACCGCGCACTGCGCTGATCGTGCTCACGGCGCTCAACCTGCTGAACTATGCGGACCGCAATGTGCTGTTCGCGGTGCAGCCGCTGGTGCAGGATGAGTTCCATCTGACGAAAGAGCAGATCGGATTTCTTACCAGCGCCTTCCTTGCGTTCTACATGGTGGCCGCTCCATTCGTCGGCCCTCTCGCCGATCGTTATTCACGCAAGCTCATCATCGTGCTCGGAGCCCTCTTCTGGAGCGGTCTAACGCTGCTCACCGCAGTCACGCATAACTATACGGAGCTGCTGGTTCGTCACACCCTGGTGGGTATCGGCGAGGCCACCTTCGTCACGATCGCGCCGACTTTTGTGGCCGATCTTTTCGCAGAAGAGAAGCGCGGGCGCATTCTCGGGGTCTTCTATCTGGCGATTCCCGTGGGATCAGCGGCGGGATACCTGTTGGGTGGCTATCTGGCGCCGCACCATGGCTGGCGTTTTCCTTTCTATGTCGCCGCGACTCCGGGCTTCCTGCTGGCGCTTGCGGTGCTGTTCTTGAAGGAACCGGAGCGCGGGCAGTTCGACTCTCTGCGGGAAGCTCCGTGGCAACAGGTGGTGCGCGATGGTTCGACGGCTGCCTACTTGTGGGCAGTGATCGTCAACTACCTCAAACACCTGTATGTCGCGCTGGTGCGCAATCCCGCATTCCTGACGGCCACCCTCGGCATGGCTGCGATGACCTACTCTCTCGGCGGTATCCAGGTATGGATGCCTCAGTTCCTGTACAGCGAACGTGGCTATTCTCTCGAGGCGGCAAATCTTACATTCGGGATTGTCATCGTGATCGATGGTATCGTGGCCTCGCTGGCAGGCGGCTGGCTGGGCGACTATCTGTTGCCGCGGATCAGGAGTTCGTACTATCTGGTCTCGGCGGCCAGCATGTTGCTGGGGGTTCCCGTGATGGTGGTAGCGCTGTTCGTAAAAGGACGCGTCATGGTGCCCGCCATCGGGGTGGCTGCCTTCTTTCTCCTGCTGAACACCGCACCGTTGAACGCCGCGGTCATCAATTCTGTCGGGGCCCACGTTCGCGCGACCGCCATCGCGGTGAACATCTTCATCATCCACATTCTCGGTGATGTGCCCTCGCCCACCATGATGGGATGGGTAGCCGACAAACACTCATTGCAGGCTGCTTTCGTCCTTCCCGTGATCGCCATGGTGCTCTCTTCTGCCATACTGTTTTATGGTATGAGGTTCGCGCCCGCGGTCCACGTTGGCCGCACTCCAGTAAAGGCAGGGAAGACCTAAGCCGGATGCATTACTTTCATTGGATCGCAGGCCTGATTCTTGCTCTCGCCTGGTTTTCGCGCATCGTGGACGCCGCCCTCGGCATGCCCCACATTGCCGATGTTTCCCGCCCGGAATGGGACCGTAATCCTGTTTCTCCCGGCGGCAACCCGCGGGTTTCAATCATTGTCCCGGCGCGCAATGAAGAGGAGACCATCGAGCAACCCCTACGAACTCTTCTTGCCCTCGACTATGACAACTACGAAGTGATCACAGTCAACGACCGCTCGACCGACCGCACCGGGGAAATCATGGAGAGAATTGCAGCGACCCCGGCTGCGCACGGTTGCCTGCGGGTGGTCCACCATCAGGAACTGCCTGCGGGATGGCTGGGGAAGACTCACGCCATGTGGACGGCTGCGAATCAGGCGACGGGCGATTGGCTGTTATTCACCGACGCCGACGTGCTCTTCAAACCTGACTCCCTGCGTCGTGCCCTCGTCTACGCGGAGTCCGTGCCCGCGGACCACGTCGTGCTATTCCCCCGCATGATCATGAAGCGTCCGGGCGAGTTCATGATGATTGCTTTCTTTCAGACCATGTTTATGTTCGGACATCGTCCCTGGAAGGTTGCGGACCCCAGCACCGATGATCACATGGGAGTCGGTGCCTTCAATATGATCCGCCGCAAAGTCTACGAGTCGGTTGGCACCTACGAAGCGTTGCGCATGGAGGTGCTCGACGATATGAAGCTCGGCAAGGTCGTGAAGAAGGCCGGCTTCGCCCAGCGCAACGTTTTCGGCGCCGACCTGATCTCCATTCGATGGGCGCACGGAGCGATGGGTGTAGTCAACAATCTGACCAAGAACTTCTTCGCCGTGCTGTCGTTCCAGTGGCCGCGCACGCTGATTTCAGCCGCCGGCCTGGCATTCCTCAACCTTATGCCGTTTCTGGGAGTCTGGCTGGCGAACGGCTGGGAGCGGATTCCTTATGCGATTGCGCTTTGCTCCATGTTTCTGATTTATCTGGGGATGTCGTGGCGCTCGGCGGTACCTCCGTACTACTTCTTCCTGCATCCCGTCAGCTCGGTGCTGTTCATCTACACGTTGCTGCGCTCCATGTTCGTGACGTTGTGGAATGACGGCATCGTCTGGCGGGGGACGAAATATCCGCTGGAGGAGTTAAGGAAGGGGATGGTGTGAGCTCTACTCCGGCGGCCTGTCACCTTCGACGTCGTTCCCGTAGGTGGCAGTCGTAGACGGCTTGGCCTTGGTCTTCTTTGGCTTTGTGGATGGGTGCAGGCGTCCGGCGCTGTAACGTCCCCGGGTTTCGACGTCGTAGTTCTTGGGCAGCGGAGGAATCAATCCGGCTCTTCCGCTGAGCTGCGAGATCCGCTTCAGGATGATCTCCGCCCTCCCGTCATAAAGCTTGACCGCCCCGCGTATCTCAATCGTGCGGCCCGCGAGGCCGCGCACGTCGCCGACATCCTTCAGATCAGAAGGGAAGACCACGACGGTAAACGGGCAGGCCAGGTGATCTTCACAGAAATCGACGAAGTGAACGCCCTTGTTTCCAATCTTCACGTGCAGGACTTTGCCGGTCACGCATTTGACTTCGCCCACGTGCCGGCCGGCCTCGTGGATGGGGATACAGTCAGAAGCGGCGAACACCGGCGCGGCAGAGATCAGGAGACACGACACCACAATAAGTCTGATCAATGCCGAGGCTGCAGCCAGGCTTCCCCCAGCCGGACGCCGCGGGATGGCTGTGCCCACACCTGTCGATGAGTGGGAGAATATCGAGCCGGCGGAGCAAGCGAACATGCTTTGATTTTAGGAATTGCCGTCAGTGAAGTCTGTGATCGAGCAGGAATTCGTAACGGATCTTCCCGGAATGAAACAGCAGTCGCGGAATACAAAAAGGGCCAGATGGGGTCCGGCCCTTACAGGAATGTGAAAGGTCACGCGCAGCAGGTTCTACTTGAACGCCTTCACCGCCGTCGCCTCATCGTCCTTCACATCGAAAACGGTGTACAGCTTGGTGATCTGCAGCAGGTCGTTGACTTTCTTGGTCAGCTTGAGCAGCTTCAGTTCGCCACCCTGGTTCTTGGTGGTGGTAAAGGCGCTGACCAGTTCGCCGATGCCTGAGCTGTCAATGTAGTTGACTTCCGCCAGGTTCAGCAGAATCTTCTTGTTGCCCTTGGAAAGCAGGTCGCGCACCGTGTCGCGCAGAATCACGCTGCCTTCGCCCAGGGTAATGCGCCCGTTGCAGTCCACAATCGACACTCCATCCACTTGCCGAGTTCCAACCTTCATCGTCACTGGGAAGCCTCCTTGCCGCCCGCGGTTGGCCCGTGGACGTGCTTGATCAGTTTCAGTTCTGTGCCCGTCTTGGACGGGCGAATCTCCACTACATCCATGAACGAGCGCATCAGGAAAATTCCACGTCCCGACGTCTTCAGCAGATTCTCCGGAGCCAGAGGGTTCGGAATCTTGCTCAAGTCCATGCCCTTGCCCTGGTCGCGAATGGTGATGACCAGAGCCTGGTCGGTACGCTCAAATGCCAGCGTAATCTTCTTGTCCGACGCGTACGCGTTCCCGTGCAGGACGGCGTTCACTGCTCCCTCGCGCACAGCCATGGAAATCTGCATGACTTCATCGTCGCCGAACCCTAAATCCGTGGCTATGCGGGTGGCCTTTTCTTCCGCGCTATCCACCGTATCCAGAGTGGAATCCAGCGTGTACGAGACCCGTTGCTCGGTCATGGCCATAGACGTACGAGAAGTAGAGTAAGGGCCTGGGCCGCTCCGCGCACGCCTCAACCGGCCCGCAGGCTCTCGCCGGAAGCGTTTTCCGGCGAATGCGTAGTGTGCCTGTCAGAAGCGGAATTGTCAACGCGGAGATCGCGGCAAACATGCGGCAGAATCACGTGGCCGAGGCCCTACTGAACCAGTTCCGCCGTCCGCAAGAAATCATAGTTCCCCGCTGGATTCAACTTCAAGTTCAGCACCCGCTTGTTATGCACCAGAACGTTGTCCAAATACCACAGATTCACGTAGGGTAGGTCCGACGCCAGGATGCTCTGCACCTCGGCATACAGCGGCTTGCGCACCTTGGGATCGACTTCGCGGCGTGCCTGGTCGATCAGCGCGTCCACGCGAGGGTTCGAGTAGAAGACACGATTGGCGCCGTTTGGCGGAAACTTCGCCGAATGACAGGAGTATTCGAAGATGTCCGGATCTTCGTTGCCGCCAATCCAGCGCAGGCCGTACATCTGGAACGCCCCGTGGGTGACGTCAGAAAAGAAAGTCGCAAACTCGAAGCTCCGGATGTCCAGCGCAATGCCCACCTCGCGCAATTGCTGCTGCATCACAGCCACCATCAGCCGCGTGTTCTCGTCGGTGGAGGTCTTCATGGTGATGTGGAAGCGCACACCACTCACCAGCGGATAGCCTGCCGCGCCCAGTAACTGTTTCGCACGCTCGGAATCGTGATTGTAGGCGGGCACGTCGCCGTTGTAGGCCCAACTCTGCGGCGGCAGCACGCTGCGTGCGGGTTGCGCCTGTCCTCGCCACAGGTACTCGATCATCGGTTGGCGGTCGAGCGCGTAAGCGATAGCCTGCCGCACCCGCGGATCTTTCAGGATCGGATCACGCGTGTTGAATCCCAGGTAGGCCAGCCTGGTCCCAGCCCCGCGCTCGATAGCAAGGTGACGTTCGCGTTGCAGAGTGATGACGGTATCGGGTGGGAACGATGCATTGATAGCGACGTCGGCACTGCCTTTTCGCAGTTCGAGAGCCTGCGTGGTCGCATCCGGCACCACCGCAAATTGCACCCGGGCCAGCTTCGCTTTCTCTCCCCAGTAGTCATCGTTACGTTCGAGAATTACGTCACGATCGGTTTCCGCGCTGACAAACCTGAACGGCCCTGATCCAATCGGATGCCGCGTCATTTCGTCGCCGCTGCCGAAAGGCACAATCCCCATCGCCCCATCCGATAGGTTCCACAGCAAGGTGGCGAACGGCTCCTTCAGATGAAAGACCACCGTATCTCCATCCGGCGCGTCGATGTTATCAACGAAGCGGTAAACTCCGGTTTTCGTACTGCGAATCTTGCCCTGCAGCAGCGAGTCGAACGTCCACTTCACATCGCGTGAAGTGAGCAAACGTCCGTCGTGAAACTTCACGCCACGATGCAAATGAAAAATATAAGTCAGCGGATCGGGAATCTCCCACCGTTCCGCCAGCCCCGGAGCCACGTTCAGGTCTTCTCCGCGCGACAGCAAATCGTCGAAAATCAGGTTGTCGATGCGCTCCGACTGCGCATCAATCCCCACCCGGGGATCCAGATTCGTGGGGCTCGACTCAATGATCATCACCAGCGTGTTGGGATCAGGCTTGCTGGAACAAGAGAGCAGCAGGAGAACCAGGACGGCGCAAAGCAAAGTAATCCTGAGGGTAAGACGACCTCGGACCTCGGACCTCAGACCCAGGGGATGATAGGCCGAGGTCTGAGGTCTGACGCCCGAAGTCGATTGTTTCGAGATCATCCGCAGTCCTGGCACATCTGATGAATAGCGTTCACCGTTTTCCAGTTGCGTGTGGTGGTCACGACCGCGAGAGCCTTCTCCCACGGCACTTTCCACAGGCTGCTGGCGGAGAATCCGTTTGGCAGGTAGAGGAAGATTTCCTTCCCTACGCAACGCGACTGGTCGGGAGCGACGGTGAACTCGGCCAGTTTCTTCAACCCGGAGGCCGGGGGAATGTCCGCAAGAAAACTGACATGAAGTTTTTCGAGGTCAATTCCGCGCTGTTTCAAGAAGGGGTTAGCATCAATCGTCTTGCGTAAGTCGTCGCCCGTTCTCACGATCACGGGGGCCGAAAAGTCAAAGTCACTGACGATCCGTTCCTCGATCTTTTTGCCCAGGGCAGGGGAAGAAATCTTGCCCGCCTTGAAGACGACGTTTCCGCTCTGGATGTAGGTCTTTACCTGCTCGAAGCCCAAGCGCTCAAACGATTTCCGGAGGTCGTCCATCTTGACTCGTTTGTGAGGGCCTATGTTGATGCCGCGCAGCAGGGCAACATAAATCGGCATAGTCGGAAGTCTCACTCTCCCTAGGGATACGAAATCTTGCCCAACACCGCCGCCCGCGTGGCTCCGGTTGCGGACGGAAGATTCGACGGCCGGCGGTGCCACGTCTCGTAAGCCAGCACGGCGAACGCAGCAGCTTCTTTGGCTTCGGAAGGCAACCCGTACTCGTCCGAGAACCGCAGCTGAACTCCCAGGGGCGACAGTTCCTGGGACAACATTCTAACCAGCGCAGCGTTCTTGGCCCCACCCCCGGACAGGATCATCTCCTGAAATGCAGTTGCTCCCGGCTGAGCATTCGCCACAGCAGGACGAGACGCGATTCTTCCGTTCAATAGGAACCGCCTCACCGCATCCGCAATCGACTTTGCAGTAAACGCCGTGGCGGTAGCGACCACATCCTGTTTGCGCGCGCCGCGACACAGGCGCAAGAACTCGCCCACAAACTCCCGCCCGAACTGCTCACGTCCCGCGGTTCTTGGCGGCTTTCTGCGAAAGAACTCTCGCCGCAGCAGTTTTGCAATCAGCGGCTCCAGGACGTTTCCCGAAGCCGCAATCTTGCCGCCACGGTCAAAGGGCCTGCGGAACAATCTCTCCGTCACCGCATCGATCACCATGTTTCCGGGGCCGGTATCAAATGCGACCACATCGCCTGGGGCCGCTCCCGCCGGAATCGCCGTGAGATTCGCAATGCCACCGATGTTCTGCACGATCCGGCCAACCTGTGCATCGCGGAACAGCAGGTAATCGAGGTAGGGCACCAGCGGGGCGCCTTTGCCCGCGGCCGCCATATCGGACGGGCGGAAATCTGAGACCACGGGCACGCCTACCCGAGCCGCAATCACCGCTGCTTCTCCCGTCTGCCACGTCGCGGCTACTCGGCGTCCCAAAAACCGCGCTGTCTCGCCCTGGTGATACAGCGTTTGCCCGTGGCAGCCGACCAGATCCGCCTTCACTTTGAACTGCCGCTGCGTCGACAGCACGGCGTCTGCATACAGGTCACCAAGTAAAAAGTTGAGTCGAGCCAGATCGGCCACGCTGGCCCGCGCAGCATTCATCGCTGCCAGCAGCGTTGCGCGAACCTTAGGGGGATACGAATATTCCGCGTGCCCAAGCAGTTGAACCGTGTGGGGCGGACACTCTTGTCCGCCACTGCTGGAAGTCACGCCGGACGCTTCACGCGAGCCCGAATCGCGCTCTCCCCTGAGGCGGACCAGTGCGACGTTGATCCCGTCCGCCGACGTCCCGCTCATCACCCCAGCTACGATCATGTAGTTCCTTCAATCTTGTCATCCTGAGGGAGCGAGTTCCACGCAAAGCGTGGAACTCCGACCGAAGGACTGATGCAACCTTCTACCCGGTCGGAAGCCGTTCGGCAACCGACTATTGCATAGGTTCTTCCCCTTCACGTTGCTCAGGGTCAGGATGACACCCAGAGGTCTGTGAAGTTCAGGGCAAGCTTTCCAGCCGCACCTGCTCGCCAAACTCCCACAACTTTCGTGACAGCTTCTCGATAGTCGCAGCAGGAGGTTGTTTGCCGTGATGTAGAACCTTCTTCCATTTCTTCTTGAACGCGAGCATCCGCCGCGCCGAATCCGCCACGCGCCGCGCGAACGTCGGATCTCGTTCTACGGTTTCAACCAACTGTTCGTACGCCTGCATGATGTAGTCCTGGCGGTGGCAGATCAGGCACAAATCGCCGCCCGCGCGGATAAACTCCACCGCGGCCTCGCCAATCGGAGCCGCCGAGAGCACTCCGCCCATTACCAGATCGTCCGACACGATCAGTCCACGATAACCCATGCGTTTGCGCAGAATGCCGGTGATCCAGATCTTTGACAGCGATGCGGGAGTTTTGTCATGCGTGACCTGCGGATACGCCCCATGCGAAATCATGACAAACGGCAGTTGCCGTCGAAGCATGCGGTAGGGAAGGAGATCCTCTGCCCAGAGCTTCTTCAGAGGCTTGTCAATGACCGGCAACTCGTGATGGCTGTCGAGCCTGCCTTCGCCGAGCCCGGGGAAGTGCTTGCCGCATCCCAGCACCTTCGCCGCGCGCAAGCCCGCAAGAAACTCGCGTCCGTAGGCAGCCGTCTGCCGCGGATTGGGCGACACCGCCCGCGAACTCATCACAGCGCGAGAAGCCTCAAACGCCAGGTCCAGCGCCGGTGCAAAGTCGACATTGAATCCCAGCGCCCGGCAGTTCTCCCCAATCACCTGCCCGTGCTTGCGGAAAAGCTTGCGGTCTCCGGTCGCGAACGCTTCCGCCGCCGAAGGCGCCGGCCCAAGCACATCGCGGAAGCGATCGACCTGCCCGCCTTCAAGATCGACGCAGGTGAACAACGGCGTTGAGACGCACTTTTGGCAGTCGCGCAGCAGGCGCCATGTCTGCTCGGCGCTCTTGATGTTCCGCACGAACAGGATCACGCCCGCCGGCTGCAGCCGCGTCAGCAGGGAAGCGAGCCGCGCCGTCATCTCCGCACCGTCGAAGCCGACGATCAGGAGTTGGCCGATTCCAGAAATGCGGGACTCGCGTAGGGACCCCATCGTTGCCCAGAGTACGTGTCTTTCTTCAGTGCTCTTAGTGCCCTCTGTGGTTAGAGCTCTTTTTTCAAAGCCGCCAGTAAATTCAGCGCTTCCAGAGGCGTCAGCCGGTTCAAATCCACTTCCCGGAGCTTCTCCAGAACCGGCTGCGACAGCGGCGTGAAGATCGTCAACTGCGTGGGCGGAGGCGATGCTCCTGGCGTCAAATGGCCAGTGGCCACACGCTCGGCAGATTCGTGCTCGGCCAGCACTTCGCGCGCCCGCTCCACCACCTCGTTCGGCAATCCTGCCAGCTTACCCACTTCGATGCCGTAGCTGCGATCTGCCGCCCCCGGCTCAACCTTGCGCAGAAAGACGATCCCGCCACCCGTCTCCTTCACCGAAACATGGTAGTTCTTGACTCCCGAAAGCTGCTCCGCCAGTTCAGTCAGCTCAAAATAATGTGTGGCGAACAGAGTCTTCGCCCGCACCCGCGCATGCAGATACTCCACCGCTGCCCAGGCAATTGCAAGCCCGTCGTAGGTCGCTGTTCCGCGGCCAACTTCATCCAGAAGGATCAAAGACCGGGGCGTCGCCGTGTGCAGGATCGCCGCCGTCTCCGTCATCTCGACCATAAAAGTCGAACGCCCGCGCGCCAGATTGTCGCTCGCTCCAATACGGGTAAAGACGCGGTCCACAACCCCCAGCCGCGCCGACCGCGCCGGAACGAATGATCCCATCTGTGCCAGAATCACAATCATCGCCGCCTGCCGCAGATAAGTCGACTTCCCACCCATGTTCGGTCCGGTCAGCAGAAGAATCGTGTGCGTTGTCGAATTTAAATAGAGGCCGTTGGGGACAAATCGCTCGCTGCCTCCGGCCATCTCCTGCTGCTCGATTACGGGATGCCGCCCCTCGATAATCTCGAGGTCGCCGCCCGCATCGCCCCCTTCGATAAATTGCGGCCGGCAGTAATTGCGCAGCGCCGCCAGGTGTGCCATCGAGGCCAGCACATCTACCTCCGCCAGCGCCAACGCAGTCTGCCGGATTCGCTTTGCCTCCGCCGCAATCGCGGTGCGCAGTTCCGTGAACAGCCGCCGCTCGATCTCGACAATCTTTTCCTGCGCGTCGAGAATCTTGGCCTCGTACTCCTTCAGTTCGGGCGTAGTGAAGCGTTCCGCCCCAACCAGCGTCTGCTTGCGCTCATAATCCTGAGGCGCGAGATGCAGGTTTGGCTTCGAGATCTCAATGTAGTAGCCAAAGATGGAGTTGAACTTGACCTTCAGCGACGAAATGCCGGTGCGCCCGCGCTCTCGTTGCTCAATCTGCGCCAGCACCTGCTTGCTGTTGCGCGAGAGTTCGCGCAGTTCGTCGAGTTCGCGCTCTACGCCCGCCGCAATCACGCCACCATCCGCGAAGCTCAACGGAGGCTCTGGAACTATCGTCTTCTCAATCCGCTCGCGGAGGTCCACTAGTTCATCGAGTAAGCCATGAAGGATTCTCAGCCGCTCTGCCGCCAGCCGTCCCACCGCCGCCTTCACCGCGGGAAGCTTCGCCAGCGAAGCCGCCAGCGCCAGCACGTCCCGCGGATTCGCTGTCTCCAACGTAACCCGGCTCAGCAGCCGTTCCAGATCCAGTACACCATCGAGTGCCCGCCGCAACTCCTCCCGGGCCATCAGATCCCTGGTCCCGGCTTCCACCGCATCCAGCCGCGCGTTGATTTCCGCCAAGTCCAGCGACGGCCGCAGCAACCACGAGCGCAGCAAGCGCTTGCCCATCGGCGTGACCGCACAGTCAATCGATCGGAATAGAGTGACGCCCGCATCCGTGCCGGCAAACAGCGGTTCGATCAGTTCCAGATTCCGCACCGTCACCGCATCCAGCACCAGGCAGTTCTGACGCTCGTACCACCCGATCCGGTCCACATGGTCAAGCGACCCGCGCTGCGTCGAGCGCACGTAATAAAGGATGGCTCCCGCAGCTGCCGCAGCGGCCGTCCGTCCCGCCAGCCCAAACCCCTCCAGGGACAAGACCCCAAAATGATTCTCCAACAGTGGAATTGCATGATCCGGCGCAAAGATCCAGTCATCGAGGGGGGTCTCAGTCCAAATGGACCCAGTCGGCTGGGGCCGCAATGCCGGCATCGGCAAGAACTGTGTGGGGACGGGCGCCTCGCCCGTCCGTCCGAGCAACGCCCGGTTGCTTTTGGCCTCAAACAGCGGGGCCGCCGACCCATACAACAGCTCCTTCGGCCGCAGTTGCTCTAACTCCTCCTGCACCCTCCGGAGCGCGCTTTCCCCCACAAACTCCGTTGCCCGAAACTCCCCCGTCGACAAATCCAACGCCGCAAATCCGACCCGCTCCCCAACCTGCGCGAGCGCCGCCAGGAAGTTGTTCTCCTCCGACCCCAGCGACGAATCGGCCGCCGTTCCCGGCGTCACCACTCGCGTCACTTCCCGCCGGACTAACTTCTTGGCGGCCTGCGGACTCTCCATCTGCTCGCAGATCGCTACCTTGAATCCCTTGCGGATGAGCTTGCCGATATATCCCTCGGCCGCATGGTAAGGCACCCCACACATTGGCACTGCAATCCCTTTTTCCTTGTTGCGGGATGTCAGCGTGATCTGCAACTCTTTGGCCGCCACAACGGCGTCATCAAAGAACAGTTCATAGAAGTCCCCCAGCCGGAAGAACAGCAACGCGGTCGGATGGTCTTTCTTGACGGCGGCATATTGCCGCATCAGCGGAGTGGACGGCTCAGTCATCTGGGGGCAAGGCGCAAGCTAATTCAAACCACCAAGGACACGAAGTTACACGAAGGAAACCTTTCTTCGAGCACGTTTGTGTCCTTCGTAGTTTATAGTTTGGTCTTCGAGCGCGGATTATAGCAAAGCGCTCCGCCCAGCCTCTGCGGCACCTGTCACATCGTGCCGGTGGAAATCGCAGTTGACGCGCCTTCTCCCGCAGTGTTTACCTATGCCATGGAACTCCGCAAGGATCCCATCACGCGATCCTGGGTCATCACCGGAGACGACCGGGCCGAAAGCGGACCTCGCCCCGACTCCGCCTGCCGTTTCTGCCCCGAAGCTACTGCCGCCACGCAGGTCATCGCTGCCATGCCCAATACCGTTGGCGCCTCGTGGTCGGCCCGCGCCGTGGTGCATCCCGCTCCGCTTTACCATATCGAAGGCGAGCCCGGGCGCCGCGGCGACGGCCTCTACGACACCATGCACTCCGTCGGGGCACACGAATTGCTGGTTGAGAACCCGCGCCACGACCATCATCTGTGGAATGCCAGCGACCCCGAGATCGAATGGTTCCTGCGCCTGGCCGCCGAGCGCATCTTCGACCTCAAGCGCGACCCGCGCATCAAGTACATCAGCCTCTTCAAAGACTACGGCGCGCACGCGGGGCAGGAATTCGCTCATCCCACTTCACAAATCACCGCGACCATGTTCGTGCCGCGCCGCGTACTCTACGAACTCCGGGCCGGCCGCGAATACTTTCTAAGTAAGGAGCGTTGCGTTTTCTGCGACATCATCCACCAGGAAGAACGCCAGGCCCTGAGGGTGATCGAAGCCCGCGGAGACTATCTTGCCCTCTGCCCCTACGCGCCCCGTGTCCCCTACGAAACCTGGATTCTCCCCCGCAGCCACGAGGCCGCTTTCGAGCGCACCGCCCTTGTGCGCCAGGGGCAGCTCGCCGATCTCGCCGCACTTCTTCGCCGCACTCTGCAACGCGTCCGCACTGTGACCGAGGAATTCCACCTCGTTCTGCACACTTCGCCCAACCACCTGCACCCCTCCAAGACCCTCGGTTACTGGAAGACCATCGACGACGACTATCACTGGCACATCGAGATCCTTCCGGTTCTCGGCTCGAAGGCCCGCTCGTATACCTTCAAAGAGGTTTACTATTCCCCAGTAAGTTCTGAGACTGCGGTCAAGCAGTTGCGGGGGACCAAAATCGATGGATGATGGGGTCGCAACGCCGTGCGCCACCGGCCTGATCCCCATGGCCCACGTCGCCGACGTGCAACGCTCGGTTGACTTCTACCGACTGCTCGGCATGGAGCTACGCAGTAGCCTGAAGACAAATAAGGGGGATTTGCAGTGGGCTCACGTCGCCTGTGAAGGAGCAGAATTGATGTTCGCGCGCGCCAGCGAACCTGTCATCGCCAGTCAGCAGGCCGTGCTGTTCTACTTGTACTCGCCCCATCTGATTGCCTTGCGCGACCACCTGCTGGGCTCGGGAGTGCGCGTCTCCGCCATTACCTATCCCGACTACATGCCCAAGGGCGAGGTCCGTGTCGAGGACCCCGACGGATACTGCCTGCTCATCGGCCAAGCGGGGTGAACCAGGGTCTGCAGACCACATCCTGCTACAATCCGTCCCCGAGGAGATCATGCCAGGCAAGCATTTGTTTTGCGTCTTCCTGCTGCTCAGCGCTGCGTTCGCCCAGACAGCAACGGTTGCATCCTCCACTGCATCCGCTGAAAAGCGCCAGGTCCTCTGGCAAAAGTTCGAATCCACCGTCCACGACGTCGACCAGCACCTCGATGGCGTCATGGGCGTCGCCATCGAAGACCTCACCACGGGAGACCACTTCCTCCTCCACGAGAATGAGGCCTTCGCCCAAGCCAGCTCCATCAAAATCACCGTCCTCGCCCAGCTTTACCTGCAGGCCCAGCAAGGGAAGCTCAAGCTTACTGATCTCTACACGGTGCAGGCCTCCGACCTCGTGCCTGACAGCGACATCATGGGCGGGCTCACTCCCGGCGTCACCCGTATCACGCTGCGCGATCTTGCCACCATAATGGTCGCCGTCAGCGATAACTCCGCCACCAACGTTCTGATCGATTGCGTCGGCATGGACAATGTCAATGCCACGCTCGACTCCCTCGGCCTGTCCCACACCCGCCTTCGGCGCAAGATGATGGACGTGCAAGCTGCGAAGGAAGGCCGCGAAAATGTCTCCACACCTCGCGAAATGATGACCCTGCTCGAAGCCATCTACCGCGGCAAAGTGCTCAATCCCAAATCCACTGCTGATTTCTTCAAGATCCTCAGCACCCACAAGAGTTCGTGGATTCCCCGCGACCTCCCCGCCGACCTCAAGATCGCGAACAAGCCAGGTTCCCTCGAAGCCGTTCGCAATGACTCCGGTATCGTCTTTGTCGAGGGTCGTTCTTACGTGATCTGCATGATGACCGCGTTTCTGCGCGATGAGCGCGACGGCGAAGACGCCATCAGCAAGATCTCCCTTGCCGCCTGGCGCATGTTTGACCGCCTCAGCCGTGCCTCCGAATATGGACGCGTGGTCTCACCCGGCAACGGCGCCCGTTAGGGCCGGGGTCCAGGCACGATTGCGTAAGTGCTTGGGGCTCAAGCATTAATGCTGCCGTCACAAGCGCCGGTGATCGCAATCACTGCCTGCAATTTCGCCCCGTCGTATACACGAGAGCGTGGATTCTTTCTTGCGGCGGATCGGCGCGCACGCGCGACCGCTTTCCTTATTAAGCACTCAGTCTTTCTGGTTCAGCAGCGGGGCGCAAGAGGCATCGCGCGGAGGCACTTATGTCAGTCACTAAGCAGCAATCCCTCGATTATCACAATGGGCCACGCCCGGGAAAAATTGAAATCACCCCCACCAAGCCCTGCCGGACGCAGCGCGATCTCAGCCTGGCGTATACACCCGGCGTTGCCGATCCCTGCCTGGAGATCCAGAAGCATCCCCACGATGCCTTCAAGTACACCGCGCGCGGCAATCTGGTCGCCGTCGTAAGCAACGGAACTGCTGTACTGGGTCTCGGCGATATCGGTGCCCTCGCCGGCAAGCCCGTCATGGAAGGCAAGGCCGTTCTGTTCAAGCGCTTCGCCGATGTCGATGTCTTCGACATCGAGGTGGACAGCCACAATCCTGACGACGTCATCAAGCTGTGCCAACTGCTCGAGCCCACCTTCGGCGGCATCAACCTGGAAGACATCAAGGCGCCGGATTGCTTCTACATCGAAGAGACCCTGCGCAAGACCATGAAGATTCCCGTCTTCCACGACGACCAGCACGGGACCGCCATCATCTCCGGAGCGGCACTGCTGAACGCGTTGGAAGTTGTCGGCAAGGACGTCAATAAGGTCCGCGTGGTCTTCAACGGCGCCGGAGCCGCCGGGATCGCCTGCGCCGAACACTACGTGAGACTCGGCGTAAAGCGGGAAAATATCATCCTGTGCGATACCAAGGGCGTGGTGCACAAGGGACGCACCGCCGGCATGAATCCTTACAAAGAACGTTTTGCCCAGGACACGGACCTGCGCACTCTCGCTGAGGTCGTTGAGGGAGCTGATGTCTTTGCCGGACTGTCCGTCAAAGGCGCGCTCACGCCCGACATGGTGCGGTCGATGGCGCCCAATCCCGTTATCTTCGCTATGGCCAATCCTGATCCTGAGATCACCTACGAAGACGCCAAGGCATCTCGCGAGGACGTGATCATCGCCACGGGGCGCTCGGACTATCCCAACCAGGTCAACAACGTTCTCGGGTTCCCCTTCATTTTCCGCGGAGCCCTGGATGTACGCGCAACCGCTATCAACGCAGAAATGGAACTGGCGGCCACTCGTGCCTTGGCCAGCCTCGCCAAAGAAGATGTGCCCGACTCAGTTTGCCGCGCCTACGGGGTCGAACGTCTGCGCTTTGGCCGTGAGTACCTGATCCCCAAGCCCTTCGATCCTCGCGTACTGCTGTGGGAAGCCACCGCTGTCGCCGAAGCGGCTATGCGCACGGGAGTGGCACAAGAGCCGGTAGATCTCACAACCTACCGCGATCAGCTGGAACGCCGTCTTGGCAAGGTTCACGAAATCTCGCGGACCATGATCCACAAAGCCCAGGCTCATCCCAAGCAGGTTGTGTTCCCCGAGGGCGACAACGAGAAGATTCTTCGCGCCTGCCATACCCTGGTCGAAGAGAAGATCGCCAAGCCCATCCTGCTGGGCGACACGGTAACGATTCAGGCCCGCGCCCATGAGCTTGGGGTAGGCCTGGAGGACATGCAGATTGTTGATCCCGCGATCTCGCCGTTGCGCGAATTCTACATTCAGGAATTGTTCCGCATGCGGCAACGGCGCGGCATCACGCTCGGTGAAGCCCGCACCCAGATGAGCAACCGCAACGTCTTCGGATCGATGATGGTGCACATGGGCGATGCCGATGCGCTCGTCTCCGGTGTGACCCAGCACTTTCCCGACACTATCCGCCCCGCCCTGCAAATTGTTCGCATGCGCGAAGGCCTGCACCGCGTCTCCGGCTGCTATGCCATGATCACGCGCAAGGGAGACATCTATTTCCTGGCCGATACCAGCGTGAACATCGAACCCACCGCCGAAGACCTGGTCGAGATCGCCCTGTGCACCGCGCACATCGCGCGCCGGTTCGACATCACGCCGCGCGTGGCCATGTTGTCCTTCTCCAGCTTTGGCAACGTCGACCATCCCATCTGCACGAAGGTCCGCAAGGCGGTCGAGTTGCTGCACTATGCCGATCCCACCCTGATCGTCGATGGAGAAATCACTGCCGAGGACGCGCTGTCTCCGGACGTCATCGAGCAGTCGTATCCGTTCAGCACGCTCAAAGGCGGCGCCAACGTGCTCATCTTCCCCGATCTCGCCTCGGCCAACACCGCCTACAAGTTGCTGGCCAAGATCGGAGGCGCGGAGACAATCGGCCCGATCCTGATGGGTATGAGCCGCCCCGTCCACGTCCTGTTGCGCAGCGCCCAGGTGGAGGATATCGTGGGCGTGGCCGCCATCGCCGTGGTCGATGCGCAGGAATGCGATGTGCCACTAAGCAACGGGCATGTCCGTACGCACGCGACCGACTCTGTTGCGCTGGTCGAAGAAGACTAAGTAACTGGAAACTATCGCGGTCGACACTCGTGAGGATGCGCCTGAAACAAGGTTGTGGAATCGCCTGACGGCAATAATTAGCCGTGTAAACGGCAGACTTCATTTCATCTCAACCCAGGAAGATGTGGCGCAGCAGAGGTAGAACACGCTGCGCCACCAGAGGAACAAAGGAAGCAATTGCGGGGGGTGGCCGCAACAGGCTCCCTCGCATCGCTTAAGTTGGCCAGCACCTTACCAACACTGTCAATCGGGTGTCTGTTCAAAATTGCACATGTTTTGCTTCCCCTTCGGGCTCGACCCCTGTGCAAGGTCACTATTCCAGGAACAAGGGAATCTCAAGCCAGGAGGCCCAGAACGCCCGGCCCGGGTGGCAGAGAGGATCCTACCGCGCCCCCGCCCCGCTGGCATTAGGCCGCTCCCGCTGCTGACGCAGCATCTGCTCTGCTGCCTCCGCGGCCAGCGGTTGGGAAAAAAGATAGCCCTGTCCAAGTTCACAGCCTAGATTCCGCAGACGATCAAGCTGCGTGGCGCTCTCAATTCCCTCGGCAATGACCTGCAGATTCAACTTGTGCACCAGCAAAATAATCGTTTCTACGATATCGCCGCTGCCCCGGTCCGCCAGCATTTCGCTGGTCAAGGTTCGGTCGATTTTCACCGCCTCAATCGGGAAATCCCGCAACTGCCGCAGGGAAGAGTACGCTGCCCCAAAATCATCGAGGATCACACTCACCCCGATCGACCTGAGCTGCGAAAGAACATGTGCAGTGCGCCTGGGATCGGCCATGGCTACCCCCTCGTTCATCTCGAGCGATAATCTTCCGGGCTCAAGCCCCGCCTCTTGCATTGCTGTCCGCACATCGTCCACCAGACTCGGATGCGCAAACTGTTTTGCGGAGAGGTTCACCGCAGCCCGCAAATCCTTGGCAGTGTGCAATCGGTTCGTCCATGCACTCACCTGCCGGCACGCCTCCAACAACAGCCATTGCCCAATGGACACGAGCAGTCCCGTGTCTTCCGCTGCCTCCAGAAACTTCGTCGGCGAGATCAACCCCTGCTCTGGATGCTGCCAGCGCAGCAGTGCTTCAAACCCCGTGATCCGCTTGGATGCCAGTTCGACCATGGGCAGGTAGTAGACCCGAAACTGCTTCTTTTCAATCGCCTCTCGCAGTTCCGTCTCCAACCGCAGACGGTTCACCGCCCGGGTATGCATGGCCTCATCGAATACCTCACACCGCGATCCTCCCAGTGCTTTCGCCCGCCGCATGGCCACATCGGCATCCTGCAGCACATCCTCGGCTTTTCTGTGAGCAGGGGTGTTCAAGGCAATACCAACGCTGGTCGAGATGCGCAATTCACGTTCTGCGACCGGGAATGGTTCCACCAGCGAAGTCTGGATTCGTCTTGCTGCCCGCAGCGCGTCGCTCGGATCTTCGATCCCGTCCAGAAGGATGGTGAACTCGTCTCCCCCCAGCCGCGACAAAACTGCGTCCACAAACGAGGTCTTGCCCTTCGGCCGCGAAATCGTGTCGTCATGCCGCAGGCAGTCCATCAGCCGCCGTCCAATCTCGACCAGCACTTGATCTCCTGCCGCGTATCCCATCATGTCGTTGAAGATCTTGAAGTTGTCCACATCGACAAACAGGACTGCGTATTCCATCGCGGGATTTCTTTGCGCGCGCACGAATAGCCGCTGCAGGCGGTCCAGAAAGAGACGCCGGTTGGGAAGTCCCGTCAGGGTGTCGTGGAACGAGTTGTGCTCCAGTTGCTCCTGGGCCTGCTTACGCTCGGTCACATCGCGATTCACAATGACCAGTTTCTCAACCTCTCCTTGAGGGTTCTTGATGGTGCTCGCCGCCGACTCCAGAACCCGCCACGTTCCGTCCTTGTGCCGGATGCGGTACTCCAGTTTTCCTCCCACCCCGGTCGTGCGTGCTTCGCGCGCCGCCTCCAGCACCTTGAAGCGGTCGTCGGGATGAATCTGCTCGAACGCGGAAGTCTCCCCCAACTCCTCCGGCGAGTACCCGAGGACCCTCTTGTAGGCAGGACTGTTGTACAAACGCCGCCCCTTCACGTCGACCAGAGCAATCATGTCCGCTGCGTTCTCGGTGACGATCTGAAACAGCTCCTCGCGCTTGTCGGCGCGTTGCTGGATCAGGTAGATCGCCAGTTGCTGGCCGGCTGCAAGCACGGCCAGTCCACCCATCAGCCATCCATACCAGGGTTCCATCATTTGGGCAGACACTCGCTCCTGCAGAACCAGATCGGCAGATTCCGCCCCAAGATTTAGCGATTTTGCGGAGGGGCCCACTTTCCGGCATCTCTCTTGTCCACAGAAGCGCATCGCGAGTAAGATGTCCCTCGCTTATGGCCGACATTCGCCATTCCATCCAGGTTGCGGCCTCGCCCGCCAGCCTTTTTCCGCTGATTTCAACAGCCCAAGGATGGGCCCAGTGGTGGGCGGCCGACGTGACCGAGTCTGGCGGCGCCGTCGAGCTCGGTTTTTTTAACCGCACCACCCTCTACCGGCTGAGGTCCGTAGCCCAGCAGCCCCCCACCCGCAGCGAGTGGCTGTGCGAGACCGGGAACGAGTGGGTCAATACGCGTCTAATCTTTCATCTGGAGCCGGCTGGGAACGGCGCCATCCTTCGTTTTACACACGCGGGCTGGAGCTCGGACAGCGACTATTTCGTGAGCTGCACCACCACCTGGGGAGAGCTCATGTTCCGCATCAAGGCCGCTGTCGAAGGCAAATCCCGCGGCCCTCTCTTTCTTCCCAACAGCCTCGCCTACTGACGAAACTCCTAGATGTGGTTCACGGTCTTCGGCGGAGGCAGGAGTCTCCGGCGCGAACAAGAACGAAGCCCGGGTTGTCAAAGGCTTGTCAAAAAACCCGCTGACCCCGCGACACACCCTGTTTTTCAGTGCTATAGTGCCAAGCCGCAGAGCTACCGCGACCTCATTCTGTCCGCAGGGGTTCAGGAACGGAGGGGGAAGAATGGGAAGCACTCGACTTGCGCACGCCATGACCGCCATTCTGGCCGTCTTTGCGGTCACCGCAATCCTGACCGGCGTTTCCAGCGCCGCCACAAAAGTCATCTACAGCTTCGCCGGAGGCAACGACGGCGAGTACACCGATACCGACCTCGTCATGGACCAGGCAGGCAACATTTACGGCACGTCCGTGCAGGGAGGTTTGTATGACGGCGGCACCGTCTTCCAAGTTACGACTGCTGGCGTTCACACCGTGCTCTACAACTTCACCGGCGGAACCGACGGCGGAGAGCCCTACAAGGGCGTGACGCTCGATGCCCAGGGCAATCTCTACGGCACTGCCGTTACCGGCGGCGGCGGATCCTGCGAAGGCGGCTGCGGCACAGTGTTCAAGCTCGCTAATGCTGGCGGTGGAGTCTGGAACTTCGGCGTGATCCATACCTTCACCGGCGGCAAGGATGGCTCCGGCCCAGGCGCTCCCGTTGTTTTCGACAAGGCCGGCAATCTCTACGGCATGACTCCGACCGGCGGTGCGCTTGGCTTCGGCACTATCTATCTTCTCAAGCCGGGTGCGAGCGACTGGACCCTGAGAGTCATCCATACTTTCACCGGCGGCGCAGATGGACTAGGCGGCTCAGCTGGTCGCATGGTTTTTGATCGTCTTGGACACGTCTTTGGGGTCGCCACTGTAGGCGGCGTCAATGGTAAGGGTGTAGCCTTCCAGCTCACACGCACCTCCGTGGGTGAGTGGCAGTTCACCTCGCTCTATGATTTCAAAGATAGCCCCGACGGTGCGCTCCCTTACGGCGGCTTGATCTTTGACAAGGCCGGAAACCTCTACGGCACCACCTACTATGCCGGGAAGAATGATTTCGGCACCGTCTACGTGCTGGCCCGCGGCGCGAGTGGCTGGACGGAGCATGTCCTCTACAGCTTCAAAGGCGGGAGCGACGGCGGCAGTCCCATCAGCACCCTGGTCGCCGACGCCGCCGGCAATCTCTACGGAACTACCAGCGACGGCGGCGCCTCAGGATGCAGTTGCGGCACCATCTTCAGGATGAGTCGCAACAGCGCCGGTGCCTGGACTGAAACTGTTGTCTACCGCTTCCAGGGCCAGCCGGACGCAGGCTTTGCCTACAACGGCCTGGTGTCAGATTCGAAGGGGAATTTCTACGGCGCCACCGTTCACGGCGGCACCAGCAACGATGGCACAATCTACAAGCTGACGCCGTAGGTCTCAGTCTCTAAGTCCGGGGTGCCCCATCCTTGTCGTGTTCTTTTGCGAGAGGGTGGGGATTCTCTTTTTGCAGCAACAAATCCGGGCCCTATTTCTGCACGTTTACTTTGATTTCTCCTGGGTTTGTGCCGGCTTCCGCTCCGCGAACACAGGATTCTTCCTCAACCGCTCGGGGAAGCTCTTCTCATATCCCGCCAGCCCGGGACACATCACATGATGCACCGCCGTGTAGCCGAAGAATTGCATCTCTTTCATTGCTTGCTCTGCAGTCCAGCCTTCGATCCCCATGCGATACGCAGCGATCATCATTCCGGTCCGGTCATCGCCCAGCCGGCAATGCACGAAAATCTTCCTGTTGGGATTTTCCCTGACCAACTCCAGAAAACGCGCGAACACATCGTCTTTGGGATGTGGGCAGTACCAGGGTAGCGGGACGTAGCGCATTCCCAATTGCTCGATCTGCTTTTGGTCCTTCTTGGACCTGCCGGCATCTACAACAATATCGATGCCCATCTGGGCGAGTTTCTCGAATCCCTCAGGCGCCGGTTGGCCTCCCCGATAGAGTGCTGTGGTCACCTCACCGAAGTTCGGCAGACCCTTCTCTTGGAGCTTGCGACCGATGGCCGGTTCTTTGGAAGAAGCCGTGCTATCGCTTGCCTGGCGCGGCTCCGCACTTACGCACAGAGTGACTGCGAGCAGTACAGCGAGACCGAAGACGCGAGCGATCCACACCGTTGTTGTCACGGAGAATCAGGAGTTGATCTATTTTATCGGAGGAGTAGAGAGTGGCGTACAAGATGCACGGGACCATTGCCCGAGCCCATGCAGGGACCCACACGTCCAGATCCCCACCCTCTTCTACAAGGATCGGCGACCAACAGAAACAAGGTCAGTCCCGTCGACGCCAGGCTCAGTTTGGTTTCGCCGCCACCGGACGCGCCGGGCTGCCATCCGCCTTCACGTAGTGCGCGTACCAGCTCAAGTTGCGCTCCAGCCGGTCTTTGATGTGAGAGGGTGTCTTGAATCCGTGATACTCGCCCGGGTACACCACCAACTCGGTTTCGCGGCCCAGGCTCTTCATCGCCTCGTACATCTGCTCTCCACCCACAATCGGCACATTCCAGTCGATCTCGCCTCCCATGAACAGCGTGGGCGTCGTAACGTTTGCCACCTTGTAGAACGACGAGATTCTGTCCCACCCCGCCCGGTTGTCCCACGGGTGCCCCAGTTCCACGTCATAGTCGAGGATGTACTGATCATGCCCGTACAGCGACGCGAAGAAAGCCGACCCTGCTCCCGAAATCGCTGCCTTGAACCGTGTCGTCTGCGCGATGATGAAGTCCGTCGAGATCCCGCCGTACGACCATCCTCCCACCCCCAGCTTGTCCGGGTCCGCCAGCCCCTGCGCAATTGCGTAATCGACCATCGCCATGTCGTCCTGATAATCCTTGTTTCCCCAATCGGCAAAGATAGCTTTGGTGAAATCCTGTCCGTACCCAGTCGAGCCGCGCGGATTCGGCTCCAGCACCACGTACCCGTTAGCCGCAAGCAACTGCTCAAAATGGCTGAACTCGCCGTAGTAGGCCCACACCGGCCCGCCGTGCGGATGCAGCAGCGCTGGATATTTTTTCCCTGCCACGTAATCCAGCGGCTTGTACAGATACCCCGCAACCGTCGTTCCGTCCTTGCTCTTGAACTTGACGTACTCCGGCGTGACGATCCTGACCTTCGCCATGAACCCGTCATTCACATGTGTGACGCGAGTGAGCGGCCCACCGGAAGTGGTCGTTACATAAATCTCGCTCGGCCGGTCCATCGTAGTGATCAGCGCTGCAATCTCGCCCGACTTGGCGACGTTGTAGCTCGGAATGACGACCCGTCCGGAAATAGTCCGCACGATCTCGCCGCCCGCTGCCGGAATGCGGCACAGGTTCTGCGATCCGTCCTCATCTGCGATGAAATAGATGAACTTGCCATCCGGCGAGAAGTGCGGCGACCGCGACATGCGATCGAAGGCTCGCGTCAATACTTTGGCCTCGCCTCCCGCCGCCGGAGAAACCGCAATGTGGTGTGTGGCGTACACCAGCAGCTTTGGATCGAGCTGCGTGACGTACGTGATCCACTTGCCATCCGGCGACCAGGACGGTGCGGCGTCCGCTCCGGGATTCGTAGTCACCTGGGTCAGGTGCGCCCCTTTGTCCGTGTTGTCAGCCGCAACCACCCAGATGTTGGTGTCGTACGTGCGATCTGGATCCGGAGTGGAGCGGTTGCTGCGAAACGCCAGCAGCTTGCCGTCCGGAGACCATGCGGGCTCGGCATCATCGAAGTCGCCCGAAGTAACCTGCACCACCGCCTTGGTGGCCACGTCGAACACGTACAAGTGGGTGCGCCGCCGGTCCAGATACCCCACCGTATCAGTCTTGAATCGATACCGATCCACCACCAGCGGGCGCGGCGTCTTCGGCTTCTTGCCCTTTGCGTCTTTGTCCCCGCTTCCAGGTTTATCTTTGTCTTTGGTCTTGGCTTCCTCCAACTCTTCCGGCGACGGGTCACGCAGCACCAGGACGAGCCTCTTGCTGTCCGGCGCCCATGCGAAATCGTCCACATCCTGAATTGCCTCGGTGAGTTGCTGTGCCTCGCCACCCATCCGATTCAGCACCCACACCTGGGTCTTGCCTTCGTTGCGTTTGGAAAGAAACGCGAGATACTTGCCGTCCGGGCTCCAGCGCGGATGAGACGACGAAACCTTCTCTGCCGTCATGACGATGGCGTCGCCTCCGCCAGCCGGAGCCATCCAGACCCGAGTCTCTGTCTTGTCCTCTTTCAAGGAAGCCGTCGAGACCGTGTAGGCCACCCACTTGCCGTCGTCGGTGATCTGCGGGTCGCGCACCTCGCGGATCTCAAACGCATCGTCGACCGTGATAGCCCGCGGCGCGGGTGTTGTCAATGGAGCAGACTGAGCGGCCACGAAAGGCGCCAGAAAATACGAAGCGCAGACCAGCGTACAAACCGGCAAAGCGAGTGAGCGGAATCTCATATCGTTTGCTTCCTCATGTAGAAGTTAGGATGCAGCCGCGGAGCGGCGTAAGAATACAACACACGGAGATTGAACGCGAGCTTACTCTCTCGCACCCATCATCACGATTGGCATGGTAGGCGTAGAAGATCCAGCCTCATTCTCAACGGTGATCGCAAACGCCTTCGCCTCCGTCCCCGCAGGCAGAGGAGGATTGATCACCGTAGCGCTGCCGCGTGCATCCGGCTTAAACACACCCGCCGGGATCGGAGCACCCTGGGTCGGGATTCAACCAAAGCTCGTAAGCCTTCTGCGCTGGCAGGGCCGGCATATTGTTCGCCAGGAACACCAAGCTGCTGCGGTCGCGCAAATAGAATGCTTTTCCCTGCGGCTGCGGCGGAGCCTTGGCCGAAACGAGCGTCACCCGCATGGCATTCGTGGCGGTTAAGGTCGATACGAGGTTGCGCTCGAACATCAATTCCGCGCGCTGCTCAGACAACTGCGGTTGCTGCGCCTCCAAGCGCGCCTGCAGCGCAGAATTCGCCACCCACAATGACACCGCAAACACGATTACCGCCGCGACCGCCGCCCACGTCACCACTCCCCACCAAGACCGGCGCTGTGTCGTCACCGCGACCGACGTCCCATCCGTTCGCGCTCGTTGCGGGGAGGCAGGGAAGCGTACTTCCTTCGCCACTGCGTCCAAAAGTCTCTGCCGGGCTCGCTGCGGAGGCTTCGGTCCTGTAGTCGACAGCGCGAGCAATGCCCCATCTCCGCGCAACTGCTCCAGTTCCAACCGGCAAGCCGCGCACCCCGCCAGATGCTGCTCGAGGTCCACCCGTTCCTGCCCCTCAAGCACACCCAGAGCACAAAGTGCGAGATCCTCAGCGAATTGTTCGTGCCCGCTCATTCTTTAGCTTCGTTCAAAACCATCACGTCTGGAACGCCTTCCGCAACGCCATCAACCCCGCACGAATCCGCCGCGAAACCATAGCAGCATCCGATTGTCGAGGGCAAGTTGGGGCGTCGATGTGGCGCGGGCGCCCTCGCCCGCGAAATGCCGCAACCAACAGCTCCCTTGGCGATGGCCGCGTGCTGCCTGGTCAGGCTCTGCCCCGGAACTGGATGATTCTCCTGCGATCGCGTTTTGACGGCCGGCCCGCGGGTAAGTTTTCAAACTGCTTCATTGCCTTGCGCTCCGCGGCCACTTTCGCGCGCAACTTCCGGCTCGCGTCCGTCTCGCGGTACAGCGTTTGCGCAACCGAAGCCGGCCCGCGTACTTCACTGAGAAGCAAGACTTCCACCTGAAAGTCGCCGCCATCGTTGATTACCCGCAGCGTGTCTCCGATTCGGACGTCGCGCGCAGCCTTGGCAAGCTGTCCGTTGGATTGAATTCTGCCGAGTTCACAGGCTCGTGCGGCCAATGATCGCGTCTTGAAGAATCGGGCGGCCCAAAGCCACTTGTCCATACGCACGGAGGTCATGATCTATTTTCCTGTACGAATTGGATTCGAACGAATCGTGCGTAGTGAGAATCTGAGGCAAGGTGAGATTGCAGGAAAGCGTGCTTAAGTCCGGGGCGCTTACTGGCTCAACTTGATCGCCAGCTGTCGCTCCGGCTGTGTCATCTGGCTCCACAACCGTTGCAGGTTTTCCTGCAAAGGCTGGTTCTCCGGCTGCTTCCGCAATGCCAGCGCAAACCACCGGTACGCCGTCGGCAAATCCCGCGGCGTGCACACTCCCGTTGAATACAGCGCCCCCAGCGAAATCATCGCCCGCGGATTCGCCTGATCGGCCGCCGGACGCAGCATCCGCAATCCGCGATCGCAATCCTGGCGCGCCCCACCGCGCCCGTAGATGTAGCGCTCCGCATCGCTCACCGGATCACGCGGCGTGACCGGCGTGGGTTTCGGAGGCGCATGAGATCGTGCCTCGTGCTTCGGAACAGAAGCGGCGCCCGAGGGAGCCCTGTTCGGATCGGCATCCGCCTTGGACGAGTCTCCGGCCGCTCCCGATTCGTCCTTGGTCGCGACCGGCGGCGCCGCAGGCGTTGCGACTGGCGGCGTCGTTGCCGCCCCACCGCCCGTGCCGGAAGAGGCTGCGTCGGGACCGCCGGAAGTCGCATTCTCTGGCGGTGGATTTCCAGTGGCCGCACCAGAAGAGGCATCCGGCGCAGCCGTTATTGCGGGCTGCGACGGCGCTCCCGAAGGCGCAGGATTCGCATTCGAAGACGATGAAGTGTCCGTTCCGGTCGAGGGCGCTGCGGCGGAAGCACCGGGCCCTGACTCGGAACTCGACTGCTCCACTGCAGGAGATTTCTTGGCGCCGGACATCAGCGCCGACAGCCCATCGTGCCGCCAGCGCAAATATCCCAATCCCACCGCCAGGGCCAGCGCCACAAGAATCAGAAAAATCTTTCCCGCCCCCCGGCTGCTTCGTTCCTCGTCGTCTTCCAGCAGATAATCGAGGCTTCCCGAACTCCGCTCCAGATGCGATCCGTGTCCTAAGTTCGATTTACGGCCAGACCCCGATGGGGCGGGTTGATTGAGTCCGAGAAACGAAGGTCCCGAAATGACAGGAGGTTCCGCCGGGACCCGAACCGTGGCGCGAGGAGAGGCGGGCACCGGCTGGGCTGCGGAATCTCGTGCAGATGCTGGAGCCGTTTCCCGCACAGCCTCCTCATTCCGTGCCGGAGGCTGAGGCGCAGTCGGCAGCAGCGATGCTCCACACATCCCGCAAAAGCGGTTCGTGCCCGGATTCTCATTGCCACAACGGCTGCACCGCAAGGAACACCCCTCACGTATAGCTTACGACATCCGGGGAGCGGAATGCAGGCCGCAGGGCAGGGGGAGTACCCCACAAAGAACGGCTCGGATGAATGATTGCGCCCTGCCTCCGAGCCCTTGCTGGACGCTGCAAAACATCTCCAAGCAAGAACGGGAAAGGCTTTTTGGCCTCTCCCGTTCTCCTTGAACCTACGAAGTGAGTGTTGACTAGTTCCCGCTTCCGATCAACCCAAAGGACAGAACCCCGCATTGACGGGAATTGAATCCCAGGGACGGATCGCACCAGTTGGTGTAGTCGAACCCGAAGAAGCTCGAGTTCAAGAACATCTGGTTTGCCGGCTGCGCGTGTCCAGCCACGTTGTTGGTTCCCGACGTGGAGTTGGATACGAAGACGCGGCCCGTGGAGCAGCTGCCGTCCAGGGTGTTGGTGCACTGCGGCTGCATACTGAACCAGTAGGTGCCCGGAGAAAGCACCGCCGGGGGATTTACATCCACTTCCACGGTGAACTCGGGGAAGCCAAGGAAATTGCGGCCGGTCGTCGCCACCTTGATGTTGCCACTTCCGGAAGCGATTTCCGTTCCGCCATTGCCATCCGTCACTCCACTCCGAATGTCATAGGTGGCCGTTTGCGGATCGAAAGCGCTGCTCGCCTGGACGTTGAACAGGATTCCGCTCACGGTAACGCTGCGCGGGGTCGTAATCGCCCCGTAGGTGTTGGAGCCACCGACGATGAGAAGCGTATTCTCATCCGACATTCCGGCTGCGTTCAGATCGTTCGGGTCGAGGTCACCTCCGTAGAACAGGCACGGGCTGCAGAGCGCCGGCGGAATTCCGGGAGGGGCCATATGGAACACTGCATTGGGATCTCCCTTGAGATGTTGCGAAGTTGGCGCCTTGGGTTTCGCCGCCACGGCGCTGAGGGTCAGCATCATCACCATTGCTATAACGAGACACGTCTTTTTCACGAATTCCTCCTGAGAGAGTTTGCTGAGTAGGCTTCAGAAAAACGAACGACGCGATTCGCTTGTTCCAAAAGTCCGCTTGTGGCCTTCTGCTTTCTTGCACAAAGACACTTACTAACATCACCCCAGAACAAGCATGGCCGGTGACTGTATCCCCACCTAAGTTGAGTTGTCAATGTGAAGAATTCTGCACACTGCCCGCCGGACAGGCTATTTGGAGGGTTCCTTAGCAGCAGAGCCAAGTGTTAAGGATCTGTGAGTGTTAGGGAGACAGTGCCCCCGAACCCGCATCGACAATTCTTTGACTCACGCAGCAACCAGTTCGGAGAACTTGGCCAGATCGATGTTGCCTCCGCTCACCACGCAGACAATCTTTCCCGCTCCGCATTTCCCGCTCAGCCCGGCCGCGACCGCACAAGCGCCCGCGCCTTCTGCGATCACGTGATTGCGTTCCGCCACAATGCGCAAGGCCCGCCGAATCTCCTCCAGCGAACTGACGATCGATCCTGCGAGCAGATGATGTGCCAGAGCCCACATTCGCGGAAACACCGACTTGCCTCCACATCCGTCCACCCAACTCGCCTTCCAGTCCGCGAAGTTCTCTGCCGATCCCGTCGCCAGCGAGCGCGCCAGCGGAGCCGCCGTCTCTGGTTCCGCCGCAAATACCCTCACCCTGGGACTCCATTCCTTCATGACCGCCGCGATTCCACAGGACAAGCCGCCGCCCCCGAACGCCGCCACTACACAATCGACGTCCGGCAGATCCTCCAGAATCTCCAGTCCCGCCGACGCATTCCCCGCAATGAACTCGTCATCTTCAAAGGGATGCACAAATGCTCCATCCATCGCCGGGTGCGATCGATCCGCCAGTGCCTTCCAGCAATCATCGAACGAAGCCTTCACAATCTCCCCGCCCAGGCGCCGCACGGCGTCCAGTTTCGCGGCCGGTGCGGTGTCCATGACCAGCACCTTGCAGGACACCCCCGCCTTGCGCGCCGCCAGTGCCACTCCCTGCGCCGCGTTACCCGCGCTGACGGTCCACACCCCGCGTCTTCTTTGCTGTTCCGGCAACAGCCGCACTGCGTTATACGCGCCCCGAATCTTGAACGACCCGATCGGCTGCAAGTTTTCCAGCTTGAGGTAGATCTCCTCCGGCGCGTCGTAGTTGAGCCGCACCAGCGGCGTCCGAATCGCGGCCTCGTATACATGGCGCCGCGCATCCTCAATCAGTCCCCGCGGAATGTTGCGCCGCGAGTTGCTGGCGGATGCTGTTTGGGATGGCATGAGATCCTCACTCTCGGTGTGACGCGAGCGCCCCCGCCCGCGAAACGCGATGCTATGTCCCGCTCCGAGCGCTAGTCAAACTGCGGCAGGGATCCTGCGTGCCTACCCCAGCAGCGCACCAGTACAAATGCCCGAAAACCAAAGTCACTCCTGCCGGTCCCCGCAAACGCGCTACATTCAATACGAGTCACTTTCGCACTTGAGATTCCGATGAGCCGCAAAGCCAGACCGTGGGTAGTGATCGCCGCCGCGCTATATCTGCTCGTGCTGTGGTCCGCCTTTCACTGGGGAAAGAGCCAGCGCCTGCCCGACGGCTCAATCTTTGATCACCTCGAAAACGAGAGAAGAAGAAAGCTGGCGCTGGAGAAGCAGCCCGAAATTCCTCCGCCGCCCACCGCCGAGTCGCGCCTCAATGCTGGAATCCCGGCATTCATCGCCGTCCGCTACGATGCCACGCACGCCGTCTTCATGGTCGCCAATGAAACCGAAAGCCGGTTTGCTGAGCCCGCCGCCGGACGCTCCTCCGCCACCCTGCGGAAGATTTCTGCTCCGGAAAAGCCCGCCGCAGAACTCGCCGGCATGCAGGAACTATGGGAGCCCGAATCGTTCGCCCATCTTCCCGAACTCGTGAAAGAGATGTCCTCCGACGAAGATAAACAGTGGACGTTACAGCTTTCCCCGGAGTCGACGGTCCCGGTCACTCTTGACCGGCCCGTCATCGCCCCCAACGGCTGTTCGCTCCAGGCAGGATTCCTCGTCGCCATTCCACCCTCGCAGCAGCCCTTGTTCGCCGCGACCTCGCAGGAGTATTTCGTCATCCGCCGCGCCCCGGCGCAGCTTTCCGATCCTATCCGTTCCTCCCGTCACATCTCTGAACTGCGGGCCTGGCAGTCAACGCCCGACTTCCACAAGCAACTGGCCGCGCTCCTGAGTGGCCGCATGAAGCAGGAGCTTTCCCGGATCGACGCCACGCTTGTTGCCAACGCCCAGAATCCCAACCAGCCCGAGCCCACATGGCCCACCACGCACGTCCGCACTCGGCCCACGGAATGGATCCGTATTGACGGCAGATTGGCCCGCGATGAAGGCAAGCTCGACCATGACGTGCGCGCCTTTCGCCTGACGCCCGACGGTGTGCCGCGCCTGTTCGTCCGCGCCCGCTGGAAGCTGGACGACGCTCCCGTTTTTCTGATGACCGCGTGGTTCCGGGAATCGCTGCAAGCGGAAGGCTCTCACACCGAAGCGCGGCCGGTCCTGCTCTCGGCAGATTCTTCCTGGTCCGCAAAGTTGCGGGAAGGCGAAGCGCCCGACGATTTGGGAAGCAATCTCGATTTTCAGACGGTACTCAGTGAGTTTGACGCCGACCACGACGGCTGGGCAGAAGTGCTGGTCCGCACCATCGTCCCGAGCAACGGCGGCCCTTCTGCGGACATCACTCTCTACCTTTACACGGACCTGGGATTGGCTCCCCTGAAAGCCTCGTTCCGCCGTGACCTGGCCTCGCCGGAATCCTGCCTGCAGCAGCAATAGTATTAGTAGGCCTTCGAGGTGTGGAGTTCAGCCCCTGCGCTTAGGAGCAACACGGCGAAGCTCCCGCTGAAGGGACTTAAAGACAAGCCCCGCCGTGCCATGATCAACCATTACGACGACGTGCTGGCGTCTTCCAACTAGAGATCGAATGGCAAATCGCTAGAACAGCCCGTATACATCCACCCGGTTCGCTGTGCCCACATAGACCTTACCGTTCGCCACCGTGGGAACGGCGAATTTTACGGCTGGTCCCGCCATATCCCGCGAGCCCGCTTGGCTGCTGTTGTACAGCTCCACGGCGGTGTTGGCGTCGAGGGCATGAAGTACAGCTGGACCGTTCGTACTCACCTGATCGGTCTGGAGCGCCCACACAATCCCGTTCGTGCTGCCAAACGATGACACGACCGGCGTGGCCCCCGAACCGAGCGGGATAGTCGAAATCGCGATCGGGTTGTTCGTAAGCAATCCGTTGCTTATTCCGAAGATGCGGAGGAAGTCATGCGCTGCCCAGAAGTACATCTGGTGCTGCCAATAAGCCGGCGTACTGTACAGGGCGTGTCCGCCGAACGCGCTTGTAATCGACTGCACAATCTGCTGGTTTCCGGAACTATTGAAGTGCCCCATGTTGGTCCGGTCCAGCAGATAAATGACGCCGTTTTTCCCCGCACCAAGCGCCAGACTCGGGTGTGCCGTTCCTGCCTGGAAAGGCAGCAGCACGGCACCACCCGAACCCAGATCCCTGTCCTGGGCGCTTAATGTTGCCTCATCAAAAGGCGTAAAGTAGTCCACCACGCTCAACCCAGTTGTTGTGGACAGCTTTACGTAGCTCTCGCCATAGTCGGAGCCGCCAGAGTCTGCATCGAAAGTGCCGTTTCCGGCCATAAAGTAGATGTTGCCCTGAGCGTCCGCGGCCAAGCCACAGCCGCTCTCCCAAATGCCACCCTGTTTGCCGTTGGGAGTGACCGCGTAGGCAGCTACCTGGGCCAGTGTGTTTTCGTTGTAGCCAATTACCCAGCCGTGGTACGCAAGCTGGTTCTCCAGACCATGCGAAGCCCACGCGATGTAGATCACTCCGTTCATCAGCAGCAGCGCCGCACGCTGATTGTTCCGCAACGGGTCGAACGCAATCTTTCCATTCAACGATCCCCACCCTGTTCCCGGAACCGTCGCCTGGATCACCACCGGCCCTCCAAACTTCTCCGTACCGCTCGTCACATCGAGCGCGTGAAGACGCTGGAAGTACGAGCCTTTCTCCTTGGTCGCGGCTACTACGTACAGGGTCCCGTTCCTCGGGTCGATTACCGGAGTGCTTGTGATGCCCACCTCGGGATAGATCATCACGGTCCCGGTGTCAGTGCTGGGAATCGTCGTGATCCCCTGTCCCGGATTGACAAAGCTGACCCGCCATAATGGCTTGCTGTTGCTGCCCTGATTGTTGTCCGCATCGAACGCGTACACACTGTCGTGCTCAGTTGCCACAAATACGACATTGTGCAAGCCCTTGCTTGGGATCAGGACGTTTGGCAGGTAGAGTGGTTCCGCATATAGCTGGCCGTTCACTGCCTGGGAAAATAGTTTGCCAAATGTATTTGGGTTCACCACGGACGGCTTCAGAATGCCCTCATTTACGTTCTGGCCCGTACGGAAATTGTCGTAGTGATAGGTAGTGACCTTCACTTGACACTGGCTGCGAACAACGCCCGCAAGCAAGAACACGACTAGAAGTAAGGCAAATCCCGACAAATGGCAGACAGACTGTCGTTTCACGGTGCTCCTCACTTTTTGAACAGAGGCGACGGTAGTCAGAGACGGGGGGTTCTCAGCGAGACCAGACCACCATGTTCAAAGCGCGATTCCCGAGCGGCCAGATTCCTGGGAGTGGCTATGGCGTCCGTTCCCGATTTCAGCCCAGATGCCGATTCAGCCCAGTTGTTCGTCTAGGGGGACCGGTTCGCCGACAAAGGTTCGCACGATTTTGCGTCGCGCACAAGAGACCTTCCTCTCTACCGTCGGTCATTAACCGGCGCCAAGGACGCGAAAGCACGCCTGACACCTCGCCATGTCTCGGCTCCTCCCTCCAAACCGCTCTCGGTTCTCCACCTGTCAGGGTTGTCATGTGCGCAAGATCTTGCAACCGAGTGAGCGTCCACTATTCGAACGGGTGGACGCCTAACATCCAGCGAAGGCTTGGCGCACCCACCACCACTGTGGATGCTGCTCAACTTTGGTGCCACGCCGATGGCACGTTCTGGCGTTGACCCACAGGATGACGGTCGATTACTGTCAGTTGGTTACCATTGCGCTGCACTCCTCCCCCCCGAAACAATCTTGATGGGCGTCCTTGAAAAAGTTCCGACATTCTTAATCGTAGGAGTGCTGGTCATTATCTTGGTGTGTCTGAAACGCCAGGCGCGTAGCCCTCGACTGACCCTTTGGACGGTGGGATGGGCACTGGTGTTCACTCATTTCCTGGCGCAATTGCTGGAACCGGATCACGGGCGCGTCAGCTCTCTGTTGTTGGCCATTGATTCGGCATCGCTGCAGGCCGCTGCGGTCAGCTTCCTGGTTTCGGTCTCCTCCGTGGTGGAAGACTACGGCAGGCGCACGCTCTTGCTGCTTGTGCTGGGGGTGCCGTCCGTCGTGTATGTAGCATGCAGATCCTACGACGTGCATGCGCGCTGGCCTTATGTGTTGTGCCTGCTGGCCTGCTTCGGCGGAGCGGCGTGGTTCTTCTTCCGGGTAGGCGGGAAGTTGTCGTTGAAATTGGCGGCCGCGATCTATGTGTGCTCGTTGGCCGGAGCCTGGGCAATGCGCGCCGCGCTCCGCGGCTCGTCCGCGGAAGGGATGCTCGCAGTACTGGGACTCGGATTTGGTTTGCCGGGCTTGTTCATTTGCCGAAACCGGTGGCGACCATCGCCCGCCATGCTCACGATTGCGGGCGGATTTCTCTGCTGGGGAGCGGCGTTTCCCGCCCGGCTGATGATCCATCATCTGGCTCCGCATCTGATGATTCCCGGAGAACTATGGAATGCACCCAAGTTCTTCGTTGCCTTCGGAATGATTCTTGCCGTGGTGGAAGACAAATCGAAATCGATCGCCGGCATGCAACACAAGGCGGAAGTGCTCAACCGCCAGTTGGAACGCTTCTCGGTGATCACCTCCCGGCTGCTGAGTGGCGCCCGGCCGGATACGATGTGCCCGGCAATCGCTTCGGCGATCGTCGAAGTCAGCAACTTCACGGTGGCGGTAGTCCAACTCGAAGACGCAGAGCGGCGGTTACGGGTGGCCGGCTCCAGCGGACTGTCGCCAGAATCTCTGCGGAACCTGCAAGCGCAAACCCAGGGCTGGACACTCGATCACATCAAAAGTTTGTGTTCCCGGGCGCAGCTGATCGGGAAGAATTCGTACTTGCTGCCGGCTCAGGAAGCCATCCCGTTTGCGCTCCCGGGGACCCCGAATGTGCACGGCGGGACCGGCGAAGAAATCCTGATTCCGCTTTGCTCACCGGGAGGAGCACAGCTGGGGTGCATCCGGCTGGCGGCGCCACGAGATGCGCATGCGATTCATGTGCTGGAGTTGTCTCACATCGAAATGCTGGCCGCCGACCTTGCGGTGGCTGTCGAACTGAAGGCCCTGCACTCGCAGCTGGTGTGGTCGGAAAAGCTGGCTGCGCTGGGACAGCTGCTGGCGGGAGTCGCGCATGAGCTCAACAATCCCCTGACCGTGATCATGGGATACGGCGAGCTGATCGGCGACGCCATCGCCGCATCACACACTCGCGATCAACTGACGAAACTGGTTGGCGAAGCCCGCCGCATGAAACGCATCATTGACAACTTGCTCCGGTTTTCGCGGCAAAGTACGCGCGACACGCAGGCCGTGCCGCTGTCTCCTGTCGTGCAAGAAGTGCTGGCTCTTCGCGAATACTACACACGCACCCGCAACGTTCAGGTGGAGCTCGACATCGCCAAGGACTTACCGTCCCTGGCCGTCAACGAAGACGAAATCAAGCAGATCCTGCTGAACTTGTTCAACAATTCCAGCGATGCCATGGAGGGAACCGCCGGCAGCAAGCAGATCAGCATTCGCGCCTACCCCAGCGGCCCCCGGGCGGTGATCGAAGTCGAAGATACTGGCCCCGGCTTTGGCAATCTGAATCGCGCACTGGACCCGTTCTATACGACCAAACCCGTGGGCAAGGGAACCGGACTGGGGTTGAGCGTCTGTTACGGCATCGTCAAGGAACGGGGCGGAGATCTCAGAATCGAAAACGTGCAGCCGCATGGCGCACGCGTCACCATCGAGCTGCCGCTCGCCGAGGCGCCGGCCCAATCACTCCGTGCTGCGGTAGCCCACGCCTAAGCGACCCACCTCTATACACTAGGCGGAAGAACGGTGCGGCTAATCTCTCGCACCGTCGCGACACGGTAGGGAAGTGCGGCCGCCGTCGCCCAAGGCCCCCGTCCTTTACGCTGCTGAAACCCCTGTGTTACTCTGTAAACGTCACAAAGACAATCGATTAAAGACAGGAGTGCACCAGGTTAGTGCTAGCCAGAGAGCAAAAAAAATCCCTCATTGACCAGTACGGCACGCATACCACGGACACGGGGAGCCCCGAGGTCCAGATCGCGTTGATCAGCGAACGCATTGGGCAATTGACGGAGCACTTCAAGACGCACCAGAAAGACCACGGCTCGCGCCGCGGCCTTCTCATGCTGGTCAGCAAGCGGCGTCGCTTGCTGAACTACCTGAAGAAATACGATTCCGAGCGCTACAAGACCGTCATCACCAAACTCGGCATCCGCAAGTAGCCACTTTGTCCGCGGGTGTCCCTGCCGGGCGCGGATGTGCGCAACGGTGGGTGTAACGGCGCCTCCGGGATATTTCTGAACATCCGTCTCTGGAGAGACGGTTCAGCATTGAGGAACTTTCCATCCGTGCGTTTTTCGAGCGCAGACGCCTCGTCCTACCTCAGCACCGCCTCGGGTGCCCCAACCTTCTCGTGCGTTTTGCGGGAGGGTGGGGAAGTCCCCCTCCATCGAAAAGGAATGAATCATGAAACCAGAAGCAACTAGCATCACCGTCGACCTCGCCGGCGGCAAACAGCTCACCTTTGAAACCGGAAAATTAGCCAAGCAAGCCCACGGAGCAGCGGTCGTTCGCCTCCATGACAACGTCGTGCTGGCCACCGCGGTCGCCAACGCCGACCCGCGCGAGGGCATCGATTTCTTCCCGCTCACGGTCGACTATCGCGAATATACGTACGCGGGTGGACGCATCCCTGGAGGCTTTATCAAGCGCGAAGGGCGTCCGAGCGAGCGCGAAATTCTGACCAGCCGGCAGATCGATCGCCCGGTGCGGCCGCTATTCCCCGAAGGCTTCAAGTGCGAGACCCAGGTCATCGCGTTTGTGCTGTCGGCCGATACTGACAACGATCCCGACGTGATGGGTATCAACGGCGCATCGTGCGCGTTGACGCTGTCCGATATTCCGTTCATGGGTCCAATCGGCGCCGTGCGCGTGGGACTGGTGAACGGATCGTTCGTGGTCAATCCGACTTACACCGAGATGCGCGACAGCCTGCTCAACATCATGGTCGTCGGAACCGCGGACGGCATTGTGATGATCGAGTCGGGCGCGAAAGAAGTGAAAGAAGAGACGGTCGTTGACGCTATCGAGTTCGGCCACACCGAAGTCAAGAAGATCTGTGCCGCGATCAACGAACTGCGCGCGAAAGTCGGCAAGCCCAAGCGCAAGGTCGAGCCCGTCGAGTTCGATGAGGCTTACTACAACGATCTCAAGAAGCGCATCGGCGCCGACCTCGCCGACCGCCTCGACACGCAGAAGCATCCCAAGTCGGAGAGCTACACGCTGGTCAAGGATCTCAAGAAGGAACTTCTGGCGGCGATCCCGGAAGAAGACGAAGACGCCCAGGCCAAACTCAAGCACTACTACGAGATTCTCCGCGAGCGGATTTTCCGCGAGCAGGTCATCAATCAGAAGCGTCGTCCCGACGCCCGCGCCTTCGACGAAATCCGCCCCATCTGGATTGAAGTCGGCGTCCTGCCCCGTACCCACGGCAGCGCCATCTTCACCCGCGGCGAAACCCAGGCGCTGGTCACCACAACTCTCGGCACCAGCGACGACATGCAGCGCATCGAGGCCTTCGAAGGCGAAGCCAAGAAACGCTTTTTGCTGCACTACAATTTCCCGCCATTCTCGGTGGGCGAGGTCGCGTTTTTGCGAGGGGCGGGTCGACGCGAGATCGGGCACGGGGCGTTGGCGGAGCGGGCGGTCTCGGCAGTTCTGCCCGCGGAAGAGCAGTGGCCTTACGCGATGCGGGTGGTTTCGGACATCCTGGAGTCGAACGGGTCGTCTTCGATGGCCACCGTCTGCGGGGCCTCACTGTCGCTGATGGATGCGGGAGTTCCGCTGAAGGCTCCGGTGGCAGGAGTGGCGATGGGGTTGGTGAAGGAAGGAAATGACTACGCCATCCTGACCGACATTGCGGGTGCGGAAGACCACTACGGCGACATGGACTTCAAAGTTGCCGGAACGAAAGAGGGGATCACCGCGCTGCAGATGGACATCAAAGTTGCGGGGATCACGGCACAGATCATGCGCGAAGCGCTGGCGCAGGCTCAGCGTGGGCGGCTGCACATTCTGGGCAAGATGGAAGAAGTGATTGCCAAGGAGCGCGAGAAGATTTCGCAATACGCTCCACGGTTCTACACGGTGCAGATCCCGGTGGACAAGATTCGCGACCTGATCGGGCCGGGCGGCAAGATGATTCGCAGCATTGTGGATCAGACCGGCGTGAAGATCGACGTCGAAGACTCGGGAATCGTGAAAGTTGCTTCAAGCGACGAAGCATCGGCAGCGAAAGCGCTGCAGATCATCGGAGACCTTACGGCGACGGCGGAAGTGGGGAAGACTTACCTCGGCAAGGTCACCCGGCTGGCGGATTTCGGGGCATTCGTCGAGATTATTCCTGGAACCGACGGGCTGCTGCACATCAGCGAAGTGGCCGAGCACCGCATTGGCGACATCCGCGATGAACTGAAGGAAGGCGACCAGGTGCTGGTGAAGGTGCTGGCGGTGGAAGGCAACCGCATCCGGCTGTCGCGCAAAGCAATCCTGAAAGAGCAGCGCGCCAAGATGGGCGGAGCGGCTCCCGAAGCGGCGCAGGTCGCGGAGGGAGAGGCTGCTCCCGCGGGCACCGTGGTGATCGAGGGCGGAGGCGACTTCCCGGATGAGCCGGAGGGCGAGCCTAACTTCAACCGCGAGGGAGCACCTCATGTGGGCGGAGATCGTCCGCATGGTGGAGACAGGCCGCACGGAGGCGATCGTGGGGGCCGCGGTGGACGTCCCGGCGGTGGTGGACGAGGTCGCGGTGGACGCGGACGCAGCGGTGGAGGCGGGCGCGGGCGGAGCGGTCCGGGAGGCGGCCACGGTGGGGGGCGGCACTGATTCTGGGCCGCAGATTCCGCTGATCAACGCAGATAGACCATGAGAACAACAGAGGGCCGCGACTTTGGTTGCGGCCCTTGTTTGTCGGGAGGCGGGCCGCGGATTCGTGTTGCACTGGCTCGATCACCGGCTGCGCCCGGGGGGACAGCCGAGGCGGCTGTCCCCCCCGAGAATCCTTAACCTAAAGATCAGCCATTGAAGAGCGCGACGATTCTGAATCCCTTAGAACGCAAAATGCGTCCACTCCTGGGGGAGGATCTATGTTCGAGGTCATTCTTAAGCGGTTTGAACAGCCCGACGAGATACGGACTTTCGATAAAGGGAAATTTGAGATGGTGAATGTGGGTGGGATGACGATTGGGAGGGCGACCTACGAGCCGGGGTGGAAGTGGTCGCTTCACGTTGGCAAGGCGGTGAGCGCCAAGAGTTGTGCGGTCGAGCATGTTGGGCTGGTGCTGTCGGGGCGCGCCACTGCGGCGATGGACGATGGCCGCGTGATCGAGATGAAGGCGGGGGACCTCTTCTACATTGCGCCGGAACACGATAGCTGGGTGGTGGGAGACGAACCTTATGTGTCGCTGCATTTTCTCGGAGCAAATGAGTATGCTCGGCAGAAATAGACTGGGCCGCTGATTTCGCTGACGAACACCGACCAAGGACTTCAGTCGCTTCGCGCTCGAACAGGTCCGCGATCTCGGCCGGCTAGCTTGTTGGCGGCTGAGCACGTCTGTCCTTTATGAATAGTCTGAGATTGTGGAATCTGGCCATTGCATGGCCGCTCCTGTTGATCACGTGGGGCGCAATTTCTGCACATGCGCCCTCCCCATCCGCCAAGCAGCAGTTGGCGGAGTTGCGGAACGGGCTGCGCGAGGCGCGGGACAAGAACGACTGGAAGGCCTACCTCGCGGGGGCGACCCAAATAAGCAAGGTGTTGAATGGTTCGCCGAATTCCTTGCTGGAAGTGGCGCGAGCCGATCTCAAGCTGGGGCGTACCGCGGAGGCACGCGCCGTGGTTCAGCACATTCTCGACATGGGGCAGGCTGACGATGTGCTGCTGGCGGCGCCGTTCGACGCATTCCACGATCTGGGCAGGGCCGTCGCAGCCAATCGTGCTGCGCTCTCGCAAGGGTCGCTCGTCTGGGAAGTCCAGGATGCGGGCCTGCTCCCTGAGGACATCGACTACGACGCGACCACCCGCCGATTCTTTCTTACCAGCGTGCTGGAGAAGAAGATCGTCGCGCTCGATGCTGTTGGGAAGGCAACGACTTTTGCGGTTGCTCCCGATAACTGGCCGATGCTCGGGCTCAAGGTGGACACGAAGCGCAGGCGTCTTTGGGCGACCGAGGTTGCGTTGGAAGGCTTCAGCATGGTCCCCAAGGCAGACCAGGGGCGTTCTGCCCTCGTCTGCTATGAACTGGACGAAGGCAAGTTGGTGCTCAGGATTGAGGGGCCGGAGCACAGCGCGCTCGGCGATATGGTCCTGGCGCAGGATGGAACGCCGATCGTGTCCGACGGGGCGGGCGGGGGAATCTACCGGGTACGGGACGGCAAAACGCTGGAGCGAATCGATGAAGGAGAATTCATCTCCCCACAAACGCCGGCCATTGATCTGGAGGGAAAACACCTCTTCGTTCCAGACTACCTGCGTGGTATCGGTGTTCTGGATCTGTCGACTCGAAAGGTGCGCTGGCTGCCGATGGATGACAAGTTCGCTCTCGCTGGGATCGATGGGCTTTACCTGGACCACAATTCGCTTCTCGCGGTGCAGAACGGATCTTCTCCCGAGCGGGTTGCGGCGTTCGAACTTGACGCTGCTCACGAAAAGATCATCTCGCAGAAGTTGATCGAGTCAGCAACGTCTACGCTGGGTGATCCTACGCACGGGGTGATTGTGGGCGGACACTTTTACTACATTGCTAGCTCGGGTTGGGACATCCTCGATGAGCATGGCGAACGCAGAGCCGATGCGAAGGCCACTCCGGCGCGCATCATGCGAGTGACTCTGCCGAACTGACCAGCGGCGGGCGAGTCGTATCAAGGAGTCTTACAGAAGAAAAGGCTCCGGGGAACACTGAGGAAGAAAGCCTCCTGGTGAACCTCGGTGCCTTTTATCGTTGCAATGACTGCTTCCGTCCTGCAATTGCTAGAGCCACAGCCTACGGTATCTTCGAACGCCGGGAGAATCAGCTCAGGCTGCAACCATCGGCCGTCTTGCACGTTTTGCGGGCGCTTTCTCGAGCTTTGTTCCCCAGGAAGTGATGTGCTTCCCATGGGCATCGACCAGGGTCGATGGTTTCTCGAAGAAGACAATGTCCTGCGGCCCGGCTTCGAATCTGCCTTCGATGTCAACCAGAGTAGAAAGATGGTGTGTTTTCCGAGATGGCTTGATGTGGAGGTCTTGCAGGAATTCGGTCATTCTCACCCAGCCATCGTTCAAGGTTGCGAGATAGGCAGCAAATGTCATGGGGACTTTGCTGTCCATCTGTGATACGTGCCATTGCACTTGCCGGCGGAACAGTTTTGGCATGACGAGAGGGCCGAGATCCGCCTCGGGATGGGGAGTTCCTTTGGGCCGATACTGTAGAGGAAATTCGGCATGCTCGACGTTGGAAGCAAGGTACGCCCAGACACCATTTCTGGCGTCCATGGCTTCTTTTGCGAGATGAAGGATTTCGTTGATCTCATCCAGCGACGCGGAATTGTAAATCGACGGGAACGCCCAGCCCTTCTGGACGAGCCATTGGTTGATGTTGAGGTTCCTGTTCTCCGGGTCAGCGAAGATCTGACCGATCATGCGGCCATAGGTGTCGAACACCTCGTTGGGATGGTCGACCGTCGTGCAAACCTGGCAGGGTACCGGGTCGTGATCGAAACTGGCAAACATGTCGCACAGCTTTGTAGTGGCTGTCTCGCCGAAATACTGGCGGTAATCCTTGGTACCTCTGAAGGGCGCGGCGTAGTGAAGCTCGGGGGCGTCAACATGCTCAAGGCGGACCGTCACCTTGCCATCATGAACGGCATGCTTCTTTCCCGCTCCCTGGACCATTGCGTTGTCGAGAACGTGGGTAACCTGAAACGGTTTGTTGTGCTTTACGTCAGGGGTGAACTGGAAACCGTTGAGATCAACATCGACCTTCACGGTGTCGGCATCAGAGCTGCCTTGGGGCCAAAACTGGCGAACGTCAATCATACCTTTGACGCGAAGCAGTCCTTTGGCCATGGGGATACCTCCTTCTTTCCAGACCGGAATGAGAGTTTTGTGCGGTGAGGAAGCGTGCGAATGGAACCGGCGTGACGACCGGCGCACGCGACTCCGCTGGTAATACAACCTGAAATTTCAGCTGTTGTCTGTGCCCGGGGTCACAGGGGAAGACGAAAACACACGCGTCTGGAAAGGGATCAGACACGAATCGCAGAGACACTGTAACTGCATTTGTATCAATAGAATGTTCCGGAGACCTCAAGTGATGGATGGGAAATGTAGAGAAGGCTTCCCTAGCAAATGCTCCGGTTGAATGGCTGGGAAAGGCATGCGGAGGGGGAACACTCCAGATACTGCGACAGGGCTGCGATGGCTTCCGCGGCTACGGTTTGCGAGTCGTGATCGTCGCCGTGGAGTGCCTTCCACAGTTCGATAATCCAGGCGACATCGAGTCCGTCGGTGAGCAGTGGGTCACGTGTGGGCATGGAACGTATTCTCTACAGAATCGTGCGAGAGAGAGGCAAAACGTTTCGGTCACTCCACGGGAACAGGCTATGTAGCGAGTAGTGGCGTTCAGGTCGCCAGGTTGGGGAAAGGCAAACGAATCATAACCCTGCGGGAACTAGCTAAAAAGCGGATGAGGCGCGAAAGACGCGGGGAGTTCGATCTGGTACCGGAGCACCTCGGCAGGACGGTAGTCGTACTCCTTCCCGCAATCGTCGCAGCGGACGTTCAGGGGGCCGTCAACCGGCGGGTGAGGCGTGAAGGCGTCGGTCTCGCCGAGCAGGATGCGGTGTCCGGAAAAGAGGTTTTGCTGGCGGTGAAACTTGTGGTTCTTGCAGATGACGATCCAGCAGTACTGGGTGTCGCTCATTGCCCTGTTCTCCCGGAACGACGCGTGTGCTGCGGATTCCACGCGGGAGTTAGGGGGAGGGCCGTGCGAACGGAGGGGAACCCCGGCAGAGATCCGCAGCAATCGCAGTTCATATCCGAGGAGAGATTGTCTCCTTTTCTGCGCCGGGAGTTTTCACGGATTTGTAAAAAGAATGTCGCTTCTTTGTCGGGCTGGAAAGCCTAGCCGTTTGTTGTTCTTACGAGAAGACAGAGCGGCCGGTCGCATACTTCCCACCCTTGCAGAGGATTGTCTAGTCCCACGACATACTTTACAGTTTGTCCCGACACATCCTTTACAGTTTTCACTTGGCATCCGACTGGGGGAACCAGCGCTCGACCGCGGTCGAGTGCTGGTTCCCCAGATCGAGTTCGCGGATCAGGGTGCGGCAGTAGTACACCAGCACCCGCTGTCCGATCCGCTCCAGTTGCACCCACTCTCCACACAAGGCCTTGCTGATTTTCCAGTGCTTGTCCCA
>JAIQFC010000063.1 GCA_020073465.1 Terriglobia bacterium
ACGTTCGCTGCGCGGTAGGCGCCGATGCTGCGAATGAAGGCCGCGAGGGCTGGCATGGGGCGCAGTTTATGCCAGCCGGTCGCGGCGATTCAGCCGGCGTTCATCCTCGCTGCCTAGGCTGTTGCACATGACGGCGCGCCTGTCGCGCGCCGCAGTCATGCGAGGTGGCCATGAACAAGCAGAAGATCGCTTTGATGCTGACGGGCGCGGTGCTGGTGGCGACGGCCGCGGCGGCACAGGGGCGCTACTACGACGAGCGCCGGAATGTCGACTACGGCGGTCCCTACGTGGGCCTCAACATCGGCCAGATCAATTACAAGGAAGACGGGTTGCGCGCCATTACGCCGACGGGCGGGTATTTCCGCATCGGCCAGCAGTTCAGCCCCAACCTCGCCATCGAGGGACGCATCGGCGGCGGCTTCAGCGGCGACTCCAGCGACGGCTACGCGGTGAAGGTCGATTCGCTGTATGCCTGCTACATCAAGGGCTCGCTGCCGCTGGGGCAGGGGTTCTCGGTCTACGGCCTCGGCGGCGTCGGCGGCATGCACCTGCGCCGCAACTTTGGCGATGGCGACGTGACCGAGTCGGGCTTTTCCTACGGCCTGGGCGCGGATTTCGCGCTCGGCAACGGCACGGCGCTGAACGTGGAGTGGACGCGCCTGCTGTCGGGCACGGACTTCGGCTACGACTTCAACACCGACATCGCCTCGATCGGCGTGACCTTCCGCTTCTGACGCGGCGGCCGGGCTCAGCCCGGCTGCTTGAAGTCCTTATCGCGCAGGTTGAAAAGCTGCTTCTTGTCGGCGTCGGACATCGGCTGCGCGAAGCTGGTCAGGTCCTGGCCGACGGCGCTGCCGCGCTGCACCGCGGGGCGCGCGCCCACCGCCTCGAACCAGCGCTTCACGTTGGGGAAGTCGTTCAGGTCCTGGCCCTGCCAGTCGTAGCGTACGACCCAGGGCCAGGCCGCGATGTCGGCGATGGAGTAGTCGCCGGCGATGTATTCGTGCCGGCCGAGCTGCCCGTCGAGCACCTTGTACAGGCGCGCGACCTCGGTGCGGAAGCGGTGCATCGCGTATTCGATCTTCTGCGGTGAGTAGCGCAGAAAGTGGTGCGCCTGGCCGGCCATCGGCCCCAAACCCCCGACCCTCCTGCGGCTTCTCCTCAAGGTACGCCTGTCTCGTATGCCTCGGTGACGCAGCTGAATGGCTTGCTGTCGCAGCTGGAAGCGGCCTCGAAGAACACGCAGTCCGATCTCCAGAAGCTGCGTATTGAGCGCTGGAAGACCGACGGCTCGTACAAGAAGCAGTCGCTGGCCAATGTGGATTCAATTCAGCGTAACCTGCAGGGGGCACTGCCGGAAATGATCGCGCAGCTGCGTTCGGCCCCGGAAGACATGCCGGCCACCTTCAAGGTTTACCGTAACCTGGACGCGCTGTACGACGTGCTGGGGAGCGTAGTGGAGTCGGCGGGTGCGTTTGGATCCAAGGATGATTTTCAATCCCTCTCGAACGACCTGAGTACTTTTGAGGGCGCTCGAAAGTCGATCGCCGAGCGCATCGAAAATCTGGCGTCGTCCAAGGAAGCTGAGATCAATCGCTTGCGCAATGATCTGAAGGCGGCGCAGGCGCAGGTTCCCGCGACACCCCCGAAGAAGATTGTGGTGGACGATAACGAGCCGGCGAAGAAGCCAGCTCCCAAGAAGAAGCCGGCGGCCAAACGGGCGACTCCTGGGACGACGAAGCCTTCGGCGGGGCAGGCGCAGACTCCGCCCGCGCAGCCGGTGCCATCCAAGCCGCAGTAGGGGGGCTGTCGGGTGTCGGCCAAACCTCTTGGCTTCCGCGCTGTTGCCAGCCGGTCCCTCGGCCAAGTTTGCACCAATCTTCTGAGTGTTTGCGGCGTTAGCAGTGTTTCGCCGAGGCCCGATAGCTGAAGCCCGGAGCCCTGCCTTTGCGAATCTGATACCCTTCCCTCCGCATCCACATTGCACTTGAGATTCCCCATGACCTACCAGGGCAGCATCGTTGCGATCATTCTCGGGCTCGTCACCATCTGGGTTGTGCTGCTGGATGCGTTTGAGACGGTGGTGCTACCGCGGCGGGTCACCCGGCATTTCAAGTTGACGGCGTGGTTCTATCGGCGGACGTGGATTCCCTGGAAGGCGGTCGCCGGCCGGATCCGAACGGCCTCGCGGCAGCAGAATTTTCTGGGGTATTTCGGGCCGTTGTCGTTGATTCTACTGCTGGGCTTTTGGGCGACGGGATTGATCTTAGGGTTTGCCCTGGTGCAGTACGGCATTGGCGGACACGAACAGCTGGGCAAGGAACCGCTTACGTTTGGAAGAATCCTCTACCACAGCGGAGAGACCTTCTTCACGCTGGGTTACGGCGACATTGTGCCGACAACGGCCGGGGCTCGCGTGCTCTCGGTGCTGGAAGCGGGCATGGGCTTCGCGTTCCTGGGCGTCGTTATTGGTTACATTCCGGTGGTTTACGCTTCGTTCTCCAGGCGCGAGATTCAGATCTCCATGCTCGACGCCCGCGCCGGATCGCCGCCGACGGCCGCGGAGCTCCTGGTGAGGCTGGCGGGAAGGTCGGAAAATCCGGGCATGGATCAGTGGGTGCTAGACGAGGTGCTCCGCGACTGGGAGCGGTGGTCGGCGGAGTTGCTGGAGAGTCACATCTCGTATCCGGTGCTGAGTTTCTTCCGTTCCCAGCACAGCAACCAGTCGTGGCTGGGGGCGCTCATGACGATGCTGGACGTGACTTCGCTGGTGCTGACAGGCGTAGAGGGGGTTCATCCCGGGCAGGCCAAACTTACGTTTGCGATGGCACGTCACGCGGCTGTGGATCTGGCTCAAGTCGTGAACGCCCGCTACGATCCTCAGGCGGGGGAACGGTTGACCGAGGAGGATTTCGAAAGGCTTCGGGAGACGTTAGCGGCAGCGGGGTTGAAGTTGAGAGCGGACGAGCAGGCTCGGCAAAAGCTTGCCAAGTTGCGCTCGATGTATGAACCGTATGTCCACTCGACGGCGCAGAATCTGATGCTCACGCTTCCACCTTGGGAGCATCGGGAAAAGGCGCGCGACAACTGGCAGGCGGGGCCGTGGGACCGCGTGATTCAGGCCAAGAGCCTTGTTGCATTGGGGCGGAGACCGCAGCGGGGAGAGGATCACTTCTAAGTTGGTTGGAGTCACCTGCTTGTCCCCTGGGTGAGAGAGACTGTGCAATCGGCGTCTCGGCGGGGCAGCGTGCTAACATCCTTTTTCCATCGCATGAAACGGATTGGCGAAAACGTGGTGCGGATTGAGGCTGAAGCCCTGCGGGCGCTGGCGGACCGTATTGGCGGTCCGATGGCGGCGGCGTTTCAGCGGGCGGTGGATCTGATGTTCTCCTGCGCGGGGCGCGTGGTTGTCACTGGCATGGGGAAGAGCGGGCTGATTGCGCGCAAGATTGCGGCGACTCTGAGTTCGACGGGGACTCCGGCTTTGTATCTCCATCCGGTGGAAGCACTGCACGGAGACTTGGGGATGGTGGTGCGCGGGGACGTTGTTCTGGCACTCTCCGCGAGCGGAGAGACGGAGGAGATTCTGCAGTTGCTGGCGACGATCAAGCGGCTGCAGGTGCCGCTGATTTCGATGACGGGGGATGAGATTTGCAATGGTGTGGCGCGGGCGCCCTCGCCCGCGAAATCAGACAGCGAACAGATTTCCGGTGGGAGCGTAGCTTCACTGGGTACTCCGGCAAAACCCACGGGCGAGGTTGCTCGCGCCACACGGGCTATTTCCACGCTGGCGGCAGCGGCGGATGTGGCTTTGGATTGTTCCGTTGCGCAGGAGGCTTGTGCTTTAGGGCTTGCACCTACGGCCTCTACTACTACCATGCTGGCTTTGGGCGATGCTCTGGCGGTGACTCTGAGCGAGAAGCGCGGGTTCAAGGAAGAGGATTTTGCCAACCTGCATCCGGGAGGGAAGTTAGGAAAAAGATTGGCGCGGGTAGAGTCGCTCATGCATTCGGGCGACGCCCTGCCTCGCGTCTCGCCTAAGACGAAGATGCCCGACGTAATTTACGAGATGTCGCGCAAGAAGCTGGGCGTGACGGCGGTGGTGGAAGGCGAGAGACTGGTGGGCATCATCAGCGATGGAGATTTGCGGCGGTTGCTGGAGAAGCGCGGGAAGGATGTGCTCGATCTGACCGCGGGCGAGGCCATGACCAAGAACCCCAGGACCATTGCTGCCGGGGAATTTGCCGCAACGGCTCTGGCTTTGATGGAAGAAAAGAAGATCACGTCGCTCGCAGTGGTTGAGCGCGACGGTAAACTCCTCGGGATCGTGCATCTGCACGATCTGTGGAGTACCGAGCTAGTCTAAGGAATTGAGGGTTTCCATGTATCACTACGATGCCAATACGGCGCTGGAAGAACTGACGGAAGATGCAACCCTGCCGAATCCGGTGCATGTGCGGGACATGATGCTGCGCAAGCATCTGTCGGCGGATAAGTCGCTCGAGTTGAACCGGCTCTTTGTGGAGTATCAGAAGTTTTTCGGCGAAGCGCAGAAGTTGGGGAAAGAGATACTGAAGCAGTTGGCGGGATAGCGCCGCAAGGCTGATGTGGGGACAGCCGCCCTCGGCTGTCCGGCGGGCGAAGCCCGCCCGGCCATTGCCGATATTAGTCTTGAGGAAACTATGAGCACCCGATCATCAATCTGGTTAGGCGAAAGTGAAGGCAAGACCGTCCACATTTATTGGGAACTTGCCGATCGCGAAATGGACGACGGAAAGAGAAATGAGAGCTCCGATCTACATCGCCGTGGATGGCGGGAACGCAGAGGAGGAAGTCGCGATTCGACTGCCGAAGGAAATTGCCATGCGGCTTCTGATGGGCCTTGTTCCTAATTGGGCCGACGAGGTTGCGCGAGTTCTCTAACACCGGGTAACCAGCCCCTTGCCAATCAGTGCTCGGCCGGACAGCCGAGGGCGGCTGTCCCCACATGAGTATTGCTGCCGCCTGGCGCTCGGGCCTCTCACGCGATCATTTACAATAGCCAATTCCATTCACACAGGAATCATTCACCTATGCATCGTTGGTCAGAACTCTTTATTCCTACATTGCGCGAGGCGCCGGCGGACGCGGAAGTGGCCAGCCACAAGTTTCTGGTGCGGGCGGGCTACATCCGGCAGCTGGCGGCGGGTATCTACTCGTATCTGTTTCTCGGGAACCGGTCGTTCAACAAGATCATGGCCATCGTGCGCCAGGAGATGGACCGGATCGGGCAGGAATTCTTTCTGCCGGCGCTGCATCCGCGGGAGATTTGGGAAGCGAGCGGGCGTTGGGCGCTGATGGGGGACAACCTGTTTCGGCTCAAAGACCGCAAGGGTGCCGACATGTGCCTGGGCATGACGGAAGAAGAGGTCATGACCGAGATCGCGCGCAAGGAGCTGCGCAGCTACAAGCAGTTGCCGCAGATCTGGTATCAGATCGCGACGAAATTTCGCGATGAGCCGCGGCCGAGGTCCGGGTTGCTGAGGGTGCGGCAGTTCATGATGAAGGACGCGTACTCGTTCGACATCGATGCGGCGGGGCTGGATGTTTCCTACAAGAAGCATTACGAGACGTACTGCCGGATCTTCGACCGCTGCGGGCTGAAGTACATGGTGGTAGAGGCGGATTCAGGAGCGATGGGAGGCAAGGAATCGCACGAGTTCATGGTGCGCACTCCGGCCGGCGAAGATCAGATTGTGAGCTGCGATGGCTGCAACTACGCGGCGAACATGGAGAAGGCCACGTCGAAACTGGAGGCGGTTGCCGATCTTGCCGCTGAGGGCGACGGCACGCCGCTGCTGGTGCACACTCCCGGGCAGAAGACGATTGAAGACGTCGCGAAGTTTCTGGGCGTTTCTCCCAAGAACAAGATCAAGACGCTGGCGCTCATGGCAGACGAAACTGACGCCGCCGGAAAGAAGAAGTCGCGGGCGATTGTCGTCCTGATGCGTGGCGATCATCAATTGAACGAGGCGAAGCTCAACGCGACCGTGGCAGTTGCGACGCGTCCGATGGAGGAAACGGAGATCGAGCGGTTGTTCAATTCTCCCGCGGGATATCTAGGGCCGCTCGGCATCGAGTGGGCCAAGGATCTGAAAAGAGATGTTGACCAGCCTATGCTCTTGGTTGACAAGGCGCTCGAGGGGCGGGCGAATCTGATCGGGGGCGCGAACAAGAAGGACTATCACCTGAAGAATCTCACGCCAGGGAAGAACTTCCAGCCGACGGCTTATGCCGATCTGCGGAGCGTGACGGCAGGCGAAGCTTGCCCGAATTGCGGGAAGGCCCTGCGCATCGATACTGCCGTTGAAGTCGGGCATATCTTCAAGCTGGGGTACCGGTACTCGGAGTCGATGGGTGCGCGGGTGCTCGACAAGAACGGCAAGGAAGTGACGCCGATCATGGGCTGCTACGGGATTGGGATCGAGCGCATCCTGACGGCGGCGGTGGAGCAGTCGAACGACGAGAACGGATTCTGGCTGCCACCGGCGATTGCGCCGTTTGAGATTGTGGTTTCCGCGACCAACGTGAAAGATGAGAAAGTCAAATCGGCGGCGGAGGACATCGCGAAGCAGCTCGAAACCGCGGGGTTCGACGTGATCCTTGACGACCGGGACGAGCGGCCCGGAGTGAAGTTCAAGGACGCCGATTTGGTCGGTATCCCCTTTCGAATCACCGTGGGGAAGAAGGTTACCGAAGATACTGTCGAGGTCGTTCTGCGCTCGACTCGAGAAATGCGCGATGTTAGGATCACGGCGGTAGTCGAATATTTTCAGGAGTTGCTCGGCCGGACGAGTTGAAACTTTCCCGTCCCTGGCTGAGCGGATTGTGGGCCATGGGAACGGTAAAGGCAATCATCGGGTTTCTGGCAATCATCGGAAACGGATGGTGAGCGTGGAAGACGTCGAAGTCGAGCGCCTTCACCTCGCGCGCGATGCGTCGAGAGAACGGCACCGCGAGGGCGAAGTCTGGATAGGTGGCGGCAGGCACGGAGGGATATCGGATGACGCGCGGGGGGTCGGGCGCACCGGCCAGGCGCGGGGCGAAGACCCAGACGGCGTGGCCCCGCGCCTCCAGGCCGCGGAGCAACGTCTCCACGGAGACGGTGACCCCGCCACAGAACGGGAGGTAATTATTGGTGAAGAGCGCGACGCGCACGCGATCTCCGTCCGTCAGGTCTTGTTGAACTTGCCGAAATCCTCCGGCTTGATGTTCTCGAGCCATTCGCGGAGCCGCTCGGGGTCATCGGCCTTCACCGTCTCGCCTTCCTTCGTGACCTCGATCGACTTGGCCTTGCGCACCACGTCCTCGTCCACGTAGATCGGCGCTGCCACACGCAGAGCCAGGGCGATGGCGTCCGAGGGGCGGGAATCCACCGTGTACTCCGTCTCGCCCACCTGCAGGTGGAGGACGGCGAAGAAGGTGTTCTCCTTGAGATCCGTGACCATCACCTTGAGCACCCGCGCGTCGATGGTCTCGAGAATGTTCTTGATGAGATCGTGGGTCATGGGGCGCGGCGTGGCGATCTTCTCCAGTTCCAGGGCGATGGCATTCGCCTCGAAGATGCCGACCCAGATGGGGAGCGAGCGCTTGTCGTCCTCGTCACGCAGGATGATGATGGGCATGTTGGACATCGGATCCAGGGCCAGGCCGCGAACCTTCATCTCGAGAAACATACGGCCTCCTCCGGGACGGACACGAGCGCGCCGCGCAAGCTGTGCGGCAGCACCTCGATGATGCGCACGTGGACGAAATCTCCCGCCGTCACCGCGCCGCGGCCGTCGAAGTTCACCACCCGGTTGCAGTCGGTCCGTCCGGACATCGCTCGTGGGTCCTTGCGTGAGACGCCGTCCACCAGCACCTCCATGGTCCGCCCGGCGAGACGCGCGCTCCGCTCCGCCGCTCCGCCCGTGGTGGCGGCGAGGAGTTCGGCGTTGCGGCGAGCCTTCACGGCGCCGTCGATCTGGTCAGCC